>NZ_JAFMZO010000008.1 GCF_024436395.1 Paradesertivirga mongoliensis | reverse complement strand
TGTAATAGCCACAACTTGATCTGACAGTTAATAGGTTTTAAAAAGTGTCAGATGTTCTCTTCGAATATATAAAAGTTTCTTCGAACTCATCAGACGCAGTTTGTGGCTCACCCTCCCCGTGGTGGCTTAAGGGAGGATAAGCCACAAACTGGTCTTCGGTCAGTCTTTCTATCAACTTTTCCTTTGCTAATGAAATACTGTCTTTGAACGTCTGCATTGGTGTTTTACCGAAGCAATATTTGCCGGTATGCGTTCGGTCCTGGTTATAATAGGTCATCCAACGATCAAGATCAGTTTGTAACTCCTGTATTGTTCGATAAACCTTCTTGCGAAATGCAATAGCATAAAATTCATCCTGAATAGTTCTATGAAAGCGTTCGCAGATGCCATTAGTTTGAGGACTTTTAGCTTTTGTTTTGCTATGGTCAATATCTTCCACAGCCAGGTATAACTGGTACTCATGCTGATCTCTGGAGCCGCAGTATTCTGTTCCCCGATCAGTTAATACGCGAAGCAATCGCAGCTCGTGCTGTTCAAAGAATGGCACTACCTGATCATTGAGCATATCAGCTGCAATCAGTGCATTCTTTCTGTCATACAGTTTGGTAAAGGCAACTTTGGAGTAGGTATCAATAAAAGTTTGCTGGTAAATGTGACCAACGCCTTTGATGTTTCCTACATAATAAGTGTCCTGAGCGCCAAGATAGCCGGGATGATAGGTTTCAATTTCACCATGTGCTTTTTTCTCTTCTTTGGCTTTCTCCAGAGCGACAATCTGCGCTTCGGTCAGTACAATGCCTTCCTGCGCTGATTTTGCCTCCAAGGCTTTTAAGCGAAGCTTGAAGGTTTGCAGATCATGCCGCAGCCAAACACTTCTTACTCCTCCGGGAGAGATGAATATTCCTTGCTTCTTTAATTCATTGGAAACACGCAATTGACCTAAAGCAGGTTGCTCTATGGCCAGTTCTACAACAAGTTTCTCAATGTGCTCCTCAACGCGGTTCTTCAGTACTGGTTTGCGTCGGGAGATTTCCTGCAAGGCCAATTCTCCGCCTTGCTCATAAAGTTCTTTGAAACGATAGAAACTATCCCGGGAGTAGCCCATTACTTTACAGGCCTTCGATACGTTTCCTAAATGCTGGGCAAGTTCTAATATGCCCACCTTGTTCCTGATGATTTTCTCTTGTGTTGTCATTGCTTAATCTGATTTTAAGTTACTAATTTTATTGTAACTGTCAGATTAAGTCGTGACTACTTCA
>NZ_JAFMZO010000007.1 GCF_024436395.1 Paradesertivirga mongoliensis | reverse complement strand
CCCCATCGCGAGGAAGGGGGCGAACTGAAGCGGTTTTGACAGAGAAGGAAAGTATGATCAAGGGCGATTTAAAAAATAAAGTCTTGATATACAGGGGAGAAGTAAAGAAGTTTTAAAAAAGATAAAATACTTCTTGCGGAGAAGAGAAAAAAGTCTCACCTTTGCAATCCCAAACGGAAACAGAGGGTAAAAGACAAAGCAGCGCAAGGCTGGTTTGAAGTTTGAAAAGAGAAGGAATAAGCAGAAGAAATTGAGACTGAAAGGCCTCAAAAAAAAATAAAAAAAACTTCTTGCAGAAATCAAAAAAGATTCTCACCTTTGCAGTCCCAAAACAAACAGGGAAACACAGCAGAACGGCGCAAGGCCTGAAGCTTACAAAATTGAAATACGTTAAACAGGAAGATCAACGTTAAGAAGATCATAACTGGAAAACATATAGCCGAACCGAGAAGGAGAAGCAATCAAGTTCTTTAAAGAAAAGTCAAATAGTATAGCGAGTAACAACGGAAACGATCGTTACTCGTAACGACAAACAAATCCTAGTCAATTCATACGAATAGCAATACAAAGCGAACCTGTTAAAAGGTAAGCAAATTATCAAACGATTCCTATTTGAGATACAATAGGGTCAGTGATACAAAACTTCATTACAATGGAGAGTTTGATCCTGGCTCAGGATGAACGCTAGCGGCAGGCCTAATACATGCAAGTCGAACGAGATTGAGGAGCTTGCTCCTCATGAAAGTGGCGCACGGGTGCGTAACGCGTATGCAATCTACCTTAATCAGGGGGATAGCCCGGAGAAATCCGGATTAATACCGCATAATATAATTGAATGGCATCATTTAATTATCAAACATTTATGGGATTAAGATGAGCATGCGTGACATTAGTTAGTTGGTGAGGTAACGGCTCACCAAGACTACGATGTCTAGGGGATCTGAGAGGATGACCCCCCACACTGGTACTGAGACACGGACCAGACTCCTACGGGAGGCAGCAGTAAGGAATATTGGTCAATGGGCGCAAGCCTGAACCAGCCATGCCGCGTGCAGGAAGACGGCCCTACGGGTTGTAAACTGCTTTTATTCGGGAATAAACCCTTTTACGTGTAAGAGGCTGAATGTACCGAAGGAATAAGGATCGGCTAACTCCGTGCCAGCAGCCGCGGTAATACGGAGGATCCAAGCGTTATCCGGATTTATTGGGTTTAAAGGGTGCGTAGGCGGCTTATTAAGTCAGGGGTGAAAGACGGTGGCTCAACCATCGCAGTGCCTTTGATACTGATGAGCTTGAATAAACTTGAGGTAGGCGGAATGTGACAAGTAGCGGTGAAATGCATAGATATGTCACAGAACACCAATTGCGAAGGCAGCTTACTAAGGTTTTATTGACGCTGAGGCACGAAAGCGTGGGGATCAAACAGGATTAGATACCCTGGTAGTCCACGCCCTAAACGATGAATACTCGATGTTAGCGATATACAGTTAGCGTCTAAGCGAAAGCGTTAAGTATTCCACCTGGGGAGTACGCCCGCAAGGGTGAAACTCAAAGGAATTGACGGGGGCCCGCACAAGCGGAGGAGCATGTGGTTTAATTCGATGATACGCGAGGAACCTTACCCGGGCTTGAAAGTTACTGAATGATCTAGAGATAGATCAGTCCGCAAGGACAGGAAACTAGGTGCTGCATGGCTGTCGTCAGCTCGTGCCGTGAGGTGTTGGGTTAAGTCCCGCAACGAGCGCAACCCCTATGTTTAGTTGCCAGCATGTAAAGGTGGGGACTCTAAACAGACTGCCTGTGCAAACAGAGAGGAAGGAGGGGACGACGTCAAGTCATCATGGCCCTTACGTCCGGGGCTACACACGTGCTACAATGGATGGTACAGAGGGCCGCTACCTGGTAACAGGATGCCAATCTCAAAAAGCCATTCACAGTTCGGATTGAGGTCTGCAACTCGACCTCATGAAGTTGGATTCGCTAGTAATCGCATATCAGCAATGATGCGGTGAATACGTTCCCGGGCCTTGTACACACCGCCCGTCAAGCCATGGAAGCTGGGAGTACCTGAAGTGCGTAACCGCAAGGAGCGTCCTAGGGTAAAATCGGTAACTGGGGCTAAGTCGTAACAAGGTAGCCGTACCGGAAGGTGCGGCTGGAATACCTCCTTTCTAGAGCGTAGAATTGACACTCGTTATACTATAGATTTTCTTTATTAAAAAAGATTAAGAATACCCAAAGATGAGCCATCAGTGGCCGGCCAACAAAGCAGGACCAAATTTGGCAGAAAGCAGGAGGCAGTAAGCAGGTAACACAAACTGGAACTGCAAACTGACAACTGCAAATAAAGTCTCGTAGCTCAGTTTGGTTAGAGCACTACACTGATAATGTAGGGGTCAGCAGTTCAAATCTGCTCGGGACTACTCATAAGGCAAAAGGGAAGAGGTAAAAGGATAAAGGCAAAAGGCAAAAGGTTATACCGGACGCACCACCCTTTCACCTTTAAGCTTTCACCTTTCAACCATCTACGGGGGATTAGCTCAGCTGGCTAGAGCACCTGCCTTGCACGCAGGGGGTCAACGGTTCGAATCCGTTATTCTCCACTAAATATATCACGCGAGGTGATATAGTAAACATTTTGACAACAGGAAATCAGCGATCGGCGCTGGGGCATCCCGATTTGACATCGGGAAGGTCAACGGTTCGAATCCGTTATTCTCCACATTGCCCCTCTTTCTACGGGAAGAATTAGATAATAAACTCTTAAGGAGTTTGGGGACAACGTTCTTTGACATATTGGAAGAAGTAATTGAAAAAGAAGACAACAGTAGAGACGTTGTTTGAAACTTGAAGAAGGCATAGGACTTGTCCTGAGCTTAATTCCTGAAGAAAACAACTATCGAAAAAGCATACCATGCCGAGCAAAAGCGGCATAGGTAGAAGAAAGTAAGAAAGGGTACACGGGGGATGCCTTGGCTCTCAGAGGCGATGAAAGACGTGATAAGCTGCGATAAGCTACGGGGATTAGCAAATATGAATTGATCCGTAGATTTCTGAATGGGGAAACCTAATTACCTGAAGGGTAATTGCAAATGCGCAAACGTGCTGAACTGAAACATCTAAGTAGGCATAGGAAGAGAAAATAATAATGATTTCCTGAGTAGTGGCGAGCGAAAGGGAAAGAGCCCAAACCAGCCATGTTACGGCATAGCTGGGGTTGTAGGACCACAACATGAATAGTAAAATGAAGTAGAACAGGGTGGGAAACCTGGCCATAGCGTGTGACAGCCACGTATACGTAAGTAATACTAGGATAGTGGTATCCTGAGTACCGCGAGGTCGGAGACGCCTTGTGGGAATCTGCCGGCACCATCCGGTAAGGCTAAATACTCCTGAGAGACCGATAGTGAACCAGTACCGTGAGGGAAAGGTGAAAAGAACCCCGAACAGGGGAGTGAAATAGAACCTGAAACCGTGTACTTACAAGCGGTCGGAGCACACAAGTTGTGTGACGGCGTGCCTTTTGCATAATGAGCCTACGAGTTACTCTTCTCTGGCAAGGTTAAGTGTTTCAGACACGAAGCCGAAGCGAAAGCGAGTCTGAATAGGGCGTATAGTCAGAGGAGGTAGACGCGAAACCTTGTGATCTACCCTTGAGCAGGTTGAAGGTGCGGTAACACGTACTGGAGGACCGAACCGATAAACGTTGAAAAGTTTCCGGATGACTTGAGGGTAGGGGTGAAAGGCCAATCAAACTGGGAAATAGCTCGTACTCCCCGAAATGTTTTTAGGAACAGCGTGGACATAAAGTTATATAGAGGTAGAGCTACTGATTGGGTGCGGGGGAGTCAAATCCTACCAAATCCAGACAAACTCCGAATGCTATATAATATGGTCTGCAGTGAGGCGCGGGGTGCTAAGGTCACGCGCCGAGAGGGAAAGAACCCAGACCATCAGCTAAGGTCCCAAAATTACTACTAAGTTGAACTAACGAGGTCCGACTGCACAGACAGCTAGGATGTTGGCTTGGAAGCAGCCATTCATTTAAAGAGTGCGTAACAGCTCACTAGTCGAGCGGTCGGGCATGGATAATAATCGGGCATTAAGTAGTATACCGAAGCTATGGGATATGTAAATATCGGTAGGGGAGCATTCTAACATCAGTGAAGCGATCTGGTAATGGGTCGTGGAGAGGTTAGAAAAGCAAATGTAGGCATAAGTAACGATAAGGCGGGAGAGAAACCCGCCCACCGAAAGACTAAGGTTTCCTGATCAACGCTAATCGGATCAGGGTTAGTCGGGGCCTAAGGTGTACCCGAAGGGGGAAGCCGATGGACAACTGGTTAATATTCCAGTACTTTCTATAACTGCGATGTGGTGACGGAGTAGTGACACTGCCGCGAACTGACGGAATAGTTCGTTAAAAGGCGTAGGTATTGGACTGGTAGGCAAATCCGCCGGTCTAGCTGAAACCCAATAGTACCGCAAACCTTCGGGGGCGTGGATAGAGCAGGTAAACAGACTTCCAAGAAAACCCGCTAAGCTTCAGGTTATAGAAACCCGTACCGTAAACCGACACAGGTAGTCGAGGAGAGAATCCTAAGGTGCTCGAGTGAATCATGGCTAAGGAACTCGGCAAAATGGCCCTGTAACTTCGGGAGAAGGGGCGCCTCCAGCAATGGAGGCCGCAGTGAAAAGGCCCAGGCGACTGTTTAACAAAAACACATGGCTTTGCAAAATCGAAAGATGAGGTATAAGGCCTGACACCTGCCCGGTGCTGGAAGGTTAAGAGGGGATGTTAGTCGCAAGGCGAAGCATTGAATCGAAGCCCCAGTAAACGGCGGCCGTAACTATAACGGTCCTAAGGTAGCGAAATTCCTTGTCGGGTAAGTTCCGACCTGCACGAATGGTGTAACGATCTGGGCGCTGTCTCAGCCATGAGCTCGGTGAAATTGTGGTATCGGTGAAGACGCCGGTTACCCGCAACGGGACGGAAAGACCCCATGCACCTTCACTACAACTTAACATTGATATTGGGTACATGATGTGTAGGATAGGCCGGAGGCAGTGAAGCGGTGGCGCCAGCCATCGTGGAGTCAACCTTGAAATACGGCCCTTTATGTATTCGGTGTCTAACTCGTCCAAGACGAGGACATTGTTTGGTGGGTAGTTTGACTGGGGTGGTCGCCTCCAAAAAGGTAACGGAGGCTTTCAAAGGTAAGCTCAGTACGCTTGGTAACCGTACGCGGAGTGCAATAGCATAAGCTTGCTTGACAGTGAGACAGACAAGTCGAGCTGGGTCGAAAGACGGATATAGTGATCCGGCGGTTCTGCATGGAAGGGCCGTCGCTCAAAGGATAAAAGGTACGCTGGGGATAACAGGCTGATCTCCCCCAAGAGCTCATATCGACGGGGAGGTTTGGCACCTCGATGTCGGCTCGTCACATCCTGGGGCTGGAGAAGGTCCCAAGGGTTGAGCTGTTCGCTCATTAAAGTGGCACGCGAGCTGGGTTCAGAACGTCGCGAGACAGTTCGGTCCCTATCTGTTGTGGGCGTAGGAAAATTGAATGGGGCTGACCTTAGTACGAGAGGACCGGGTTGGACCAACCTCTAGTGAATCTGTTATGGCGCCAGCTGTACTGCAGAGTAGCTACGTTGGGAATAGATAAGCGCTGAAAGCATCTAAGTGCGAAACTAGCCATGAGATGAGTTTTCCATTGAGGGTCGTAGTAGACTACTACGTTGATAGGTTACAGGTGTAAAGGTGGTAACATCATAGCCGAGTAATACTAATTACCCGAAGCTTTCTCAATAAGCAGAACATGCTGTTGTTTTCTACTTCAAGTACTTCTTTCAATAATATGTCATTGTTTAGCTGAAAGCTAAAAGGATGAAAGCAGAAAGCTTTCCTCTAAAGATTTCAGAAAACAATTAAATCATTAAGGCGAATGCCAGAGAGCTTTTAGCTTTCAGCTTCTAACCTTTAACCTTTTTCAGGTGCCTATATCGGCGGTGTCCACCTCTTCCCATTCCGAACAGAGAAGTTAAGCCCGCCAGAGCCAATGGTACTGCGGTAACACGTGGGAGAGTAGGTCGGTGCCAAATTTTATAAAAGCCTTTCAGGAAACTGCAAGGCTTTTTTTGT
>NZ_JAFMZO010000006.1 GCF_024436395.1 Paradesertivirga mongoliensis | reverse complement strand
TGATTTTCTCTTGTGTTGTCATTGCTTAATCTGATTTTAAGTTACTAATTTTATTGTAACTGTCAGATTAAGTCGTGACTACTTCACTTTATGCCGCAAAAGCTCTTTACCGGTTTTTCTACGCTGGTTAATTTTGTGGCAGCTGATTATCAGCTTTTGAAATATCAATTTAGTATAATCCTGCCTCGTTGCTTTCATGGAAACGGACTTATCATTAATATCCATACTTATCTTTTCTTAGCCTGAACGCCTTCTCACCTCCTTCCATCACGGAGGTAATTTCGTCTTTCACAACTCTTGAGTCAATCGCACCTTCAGCTTTGATTAATCCCCTGGTTTGACTACCGGTATCTTTATAATCAAAACAGGCAACTAATTCTGCGTCTCCATTCACAACAAGATTTGCGTTATGGCTTGTGAAGATGATTTGACGATGCTTCTTCGCATTCCAGATGTTTTTAATTATATCGTCAATGGCTCGATTATCAATATCGTCTTCTGGTTGGTCGATTAATAAAGGAGCCCCAGGTTGATTTAAAAGAACTGTTAACAAAGCGGTAGCCTGCTGACCTGCGGAGGCTTCTGAAAAGGGGATCACATCTTCCCACTCGCTATTAGTGGTATATTTAAATTCCGGAGCAAATTCGATTCTAATTGTTGCGAGATTTAGCCAAGTTTCTTTATTTAAAATCTCTACAATTCTTGTAAGGTTAGTTTCATTAAGTCCAGCTTCTATAAGTTTCGGTACAGGAGGCAAATGGTCAAGGGTTGTAATTTCGGTAGCATTTAATTCAGCTAATTGCTTCAACTCGTCTAAAATTGCCTTCCATTGAATAAGAGGCTCTGAAGCAGAGATTATGCTATCAGTTATACTCTGTATCTTCTCTTGGCTAATTCGCGTGCCTTGAAAGGTTTTCAAAAGTTCTGACTTTATTAAGTTTTGGTCCAAGCATTTCTCAACCTCTACTTTAATTAATCCTTTAGAGAGTTCAGTGAATTTTTTAGCCTCTTGATTTAATAACCTTAGTTTGTCGTTGTGAAGTTCCCAATAAGCTATTCGTTGCTCTTCAAACAAGATCTCAGGATTAGAAAGTGATACTATTTTCGTATTTCTTTCATTAACACTTTCCCTTAGCTGGTTAAGCCGAGTTTCAATCCTTTGAATTTCATTTAATTGTTGTTGATTCGATGTCGTATTTGTTTTTGAAATTTCATATTGACTGTCGAAGTTTGTTTTTATATCCTGCCAACGAGTGATTACGTCCCTGATTTCCAAAATTTGGTCGTGTGAGAGGGCATTTTTTACTTGCGTCAACAGTTCCTTTATTTCACCGATTTTCGTCCTTCGCGCATTATCAAGCTCAGTTATTAACTCTCGGTTCTCGGTATTAGTTGTCAAGGTAATTTCCTGAGGATAAACCTTTAATTCATCGCTAAGGGTTTGAATCTTTTGATTGATCGTATTTAACTCAGTTCGAATGCTCGTTACTATGTTACCTTCTAAATCATAAATCTCCTTTTTAGAAATCACCTGCTGATCTGCGTCAGATATTCCAGATAATGACTGACGAAGATTTTGGGCTTGAGTATTCAGTGAATTGATTTCTAAATTGAGATGCTCCCTTTCTTTTTCAAGCTCCTTTTTTCTATTTAAATTTAGATACTCACTCCGGCTTATCTTATTAATTTCGGCTAAACGAAAATCGAAAGCGGAAAGTTCCGTGCTAATCGGCGTCTCAATAAACCTTTTTAATTCGTCTGTCGAAATACCTACACCGCTGAGTTGTTTTTGACTATAAGCTTGGATTGGCAAAATTTTTCGAACTTCCTCCTCAGTAACTTTTTGAAAGTCACCACCATCAATTTTGAGGGACGTTTCTTTTGATTTCGAATTTCGCTTGATTATGTGATTTACGCCGTTAAGATTAAAGGTTATTCTTACCTCGCCTTCAAAATCCGAGAGCGTTTTGTCAATCAACTTTTTTCGTCGTCTTTCTAAATCGTTTAAGTCCTCTGGATCTGTGGTTGATACAACTTGATCGCATAACCCCCATCGCAAGTATTCTAGAACTGTTGACTTTCCAGTCCCTCTTCCGCCTATTAAAGCATTATATTGGCGATTAAATTCAATGGAAAAAGAACCAAGAAATTTCGAGTTGGTTACATTCAACTTAGTAATATATATTTGCGGAAGCTGAGGCTCTACTTGACTAATTCTCGATTGTTTAGCAAGGCAAGCCTGCCGAAGAGCTTCAGCAGTTGGTTCAGCCCATTTCAAATAGGTGAAATATTTTCCAAATTCCCTTCCGTCCTCAAATCTATTGTCTGAAGTGCTTAATATGCCTACAGACTTATTTCCATAGTTGATATCTCCTCCATCTAGCTTGTTAGTCCACCCGGAATCGTTAGTTGGGATGGATTTATCAACGTATCCCCCTACACAAGGCATCTTTTTGTAATGTTCTTGGGCTCCGGCTCTTAATAACGTAGATGATCCTCCGTTACCTAAATTAGGCAACAAAAAGTATCTACCTTTCAGCAGTGGTAGGTCGTCCAACTTTTTGTGGAGATGGTTTAAATCTGAAATTTGTTCCGTTGATATTCTTACCGTAGGAGCAGTCTCTCGTGCAAACTCATGGGAAGGGACGATCCCAAACATAGCAAGAGCCGTGTCTAGATGTTGGTCTGGTATATCAGAGTCAAATATAAGCAGACATTGACAGATGGGATTATTTAAGGTAAGTTCAATTCCAGGGAACACAGTTATACATTTTTCCGGCTCTCCATTGGCGATGAACTCAAGATTTTCACTTTTAGAAGCAGCCCTGATGATTTTCACAAAGGCAATATCATGATGATCGGTTATTGCAATTGCGTTTAGCCCTTTCTCACGAGCCTTCTGTAGATATTCTTTTGAAAATATAGCTCGCCGGTTTGCAATATCATCCCTTTGATCCTCTGTTAAATCTTCTACCTGATCTGGATTTACTCCAAATCTGCTGCCTGTCCAATTTATATCTCTTGGCGAGTGTACCTGAAAATCGCATTTGTGGAAATGAGCCCCTTTATCCATTTACTTTGATCATAGATTTATTTGTAATATTAATGATTTTTAGGAAATATATTTAATCCATACCGTCTATCTTGCCCATTTTGATTTTATGCTATCTCCGCCAATTTCGCCAATATCTTCCATCCCCGCCATCCTCGTTTTGCAACCATTTTAAACAGTATTATTTTCATTATTTCACGGCCGAAGGCGTGAAAAGCAAGATGTATTTTTGTATCCAAAAACAATCTTGCCCTAACTTCCGAAGTCAGACGGGAGGCTAAAAATCCAGTCATCTGCGGAACTTGATGTCTGGTTGAAACATGAAGGAGGACAAGACAATGCCGAGGAAAAAAGTTGAAGAAAATCAAAGGTTAGAGCACAAGATTCAAACAAGGGTTACTAGAGCCAAATTCAATCAGTTATCTGAGCTAGCTAAAAAAGCCACTAATGGAAGTACTAGCGATCTACTAAGAGACATTCTTTACAAGCGCGAAATAAAGGTTCAAACCGTAGACAAAACTTTAGCTGAATACATGCCGGAACTTGTGAAGGTTCGTAAAGAACTGAATGCTATTGGCAACAACATCAATCAAATTACCCGTTACTTCCACCAATCCCCTGAAGAAACTAAGAAGCTCTTCTATGCTACCAGGGTGGCGAGTCTTTACGAAAATACTGGGTCAAAAGTGGCGGAGCTACTACACCTAATAGAGGAGCTTGGAAAGAAATGGTTGCAAAAATAATTATAGGCAAACATATCGGAGGTATCCTGGCCTACAACGAGCGCAAAGTGAATAAAGGAAAAGCTGAGTTGCTTACAGCAGTAAACTTCACAGCGGATTCTTCTCACTTGTCTCTCAAGAATAAGCTGAGGCACTTTGAGGCATTCTGTCAAAGGAACAGGCGAGCAAAAACAAACGCTGTCCACATTTCGCTCAACTTCGACCGTAACGATAACCTTGACAATGAATCACTGAAAGAGCTTTCACAAAAGTATATGGCAGCAATCGGCTTTGATGATCAACCTTACCTATTATATCGTCACTATGATGCAGCTCACCCACATGTTCATATTGTAACTACCAATATCCAAAGCAATGGCGAGCGAATAGACCTCCACAACATTGGGAGAAACAAATCAGAACCTGCAAGGAAGCAACTTGAAAGAGAGTATGGCCTTATAGCAGCGGAGAGTAAAAGCAAATCAGAAATTCCCGACATCAGCAAGATCGATTTAAGTAGAGCCTTATACGGCAGGGATGAAACCAAGCAAGCTATTTCAAATACAGTCCGTTCAATAACTCGCAATTGGAAGTTCACTTCTCTCGCCGAACTCAATGCCATTCTTAACCAGTATAACGTTACAGCCGATCCCGGAAAGGAAAATTCTACCTTACATCAAAAAAAGGGGTTGATTTATCGCTTACTGGACTCTAAGGGAAACAAAATAGGCGCCCCAATCAAAGCAAGCAGCATTTATGGCAAACCAACCCTTAAGTTCCTTGAGAAGCGCTACGTCTTGGATGAAGAATTAAGAAAACCCTATAAACTGCAGTTAAAGCAGACGATTGATATGGCACTTCAGCAAGGTCTAACGAAAGACGACTTTAGCAGGGCGCTATCGAGAAAGGCCGTCCAGGTGGTGTTCAGAGCAAACAGCGAGGGTTTGATATACGGTATAACCTTCACTGACCACAATTCAAAATGTGTTTTTAATGGAAGTGCTTTGGGTAAATCGTATAGTGCTAAAGCTATTACTGAGACATTCTCAAACGTTCCAAACGGCATTACAAAGAGTCGGGGCAAATTCGAGACGAAGATTGATGAAGCGTTCAAGTCAGCATCCACCGACTCGTTCAAGGGACAGCCATCGGAAAATCAATTCATTAGTGCTCTGTTCAGGACTGAATATGAAGAGCCAACTAACAACCACTTAGAAGAAAAACGAAGAAAAAAGAAACGAAGAATTCATCTATAAATGAACGAACATGAACACTGGGGAAAACGAACAAGGTCTTCGTAAGATCATGGATTTTACAAGACTACTAAGCATTGCCATTCTTGTAATTCATTTTTACCTGTTTTGCTACTCAACATTCAAGGAATTAGGCTTAACTGCTACCATTGTAGAAAAGATATTATCTACCTTTTCAGGAATGGCTATTTTCAATACTGTTTTAAGCTCTAAAGCTGCCGCATTACTTTTACTAGTCATTTCGCTATTTGGTGCTAAGGGGAAGAAGAATGAAAGGATTGCGAATCGAACCATAGCAATTTATTTAACCGCTGGATTGATACTTTACTTCTTTAGTCAATTAGCTTTCTATCTACCTGTTCCGGGTTCCTACAGGCCTGAGTTATATATCTGCCTGACAACCACAGGATACTTGTTAATACTTACAGGTGGCACTTTACTTTCACGTATTATCAAGTTCAACCTTACCCAAGATGTTTTTAATAGAGAGAACGAGACGTTTCCCCAGGAAGAAAGGCTGTTAGAAAACGAGTTTTCAATTAATCTGCCCGCACAATACCGGTTTAAAGGAAGGACCAGAAAAAGCTGGATAAACATTATTAATCCCTTCAGGGGGAATTTAGTGATGGGTACTCCCGGCTCTGGTAAGTCGTACTTTGCAATAAGGCATATCATTACACAACATATCAGAAAAGGATTCAGCATGTTCATCTATGATTTCAAGTATGATGACCTAACTAAAATTGCCTACAATACTCTTTTGAATAATGCTGGCACAATGTGCCCAAAATTCTATGTTATTAACTTCGAAGACTTATCTCACACCCACCGCTGTAATCCATTAGACCCCGCTAATATGAGAGACATTGCAGATGCTACAGAAGCATCCAGAACCATTATGTTGGGGCTCAACCGAGAGTGGATTAGAAAGCAGGGTGACTTCTTTGTCGAGTCTCCCATCAATTTTCTAACAGCGGTGATATGGTTTCTGAGAAAATATCAGGACGGTAAGTATTGCACCCTGCCCCATGTGATAGAGTTGATGCAGGTTGAGTACAAGTATCTTTTTGCCTTACTAAACCAAGAGCCTGAAATTGAGGTATTGATAAACCCTTTTATTTCTGCCTGGAAGAATGAAGCCTATGATCAACTGGAGGGACAGGTGGCTAGTGCCAAAATCAGCATGGCGAGGTTATCTTCGCCTTCTCTCTATTATGTGCTATCTGGCAATGACTTCACACTGGATTTAAATAATCCCTCTGAACCAAAGATCATATGCGTGGGGAACAATCCGCTAAAACAGCAAGTTTATGGCGCAGTCCTCAGTTTATACACCTCCCGAATGATTAAACTGGTGAATCAAAAAAATAAGCTGAAATGCAGCTTGATCTTTGACGAATTTCCAACTATCTACTTTAATAACATCGACAGCCTGATTGCAACAGCCAGGTCCAATAAGGTTGCGACAACTTTGGCTGTCCAAGACTACAGTCAGTTAAAGAAAGATTACGGAAGAGAACAAGCCGAGGTCATTCTGAACATCATAGGGAACATCATCTGTGGTCAGGTCACAGGAGATACCGCTAAGCAGCTGGCCGAAAGGTTTGGTAAGATCTTGCAGCAGCGGCAAAGCATCTCCATAAACAGTTCTGATACTTCGCTTAGCAGGTCCACTCAACTAGACTACGCAATTCCATCCTCCAAGATCTCTACGCTTTCATCTGGCGAGTTTGTGGGCATGGTAGCTGATGATCCACATACAAAAATTGATTTAAAAATATTTCACAATGAAATAATTAACGATCATGAATCTATTGCCAAAGAAGAGCATGATTACAAAGAAATCCCTAAAATCCGAACGATAGATGCAGAAAGCATTCAAGCTAACTATCTGCAAATCAAACAAGACATCCAAGACATTCTATGGGATGAATTGGACTCTGATAAGAATCCTTCGAATTGCAGGTCCCAACAAGGAAGTAGTACTGCCTTTTTCAAGGGAATGAGGCTGTAGCCTATTTAACTTTAAGTATCATTCGCCTTTCTTTGTTAGAAGACTAACAATCTGAGACTTGCAGTTCGTTGGTATAATTTTTGCGGCGACGAATTTACGTCTCAATTAATATTAACTTAAATATTAAACCTATGATTAAGGCTACTTATGATGATAAAAGCCTGGTGCTTGATATCCTAACCAAGTCGTTCGACACCAATCAAAGCGTAAACTACATCGTGAAACAAGACAAACACAGAGCTCAAAGAGTGCGTGCTCTAATGGATTACTCCTTTGAAGTTTGTTACCTGTTTGGGGATGTTTATTTATCAAATGATAGAAAGGCATGCGCTTTGATTCTGTATCCGGATAAAAAGAAGACGACCATGAAGTCTATACTGCTGGACGTCAAGTTGATTCTATCGTGTGTTGGATTGAGCAACATAAAAAAAGCCCTCACAAGGGAATCTAAAATCAAGAAGCTTCAGCCAAACGAACCGATGTATTATATCTGGTTTATTGGAGTCGATCCTGCTCATCAAAATTCAGGCATCGGGACAGAATTGCTTAATGAGGTTATTCAGGATAGCGCCAGTAAAAAAAGGCCCATTTATCTTGAAACCTCAACCTTGAAGAATATACCCTGGTATAAGAAATTCGGGTTTGATGTCTACAACGAACTTGACCTTAGCTATAAGTTATTCTTCCTCAAGAAGGATGTTGCATAAAAACACCAGAGCCTATGAAAGCCTTTGGAACAGAGATGCACGTCGTCACTTTAGCGTTCGTCTTCTTCGAAGTCGTAATGTTTTTCTACCAGCTATTCCACTACCTATCTCGTCCTGAAGATAAAAACAGAATGTGGTATCTCGTTCTGTTGTCTTTGCTTATCGTTTATAACATCACAGGCGGATTATTTCCTGATCCGAATATCAACATTCCTATAATTACGCAGAACATTATAGCTTACGGTAGCGGATTCTTTATGGCCTCCTATTTCCCCTATTATTTTTATAAGGGGTTTGACTTGAAAACGTTGAGATTCCACGCACTATACGGCGTTCCACTTTTTTTGATTCTACCCTACCTGGTGTTCTTTGTAATTGCCTATTCCTTTAACGGTAATTTGGAATTTGCTATTAAAAATGGGGTTATCATCCCGTTCTTCTACTCGATAGTGCTGCTGTGGGCCATAACGAAGGCTGTGGTCATCAAGTACAAGGAAGACACATCCAATGACAAAATTGTAGAAATTATAGCGGTCTATTGTGCCGTGATCCCTTGGGCATCCATGACACTGCTATCGTATTTTCATGCCAGTCAGCTAATTGAAGTGATAGTTACAAACGGGGGCTTCATCGTTGTTACGGGTTTATTCATTTCTAGATCCATCAAAAATGCCCGATTGGAATACCAGCGATTGGTAGAGCTGGACACTCAAACTCAGAAAAGTCCTGCTTTCGTGATGAACTGTAAGCTATATCAACTTACATGCAGAGAGATTGAGATTGTACATTTAATCCGTGAAGGCCACAAGTATAAAGCGATAGCTCAAGCTCTATTTATTTCAGAAAGAACCGTCAGTAAGCACGTGCAAAATGTGTTCGAAAAGGTCGGTGTTAAAAACAAAGTAGAACTTCTTAATAAACTAGATCAAAGCAGCGATTTCTCCGCAATATCCGCCTAAAAAGACACTTCTACCAAAAAATACGCTTTTTTACGTATGCGATCTACTACAAAAGACGTATTCTTTTTACCTGCAAAATCATAGAAATTTGTATTACATCTAATACTATTTCTATGAAAGAATTTATGACCCAGCTGAATGCTGTATGGGATTTCGAGCTTCAGAAAATTCAGGCTAGTGAAGAACATATTGTAAGAATCTGTGAACGAGTTCTCACCATAACTCGCAAAGCGTTGGCCGACCTTCGGACACATCTACTCATCGCAGAGTTTAAGGATAAGGAGGAAGAAATATGGTTTTTCAAAGAGGCGAAACCGCAGTTGCTGAGCAAACTAATATATCATGAAAAGTTGTACAATCTGGAATTGAGAAGGCCATTGGGAAGAGACAAGCTAGTTCGAAAGTATCTCGAAAACGAAATACTACACTTGGAGCACAGCTACGAAAGTTATACAGAATTTTATCTCTATTTCAGAACAGGTCAAACTACCAACGATGAACACTACTTCCTGAGAACTCACCAATCCTGCTTCAATGATTGCGAAGCACACGGATTTGACTCTGATCCAAATCTTTCCACTGGCTATGATTGCAAGGTAGCCCGTATTCTTGCGCAAGATATGCTAGTTACTTACTTGAACAGGGAGATTTACAAGTTGAAAGGACATGCTTCCGTACATAAGCATCATGATAGTGCCCACTCACTTGAATGGACAGGTTCAAAGACCAGTTTAGTAGAGTTGATTTATGGACTTGCGCAGGCTGGAGTTATCAATCACGGAAAAAGTGATTACAAGGAGATAGCTCACTCCTTTGAAAGATTGTTTAATACCTCACTGGGAAACATCTATAAAACCTTTGAGAAAATCCGAATGCGGGAGACAGGTCCGACAACGTTTCTGGATACCGTTAAGGTTAAGCTGATAGATTATACAGACAAGTTTAATGAGTATCGAGTCAACTAAATATTGATGAGATTCAATGATAGCGTCATAATAGAAATAGGCTTCCATCGGGGACCTGCTTTTTGAACCTTAGTTTTGGCTACTTGTATAGTTACGGCTGCAGAATAATAAAAGTGTCCAGAAGTTATGACTTTTTGAACCTGGTACCTTCCTTTAATATTCTGATCTCAGGATATGAGGACGAGAAAAGTGTTTTCATTTGACTTTGAAAAAATATACCTATCATTGCCATGTGCTTGTGGCAAGCCTGCTCGTTCGTGCAAAGATTTCATCAGCCAATAGATTAATAATGCAAACCCTACCAAGCTTATTATCTAACTAAGATTACGAACGTTAAATTCATAGATAATAAATTTGGTAACATAAGGTATGTATTATGACCCAAATCGACTTCTTTAAGCTACAAGCTAAAAATCTCCACAAAGATTACAAAACTCAAACCTCTTATTTTGATGCTGAAGTGAACGGCTATCGTTACAAGTACAATCCAAAGTATTTTGATATTGATGGTCTTTTCTTAGATTTCGACATTGATGAAGACAATTTTAGCCTAATGAAGGCACAGCATATCATCGCCAAACTCGCTGGATTTTATAAATGGACAGACCTATCCAAGGCCTCAAATGAGGAGTTAGAACTTGCGAAACTTCTATATGATAATATGCATAAGATTAGTGCTGAAGATTGGGAATTTTACATTTTGGGTGTAGAGCGAGAGAACAACACAACTTTTGACACAGAAACTAAGCTCGAAATTTTCACCCAAGTTTTTGCTGAGGAAGACGGACACGAGAACCCTTATGGCGACTATCGCCTTACAGGGAGATAAGAGCAAGTTAATAGGTTGTACGGATAGGCTTATCCAACTAAGGATTGATTAGTAGTCATTTCAGCACGACTTTCACAAGTGGGCAATGGTTTTCTATTTGCCGTTAACTGTCAAGTAGGAGCTTCAAATAGCGGAGTTTAGAGATTTCTTTGAACAATGACATGGTAACCAGAGACGCGGTCTCTTGCCATTTCACTATTTCATTTTGTGAGTTTCTAGTAGGTAAACTGCGAGGGTCGAAGCTGCACCAACTGCTAACTTCGCGTGCCTAGGCTGTAAGCCTCTAAACTTCCCATCCTTTCCATGGCCACTCCCATACTCATTCCTTACTTCGCCAATACCTTGTACCACGGATGAAAGGCTACCGAGAATCTGCTTAATGGAGCTCGCAGCCCTAGCTTCATTGGGGATATCGTCGGGAGTTAACTTTAGAAGCTTCGTTGTTTCTTTCATAAGCTTAGGCAGGTCCCAGTTTTTATCATATGTTTCCTTAAGCTCATTCAAGATAGATTTGCAGCAAGTCTCAATTAGTTCCTTAGCAAGGCCAATTGACACGTGAGGTGCATTCTCAATGGAGGACTCCATTAAATTTATTTGCTGAGACACATAGTCAGCATTTAATATCTCTTTAATATCGGCCCCCTTCTTTTGTAAGGATTCTCTACCAGCGATTTTTATTCTTCCTACAAATATCGGCTTCCCTGAAATCCTAGTTTTTTCGACTATTTCAAAATTATCCTCAGTTAAATTTTCATTGAACAATTGAACGAGTTTGCTCACCTCTGACGAATCGGATCTAACTAAGGGGTGAACCATCTCACATAGAAAATTCAGAAAAACAGAATCATCACAATCCAATAATTTAAATCTAGCATCAGTAAATATCCAGTTGTCATCCCAATCGTTCGGGTTATTAACTCTATGCTGCCAGATATCCCCAGCAGCATTAGAAAACCTACTATCAAAAGACTCCATATTTTCTAAGTCGAAGACCCTCGATAGAAAATCTGTCTCTTCCAATCTTCCGGACCACCAAATGTCTTCAACTTGAATGAAATCAAAAATATTCCGTCTAGTTTGTTGTGTTATTCTGTTAGACATTGACATTAAGTATTTAGCCCCAATCGACGATGTATTAAAGATATCGTTGACAGAATATCCAGAGCATCCTCTTCGGTTATTTCCCAAATGACCTTAGGAGAATGTGCAGTTGTATTTCTAAACATGCCAAACACTCCTTTAATTAAATTTGCAAATCCTTTATGCTCACTTTCCTTGGTTTCTGATGATAAATCATTAATTTTTATCATTGGGTTTTTAATCGAAAATGCTTTATCTATCAGCTCACTGCCATCTTCAGTTAAGCCGGTTCTTAGTCTTATTGCCTCAGCAATGCTTTTTGTCGCCTCAAAAACCGCATGAAAATAATTGTCTGCTAATAATTCTGCGTCGCAGTAAGTGAAAATTGTAGAGTGGGCATTCCGTTGTTGAAGCTTGCTTTTTAATCTATTTGCCTTCTGTTCGGCTTCTGAGATAGATCTGACTTCCGTCACTCTTTTAAAAGTCCCGTTTTCTGTAAGCTCCAAACCGATGAAACAGAGTCTTTTGTTTAGCTCGTATATAGAGTCTTCAAATTGAGCTCTTCTTCCAATGAATCTCGCCGGATTCATCGATTTGTTTATAAAAGTCAGTATGTTATTTGATAGTTGCTTGTGATTCTGGAACGAAACAAAAGCATTGAATAGCCTCTTCCATTTTGTATTTGTAGGGTCCACATCTGGAATATAAACCTCCTGAAGGAACTTACCAATTTCTGTTCCTGTTAGTCCATTTGAAGTATCTCCAAGCACTTTACTTATTCCCTCAAGTACACTACCATTTATGGGTGGTTGTATATTCTTATTCATCGGCTTATGTACTTATCATTTTCTCAAATATATAAAAGAAGATATGATCAGTGTCTTGAAAAAAGGGAAGGCAACATTAAACATGAAAAAGTAGCTACTAAGCTATCGACTTACTTCCGCCATTTCCACCAACTTCCGACATTTTCGATGGGGATTTCCAAAAATCCCCATTACGCCATCATGACCATTCCCACCTTTGAGCCAATCAAAACAATAAATTATGTTTTCACACATCTCCTGGGAGCAATACTTTGCTTACACCGCAGCAACAGGGCTGCTTTACTATGCGACGGTTGTATTTCTTTACTACCGTGATAATCTGGTTCTATTCTTAAAACAGCCTTTGAGAAAGAGACCATCGGGCTTAAATCCTGAACGACTTCAGAGAACAGAGAACGATATCTTGGGACAGGCGCAAATTTCAGAAAGCGAGCTTACTGTAAACTCTGAGGAGTTAAACTTCTACGACTCTGGAGCCACTGAAGAAGTTGTGGAGCAGATACATCTGGAAGAGGAACCTTCCCAGCCGCAAGATTTCACCAGTTCTGATCAGGATGCTGTCGAAAATTTCATTACTGAACTCAAGGGAAACCTTAAAATTCTAAAAGAAGCGGAAGGCAACAAGGAAGAATTTGGCTCTCTTTTCCGGGCCACAGTATCCAAGTACCCACAATTAAAAGACCAACATACCCTCAACGCCTTAATAGAAGAGCTCGTGCTAGAAGAGGAATTGGGTTTTACAGTCACGCAAGCAGAAATCGAAGGTCTCTGGCTCTAAGTAAGTCATCTATTAAAACGTCCATCTCAAAAATAAAATACCATGAAAAAGCAAATTAAAAGCATGTCTATAGCTATAGGCAAAATTCTAAAAGCAGTCCAAATTGGTTTCGTTCTAACTCTCTTGCTTATACAGGAAACATTTGCCCAAGATGGCAACGCCGGTATTAATGAAGCCACTACTAAAGTAAAAAGCTACTTCGAAACCGGAACCGACCTTATGTATGCTATTGGTGCAGTCGTTGGCTTAGTTGGAGCCATAAAAGTTTATCAAAAATGGAATAGCGGAGACCATGACACAGGAAAGGTAGCTTCTTCCTGGTTCGGAAGCTGCGTCTTTTTAGTAATTGTCGCAACTGTTCTTCAGTCATTTTTCGGGATATAGGTTATGGGAAGCATATATCAAATCAATAAGGGCATAAATAAACCAATAGAATTTAAAGGTTTGAAGGCTCAGTACATAGGCTATCTGGCTGTAGGACTAGTCGTTTTGTTAGTCCTGTTCGCTACTATGTACATTATTGGAGTTAATCTCTTTGTTTGTGTAGCTGTAATTGCTATTTCCGGCACAGCTCTATTCATGACCGTGTTCCGACTCAGCCATAAGTATGGTCAATATGGCCTCTTAAAGAAAGCGGCAAAAAGATACATCCCTCTTTTTATAAAGTCGAAATCCCGAAAGGTCTTTATACATCTAAGTGATCCAAAGAAAAAGTAGGAGGTTTTATGGCTAGTTCAATCGAAATAGAAAAGATGTTCCCGGTGTACAAAGTAGAGAGTGATTCCATCATTTCTATGTTTGGCGATATCACCTTTGGGTATGAGTTGACGCTTCCGGAAATATTTACGCTCTCCATAAGCGAGTATGAATCTTTTCATCAAGCCTGGATAAAGGCTATAAAGGTGCTACCAAAGCATAGCATCTTTCATAAGCAGGATTGGTATTTAGAGGATCAATACAAAGCTGATTTTATAAGCAACTACAAATCATCTAATGCCTTGAGCGGGTTTTTATCGGGTGCAAGCGAAAGATTTTTTAATGAAAGGCCATTCTTAAAACATCGCTGCTACCTGTTTTTATCAAAAAAACCGGAAGGCAGAAGAACAGCGAATTCGGCATTTTCAAATCTGTTCAGGCGTTCAATCGTGCCTCCACAAATACTTAAGGAAAGCTTTATAGGCGATTTTAAGGATAAAGCAAACCAGTTCGCGCGAATACTAATAGATAGTGGTTTTATAAAAATGACGAGGCTTGCTGCCGACGAATTAGCCGGTACTACTGGCAAGCCAGGTATTCTGGAACGTTACTGCTATCTGCTTAATGACTCGGAACAGGCGACAATTAGAGACATCAGTTTGAAAGATGAGATAAAAATCGGAACTCAATCTTGTCAGTTATTCAGTCTCTCAGAGGTTGAGACACTCCCGTCTCTTTGTGGCTCCCGGATTAATTTCGATAAATACAGTACGGATAAAACTAAATGCAGCATTGGTTTTGCATCGCCCCTTGGTGGCTTGCTTAACTGCAATCACATTTTCAATCAATACATTTTTATTGACGATGCCACGCAAACCTTAAAGCAGTTAGAAGCTAAGCGCCTGCGTTTGCAATCGCTGTCAGCCTATTCCCGAGAAAATGCTATTGGACGTGATGCCACTCATGATTTTTTAAACGAAGCGATAAGTCAACAGCGGCTCCCGATTAAAGCCCATTTCAATATTCTTGCCTGGACTGATAAATCAGAGCAAAAAAACGAACTGAAAACACTGGTGTCTGCTGCCATGGCTCAAATAGATGCGACTCCTAAACAAGAAACCGACGGAGCTCCACAGATCTGGTGGGCAGGATTGCCTGGAAATGAAGCGGAATTCCCGGTCAATGACACGTTCGACACTTTTGCCGAACAAGCTTGCTGCTTTTTAAACCTCGAAACAAGTTATAAAAGCTCACTTAGTCCCTTTGGTGTTCGCTTAGGGGACCGATTAAGTGGAAAGCCATTGCACGTAGATATTTCCGATGAACCAATGAGGTTGGGAATCTGCACAAATCGCAATAAGATTATTCTCGGCCCCACAGGTTCAGGAAAGTCATTCTTCACCAACCATATGGTGAGAAGCTATTACGAACAGGGCACCCATATCTTACTCGTTGATGTCGGTCATAGTTATAAGGGACTTTGCGAAATGGTAGGTGGCTACTATTTCACCTTCGATGAAGCGAATCCAATTCGATTCAATCCATTCTACATTAGTAAAGGAGCGTCGCTAGATACCGAAAAGAAAGAAAGCCTAAAAAGCTTAATTCTTGCTCTTTGGAAAAAGGAAGATGAGGTACTGGAAAGGCCGGAATATGTTGCTTTATCAAATGCTCTTCAAGGGTATTATGCCAAAATAGCAAGTGATAATTCTCTATTCCCATGCTTTAATACCTTCTATGAGTACTTGAAAACTGAGTTCACATTAGAACTAAAGGCTGATAACGTTAAAGAAAAGCACTTCGACCTTGACAATCTACTCTATGTTTTGAAGCCGTTCTATCAAGACGGTGAATTTGGCTACCTGCTGAATGCGACGGAAAATTTGGAGCTTCTAAGTGAGAGATTCATAGTGTTCGAGCTCGACAATATCAAAGATCATCCTATACTTTTTCCGGTTGTAACCCTCATCATCATGGAAACTTTTATCAGTAAAATGAGAAGGCTGAAAGGAATTCGGAAGATGATTTTGATTGAGGAAGCCTGGAAAGCGATAGCCAAAGAAGGTATGGCCGAGTACATCAAATATCTTTTCAAAACGGTTAGAAAACACTTTGGTGAAGCCGTGGTGGTCACGCAAGAAGTCGAGGACATCATCAGCTCTGAAGTAATTAAGGAAACTATCATTAACAATTCAGACTGTAAGATCTTACTTGATCAATCCAAATATCAGAACAAGTTCGATACCATTCAAAACCTTTTAGGCCTGACTGATAAAGAGAAGGTCCAAATTTTATCGATCAATAAGGCGAACGACCCCAAGAGAAAGTACAAAGAGGTTTTTATAAGTCTGGGAGGCCAACTAAGTAAAGTTTACCGTACGGAGGTCAGTTCAGAGGAATATCTCGCTTACACAACTGAGGAAAGTGAAAAACTCAAAGTCCAGCAGTACACCCTAAAGTACGGCAGTATTCAGAAAGGAATTGCTGCACTGGCAAGTGAATTAACAACAAAATAAAATTCTATGAAAAAGCTTATGATTCTAATGCCAGCCAGTATGATTGTACTGATGGTATCACTGCCAGCGGCAGAAGCAAATGCTCAAGTTGCGGTGCTGGAGGTTATAAAGGCAGGTGTTAAAAAAGTGATTAAAGCTGTAGATCTCAAGATTCAGCGAATGCAGAATGAAACCATTTGGCTCCAGAATGCCCAAAAAGTAATGGAAAATCAATTATCAAAGCTGAAGCTAACCGAGATATCTGATTGGACCGAGAGGCAAAGATTATTATATGCAAAGTATTATACAGACCTGTGGAAAGTCAAAGCCGCTATCTCTTATTACCAGCGTATAAGAGAAATCACCATTAAGCAAGTTTATCTGGTAGAGGAATATCGAAGAGCCTGGCATTTAGCCAAAAGTGATAAGAACTTTTCTCCCAGGGAACTTGAATACATATACAATGTCTATACGGGCATTCTAAATGAGAGCGTCAAGAACATGGATCAGATCCTGCTAATTGTCAATTCGTTTAAGACTCAAATGTCCGATGCGAAGAGGCTTGAGTTAATCAATCAGGCTGCTAATCGCATAGACCAGAATTATACTGACCTAATTCAGTTCAACAACCAAAATCTTCTTCTAAGTATGCAGCGGGCACGAGCTCAAAAGCAAATCAAGTCAGTTCAAAGCATGTATCAGTTGCAGGAGGCTAATTAACATGAAATCTCTAATTATCTTGATGCTCCTTTTGGTTTCCGCAGTGTCAAAGGCCCAGACTTGGGAAGAGTTCTCGAAGCAGAAGGAAACACAGAAAAAGTATCTGCTGCAACAGTTGGCTGGTCTAAAGTTTTATGTCAACCTATTAAAAGAAGGTTATTCTACAGTAAACAAGGGTTTAAAAACTATTACAAGGATTACTGAAGGAGAATTGGATTTGCATACTACTTTCTTCGAATCCTTAAAAGCTGTCAATCCGGTTGTAGCTAAGAACCAAAAAGTAGCCGACATATTAGCATTGCAGCTATCCATCAGCAAACATTTCAAGCTCGGAAGCAAAACTCATATTTCGCGAACTGAAACTCAATATTTTGAAAGCGTCCGCTCGAAAGTTCTAGAAGAATGTTTGGACGAGATCGACGAATTAGTCCTGGTTGTAAGTGCTAATAAACTAGAAATGAAGGATGACGAGCGGATGAAGCGTATTGATAAGCTTTATGCGTCTATGAAAAATAAATATCAGTTCACCCAGTCTTTCGTGAGCCAGACCAATCTGCTTAATCTGCAACGATTGCAAGAAGAGAGAAATACCGGAGCTTCCCAAAAGACTTATGAACTCAAAAACTAACGACTATGAAAAAGATATGGATACTGATGTTAGCTATTGCGATTAGCTCTGCCACGAAAGCCCAATCCGTGGAAGTTCAGCAACTACTGCTCAATTATGAAAAGCTAAAGCAGCTGAAAAATATACTCTCAGACATGAAGAAGGGTTATGAGATAGTCAGCAAAGGGTATAATACCATCAAAGATATCTCTGAGGGAAACTTCAATTTACACGATGCCTTTATTAACAGTCTTTTGTCTGTTAACCCCGAGATTAAAAACTATAAAAAGGTTGCAGATATAGTTACCTGTCAGAAAAACATCGTAATGGAATACAAATCAGCCTTTAGCAGGTTTAAGCACGGTGGAACATTCTCGGCATCTGAGATTGAATACTTAGGAAAGGTATATGGCAATTTGTTTAATCAAAGTCTTCAAAACCTTGATGACCTCGCAACAGTGCTTACTTCCAACAAGTTGAGCATGAGTGATAACGAGCGATTGGAAGCTATAGACAGGATCTTCGCTGATACGGAAGACAAGCTCGTATTTCTTAGGGACTTTAACAAAAAAACCAACATTCTTGCCATTCAAAGAAGCCGTGAAAAGCGAAGTATAGAAACTTCAGAAAAGCTCCATCAGGTAAACCACTAATACAGAAATCATGAAAAGTAGTAGAGTTTTAATCATCATTTTGATGATTACAGGAATATCCTTGCCTCAAATGTTGTTGGCGCGAGGACTAGCAGGCGATGTTCATGGACTTCAATCGGTTTTAGACCAAGTCTACGAAGACATGATTCCCTTATGCAGTAAACTTATCAGTGTAGCAAGAGGGATAGCAGGCTTCGGAGCATTGTGGTACATAGGTTGGAGAGTGTGGAGGCACATTGCCGCCGCGGAACCTATTGATTTTTATCCCCTGCTTAGGCCATTTGCATTAGGAATGGCAGTACTCCTTTTTCCTTCTGTACTGTCTTTGATGAACGGAGTATTACAACCCATTGTAAATGCAACCGGTGGAATGGTCAAAGATTCCAATAAAGCAATCGCTGCATTACTCAAAAAGAAAGCTGAGGCAATAAAGGAATCAGATACATGGCAAATGTATGTTGGTGAAAACGGCCAGGGCGATAGGGACAAGTGGTATGAATATACCCACCCAACCAAAGAAGCGGGCACCGATGAAGGAACATTTGAAAGCTTGGGAAATGACATCAAATTTTGGATGGATAAGCAGGCTTATAACTTCAGGAACTCCATAAAGCAATGGATGAGCGAAGTTTTACAGGTACTCTATGAGGCAGCAGCGCTATGTATCAACACCATTCGGACTTTCTATCTCATTGTACTCGCGATCCTCGGTCCGCTTGTGTTTGGGTTTGCAGTATTTGATGGATTTCAACATACACTCTCCGTTTGGATAGCCCGGTATGTGAATGTATTCCTATGGCTACCTGTCTCCAATATTTTCGGGTCAATCTTAGGAAAGATCCAGGAAAACATGCTAAAGTTGGACATCTCACAAGTTCAAGGCACTGGGGATACTTTTTTCAGCTCCACTGATACAGCGTATTTGATATTCATGGTGATTGGCATAATTGGATACTTTACAGTACCCGGAGTAGCGAACTATATCGTTCACGCAGGCGGCGGAAATGCACTTCTTCAAAAAGTAAATACCATCGTAAGTAACTCTTCCAACACCGCCCTCTCCTCATCACCCAATTCGGGAATGATGGCTGATGCCTTAGGTGATCAAAGAGGAAGGATGACGCAGAGCATGACTGATTTTGCGAACTCTTCCGGCTACTTCAACGGGAAGAATGGCGCCTCTAAATTCAATCATGACAAACTAAATGGTAATTAATCTAAGTACATCTATCATGTTCCAGCAACTCAAAAACATAGATACCGCCTTCAAGCACATCAAGGCCTTTAGTATCGTATTGATTCTATCGTGTATAGTTATTTCAGCATTTGCTTTAATAAAAAGTTACCAAGCGATAGAGACAGCTCAAAGCCGCATTTACATCCTTGCAAACGGAAAGGTTCTCGAAGCATTCTCGGCTAATCGAAAGGATAACATACAGGTTGAGGCGAAAGACCATGTAAAAACATTTCACGAATACTTCTTTTCGTTAGACCCCGACGATAAGGTAATTCAAACAAATGTAAGCAGGGCTCTGTATCTGGCTGACCGCTCAGCAAAATCTCAATACGACAATCTCAAGGAAAGCGGTTACTATTCAAACCTGATATCCGCCAACGTCAGCCAGGAAATAAGCGTCGACAGTATTCAATTAGACCTGAACCAATATCCCTATTTTTTTAAGTGCTATTCGTTGCAGAAGCTAGTTAGAGCCACTTCTACCGTTACCAGAAATCTGGTAACTGAAGGCTTCTTAAGAAGTGTAAGCAGGTCAGACAACAATCCCCATGGCTTTCTAATCGAACGTTGGAAAACAGTAAGCAATCAAGATACTATACTTCAAAACCGGTAGCCATGATCTTCAGGAAGAACAACAGGAACAAGCTGATGCCACATCAGGAAGAATTGGCACAGAGAATAGCTAACCGGATAATAAAAAGCCAGCATCAACTAGCAACCTTTTTAAATGCTAGAACAGCTCATTTCTCGAGGACGCAGAAGGAAGCTCTTTTAGTTGCAATCAGCGTCGCCTTTGGAGTGGCAAGCCTCTATCTCATTTTCAACGCAATTAAATAATCTACATTAAAATTTAAAAAACTATGGAAAATCAAAAATCAGCGGAAACGCTTCAAAAAAGAAAATTCTTGATGGTTTTACCCTTATTAGTGATTCCATTCATTACCATGGCATTTTGGGCCTTAGATGGTGGCAAAGCAAATGCATCGGGAAAAGTATTGTCAGCACAGCAAAAGGGATTTAATACTGCCTTACCAGAAGCAAAGTTTAACCCCAATGACAAGCAGGACAAGTTCAGTGTTTATGAAACGTCAGCAAAAGAGCCTGAAACGAGCCTTGATGATGATGCTTATGATCCGTTAGCTTTCGCTGCAAACGGTAATAATGCAGTAGATCCCAATGAGCAAAAGATTAATGAGAGACTCGCATTAATTCACACAGAGCTCAACAGGCAGTCTGCATCTCCTGATGTAAGCTATCATTCAACAACGCCAAGGTACTCATCCCGAACCTCCAATATGAGCTCAGATGTTAGTCGGTTAGAAAATCTAATGGAAAGCCTGCAGAGCGGCAATGGAACAGACCAGGAAATGGCACAACTTAATTCTGTGCTCGAGAAAATATTGGACATTCAACATCCGGGAAGAGCCCGGGAAAGACAGAAGCAGAGCGTTACTGGTGCTGCACAGGTGTATTCGGTTCAAGTTGCTTCAGGTAACATAAACAACCAGGGTTTGTACCGGATTGCAAAATCAATTAATAGCAGGTATTCTAATCCGGTAAGTAACTCAATTCAGGCAACTATCCATCAGGATCAAGACATCGTAACCGGCTCGGTCGTCAAAATTAGATTGTTGGATAGCATCTTCGTTAACAGCACCCTCATTCCAAAGAACGAATTTATTTATGGAATAGCCTCCGTAGATGGTGAGCGATTGAAAATCGAGACAAAAACGCTTCGATATAAAAACTCTATTCTTCCGGTTTCTCTGTCGGCGTTCGACTTAGATGGTTTAGAGGGCCTCTACATACCCGGAGCAATCGTTAGGGATGCCTCCAAGAAAGGTGTTGATGATGCTATTCAAAGCCTGCAAATCATGACAATGGACCCTTCAGTTTCAGCACAGGTAGCCGGGGCAGGTATTCAGGCTGCCAAAGGACTCTTCAGCAGAAAAGTAAAGCAAGTGCGGGTCAAAGTGAAAGCAGGCTATCAGTTGCTTTTAAGAGACAATAATCAGAGAAATTAAATCATCAATCATGAAAGCATTAATTCTAATAGCAGTGATAATCGCTGCGTTTATTCAGCAAACGGCTTTTGGACAAGACACGATCTATGTTAGTCACAACAAAATAACAGCCGTTCAATTTCCAGCCGCAATCAATGGCCCTGTTACTTCAAACGGCAACTTAATTGCAATCACAAAGCAGGATAATATTTTGGCGTTAAAGGCTGCTGGGGTAGGTTTCCAAGAAACAAACTTTTCAATCAAAACTTCTGATGGCCAATCTTACAAGTTCCCGGTTGCATTTTCTTATGGGAGAGCCGGGAGATTCAAGACCATCTCTTTGAACACTATCGCTGCTCCAAGCCGACGAAAGCCGTCAGCCTATGACTTGGCGGAAAGTTTGGTCGGCACTAATAAAATCAGTTCTGTGGCATCTGATAAGCACCATTCGGTAAAATCACAAATTGGCGACATTACCATCTCCGGCGACAATCTTTTCTATAAACTAAAGATTAGGAATCGATCCAATATCAATTTCGATGTAGACTTTATTCGCTTTTATGTTCGTGATCTTAAGACCGCAAAGCGAACAGTAACGCAGGAGCAGGAGATCTACCCGCTCTATACTCATGGTACTGATAATCATACTATCGAAGGCAAAAGTTCGGCCTTATACGTGTTTGCTCTATCAAAATTCCCTCTGGCGAAGGACAAAGCGTTATTTGTCGAAGTTTATGAACGGGACGGAGCACGGCATCAATACCTGAAAATTACACAGCGAGATATAGAACGAGCTAAGGCCTCAAAATAGCAGATTATGGAGGTTACCCAAAACGCCTATTCTGAAGTCTTCGACTTCTTGAATAAACAACTAATTGATGGAAAAACCTGGCTCGTTCATCATAGTACAGATATGATAAACTCGATATCAGATCTCCACTGCTTTTCTAAAGCAAGTGATGCTAGACAATTTGAGCATGACAACACATCTCATTTTGACCGCTATTGTACCAAGCGAATCAAGACCTTTCTAAGAACATTAAAATCAACTCATATGAACTCACAAAATTTAGAATTCCTTCAGACCAACTTAAAGTACTTTGGATTTGGAGACAAACTTAATGACGACTTGAAAAAGAACATTGAAGCTCAAAAAGCTGAGTTTCAGCTGAAGATTGAGATCCCTCATTTTAACAACAAGATGGATTACACTCTCCATTTTAAAAAGTCGAATACTTCAGATATGTATTTCTTCAACCGTTATGACGCCGGTCTAAAGAATGGCAAGCATGAAAACGACAAAGCGCACTCTTTTTATGTGAATAAAGGAAGTGGCATCACTGCAAAAGAAGCATTCAATCTATTAGAAGGTCGTTCGGTATACAAAGACCTTGTAAGCAAAGAGGGTGAAAAGTATAGTGCCTGGGTAAAACTGGATTTTGAAAATACTGATAAAAAGGGGAATCACTTACTTAAGCAGTTTAGTGAAAAGTACGGCTTCGATCTCGGGAAAACACTTTCAAATTATCCTATTAAAGAGCTGCAAGATCCCGAGCAAAAAAAGCAGCTTATTAGCTCTTTAAACAAAGGCAATGTTCAACAGGTGTCGATGAATCCGGAGAGTAAGGAAGGCAAATTTTATATAGAAGCCATTCCACAGTTCAAAAACATCAACGTATATGATTCGAAAATGCATCTGCTCAAAAGACAAAGTCTTCAGAACCAAAATTCGGGCAAAAGCCTATCAACTTCACAGGATACCTTAAAAAAGCCTATGCAAAAGAAAGACTTGGATGAACAGCCTGCCAAGCAAAAACAAACTAGGAAACGGAAGCTATCCGTTTAGTTTTAGAAGCAGCTCAATAGAGCTGCTTTTTTTCTGATTAAAAAAATTTTTAATTTTATTTTTAAACCTACTTCTATGAAAAAGCTAATATACTCTGCCCTGATTCTCCTGATTGCCTCTTGTTCCTCTGATAAACTTGACAGAGAAAAGGCTTTTCAAATCATAAAGGAAAGTGGAATGTATCCCAAGGCAAGCTCATATCGAATCTTTACCGCCGACCCAAATTTCGCAAGACGCATGCTTGCGGCAGGTTTGGAAAGCTCTGGAGTGCTTCAAGTAAAACGGACACAAACCTTGTCCGAGGCGGGGCAACCGCTTATTACGTTTACAGAAAAAGCGCAACCCTACCTTTTGGAAACTCCTGAGAAATATAAAGACGATAATGTGCGTGTGGTTAAGCTGGCAGATGAAGATTTAGAAGAGGTTACTGGTATTCAAATGGTAAATGACAACCAGGCAGTAGTTGAGTATACAACATCTTATAAGAATATCACACCCTTTAATGTGCTTTCTGAAGAAAAGCTTGAAGGTAAACAGACACGTAAAGCAAACTTCTCCAAGTATGATGATGGATGGAGACTAGAATAGTAATAATTAGATAACATCAATAGCTAAGTGAATGGCATAGTATTGGATTATAAAAGAGAAATATTCAGTATGAAAGTCATTAGCCTCCCCGATACTTACCTAAAAGAACAATTTTGTAATAAAGTCCAAAATTTCTTGATTCAGAACCTGACTAACTCCGTGGACAATGTCGTAGTATTACCTAGGTGTTTATCTGTGATTTCTAAAAGGATATTAGATGAGCATGCGCTTAATGAAGCAGCATTAATGTCGTTGTTTGGTTGCCCTAAAACAACTAATTGACTTCTTTTAAGTCAGTATTATCAGGAAAGAGAGAAACCACCTTTGGGTCCAGGTATAGTTTTACTATTTCAACGATTTGATCTATACTAAAAGGCTTTCGGATAATATCTTGTGCCCCAAAATCACTTATCGCTTTTTCAATGCTTTCATCGGAAGATACCATTATGACAGGAGTGTTCTCCGTGCTGATGTAGGCCTTTAAAGCTTTGCATATCTCCAAACCATTAAAATTGGGCATATTGATATCCATTAAAATTAAGTCGGGACTAAATTCTTGAACTAGCTGGAAAATGGTTCCTGGAGAAGTTGAAACGCGTACTGAGTACCCCTCGGTCGCTAGGATAATATTTAACGTATCGAGGATATCTTGATCATCATCAATACACAGAACACGCCTCATGAATTTAGATTAGTTGTTGCAGTAACAGCAAAAAAGCTTTAATGTTTTAATCTTTAGTTAATATTTATCGGAAAAAAATTCACTTAACGTCACTCCTAGTTTGTTAAGTACCTTTATAAGCGAGCTAATCCGTAGATCCTCAGACCCTGCCTCATATTTTCCATACTGAGAGCGATTGATGCCATGCTCATAGGCAAACTTATCTGGACTTGAATAGCCCTTTTCTTTTCTAATCTTTCTTAGTCTCTCCCCAATTTTTTTTAGCTCTTCTTTTGGCTCGACTTCTGTATTCTCAGGATGTATCTCCTTCTTCTCCATGCAATAAAGTAACCTAAAAACACATTTTAAACATACTCCTAATTAGCATACTCCTATTTAGGAGAATTTCCTATCTTTGTTTATCTGGTTGAAAGCACGAACCTAATGAAAAAGATGTTTGAATTGATGAATCCTCTCCAGGAGAAGAGATTAGACGAGTTGATAAAAGGTATTGTCGAGAAGTTTAAACCTCTTCAGATACTTTGCTTTGCAAGTAATCTGAGAATTGATGCAGCACTCAGTTGCTTTTCGGAAGCAAGAGTTATAGAATCCTGTGACTATGAACTTCTCACAGTGACTGATTCACCAGGAAGTACTGAAAATGAAATGCAAGACTTTGTAAGTAGTATTTACCGAAATGGAAAAGTGATAATCCTCAATCTGAAGAAGGACGATATGCACAAAGCGGTCAAAAGCAAAAATCTCTACATCACGACCATACTTAACGAAGCCGCTGTTTTATATATCGAAGATGGATTTGATAGCCAAATACCGAATGAAGCATAAATATTTTGAACTTATCCAGCTCTCCGCTATAGTCCTCATGCTTGCGGGCTGCCGCTGCGATCAGGGTTAGTCATTGCTTCAGCTAAATTGGCTCACCCGACAGCACTTCTCATACTTCGAAGAGCTATCGGCCCTTCGGGTACAATATTCAGGCATGCGCCTGAAAGGTAGTTCTCAATTTCGCTTCAGACACTTTAGAAAAAGCTTCATTCCGTTCCTGCATTCAGCCCTTAAACTACTCCATACTTAGAAGCGACCATTGATGAGAATTCATTTTGGCTTTTGCTGAGGCAAATTTAAAGCTCTTCGGCAGGCAAGGCCAAGCCCTTCGGGTTTGGACAAAAAAATCTCCTCACCTTCACTTCGTTTCGGGTAGTATTTTATTTGCCTCAAAGCCTCGCCTCGCCCGCCCCCCGCGCAATTTTTTTGCCTCTATCAAAAGCCAAATGAGGCGCATGCCGAATTGGTGATAACAGATTTTTTAACCATTAATTTCTATCAAAATGAAAGTATCAGAAAAAAGCAACGGAGCAGTGCACAGCACAGAAGAAAGAAGAGAAGAAGCAGTACAAACTCAAACTGCAAGTCCAAAACCAACTGCGGGGGCAAATGGACAAAAAGATAAAGAGCCATTAAAATTGGAAGATGGAAAAAATCCAGAAAAATTAGTTTTACCTGAAAAAGTTCAGGAGCCTTCTAAAGATGAAGTGAAAGTTAATGAACCCTTTATCAAACCCGCTCTAAATCTTGAATCAACTTTAAAAGTTGTAAATGACTTGCATCGCAGATGCATTCAGCGTGAAAACCTGTTAACCCGCATTAATCAGTTAGAAGCCTTTGAAATCGCCTTAATTGAAGAAGGCGACGAACTCGAAAGTAATCACTTTCAGGGCTGTAAATTGATGATTGTTGATGATAAGAACAGACAATTCATAACTACAACATCGGGGTTAATAAAATTAGTGGCAGAGTTTATTCATAATGCATGCCTTTCTAAACTTGGAGAAATCGAATCAAACATCGTATTTCCACGTCCTTAAACCGACATGCTCCGGCTTTTAGCCGGGGCATTTTTTTATAACCGATTTAATAGCAGCTACAAATGATTGACCTATTTATGGAAGTAACTGACCAACTGTTTTGGCAGGGTTACACCGAGCAACTTTCTAAAGATGATCCGAATCGGTTCAGCATGGAGCTGAATGATTTTTTAAATAACTACAATTCCTATGAATGAAATACTATACCTGATGGTAAGGGTTGAGGTTCAATCCTCCTTCAAAAATATTTCTGATACGGTCAACGAAATAGAAACCTTATCAGAGTTCAAAGCAACCGACACCGAAAACGTGAAGGTTTTAAAGACAGAATTTTTATTGACAAGAATCAGAAACCACAAAAAATAACGGCATGGCACATAACATAAAATATAACGAGCAGACCCGTAAGCACAGCTTTTTCTCAGTGAAAGAAAAGGCATGGCATGGATTAGGGCAAATTGTGAGTGATTACCCAACCAGTGCGGAAGCTATCAAATATGCTGGCTTAGATTACTTGGTCGAGAAGCGACCACTATTTACTTATGATAATGAAAACTTTCACGGCAACGAGGATACCGATATAATCATTCCCGAAATTGAAGTTCCGAACTATTTTGCCACCATGCGCACAGATACCGAAGATGTTTTAGGTGTGGTAGGGCGCGAATATCATGTGGTGCAGAATATAGATGCATTTTCGTTTTTCGACTCAATTGTAGGAGGAGGCCATGGGATATTATACGAGACTGCAGGTGCATTGGGTAAAGGGGAACGGATTTTTATAACTGCCAAGTTACCCGATAACATCCGAGTTGGTTTTGACGATCTAATTGAGAAATATTTATTTCTCACCACTTCGCACGATGGTTCAGGCAGTATTATAACGGCTTTTACACCTGTGAGGATTGTTTGCAATAACACCCTAAACTGTGCGCTAAACAACATGAGTAACTCTATAAAAATCCGGCACACCGAAAGCGCACAGGATAAGTTAAAACAGGCGCACGAACTTATGGGCATAACAAATAAGCTGGCAACTGAGTTAGGCGATATTTTCAATAGATGGTCAAGAATCCGAATTACTGACAAGCAAGTTTTGCAGTTGGTCCAACAAGCAATGGCACCATCGAAGGAAGTTCTGGAAAACGTTCTGAAAGGCAAAGAAGATGAACACTCAAGCTATTTTAAAAATGTTTGTAATAACGTTTGTGAGTTTGCCTTTTCCAGTGAAACACAACAAAGCCACACAACAAAAGGCACTTTGTTTGGTGCATACAATGCCGTCTCTGGTTACTTTCAAAATGTGAAAACATATAAAGATGATGAAAGTAAATTGAAATCCATTCAGTTTGGGAGCGGGTTGCACAAATCACAAACGGCTTTTAAACTATGTGGGCAATTTGAAAAGAACCAAATGCTATTCAATTAAAACCAAGGGGGAGAAATCCCCCTACCTCTCAAAAAGTCGCGGGTAGCCCCGCATTTTCACCATCGAATAGACAATCCAAGTGAAAAATGCGGGGCTGGTTACTGAAAAGACTCCGCACTATATCACTAAGACATAGTATTGGATTATTCAGTTTACTTTCTGATATTGGCGATCAAACTTTAAATCATGAACAATTACAACAAATTAAAAGACCTTCTTGCATCTATTGAAGGCGACGCAGACAAATTTTATAACAACGGTAACAGTGCCGCAGGTACAAGAGTTAGAAAAGGATTGCAAGATATTAAGACGCTGGCCTCAGATATGAGAAAAGAAGTAACAGAAATAAAGAATAAAGAAAAATAAGATTGAGGAGCCTAGAGCTCCTTTTTTTTATAGCCTAAATCTGGTTTCAATCATTCTCCCTATTGCTTGAATCAAATCCAATGGTAGCCCAAGGTTGTTCTCTTCTAACACCCAATTATCATCCCTTCTTAATATTAAGACTGACTGGCCCTCTAATATAACGGGTATTTCTATCGTGCCTTTTGTAATAAGTCGTTCATTTTCTATCTGAAACCAAAGTCTTGGTCTTTGAAAGTTAATCTAAGCGGCATTCCCATAGTTGACAAAAGTACAAAAGCGGCGGATTGAAGCTGAACGATTTAGTAATTAATCATCATTCTTAATCAATAGCACAAAGTTAGGGCCGATTCAGGACATGGGTCCGCTTTGCCAAAGTAGTATTAAAAAAAATGGATATCCAGTCCCTGGAGCCTCCACATTTTTCTAATCTCCACTTTGCCCTTAGTCCTGAATCAGCCCTTCTGGAGCGCCATAATTAATTCATTCACTTTAAATCATCTAATTATGGAAAAGCTTCAAGGTCAAATTTCATTGTTCCAGGTATCAGAAATCAACATTAGTTATAAACCAAGGTTCAAAGCTTGTGAAAGACCTCAGATAACTTGCCGCGCTGTTCCATTTTCTTCAGTAACCGGGAGATGACTTCGCGAGATGTGCTTAGATCGTTAGCAATTTCCTGGTGGGTAATGTTCAACTCGCGGGTGTGCAACTTTTCATGCTGCTGTTTGAGATAAAACTCCAGGCGCTGATCCATACTTTTAAAGGCGATGTTATCGACCAAAGTCAGCAGTTCTTCGTATCGGTTACGATAAGTTTCCAACACAAAATAGTACCAGGTTTTGTGTTCTTTCATTAACTCATCCATGAACTGAATCGGTATAAGTAAAGCCACAGTGTTTTCTACTGCTTTAGCCATAACTTCACTGGTTTCCTGTCTTGCAGCACAAATCATCGACAAAGCACAAGCTCCACCTGGGCTCGAACGACTTATAGTAATCACTTGACTTTCAAATCTTTACCAAGAACAATTTATCTTGGGTACTCTAGTAGGTACTGCACCTGAGTGACGATACAAATATACCACTTTTCGAGAAGAAACAAGCGCAAAATGAACCAAATTACACTTACAATCAGTTGTTAATTCTAGTTTAAAAATTGCTTAATCTCATCAATTTGAAGGCCGGTATATTCCGAAAATTCGGAGATAGATACAAACTGGTTTTTGGTTTTATTATACTTCTTTTTAATGGTTTGCAACAATCTGCAACCTGAGCGCTCGCTTCTTCCTGTGATGAGCATGACGTCTTTTGGGTAGATACAAATTCTTTCAGTTATCATAGCTTCAAGATTAATGGTGCAAGGTCAAAAAAACGAAATTTCTCATGGTACATTTTTGAAAATGTACCATGAGAATAATTTCCCCTCACCACTTTTGTACTCTAAACTTAAGGACATGCCTACTGAAATTGTAACTGTTGAGGATCTCAATGAATTCAGAATTCGATTATTAGCGGATATGGAAAACCTTTTAAAAAATTACACTCAAGCACCAAGAAAAAAATGGCTCAAATCGTTCGAGGTAATGACCATGCTGAACATAACAAAAAATACGCTGACCACCCATCGAAATAATGGTGTACTTTATGGTAAAAAAGTTGGTGGTATTTATTATTATGCGTATCAAGAGATTATGGAACTGCTTCAAAAAAAAGCCAAATAATCTACAACTGAATTTTTAGAACTGTGGGAGTATGTAGTAGTATATAGTAGTAGTACGTTGAGCCCAATATGGCGAGTCAATACCTTTCTCTACTTGGAGGTGGAATCTTGAGCTTAAAACAGGCTCCAATAGACTGGGGAGCTCGTAATATTTCCTACTAAATCAAACTTGAACATTTGTTGGTGGGGCCGACGCCTGGATTAAAAATAAAGCGAAACGCTTCAGAAAAAAGAATAGACATCAATAGTTTTATCATCATGGAAGAACTACCCTAGCCTAATATATCGCCTCATCCAAAATTTAGGAAATAGATTTCAGCTGGGAGATTTGATGATGTAAAAGGCCACATCAAAAACCGTTTTTTCATCATAGACCTTCCTTAATGTATCATAATCCTTAAATCAGACGTCTTGTTCAAATATAGACACCATAAAATTTATTGCAAGACACTAAAATACTCCTGACATACAGATGTCACCCTTGGTTTAATCTAACGAAAATTCAAAACCAGTGAAGCCAAATAATAAACACATAAACATAGTTGGAGCTAGACAAAACAATCTTAAAAACATTTCCTTAGAAATACCCAAAGACGAGATCACGGTTTTCACAGGAGTATCCGGATCAGGAAAATCATCGCTTGTCTTCAAAACTATAGGAGCCGAAGCTCAACGACAAATTAATGAGACCCAAAATAGTTTTACACGGAATCGTTTAAACCATTATGGTGTGCCCGACGTCGATAAGATTGAACATCTAAATGTGCCGGTAATTATTAGTCAAAAGCGGCTGGGCGGCAACGCGAGGTCTACCGTTGGAACTGCGACTGACATCTATACATCATTACGTTTACTGTTTTCTAGAATCGGCCAACCCTTCGTTGGTTATTCGGGAGTATTTTCGTTTAATCATCCTCAAGGAATGTGTCCGGCATGTGAAGGCCTAGGATTTGTAAGCAAGATTAACACCAAGGAACTTTTAGACGAAAATAAGTCATTGAACGAGGGTGCAATTTTATTCCCTACATTTCAACCCGGAGGTTATAGATGGCTGCGATATGTCAATTCAGGATATTTTGATGCTGATAAAAAGCTAAGGGACTTTAGTAAGACGGAGTGGGACCTTTTACTGAATGCAGATGAACACATGCCCACCCACCCTAATAGCTCATGGGGGAAAACGATGCGATACATTGGGCTGCTTCCGAGAATTGAAAATGATTTCTTAAAAAGAGATTCTAAAGAACATAATATAAGAAAGAAAGAACTGCAAAAGATTGTTGTATCCACTACCTGCCCAGATTGTTTAGGTAAGAGACTTAATGAAAACGTACTATCTTGTAAGATCCACGGAAAAGATATCGCAGATTGCGCCATGCTTCCGATTGATGAATTATTAAAATTTATAAAAACAATTTCTTCCAAGCCTTTTAATTCGCTATTGGAAGAATTAAAAATGAAACTCAATAATGTAGTAGACATTGGGTTACAATATTTAACATTAGACCGGTCGACCAGTAGCTTGTCTGGCGGCGAATCTCAAAGAATTAAAATGGTGAGACATCTTGGTAACAGCTTAGAAAACCTGCTGTACATTTTCGATGAGCCGAGCATTGGTCTGCATCCCAAGGATCTTGACAATATTTCAAGCATTATTAATAAAATTCGGAATAAAGGAAATACGGTGCTCATTGTAGAACATGATCCAGATATTATAAAGATAGCCGATCACATTGTAGATATAGGTCCGGGTGCGGGAGTAGATGGGGGGCAAATTGTCTACCAGGGATCATTCAATGACCTCAAAACTTCAGGCAGCAGAACAGGGGCGTATTTTTCACAAAAAAGAAGTCACAAGATCTCCCCGCGGAAAGCAGTGGAGACGATCAAGATTAAGGACGCAACCATGTACAATTTGAAAGAGCTTTCCGTGGACATTCCATTGAATGTATTATCGGTAGTTACAGGGGTAGCTGGTTCCGGGAAGAGTACGTTGATTAGAAAGGTTTTACCAAGTCAATTTCCTGAAGTAAGGATCATCGACCAGTCGCCGATTATCGGGAGTTCCAGAGGAACATTACTTACATACCTGGGGATTTTTGATAAGATCCGGAAGGTATTTGCGCAGGCAAATAAAGTAAGCACTCAGCTATTCAGCAACAATAGCCTGGGAGCATGTTCCAACTGTAAAGGGTTGGGTTTCGAAAAGATCGACCTTGCTTTCATGGATGATGTTGAGTTGCCATGCGAAGTGTGTAATGGAAGCGGCTTTACTCCGGAAGTCTTGAAATATAAATTTCAACGAAAGAATATAACCGAAATAATGGAGTTGACCATTGAGGAGGCATTAACATTCTTTAGGGAACTGGAGTTTGTAGACAATTTTAGGTTGCTCACAGAATTAGGCCTTGGGTACCTCAAACTAGGGCAACGCCTGAATACATTCTCCGGGGGAGAGCGCCAGCGTTTGAAGTTAAGTGCTGAGCTAGAGGTCAGAAATCATATTATTGTCCTTGATGAACCAAGCATTGGGCTCCACCCTTCTGACACACAAATGCTGCTGGACATTTTAGAAAGGCTTGTAGAAATGGGCAACACAGTAATTGTTATTGAACACAACCTCGACATAATTTCACAAGCTGATTGGATCATTGATATCGGACCGGGCGCTGGCAAATGCGGTGGTCAGCTTATTTTTCAGGGGACCGTGGACAGTTTATTAGGCTATAAAAACTCTGAAACGGCAAATTATTTGAAGAGTTATTTAAATGTGTAACCAAGCCTGCCTATGAATTTTAGTGGCTGGGTTTTCTATTGAAATATCTAAACGTTTGTTTTATACAACTACAGGATGGAAAAATAATAGTGAACTAAGAAAAATTGTATAAATAGTAAACTTCATATGGTTATAGATTTTTTCGCCAGTTTGAAGGGCTGTTAATCACAAAAGGCGAGTCATCAAATAGCTTTACAATTTATGACACAGTCCGCAAAATATTAACCTTTCTCTTCAGTGTTCCATTCGGAGGCTTCGGAAACCGAATACCCAATTTTAGTACTGCTTTCCAGTGTCTCCATTACAGCCTAACTTTGTGGTATTGATAAAGAATAATAGATAAAAAAAGTAGCGATACAGAGCCCCTTTCATATAGTAGTATACTTTGTTAATTACGGTTTATTTTCAGTTCAGTGACTATTTCTTCCCATATCTGCCCCCATTTTTTTGCGATCCATTTCGAATCCTGCACCAGCGACCCGGTTACCTATTTTAAACTTTGTCAGCGTTACCTTCAATAGATGCAACTGGGGCTTTTATCTGCTTGTTGGTTCGTTATTCCGGTGCTGCTCTACGCTATCCTTGAAGTTGCTTTTATAAGCTACTTTTCCATCCTGGCCTTTCAGTTCAATATATTCAACTTCGCATAACCCATTTGATATGAACGATAATCCTGTAATGGATTTCATGTCAGCTCGATAGTCCCCTTTAAAGCTTTTTTTACCATTAATATAAAGCGTAAAATGCTTGTTTTTTACGTCTACCTCAATTTCTGTCCACTCCCTAACGTTATAGGTTGTTGAAGTTAGGTCTGTATTTCTTCCACTGATTTTCTTCTCAGCAAAAGATAACATCGCCTCGCTTGCACACCCTTGAGACGTACTTTTTACAAGAATAAAATGTTTCTGGGAATATAATTCCAATGTAATATAAGAACAAAAGTTGTTAATAATTTCCTTCATTCGAACACGCGTTCTTAATTTGAAATTGTCACCACTAATATTCAATCTTTTAGAAAACAAAGAATAGAGATACATTTTCTCTCGATCAGTATGCACGCCACTTCTTTTCAGATCATCTGTCGTGATACTCAAATATCCGTTCCTATTAGGGCTAAGTACCTTAATATATTCAGTGTGATATCTTGTTTTATATTCGTTGGCATAAAAGAACCATCCATTGGTTGGTATATTTACGGGAACTGTTTTGATGATAGAGTCGTTTGCTATTAGTTTGGCTGTGTGGTAACCTGGTTCATAATAAATATCGGTCAGTGTATAGTTGTTTTTGTAGATACGTACCCGCCGATTTTTATCCCACGATTGCTGAATGAAAAAACTATCTGCTTCAACCTCATCAATATTGTAATTAAATATAACGGTGTTGGGCAACTGGTTAGCTGTAGTTTTATGTGCGGAAAGTGACGCCTTTTGAATGTTCTTAATCTTAGGCCTGAGCGACGAGAAATAGAGTATTCCAAAGACCAATACGGCTATTACTAAACCAAGAAAAGCCCCCCTTAACAGTTTAGCGCTTTTTTTCGAAGACTTTTATGGGGCTCCTGAAATTAACCGTAATTCGTCTTTGTCCAATGAAGCCCTATATTCTTCCCAATTCTCAAAATCAAAATAATTGGCAATTGCATTGAGTGTGGCAACTTGAGGCATCCGACTGAAGTTCCCATTTGCAAGCCGCTTGATTGTCACACCACTAATTAATATGCCTGATTTCTTATAAAGTTCACTACTAAGATGCTCGAAATTGCGTTGTGTCATACCGCTTACGCTAGGCCAACCATGTTGCTTGAAAATCTTGCCTATACTTTCCTGAATTATTATTCTGTCGTCCATCTAACAACCTGATAAATTTCTGTTCATTTAAGTATGTCCGCGTTCAACTCCTAAAATAGTTTTTTCTGATGGGTAATCGCTCCTTTCTTGGATCCTATACAAGAAATGTCCGTTTGACGGGTCACCCAGATTGCTCTCATCGAACCTACGAAAAAATGGTTCCGTCTCGTCCAGTTGTAGGACATTAAAGCGACTACTGTTATCAATTGCTCCACTCGCCTGTGCGATCTTCAATTTGTTTGCTTTGTGTAGGATTTTGTTAGGTTTTTGACTCTCGTTTCCGGCGCTACTATCGCTTACTTTGAAGAATTCAACGCATAAATTAAAAACATGACAAAACTAAAAATTTGTGGAAGGGTCTTTTTCGGCCTAGGTGTATCCGGAATAGCGATACTTCATTTCTTTTTCAATGGCTTCAGACCAGTAATTATGCCTGTATCACCAGAATCGGTGGCAGGATTTACAATTTTCGTATACGTCATTGCGATTTACCTTCTTGTTTCAGGTATCCTCATTTGTCTCGGCAGGCATGTAAGGCAAAGTAGCTTGATGCTGGCAGCGGTATTTTTTATTTTTCTACTTGTGGGGCACCTGCCAGTGCGATTACTTGATCAACCCGAGGTGAGAGCCACATGGATAGATGCAATAAAGCTTCTGGCGTTGTCCGGTGGCGCTTTAATAGTGGCCTCTGCATCTCAAGATGCGAAACGCAATAATTTTTTTGATGCTCTAAATAAACTCACTCCTGCTGGGAAATTCTTTTTTGCCTTCATGCTTGGCATTTTTGGCTACGGCCATCTTGCAGGAGCACAAAAAGTTAGCGGAATGGTCCCTAAATATATACCCTGGGCGTTAATGTGGACATATATTTCAGGTATCGCCTTGGGCGGATTCAGTATTGCTCTTTTAATAAACTTCAAAACAAAGTTGGTTGGTATCTTATTAGGCATAACTCTATTCTTATGGCTTATCATGTTACATATTTATTATGCGATTCGCTTCCCCCTCTTCAAAGAGGGGGAAAACATAACTGGAGCTTTCGTATGCCTTGCTTTCTGTGGCATTGCTCTAGTGATTGCAGCGGCTGCAGCGAAAAAAGAGAAAGATAAGCAACAAAATTACTTTGATTAGAATAGAGATCCCAAGTAATGGAAAATCATGGTAAAGGATTTAAATTTCCTTCCATGGAGTTGGATGACAGAAGGTCGTACTTTTTTAGATACCTCCCCTTATACCAGAATAGACACTCATTTTTAAGAGGAAATTATTTTCCGTTACTATCAATAGGCAATACTGAGATCCAATGATTTCCGTACGATTCAAATTACCTGATGACTCTATCTGGTTTCTGGTAAGAAGTAAATCTCCGAAATCGTATAAAATCAGTGCGTTTCCTCCCTTGATAGTACCAAAGAGGTTGACCATTCTTAAATATCCTAGGAGTTCATATATCATTTAACGTAAAACAGCCTCTAGTGATATCGGTATTCTTAAGATTCTAGAAACTGCGCAACTCGTTCTAGCTTTCTCTGCATAAGTATAAAACAGAGCTTGATCAATTCCTGGAACAGCCCCGGTTACTTGAAGGTGAACTCCGGTGATTTCCACGTTTCCAGGTCCAACTTCCATACTCAAGGTGGCTTCAGTTCGAATAATCTCAGATTTAATAGCATCCATATCTAAGATGAACGAAAGCGCCATAGAATAACATCCCGCAAATGCTGCAGCTATCAGTTCCTCCGGATTCGTACCCGTTGCCTGTTCAAATCTCGAGGGAAATGAATACTGCCCGTTCTCTATGAGTTTACTTCCGGTTGAAAGAATTCCTTTACCTGCAGTTGAGGCTCCTCCCCACTCTGCAATTGACGTTCTTTTAAGTACCATAATTTTGTTTTTTATTCTACTGATCAATTGACCCCTTAATTATTACTTTGCCCATTTGGTTACCTGTTGCGAAATAACGATACGCTTCTTTCGCCTCCTCGAATGAAAAAACCTTATCTATTACAGGGCGAACGCGATTACTTTCAATTGCACGGCACATGCTCTCAAGGCTTAGGCGACTACCGACAAATAATGGCTTTAAAGTCACTAACCGTACAAATAAAGAATGGAGGAAATACTTTAATTCATTAGTCTGGTTGTCGTTTAGTGTACCTACGGGGCTAACAGCAACTACTTCACCTCCAAGGGCAGTTGCTTTGATAGATTTTTCCAATGTATCTGTGCCGCCCGTTTCGATTACCCTGTCAACCCCCTTATTATTAGTTATCTTAAGAACTGTTTCATCCCACTCGGTGTCGGTGCGATAATTAATAACATGGGTAGCCCCCAAAGAAATTAGCCTTTCCATTTTGCTATCGCTCGAAGTAAGTGAAATTATTGTCGCACCTACCATTTTAGCAAACTGAATGGCAAACAGGGAAACGCCACCGCTTCCGATTGTCAGTATCGTACAACCGGGTGTAATAGCACTAGGGCCCATCAAGGCACTCCAGGCAACTAGGCCTGCACAAGGCAACGTAGCCGCTTCCTCCCATGATAGGAATGCAGGAAATTTCACTACAGAATCTTCATGCAGAACAGCGTATTCGGTAAGCATACCATTCATAGTACAACCTAATTGATCCACCACATCGTACCCCATTTTTCCGTCGCGCCACCTCGGAAAATAACAACCAATTACTTTGTCGCCAACTTCAAAGCGACTAACATCTTGCCCAATTGCAACAATCTCACCCGCTCCATCACTTACAGGGATAATTCCCTGTTTAGCAGGCAAGGGGTACGTCTGATCTAAAATGTAGGTATCGCGGCGATTTAACGATACCGCCTTAATACGAATCAACAATTCGTTACCCTTAACTACTGGCATTTCATGATCATGAAGTACAATGCCGTCAACATCATTGAACAAATCGAGGTGATAAGCTTTCATTTTTTTTGCTTTTATTTACTACACGAAATTAGCTTCCAAGAAAAGCACAAAATTGATATTGGACGACAAAGTGAATGTTCTTGCATTACACCTAAAAGCATTTACTGATTACGCCGAACTGCGTGGAATCTCTTCTAAAAAGCTAGGTAAAGCTTTAGGACATCCGCTGCCTGATTTGGACAAACCTGACTTAATTGTCGACGGCGATGATTTTGTCTATATTCTTGAAACAATAGTCGATTTATTGAAAGATGACAAGCTTGGAATACGCGTAGGAAATCATCTCAACTTGAAAACGCTAGGTGCCATTTTCAGTGTATCATTAAAAAGCACCACTGTACAAGAGGCTCTTTTTTATTGTCAGGACTATCTAAATCGCACCTTACCGCTAGTGACTACAACTAGCTCCCGTTCAGGAAACATTGCATCGATCGTTCTAAGCACCCATGACAAAACCTCACTGGTCTCAAGGGTGCTTCTCGAAACCATGCTTACAGTAATATCGAGGGAAATTCAGCTACTGAGCGGGGAAGCTACATCCATCGGAGTGACTTCGCCATATTATAAGAGGGAATATCCTAATCACTGGAAGAAAGGTGAAATGTTTTCGGTTAACTTTCAACACACAATTTTGAAAGCAACGCTTCAAAATAATCAAGGATGGGGTTTAGATACGCTCATTCCCCAATATTTAAGCCTCATTGAAGCTATGCGCCCTGATGAGTCGTTCAGCAGAAAGATCAGGGTTATCAGTTTGAAAATGGCGAGTCCAGTTTTACCTGATATTCATATGGTGTGTGATGTGTTAAATTTGACGCCTCGAACCCTGCAACGGAGGCTCTCTTCCGAGGGGAACAACTTCAAGTCGATAATGAAATCACTAAAACACGAAATCACTGGTTTTCTTATCCGACATCATCAATTTTCAATTACGAACATGTCGTATCTTCTTGGATATTCCGAGCCGGCAGCTTTTATACGCTCTTTTAAAAAAGAACATGGAAGTTCTCCAAGGAAACTGCGACAGTATTTGTTAAAGGAGGCACCTAATCTACTGGCCCACGAAGATGCGTCAAAATAGACAACGAAAATACCACTGCACCCGCATCCTGTTTTGGAAAACGTCCGCTTCGAGCTTGCTCTTAATCTTCCAGGCTCGTATAACCACCATCAATTGCGAAAGGCTATCAAACACTAGAGTGCAACACAGCTTAACTGAATATGATAAGACCGAAGCACAATGTTAGAAGTTTCAGTTTGGAGCCATACGAGACGAACTAAAGCCGCTTACATGCAATATACAATTAGAGGACAGTTGTAATTTTGCCAAGCATGAAGAGTAATAATAAACGCCATCGTTCGACCGGGTTTGATGATTGTGGTTGGAAAATGATAATCAGGAAAACGATACGTCTTTCTTAAACTTCCTATGTATCCCTGATAATGGACTAAAGCACTAGACTTAGTATTACCTTTATCTCCATTTACTTTTCCCATTCCAGCTCACCTTAGTAACTGAAATTCTGGTAGCTAAAACTGCTATTATCAATTTGAAATTTATCAGTTCCGCTGTTATCCTCCACGAAGGACGCTTTTACTATGGCTGTAAGACGCGGGCTAATACTGTTAAGGCTATTATGTGTGTGAAAGACATACCACAACTCGTTGTTTTTATCCTTAAAAAGGTCTCCGTGGCCACTTCCTGGTTTAAGAGTACTGTTTCGGCTGATTATAGGATTGCCCTCAAACTTGGTCCAAGGACCATATACATTGTTACTCACCGCATATCCTACTGCATAATCTTTACTTTGATAATGATTAGCAGAATACACTAGGTAGTATAAGCCGTTATTCTTGACGACGGTCGGTCCCTCGGCCACTGCCCCCTGAACCCTTTCCCATGGGAGAGATGCACGGATACACTCCACTGTCGTTTCTTCCTTCGTCTCCGACAAATCCTCACTCATCTCCGACACAAAAACGCGGTTGCCATTACCAAGGCGTACATGAAAAAGATACTTCTTACCGTCATCGTCAAAAAACACGTAAGGATCGATCAGTTTAACTGGTGATTCCAGAGCTTTTTTCACTGTCTGTTTAAACGGGCCTAAAGGACTGTCGCTTTCTGCTATAGCAATTCTCTCATTAGCTGTGTAGGCCATATAAAATCTTTCGCCATGCTTGAATACATGAGGTGCCCAAAATCCCCAATCGCCAAAAGAGTCACCTTTATACATGGCTTGCTTTTTTAGCACCCATGTGCTCATATCATTTGACACATAAACGAGAAACCCATTATCCGGGTTGTTATCGTTCGTTCCATATAGATAATATTGACCATCAAAATAAAAAATGCTGGGATCTGCTTGGTTGACCGGATAACGAACATCCGGATTGGGCTTACTTTCCCTGGGAGGAGAATCTGATTGTTTGCACGACACAGTTACAAGTACAACCTTTACACATAAAATCAAGCAGAAAGCTTTCTCGTGAAGAAATTTAGTTATGTTTACTTTCATGGTAATTTATTTAATGTAACTAATACATATATTGACGTAGACACCAGTATCAAGCCTTTATTCCTTGCACATCCTAGCTCCGTCTGGTGTCAAAAAATGTACCTTACGAACGCTTCTATAGCTTCGTATTCTGCTAATCCCAGTCTATTATAAGCTTTAGCGGTCTCTCGGGTCCTATCCTCAGCTCTAACCCAAAACTCTCGGGAATCGTCTCCTGGGAAAACTGGATAATCTTTTTGTGATTGATGTTTGAATATTGCGTTTCGTTTCCTCTCTACTTCCAAGGGTGATAAAGGTACTGCCATTTGTATCTCATGGATTTTGAATTCGTGCCATGCTCCGCGGTAGAGCCACACCCAACAGTCCTGTATCCAATCCGTTTTTTCCAGCTTTAGCTGCTTTAAAGCCTCGAGCAGAATATCGAAACAGACCTTGTGCGTCCCATGAGGATCAGCAAAATCTCCTGCTGTAAATATTTGATTCGGTTTTATTTCTTGTAGCAGTTCCTTAGTTTTTCGGATATCATTGTCGTAGTTACTTTTCGTCTCGGTCTTCGATAATTCATAAAACTCCAGATCCATGAAATGAATATGGCTATCATCTAAGCCAACAAAACGTGCACCTGCAATCGCTTCGCCTTTACGAATAAGGCCCTTCACTGTCTTAATCACTTCAGTATCGGCCTGATTGGGTTTCTTTGATTTCAGGAACTTCAGCATATCGCGATATTCCTGTTCAAGCCTTCTTGTATCCAGGCTGCGGGATTTAGAAAAATCAATTGCAAATTCTGTAAACCGCAGTGCATCATGATCCCATACGGCGGTGTTACCTGATGTTTGATAAGCGACGTGTACATCATGACCATGGTCAGACAGACGTATAAAGGTACCGCCCATCGATATTACATCGTCATCAGGGTGTGGTGAAAATATCAGAGACCGCTTAATAGCCGGCTTTGCACGTTCCGGCCTTTGGCTATCATCAACATTTGGCTTTCCTCCCGGCCAACCAGTGATTGTATGTTGTATCCTATTAAATACTTTGATATTTATATCATATACCGGCCCATAGTTCGTAGCCAGTTGTGCCATACCGTTATTATTGTAGTCATCTTCTGTGAGCTTTAGTATAGGTTTCGCAACCTTGTAAGACAGCCATATCACCGCTTTCTTTATCAGTTCATCATCCCATACACAATCCTTTACCAGCCATGGAGTGTCAAACCGGGTTAATTCAGAAGCCGCTCCCTTGTCAAGCACAAATTGTACTTTATCAGATAACTGAAGAAAGGTAGCAGGTACATGGGTTGATATTTCGCACTCAACAGCTTTTTTTATAATTGAAGCCTTTTTATGACTCCAAGCCATCAGGATAATCTCTTTAGCCTTGAATACTGTCCCAATACCCATTGTAATGGCCTTAGTTGGTACATTTTCTTTACCCCCGAAGTCTTCAGATGCATCACTTCTGGTTAAGTCGGCTAGAGTCACTAACCTGGTTCCTGAATTTGGGGCTGAACCTGGTTCATTAAATCCAATATGCCCCGTGCGGCCTATACCTAAAATCTGAATATCAATTCCCCCATGAAGGCTTATTTTACGTTCATACTCAAGACAATACTCAGCAACCTGCTCCTCTTCCAATGTACCATCCGGAATGTGAACATTATTCCAGTCAATATCGATATGGTTAAACAGATGTTCTTTCATAAACGTAACATAACTCTGTTTTGAGTTAGGTTGCATTGGGTAATACTCATCTAGATTAAAGGTGATAACATTCTTAAAGCTCACCCCTTCCTCCCGATATAATCGAACAAGCTCCTGGTATAAAAGAACAGGAGTTGCGCCTGTCGCTAAACCAATTACTGTATTTCGATCAATATTATCATTTTCGGTTATAACCTCCGCTATGCGACGGGCAACCTCTCTGGAGGCGGCTTCCGAATTTGCAAAAATTGCAACTGGTAGTTTTTCAAATCTGGTTTCTTCTAAAAGATTTAAAATGGCCATTTTGTGATTCTTAATTTATGACTTAGTATAAAGGACTAAGGTGCTAATGCTATGAATAAAAAAGTTAAAAACAACCGCTCTTACATCATACTAAATAACATAGATGTCATCAACTGCGGTTGAATCCTAATCAAGTATATATTGAACTATAGAATATCTCAACAGTTATTTCATCAGCTTCTGTTAAGTCGGCGGGGCTACTTTATATCAGTTCACCAAACACAAACCAACATACGATAATGCCTCGTTACTTACCAAAAAGACAATGGAGCTGCTGCGAGCTAATTAGACTAAAAGAGTTGCTGCTATCTAATTGTAAACAAGTTATCCAAAGCACCCTTAACACTTCCTGCGGCTAAAAGAAGGTCTCGTGCTTCATTATAGTCTTGAATTCCCGATTTTTCCATAAGCATCCGAACGCCACGGTCAATTATCTTCTCATTAATCAGTTTGACATTCACCATCTTATTGTCCTCCACACGCCCCATCTGAATCATTGTAGTAGTACTTATCATGTCAAAAAGCATTTTTTGCGCTGTGCCGCACTTCATCCGTGTACTTCCTGTTATAAACTCAGGACCTGTAATCACTTCGATTGGAAAATCGGAATTATTTGCAATTGGTGAATTAGGGTTACTAACTATACAGGCAGTTGTTATTTGATTCTTCCGGCATTGTTTTAAAGCAGCTAACACAAAAGGGGTCGTCCCACTGGCAGATATACCAATTACAATATCCTTATTGTTTATCGAACACTCTTGAAGCTTTGCCCACGCCTCAGCTGTATCATCTTCTTTTTCTTCGAGTGCGTCTATAAGACGCTCGGCCCCCCCAGCGAGTATCACATTGAACAAGTCTTTATGAACCCCATAAGTTGTTGGAAGCTCGATTACGTCGAGTACTGATAGCCTTCCCCCACTCCCCGCTCCTACGTAAAATACCCGACCACCGGAGTTCAACTTTGACACGATACACTTAATCACCGCATTTATCTGAGGAAGTGCTTCTTCTATAGCCGGAGCTACAATCTTATCCTCACTGTTAATTTTAGCAGTGATTTCTTCAACAGTTAATTTTTCAAGGTGCCGGTGGGTGGAAGAATATTCGGTTATTAGTATTGAATCCATTGTTTTAAATTTGATTTTACTACTATGTTATTTAAAGTGCCAACTATTGATATATGTAATTTCTTTGTCAGTGAGCGCATTTCTCGCTAAACACTGTGGGTTAACTTTATTTTGGAGATATGGAAATCATCGATGAACTTCACAGAATTATGATACTCTGAACAATAATTTCTTCAACTGCTAAATCCATTGACCCGGCTGTTTCCGATCTTATTCGACAACGACTGCCCTTACATTTCAGCTAACACTGTACGATCTTGAGTTCCCTCTAAAATATTTTGCGTTCCGTGGTCAAGCATATATCACCAAATATGGACTATCCGCGCCCCTTCGATAGAATTGATACGCGCATACAGCCTTCTGCCAAAATAGCAATCAATTTGCGTTTTCTTGCGTTTTATTTTGTAAATATATACGCAAAATTATTCAAATGCAAGTTTTTCAGTATTTTTATTCATTTACGTACATTTACCAGCGTAATAAAATTTACTTAAAGATTATGCTCAGAAAAGAACGTCTTAAGATTATTATGAGAGAAATAAATCTGCATAATAAAGTGTTATCGACCGATTTAGCAGATATTCTGAAAGTGTCGGACGATACAGTTAGGCGAGACTTAAAGGAACTTGTCGATAGTGGAGAGATTCTAAAAGTACATGGTGGAGCAATTAGTAAGTCTTTTGTACCTCCTTTCTTCAGCACTAATAACGTTTATGCTCAAGATCTCAAACAAGAGATAGCGTCAAAAACACTTAAGCTACTAAAGAATGATATGGTGGTAGTAACCGAGGGTGGTACTACTATCATTGAACTGGCCAAAATGATTCCTGACAACCTCCGGATAACCTTTTTTACAATAAGTCCACAGGTTGCAATAACTCTTTCTGAACACAGCAATCTTGACGTAATAACGATTGGAGGAAAGCTGAGCAAAAACGCAAACCTGCACATTGGTGCCAGCGTTATAAACGAGCTGGCAAGTTTAAAAGTAGACTTGTGCCTCCTTGGAGCAAACGCATTCTCCATTCACGATGGACTTACTGATATCGATTGGGAAGTTGTTCAGGTTAAGAAAGCTCTTATAAGATGTGCTAATAAAGTGGCAGTCTTAAGTATTTCAGAAAAGCTAAATACCAGCCAACGGATCAAGATCTGCGATTCTAGCCAAGTGAATTATTTAGTTACAGAGCTTTCCCCTGACAGTCCTGCTTTAGCCCCGTACAAAAGGGATGAGCTCAAACTGATTTAAAGGTTTTCGGAATATATTTCTCCCGGATACTGTAAGGGAAATATCACGGGCCGCCTGCAAGTATTTTGCATGCCGAAATTCGGAATGCACGCTGAGCCATTACTCTCTTCTTAAGTAGTAAGGCTTTTAATTTAGCAATAAAAGCCTTACTATTCTTTGAAATCGCTATACAACATTTCTTAGGCACTAGTACTATCACCCTCGATGCATGTTGTATCCTTGTTAATGCACTCTGCCTTTTAGCGTTTGACGTGTAATACCAAACACCTTGATGATAATTCAGCCCTCATTTAGCCGGACCACGCATCATGACTTCAAGTGTTTCTCTCATCTGTGAATTTATTTGTGAATTCTGAGTAAGTTTCCAATAACTCTCGTCCTCCTGTATTTGCAATTGGCCCGCCACAATCCAACTTTGAATCCAGCCAGTTAATGTGCACCAGGCACCCCAGCCAACGTCCGCGTTCGAAGCCCAATAATCCCAACGGTCATAATCGAAAGCCCTAAACCATGCACCATCCAGGTCCTTATGTTCCTTACTTTTCACCTGTATGCGTGTTAAAAAATCGGACAACTTATTAACAGCCGCTTTATACCGCTCATTTCCAGTCGCATGAGCAGCTTCGTTCAAACTAAATAACGCAAAATTACAAGTATAAAGCATTTCGGCTACGGGGTCCCCATTCTTAAAAATAAGAGAACTCTCATCGGAGCCATAATCTGCGTTAGATTTTAAAACCTTAAACCTACCGGCACCTTCTCCAATTTCTTCGCGAATTGCACCGCTTTCAACCTGATACTTCAGCATATCAGTAGTAACCAAATCTAACCATCTGCGATGCTCTTCTGTGTTTTCAACTCTTACGAGCCAAGCTAAAGGCAGGATCATGCGGGCACGCTGCGTTTGCATGCTGCTCCCCCAAAGCCAATTATTCGGATAGGCGTCCATAGTCATTTTGATAGCTATTTTTGTTTTGGCAAGAAGAGGTTCATACCCTGTCTTATTGTAAAGCCACAGATAGCATGCCCACATCCATGATTCAAAATGAGGAGAAGGATGAAATAGATCTCTTTTACCAAAGTGCTGCCACCCAGATTTCAGCAACTCGCTTTCTTCGAGTCGTTCACCACTGAAACCTAACTTACCCGTAGTCCTGAAATTGGCCATTATTGCCTCCGATAACTCCTTATCCCATTTATTAGTATTAAGATAAGCCGATGCTCCAATAATTCCGAGTATTGCCCGCGCATTATCGTCGCCGTAGAAAACTCCAGGATGAGTTGTTGCCCAACCTATCAATCCGAATGCAGGGCTATTCTTATCGTTCTTTGCTCCAGCTCTCAGGTTTGAATTTTTAAAGACAAAATCGATGAGGTTAACCGCCTTTTCTTTATACTCATTACTTTTAAAAGCACGGCTGGCAGCAGCCAAGGCCATACTTGCCTCCCCCTGAACGTCAGCACGCATCCAGTAGCGATACTGTTGGGTTCCATCATAGTTAATTGTAGAGGCATGTCCCTCCAAAATACCTAGACTACCATCTCCATTTGGAAGGTTTTGATCCACTGGGGGACCGAAGGGTTTTTCACCATTTCCCTGGTACTTCAGCCACAAATCATTCCATGCTGGATGGACAAAGAACCGGCCGTTATAAAACCACTCCACACCTTTTCTCACGCTATTTAGTCTTGCGTTGGAAGGCAATGAATCCTCCCGTTTATACATTGGGGCCACGTCTGTTGGCCAGTCACGTATTTGAACTTTATTATCATCCGTTACCCAAGATAAAATATGGGACCAGACCTGCTTTATTGATTCTTTAGGACCATACCGCGCAGCGACGAAATTGCTCAACTTGGTAGTTGCAACCATTGTGTTTCCGTTTATAAACAAGAGCGGGTAAGATTTTGTGCTGTCTAAGCCATACTCCGCTTTATCAAACCCGACCACTTTCGCCAATACTATTAAAGGATTATTTACATGAGCTGGCAAGACATGGCAATTGTGTATGGCTACCAGGCTCATCGGCTTTAATCTAGAGCCGAAAACACCCCCTGTTACAACTGCCCTTTCTAATCTCGTCTCGACAGGTTTTGCATCAATTTTAACTCCAAAAAAAGACGCTGGATACTCGATATATATCCTTAACTTCTTTTTTGCGGCCCTACTTTGTAGCTCCCTTGAAATTTGATGCCTTTCAGAGACAAGTGGATAAGTATCAGAAACAATGAAAATTCCCGATTTTCGAGGGGCTGCATAAATGGCAGCCGATATATCCGAATATCGCTTTATTTGATAACCTTCTAGGTTCAATAAAGCGAATAGGTCGTTTTTCGGATCACCGACAAACATTACTTCCTTTTTTTGAGAAAAAGCAGTGGCTGCGATCAGCAGAAAAAAGAATGTGAATTTAACTGGTAATAAAAATCTCATTATCATATTAATTATTTAAATCGTGTGTAACAAAAAATGTAAATTTATATGCGACAGAAATCTCGCTCTGCCTGTCAAAATAGCCTTCTTAGAAAAATCTCCCCTTGTTAGAGGACCAGCGGTCGTATCGCAATTTCGACCGTACCATCAGGCGATGATAGCCGACATCCTTTGTCAACTTGAAGAATCATCTGGGTTGAATCGTTGTTATCAGAACCGTTTAAGACCCGTCCCCTTCAAGTTTAAGTGAGTATAAATCGGACAACATTGTTGAGATCGTTCGCCGTATTAAGATCTCAGCATTGGGCTGAACAAAAGACCATTTTCCGGGACCAGTTTCATAACCACCTTCATCAAACGCTGCAATTGTAGGTATGTATCCGACACTATTCTCAGAATAACCAACTACAATCGTTTTCCCAAAGGGCGAAGCCTTTTCAATTTCTAGTGCAATTGCCACAAATGGTTCACCGGGTAAAAAGACGAATGAAAACGACCCGAGACGTAAAACCGCTACTCTAGCAATACAGTTTTTTACATCCGGGGCTCCTTCAAACTTTCTGGGCTCGAGCATAATTTCTTCGGTCCTAAATGCGAATGGTAAAGGCTCAATCCTTTCTGCATGAGCAACTGATCCTTTAACAACTGCCGCAATCGCCTTCCCATGTGCTGCTGCAGTCTCATGCCCACAAGACACGGTCGTGGGGTTGATGTCCCCTGCTGCTCCATTTAAAAACAGCGATATACCGCAAGCACGAGATGCATCAAGAGACGCACAAAGTTCTCCTGGGTAATCAGACGAAACCTGGGGTAAGCACATCTCATGAACTGGATGGCAAACGGCATGGACCATTGTAGATATCACGTTTCCCTGCAACGACTTGAACTGAACAACATGAATTCTCCGATCTACTGGCCCAAGTTCCATCAGATCTTTTGAAATGGGTTGAAGGGAGTCTGAAATTACCATTCCATCGGCTGTTGATATCCTTCTTTGCAAACTATAGTCACCGACCTCGAAATCGGCAATTCTCACAGAACAAGATTGCGCAGACATAAACGCAACGTCTATCCCCCTCCTTATTCTTTTCTGAACAGTAGCAATCCAGGTAGAAAAAGCCTCGCTTTCATACAAATCTGAAAGTCCGAGTGTTTCCGGAGCATTATGGGTATGGGTACAGGTAATTAAAATTCTATCTGCCGGAAGTAGGCTTGATAACCGGGCTTTAAAATCAGCCCAACATCCAACAACAGTAGCGCTAAGACCAAGCAGATCCAGTGAAACAATGGCCAACCGGTCATGAGGAGGGCCGATTACAAGTATCCTTGCTTTCAACGGCAAACGCACTGATTGAAAACGAGTCCATCTCCCCTCGACAGAGGATATTAATAAACCAACCTCAAGTGGTGGTGTAATATCTTCAACAGCGACTCCCGCCGTAAATTCGTTAGGTTTCAATTCAATCACGATAAGTATCTAGTTTGATGAATACTCTTGTTTGATTTCGCATTACTATCCTTACCTCCTTTTGTGCCCCAAAAAAGCATAATACCAAATGAAAATATACGCCGGTATCATTATCCAGTAACCATGTTGCGGGGTAAATCGATCGGCTATTGCTCCATAAAGCAAGGGTAACAAAGCACCTCCAGCTATTCCCATAATTAATAATGAAGAACCTTCCTTGGTAAATCTCCCTAGCCCGGACAAAGCCAGGGGCCAAATAGCAGGCCAGATTAACGAATTAGCAAAGCCGAGAAGAGCAATAAAGAATACAGAGAGATAGCCAGTACTTAGAGTCGCAAATAGCGTAAAAAAAGCGCCCAAAATGGAGAAAAGCTTCATGGCCTTTTCTGAGGACAAATACTTTGGAATGCATATAATCCCAACCAGATAACCAGCAATCATACCTACTAATGTGCAAGACGTAAAGAACTTAGCTTTTGACAGCGCTATTCCTTGCCAGGCAGCATAACTTATTATCGTATCTCCGGCCATTACCTCGACACCCACGTATAAAAACACAGCCAAGACACCTAGCAATAAATGCGGGAATTGCAAAACACTTGTCTTATCTAAATTTGCGACGGCCGTAATTTCGTCCTCTTTATCGGTATCAATCTCGGGAAGACCGGAAAAATGGACTATGACCGCGAGAAAAATTAACACCAGAACCATTACAGTATACGGCACTATTACCCTGGCAGCTAGAGCATCAAGCGCTGCCCCTTGCTGTCCTATATCCATTTTTGAAAGCCGTTGAGTTAAAACATCTGTATCCTTGAGTGCTATAGCCCCCAGAACAATGGGAGCAATTGCACCTGCTACCTTATTGCAGATACCCATAATACTTATTCTTTTAGCAGCACTCTCTGGTCGCCCTAGGATTGTAATGTAAGGGTTCGAGGCGGTTTGAAGAATGGCCAGACCAGTCCCTTGGATAAACAGCCCTAACAGGAAGAGACTATAAATCCGGGTCATGGCTGCCGGAACAAATATTGCAGCGCCCACGGCCATCACAATTAAACCAGCAGACATCCCTTTTTTAAATCCTGTTAGCTTCAATACCACCGCTGAGGGAATGGCCATCACCAGATAGGAAATGTAAAATGCAAATGCTACAAGGTAAGATTCGAAGTTATTGAGCTCGCAAGCTATCTTTAGGTAGGGGATCAGGACGGCATTGAGCCAGGTTACAAATCCAAAGATAAAAAAAAGCATACCAATTATGAGTATAGACCTATTGTTCGAGGTTGCTTCCTTGTCTATTTCAATTGATAAAGGTTTCATGCTATGCTGGCTCCTTTTGTGAATAGTATTCAATTAAACCATCCATCGGTGAACGTTCAATTGCACCAATGCCCATTCCGTAGTCGGCCGCCACTTCTTTCAAAAGCGATTGAAAAGCATAGCCAACTGAACCTATGCAATTAAACTTATATTGGGAGTAGTCTGGATACAAAGCAACCAGACTTTTGAAAAACATATGAAACGCATATCGCAATAAAACCTTGGAATACAAACAATCTTCCTCCAACACAGTGCAAAATCGCGCGCAGTACCGATTGGCAAGCGGTAAAGAATACACGTTATATAAAACTTCTCCTTTTTCTATGCCAAATTGCCCTTCCAACCGCAGCCTAACCTCTGTCGGCATTTGCCCCCTTAAATAATCTCTTAAGACCATTTTTCCGATAAAGGCACCACTTCCTTCATCTCCAAGAATAAATCCCAGGGAATCAATATTTAGCGCAATATCTTTTCCATCATATAAACCTGTATTGGAACCTGTGCCAAGTATTGCAACAAAGCCTTTGTCTGCATTGAGCAAACCCCTACCTGCCGCTAAGAGGTCTGAGTAGATACAAACCTCCGCTTTCCAGAACACGTTTTCCAAAGCACCCTTAACTATATTGCTACGTTCTCCATCACAACCTGCGCCGTAAAAATAAACAGCTGAAACCTGACTTATATTTACGGCTACGTCGAGTGCTCGTAGTAAAGAATTAGAGATTTGTTGCCCGCTAACGAAGTAAGGGTTGTACCCCTCGGTATCAAAACGCAATACCTCCGAACCATTCTTTAGCAAACTCCATGTAGTTTTAGTGGAGCCACTGTCTGCTATTAAAATCATACTTTCATTTCTAATTTCACGTTGATAAAACATTCAGGACTCTGATAGCCAGCCTTAGCAAGGTAGAAACACGCTTGATTTCACGTCCGACCTTTTGCCCTAAGCAAGCGTTTAGTTAAACGCACTTCTTGATTTGCTTCAACTTACATCTGCAAAGTCAGATAACTACTTCCCTTGGATCTGACCTCATTGTTCGCTCTTCTTTAACACTTGCGTTCTCGCCCCTTTTCGGACCAATTCCGTCTGGATATTGCCAGCCGACCTCTTGTTAAGAAATATTAAATATTTCTTTGCCTGTATCCAGAATATGTTAAAAACTATCACTCCCAAAAACACTTTAGAGGCACCTGCTAGGTAACGTGCAAACCACAACTCTGTAAGACCAAGAATGAAAAGCGAAACAGACGCAGCTCCCGCAAAAGCAATTACTACTCCTCGTATCAATGGTTTGATTGGGTATACGTCGGACGACTGGCCAAGACCTTTGAAAGGCGTCCACCACCCAAGAGGGCGAGCTTTTATATAAAAACTCCTTAATAGGTGTTCAGGATCCGGCTTCGTAGCGAGTGCCACAGTAACCCATAATATGGTATTCAGTCCCATTACTAATAATGTTTGCCAATACCAGGGTATCAAAAGCACATCTGCCCATGATATGCCTAAATAACCTAAAAATCTTGGCCCAAGAACAACAATACAAAAGATAGCTGCCCCACCAAAAGACGCTGCAATTCGAGCTGGTCCATTAAAACGCCACCACCACCACTGTGCCCAGTTAGCGGGTAGCTCTGCAGCACTGAGAGATAGCATAAAGATGGCAACATCAGTGATAACAAGAACATTGAACACTACTGCTACCGATAGGGCTAAAATTATCACCATTCCAACTTTCCCGGCGTGCATGTAATGCCCTTCCTTAGCCGAGCGGACGACCCAGCGTCGATATATGTCGCTCACCAGCACTTGGCTTCCGAAATTCAAATTATCTCCCACGGTCGACATTGTAGCGGCAAGCATCGCTGCAACCATCAATCCCATCCCACCAACAGGTAATAACATTTTCATGAGTCTTCCGTAAACCAGCTCCCGGTCGGCGCCTGTTTGTCGCAACTCAGGCCAAAGTACCGCCGCGCTGATACAAGGTAGAGTAACGAGCAATAGCAATATAAACATACTTAATGCGGTAACAACATACATCGTTAATGCCTCAGATGGACTACGGGTGGATAGAATACGTTGACCTTCCATAGCACCTCCCATTGGTGCCGCGTCACCTCCATATCCTATACTTTGACCTACCAACCATCCCATAGCGGCAGCTAAAGGAAAAACTGAGTGATCGACTGGAGGAGTTATACCCAAAATCTCCGCGCTATCCGCTCCAAATTGATTAGTAATGGTTTCCACCATTTCAGCAGGTCCACCAAAATGAGAAACTGTTAAAATTAGTAACGTTGTTGTTCCTATCAGGAAAATAACCATTTGAATAAGATTAGAGACGACCACACCTTTGTAACCAGATGAGAAAACAAAGAGCAGCGATATAGGAACAACAAGAGCTAAAGTCTCGATTTTGGATAAATTGAATGCAGGACCCATGATCTTATAGGCAGCAAGCAAAGTAATCCCAGTCCATGCAGGCATCGCAATCAAAGAAGTCCGAATTGCGATCCAAAGACGCATAGCCGCCGCTGCACGGGGGGCGAAACGAAGGTCATAAAACTCTAGTGTAGTAAACAAATTCAGACGTCTCCAAAAAAACGCAAAAAGTACACCTCCTAAAAAAAGTGCAAAACCGAATCGGCTTAAATACCACCAACATATAAACCCCCCGGTTGCTACCGCTAAACCTCCATAACCTGTTGCTGCATCGGGGCTCACAAGAGCCGATGTATAAGATATACCATTCATCCAACCAGGAATTTGACGACCTCCCAGAAAAAAATTATCCATACTCGAGCTCGCAAACTTGCGGTGCCAGAATGCGATCACTAACATTAGTAAAAGGTAACCAACTACAATCCAGATATCAATTTGATTCCAATTCATTATTATTTCCGAAATTTTAAAACCGTAAATACAGTCGATTTCAAATCACCTGCAAAATGCATCATCCAGATACCTGTATTTTACATCACAAGCCAAAACAGCTTATCTTCAAATCTTTTACAAATACTATGGGTATGATTATTAATATTTGGCTATCATGCTCACGCAAACAATCTCCTAATATGCGTTATTTTTCGTTTATAAATACAATGATAAACGCAAAAATAATCAATTCCAAATTTTTCTCTTAAATTTGTACTTCCAACCTTAAAACCTCAGTCAAACTCGTAACGCTAGGTGTTCTAAACACTCCCAGGCTTTGACGGAACCTTAATTAGCTCATAGGGGAGTGCTCAAATGCCATCTTTTATTTCGTCAACAACCGCCGGATTTAATAATGTACTAGTATCCCCCAGATTCGCAATATCCCCTTCAGCAATTTTCCGTAAAATCCTTCTCATAATCTTACCGGAACGCGTTTTGGGCAAACCTGTAACAAATTGAATTTTGTCGGGCTTGGCTATGGCGCCGATAATCCGGGTAACTGTTTGGAGTATATTTTTACGGGTGAGTTCCTTATCATGACTTGAAGTACCAAGAATAACGTAGGCATACACACCCTGTCCTTTAATTTCATGAGGATAACCAACCACCGCGCTCTCTACCACATCAGAATGCATATTAATTGCATTTTCCACTTCAGCAGTTCCAATTCTGTGTCCCGAAACATTCAGAACATCATCTACCCTGCCTGTTATCCGGTAATAACCGTCTTCATCGCGCAAGCAACCATCGCCGGTAAAATACATGTTCTCGTAAGTCGAGAAATAAGTTTGCCGGCAACGTTCGTGATCTCCGTAAGTGGTTCTGATAATACCGGGCCATGGGAATTTGATACAAAGATTCCCGCTTACCCCATTCCCTTCAATCTCTTTTCCGTTTTCATCCACCAGAACGGGCTGTATCCCCGGAAGGGGAAGTGTTGCATAGCCGGGTTTTGTAGGAGTTACTCCTGCAATAGGCGAAATCATAATCCCGCCATTTTCAGTTTGCCACCAGGTATCAACTATCGGCGCGTTTTTAGCTCCAATTTTCTCATCGTACCAATGCCAGGCTTCTTCGTTAATTGGCTCTCCAACAGAACCTAATTTCTTTATTGAGCTTAGATCTTTTCCTTTCAACGGCTCGTCGCCAAAGCTCATTAACGAGCGAATGGCTGTAGGCGCTGTATAAAGTATATTCACTTTGTGTTTTTCTACAATGTCCCAGAAACGACCTGCATCCGGGTAGGTAGGAATTCCTTCAAACATAACATTGGTTGCTCCTTGTGAAAGCGGGCCGTAAACGATGTACGAATGACCGGTGATCCAGCCGATATCAGCCGTGCAGATGTATACTTCGCCCGGTTGGTACTGAAACACATTGGCGAATGTATATCCGGCATAAACCATATATCCGCCGCAGGTATGTACCACACCTTTAGGCTTTCCGGTAGAACCGGATGTATAAAGAACGAACAGCATATCCTCTGCGTCCATCTCTTCGGCAGGGCAGTCGGGATTTCCTTGTGTCTCTACTTTTTTAATTTCATCTTCCCACCATACATCGCGACCCTTAATCATAGAGATTGGCGTCCGGCTGCGTGTTAGCACAATAACCTTATCTACACTCTGGCACTGCACCAGGGCGTCGTCAATAATATCTTTAAGCGGAATATTTTTGTTGCCTCTGAAACCACCATCGGCAGTGATAACCAAAGAACATGCTGCATCATTTATACGGTCTGCGATTGACTGTGCAGAAAAACCACCAAAAACAACCGAGTGCACGGCGCCAATTCTTGCACAAGCCAATACAGCAATGGCTAATTCGGGCACCATAGGTAAATAGATACATATCCGGTCGCCTTTTTTAGCGCCATTATTTTTGAGAACATTGGCAAACTGGCATACCTTATCGTGCAACTGGCGGTAACTTAACACCCTGTGATGCTCTTCGGGATCATTGGGTTCCCAGATGATCGCAGGAGTATCTGCATTATTTTCAAGGTGGCGGTCAAGGCAATTTTCTGTTATATTTAAGGTTGCACCTTGAAACCACTTAATATTGGGTTCTTTAAAATTCCATTCTAATACCGAGTTCCATCTTTTTTTCCAGGTAAAAGACGAGGCAATTTCGGCCCAGAATTTTTCCGGTTCATTTACGCTGTACTCGTAAACACGCTTATACTCGTCAAAAGACTTGATCTGCAAATTCATTTTATGTTTATAGCAATGGTTTATTTGTAAATCGATTACTTTTCATCAATTCTCATCTACTCGAGGCATAGCCACGTGCCTCGGGTGCTTGTTTACGAGAAGGCATTTCTTAGTGACATTCCTGGGCAATAGTAAGCAGTTTCCTATCCCGGGTCAGGATATATCCATTCAAATCGGCATTTGGAAAGTCTCCTTACCTGCTACCTGCCGCGAACGGCATTTGATTTAAATTAAAGCTGCTTAATGAAATAATCTTTCACCTATCGAATAAGGCTTCCCATTTTTCTCCACTGACACACTCAGATGCTTCCCGCCTCCAGAGTCAAAATATTGAAGTCTAATTTTATGGTAACCTTTGCGGAGTGGGGCTACTCCCTGCTTCTCAACCGGCCCATGCTCTCCGTCGTTGTCTACCGTTATTTCGTCGTCTAAGTATAAAACTGCGCCGTCGTCGGATTTGACCTTGAATTTGTACACAGCATCTTCATCTGCATGCAAATAACCTTCATATTGAACGTAAAACTTGGTTCTTTCACCAAAGGGAATAGTCGAAAATGAACTTGCAATGCCACTTGTGTCAGGCCTGGAAATATTTATTTCTTTCGCATTCTGTACGATTCCGAATTTCGATTTAAAGGCCAGTCCCTTGGTTACCGTTGATGTCGGTGTGGCTGCTTTGTAAGCCTTCTTAGTATAGCTAGCTGAATAAACTCGACTTTGTCTCCCAGATTGAAGCACCGTCATCGCCTTTATTATAACGGGTTCGTTGTCAACTAAAGAAATCCGGAATGGACCACATCTTTTACTCATCGGACTGGGGTCTGTGCCATCCAGCGTATAATACACTATGGCGTCTTGCACTGAAGGCTTGAAGTCTAGCTCAAGTTGCTCTTGGGTAGTAACCGAATCTCTTAAGTCTTCTGGCTCTGGGATCCGGAAGCTGACTTGCCTAGCATCGAGGTCGGCAAGTCGGATAGATAACTTCTGCAAAAATTTTGTGTAGTCTTTTTTACTGGGAGCAGACCACCCAATTTCTGACGCTGCTAATGCCCTTGGATATACCATGTAATCGACATGCTTCTCATCTACTATCATTTCAGTCCAGGTATTTCCCTGTACTCCTTTAATATATTTATGCTCATCATCTCTTAAAGATTCAGACAATGGCTCGTACCCATAAACTGTTTGTAGCGGCAAAAGAGCGGGAAAAGCTGGGGGTTCGGATTTAAAATTGCTTTGGTAATAATCGAAATACAGAAAGGTATAGGGGCTCATTATCGCATCATGTTTTTGCCTTGCTGCAGCGATTCCTCCACTTTCTCCGCGCCAACTCATTACTGTTGCATTAGGTGCGAGCCCGCCCTCCAGTATTTCGTCCCAGCCAATTATCTTGCGCCCCTTGCTGTTCACAAACTTTTCGATGCGCTGTACAAAATAGCTTTGAAGCTCATGCTCGTCCTTAAGACCCTCTCTTTTTATTCGGCTCTGACAATGAGGGCATTTAATCCAGTTATCTTTCGGTGTTTCGTCCCCTCCTATGTGGATATATTCGCTCGGAAACACGTCTATCACCTCCGATAATACATTTTGTAAAAATTCAAATGTCAAATCCTTTCCCCCACAGTAAACGTCTTTATAAACTCCTCCTTGTTTCTGCACGGTATAAGGCCCCCCAGTGCAGCCTAATTTAGGATAAGCCGTTAAAGCGGCCGACGAGTGGCCTGGCATTTCAATTTCTGGAATCACTGTAATGTGCCGTTTTGCAGCATAAGCAATTACCTCCTTCAACTCGCTCTGTGTATAAAACCCGCCGTAACGCCGGTCTTTTACATAAGGAGAGTTTTTTTCCATTTCGGTTGGTTCACGCCATGCAGCAACCGTCTGCAATTTCGGATACCTTTTGATTTCCATTCTCCACCCTTGATCATCGGTTAAGTGCCAGTGAAATTTATTCATCTTGAAATGAGCCATAACATCTAAGAACCTCTTTAGATAAGGAACCGAAAAAAAGTGTCTGCTTACATCTAACATCAGACCACGATAGTCAAAGCGTGGCGAATCTTGGATACTTACAACGGGTATATGGATTTCGTTTGAACCTTTTCTTAAAGGAATAAGTTGTTGCAAGGTCTGGACTCCATAGAATAGTCCATTAGATTTGCCCGCCAGCTTAATCCGATCCTTTTCAACAGTAAGTTCATATGCTTGCTCCTTCGCCGATATGTCGTGACGAAAGCTAATCGAGTTCGACCTGATTTTGTTAGAATTAATAAGTTTTAGTTTGAACCCACACCTGATTAAAACAAACTCCCTAAATAACTCAGCACTCTTCTTCGCTTCTGCGTCATTATAATATAAAGCGACATTCGGTGCTAGATTGAAATTGCCTTTTGAAAGTTGGATTAAAGATGGCTCTGGGATAATTGAGTGGGGGCTACTTTGACCAAAAACTGAACCACAACATAACATTGCAATCGCAGCTGTTCGAAGCTGTAACATAAAGACTTTATAAATTACCATTGAATCTAAACTAGTAAAGAAGTAAATGCATTTCAGTAGTAGCTTACGCGAAATAAGCTAAAGTGACTTGCTAACTATTTCTGTTATTTAAGCCGCCTGTTAAAAGGAGAATACTCTTTCAGCGGCAAGACTAAAATATTTGAAAAGGTATTTGCCGAGCACTTTTTCATAGCGAGAGAAAATATAACGAGCAGCTTTTGTTGAGGCCAAGTAACTAAACTCGCCATCCGGCAAACAATTATATGTATTATGGGCCGCTTGGCGCCTTTTCGCCTAAAATCCCGGACAAATCCACATAAGCTGATTGGGAATGAAGATGGACATCTTGATATTTCATAATTGTATTAGCTCTTTCTAAATATCTTTATGTTTCAAACAAAGATTGAATCCGAAGAATGTGATAGTCAATAACCATTGAAGTAATTACTGCAAGAGAAACCTCTTGCAGCAATTAATCAATCACAAATTACCACCCCGGATTTTGAACAAGATTCTTGTTTTTCTCTAACTCATAAAGTGGGATTGGCCATAAGTAATGTTTCTTATCAAACACCCTCTTTTCAACCGGAGTTCTTACATAAAACGCATTGTCTGACATTGTGAATGGAATATTGCCTGGGTATAGAAAATCAACCTGCAGTCCGTGAATAAACGTATTATCGGTAACCTCTGCAATCTTCCAGCGGTGGGTGTCAAAAAACCGGTGCGTTTCAAATGCAAGCTCTATCCTCCGTTCATGCCTTATGGCATCTCTCATAGCTTCTTTTGATAGTCCCGAGGGTAAATCTGGCATATTTACTCTTCTTCGTATAAGGTTAATATACTTATATACATCAGCGATAGGTCCCTCGGCTTCATTAAGAGCTTCCGCATAATTGAGGTATTGCTCGCCTAGACGAAAGAATATCCAGTTCCTGTGCGGACCTGAATGGCCGATCCTTTGATATGCAGGATGCGTCAGCTTCTTTAAAAGGTATCCGGTTTCGCTATAATTACCTTGATTATTTGTGGGTCGTCCATCTAGCCCTCCTTTCCAAAACTCCAAAGGAGTGGTCCTATTATGAGGAGCATCCCATTTAAACTTTGCGCCGGTAAACATAATACTTGCATAAAACCGCGGATCTCTGCCTACGTACATATTACGTGTACCAGCGACGTAGTAGCTAGTCTCAGTCGCCGTGTTGCCAGTCTCAACGTATCCTGATCCGGGATTAATGATCGGTGACTTATCAGCATTGTATCCCAAAATAGGACGCTGCCCGGTAGCTGCCATTTCATATTCATCAACAATCTCCTGAGTTGGTGAGTTCAGACTAAACCCGATCCCCGGCATGCCTCTTGGCTCACTATAAATATCAAAATCATAATAGCCAGCATGCGGCCGGGCAAAAAGGACTTCGTCATTGTAGTCAATATAAAACGTTTCTTGATAATTTGCAACTGGGTCGTTACCTGCAGATCTATACAGTTTATAACCAGCAGATTCTGACTGAACAATACACTCTCTAGCCGCATCAGCAGCAGCTTTCCAACGGTCTGCCGAGAAAGCAGGAAACAGTTTTACTCCGTCTTTATTTGACAGATTCGCAACATCGGGATTTCCATTCCATAAGGGACTTGCCATATAAAGCAAAACCCTTGATTTCAAAGCCAAAGCTGACGCTTTGGTCGGTCGGCCAAATTCGCCAGCATTGCTCCCTGCAATCCACTTCGCTGGTAGTGCAGCTAGCGCGGCATCACAATTATCTACTATAAAAGCTACGCATTTATCAATCGGCTGACGGGTTATACTATTATAATCAGCACCTAATGATACACTTTTATCCATAATAGGAACAGGACCATACAATCTTATAAGCAAAAAATGATAAAACGCGCGAAGGAAAATTGCTTCAGCTTTCCATCTTTGTTTTAATTCTTCTGTTACCAATCCCCCTACCGGAAGCTTATCAATGTTTTCGATAAACACATTTGCCTTTCTTAATGCAATATAGTAGTGTGACCACGCATCGTGGGTATAGGTGGACTGGTTCCAAGTTCCTGAATTTAAATTGTTACTAAACGACGGCTCATAAGACATTTCCAGCTCGTCCGAAGCCCCCATAAATGGGTTTGGCAGGGGGTTACTAAGATTATCTGGGAGTACTAGCTCCCGAGGGAGAGCAGAATATACATTAGCCAAAAAGCGCTCGGTGTACTCGCGATTTTGAAAAACCTGATCAATAGTCAAATCACCGTCTGGTGTTTTATCGAGGTAACCTTTCTTACATGCAGTATTAAGCAGAATAGAAAGGATAAATAAAATTATTATGGGTTTCATATATTGGATATTAACTATTAAAAATTAACTTCTAGACCAAAATTCAGGTTGCTCGTGGTTGGATAGCCGCCTGTACCGAAATCGGACTCAGGATCGATGATCTTTATTTTATCCCATATTGCGAGATTAGTCCCCTGAACAAATAACCTTGCAGTGTTGATTGCTGCCCTTCTGGTTATACTTTTTGGTAATGAATAGCCGATTTCAGCATTCTTTATTTTTAGATAGTTACCGCTTCTTTGCCATAAGCTAGAGATAATGTAATTATTGGTACTTCCAGGCACCACCGCCGGATATTTTGCGTTGGTGTTATCGGCACCCGGCACCCATCGATTATCATAATACTCCTGGTTCACGTTGTAAGTCCCCAGACCGTGCTGAAACGCCCACATGGAAAAGTTCCTGTCGTTAAAAAAGAAGTCCCTACGCGCGGCTCCGGTAAAAAAGATAGTAAAGTCAATTCCTCTCCAGCCAAGAGTGGTTCCGAAACCATACATGATTTGTGGATCAGCTCCGTACTTCCCTATAATAACCCGATCTGCATTATTTATAAGGCCGTCGCCATTCTGATCTTTATATTTAACATCGCCTGGCCGGATAATAGACATTAGTTCGGTCTGTTTGGGGCTGGCATCAATGTCCGCCTGATCCTTAAAGAAACCCAAAGCAACGTACCCCAAATTTGCACCTATTACATTCCCGCGCAACTCCTGCTGCGGATAAAGAGGAGAGGGAATGTCGTTTTCTACTATGTTATTTTTAGCAAAGGTGAAGTTGCCCAGAAAAGAATAATAAAATCCTTTCTTTGTTGTATTTCTTATTTGCAAGCCAGCATCAACCCCTTTGTTGGTCGATATACCCACGTTTCCAAATGGAACTGTACTACTTGGATAACCTGTATACACGGGTATAGAAACCCTTTGTAACAGCTGATCTTCCCTGCGTTCATGAAATAAATCAGCCGTTAAGGAAATTCTATTATTAAACAACCCTAAATCTAGGCCTATGTTAGATTTCTTTGCAAGCTCCCAGGTTACATCTTGGTTTCCAATTCTGGATTCAACAATTCCTCCAATGCCATTATTATAGCCTAGTCCGTAGTCATAGCCTGGGCCATTTTTTTCCACAATCGTCTGGAATAAAAATCTAGCTCCACCAATCCTGTCGTTTCCAACACGTCCATAGGATCCTCGAAGTTTTAGAGAATTGACAACATTACTATTCCAGAAGCCCTCGTTGGATATAAGCCAACCGGCGCCAATAGAAGGGAAGAAACCATATTGTTTCCCCTTGGGAAAGTTCTCCGAACCATTGTATGCTGCATTTAATTCAAGAAGGTATTTAGAATCAAAATTATACGTGAACCGGCCAACAAGCCCTTGCCTTCTTTCCGGTAAATTTGCTATTGAATTCTGCGTGGCGACGTCTACATACTCCCTCCTTTGAGCTAACAATAGGCCAGAAACACCATGCTTGCCAAATGTGCGATCATAATTGGCTGCTGCTTCTGCATAGATCGTTCTATAACTTTCAAACAAGTTCCTGAGCCCTAAAGGTGTTTCATTAACCAAAGGCTGGTAGACATCTTCACCGAGCGAATTTTTGCTGTAAAGAAAGGTTGATGGAGTCCTATTGCGAATATTCTGCGTTATGTCAACAACATCAAAAGCAGCCAATCCCCTTAAAGATAATCCTTCTGTCACAGATGACAAATTCCATCTCGCGCCTAAATTACTAACGAGAGTGTTATAGAATTGGCGAGTATAGCCTGTTTGGGTTGCAAGGGAATAGGGGTTCAACACCAAATCCCCGGTGTTTCCTGGTATACTTCCATTGGGATTAGTTAAAGGCATGGAGAGAGGTGTGATTAACTTCAGTCGCTCGAAAATTCTTGCTGCCGATTCGCCTGGAAGATTGAGGTTTTGTATGATGCCAGACACCCCTAGATCTACAGAAAGATTTTTAGTTAAGCTAATATCAACATTGGATCGGAAGTTATATTTCTTCAATGCAGCGTTTGTTTTGTAAGGAATGCTTCCATCTTCATTATAATTACCCTCTTGTAATGTGAAAGCAAGATTGGCATAATACTTTATCGACTCACTTCCACCTGAGATTCCTAGATTGTTTATAGTTTGCAAGGCCCGCCTATTGAGCACTACATCGTTCCAGTTTACATTTGGATATAGGTAGGGATCTGAACCATTCCTGTATTTTTCCAATTGAGCATCGCTATATACCGGCGCTCCTCCCGTATTTACACTCGCCTCGTTCATTAATGAAGCATATTCGTAACTATCCACGTTGTCTGTTATCCGTATCGCTGACAACACGGCAGTTTCGCTCCTGAATGTAACCTTTGGCTTACCTAGAGCTCCTCTCTTTGTGGTAATCATAATCACTCCATTTGCTCCCCTACTCCCATAAACAGCAGTGGCAGTAGCATCCTTCAGAACAGAAAAAGACTCTATTTCTTGCACATTGATGGTATTCCAATAATTGTTTAGCTCACGTTCAACGCCATCGACGATGATTAACGGCCTCCTCTCACCAGCCTGAGAAACCATCCCACGAATATAAATAGCAGCGGCATCATACCCAGGCTCTCCTGAGGCTTGGCGTGTTATAACACCTGGTAATTTACCTCCGATACTATTACTCAAGGAAGGGGTGGAAAACTTTTGAAGCTCCTTAACCGAAACGGACGCTACAGAACCTACCATAGTGGTCTTTTTCTGAGTTCCATAACCAATAACCTGAACTTCACTAAGCTTTTGACCTTCAATGTCCGGCTCTAACTTCACTGTGATTGTTCTTTCACTTCCTGCTCGTACCGTTTTGGTTTTATAGCCGATAAAAGCAATAGATAAAGAGTCGTTCTCATTGCTGATTTCTATTATGAACTCTCCGTCCCCGTTAGTTGTGGCCACACTAGCACTTCCCACCAAGCGCACGGTGGCGCCCGGCAGACGTTCATTGTTCTCGTCTACCACAATACCTTTAAGAACCCACGAGACAGAACGAAGCACGATTTTATCTCCTGTGTGCAGCCGATTTAAATAACCAATGCCATTGAAATTAGAACGCGCGCCCCCCCGAACGTTTCCCGCACCTAACAGTAGAAGCGGAACGAATAAATAAAAAGATAGTAGTCTCATCATATATACTAGTTTATGGTTTATTTGTTATTGCGTTTTTGAGATTAGCAATAAACAATTATAAACGCAAATAATTTAAATTCCAAATTTATTTTAACATGATTTAGAGGACGTTACCCTCAATACAACTTATCCTCCCGCAAATCGAGCAAAACCGCAGAAAACTGCTAATGGAATTTCCACTTGACATCAGGCTATCACATACATAAGTTGATTGATTACTCCAATGGCGAGAGACAAGATTCCAGTTCAGTAATTTTTTTGTCAACTACTATCACCGCGATCTCCTACACTTCTGGCATTGTATCGTTCGAATATACTTGGCCCTTTTAAAGCCTATTAAGTTAAATTAGCCGCAACCTTCTGCTGATTGTAATTCCTGCTACGCTTTTGACTAAAATTTGTGTCTTTAGATCGGAGAGGAAGAAATCGATGTGCAGAAGCAAAAAATCGGGCTATTGAAATAATACGTCTTCTAGATTGACTGGCAATCGTTAAGTGGTGATAAAATGAATCCACCGGGAGCTATTCTCGCTTTTGTGCTAGGTGCATTAATTAATCTGCGCAATTGAACGGACAATAAGGCGCGGCTTTTATTCGGCAGGAGTACCATGAAGACAGTTAAATGTCTTCAAGCATCTTCCAGCAGTGCCATTCTTGCCTTGGCAAATGGAATGGGCCTTTAAATAGATTCCCTTTCGCAGTTTGCGCAATAGAGCCATCACGATGCAAGTAGCCAAACCATTCACCATTCTTTTTATCGTGAAAATGATTGTAGGAATAGTCGTGAACCATTCGATGCCAGCTTGCATATTTAGGCTCTCCAGTAAGTAAATAGGCCATCAATGTCGCAATGATGAACTCATTGTGAGGCCACCAAAACTTCATATCCTGATAGTATTCCTGCACAGGCTTATTGTAGACGTCTCTAAAATAATAAATCCCTCCATACTCATTATCCCAGCCTCGCTCCCACATATAATCTATTATTCTGCACCCCAAACCAACAAGATGAGGATCGTTGTTTCGGTATTTTGCCTCATTAAATATAAACCATGCAGCTTCAATAGCATGTCCTGGCGTTATCATCCTCCCGTCAAAATGATCAATAATAGCACCATCGGGGGCTACTTGTTCCATAACGCATTTGATGTCATCTTTAACGAAATCTTGCTCAATTTCCTTAATCCACTTCGATATAGCCTCGTCGCACCTAGGGTCCCCTATTGTCTCGCGGAGCTGCTGAGCTGTATTAATCATAATCATCGGAACGCCTATCGCTTTAGATGGACGGTAACCTGTAAATTTCGGGGGCAATAGTGATAAATCAGCTGAATACTCAAGACATTTACCAAAGAGCCTTCTAGCACGGTCAGCAACTCTTTCACTACCACTCGCTTTAGCGTAGGCAGCCATTGCTATAACAGTAAATGTTTCGGAGTAAAAATATCGCCTCTTCCGTATAGGACTTCCGTCTCTTGCGACGTGGAAAAACATCCTCTCATCCAAATCAAAACAATGTTTCTCCAAGAAATCAATGCCAAGTTTTGAACCATCAAGCCACTCCTGTTTGGCATCTACTGTATTATACAATGTAGCCAATAACCATGCAGCTCTTCCCTGTATCCATACAGCTTTATCATCGTCTAGAAGGGTACCGTCCCTGTCGCGCATCAACAAATAGCCACCATGCACCTTATCAAAAGATCTTGGAAACCAAAAAGGCAGTGTATCCTGAAGCAATTGATTCTTGTAAAAATTTTTTAAGTCCTCTAACTCTTCTTTAGTGTATTCCATAAACTTTGTATAGCAATTTCTTCCTCTGTGATTTCTTTCTAAGTTCTTGCCAGCGGCTCAGGAACTGATATTTCCAGACGCCCTACCCAATTAAACGAACGATACGTTAGCAACTCTCATTCCCGTCAGGTTCAAACTTTATAAAAAAGCACGGAGAGCCCGTGCTTTAACCAATTATAACCAAATGAGGGGAAGGGCTTCCCCAAAGAGAAGGCAACACTATCAAACTGCGTTTATTGTCAAAAACATATACAATTATACACGCAAATAACCGCAAATTCAAAAAAATTATTAATTTATTTTACAGCCATAAAGGGAATTACTTTGAATTGGCCAAGAGCAAACATTATCGTCACCTTTCGGAAATTATATTTTTAAATATTCGATGGATGCAATTTACAAGATTAGCGGATTCAATCTAGATGCGGCTAAAGCCCCTGGCGCAATCCCGTTAAGCCAACGCTGTCGATCATTCTCCTGATGATCGCTTTTAGGTTCTGTTACATGTGCTCCATCAGCGAAAAAAATTATTGTCATCACCTCTCTCGTTACGCGGGAGATATTAGCAGGAGCAGAATGTAAAGTCCACCCATAGTGAAAACTTGCATCACCGGCAAGCATTACCTTAGGGCGTGTAATGCTAAATCCATTTTCATTTATATACTTTTCCAGCCGAAGCTCAGAGTCATCAGAAATTGCCAGATTTTCAATAAAGCCATGAGTATGTGATTCGGAAGCGAAAGTGAGCATTCCAGCTTCGGCGGTAATATCCACAAGCGGCATCCACATCGTTATGGTATTATTTGTATCCAGAGGCCAATAATATTGATCTTGATGCCAGGGAGTAAAACCACCTCCTGGTTCTTTATATAAAGCCTGGTCGTGATAAAGTCTTACATTCTTTACCCCGAGCAAATCAGCTGCTATTTTCCCAAACCGTTTAGCCAGAGTAAAAAGCCGAACCTGCTCATCTACCTCCCACAAATTCATGATTTGCAAAAAAGCTTTGCCGTAAGTGTCTCGCTCTTCCAGCCTACGCTTTTCGGTATTATACTTATATGCTGCGTTCCTAATTACTTCACGATAACTGTTCACCTCCTCTTTCCCCAAAACAGACCTTATCTGAATATGACCATCCGTTCGAAAATCAGCTATTGTTTCTCGATTAATTTCTATCGTTTCATTCAAGAAAGGTAATTGAATAGTACTCATATAATGGCAGTAATGCGTTTCTTGATCTTGGGTAAATTTCCGAGTTAATCAAAGCTTCCGAAAAAAGGGTTTAAACTAACGATGTAATGGAGTATCTATATTATGCCAAGTTCCTATGCAGCAAACCTCTTAAGCATGTCAATATCTCCAGATTCAGTTCAAGGCCAGAGCTTTTAAAGTTCACTAATGTTATATTTCGCTCCTTCGGTAATGCCTTTCCATGAATCTGTTCGGAAAGGTCCAGCTGGAAAACCTTGCTTATTGTACAAATTTGCCAGACCTGCATCGTCCGCCCAGCCATAACGGACAGCCACAGGTCTAGCCACATTCTCAGAGGATATTATCACCTTATTGCCTTTAATATATGTTCTTGCTTTACTAAACTGCCTATCATTGCCTGATATTTCAAAACCACTTATCTCGCTAATATCACTTACCGCCTTTAAACTCCCCCCCTTTCGATGAAAGGAAAGCACAATATGATCACTTTCAACTCTCATACTTTTATAGCGTGGGCCTAAACATGCTGTATTCTTCTTGTAGGTCTTATTCAGCGCTATGGCTGCCAATCGCGTTCCTACAGTTCTCTTGTTTCTGGGATGAATGTCTATAGTATTCCCAATATCTGTCGTTACAGCCATACCGGTTCGCGGCAGCGAAAGTGTCATTTGTTGTGCTTCGCGGAGTTCGGCCCAAGCACTTCCTTTGTTGCTGTCTCCCCCGTTGGCATGGAAGCTGGATAGTTGCACAAAATAAAAGGGAAAATCCCCTATAGCCCACTGCTTCCTCCAATCGTTTATTAACAACGGAAATGCCTTCCGATATTGGTAAGCCCGGTCTGTATTTCCTTCACCCTGGTACCATACCACTCCTTTCATCACGAACTGGGTCAGGGGACTGATCATCCCATTAAATAAAAGCGAAGGGTGAGCATTGGGGTTATTAAAGAGGTTGAGATAACTAACAGACTCGACTTGAAAACGCCAAGGACCATCTAATTTAATATTAGTATTACCCAATTCTAGCTCGAACAAATCGTTGCCATAAACTCCACCTTCACCACCGGTATCTTCCACTCTGACAGCGATAACATTTTTTCCGACCCTCAAGGTGCCGGGCTTAATCTGGTAAACACGGGTAGTATTGTATTGGTTAGACAAGCCGCCCACTTTAACTCCGTTAATATAAACTTCATCCGAATCGTCTATTTTTGAAAGGCTTAAAACTGCTTCTTCTCCAACAGCATTTTCGTTCAGATAAATTTCTTTTCGGAACCACACAACTCCATCAAACTTTGAAAGAGCTTGACTTTCCCATATTCCAGGCAACTGCATTAGCGGCCAATGCCCATCATTAAAAGAGAAATCCTTCCATAACCGTACCCGATTCGAATCAGCCAGTCTCCCTTGCACTTTCTGAATTGTTGCATTTATTGATGCTTTTCTTGCACTTGCAATCGAATCTATTTTGAGTTTATAACCCGGAGGAAACAGGTTTTCAAACTCCGAACTTTCTTTCAAAGTTACAGTACTGGTCCAAGTTTCGACATTTGTACCTCCCCAAGACGCATTGATTAAGCCAATTGGAACTCTTAACTTCTTATAGAGTTCTACTGCAAAGAAATACCCCACAGCGCTGAAGTCTCTGGCATGTTCGGGATCCGCTATTTGCCAGGACGACTTTCCGATATCATCTTTAGGTTGATCTGCAATGACTTTTGGAACAACGATGTGCCTTATTTTAGAATAATTCGCCTGAGCAATTTCAGCCTGCGCATTCTCAACTTCATGTAACGGAAACTCCATATTAGATTGCCCCGAGCACAACCATACTTCCCCAATAACGATGTCTTTTAAAATAATTTCCTCTTTTGCTTTTACACTTAATGAATAAGGGCCTCCAGCAGGCATCGATTTCAGTCTTACTCGCCATTCACCGTCTAAATCAGCTTTAGTTTGAACAACCTGGCCAGCAAACTGAACTGAAACAGCTTCATTGCTATCGGTCCATCCCCATATCACAATTGGTACGTTTCGCTGAAAGACCATATGATCTCCAAAAAAATTAGGTAAGCGAAGTCCTGCTGATACGAGAGAACTATAAATTGAAAATGTGAGCACTAATAGTAATTTCTTCATTTAAGAATTGTTGTGTTAATCCTGTATTTTCAATGTGATTAAATCCTGACCTAAGATTAATTTATTCTTGGCGCTAACCTTCGCTTCTACCTTTATATAATTCGCATTATTTATAGTACTTATCCGCTCATTATATCATATCGCTGTGTGCAATTCCTTGCAATGTCAGCACCCTGTATAGATGACTGATATTAAATCAAGCTCAATAGTTCAAATACACTATTTAATAACCGGCCAGCCATTTTCATACTTAACGCGTTTTATGAGCATAACACGAGTTTCGTATTCCTGCTTTAAGGAATCTTTTGCAATCGGAATAGCATGATAGGCTGTAAAAGTACTGCCCCTTTTATCTTTGAAAATAGAATTATGCCCTGGTGCAATCCAGATTGAATCCCTTCGTAAAATCACGCTGCTGGATATCTTCCTTTCTTCTGACAATCTTATAAAGGGACCAAAGGCAGATTTTGAGCGGGCGATCAGCACAGCGTATTTTGCTTTCGGCCCACAGCAGTTGTCTCCTGAGAAATACAGATAATATGTTCCTTTATGGTAATCTATCCATGCTCCTTCTACCAGTTGATCGTAGTCTTTTTCCTTGCCAGGGAACACTAAAAACTGTGGCTTGCTGTCATTTTTAAATGTTTTCCAATCGTCCGACAGTTCCTGAACCCGAATGGGTTCATGTCCTGACCCCCAATACAAGAGCTTTTTACCGCTTTTCGGATCAATAAATGCAAAGGGATCAATGTTTACAAATCCTTTCCCAGATACAAGGGGCTCTCCTTTGTCCACAAATGGTCCTTCTGGTTTGTCTGAAAAAGCAACACCCAGGCATTTACCTATATTCAGTCCTTTTTCGCCTGAATAAAACATCACATACTTTTTGATAGCGGCATCATAAAGAACATGAGGAGCCCAGAAATCCTTTTTTGCCCAACCTGGTTTTTGCGGCAGTGCGTCTCCTGCAAGGCTCCAATTTTGTAAGTCGGTAGACACTGCTACAGGGATATTATAGTTTTTACCATTTATTGAGCCGTTAGTTGCATAGGCGTAATAAGTGTCAGCAACCCGAATAACCGTAGGATCGGGAAAGTTAACGTTAAATACCGGGTTTTCTAGTTTGGATTGCCCGTAGGATATACTTCCGCCAGCAATAAAAATCACTAAAAGGATCGCTTCTTTAATTCTTTGGAGTTTCATTATTCATTGAGAATTTAGGCTTAACTTGGTTTATAAATCTGAGGCAACCTCTTCTGCTTGGCCTTATCTTGTTTTATCGTTGAAAAATTACATGCAGCCAAGCAAAACATTCCGGCCAAAAGAGCCAATTGTTTCATTCTTTGGTTGTCTAATGAGTCTAATCAAAAAGCTTTTTGTTCCAGGTATGTTATGTGTCACTACTATTTTGTAGCCTTCGCATCCGATGTAAGTTTCTTTATCAGTACGATCTCCTCATGACGGTAAGGCCTACCATCTGTGTGAAATATTTCATGAAACCAGATTACCGGTTCCCCTGTATATTTTTTATCCCAGCTGTCCCATGGCATCTTCGTTTGAGTTTTGCCATCCACCAGTCCCCAGTTATATACACCAACGTTATACTTCTTTGCTATCGGCATCGAACCCTGAAATGTACTTCTATTTCCACGAGCCATATACTCCGTACAGATAACTGGCCTTCCAAGCGGCTGCAGCCACTTTATCCGCTTCTCAAACTCTTCGCTACTATCGTAATTATGAAAGGTAATGATATCCGACTCTTCTAATTGCAGCTTATCTATCTCTTTCATTTTTTCAGGCGATGACCAATCTCCCAACCACACTCCTGATGTTAGCGGCTGGCTCGGATTGACTGACCTTGACCATTCAAAAGTCTTCTTTAACAAAGGGAATACGTATTGTACCTTGTTTGGTAACTCTCTTTTACCATAAGAGGAGTTATTCGTATTATCTGGTTCGTTCCAAACATCCCAAGCTAACACCCGTTTGTCATTTCGGAAGTTTCGGACTACGCCTTTTACATACCTTTCTAATCGCGGGTATTGTGTCGAATCTTTTAATGCTTCGTACCCAGGACTTTGAACCCAACCGGAATTATGAACAAATGGTGTTGGCGACCGTTGTGTGCCTAGCTTCGGGAACGGGTCCCAGCAAGAATCAAATAACACAAACATGGGTTTGATCTTATGTCTCTGTGTAATTTCGAGAAAGGTATTCATTCGTTTTACGAATCCGGTGGAATCCTGATCCCAGAGCAAATCATGTAAATATACCCGCATGGTATTCATTCCGATGGATTCTGCCAGGCCCAATTCTCTGTTAATGGTAGCTGTATCAAAAGATGCTGCCTGCCACATTTCGAGTTGATTAATCGCTGTACTTGGAATAAAATTCGCACCTGCAAGCCAACCCTGCTTAGCATACCATTTGTTTGCCTTTTCCTTGGTCCATTTTATACTACTCTGCGTTCGGGAGGGCTGTACCGCACAACTTTGAAGTAAAAATGCAGTAACTATTAACAGCAGAAAATTGGTTTTTAAAAATTTCATTGCATTCAGTTTTATAGTCTCGTTTTTTATTTAGTTAGCCCGCGCATCAAGGAATAATGATGTAATTGACAGTGATTCCACATACGCTGTATCTATACAATTACCAACTCACTTAATAAAACCGGGTTCAAGCTTTGATCCATCATTTCCTACTTAGGCGAGTACGCCAATTTGCGTTTTTAAGCGTTTTTTATGCAATAATAAACGCAATAAATCGTAAAACAAATTTTTATAGTAAAAAAATTTGTTTTCCTGCTTTCAACCAGAAGATTAAAGATTGAAATTGAGTCCAGTTGATCTATAAATGCTACTAGTATTGATAGTATATCTAAAGATAAGTTATATGAGATAGGGTTGAATTCTTCAACACTGAGAAAACTAAACTTTATAGTTGAACCTGTTGTCGAATGTTGCTAGAGTGCTTTAACTTGCTCAATTTTTCCGTTGGTTTCCGGAAACATGGAGACTATTAGTTTATCACATAAAGACAACGCTTAGACGGATTTATGAGATCAGATTAAAATAGCAATTAATACCTTCGGGCACTCGAAGCCATAATATTGGATGATACCACTAAACCTTTATATACACTCTGTATAGGTGCATCAAAAATGCTATAATCCAAAGCAAAACCATATACGATAGCGCAAATAGCAATGAAGCGTCTTTCGCCTGCAGCCAACCTGCGAACAATTGCTCATACACCAACGAAGATACGCTTAGCCCACCTACCTTAATAAGTCCCATTAAATGCAATAATGGGCCAGAAATTGCATAAATAAATAACGGATTCTTACCAAATACTTCAAAAAAATATGTCCACTTTCTGAGGCCAGCTACTTCTATTATTACAATCAGAAACGCTGTAATCAACATATCCCAACCTAGGGTATAAACCACATAGGAACTGGTCCAAATAGGTTTATTAATAGGAAAAAAAGGATTCCATAACGAAGCAGCACTTATTAAAAGACATCCTGCTACTATGAGCTTAAAAAATGTTCTTCTGGGGCTAAGTTGTCTTTGGATAAAAAGACCTGTAAAATATCCTGCTATAACATTTACTACTGCCGGCAAAGTGCTTAACAATCCTTCTGGGTCAAAAGGTATTCCGAATCCGTGGTACAAATTTCTATCTAAAAAAATGATATCGTCCACTCTCCTCGAAGTATTGCCTTCCAAACTATACTGTAATGGTTGATAACCCCCAAAATAAGCTAGTGCCCAATAACCAAAAAGGACAATGACGGCGAAAAGAATTGACCTTCTTACACTGAGGTATCGAATTACAATCGACGCTATAAAGTAGCATAGTGCAATACGTTGTAAAACTCCCATTATCCGGACATACCTGAAATCGATCAGGCGAATAACGCCCTCTTCTGGCCAGTAGACGAAAGGAAAAGCATTTAGCAAGAATCCAATTGAAAAAATAACGATTGTCCGAGTAGCAACTTTTTTGATAAAAACTCTTTCGGTGAGGTGCTGTAGTTTTCCTTGGCTGAAACTCATTGCATTACCTACAACGAACAGGAAGGTAGGGAAAACAAGATCAGTAAGTGTAAATCCATGCCATGCAGCATGTTTAAGAGGCTCATAGACAGAACCCCAGTCTCCAGGGGAATTAACTACAATCATTAATGCTATCGTTAACCCGCGTAAGACGTCTAGTGATAGGTATCTGGAATCACCTTTGATAATTCCGTGGTTTGTTGCGACCGCCGCAGATGAAATAGCTTTATTCATATTTATAAATTTTAAACCGTGCATTGAGTGATAAGTGTATGCATGATCGTGGCATAAGATTACCTCGGCGCAAACCGGTGGTTCGTAGTAAACTCTGTTAAAACTGCGCCTTCGCTTTTACGTTCATTAATCCAATTAATGTTTAATGTTATAAGACAAGTCTCATAGACTTGCCCCAGAAGCGAAGCCTGGTACAATTCGAGAGTTATGGCTATGAAAAACCAGTACTAACAACGACCAAAAGGTGCATTTATTAATTTTAACTACACAATAATAAACGCAACAAACCGCATTTACAAATACTATCGATCTTCTGAAGCCTGATCTTCATACACCATCATTCGCATTGAGTTAGTCTAAATGACGAGGATTGACCCAAACGTCTGTCCACATCACTATTTCCGTACTAGATTCTGCAGCAATTAAAAGGTTTATATAGAAACACTAGCTACTGCTGATATTTAAAATTTACACTGAACCCGTGGGATATTCTATAAATAGATAATTTAAATTCATTGACATAATAGGCGCAGGAGTTCTTTCAAGGTTATAGTAAAGGGTACTTGCGTATTATTAATCAATTTAATGTGTTTCTTTTTTTTATCTATAAGCTTTATAAAACCCTTATTCACCAAAAAAGACTGATTCACCCTAATAAAATGAGTCGAATGTAACTCCAAAGAAAGCTTGGTTAAAGATTTACAGATCACCAGCTCTTCGCCGTCCACCAAGTGGATCCAGGTATAACAACTGTCAGATTTACAAAGTACAATCTCACCTTTATCAATAAACCGAACATAATCTTGCGAAGGAACAATTAACTTCTCCATCATGTTAAAATGGGTGGATAGCCCGTTAAATATTTCTGATTGGTGTATCCTACTCTAAAAATTCGTCAAATCGGGCACCATTCAGTGCGATGATTTAGCCACAGCAACTCATCTGACCTTTTTAGCGCTTATCAAACAACAAGATACCGCAAATATACGCAAATCGCAATTTATGGTTAATAATTTATTATCGCCAAGTGAAAGGAGGACGAGTTAGAATCTTATCGGTGTGTTTATCTCTTGCTGACTAGATTAGAAGCTAAGGTATAGCTTTCACAATATTCCTCTTGAAACTATAAATTAGATGTATACGCCTAAACTCCCCTAACATTGAACAACTGGCCTGAGGCACAAGGCTTATATTAACTGATTAAGGCTTAATTCTTAATGAAACGGGTGGAATACTTTAAAGCGCAGATGAAAGCTCTCTCATAACAACTTAAAGCCCTAGTTTTGGATACAAGCGATTAACATAATAATTAAAGTTGATTATATCTGCCCTGGCATTCAGAGCTTTACCTGCAATAGCCTTAAATGGGAACCTATACAGAATCAAGGCACATCGTCACATCTCATTTATGTAGTACCTAAATATAATTAACCAACTATCCATTCAAAACTAATGTATTATGAAACAAATCGTACTCCTTTCGAAAAGGTTACAGCTTAAGAGCAACTTGGGTTGTATAATCTTGTTAAATTTCATCACTCTTCTCATTGTGTGTAGTAAACCCTTGCAAGCCCAGACATTTCAAAACCCCGTCCGGGCCGGTGCAGCCGATCCCGCTATGGTTTACTATAACGGCTTCTATTATTTAACTTTTACCAATGGCAATCAATTGGACATTGTTAAATCAGCTACTATAGCGGGTCTTGCGACTGCGCCACCAAGCCTAGTCTGGACAGATGGCACCCCTAATCGCTGTTGCTACATGTGGGCGCCAGATCTAAAGTTGCTCAACAAGCCGGATGGTGCACCCGGTGAAAAACGATGGTATCTATATTACTCTGCTGCTGATGCTCCGCTGAATAATATACACAGGAACTATGTATTAGAAAGTAGTGGGCTAGACCCGTTAGGCCCCTATACATTTAAAGGTAAGTTAGCTCCATTAAATGAAGATGCCAGAGCAATTGATGCCAATATTTTAGTCAAAGACGATGGATCGCTTTATTACCTATGGTCATCCAATCAGAATACTAGAATTTCGATCGCTACTATGAGTAATCCCTGGACAGTAAACGGTAACAAAGTCATCCTTTCAGCTCCTACCTATGGATGGGAAATGGTAGGCGCTGCAGTAAATGAAAATCCGGCAACAGTTAAACGGAATGGAAAAACATTCCTGACCTACTCCGCGTCTACTTGTTTTTCTTCAGATTATACGGTGGGAATGTTAGTGAATACTGATGGAAACTATATGAATCCCGGATCGTGGACAAAACTAAATTATCCCGTTTTCGCAAAAGCCTCAAATGATGGTGTTTATGGCCCTGGGGGTAGCGATTTCTTTAAATCTCCTGATGGACTAGAGGACTGGATTGTTTATCATGCAACTACTAATCCAGCTGGTGAATGCGGGGCAGGGAGAAGTACTCGAATCCAGAAGATAACGTGGGATGTTAATGACAATCCGATTTTTGGCATGCCTGCGTCGACCTCTACTAACCTGTTTTTGCCTTCGGGCGACGTCGCTGCTGACCCGGCCAACAATCGAACAATTATTTCAGGATTAACATATAAAATTACGCGTAAAGGGACACCTTTGTGTTTGGACGTAGCGAATAATAGTAGCGCTGATGGCGCAAATGTTGGAATATGGAACCCTTACGGGTCCGATGGACAAAAATGGGTGACCACATTACAAACGGATGGAACATATAAACTCCTGCATAAAAACACGAACCAGGTGCTATCTTCTGAAGGCAATAGTGCTATAGCAGGTGCAAACGTGGTACAGTCAACAGAGGCCGGCCTCGACGGCCAGCGTTGGAATATTCAACCTCAGCCCAATGGCTTCCATAAACTCGTTCGTAAAGGAAGCTCTCTATGTTTGGATGTAGCAAATAACTCGAGTACTGCTGGCGCCAATGTAGGGCAGTGGCATGATATCGGCGTCGACGGACAAAGATGGAAAATGGAAGTAGTTGGCGAGGTCATTTCTGGAGCGACATATAAGTTGCTACATAAAGGCACTAACCAGTATTTGGCTTCATACAATAATAGTAGTCAAGCGGGTGCGGACGTTGTACAGGCCACCGGGAACGGAGACGATGGTCAACAATGGGTAATTACATTAGAAGCAGGCGGGTTTTATAAACTAAAAAGGAAAAACACGAGCTTGTGCCTTGATGTAGCAAACAATTCTTCAAGTCCAGGCGCAGATGTTGGACAGTGGTTAGATCATGGTGGTGATGCACAACGATGGAATATAGTTCATGTATCAGATGGCTATTTTAAGCTAGTTCATAAGGGAACCACACAGTGCCTAGATGTAGCATATAACAGCAGCTCTCATAACGCAAACGTCGGGCAATGGAATGACACAGGGCTTGATGGACAAAGATGGCGTTTAGAGCTAGTCAGCTTACCAAATCAGGGATTGATGGCTTCAAAAGAAGAGAACATGACATTGGGTATAGAGCCGTCGGATGAATTGAAGGCTGTTAATACTTCTTTGAACGTATATCCAAACCCTTTACGTAACACTTCAACAATAACCTTTTTGCAAGACATTACGGGAGAGGCATCGGTAGCTTTGTACAACCTTACTGGAAAGCGTATACTATCCATTTTTAACGGAATACTTGATAAAAACAGATCCTACAACTTCGAAATTAACAAAGAAAAGCTCGATAATGGATATTACATTATCAAAGCATGGAATAAAAAAGACTCGAAAACGGTTAACCTTCTAGTTCAATGATTAATTAGTAATCTTAAAATGTAATAGCCACAACTTGATCTGACAGTTAATAGGTTTTAAAAAGTGTCAGATGTTCTCTTCGAATATATAAAAGTTTCTTCGAACTC
>NZ_JAFMZO010000005.1 GCF_024436395.1 Paradesertivirga mongoliensis | reverse complement strand
GAGCCAATGGTACTGCGGTAACACGTGGGAGAGTAGGTCGGTGCCAAATTTTATAAAAGCCTTTCAGGAAACTGCAAGGCTTTTTTTGTGGATTCTCCCCGAGGAAAGCAGGGCCTCTCAACTACAGTCGAGGCGACGAGTACTTAGTAGGTTTATGAAACTGCAAGCTTATGTTTTATCGCAATTCGCATAAAACTATAGTTTTACTCGCTGGTTTCTATTATACACTATGGCAAAGAATTCATTTATATCTTTATCTTTGCCACTTTAAAAATAAGCATGAACATCAATTACGGTGCAAGAAGAGAAGTAATGCAGCATATTGAAAAATATATGCTGGACAATATTGGGAACTATTTGAAACCCATTGATACCATTTGGCAACCCGCTGATTTTTTACCCGATTCTAGCAGTGAGAATTTTTTACAGGAGGTAAAAGAATTACAAGAAACTGCTAAAGCCCTTCCCTACGACTTTTTTGCTGTTCTTATTGGAGACACTATCACCGAAGAGGCCTTGCCAACTTACGAATCCTGGTTGGCGACAGTAGAAGGTGTATCTAAAGACGAGGAAGGCGGTTGGATGAAGTGGTTAAGACATTGGACCGGCGAGGAGAACCGGCATGGAGACTTACTAAATAAGTATTTATATCTATCTGGTCGCGTAAATATGCGCCAGATGGAGATCTCTACACAATATTTGATTGCCGACGGATTTGATATTGGTACAGACAGAGATCCTTACAGAAATTTTATATACACCAGCTTTCAGGAACTGGCTACAAATGTTTCGCATCGACGCGTGGCTTCATTAGCAAAAAAAGAGGGTGATGTGTTGCTATCGAAGATGTGTGGTTTTATTGCGGGCGACGAAGCGAGACATGCAAAAGCATACACAGATTTTATATCACAGATTATGAAGGTTGATCCTAACGAGGTGATGATTGCCTTCGAAGACATGATGCGGAAAAAGATCGTAATGCCTGCTCATTTCCTGCGTGAACTTGGAAAGAAGGCTGGTGAGACTTTTACACATTTTGCCGACGCCGCTCAGCGCTTAGGGGTTTACACTGCTATTGATTATGTAGATATCTTACGCGATCTGATTACTGAATGGGAGATTGAAAAGGTAACTGGACTTGATGATTCGGGGGAAAAAGCCAGAGACTATTTAGTGAAATTACCTGACCGCCTGATAAGATTAGCAGAACGGATAAAATCGCCCGGTTTGCAATACCAGTTTAGCTGGATACACGGTATGTAAATAGGAAAGGGGAGCATGACTTCCCTTTCTTACTTTAATCTGTGGCGTCTTCTATATAATCGTCATTCTGTTTTCGCCCGTCTATCCAGTCTGGCTCATTACCGCTTTCTAAAGGGTTGGGGTTGATCCCATTTCCGTTCGCATTATTAATAATATACTGCTCGTTATCCGCACCTTCCCTTTGTTCCTGTTTGGGGTAGGGATTGTTTTCCTGATCTTTTGGTTCATCCACATTGTCGGGGTGTTGTTTCCCAATATAAGACTCCTTTTGGGTTAGGCGGGATGGGATTTTATCATTTTCAGACATAAGGAATGTTTTGGTTAAATAGATAACCTCGACAAGTAGCTTTTTGTTGAAGGATTTTGACTATTGCTGTTGTTGCTGCTCCATTCTCTCGGTGTACAGCTGAAAGCTGTTAACTGAAAAGCCAGAGGGTTTTTCGACCGGAATATCAACTAATTCAGTTATCTCAGGGAGATCATCTTCGTAGGAAACTGATACTGACACAGCAAGGGTGTGCCGGGCCTGGCCTTTATACACCCCTTTAACCGGAGTGCAATCGGCAAAGCTTCGTCCAACTGCCAGCCTTACGTGGGTCTCATTAGCCACACAATTGTTTGTCGGATCCAGTCCAAGCCATCCGTATCCCGGCAGGTAGGTTTCAACCCAGGCATGAGTAGCGCCTTCGCCGCGCATTCCATTTTTGTTTGGACACACGTAACCGCTTACATATCTCGAAGGAATGTCTACCAGGCGGAGCATTACGAGTAAAATATGGGCGAAATCCTGGCAAACCCCTGCCTTCAGTTTCCAAACTTCGTTTAACTTTGTTTCTACCGTTGTAATGCCGGGGATGTACTTGAAGTTCTCGAACACGTATGTGGTGTATCTTAAAGCAGTTTGATAGGGAGTTTCATGCCTGATTCGCTCACGTTCCACAATCGCTTTCAATTCGTCATGCCCTTCGAAATGTTCCTGCATTAAGTAATCAACGTAGGGGATCTTAAGTTTTATTGATTCCAGATCCGTCCATTGAAGAGAGGCGAACATGTCGTCTATCGGGAGAGGTTTATGGCGTGTAGCCACAGAAAGTTTAGAGTAGATCTCCAGCTCAGAGTGTGGTTGGCAATGGGTGAAATTTCCTACCTCGTTGCCATAGTAGTCTTTATACGTATCAACCACAGGCTCGCCGCTGATCTGCAAATCATGTTTTAAAACTTCCTGGTATCCATCATTCACCGGAAACAAGATTATTTGGTTTGCGCTGTCTCTCACAAAGCCGGTATAGGTATACCTGGTAATATGCTTGATGTTAAATGTTGCCATTTATATATGGGGTTAGCTTATGAGTAAGCGAAGTATTGAACGTTTAATGCATCACCAATGTCATACAAGTCTTTCTTTATTGAATATAGATAAGGATGTAGTCCTTCTTGCCTGATGGATGTTAAGGTACTATACTTTATACGACTTTCCAACCGGCCGATCAGCATCGTTATCTCTTTTATTTCGGAGATGTTGTTATTTATTCTCAGGCGTTCCAGATGTTGCGCGACTTGGTTCACCGAATAAAGCACTGATCTGGGGAAGTCGTTATTAAGAACCACCAGTTCCAAAACGTTTTCGGCTTCGAACCCCTGACGGTATGTTTTTAAATAGAGCTCGTATCCTCCTAAAGATAGTAAGAGGTGTTTCCAGTATGAAGTATCGGTTAACAGATCGGGGTCGTTGTTAATGGTTCCGAACTTGACATCCAAAATGTCTGCCGACTGAATGCTTCGTTCAAGATACTTTCCCATATTCATAAAGCTCGTTCCTTCTCCTCTTTCCATAGTTGCTTCGGCGGTTCCACCATAGAGCATGCCCTGGCGGATTAAGATATCTAATGCAGAGATCGGATCGTCTTTCTTGAGAAAGGATATCAACTTATTGTCCTTTATCAAATGATAGTACTCATTTAAACATTGCCATAAGTCTTTGGTGATGTGATCCTGAACACTTCGTGCATTCTCCCGAGCCAGCGTTATCATATTTATGATCGAATTGGGATTTTCTTTGCCAGCTATCATGTATAACAGAACATCCCTGCTATCATGTTCAATCTTGTCGAGGCTTTCATCTTCAAGCTTGGTATAGAGCTTAATCACCGGCCGCCAGCTAAATTCGTGAATGGAATCTTGTGCTGATGCGTAGTTGATCTTTAACATCCTTAAAATGCCATCACTACGCTCCACATACCTACTTAGCCAATACAAATTTGCTGCAACTCTACTTAACATTATGATATATTTTAAGATGCAAGCACCCAGGTATCTTTACTTCCACCGCCTTGCGAACTGTTTACAACCATTGAACCTTCTGTTAAGGCTACCCGGGTTAAACCGCCTGGAACAATTTCTATCCCGTTAGGGCCACAAAGTGCGAACGGTCTAAGGTCAATTCGCCTTGGCATCATTCGCCCATTCATGTAGCAGGGAGCCGCCGACAGGTTTATGGTGGGTTGTGCAATAAACTGGCGAGGATCTTTAAGTATCTCTTCTTTGTAAACAGCTATTTCAGAGTCGCTTGCCGAACGGCCCATTAACATTCCATACCCTCCGCTTCCGTTGGTCTTTTTTACAACCATGCTTTGAATATTCTCAAAAACATATTCCTGATGATCCCTCCTCCCCAACTGGTAGGTAGGTACATTTTTCAACAGAGGCTCTTCGTTTAAATAGTATTTGATCATGTCAGGAACATAAGAATAGATAGCCTTGTCGTCGGCTACTCCGTTTCCAACCGCATTTACAATGGCTACGTTGCCTTTTCTATAAGCACTCATCAATCCGGCTACACCGAGAATACTTCCCGGATTGAAAACAAGAGGATCAAGATAATCATCATCTACCCTTCTGTATATAACGTCTACCTGTTGCCGGCCATTGGTGGTTTTCATATACACCTTATGATTATCTACCATCAAATCCCGGCCCTCTACCAGTTCAACACCCATTAAACGGGCGAGCGTGGTATGCTCGAAATACGCCGAGTTGTACACTCCGGGACTTAACAGGACTATGGTTGGATTTGAGATTTGACGGGGTGAAATGGCTAACAGATTTTTGTATAATATTCCCGGATATTCCGTTACACTTCTCACTCTGCACTGTGGCAACAAATCCGGGAATAGTCGCTTAGTTATTTCTCTGTTTTCGAGCATGTAGCTTACGCCGGAAGGGGTGCGCAGGTTATCCTCCAAAACATAATAACTTCCATCGCTATCGCGGATGAGGTCGATGCCGGCGATATGAACATAGATATCGTAAGGTACTGAAATTCCAAACATCTCACGCAGAAAGTGCGGACAAGAGTAGATCATATCAATAGGAATTATGCCATCTTTTACAATGAACATATTGCTATAAATATCTTTAAGGAAAATGTTCAATGCGGAAAGACGTTGCTTTATTCCGGCTTCGATAAACGTCCAGTCGGCGGCAGTTATTATACGGGGGATAATATCAAATGGGAAGATTTTTTCGATACCTTCGCCGCTGTTGTATACTGTAAAAGTGATTCCCTGGCTCATAAACAATCGCTTAGCCAGTTCTTCCTTTTTATTTAAGTCATCTATCGATTCTTTCGATAAATAGTCGATTACTTTTTGGTACGGTGCGCGGATTTTGTGCTCCATGTTAAACATCTCATCCCAGGCGTTCGATGTTAATTCATACTTCTCTAAAAAACCCGCTTCACTCATAAAATCGCTTTCGGTAAATATATAAGAAAAATTTTTCAATAACGGCATCGCTTTGGATGCTGCATTACAAACATTTATAAAATAGAAGAGGCAAAAATCGATCCTTTTATCAGAGGTTTTCGAGTTGTTCTAAAATTATATCGCAGGCAAGTTCTATTTCTGCTTCGGAAATGATTAAAGGGGGGGCCAGACGCAATGCATTATCACAATGCAGGAACCAATCAATTATTAAACCTTTATCTGTTGCTGTTTTACTTAAAGACTCTACTTGTTCAAACGTATCCAGTTGAATAGCAAGCATCAAGCCTTTTCCACGCACCTCTCTTATGCGTGGATGAACAAGCCGTTTTCTAAATAGCGCTTCTTTTCTATCAACATCCTGCATCAGATTTTCAGCCAGCAATGTTTCGAGCGTTGCCAGGCCAGCAGCACAACAAACCGGGTGGCCGCCGAAGGTAGTGATGTGACCGAGGATAGGGTTCTCGGTTAAGGTGTGCATGATATGGCGGTTAGAGATAAACGCGCCGATAGGCATTCCTCCACCTATGCCTTTGGCCAGCAAAAGGATATCAGGAACTATATTGTAGTGCTCAAAAGCGAATAATTTGCCGGTTCGCCCGAATCCCGTCTGGATCTCATCCAATATTAGCAGGGTGCCGGTTGCTGTGCAGCGATCTCTCAAAATCTTAAAATAATCTGCATCCGGAACCAGGATTCCAGCCTCCCCCTGAATAGTTTCGATAATGACACAAGCAGTTTCACCGTCAATCTTCGTCACGTCTGCCTTGTCATTAAAGTTAATGAACGAGACATCTGGTAACAAAGGCTTGTAGGCTTCTTTGTAATATTCGTTGCCCATTACACTTAAAGCGCCATGAGTACTTCCGTGATATGCGTTGTTACAGGATAGGATTTTTGTTCTGCCGGTAAATCTTTTTGCCAGTTTTAATGCGCCTTCGGTTGCTTCTGCTCCCGAGTTTACAAAATATACAGAATTAAGATTTTCTGGTAATACCGATACGAGCTTCTCTGCAAATTTCACCTGCGGTGCTTGTACAAATTCTCCATACACCGTAACGTGCATGTACCTGTCGACTTGATCTTTTATTGCTCTTACAACCGATGGATGCCGGTGCCCAATATTACTCACCGCGAAACCCGATACCAGATCCATGTATTTTTCGCCATCTGGGCCATACAGGTACATCCCCTGTGCGCTCTCAATTTCTAATAACCGCGGACTTGATGATGTTTGGGCATTGTTAAGAAGGAATAGTTGCCGGAGGTTTAACATCAGGTAAAAATACAAAAGCCTCGTTGGTTCGAGGCTTCTAATAGATTAATTTTTTTTCTTCCTTTTCGGGAGGTGTTCGATTAACTGCTGCATAAACTCTCGTTCGGCCGGATATACCAGAGCAGCTTTTTGTTTTGGCAATACCCGCACAAACTCGACTCTATAGCGTTTCTTCAACTCAAGCATTTCGCTCTCTAACTGTAACTCATCCACCGGCGCCGCTGTACCTGGCTGATGTTTAAGCGCCTTCCGTTGTTGTGCCCGTTTGACAGCAATGCGTCTGACTTCTTCCCGGTAACTATTATAGACCGGCCAGAATTTTTGAGATTCCTCTGGGGTTAAATCCAGCTTCTGGGTTATAAATGCAACCCGTATAGACTCAATATTTTGGTTGTTTCGCTGGGCACGGGCCGGTGCCGCAAGGGCAATGCCTAGCATCAGACTAAATATCCACCTCTTCATCTTTATAAGTTTAATTTAAGGTACTGCTCAATTTCTTGTTCGGATATGTCCGAACTAATTTGACTGAGAGCAGACTCATCTTCTATATTTTCTAATATTACCGCAGCATCACCAGCATCGCTGTAAAGCTGAAGATAATCTATAATCTCATCTGTAGGAAGCGCTGCAATTTCGGTTTCGATTGTATTATTATTGCTTCTTAGGTTGAAATAAAGGCCGAAGCTTATTATTGCTGTAATACAGGCGGCGGCTGCATATGCCGGCCATGTCGAAAAAATACCGCGTATCCGGGGCTTTTCAGATTCTGTAATTTCAGGCTGGATCCTGCTTTTAATCCTTTCTTCGAGGCTGTCAAAGTATCTTTCCGGTAGCGTGAAAATTGCCCCGTGGTCATTCTTAATCGATTCGAGCTTTACTGCAGATGTGATGTTATCCTCAAGTTCTTCAAAATAGCCGGCGGGAACAGTAAAAAGATTCTCGCTGTTATCGAAGGCAGTGATACCAACGCGCCTTCGCAGGTGTTCTTCCATTTCTGCGAAGTAGCTTTCGGGCACGGTAAAGGGATTTGCTTTCTCCATCGAAGCAAGTGTTGGCGCTTCGTCCTGCCAGTTCCCGTTCATCTCATTCAAATCCATAAATTATTGAATCAAATTTTCGATAATGGTTTAATCGTTACGCAATAAATAATTCTCTATTTTCTTTACTGCAATATGAAAGGAGGCTTTTAATGCTCCTACGCTGGTGCCTAGAACGTCTGAGATTTCCTCATACTTCATATCATCGTAATACTTCATGTTAAAAACCAGGCGTTGCTTTTCGGGTAGGGTAAGTAAAGCCTGCTGAAGCTTCATCTGTACTTTGTCGCCGCTAATCTGCGAGCTCTCTGCCAGGGTATCCGACAGATCATAAGGCATTTCATCGATCGAGATATTGTTTTTCTGCTTTTTCTTATTCAAAAATGTGATGCACTCGTTCGACGCAATTCGGTAAATCCAGGTATACAATTGCGAGTCATTTCTAAAGTTTCCCAGATATTTCCATACTTTGACAAAAGTATCCTGAACCAGATCGTCGGTATCATCATGATCTATTACCATCCGGCGAATATGCCAATAAACTTTTTGCTGATACTTTTGAACAAGCAGACTGAACGCTTCATTTCTGCTGCGTTCATTAGCGAATTTTTCAAGGATTTCTGCGTCTTCTACCTGTTTCATGTACCTTTAAAACCCTGAAATTAGAATTTTGATTGATAAGTAGGATATGTTCTGTGTATTTGCTTTGAAAAAAGCATTTCGGTTTACTCACCACTCTCTCGTAAAAAAGCTATTGTGGCATCGCAGACAAACAATAGTTCTTTGGGTAAGGACTGTTCCATCCAAGGATGCTTAGCACAAAAAACATGGTCGGCATTTGGAACAATAAGCAGTTGACTGCCGCTTTGTTGAGCGTGCAATAGTTTAGCTTGTTCTGGCGTCACGCCTGTATCTTCCTCGCCATGAACAATAAGCCAGGGTTGCGAAATTTTGGAAGCTGCCGACAATACATCAAGTCGTTCTGAACTGTAGTTCAGATCTTCCAGCAAGGTAGAATAGATTGGCATTTGCTGATTGGTTCTGGAATTCATGAAATTCAAGACACCCGTATTGATCCAGATTTGTTCCTGTTCTGCGGTCCATAGGTTTCTAAAACTGCTAATGGACGCCCAGGTCACGAGTTTAGTTATCACTTTAGTCTCGGAGGCTTTAATGATACAGATTGCACCGCCCAGGCTATGCCCAATCAGGTATAAACGTGGAGGTGCGGGAAAGCTTTGTCCGCTTAAAGCAAAATCAATAACCTGTTCCAGATCAAAAAGCTCTTTTGAGAAGGTATTGTTTGCAAAACCTTCCAGGTCTTCAAAAACGTCGCCAGAGGCTCCACTTATGCCATTATGTGAAAAATTGAACTTCAGAAAATTAAAACCCTGCTGTGCGAAATGGTTTGCTACCAGTTGGTGAGTGCCCCAGTCTTTAAATCCTTTAAATCCGTGGACGAATACAACCAGCGGGTTTAATCCATTGCCAGCAGCCAGGGTTAAATCTATTGAAATACGGCTCCCGGAAGCGCCAGAGATAGAAAAGTGATGATGGAGCATTTTACAGATTTATACAGTCTGATAAAATATCGTCCATAGAATCAACAAAGCTTTTATGACTGGGCTTAAAAAAGTTTGATTCGATTTCTGATACTTTCTTCAAAGATAAATCTAGTATTTTTTTCCCTTTTGGAGTTAATATTGCGAGCTTGGCGCGCGCATCACCGTCAATTTTCAGCCGTTTAATATACCCCTTCTTCTCAAGGCTGGCCAGGATTCTCGAGGTCATCATCCTGTCGATTTTCGAGTGTCTGGCTATCTGGTGCTGATACACGTTCTCCTGTGATTTGCTGAGCCATCCGCAAATTCCAAGCACTATAAATTGAGTATATGTAAGGCCCAGTTCCAGCAAAACTTTATTTACAATTCTTTGCCAGCACATTTCAATCTGCCAAAGCAGAAATCCAGGGGCTTTATGTACGTGATCTATCAGTTCATCAGTATCAAGTGGTTTGTTCATAGAAAGGGCAGCAACTTCTCTTAAATCTCATTCAAATAAAATCAAAATTATTGTTTTAGGATAATTATTCAATTAATTTTTTATTTATCAGGTACTTTCATCCTTTTAGGATATTTTAGCGCGGAGAAATACGTGGTGACCTATTTAAAAGGATTCTAAATACCTTGGTTTGACAAAGGAATGACAACGGTGTGGATGCTTATTTGATACCTTTGTTTTCGGGTTTTATAGATACTTTCAGGCTTTGAAGCATTTAAAAGTTTTAGCATTCACTCATCAGCAGATTGATTTAAAGGAGTTGGGGAAATTGGTGATCTGTAATCAGACATTGGTAAGCCGATTAAATAGAGTGAGGGAGAAATTCGACATCCCTGAGGTATTTTATATCGGGACCTGTAATAGAGTTGAATTCGTTTTTTCAGCATCACAGCAATTAACTTTCGATTTTGTAAAAGAGTTCATTCAGACTTTAGACTTTTGCATCCCGCAAGAGAAACTGGATGACTTTGTCAGCAAGGTGAGTATTTATGAAGATGAACAGGCATTTAACCACCTGTTACGTGTGTCATGTTCTCTTGAGAGTTTGATTGTTGGTGAAAAGGAAATCCTTGCGCAGGTGCGAAAATCGTACGAAATATGCCGAAAGGCCGGATTTACCGGTGATTATATGCGAATGGTGATGAGTCATGTAGTCAAAACGGCCAAAGAAGTATATACGCAAACCAAAATATCTAAAAATCCTATCTCTGTTGTCTCCCTCGCTTACCGTAAACTTCGTGATTTAAATATGTGTTCAAATTCACGGATCCTTATAATCGGTGCCGGAGAAACCAATAAAAATATCTGCAAATACCTTCAAAAGCATAAATATTCCAACTTCGCTATCTTTAACCGAACCTTAGAAAATGCTGAGATACTCGCTAAAGATCTTAGAGGTGAAGCATACAGCCTGGCCGATTTAGGCAGTTATAAAAAGGGATTCGACGTTATTATAACATGTACGAGTTCGGTGAATCCCATCATTACCACGGAAATATACGCTTCTCTGTTAAATGGAGAAACGGATAAAAAGGTAATTGTTGATTTAGCTATTCCAAATGATACAAGTCCGGAAGTTTTAGAATCATATCCGGTACACTTTATTGAGGTTCGCAGTCTGCAGGAAATAGCCAACTTAAATATGCAGGAGCGTTATCAGGAGCTTGTTCACGCTGAGCAGATTATCGAAGAAAGCAAAACTGAATTCAGGCCATTATTAAAGCAACGTCAGATCGAACTGGCAATGCGCGAGGTTCCTTTAAAAATTAAGGAAATCAGGAGCGTAGCTGTAAATTCTGTTTTTGCAAATGATATTGACCAGCTGGATACTAATTCAAGAGAAGTGCTCGAGAAGATCATGAACTATATGGAAAAGAAATATATCAGCGTCCCGATGGTTATGGCTAAAGAGATATTAGTAAACAACAGCTAGGTAATCTTGTTATCCAATTGCTTTTATTGTGAAAAAAAAATTTATCATAGGTACTCGTGGTAGTGATCTCGCTCTTTGGCAAGCCAATTATGTGAAGGATAAACTTTCAGAATCGGGTATTACTGCTGAATTAAAAATTATAAAAACCCAGGGCGACAGTTTTCTGAATCTGCGCCTGGATAAGTTAGAAGGAAAAGGATTTTTCACTAAAGAGTTAGAAGAAGAGTTACTTAATGGCTCAATCGATATTGCAGTCCATTCCCACAAAGATTTACCTACCCAAAACCCTTCAGGTTTAACAATTGCGGCTGTTTCCGAACGTGAAGATCCGAATGAATTGTTGCTTATACTTAAAGATTGTGTCGATATCAAGCAGAAGCTATCTGTAAAGTTTGCTGGGATGGTAGGTACATCCTCTAATCGGCGCAAGGCACAGCTATTGTCTCTTCGCCCCGATTTGGAAGTAGAAGATCTGCGTGGTAATGTACCAACCCGAATTCAGAAACTGCGCGACGAAGATTATGATGCTATCATGATTGCGAAGGCTGGAGTTGAGCGCCTTGGGATTGATCTGAGCGAATTCTATGTAGAAGAATTAGATCCGATGGAATTTATTCCTGCACCCGCACAAGGTGTGCTGGCTATCCAGGTACGTGAAGACGATACTAAATTAATAGAAAAGCTGCAGGTGTTGCACAATCCAACTATTGCAGAAGAAATTGCTGTAGAACGAAAAGTGTTGAATCTGTTTAATGGGGGCTGCCACTTACCATTAGGTTGTTATTGCCGTAAAGAAGACGGAAAGTTCCAGGTTTGGACCTCTATGGCAGATGATGCAGATTCATTCCCCGACAGGGTGTTTTTGGAGTCGGAGACAAGCGAAGGACTTGCAGAGCAAATCGTGCACAAGTTCGCCAAAGACCGAAAAATGCCTGCAAAGGTTTTCATCACCCGTGGGATTTCGGAAATGAGTTATTTCCGCCGGGCCCTGGAAAAACATAATATAGAAATTGACGGGCGATCTTTAATTCGCACATTCCCCACTATAAATAAGCTTGATCCATACATATTAAAACATATAGATTGGATATTTTTCAGCAGTAAAAATGCGATAGAGTATTTTTTCAAGCTGGAACCGTTAATTTCCAAAAAAACCAAATTTGGGGTTTTAGGCCGCGCATCCGAAGAGGCCCTTCGTAAGTTTGGGCGGGTGCCCGATTTTAACGGAGAGGAAGAAGGAATTGACACCGCCGATATCGCAACCGAATTCGCAGAACTGGTAAACGGACAGAGTGTTTTGTTCCCCGGAGCTAAAGATTCACTAAGGACTGTGCAAAAAGCGCTGTCTCCAGAAACGAAGATCCTTGACCTGCCGGTATATGAAACAATTATGGAAGACAATATCGAACCCATTTTTGCTGATGTTTTAATTTTTACAAGTCCTTCCAATGTGGAAGCCTATTTTGTTGATAACCTGATAGAACCCGGTCAGAAAGTGATCTGTATAGGTCGCTCAACCGGCAGAAAATTTGATGAAATGGGAATGAAGTATGCACTGCCTTATTCACCCGACGAAATTGGCTTAGCCGAAGCGGTCTTCGGACTGTAGTGTTAACAAATAAAGATCTAAAAGATAGCGAATGAATATTCGTCCCAGAAGATTAAGAAAATCCCCTATTGTTCGTGAAATGGTAGCCGAAACGCGCCTTTCGAAAGACATGTTTGTATACCCCTATTTTGTAGTTCCTGGAAATAATGTAACGCATGCAATTGATGCTATGCCTGGCATAAGCCATTTTTCTGCCGATACATTAGTTAGAGACGTGGAACATTCTTTAAAATTAGGGCTTAACAAGGTTTTGCTGTTTGGCGTAGGAGAAGAAAAATCCGAAGACGCCAGCACATCCTATAACAGTGAATCGGTAGTATCAAAAGCGGTCAGAGAATTAAAAAGCGCTTTTGGGAATGATTTATTTGTGATTACCGATGTGTGTACTTGTGCCTACACCACTCACGGGCATTGCGGTATTATGCATGATGATTATGTGAACAATGATGAAACTGTAGAAGTTCTGGCTAAAATGGCTCTTAGCCATGCACAGGCTGGTGCCGATATGGTAGCGCCATCAGATATGATGGATGGCCGTATCGCCGGAATACGTTCGTTGTTAGATGCAAATAACTTATTGAATACCGGCATTATGAGCTATAGTGTAAAGTTTGCTTCGGCATACTACGGTCCTTTTCGAGAAGCGGCGGATTCTGCTCCGAACAAAGGAGATCGGAAAGCTTATCAGATGGATTTCAGAAATCCGGGTGAATCATTAAGAGAAGCATTTTTGGATGAGGAAGAAGGTGCGGATATTTTAATGGTTAAACCGGCGCTGGCTTATCTCGATATTATAAAAAGCCTCAAAGAAAACACCAATCTGCCTGTCGCTTGTTACAATGTTTCCGGCGAATATTCGATGGTTAAAGCCGCGGCCAGGGCTGGCTGGGTTGATGAACAAAAAGTAACCATGGAGAATATGTACGCTTTTACCCGCGCCGGCGCAAATATTATTATTACGTACCATGCCAAAGAAATCCTTGAAAAAGGATGGATGGTTTAATGAAGTAAAAAGTTAAAATTAAAAATTAAAAAAGGGCCTGCTGTCTCAATTTTGATTTTTAACTTTTGAATTTTGACTTTTAATTTTTGAATTTTACCCCATGCTTGACTCTCTCAAAAAAATTTTTTCCAGTGACGATGACAGGCCAGTATCCACTACTGGTAAACCGGATATTCCCCGCGAAAAATCAGCCGAACTATACGAAAAATCCAAAAAGTATTTTCCCGGAGGCGTGAACTCACCTGTAAGGGCGTTTAAATCAGTCTTTGGCACTCCGCTTTTTATTGAGCGCGGCGATGGATGCTACGTTTGGGACGCTGATGGCAACCAGTTTATTGATTTCTGCGGATCCTGGGGACCACTCATTTTGGGCCACAATCATCCAAAAATCAAAGAGAAGGTGAGTGAGGTGATGCAGCAGGGAATGAGCTTTGGTGCGCCTACGGCACTTGAGAACGAGTTGGCCGAACTTATTTTAAAAAGCAACAGCTTAATTGAGAAGATCCGGTTTGTAAGCTCGGGCACAGAAGCCGTAATGTCTGCTATTCGTTTAGCCAGGGGGTATACAAAGCGAGATAAGATCCTGAAGTTTGAAGGTTGCTATCACGGCCATGTCGATTCATTGCTGGTAAAAGCTGGTTCTGGCTTGGTTACTTTCGGCGAAACTTCCTCTGCCGGAGTTCCTAAATCTTTTGCCGACGAAACCATAGTGATTCCGCTAAATGACCGGACAGCCGTGGAAGAGGCTTTTAAGCAGTTTCCGGATCAGATTGCAGCTATTATTATAGAAGGAGTTCCGGCTAATAATGGCTTGCTTATTCAGGATAAGGAATTCGTTCAGTTTTTACGCGATATTACTCAGCAAAAAGGGAGCTTGTTAATATTTGATGAGGTAATCACAGGATTTCGCTTAGGTTTTGAAGGTGCAGCCAAGCATTATGGTATTAAGCCGGATATTCTTACCTACGGAAAAATTATTGGAGGAGGCCTGCCCGTTGGGATGTACGGAGCCTCGGCCGAAATTATGAGCAACGTCTCGCCTGACGGCGCAGTTTATCAGGCAGGCACCTTATCAGGAAACCCTGTAGCTATGGCTGCGGGCATCGCTCAACTTACCGAGCTGCTTCGTTCGGGTTTCTATAAGGACTTGAATAATAAAACTCAGGAGTTTGTAGAGTCAATTCAGCGATTTACCGCAGCAAAAAATTATAAATTTAAAGTGTTTTCAATTGGTTCCATTTTTTGGTTTGCCTTTACGGATAAGGACATAAAAACTGCTGAAGATATTGATGCCTCGAGCATGGAGAAATTTAAAGTGTTTCACCGCGAATTGTTAAATAGGGGTATCTATTTGGGCCCTTCCGGATATGAGGTTGGTTTTGTTTCTGCAGCTCATAACAAAACAGAGTTGGAAAAGACAAAAAGGGCGATTTTTGATAGTCTGGATATAGTTTTCAGAACCGCTGCTAAGTTTTCGAAAGAAGAAAGTAAATGAAGAAACCGCTAATCGTATTCTATTTTCTGGCCATTTATGTTCTTGCAGAACTGGTATGGTGGGCGTCTCTACTTATAGCCGCCAGGCCAGAGAAGAAGACGATGATCTTAAGTGAAGGAGCGGTTTTTCTATTGATATTCTTGTCCGGAGCCTATTATCTGCAAAAAACGATTAAAAAGGAGCGGAAACTTCACGAGCAACAGCGGAATTTTCTACTTTCGGTTACCCATGAACTGAAATCCCCTTTAGCGTCGATTAAGCTTTATCTTCAAACTATTTTGAAACGCGAACTTGAACGAGTTAAAATCGAATCTTTTTTAAAAAACTCCCTAAAGGATATCGAGCGTTTAGATGATCTGGTAGAAAACATGCTTATAGCTACCCGAATCGAAAGCCGTTCTTATTCTTTTCCGAAAGAGCAGTTTAACTTTTCTGAATTAGTAGCTAAAGTTGCCGAGCGACTGCAAATCCATACCTGCAGTACACAAACTATAAAATGCGATTTACATCCAGAGATAGAGCTAACCGGTGATAAGTTCGCTCTCACGCTGGTAGTTTCCAATCTGATTGAAAATGCTGTAAAATACTCGCCTCCCTGCGAAGAAATAAAGGTAGAGTTGCAACGGGAAAGTAATATTATCCGTTTTTCGGTGGCAGATAAAGGAATTGGTATTAAGGATGAGGAAAAACTGCGCATATTTGAAAAGTTTTACCGTGTAGGGAGCGAAGATACCAGGAAAACAAAGGGGACAGGATTAGGCTTATACATTGTAAAGCAAGTACTGGACAATCACCAGGCGCAAATAAAAGTAAAAGATAACCCGACAAGCGGGAGTATTTTTGAAGTAACCTTTAATTCAAATGGCAGCTAAACAACGTATTTTACTGGTAGAAGATGAAGATCATCTTTTGGAAGCAATTAAATTAAATCTGGAGCTTGAAGGCTACAAAGTGAGTACGGCAACGGATGGAAAGAAAGCTTTGAAGATTTTTAAAGAAGAACGCTTTAACCTCATCATCCTGGATGTTATGCTTCCCGAAATTGATGGTTTTCAGGTAGCCGAGACGATCCGCCTGGAGAATTCTGAAGTTCCAATCATGTTTCTTACCGCAAAGAATACCAGCGAAGACCGTGTTACCGGACTAAAAAAAGGTGCAGACGATTATCTGGTTAAACCATTCAATCTCGAAGAGCTTATTTTACGGGTCAATAATCTTGTGAAAAGAGGCTTGAGCGGAGATGAGAAGAAGGAGCTGAATACCTACAAGATTGGCGATAAGACCATTTATTTTAATTCTTTTGAGCTTCGTAACGACGACGGTTCTATTACCCCGCTTACAAAAAAAGAAACGATGTTGCTCAAACTGTTAATTGAGCGCAGAAACGATGCCGTATCGCGTGAGCAGATATTGGAAACAGTTTGGAATTACGATGTGTATCCGTCAACCCGCACCATCGACAATTTCATCCTTACTTTCCGGAAGTATTTTGAGCCTGATCAAAAAAATCCTAAATATTTTCATTCTATCCGAGGGGTAGGTTATAAGTTCACCGACAGCCAGTAAGGGATTATGCTTACAGCCAGGGCCCGTTTTGCGGTAGTAGCACTCACTGTAATCTTTTTGGCGTGGACAACCTATCAGCAGGTTCATGAACTGTCTGCAATACTGGTATTTGGAATTTTGTATCTCATTTACGGATATTTCAAGGAAGGAACCGTTGTATTAGCATCTAAAGCCTATCACAATCAGGATTTCATTAAAGTAGAGCGGCTGCTTAAACAAGTAAAATATCCTGATAGGTTAAAAAGAAGCAGACGAGGATATTTTGAATTCATGTCGGGAAATATTGAACTCAAAAAAGGTAACTATCCGGAAGCCGAACGCCATTTTCAGATCGCCAGCCGTTTCCCACTAAAAAATGAAAGCGAGAAAGGATTGGTACTAAGTCAGCTGGCAAATTTGAACCTTCGCAAAAAAGAGTATGATAAAGCCAGGGCTTATATAGAAATAGCGAAAGAGTTAAAAATAAGTGCCAGAGTTAAAAGCATTATTGAAAAAATAGAATTAGAAATACAAAAAGGGCGTGAATAACAACAGTTTATTTATCAGAGCAGCTAAATCAGAATTAACCGAACGTCCACCAGTTTGGATGATGCGTCAGGCCGGACGTTTTATGAAAGAGTATTGGGATATAAAAAATAAATATTCTTTCCTGGAGATGTGTAAAACCCCCGAGTTAGCAGCAGATGTTACCATGCTGCCAGTGGATTTACTCGACATTGACGCTGCTATTCTTTTCTCTGATATTCTGGTTACTGCCGAGGCTATGGGGGGCGATTTGAGTTTTACCCAGGGAGTTGGCCCTAAATTTTCAAACCCGGTGCGGACCGAGGCGGATATCAATAGACTGCAAACTGGCGTAAACGATAAACTTCAGTATGTTGCCGATGCCATTAAGGTTATCCAGCAAAGACTGGGTGGAAAAATTCCTCTTATAGGCTTCGCCGGAGCTCCGTTCACTGTTATGAGCTATTTAGTAGAAGGGGGCTCATCTAAAGATTTCAAGCTTACTAAGCTAATGCTTCACAATCAGCCGGAGCTGGCCCATCAATTGCTTTCTAAAATAGCTGAAGTAACAATTGATTATCTAAACCTGCAGATTGCGGCCGGTGTAAACGCTGTTCAGATTTTCGACAGCTGGGCTCTCGCCCTGGCGTGGGATGATTACAAAGAGTTTTCGCACTATTATATTAATAAGATCATTTCCGGCCTGAACCGGGCGGATATTCCGGTCATCTCTTTTTGCAAGGGAAGTTCGGTTTTTGCGCCTCTGATGGCAGAAGCAAAACCCGATGTTATTTCAATTGACTGGAATGTAGATTTATTGGATATTAAAAGACGTTTGCCCGCTGGCATTGCAGTGCAGGGGAACCTGGATCCCCACGTGCTGTATGCCGATAAAAAGGTTATTAAAGAACGTATTCACCGTTTGTTTGAGAGAATGAGAGGCGAGCCTGGCTTTATATTTAACCTGGGGCACGGCATTATGCCGGATATTCCATTCGATAACGTAAAATATGCAATAGAAGTGATTAAGGAATTTAAGTACTGATATCGCTTTTTGCTTAAAAATATTGAATATTGATATATCTCTACGCTAAATCGGTACACATCATTTTCGTGGTGAGCTGGATGGCCGGCCTGTTTTATATCGTCCGTTTATTCATCTACCACGTAGAGGCTAATGAGCGGCCCGAACAGGAGCGGCTGGTTTTGCATAAACAGTTCGAACTGATGCAAAGCAGGCTGTGGAATATCATTACCACACCGGCCATGGTTTTAAGTGTGCTGGCAGGTAGCTTCATGATTTATCTCAACCCATCTCTCTTGCAAGCGGATTGGATGCTGGTAAAGCTGGCTTTTGTGGCCGGACTGCTGGTGTATCATTTCATCTGCCAGGATATCATTAAAAAGCAAAAGCAAGGGGTGTCGGCATGGACCTCTACACAGCTGCGCATCTGGAATGAGTTAGCTACGATCTTTCTGGTGGCGATAGTGTTTACGGTAGTTCTAAAAAGTACCATCGATTGGGTTTACGGTTTACTGGGCCTTGTTTTGTTCGCCATTATTATCATGTCGGCGGTTAAGATTTACAAATATTATCGTATAAAAGGATAGCAGCGCTTCCGGTAAATCATTTTTAAATTGCAGCTTATGCAACCATTTTCGGCTTCCTCCCATCTTACCACCAAACGCATATGAATTTAAGTCGCAAGGTATCTGTTGACGATTTGCTTGATGGGTGTAGACGGGCCGAACCCCGGACTCAGGAGCTTTTATATAAAATGCTGGCATCTAAGATGATGGGTGTTTGTATGCGGTATGCTAAAGACCGTTTCGAGGCGGAGGATATGTTACAAATTGGATTTGTAAAGGTGTTTCAAAAGGTGGGTGAGTTTAGGAGTGATGGTTCTTTTGAGGGATGGATAAGACGGATTATGGTGAATACCGCGATTGAGGTATACAGGAAAAATCAAAGGATGATGTCTGTAGTGGATATTGAAGAAGTATTTGATGTTCCGCAGGCGACCTTCGATATGAAGGGTTTGGAAGTGCGGGATTTGCTGAATATGATACAGCAGTTATCTCCTGGATACCGGTTGATATTTAACCTGTATGCAATAGAGGGATATTCGCACAAAGAAATTGCCGAGCAATTGGGCATATCCGAGGGCGCTTCGAAATCGCAACTTTCGCGTGCCAGAGCCACGCTTAAAGAAAAATTAATGAAAATTGAAAAGCAGACCCGGACAGCAAATTTTGTCTCGGTAGGCCCGGAGCGAGTTCCTTTTACAATGGCAGTGCTGCCAGTTAAAGTTGATTAAAATGAAGAATATGCATAAAGTGTCGGATGAGGATTTTGATAAACTGTTTCAGGAAAAGCTTTATGCTTACGAAGCTGCTCCTACGGAGGCGGTTTGGAAAGGTATAGCCGGACAGTTGAAGACAATAAAGAGAGAAGGGGCGTTTCCTATACTTCGCCTTGCTGCAGCCAGTTTAGCCGGCATTATTGGCTTGGGCATCTGGCTCGCAGCAAATAAAGAACCAATCAGACTAAGCGGAAATCCAACTAAATCTCCGGTGATTCAGAAGGCTGAAAACCCCATGGCTCTGGCTAAGCCAGAAAGCAGGCAGGAAACGAAATCAGAGCCAGTGAAATTGAACTTGAAAGAGAAAATAGCGACGAAAGAGGAGAAAGATATCGAGCTCGTAACTAAGACAAAGTCAGCCGCTTCAAAAGCTAATGTGGCCAGAGTAGCCGTGTTAAATACTGATGCAGGTTCCAAAACATCGTTAGTAAAGCAGCCGGAAGCAGTTGAAAAGTCACTTTCTGTAGATCGATCTGAAACAAGCGAGGTTCCGGTGTTAGCGCGTGTCGAGGAGATGCCGCAGGAAGAGGAACCCATCGTTAGAGACAAGAAAATAAAGTCTGTTGGAAGTCTTGTAAACTTTGTGGTTGGAAAAATAGATAAGAGAAAATCAAAAATTATTGAATTTGAAGACGGCGATGAAGGAACGAAAGTATCTGGGTTAAATCTGGGTTTATTGAAATTTAAGGCGAAGGAATAAAATGAAACTACAAATTATTACTGGTTTATTATGTTTGTTAACGATGGCCGCAATTGGCCAGGAATCTAAACAAGATTCGGTAGAAAAGAAGGAGAAAGCTGTTACACAGCCAGAAACCGCTGCAAAGGATTCCAGCCGGTCTCACCCCAATTTTTCTATACAGCTTACGCTTTCACGCATTGACTTAGGGCTTGCAAAGTTTACAGACAATGGAAGTTTCACCCTTTCTGCTCCAAACCAATTTCTCGAAACCGACACCTGGAAAACACATAATGTCGGATTTGAGTTCTTTCAAATGGGATACAGGTTCACCCACCACTTTAAGGTATATCTTGGTGCCGGAATAGATTGGACCCATATGCGGCTAAAGCAAGATGTTACTATCAAGCCGGGATCTGCCACCCTTGATACGATTGAAAGGAATATAGATTTTCAAAAGAATCGCTTTAGCAGCACCTATCTCAGAATTCCACTATCTGTTCAAATCAGAACTAATGATGATAGAAAGGGAAACAAAATATATCTTGTATTCGGACCGGAGATTGGATTTTTGATTAACGGTAAGGTAAAGCAGGTCAGCGAACAAGAGGGGAAGGAGAAAGTTAAAGATGATTTCAACCTTAATCCTTTTAGGTATGGCGCATTCGGCCGGCTGGGGTATGATGATTTTGGGATTTATGTAAAATACTATAATAGCGACGTATTTGCCGATGATCAGGGTCCGAAAGGATTTAAAAACCTCAACTTTGGAGTTATGGTAGGCTTTTAAGCAAGTAATCCATATCGTTTAAACCCTGCTTTTTACAAGGCGGGGTTTTTTATTTAGCTGGTAAACGTTGGAACAAAATCAGTAAGTTTGACTGATGTCTAATGATACGTTCATAGAGCTAAGCGAGGTTAGTAAAACATATCCCACAGAAACTTTCGCGGGGGTGAAAGCAGTCACCACGTCTATCCCGAAAGGTAAAGTAGTTGCAATTGTCGGGGAGAGCGGAAGCGGGAAGAGCACCATGCTAAAACTTATTTATGGCTTGCTTTCTCCGGATGAGGGGATGGTTCTGTTTAAAGGAGAGGCCATTTTGGGCCCGGCAGAAAAGTTGATCCCAGGGCATGACTCCATGAAAATGGTAACTCAGGATTTTAGTCTGAATACTTATGCAAAAGTTTACGAGAATGTAGCCTCCATGCTTCCAAATACCGATCTGAAGTATAAAGAGGAAAAATCCTGGGCGGTTATGAGGTTTCTGCGGATAGATCACCTTCATAATAAGCGTGTGTCAGATTTAAGCGGCGGTGAACAACAACGGGTTGCCATTGCCCGGGCCATTATTACCGAGCCAGAGGTTTTATTAATGGATGAGCCCTTTAGTCAGGTTGATACGCCTCTCAAAACGCATCTCAGAGCCGATATCAGGCGGCTTTCTCACGATCTGGGGATTACGGTTATCCTAGTATCCCACGATCCCGTTGACGGGCTCTCGCTTGCAGATGAGATTGTAGTATTAAATAAAGGGCAGGTAGTAGAGTCTGGTAGTCCCGAACAGTTATATAACCAGCCACAGAATGTCTACACCGCAAAGCTTTTAGCCGATTGTAATATCCTGAAAAAGGAAGAGGCTGTGAAGCTGGGTTTGCGGCCATTAAAAGACACTGTGGCAATTTATCCCGAATGGGTCGAACTAAAGCGAAGCTGGACAAGCAAAAGCTTTATACTAATCGATTCTTTTTTTAAAGGCAATTATGAGGAACTGTTGTTGGAAAGAGATCATATAAGGTTGCGGGCAATTAATTTCCATATAAATCACTATAAAAAGGGCGCGGCTGTACCTGTGGTGCTGGATCGTTTTCTTGAGTTTTACCAAACTACTTAAAGCCGGTTATACTTTATCGCTTTGTTTGTAGTTATTGGATTGACATATATTTGCGGAGCATAGTGCATCTATGTAACGATGAGTTTTCTTGATAATGAATAAAATTAAGGTTACCCTCCTCAGCCTGCTATATCAGTTAGGGGGGCTTGTTTTTTTATACTTTTTGTGCAGGGCGTTTTTTGTTCTCGTGAATCACTCCGAGTTCGAATTTTCCTCTCTAACCGAAACCTTCTCATGGTTTTTTTATGGTTTACGCTTTGATCTTTCAGCGATATTTTTGACAAATGCAATTTACATTGTTGCAATTCTGCTACCACTTCCTTTAGCCTTCAATAACTATTACAGAAACGCACAGAAGGTGCTTTTTGTGGGGCTGAATAGTCTGTTTCTATTGCTTAACTGCATAGATATCGCTTATTTCCCTTTTGTTCATAAGCGTATGTCGTCTGATGCGGTGCTTTTTCTTTCAGGAAAGAAAGGCAATGAATTTTTTAACATGCTGCCTACTTTTATAGTCGAGCATTGGTATATCTGGCTGTTTTACGCGGGGCTTGTTCTTTTGCTGCTGATGATTTACAAGCGAAGCCTGAGACTTTCAATCCCTGTAGTTCCTTCTCTTAAGGTCTATCTCTTACATTTTTTCGTGTTTGTTCTCGGAGTTGGAGTAACAATTCTTTCGATAAGGGGCGGTCTGCAAAAAAAACCGCTTAATATAATTCATGCCTCGGAAATGGCCGATGTTCGGTTTATTCCCATCTTGCTCAACACTCCTTTCACCCTTATAAGGACGTACAAAAAAAAGGCGCTTCCCGAGCTTCACTATTATCCTGATGAAAAATTGTCTGGCTGTGACAAGGGGCAGCACTTACCTCGTCATACTTCTGTTAGCCGAAAGCAGAACGTGGTGGTCATTGTAATGGAGAGCCTTTCACAGGAGTATATAAGCTTTTTTAACGGAATGGGGAGGACACCGTTTCTCGATTCTTTATTTGCCGAAAGCATGGTTTTTCCCAACGGTTTTGCTAACGCGAAAGAATCTATCCAGGGAATACCGGCTATATTGTCTTCCATTCCATCGTTACAGGACGATCCTTTTATCTTTTCGAACTATTCATCGAACAGAATAACTTCGATCGCCAATTTATTAAAGAAGGAGGGATATCGGTCCTCATTTTTTCATGGCGGCGGTAACGGTACTATGGGATTCAATTCTTACAGCAAGCTTTCTGGCTTTGAAGACTATTTCGGGCGGGATGAGTATAATAATGATGATGATTTTGATGGGAGCTGGGGGATATGGGACGAACCATTCCTGAACTTTATGCGGGAAGAGTTAGATAAGATGCCGGAACCATTTGTTTCTTCCGTTTTTACCTTAAATACGCATCATCCTTTTAAGGTGCCAGATAAATATGTTAATCGGTTTAAGCAAGAAGGTCACCCCATACTTTCATGTGTTGAGTATGCCGATTATGCTTTAGCCCAATTTTTCCGACAGGCGAAAAATAGCAAGTGGTACAACAATACCTTATTTGTGATAACGGCAGATCATACGGGCCCCAAAATTTCTGAAGGTGGTATTTTAGATGACTACCGGATACCGATAGTGTTTTTTAAACCCAACGGATCGCTTAAAGGGAACAGCCCTAAAATTGCAAATCAGATTGACATAGTGCCTTCTGTGATGCACTTATTAGATTATCCTCATCCATACTATTCGCAGGGGAAAAACTTATTTTCAGATGAGTGCCACAACTTCTCGGTAAACTACAATTCGGGAATTTACCAGTATATTGACTCTTCTTATTGTTACCAGTACGATGGATACAAAATGCTGGGGCTTTACAATTGGAAATCTGACAAGGCCTTTAAAAGAAATCTGGCTACTTCGGGGCACTTGAACGAAATGAGGAAGAGCGACGAGGCTTTGAAGAAGTTCATTCAGGTGTTTAATAACACCATGATTAACAATGAGATGGTGCTTGAGCCGGTGCGATCTGGTGCACATCCTAAGATTATGCATTGATGCAGCGAAGAATTTAGACCAGGTATTCGAATAGTGTAAGATCTCTGTTAATCTCTTTATAATCGAATTTCAGGGCCTCCATTCGCTCAACCAAGCCGGAATAATCATCTGCTGATTTAAGTTCAATCCCAACTAATGCCGGCCCGTATTCTTTCTGTATTTTCTTGATGAACTCAAAGCGAGTAATATCGTCGTCAGGCCCCAATACTTTGTTGACAAACAATTTTAACGCTCCGGGGCGTTGAGGGAAATTGACTACAAAGTAGTGTTTTAGTTTTTCGTACAACAAAGAAAGCTCTTTAATTTCCTGCATTCGTTCAATGTCGTTGTTGCCTCCGCTGAGAACGCAAACCACTTTTTTGCCTTTTATTTGATCAGCACAGAAATCCAGGGCGGCAACTGATAAGGCGCCTGCCGGCTCTGCAACTATTGCATCTTCGTTGTATAGCTTAAGAATTGTGGTACAAACTTTACCTTCGGGAACTAAGATCAGTTCGTCCAACACTTCGCGGCAAATTGGAAAAGTGAGTTCGCCTGCACGTTTAACGGAGGCTCCATCAACAAAGCGATTAATAACTTCTAAAGTAACGGGTCCATCGTTTTGAAGCGCTCTTGACATCGATGGAGCCCCTTCGGGTTCAACCCCGAAAACTTTGATAGCCGGATTGACTTTCTTCATGTAAACACCTGCACCTGCAGATAATCCCCCTCCTCCGACAGGAACAATAACGATATCTGTATCCGGGAGCTCCTCGAGGATTTCAACGCCGACTGTGCCTTGTCCCTCAATGATTTTGTAATTGTCGAAAGGAGGGATAAAGGTCATTTTGTTGACCTCGGTATAGGTCAGCGCCTCTTTTAAACAATCATCAAATGTATCTCCAACAAGGATAATCTCGATCATGTTGCCACCGAACATCCTGGTTTGATTGATTTTTTGTTTGGGAGTGATTTCGGGCATAAAGATGACGCCCCTTGTGTTTAGTTTTTTGCAAGAGAAGGCGACACCTTGAGCATGGTTGCCCGCGCTTGCGCACACTACGCCTTTGGACAAAGATTCTTCGCTTAACTGGCTAATCATGTTATACGCCCCTCGCAATTTGTAGGATCGGACAACCTGCAGATCTTCCCGTTTAAGGTAGACTTCGCACGAGTATTTTTCTGAAAGGCTGGTATTGTATTCGAGTGGGGTGTGTTTGATAACCGATTGAAGGCGTTCTAATGCAGCGACCGAATCAAGTTTATTTTCAAAGTCCATTTGGTGTACTTAAGTGCAATAATCAATCTAATAAAGTTATAGCAAGTATCCTTGCCGATTGTTCTTTTCTCTTACTTCTTTAAGTTTCATTATCATCTACCGCAGACAGCGTTCCGAACGCTGTCTGCGGCTATCCTAAACAAAAAAACCCGCTATTAAGAAACAGCGGGTCGATATTTCTATTTTATTTGAGTCTTAGATGTTACTTGCCAGCCAATTGCCTACTTCGCTTGTTTTGTAAGCTTTGCCTTCTTTACCAGCGATATCTTCAGTTACAATTCCTTCAGCTAAAGACTTGTTAACCACGTCGCGAATAGCGTCAGCTTCCGCTTTTAACCCGAAAGCATCTTCAAACATCATTGCTGCAGAAAGAACGGTAGCTAAAGGATTAGCAATGTCTTTTCCTGCGGCCTGAGGATAAGAACCGTGAATCGGCTCATATAACGAAGTATGAACTCCTTTTGAAGCAGAAGGCATTAATCCCATTGAACCAGAGATTACAGAGGCTTCGTCGGTTAAAATATCGCCGAACAGATTCTCTGTGATCAATACATCATACGAGCTTGGCCATTGAACAAGGCGCATGGCAACTGCATCCACAAATTCATAGCTTACTTCAACTTCAGGAAAATCTTTCTCCATGTCCTGAACAGTTTCTCTCCAAAGGCGAGAGCTTTCCAAAACGTTTGCTTTGTCTACGCAGCAAAGTTTTTTGCTGCGGCTCATTGCCAGTTCGAAACCTAATTTTGCAAGGCGCTGAATTTCTGCCCGTGTGTAAGTACAAGTATCGAAAGCCGTGTTGCCATCGTCTTTTCTGCCGCGCTCGCCGAAGTAAATACCACCCGTTAATTCGCGCAGAATGATTAAATCAGTTCCTTCGATACGTTCTCTTTTTAACGGAGAATTATCAATTAAAGAAGGGAAGGTGAAGGTAGGACGAACGTTAGCGAACAAGCCTAATTTCTGACGCATTTTAAGCAATCCTTGCTCTGGGCGAACAGTCGCTTTAGGGTCATTATCATATTTCGGATGGCCTATAGCGCCGAATAAAACTGCATCAGCAGCCATACAAACTTCGTGCGTTGAATCCGGATAAGGCTCACCATGAGCATCAATAGCTGCAGCGCCGGTTAGGGCTGAAGTCCAGCTCACTTCATGGCCAAATTTCTTTGACACAGCGTCTACTACTTTAACTGCCTGATCGATTACTTCAGGTCCTATTCCATCTCCTGCAAGAAGAGCGATATTTAATTTCATCGTGATTATTTATGTTTGTTTTAGTTTTTAGTCCAGTCTTCGATCTTAACGTTGTTTAATCGCCCCAAATGAGAGATGTTATTTGTGACCAGAATCATGTCATTAGAAATTGCGGTAGCTCCAATGAGTAAATCGAAGTCATCAATAATAGTTCCTGATTGTTTCAACCGGGCTTTCTCTCTGGCGTATATGTCAAGTGAAGGGTAAATAGGAATGATGCTAAACTTAGTAATGAAGTTTTCGATTACTATGTTATTGTCAGTCGGTCTTTGGCTTTTTTCGGCTCCGTATTTCAGCTCTGCTACTGTAATCTCAGAGATTGAACAGTTTTGCAAACCCACTTCGCTAATTTTGGTGTCAAGATTGAATCTCCCCTTCAAAAAAAAGATACAAATATTTGTATCTAATAAATAGCCCATCATAAATCCGCAATTTCCCGATTGAAAGTTCTTGAAGACCTGATGTCTGCAATGATTTCTTCAGCCGTTTGATCAGTGATAAAAGCTCCAAAAGAGGCCTTTAGATCATTTTTCTTTTTGCTCTCGGATTTGGATTTTAAGGAGTTTGAAAGGCGATTTATGAGTTCCAGCTTACTATCTGAACTTAGGTGTTTCAAAAGTTCAAAATAGTAGTCTGCAATATTTATATTCTTAGGTGTCATTTTCATCGCCCTTAATTTTTACAAAAATAACTATTTTATGCCAAACACTAATTGGGCCAACTCTGCTAAATAATATTTAACATTTTCTGCGTAGCCTTAATCGCACACACCGTTTGATCCGAATCCAGGCCGCGTGTTTTAAAAGTTTTATCGTCTTTTTCCCAGGTAATTACTGTCTCGCATAATGCATCAGAACTACTGCCGGGGGCAATTCTAACAGCATAATCTACCAGTTTTGGCAAACACATTTCTTTCTTTGTATAAACCTGTGTCAGGGCATTCATAAAAGCATCGAATTGCCCGTCGCCTTGCGCGTTCTCTTCATACACTTTGCCGTCTATACAAATGGCGATAGTCGCCGAGGGACGCAATCCTTTAGAATGTGTTAATACGTACGACTCCACCTTAATCTTTTCTTCGTACAGATTGCTATCAAGCACATCCGAAATAATATAAGGCAAATCTTCCTTGGTAACCGTTTCTTTCTTGTCTCCAAGCTCAATAACGCGTTGAGTTACTTTTTTAAGGTCCTCATCGTTCAGCTTCAGACCAAGCTCCTGTAAATTTTTTTCAATATTAGCTTTGCCCGAAGTTTTCCCCAACGCATATTTACGTTTTCTCCCAAATCTTTCGGGAAGTAAATCGTTGAAATACAGATTCTTTTTATTGTCCCCATCAGCATGGATACCCGCCGTCTGAGTGAACACATATTCGCCAACAATGGGCTTGTTTGAAGGAATGCGAACACCAGAAAATGTCTCTACCAGTTTACTTACCTGGTAAATAGATGATTCTTTAAGAGCAATCTCCGCTTCGGGCAAAAAGTCGTTGATTACGGCGATAGCGCTCGCCATTGGCGCGTTCCCAGCTCGCTCTCCCATACCGTTTACGGTTAGGTGTAAGCCATTGATTCCCGCTTTAACCGATTCAAGTACATTCGCGGTCCCCAGGTCGTAGTCGTTATGAGCATGGAAATCAAAATGGATCTGCGGATATTTCGACTTAATTTCTGATATATATTTAAACGTTTCGTTCGGAATCAAAATCCCCAGTGTATCCGGTAATAAAATCCGTTTGATAGGTTGGGTAGACAAAAACTCAAGATACTGCATGGTGTACTCATGCGAATTACGCATGCCATTGCTCCAGTCTTCCAAGTAAACATTTGTTTCAATGCCTTCTTTTTGAGCTGATGCAATAGCCTGTGCAATTTCGGAGAAGTGCTGCTCAGGAGTTTTCTTCAGTTGATGAGTCAGATGGTTTAAGGATCCTTTGGTCAGCAGGTTTTGAACCTTAACCCCGGCCTTTTTCATCCACTCGAGAGAAATGCCATTATCCACAAAAGAGAGAACCTCAATAGCGTTGATATGGCCGTTCTTCTCTGCCCATTCGGTAATTGCCTTTACTGCCTCAAACTCACCCTCCGATACACGTGCCGAAGCAATTTCCACCCTGTCTACATGAAGTTCTTCAAGTAGCAGTTGCGAAATCGTCAATTTTTCTGAAATGGAAAATGATACGCCAGATGTCTGCTCTCCGTCGCGGAGAGTGGTATCCATTATTTCAATTTTCCGTCGTGTCATAAATGTTTGATTGAACTGATTTTAAGGGGATTACACTGGTTTTTATGAGATTGCATTGATTTAAGGAGATTACACCGATTAAGATCTATCTGTGTAACCCTCTTAATCGGTGTAATCAATCCACTAAAGTGGTAACTGCGTAGCAAACTCCTGAATCTCAGCTTTCATGTTCTGAAGATAATCGATATCATCAAAACCGTTCATCATGTTATCTTTTTTGTAAACACTGATGTCGAAGCTCTCTTTTTCGCCGGTAGGCAAAAGAGTGATGGTTTGCTCAGGTAGGTTCACTTCCAGTTGAGTCGATGGATCTGCAAAAATCGCAGCATAGATTTTTTGCAAAAATTCAGCACTCACCTGAACCGGTAACACACCGATATTAAGACAGTTATTTTTGAAGATATCAGCAAAAAAACTGGATACCACGCAACGGAACCCGTAATCGTAAACCGCCCATGCAGCGTGCTCTCTTGACGAACCAGAACCAAAGTTCTTGCCACCAACCAGTATTTTTCCTGAATAGGTTGGATCGTTTAATACGAAATCTGCTTTAGGAGTATTATCCGGATTGTATCTCCAGTCGCGGAATAAATTGTCGCCAAATCCTACACGCTCGGTCGCTTTTAGAAAACGTGCAGGGATGATCTGATCAGTATCCACATTCTCGATAGGAAGAGGAACTGCAGTGCTGGTAAGTATGTTAAATTTATCGTAAGCCATTGTTTTGAGTTTTTTAGGTTAAAGGTTCAAAGGTTAAAGGTCCGGGATTGGCATCTAGCATTCCCTTGCCTTTCAGCTTTTACCTTTCACCTCATTTTACGCTTCTACTGTTTCTTGTAATAAAGTCCTGGGATCTGTTACTTTTCCCGTAACCGCTGCCGCCGCTGCAACAAGCGGACTTGCAAGCATTGTTCTTGCACCCGGACCTTGTCTGCCCTCGAAGTTTCTGTTCGACGTACTAACCGCGTATTTTCCCGCAGGAACTTTATCGTCGTTCATTGCCAGACAAGCAGAACATCCAGGCTGACGTAACGTAAATCCAGCTTCCGTCAAAATGTCAAGGATACCCTCCTCTTTAATCTGAGCCTCTACAATGTGAGAGCCCGGCACCAACCATGCAGTCACGTTGTCCGCTTTTTTCTTGCCCTTAACAACAGAAGCGAAGGCTCTGAAATCTTCAATTCGGCCGTTTGTACAGCTTCCCACGAAAACATAATCAACTGGTTTGCCAATCATCGACTCACCTTCATGGAAGCCCATATAGTTTAGCGATTTCTCGTAAGTGGCAACACCACCCTCAACTTGCTCAGCATCCGGGATAGCGTTTGAGATACCCATACCCATTCCAGGGTTGGTTCCGTAAGTGATCATCGGTTCAATTTCAGAACCGTCGAACGTATATTCTTTATCAAATGCCGCGTCAGCATCAGTTTTAAGCGTTTGCCAGTAGGCCATCGCTTTATCCCAAGCCTCACCTTTTGGCGAAAACTCACGACCCTGAACGTAATCATATGTAGTTTGGTCAGGAGCGATCATACCACCACGTGCACCCATTTCAATACTCAGGTTACAAACCGTCATACGGCCTTCCATGGTCATTTTCTCGAACACTTCACCTGCATATTCTACGAAGTAGCCGGTGGCGCCAGAAGTAGTCAGTTTAGAAATGATGAACAAGGCAACATCTTTCGGAGTAACGCCATAACCAAGGCTTCCGGTGATGTTGATGCGCATGCTCTTTGGTTTCTGCTGCATGATACACTGAGCCGCAAGCACCATCTCAACCTCCGAAGTGCCGATACCGAATGCAATAGCGCCAAATGCACCGTGGGTTGAAGTATGCGAGTCACCACAAACAATGGTAGAACCCGGCTGAGTGATACCATACTCTGGTCCAACCACGTGCACGATACCATTTTTCTGGTGACCTAATCCCCAGTGGCTGATTCCGTATTCTGCCGAGTTGGTTTCCAAAGCTTTAAGCTGATTAGCCGAAAGCGGGTCAGAAACCGGTAAATGCTGATTAATTGTAGGTGTGTTGTGATCGGCCGTAGCAAACGTACGGTTCGGGTACAACACAGTAGCGCCGCGGCTTTTTAATCCCAGAAACGCAACCGGACTGGTTACCTCGTGGATTAAATGACGATCAATAAATAACACGTCAGGGCCACCCTCAATCTTTCGCACCACGTGTTTATCCCACACCTTATCAAATAATGTCTTGCTCATTTTATTTTAAATTATCAATTATCTGTGTTCCTGTTATTTAACGAACAGGAAATGTTATTTGTATTTTGTTGTAAAGCAAATTCCGTCTCTGTCGTTTGCTTTCGTCCCGTGTTCCGCTCATACGCCTGCAGGCTTTACGCTCTGGCCGGTATCCGCTGCACCCGGGTTTAGACACGAAACGTTCACCCTTCGATGATTATGTATTAACTTCTTTCGTTAACCTACTTGTCATCTCGACGGTAGGAGAGATCTAATCGTTAGATTTCTCAAGCGTTCGAAATGACAAAACGCCAGACCCAACTATCTCTTACCCTTGTGATTGGTGGGGACACCCACCGCGGCGTCCGTTCGTCCCTTTGTTGGTGTCTCCACCAACAAACCACTACCTCTTAAACTTACCCTCGTAAGTCCCAATCCAATCTTCCACACTCACCTTTGATGCCAGTTTTCCAATCAACTCAACCGGAACCTGGTCCATTTTCTTAAACCGGATACAGCTTTTGCCCATATCCAATTTAGCTTTACTATGTTTTGGGTATTCTGCAACGAACCAGTTCAATAACTCCTGGTCAGCATACATTCCCATATGATACACCGCTATAAAGTTCTTTTGTGAAGCAATGCTCAAAAACGGGAGCGCTTGCTTTGGATCACAATGATAACCCGCGGGGTATATTGAATGAGGAACAACGTAGGTTAGCATCCCATAACTCATTCCTTCTTCAAATCCGCTTGGCAGGTTCTGGATAATCGCCTTTCTTAACTCGGACATTACCGGCTTCCTTTCTTCCGGAAGGTTGCTCATGTATTCTTCTGGTGTGCTCGCTGTTGATTGCATACTACCAATGGTTAACGCAGATAGCGTTCGAAACACTGTCTGCGTTATATATACCGTTTACCCCGGCTGGTTTACCAGCTCGTAAAACTTATTTACTGCGTCCAGATACGCATTAGCCGATGCTCTTACGATATCGGTACTAAATCCATAACCCATGTATGATTTATCATCATGAATTACACGCATATCCACCTTACTTATATCATCACTTCCACCATGGATGGAGTGAATATTAAATTCTTTAATTTCGTTGGTCTGACCCAGAATGCTTTCTATAGCATGTATAGTTGCGCTCACCGGACCGTTTCCAACCGCCGTAGCTTCGTGCTCTTCGCCTTTAAGGCTTAATTTTACCGTGGCCTGTGGTTGGGTTTGATCGCCGCAAGTTACCTGTAATGAGTTGATCTTCACACCATTTTTGATGCTCGATTCAATGTCTTCGCCCATCAATTGTAAAAGGTCGTCGTCTTTTATTTCCTTTTTCTCATCAGCCAATGTTAGGAAGCGTTGATAGGTTTGGTCAAGATCGATTCTTTCCATCGAATAGCCCAAACGCTCAAGATGATGCTTAAGAGCATGGCGTCCACTGCGGGCAGTCAGGATGATTTCTGATTGGTCAATGCCCACATCTTCAGGATTCATAATCTCGTAAGTCTCACGATGCTTAAGAACGCCATCCTGGTGAATACCAGAACTGTGAGCAAATGCATTACGACCCACAATGGCTTTATTAGCTTGAACAGGCATCCGCATCATGCGGCTCACCATCCCGCTAAGCGGATATAGCTTTTTTGTATTGATGTTTATTTTATCGTGGTAACCAAGTCCTTTATGAGTGTTTAAGATCATAACAACTTCTTCCAGCGAAGTATTCCCGGCACGTTCGCCAATACCGTTAATGGTACATTCGATCTGACCAGCACCATTTTGAAGTCCGGCGATGCTATTTGCAGTTGCAAGACCTAAATCGTTGTGGCAATGTACCGAAATAACGGCCTGGTCAATGTTCTTAACGTTCTCTTTCAGGAAGCGAATTTTTGCACCGTATGTCTCTGGCAAACAATATCCGTTTGTATCCGGGATATTTACCACTGTTGCTCCAGCGGCGATTACCGCTTCAATCATTTGAGCAAGGTAAACGTTATCCGCTCTACCAGCATCTTCAGCATAGAATTCAATATCTTCTACAAACTGCTTGGCATATTTCACCGCTTCAACTGCACGCTCAAGAATCTTCTCACGGGTACTGTTGAATTTGTACTGAATGTGCATGTCTGATGAGCCGATCCCGGTATGGATCCGAGGACGTGCCGCATGCTTTAATGCAGCTACAGCGCTGTCGATATCACCTTTATTTGCACGGGTTAAGGCACAGATAATCGGCTCACGAATCGCTTTCGACAATTCAACCACACTTTGAAAGTCACCCGGACTTGAAATCGGGAAACCCGCTTCAATGATATCAACACCCAGAGACTGCAGTTGCTCTGCGATGATAATCTTCTCAGGAGTTGTTAATTGAGAACCGGGTACCTGTTCTCCGTCACGTAACGTGGTGTCAAAAATGTATATACGGTTAGGATCGTGTAACATGATTCTTAGCGTGTTAAAATGTTTTTGTTCATACCAGACAGCTTTCTGCTATACTTTCAATGGCTTTTACTTCACCATTCTCTAATACTATTCTCTTCTCAAGGCAGCTTGGCAAAGCCGACTCAAAATGCCCGACATAAATCAGGGTCATTCCATTGTTGCATAATTCATCCACCAACTGGTTGAAATATTGTGTTTGCTGCTGATCTAAACCCTGACAGGGCTCATCCAGAATTAGCAGCTCCGGGTTTTTAATAATCGTTCGGGCTAACAATACTAAGCGTTGCTTTCCCAAGGGAAGACTGCTCAGTAAGTCGTCTTTGTTCTCTGTTAAGTCGAAGAATTCAATTAATTCATCAACCTTAGCCTTTTGAGAAAAGGGCAACTGTCTGAACAATCCAACCGAATCGAAAAGTCCTGATGCGACGCTTTGCCAAACGGTCGACGATGCATCAAAATACCAGTGAAACTCAGGAGAAATAATTCCTGTATGTTGTTTAATGTCCCAGATGCTTTCACCGCTTCCCCTCTTGTTGCCGAATAAATAGAAGTTATTGGCATAAGATTGGGGATGATCACCATTCACTAAACTCAGCAAGGTAGATTTACCTGAACCGTTTGGCCCTTGTAAAAGCCATTTTTCTCCGGCTTTAACTTCCCAATTGATATTCCTCAACACCATCTTCTCTCCATAACTGATGCTCACATCAATCATCTTGACGATGTTTTCAGACGAGTACACAGGAGATTGCTTCAAAAAATCCGGTAACTCTCTACTTGTTCTTTCTGGTGCAGTCGAAATCATTTCTCTTGACTCAACCTGAACCAATTGACCTTCGCGGATTTCCGCAAAGCAATTAATGCTTGCCGGTAGTTCAGTATCGTTGCAAATCAAAATCAGCTGTACCCCATCCGCACAAATCTCATCTAACAAACTGTTTAAAGTTTTGCGGGAGTCCTTGTCCAGACCAGTATAAGGCTGGTCAATAATTAAAAGCTGCGGTTTCAACCACAAAGCCTTAATTAGTTGTAATTTCTTATGCTCACCACTTGATAATTCAAGCAATTGTGAATTCCTGAGGGAGGAGAAGTTTAATGCTTTTAAAAGCTTTTCAACTTCAGCAAACTCCAGATTATTCTCTTTGCTATAGCTGATTAGTTCAGCACCTACGGTAAGTGTTTCTTTAGCTTGCAAGCTGGTGTAGCGCTGCTGATAATAAAAGTTAGCAACACCTTCTACATTTTTAAACTGGTACCAGCTTTCTACGAATAATACTTTAGCGGGTAATGCACTATCAATATTGAAATTGAATTCCACTTCGCCCACAGCATTCTGTAAACCTGCAATAACTTTCGCTAAGGAAGACTTTCCGCTTCCGCTGATGCCTCCTAAAAGCCAGTTTTCACCACGGTTGATAGTCCAGTTCAAATTCTTTAACACCAATTTGTATTGGTATTGCAGATTTAGATTGGAAACATGAACAATAGGCCCTAAATCCCCGGAAAGGGACTTTGGCTTGCTATTGTTCATGTTTGAGTGGGTCATCGCTGTCTTATATTATTTTAACTCCTCGCCAAGTCCCCTTCGGGGGATTTAGGGTTTAGGCTGTCTTTATCGCTTTCATTGCAGTCATTGCCTTACGCAATCTTGCACCTACAATTTCTACCTGATGGCTGCGTAATTTTTCGTTGATGTTTACCAAAGTGATGTTATCAACCGAACCATCTTTACCTTCATTGAAGTTTTTACCAACTAAATCAGTATCAACTTTCTTCATGAAATCAGTCAGTAATGGCTTACAAGCCTGATCGAATAAGTAGCAACCATATTCCGCTGTATCAGAGATTACACGGTTCATTTCGAACAATTTCTTACGTGCAATGGTATTTGCGATAAGAGGAGTTTCGTGTAATGATTCGTAGTAAGCAGATTCTGGTTTTATGCCAGCTTCAACCATTGTTTCGAACGCTAATTCAACACCCGCTCTAACGAAAGCAACCATTAACAGGTAGTTGTCGAAATATTCTTGCTCGCCGATTTTAACATCGCCGGCCGGAGTTTTTTCGAAAGCAGTTTCACCAGTTTCAGCTCTCCATTTTAATAGATTTTTATCGCCATTGGCCCAATCTTCCATCATGGTACGGCTAAATTCTCCGCTCATGATATCATCCTGATGCTTTTGGAACAACGGACGCATGATGTCTTTTAATTCTTCAGAAACCTCAAAAGCTTTAACCTTAGCAACATTGCTTAAACGATCCATCATACCTGATACACCACCGTGCTTTAAAGCTTCAGTAATTACCTCAACGCCATATTGAACCAGTTTTGAAGCGTATCCAGCATCAATTCCTTTTTCAATCATTTTATCGAATGAAAGGATAGAACCGGTCTGCAATAAACCGCAAAGAATAGTTTGCTCGCCCATCAAATCGGATTTCACTTCAGCTACGAAAGATGAAAGTAGAACACCCGCTCTGTGACCGCCGGTACCCACACAATATGCTTTAGCTTCAGCTAGTCCTTTTCCTGCCGGGTCGTTTTCAGGGTGAACCGCGATTAGAGTTGGTACACCAAAACCTCTGCAATATTCAGCTCTAACCTCGCTGCCAGGACATTTAGGAGCAACCATGATAACCGTAATATCTTTACGGATCTGCATGCCTTCTTCAACAATATTGAAACCATGAGAGTACGACAAAGTAGCTCCTTGCTTCATCAATGGCATAACCGCGTTAACAACAGCAGTATGTTGTTTATCCGGGGTAAGGTTGATCACTACGTCAGCGTTAGGGATCAGTTCTTCGTAAGTACCAACTGTAAAATTATTTTCAGTAGCATTTTTCCACGAATCCCTTTTACCATCGATAGCCTCTTTACGCAATGCATAACTAACATCTAAACCACTATCTCTTAGATTTAAGCCCTGATTTAAGCCCTGAGCTCCGCAACCCACAATTACCAATTTCTTGCCTTTCAGCGCGTTTACGCCGTCTGAAAATTCAGAATTGTCCATGAATTCGCAAACACCCAGTTGGTTCAGCTTTTCTCTAAGGGGTAGTGTATTGAAATAATTTGCCATTTTTTATTGCTTGTTTTCTGTTATGTTTTTTTGTTTTCTATTTGCCTCTCAGTATTCAATTAAATGTATTCCTAAAAGCGGCGCTAAATTACTGCAATTATTGGGTTGAAGTAAAAATTCAAAGGTAAAAATTCAAAAACCGCTCAATTGTGGTCTTCAATGCTTTAGGCTTTCAATATTCATCTTTGACCTTTCAGCTTTATCCTTTCACCTTAGATATCCTACATCGTGAATACTTTGGCTCCTTTGTTCAGGTATTCATTCTCAATTGGCTCGTGACCAGGCTCTCTGCGCTCAAATTCCCTTAGTTTCCGGTTAAATCCTTCGCTGTCTTTAATGATGGCGATTCTTGCGCTTCTTACAAACTCAATCAATCCGAATGGCTGTAGCTTTGTAATAAGCATATCAGTCTCTTCGCGATGGCCTGTAGTTTCAAAAACGGTATAGTCAGAGCGGATAACTACTACACGTGCTCCGTTTTCTCGTAAAAGACGTTCTACCAATGCTTTTTCGGCAATTTCTTCGGTTGGAACCTTATAAAGCGCCATTTCCTGCCAGATCACATCTTCGTTGGTGTTAAAGTATACTTTCAGAACCTCCACCTGCTTTTCAATCTGGCGGCAAACTTTTTGCACCACTTCGCGGGTTTCGGTTATCACGATATTAAAGCGGTGGATGCTCTCAATCTCGGAAGGAGAGGTGTTTAAGCTCTCGATGTTGATCTTACGGCGGCTGAATATAATCGCAATTCGCGTAAGCAAACCAATTTGATTTTCCGTATAAACGGTGATGTTGTATTCCTGCTTTTCGATGTTCTCTGTGCTCATGATGCTTAGTTCATTTGTTGCTAGTCATCGGATGACTAAAACCATAATCTTATTCTAACCTTCCTCGTGTAAGTCATTCGATGACTTAAAGCTTCTTGCCAAAGCTTTTACCTTTCTCCTTTAAGCTTTTACCTTTTTATTTTAACCTGATTTCGCTAACGCTGCAACCTTGAGGTACCATCGGGAAAACGTTGTTTTCTTTGGTAACCATTACTTCAAGCAGGTAAGCGCCTTCATGTTCTATCATCGTTTTTAAAGCCGCCTTTAATGCTTCACGTTCTTTTACACTTTGACCCGGGATGCGGTAGCCTTCAGCAACTTTTACGTAATCAGGACTAGTGATATTCACAAATGAATACCTCTTGTCGTGGAATAACTGCTGCCATTGTCTAACCATCCCTAAAAATTGGTTATTCAGGATCAATACTTTAACAGCCACACCGAATTGCATGATGGTGCCAAGCTCCTGAATAGTCATTTGAACGCCCCCATCGCCAATCACGGCAATTACTTCTTTGTCTGGTGCGCCATATTTTGCTCCAATAGCGGCAGGAAGAGAGAATCCCATGGTTCCTAAGCCACCGCTGGTAACGTTACTGCGGGTATTGTTAAACTTGGCATACCGGCAAGCCACCATTTGGTGCTGGCCAACATCGGTCACAATAATCGCTTCACCTTTGGTGAGTTCGTTAACCAACTGTATAACTTCACCCATGGTCAGTTCATCAGAAGTTGGGAACAGTTCATCTTTAATAACCGCCTCAACTTCTTGCCTCATATAGTCATTGAACTTAGCCAGCCACTCTGTATGCTGTTTTGCTTCTACCAATTCAGTTAAAAGAGGAAGAGTTTCTTTGCAATCGCCCCATACCGGAACCGTGGTTTTAACATTTTTATCTATTTCAGCCGGATCGATATCCAGGTGGACTACCTTCGCCTGCTTCGCATATTTGTCTAAACGGCCTGTTACACGATCATCGAAACGCATTCCGATCGCAATCAATACATCACATTCGTTAGTAAGCACATTAGGGCCGTAATTGCCGTGCATTCCGAGCATACCTACATTCAGCGGGTGATCTGTCGGAATTGCTCCCGCGCCTAATACGGTCCAGGCAGAAGGGATTCCCGACTTCTCTATGAAAGCCTTAAACTCCTGTTCTGCGCTACCTAAAATCACTCCCTGGCCCCAAAGAATAAAAGGTTTTTTGGCCTGGTTAATCAGGTCTGCGGCAGCTTGTACATATTCCTGACGAACATGAGGTCTGGGACGGTAGCTACGGATATGGTCGCACTTTACGTAACCTTCAAAGTTGAACTTTTGTAATTGTGCATTCTTGGTGATATCAATTAATACAGGTCCCGGTCTTCCGCTTTTTGCGATGTAAAACGCTTTAGCCAGCACTTCAGGAATCTCTGTAGCATCGGTTATCTGGTAATTCCATTTAGTTACCGGTGTAGTGATGTTAATCACATCGGTTTCCTGGAAGGCATCTGTACCTAAAAGATGCGCAAATACCTGTCCGGTGATACATACTAAAGGAGTACTGTCAATTTGCGCATCAGCCAGGCCGGTTACCAGATTGGTTGCGCCTGGTCCGCTGGTGGCAAATACTACACCAACCTTGCCAGATGTACGGGCATATCCCTGTCCTGCATGAATTCCTCCTTGTTCGTGACGCACAAGGACGTGGTTTAATTTATCCATGTAATCGTACAATGCATCGTATATCGGCATGATTGCTCCGCCGGGATATCCGAAGATCGTATCCACTCCCTCTGCAATCAATCCTTCCAGCAAAGCAACCGAACCCGTCATTTCTACAGATGCCTTTGGCTCTTGTGCAATTTGTTCCTTTTGTGCTGTATCCATTTGTATAAGATTTGAGATATGAGACGTTAGATATGAGACGATCTCCCACCTAAGCTCATGTCATTTTAATAATTTATTACCGCTATCAGCTATCAGCCATCAGCCATCAGCTTTCACCTTTCAGCTTTCACCTTCCCTTTCACCTTTCCCCTACAAGTCAGTTACACAGCCTTGAGCCGATGTGCCTACACTTTTAGCGTATTTATATAAAATTCCTTTCGAAACTTTCAATTTGGGCTGTACCCATTTCGAGCGGCGCTCTGCAATTTCTTCGTCTGACACTTTCAGATTGATTGTATTAGTGGTTGCATCAAGTTCGATGATGTCATCGTCTTTAACCAAACCGATTAACCCTCCTACGAATGCTTCAGGGGTGATGTGTCCCACTACGAAGCCGTGAGTTCCACCACTAAAGCGACCGTCGGTGATCAACGCAACACTTTTTCCTAAACCTACCCCAATCAGAGCAGATGTAGGTTTAAGCATCTCGGGCATGCCCGGAGCACCTTTCGGACCTACATCCCGTATAACTACAACGTCTCCTTTTTTAACGCGGCCGCTGGTGATGCCTTCTATTAACGCATATTCCCCGTCAAAAACACGTGCAGGTCCAACAAAGCGTTCGCCCTCTTTACCACTGATTTTGGCTACACTTCCTCCCTCTGCGAGGTTTCCATAAAGAATTTGAAGGTGTCCGGTAGCTTTGATCGGGTTTTCCTTAGGGAATATGATTTTTTGAGTTTCGAAGTTTAGTTCAGGAACTGAGGCAAGGTTTTCTGCAAGGGTTTTCCCTGTGCAGGTTAAGCAACTTCCATCAATCCAGCCTTGCTGCAAAAGATATTTCATGACCGCTGGTACACCACCAACTTTGTGAAGGTCTTCCATCATATATCTTCCGCTTGGTTTCATATCGGCCAAAACCGGAATGCGGTCACTGATGCGTTGGATATCGTCTTGTGTTAGCTCAACGTCAACGCTCTTTGCCATTGCAATTAAGTGAAGAACCGCATTAGTAGAACCTCCAAGAACCATGATGGTAACGATAGCATTATCAAATGCCTGTTTCGTCATGATGTCGCTTGGTTTAATATCTCTTTCCAGCAGGATTTTAATAGCTTTTCCTGCAGCAAGACATTCTTTCTTTTTGTCTTCGCTAAGTGCGGGATTTGAAGAGGAGTAAGGTAAACTCATTCCTAGTGCCTCGATTGCTGCAGCCATTGTGTTAGCCGTATAAATTCCACCGCAGGCACCGGCACTCGGACAAGCGTTCTTAATGATTTCTTTAAAGTCGATATCGTTCATCTCGCCAGCCATTCTCTTGCCTAAAGCCTCAAATGCTGATACGATGTTTAAATCTTCTCCTTTATAATGTCCCGGTTCGATGGTTCCGCCGTACACCATAATAGCCGGACGGTTCAATCGTCCCATTGCCATTACAGATCCTGGCATGTTTTTATCGCAACCCGGAAGGGCAATTACCGCATCATAATATTGAGCGCCGCAAACCGCTTCAATTGAATCGGCGATAATATCGCGGCTTACTAATGAATAACGCATTCCCGGGGTTCCGTTGCTCATCCCGTCGCTTACCCCAATGGTATGAAAGATTAGTCCTACCAGATCTTCTTTCCACACACCATCTTTAACCAGTTTGGCTAAATCATTAAGGTGCATGTTACAAGTATTTCCGTCATATCCCATACTCACAATTCCAACCTGGGCCTTTTGCATATCGTCGTCGGTTAAGCCTATTCCGTATAGCATTGCTTGTGCAGCCGGTTGGGTTGGGTCTTGCGTTAGTACCTTACTGTACTTGTTTAATTCAATTTCTTCTGTGATTGATGAATCCATTGTGATATATTTTTCCTGTGTCGTTTAAATTTGGCGACGAAGAATCTTTTTGTTTTTTAGGGTTGCTTAATTCTTTTCTCAAGGTAAGCACTTCCTTTTTAGGCGTCAATAGGGGAGTAGTAAAAATCAAAATTAGAATATTATGTTGAAATATTGTATTAGTCAATATTAAATATTGTATATGTATCGCAATTTGAAACATAAATTTTGCACAAGTATACTAATTCTGTTTTTGGTATTTGGTTCTGATGGCTGGCAGGTATCTAAATTTGCCCAGAATTCTTCCTGAAATCTGAATATCGAGAGAAAAAGTTTTCTTAAAGAGGCGGCTTTAAAGTCTATTGAGAAGATAGTATAGTTGCATTGTTAGGTATTGTTAGTTCCGTCATTCCTGCGCAGGCGGGAATCTTAATGCTGTGCAAATTAAGGCGTGTTAGTATAGCGCATTAGGTCTGCCGATCGAGTCGGAAACGACGGTACATCGATCACCCTAGTGCGTTCGAATGCTATCTGATTGTATGTAGCGACGAAGATTAAACTGTCATCTTAAACCCGGGTGCAGCGGATACCGGCTGGAGTCTGAGGCCTAAGGGCGTATGAGCGGGACTAAAGCTTCCTTCGAAAACACCAGCTACTTTTTCAAAAAACTATACTACAAAAAAAGACCGGCTGAAATTCAACCGGTCTTTAAACTAAAGTATTATTTAATGCTAACCTGCAACGCCCTCTGCAAGTAAAGTAATCTTATTATTAATCACCTCTACTACGCCACCTTTAATCTCAAAGCGCTGCTCTCCTTTTCCACCGGCACGGACAGTCACCCGCCCATCTTCAAGAGTGGAGATGATAGGGGCGTGGTTACTAAGTATCTCAAAAGAACCAGCAGTGCCTGGAACAGTTACCGAGGTAACTTCGCCTTCGTATACTTTTTTATCGGGGGTAAGAATTTCTAATGTCATGGTTTTAGATTTGAGATGTGAGACTTGAGACCCGAGATATTACTCTCCCTGTCTCAAATCTCATATCTAATGTCTCATATCTCTAATTACGCGTTTGCTTCAGCAAGAATTTTCTTGCCTTTTTCAATTGCGTCTTCAATAGTTCCAACAAGGTTGAATGCTGCTTCAGGATATTCATCCACTTCACCATCCATAATCATGTTAAAGCCTTTGATGGTTTCTTTGATATCAACCAATACACCTTTTAATCCGGTGAATTGCTCAGCAACATGGAAAGGCTGTGACAAGAAACGCTGTACACGACGTGCGCGTGATACAACCAGCTTGTCTTCCTCAGAAAGCTCGTCCATACCTAAGATGGCGATAATATCCTGAAGTTCTTTATAACGTTGAAGAGTTTCTTTAACACGCTGAGCGCAATTGTAATGCTCATCGCCTAAAACTGAGGCGCTAAGGATACGTGAAGTAGAATCCAAAGGATCCACCGCTGGGTAAATACCTAGCTCGGCAATTTTACGGGAAAGTACAGTTGTAGCATCTAAGTGGGCGAAAGTTGTCGCCGGTGCAGGGTCAGTTAAATCATCCGCAGGTACGTAAACCGCCTGTACAGATGTGATCGATCCGCGTTTTGTAGATGTGATACGCTCCTGCATCAAACCCATCTCCGTTGCAAGCGTTGGCTGATAACCTACCGCTGAAGGCATACGGCCTAAAAGAGCAGATACTTCAGATCCAGCCTGAGTGAAACGGAAAATGTTATCGATGAAGAAAAGGATATCACGTCCCTGGCCTGTGCCATCACCATCACGGAAGTATTCCGCAATAGTTAATCCTGACAAGGCAACACGTGCACGTGCACCCGGAGGCTCGTTCATTTGTCCGAATACGAAGGTCGCTTTAGAATCTTTTAATTCTTCAGCATCAATTTTATCAAGGTTCCACTCGCCTTTTTCCATTCCGTGCATGAACTCTTCACCATATTTAATGATTCCTGATTCCAGCATCTCACGAAGCAAGTCGTTTCCTTCACGCGTACGCTCACCCACACCTGCAAATACAGATAAACCAGAGTAAGCTTTCGCGATATTGTTAATTAGTTCCTGAATTAATACGGTTTTACCTACACCGGCACCACCGAACAATCCGATTTTACCACCTTTTGCATATGGCTCAAGTAGATCAATTACTTTAATACCAGTGAAAAGTACTTCAGTTTCGGTAGACAGATCCTCAAATCTTGGGGGAGTATTGTGAATTGGTCGTCCGTTAGATTTGTCAAGATCCGCGATCCCGTCAATAGCATCACCAACAACATTAAATACCCGGCCCTTGATGCTATCGCCGACAGGCATTTTAATAGGAGCTGCAGTGTCGACTACTTCCATTCCGCGAACGAGTCCGTCGGTTGAATCCATGGCAATTGCACGTACACGATCCTCTCCAAGATGCTGCTGAACCTCCAGGATAATTACCTGTCCGCTTGGCTTTGTAATTGAAAGGGCATCGTAGATTCTTGGAAGCTTGGCTTCTTCAGCGAAGCTAACGTCAACTACCGGTCCGATGATTTGCGCTATTTTTCCAGTGTTTGGCATATTTTTTTGTTAAAAAAATTAATTAAGCGGGTAAAAACAGGCCGCTTTTTTGGTCTGCAAAAATACGCTTTAAACCGGTATTTCAAATGCCTTGGATAAAAGATTTTTAATATTTTTTTTTATAGTGCTTTTTATGCAAACTGTGAGAGTTTGAGCTTGTTAAAATAGTACATTAAAACATGAATCATGGAAAATTTATCAGTTTTTACAGTGAGCGCTAAGTTTAAACTCTCAACTGTAATCAGCGTAATGTTCTTGATGTTTCTTTCGCTGAATGGAATTGCTCAAAATAACCCTGGCCAGGGTACAGATCGTCCATCGCATGCCGAACAATCTTCTGAATACCTGCAAAGTATTGAAGCAGACCCTAATGGTGTACCTAACAGTTCTGAATGGTACGTCCAGCCCTGGATATGGGCCATTGTTGCAGCGATTCTCGTTTTAGTTATCGGATTGCTTTTTACAACTTACGGAAAACGCGATGTTGACTCTGAGCGCGGCTTATAAGGGGTAAAACCGTTTGATATATTAAGTGTTATATAAGTGTTCAATCAATTTTGGTTGCCCGCAGTAAATCATATACTGTATAATCAGTTTATAAACACATTTAAAAATGAATCTTATGAAAAGTTTAAGTCCATTTAAAAAACTAGCGAATGCGCATGTTTGGTTTGCTGCCTTTGTAGCTACACTTAGTATATTAGCAGGAGTGCCTGCTTTGGCACAAAATACGGTGCCAGAAAAGGTCGACGTTGATATCAACGCCGGTGGCGACGGAGCAGGCGGCGGCGGTGGCTGGTACGCTCAACCCTGGGTTTGGGTAGTAGGTGTGGCTGTATTCATCATCATCATTATCGCTATTACAAGAAGTGGAAATACCAGAAGAGACGTTTAATAAACATCTCTGTTTATAAAAAGAGGCGGAATTATTTCGCCTCTTTTTTTATGCTTTTAACTTTGCCTGATGAATCAACATGGGCATGCCATTCCAAATGATAATAAATATACTAATATACTCATGATGACTCATGGCGATTAAGTCAGGCATATTATAAATGAAGAAGATTTTAGTAACCGGAAGCAATGGCCTGCTGGGCCAAACATTAAGCTCTCTTATTCTTTCAACCGGCAGGGCCCACCTGATTGCCAGTTCCAGAGGGGCAGACCGGTTTAATACTCCCGGCGACTACGTTTATCTTGACCTGGATATCACTGATAAAGAAAAGCTATATAGTTCAATTTCACTCCACAAGCCAGATGTTATAATTAATACGGCGGCGGTAACGAATGTTGATGTTTGTCATCATGAACGAGATCTGTGCTGGCAGCTCAATGTAACGGCAGTTCAGAACCTGGTTTCTATTTGTGAAGATAAGAATATTCATCTGATCCATATATCTACGGATTTCGTTTTCGACGGAAAAGCGGGACCTTATAACGAAGACGCTTTGCCCAACCCGGTAAGCTATTATGGCCAGAGTAAATATGAGGCCGAACAAATCGTCCGGCGTTCGTCGTACGACTGGACAATATTGCGAACCATACTGGTCTATGGTGTAACGCCCAATATGAGCCGCTCAAACATAGTGCTCTGGGCAAAGTCCGCCTTAGAGAAGGGGGAAGACATAAAGGTTGTAAACGATCAATGGCGAATGCCTACCCTGGCCCTGGATCTGGCGGAAGCCTGCCTGCTGGCAGCCGAGCGGAAAGCTACAGGGATTTTTCACATATCGGGTATGGATATGATGTCTGTTTACGACATAGTTCGTGCCGTAGCTGACTTCTGGTCTCTGGATAAAAGTCATATACATCCCATTTCTTCAGAATTGTTAAACCAGGAAGCCAAACGTCCTCAGAAAACAGGCTTTATACTCGACAAAGCCATCCGGCATCTGGGGTATCAGCCACATTCGTTCCGAGAAGGTCTGGAAATAGTCGATAAAGACTTGGACAACCTTAACCGATTTGCTTTTAACTGAAATTAAAGCCTATATTCGTAGCATTAACCTTTATCTGGTCTTTCAATATGGAACCTAATTTTTCCCTGCTTTTAACGGTCATCGGATCAATAATTGCCCTCTTCATCTTCTTTTACATCTTACCCATTAACCTGTGGTTTACCGCCCAGTTATCGGGGGTGAGGGTGAGCTTACTCAACCTTTTCTTAATGCGTTTAAGGAAGGTTTCTCCTTCGCTGGTGGTTAACGCTATGATCACGTCGACTAAAGCGGGATTAAATCTGACTTCTAATGATATTGAAACGCATTATCTGGCCGGCGGGAATGTTAATAATGTGATAAAGGCACTGATTTCAGCTGATAAAGCTAATATTCCCCTTGACTTTAAGTTGGCTACCGCGATTGACCTTGCCGGACGTGATGTGTTTGATGCAGTTCAGCTGTCTGTAAATCCACGTGTGATCAATACTCCGCCGGTGGCTGCCGTCGCTAAAGATGGTATCCAATTGATAGCCAAAGCCAGGGTAACGGTGCGTGCTAATATTAACCAGCTTGTTGGTGGCGCTGGTGAAGAAACAATCCTCGCACGAGTGGGTGAAGGTATCGTAACTACAATCGGCTCGGCCTTAAACCATAAAGAAGTTCTTGAAAACCCTGACCGGATATCGAAGACGGTTTTAGATAAAGGGCTGGATAGCGGTACTGCGTTCGAAATTCTTTCTATTGATATTGCCGATATTGATATCGGTGAAAATATTGGCGCCAAACTGCAAACAGACCAGGCAGAAGCAGATTTAAAAGTAGCTAACGCACGCGCCGAAGAGCGGAGAGCAATGGCTGTGGCTTCTGAGCAGGAGATGCGTTCGAAAGCACAGGAAGCAAGGGCTAAAGTTATTGAGGCAGAGGCACAATTGCCTTTGGCTATGGCTGATGCTTTTCGTTCCGGAAACCTGGGAATCATGGATTATTACAAGATGCAGAACCTTAAATCGGATACCGACATGCGTGATTCTATTGCCAAGCCAGGTCCCGGAAAAGGTAAACAGGGGTAATAATCAGTCGATTATACGCTTTGTGCGTTAAATTTAAAATTTTATTAGAGTTTTGAAAAGAACTTCTATCTTTGCAATCCCGTTCAAAAGCAACGAAATTGAACGGAAGCTCTTTAAAATACTGGACCTGTAGCTTAATTGGATAGAGCACCTGACTACGGATCAGGAGGTTAGGGGTTCGACTCCCTTCAGGTCCACAACTGTTCAAAAGCCTTTTCACCATAATAAGCGAAAAGGCTTTTTAAATTTTAACTGAAATCGGATGTTAAATCTTGTCTTGTTTGGCCCTCCGGGCGCCGGTAAAGGAACTCAATCTCAAAAACTTATCGAAAAGTACAATCTGGTACACCTCTCAACAGGAGATATCTTGAGAAGCGAGATCTCTAACGGAACTCAGCTCGGATTAGAAGCCAAAAAGTTAATGGATCAGGGCGTTCTTGTTCCGGATGAAGTGGTGATTGGCATGATCAGTAATAAGCTCGATGCCAACAAAGATGCTAACGGGTTTATCTTTGATGGTTTCCCCAGAACCGTTGCGCAGGCAGAGGCTCTTGACGAATTATTGAAATCAAAGAATACTGCTATTTCTGGTATGGTTGCCCTCGACGTAGATGATCAGGAGCTCGAAAAAAGATTATTAAATCGTGGTAAAGACTCCGGACGCCCGGACGATGCTAATCCTGAAATAATTCGCAGAAGAATAGAAGAATATAATAACAAAACAGCACCGGTTGCTAACTACTACAAGTCGCAGGGCAAATATGTAGGTATCAATGGTATCGGTAGTATTGATGAGATATTCGAAGGTATTTGCGAAGTAGCAGATAACTACTAAAAAATATTAATGTTCTGGTAGCGGACGGTTAAACATCGATCCGCTATTTTTGTATAATATTAAGTTGCGAATTTAACTTTCGCCTTTCACCTTTTAGCTTTCACCTTTAACCTTTAACAATGTCCCAGGGTTCAAACTTCGTAGATTATGTAAAGATATGCTGCCGTTCTGGTAAAGGCGGCGCCGGCTCTGCGCATTTGCATCGTGATAAACATACCGCAACTGGCGGTCCCGATGGTGGTGATGGGGGAAGGGGTGGACACATCATCTTAAAAGGAAGTACGCACATCTGGACGCTACTTCATCTTAAATACCGCAAACATGTTATTGCCGAGAATGGCGATAATGGTGGAAGTGGTCAAAAAACAGGTAAAAATGGAAAGGATGAGATTCTGGAGGTGCCTCTCGGTACAATAGCCAAAGACGCAGAAACCGGAATAGCACTTTTTGAGATCACTAAAGATGGTGAGACTAAAATCTTAACACCGGGAGGCCGCGGCGGCCTGGGAAACTGGCACTTTAAGACTCCCACACTTCAAACCCCTCGTTTCGCCCAGCCAGGTGAAGAAGGCAGAGAGGAATGGATGGTCCTGGAGCTAAAGGTGTTGGCAGATGTCGGACTGGTTGGCTTCCCTAATGCGGGTAAATCTACGCTGCTATCCGTGGTTTCGGCCGCAAAGCCCGAAATCGCAGATTATGCTTTCACTACTTTGGTGCCTAATCTCGGAATAGTATCCTACCGGGATAACCGTTCGTTCGTCATGGCAGATATTCCGGGAATAATTGAGGGGGCTTCTAAGGGAAAGGGCCTCGGCTTACGTTTCCTGCGCCATATCGAACGTAATTCTGTATTGCTTTTCCTCATCCCGTCTGATACCAGTAGAACAATTAGGGAAGAGTACGCCATTCTGTTAAATGAGCTGGAGCAATATAACCCCGAATTGATGCACAAACCCCGGGTGCTTGCCGTCAGCAAGGCAGACTTGTTAGATGAGGAGCTCACCGAAGAGATTAAGAAAGATATGCCTGATGTGCCTTATGTGTTTATCTCTTCCGTTGCGCAGAAGAATATCCTGGAGTTGAAGGATATGCTGTGGAAGGCGATAAACGGGTAGATTATTATATCAACCCCTCATTCCTGCCAAGCCGAACCTTAATGCTTAGCAATTCAACGTTTTCCTGGTATTACGCTTTACGATTGCCGATCGGTCGGCAATGACGATCCACGTGTTTCGTCATTCCTGCGCAGGCAGGAATCCTAATGCCCTAGCAATCCAATGTTTTCCTGGTATTCAGCTTTACGATTGCCTATCGGTCGGCAATGACGATCCACGTGTTTCGTCATTCCTGCGCAGGCAGGAATCTTAATGCCTAACATTCAACGCTTTCCGGTAAGGTGGTGATTGTCGTTCATTAGCAAAGTCATCCGATGACTTTGCCGCTACATCTCACACCTCCAAATAGGCACATTTGCACATCTCTCCATCTGCACATTACTCTATCACCCTATCTCTCACTTTAACCGCAGGCACTCCCTGGTAAATAGAATAAGGCTCTAAATCTTTCGTGGCAACCGAACCTACCGAAAGCACACTATGCGACTTGCAAATAACACCCGGACAAACCGTTGCCCGCGCGCCTATCCAAACCCCATCTTCCAAAGTAATTCCATCTACCATTAAATCGAATGTGCTCTTTTTAAAGTTATGGTTACCGGTTAGCAACATAGCCTGCTGAGAAACACAAACGTTTTTCCCGATAGTAACAGGAGCAAGATTTTCGATATAGCATTCGGCGAGCCAGGAGTGATCTCCGAGCGTAAGTCGCCATGGGTACTTAATATGAATAAATGGTTTTATCCTAACATCTTTGCCAATTTTAGCTCCGAATAAGCGGAGTATGCCAACCAATATCACGCTAAAAGGAATAATGCCCGATCGGAATATCAATGCGTTTACGAAGTACCATAAAAATACTTTTAGGGAAGATGCGCCCGGAGTCCAGTCTTTGGTATCAAAAGCTTTTTTAAGCTGTGTCTCTTTCATGATACCGCTTGAACTTTTGCGACCTTTCCCGAGTTCAGCCAGAAATACAATACAATCATCAGCACAATATAAAGAACAATGTTAAAAAGATCATGGTGGTCAATAATTGTTTTAAGTTCTGATTGCCTCCAATATAGACCCAGAAAAACAAAGCGTATAACGTTCAGCGTTTGTATCAGTAAGAGTCCCGCAGGCAGAAACCATAACTTACTTTTTATCGGCTTAGGGAATGCAATTACAAAGGCTGTGAAAAAGCTCATTACGCCGTAACCCAGGCAGTCGTAAGCCATTACAAACCCACCCCGGCCCACAACCCGGAACCAGATCTCAGTGGTGAACACCTGTTCTCCCATAGCTCTGATAATCGATGCGCTGGTCTGCATCAAGCCATATCTCAACCATTCTATATAGTTTACGTGTTCGGCTAAAAAGGGAATATAAATATTGCCCGGTGCAACAATGCCGATAAAAGCAAGCTGAAAATAGTATAAGAGCGTAAAGATCCCCAGAAATAGGATGAGGAAGCGATACGTAGTGTTATGCCAGATTCTGCTAATCAAGATGGGTAAATCTACGTGAAAATGTTTTTAAGGTTACCTGCCTTTTTTCAGCAGTTCTTTAATTTTTACATCTACAATCAGCCTGAACCAAAAGCCCTGTAAGAAATGGAAGAGAATGCCGGCTTTGCCATCCAGTATCCCCAGGCGGATGAACATCCTGTAAATAAGGTAAAGGCAAGGCCTCAGCCCCAAGGGCAGTTTCCACCAAATGCTTTTCATCCACGCGATGCGTTCATCAGGGTTACCAAAGAATTTTGGTTTAACGGTTTGAGACCTCAGCTGATTGATCCGCTCCAGCTCTTCCGCTGCTACCAGATCGCTGTAACGATTGTGTTTGGTAATCCAGAAGCTTATCTCGTTTTCTTTAAGGTTTTCTTCCAGTATATGCCCGTCTTTCCAGGTGATAGTTTTGCCTGGCACTACAAAGCGGTGGTCCATGTTCTCGTTCAGGTCGGAATACCCGATCCCCGTTCTGAACATTTTAAGGAGGTATTTAGGATAGAATCCACCGAAGCGGAGCCATTTGCCTTTGAAGTAGTTTTTACGGTTGAAGTAGATGCCATCAATGCCCAGGTAATCCTCGTCCCTGAAATCCTGAAGTTTCATAAGCAGCTCCGGTGTGACAATCTGATCCGAGTCAAGGCCGATGGTCCATGGTGTGTGGATCTGGAAGCTGTTTAACGCAGCATGCCATTGTTTAGGGTGATTTTCGAAAGGATGATAGGCAACCGTGGCGCCAAATTCCTCGCATATGGCGAGGGTTCTGTCTGTACTTCCCGAGTCGAGGACATATACCGGCGCATTCAATGCCTTGATCGACTGAAGCAAGCGGGGTAGGTGTAGTTCTTCGTTATAGGAGAGTATGACAAAGGAATAGGCTGGCATCGATTATATTCTCGCTTTAATGATCATAGACATCCATAGGTACGGCAACCGTCCGCATCCCTTAAAATCGGTTACCCTAAATCCTTTTTCTTCAAGCAATGCCGTTAACGACTGCCTGGACCAGAATTTAATATGGCCACCATCCCACAACGGACCTAAATGCGCATCCATCTTGCCTGTTAATGCCAGTGCAAGATATTTCCAGTAACCGTGATAAGGGGTCGACAAGATCAAATCCCCGCCACCGTTTTTTAATAGGGTTCGCTTAGCAAACTCAATAAATTTTCTTGGGTCGTATAAATGTTCGATTACTTCGGTCGAGATGATGGTGTCAAACGGGATGTTGATAAGTGGTTCAGGAAGATCATCAGATGAAAGATCCTGGATGGCGAAGCGGCCGGGGTTAAGCTGCTTAGCCAATGCAATGCCTTTTTCGGATGCGTCCGTTCCATAGACATTAAAGCCTTTTTGCATTAGTGAATTTGCCAGGGAACCATTTCCGCAACCCAGATCAAGAATGAATTTATTTTTATCCTTGTCGAGCATGGCTACCGTTTTATCGAATATATAAGCGTGTGCATGCGTCGCCTCCGTGTTGTTATATCCGTAATCTTTATATTCAGACATCTTCCTTTATTTTATTAAATGCTTCATGTAGCGTATCTGCGAACTGATTTCCGCTCATGCGTCCCGTCATTCCTGCGCAGGCAGGAATCCTAATCCTGAGCAAAGTCAAATCCTTCCCTGCCCCAAAATTCTCTCATACATTTCAATATACTGCTCCGCCAGGTTCTCATCCGAAAAATCTCTCCTGATCTTATCGGGCGCAGTTTCCCTTATACGCTCCCGCTTTTCAGAATCTTCCCCAGCCGATAAAAGCGACCCCTTCAGATCATCCACATCAAACGTACAAACCCAGCCAAGATCGTGCTGCTCTACATAGTCGCTTAAACCCACATTTTTTGTAATTAAAACCGGCGTGCCGGATGCGAGACTTTCGATAACCACATTCGCAAAATTTTCATCGTACGATGGAAGAACGAGCAAGTCGTGGGCGGCCATAATATCGAATTTTTTTTCTGGAGGTTGATTTCCAATCCAGGAAATCTTCGACCCGATCTTGTAGTCATCAGCGAGTCGCTTCAATTGTTCGATATACGACGATTCCCCTGGTCCGGCTACGGTCAGACTGAAATGGATGTTTATTCCCGACAATGCCTGGAACAAGAGTTCAAGGCCTTTTTTGTGTTCCACTCTGGAAAAGAAAAGGAGTTTTATGAGGTTGTCTTCTGTTTTAGATTGGGATCGGGTAGGAGTTTCGCTGGGTAAGCTGACGAGGTTCGGTATAACTGAAATGCTTTCGGGCTGTAACAGCTGTAGCAGAGCTGTTTTTTCATTCTCGCTGGTAGCATGTAAATGACAGCCTTTAAGCATAGGTTTGCTTAATGCGAAGATTACGCTTTTAAAGGCGTTGTTTCGGTTACCAAACGAGTAACTGCTTAAAGTGCCGCGTGGAGATAAAACAACCGTCGCTTTTTTAATAAGTGCGACCAAACAACTCAACACGGAAACGAGGTTCCACCAGGTATGGATATGGACGATTGTCTGCCGCGATTTACTTTCGGTTAATTTGTTCCAAAGGGCGAGGTATAATGCCGGGCTAAAATGGGTATGATCTTTAGTAAGTCTTTTGTAGTAGGTTATTGGAACATTATCTACCACTACAGATTCTCCAGGTTGAATGTTTAACTCTTCCATTCCGTTGGCAGAGGTGGTTAACACTTCGATAGCTAGATTCCTCGCTGCCAAGACCTCTGAAAGCTTGGATACGGACATGGTTGGGCCGCCGTAGATGAAAGCGGGTTTGTACGACGCATTAATCTGAATAAGTTTCATCTATATTGGAATGAAGCTCATCAACTTTCTTTAACACATTTAAGAGCCTTAAGATGAGGAAGATAATATACATTGTTATATAGCTCCACACTACCGAGTTTATTAGGAATTCGAAGCTAAGCCCTCGCCATAGAATTTGAAATAGGCCCGAATAAACAAGTGCAGTTCCAATTATATAATCCCCAAAAAGCTCTTCAGCTTTAATTGAAATTATCTGGGTAAAGGCCCCAAATATTAAGCATGTTAGGAATATTCCCGCCACGCCTCCTGATAAGTACCCATCCACAATCAGTGCCGGTTTTGCCGATACACTAGAGCCTCTATTGATAACCCCCGCTTGGTAAACCCTTTCCATTACCAATTCTTCAGTGCTTGGCTTGCTTGGCCAAATAGCCCTCGGTATGATTACTTCAAGCGATTGCCATAAAATAGTAAATCCATAAAACTCATTCTTTGATGGTGTATTCTCAATATATCCGGTGAACATTTGTACCTCGCTCAATCGACCGGTTAAAAAACCCCAAGCGGTCGTGGTTGTTTGTTGGCCGTCATCCTCAGCTTGGAGGGCTGCCATTGCGGCCTCTGACGCTTGTTCAACATCTTCTTCTTTTGTCCAGGCCTTCTCTCTGAAAACCTGATTATAAGTAGGAAGCAGGAAAAACAGGACAAGCATGAGAGGAATAAATACTGCCAAGACCAGCTTTTTATAAAAAGGGTATAAGAATATTCCCAGCACAAGCATATTAATAATTACGGGTTCTTTAAATCCTGAACGTAAAGATTGAATGAGGTTGATGATAAACAAAACTCCGCAGATAGCAACGTATTCAATTCTATCAGCCTTGAAAGAGAATACTAACGCTAGGGTCGCACCAATGAAACTCAAGGCAGTAAGCTGAAAATAGAATTGCTTTAAACCTGGAATAAATAAAAACGCATTGGAAGCTATTAGTGCTACCACGGTGAACCGCACCAGAAATGATGGGAGATCAGTAATCACCACCTTGAATTGCTCATTTCTTGTTTTCAAGTATACTAACAATCCGGTTGCATAGGCCGCATGCCCTAGGCAGTAATAGCGTTGGCTTTGTGATATTAGCTCTAATTGTTCGAGGCTTGAAGGGAAATCATTATCATCGAAACTTATCCAGCCCAACGCATCAAGAAGGTTAAATATGGGAGAAACACTCATATATCCTGCAAAGATTACATGAACGAGGAATATGGGACGCATTAGTTGTTCAGCAATAGGCAAGTCCGTTGGTAATTCTTTTATTCTGCCTGAGTAAGTAAGATAGAATATATAAAATGAACCCAACCAGGCAACGAAAAACGATAAGACGGGTAAATAAGCGAAAGCAAGGCTTAAAAGCCACGGTATGTATAATAGTAGATAGCGCTCAATCAACCTAGGGTCTTGCATCTAATCAAACAGATTTTATGATATTTAACATTTTCAATATCCAGAAAATGATAAGCATTGAGAAATAACTCCAAAATACGGAATTGATGATAAATTCAAAGCTAAGCCCTCTCCATAGAATTTGGAATAAGCCGGAGTAAATTAAAGCGGTGCCCAAGGTATACCCGCCAAACAAATCTTCCGCTTTCATTGAAATTAATTGGGCTATCAAGCCATATACCAAAAGAGTGATAAAGACTCCAAGTGTACCACCTGATAGGTATCCATCTACCACTAATGGGGGCTTAGCTGATACATGTGAACCCCTAGAAACGACGCCTGCGTTGTAAACACGTTCCATAACCATTTCCTCTGTAATGGGCTTTGCTGGCCAAAATGCCCTTGGTATTATCACCACCAGAGATTGTTCAATTAAGTCGAACCCATAATAATCTATTGGAAAGGGCGTGGTGTCCACATATTTGATAAACATGTGTATTTCACTTAGCCGGCCTGTTAAGAAACCCCAAACTGCGCTATCTTCCGATTCTGAATTTAAAACTGCATCAATGGCAGCGTCCGATGCTTCCTGAGCACTTTCCTCGCCTCCCCAGGCCTTACTTCGAAAGACTTGATTGTAGGCGGGTAAAATAATGAATAGGGCAATAAGAATTGGGATAAAGGTTAAAAAAATCGTTTTCTTATAAAAAGGGTATAAAAATACACCTAGAACTATGACGCTTATAATAATGGGTTCTTTGTATCCTGATAGAAGTGATTGAGTGAAATTACTTATATATAAAAAAGAACAAAGAACCGTATTTCCTATTTTTTTTAAAGGAATTGCATACGCAAGCGCCAGCGTGCCCGCAATGAAACTTAATGAATTAAACTGAAAATAAAACTGCCTTAATCCGGGAATTACAAGAAATGCAGTAGAAAGAGGTAATGTAATTAGGGCAAACACTAAAAAGAAAGTTGCTTCATCTTTAATTGCAAGTATATTTTTTTTCGGTCGCGGATAATTCATTACTAGTAGAATTCCGCACACAAATGAAGCATGGGCTAAACAATATAGTCGCTGACACTTTGCAACACTTTCCAGTTCCTGTTGATCAACAGCAAAGAAAGGTGGCGGAGACTCGAAATTCACATAACCCAGCACGCCTATAAAATAGAAGATAGAAGTGCAGGACATGTAGCCAGCAAAAATAATGTGAGTGAGAAATATCGGCCTCATTAGTTGCTGGCTAACTTTTAGGTCCTTGGGTAATTCAAGAATCCTTCCGCTTAGGGTTAGATAAAAAATGAGAAATGAACCCGCCCAAGCTATTAAATACGAGAGGGTAGGCCATAAAGCAAGAAAGCTGCTTAATAACCAAGGAACAAGTAGAATGACAAGTTTATTGACCCTCATGAATTATTTCATCATCTCCATCCAAATGGTGTTAGCTACGTCCTGTAAATTCCACTTTTTAATTACCTCCTTGGATTTATTTCCCATTTCTTCCAATTTCTTTTTGTTAGTTAATCTTTTTAGCGTAAATAACAAATTAGATTTATTCCCAGCTTCAAATATACAGCCATTTACGTCGTTTATGATCAGATCTGATGCACTACCTACTTTGTCAGACGCTACTATTGCTTTGCCGCCAGCCATAGCTTCGTTTATTGCCAGACCCCAAGTTTCTGAATCGGAAGGAAGGCAATAAATGTCGCAGCATTGGTAAATTATAGGCATGCTGCGTTGATTTTGAAAATCTAAAAAGTGAATACGGTTTTTTGCTTTGTGTTTAGCACTCGAAATTTTCAACTCCCTTTCTAAATTTCCATTTCCAACGAATAGCAAATGAACATCATCACTCTCTAATTCCACAAAAGCCTCTAGTAAAAGAAATGGATTTTTAACAGCTTCGAACTTGCCGGCAAATAATATCACGATATCACTTTTTTTAATTCCCAACTGCTCTCTCTTTATTTCAGCCTCCTTTGAATAGTCGACTCGAAAGCGGTCATTGTCCACAGCATGTGGTGCAAATATTAGTTGCTCTTCTCTTAGTCCATATTTCTTGAAGTATTCTTTGTTGTTAGTGCCTACATAAAATGCCCTATCAACATGTGAATAGACCCATCTTAAAAAGATATATTTTAATAAACGTTTTAAACCAAAACTTTCGCATAGCAAAGTTGAATCTCCTCTAAACCATATAGGCACTTTGCCTCTAAAATGGCGAATGATCTGTAGATGACTGTGATATGCCCAGCCAAATACCAGTATTGCGTGCGGACTAAATTGAGTGATTCTTTTTATGGCACCTGGATTGCTAATCCCTGAAAAATGATGGGAGCCAGGTTGTGTAGCTGTATTATCTAAAAATTCATAATCATATCCGTCTAGTAGCGGGATATCCCACTGTATCGTTTTATTGAATCCCGGATCATGTTTGGTTATTGCCTTATTACCCCAAGTATAAAATACTTTCAAGTTCAGGTTTGGCTTACATCCCAATAATTTCAATAATGGAGAATAATATTGAATTGGATGTGTAATAACTATTGCTAAGTTTTTCAAGATTTGCTTTTATGATAGAGAAATGGCGCTTCAAGGACATTATAACTTAGCATTGATATTGGAGTTAATATAAGAGCGCTCAATATGAAAGTAAATAAAGGCGCTCTTATATCGTTTACATCAATATAAAACGTTATATGTCTGCTTATGAGATGATGAATCAGGCCGTGCCATAAATAAAAGCTATAGGATACTCGACCGAGCAAACTTATGGGTCTATTCCCAAGGATCAAATACAACCATTTATTTGATAGTACCGATAAGTAGATAATTCCCGCAAAACCAAGCCCCATTAGTGAAAATCCAACCAGTTTGAAAAAGTTGTAGTAATCGACTGACAAAGACAATACAGGTCTGGATAAAAATACTCTTCCAGAGTAAGCGATTATTGTAAACCCCATGAACCACAAGCCTTTAAATCTAGTGATATAGGTCTTGTTTTTTACGATATATGCGGCTACGATACCCCAAAGGAATTCAAAGTATCTTAAAATAATCTGGTCGGCTAAAAGATCGGATTGGCGTTTTAGTATAAAAATGCAAGCTATGGCAACTATCAACATAAAAAGAGACAAGATTGTTAACGTCTTCTCGAATCCGATTTTATTTTGATAAATGAAAAGGAATGGTACTAGGAGATAAAACTGCCATTCGGGGCCTAATGACCATAAAAAGCCTTCAATATTAAACTTGGAAATTGAATTCAAATAAAACACACTAGTTAAGAACTGAGGAACTATTTTGTCAACTGAATTTTCATTCCATCTGAAAAGGATGTAAACTAAAGTTGCAATATAGAAGACCGGAGATAAGCGCTTCCATCTCTTCTTTATGAAATTCCAGTAATCGGGGTGTGAAAAGCTCCTTTTACTGCCATAAAAGTAATACATACAAAAGCCACTGATTACAAAGAACAGGTCTACCCCATTGCCAGCCAGCACTAAGAGGTTGGTGACATTCACTCCCCAGACGACCAGACTAGGATTACCATGAATATTCCAACAATGAATCCATAGCACGCCTAAGGCAGCTATGGCTCGCAGTCCATCTAAAGTTCTGATGCGATTAGTAAGTGCCATGTTAAACTATTTGCTCGAACAATTCGCATTGTTCTCTCGTCATATTTCTCGCGCTATATTTCTCCAGGGCGCCTAAATCTATTTTTTTATAAGTAGGATCATTCTGTACTACATAAATTAAATAGTCTCGGATCTTTCCTAAAGACTCATCTTCCGAGCTTATATCCGCAACATATCCGTTCCTATTATCTTGTATAATTTGATATGCACTACTTGTTGGATTGAAAATACCCAACACTGGCTTGCCAGTTAAAAGGTAAGGATAGATTTTTGACGCGGTGTAACTGGGATCATTAGAACCTGGGATTATTAATGCATCAGCATTTTGAAGAGCTTTTATCATTTCATAGAAAGTAATCCTGTTCGGATCTTCACTTATATATTCTGAAATTCCCAGGTTCTGAGCCACAGGTAAAAATGTAGGATTACCTTGCCCGTGTGGAGCATAACTTGTACCGATAAAATGGAACTTTAATTTCTTAAATAAAAGTGGGTCGCCTTCAAGACATAATTTAAATGCAAGAAATAATAGGCGTACTGCCGGTTGCATATCGTATCCCCCCCGGCCAACATATACCAAATTTATTTTATCATATCCCTTCTCATAGGTATCCTTCAGCTTATGTGAATTCTCAAGTGCGATATCAAAGTCTTTTTCAGAATAGCCAAAAGTAATTGTCTTTACAGGGATTGCTTTTAAATGAGGATACCGGCTCTGTAGGGTACTAATGTAGGTGTTTGAAACACTTATTAGTCCGTCGACTTCTTTCATAGCAATCGGTTCCAAATATTTATTGAGCCTATAGGAAAACCAAAATTTCTTTGGTCTTTGATCTTTAGGTTTAGTTTTATAATAATCAGAGTGCCATGGATCCTGCATATCAATGACATAGGGGACACCAAATTTTTTCTTCCAATATGCTCCAAGAATGCAAATAGGGAATTGGGTGGTTGAAAAATAAATCAAGTCGACTTTCTTTTGACGTAACAACTGGTTTACTTTCCGCAAATAGAACCACATGGAGCGTAAGGCAAGACTACCCAACCCAAATTTCGACGTCCATTTCTTTGAGAAAGCTGAAACGGTGTAAACTTTGATGTCTTTGGGAATACTTTCTAAAAGCATAGGGTCTTTAACCATTTCAGAATATGACTCGTGAACGGCTACAACTTCGGCATCCCAGCCATATTCTTTGAAAAATGGAAGGCTCATTCGAATCCGCTGCATTTCAGCAGCGTTACTCGGAATGAAGTATGGCGAAATAATTAATACTCGCTTCAAGCGGATAAAGTATTTTGAACAACTGCTAGAAATTTTTGACTTTCAGTTTCCCAATTAAGAATATGCTGACCGGCCTTGAAACTTGCGCGTTTCGCTTCATTTAAATCTTCGCGATTGTTTAGGTAATGAGCCAGCGCATTTGCAAGACTTCTTGGAGTGGTTTTTTCATATACTAAGCCACAATCAGGGTAGTCTTTCATAAAGTCTGCTTGAGCCTGTGTGTCACTATATAACACCGCCAAGCCAGACGAAATGTACGTAAAAAGCTTATTGCTCAGAGCGATATTGTTGTTTGTGTTGAAGCCGGTTTCTGACGCCAGGCCAATATCGAATTTGGAAGCATATTGAAACAATTGATCACTTGGAATAGGGCTATGATAACTTATTTGATGAGGTAATATATTGTTGCTCGCAGCCAGGCCGTTAAAGAAGGCTATGTTTTTTTCCCTGGGATTTGCCAATAAATGCAGTTCTATTAAGGGACTGTTTACTAATCCAATTGCTTCGATAATTTCGGCTATTCCTCGATTATGACCTAAAGTTTGCGAAAACCAAAATAACTTTAATGGTTCATTCGCTTTTGAGTCTTTTATAACGATGTTTTCTGGTTTAGGAAAAACATTTAAGACTGTGGAGAAAGATAGATTTGGAAATATTTTTTTGTACTCTTTGGATATAAGCGGGCTTGCAGTAGTCAAATAATCTGCATGGGGAAAATATTTCTCTTCGAGAAAGGTCTTGCATAATACATCGGGGTGTTTGATATCATCGCTATACTCTTTTCTATGGAAGTCTTCCGCATCAAAGCCACATTTAACTTTCAACTTTTTGGCGGCTTTGATAGCGGGAGCTAATCCACCCGGATTATGTCCAATATAAAGTTGGGCTTTTTGTCTGAGCGCCTCTTTATATAAGAGGATAGAACATCTTCCCATGGATAATTCGGCAATTCCAAAGTTGGTCCCGACTTTGTTTAATAATTTTCGTGCAGCCTTGTGGATGAATCTTGTTATAATATAAGCTGTTTTATTGTCCTTCGGTGAACCGCCTACCTGAATGTATTTCCATTTTTTTTGCTGCAACAAATTTTGGTCTGTTTTACTAGCCCATTCATTCCAGTATTGACCAATCACCACTACGTCATAACCATGTTCTGCCAAAGCATCGGCCTCCTTTACCATCCTTGGATTCAAAGATGGTTGGCTGGATGTGATTATAGTAATTTTAGCTTTCATATCTTCTTTCTCGCCGGCAATTATTTATTTATCAGTGAAAGATACCGTCGAGCAATCACTTTGACATCAAAACGCTTTGATGCTTGTTCTCTGCATTTTGCACGGTCGATACCAGAAATGTTTGCAATAGCGGGAATAATATCATTGATGGTAGTTGCTTTAAAACCTGTGAGTCCCTGATCAATAACTTCGTCTACCGAACCTCTTTTGATCGCAATAACAGGAGTGCCACAGGCCATGGCTTCAACCATTACCATTCCAAAGGGTTCATCCCATTCAATAGGGAATAATAGTGCTTTAGCCTTTCCGAGAAATTCATCTTTTTGAAAATCATTCAACGGTCCTAGGTATGTGATTTGCTCATTATCTATGTGTGGCTTAATTTCCCTTTCAAAATAGGGGATATGTTGTTTAGCGATGTTTCCCGCTATCCATAATTTATTGCCAGTTGCTTTAGCCACTTTGATAGCTGTGTGAGGGCCTTTGATCTCTTCAATTCTTCCAAGAAACATAAGTGGGGCATCTGGCTCTACCTGTGATTTGAATGAGTACTTAGAAAAGTCAATAGCATTATAAACTGTCTCCCATTTACCCCATTTGTTGCCGGTTGAAACGCAATAGTTGCTACATCCTGTAAAAGTCAGGTTCTTATGAGGGAGGGCTGTAATATTTTTAATGCCAGAATTTGTGACGTCCCTTCCATAAGTCATAAATTTATGTACGGGTTTATTTAATATTGGAAGTAGGTATAATAAACGTCCAAAGTTATGTATAAGGTCAAAGTGCTTGTGATTTTGAATTAAGTATGACCAAGCTTGAGTAAGTTCGATGAACTTTTGCAATCCGGAACGTTCAAGATTATTGATTCCAAAGTGTTTCACACGAGGAGCCAATGAGTCAGGCCCTGCTAACAGCGTAACGTCGTGACCTAGCCTTGTGTATTCGTCAATAAACATTGCCACTAAGCGCTCATGTCCACCATATAGAGGAGGAGGAACAGGTATGCCTGGATCCATAACCAATAAAATCCTCATAATGCGTTTTCCACCTCCTTATATATCTTTATATACTTTTCAGCACACTTCTCTAACGTTAAATTATCCATTATATACGCTCTGGGAGAAAAGGAGTTTGAATGATACATTTCCAAGAATTTATCAAGTGCTTCAGGGAACATCTCATTGTTGGGAAAAGTGACACCGCATTTTTCATCCCAATAAGGGACTGACGTTACAGGCCCATATTTAGCCCGATGAGGGAAGTAAGCAGGATCTTGCCAGAAGCCTCCCCGATCCCAAGCTAGAATTGGGGTGTCAGTTGCAAGAATTTGCTGATAGGCTAGACCTTGAGTTTCATGCTCGCATAAAAATATTACGGCTTTACATCTGGATAGTTTTTCTTCCAAATCCTGGTGTTTATATTGGCCATACCTAATTGTTTCATGAGTCAGGCCTCTCTTCTCCAGCATTTGTTCAACTGGTGCGATTAGATCGGCAACGAATTTGCTGTGTTCCCAACGTATTTTATCGTATATTAAGAAATCAACGGGCAACTCTGGCTTTTTCAACGCCGGATGCCATTTTTCAGAATCAATACCCACGGGCCAGTAACTCACATTTTCCGGACCATAATATGAATCAAACAGCGATTTCATCCAGGGCCCTGGAACAAGTATCTTTTTAATAGTTGTATATTTTTCTAACAGGTCTAGTTGATCCACAGGATGGGAAAAAATTCCGGCACCAAAAATTATCGGATTTTTCCACTCAAACTTGTCCAGCAATTGTGGTTTTCCAATAATGCAAGCGATTGAATCAGTATGGTTTTTAATATAATCAAAATCATTGAAGCGGTAAGGTATACCTAACTTCCTTAAGCCGTGCATTAGTTCTAATGCGACCATCATAACCCCGCCGGGACGTGGGTTACCTCTTAATAATCGTCGTATTATTTTGCGGGGATACCGATCATATTTAACCCAACGGTCAGGATCCGGTTCTTCATAAAATAAATTTATAGGCTCTATTAATTCCATCCGTATTTTAGGAATCTTCTAACTCTTAAAATTAATTCAGTGGTATTGAATCCCAAAGTTTTATATAGAAATCCCAGTAAGCCTTGTTCGGGAATTCTGAAGGTTGGATTTAGTTTAAAAATCCAGTTTGCGACTTCAGTGGCTTCTTTGATATGATCTTTGGCAATCCAATGAGCTAACATCCATAAGACTGTACATGCGGCGTTTTTGCGTGATTCATTTAATCGACCGGTAAGTTCCAAGTTTGATAGAATCTTTTTAAAAATGTTCAAATGCTGCCAATTGGTTACCTGAGATTTCAAACCTTGATAATTTCTTTGCATTTGGTCATGATGTTGTACCCAATAACCTGCACAACCTTCTACATAGGCTGTTTTAGGCTCAAGTAATCCAACTTCTAGTAAAAACATCCGGTCTTCTCTGTAGGCAAAATCTGGCCTTCTGGGAACTTTTGTGACTAGGTCTCTATGAAATAACATGCCAAGAAAATGACTCCCATACCTATTGCTTAATTGTACTTCTAAGAAGTCATCCCAAAAGCCTGTGTCTGGGCATTTTTCAATGGTTTTTGTACTCTCAGAATAGTTATCAACCCTTGAGTAGATTAATTGTGCGCCATTTTCTTTTGCTTTTAAAAATTGCCTGTCAATAATCCCGGATTCCAGAAAGTCGTCACTATCCAGGAATCGTATGTATTCGCCTTTAGCAATCGCAGTTGCGGCATTAATTGCATACGTTTGGCCTTGGTTATCTTGCCGTAGACTTATTAAGTTCTCTTGAGTTTGAAGCCATTGCCAGGTTTCGTCTGTGCTTCCATCATCAACAACAATTATTTCGATACTGCAACTGTTTTTTCTGCAACTTTCAATAGCTCTGGGGAGCGACCATAATCTATTGTAAGTAGGAATAATTACACTTACATCAATCATCTATCGAAGCAGTTTTTTGAAAAATTTCCTAAGCGACATATATTCCCGAACGAGTGGGTAGTTAAGATACGCTTGAAATATCTGGGCTTCATTCGTTCTCTTGTAGTACATACTTGAACTATAACTTTCATCCGAGAGCAAGTTTCGAGTTATTGTTGCCCAAACATCCTTAGTTAATGATTGATTTTGCTCGCTCACATAGTCAAGTACGTTTAATCTATACCAGATAGCAAGATCACTATTATCTCTGAGCCTTGTTCTCAGGCTGTTCATTAAAAGGTAATGGTCTTTCACGAAAAGGTCGTGCCAAAAAACTCGACTTTGACAATTAATATGTCCATGCCCACCTTGTTCTGGTACCGCGGCAGAAAATATCACCACAGGTGCCGACTTGGTTAACATTTTTATTAATGAAGCAGAACTTTCTGGATTCAAGTGTTCGGCAACTTCAGTACACACTGCCAGATCATAGGGATTGTCAAAAAGAGGATGATGAAGGTCCGGATCATTTAAATCCATCCTGATGAATTCTATATTTTCCAAATCGGCAAAATCTGGATCGGCATATCCATCTATGGCTGTTACTGATATTCCTTGATCTGCAAAAGCTTTGGCGAGATGACCCGGTCCGCATCCGAATTCAATTATTCTCCTTGGTTTATAAACCTCACTTATCACCGACGCCAAAAAGGAATAGTCTGTCGAAAATATTTCATCATTAAAATATTCTTTTTTATAAATGCTCATATAATGGAAGTTTAAATTCTTTCTGATGGTTTCACTTTGCGAACTCCGAATATTCTATGGTAGGAAGATCTAAATGTTTTTTTGGATAAGAGCTTGAAGCGTTCAGGATATTCTAATTTGAGCTTGCATATAAAATCACTCAAAGGGTTTAATCGTCCTGTAAGTTTTAGCTTAAGCCGATACACCTCCCTTTTGTATGGATAGTGTTGGGTATAATACCCCAAAAAATGTACGATTACAGGCGAAACCTTGATAAACGGATACCATTGCTGATGTAAGGGGTGGGGAGGAGGGGGATTTACGAGCCACCTGTTGCCAGTAATAACATCAATATCATATCCTCCAGGACACGACTGAGGATCGCTCATTATTGTTCCATCATCTTTAACCGGTATCATTTTTTTTAGTTGCATGGACAGCGCCATGATAACTTCGTCATTGGGTCTATTTCTTAAGCGAATAAAACCTATTTCATCATATTCTCGCTCCAATTCTCGTGCTTTGATATAAACATCAGTAGCTATCGGCCCCTTTTCTATGTAATAAATGCCTCCGTTAAATTTGGGAATCTGTGAAACATTAAATCTCTTGCAAATTGCTTCAATATTTCCAAACCACTCGCCTTCTTGACAATATGTTCCTACAACAGTTACCGGGTTTCCTTTAAAACGGTCAAAAAGAGCATCAATACGTCCGAATATTAGGCAGTCACTGTCAATAAATAGAGTTTGGCCAGGCGGCGCCAGTTCGTCCAACCATAATTTTGTGGAAAATCCCTCGCCAAACTGATTAGGCTCAATGGTGACGATGTTCAATTTTTTACTGGAAGACGCATTTATTAAATCAGGTCTATCTGTAACTAAAAAGAACTGAATGTCATTCGACTCATTCCAATAAATAAATGAGTGATATAAGTTAACAGCTAACTTTATATATAGGCCTTTTCCAGTAGCTATGGTTAGAACGTTTCTGCTCATTAAATCACACCTAATTTTAAAAAGAATGCGTCACGCCAAAAGTTGTGGCGAACTGGCCCAATGTAATGTCTTGCAATAAGGGTGTTTTTTTTTCTGGGTATTAAGCTAAATTGATCATCTAATAGAATTGCAAATCCGTCTTTATCAAGGGAATGATCTCCGTTAATTTTGTTTAGATAAGCGAAGATCGTTTGCTCAGTAAAGTGGGTCGACTGTACGACCGCGATCTCCAGGAGCTTCTGAAGTTTATCCCGATTTCCCGAATCAAGCGCTTTAAGAAACAGGATGCCGGCGCAATAGAACGGTTCTGTCAAAAGCTCACTCATGTTAGCGGCGTGCACCATGTCCTGATCATAGGCGGCTTGGAAATCAGAAGATAAGGCTAGCTTAACTCCAGGGTTCGAAATTAATTCAGAAATAGTCTGCCACGGATCTTTATGCCATAATACGTCCGTATCACAATACAATATCGGCGTATTAAGGTCGGCAATTTGCAATATTGCTGCTAATTTGAGGCCCATTGGATTTTGATGCGCAAAGCTTGCCAATAACTCATTTCCCTTATTCCGATGGTATTCTGTGCAGCTTTCTGCTATAATTATAGTTAAATGTGAATCCGGGAACCATTTAAGTTTTCTTTTTAGGGTTTCCAGGTCCACACCTTTATCTGTGAAGAGATATACTTTAGGTAGATGCCTGAATTTTTTTGAAATGCTCCATAGCGATTGATTTAACATTGACATTTGCTGAACTCCAGTCAGCATCACCAAATTTAATTCAGGGGTGCTGGTAGTAATTACTTTAGGCTTGTGCAGGGCAATAATGTGCTCGTATAAGACAGGCATCCGAAATGCTAGACTATTTTTAAGACTATTAAACATTTTTCAACCTATTACTTAAAAGCGAGTGCATCCCTTTGAGGTATTGCAAAATGGGGTGAAATACAGTGAGTCTGACGTTTTGGATTAAACTCAATTTAATTATTTTCTTATTAATGCATAGAACTTCCCGCCAATCATTAGTTGATAACTTTAGAATTAAAAAGTTATGTCCTCTAAGCCTTTCAATCACTTGATTTATCCTGGCTTTATCGTTCTCATCTTTATATATAAAGTCGTGGAATTCGACAGGTATTTGTCCGATATGCTTTAATATATCAGCAGGCATATTACCTAGCAGGTCGATTTCAGCCCCTTCGATATCTATTTTTAGAATATCAATTCTATCCTGAATTTTATGGTGATTTTTGAAGGTCGCAAAGGTGATTCCTTCGACTTGAATGTTGTTAGATAGCCCCCATCCTTCAGCTATAGAGGATTGCAAACTGCTAGCTTCAGGGTTTTCCGAGAGATAAAAGTTTACAGGGCCATTTGTGCTACAAATAGCATAATTATATATCCTAACTTGTGGAAGCAGAGGCAACTTTTCAAACAAAATAGGGGAGGCTTCAATCGCGATGCTTTTACATTTGAACTCATTTGTTAAAGTAAAATAAAAGCTTCCTATGTTTGCCCCTAGATCTATGAGTAGGCTTTCTTCATTCAATACCCGGGGATAAATATAATGGGAGGAGGCCTCTACAATCCCTGCTGCATGCAAATTTGCTCTAATGAGGTCGTTTAGAATACTAAATATGCTTTTACCCATCAAATCAATTTTTAAATTTTTTTAGGTAGGCCAAATATATTCTAAAAGCAAAGTCATAGGCGTGCCTGCTTTTGAACAATTCTATACTTAATGATACGCCTGACCACCAAAGTTTCAGAAGTAAGCCAATTTTATTTAGCAGGGTTATATCTTTATCGTAGCCAAAGCCTGAAATATATTCCTTCCCAATAAGATTTGTATCAACTTCTAGCGAATTAATCATATGATATTCTCTAGCTGTGCTTTCCAAAAAGCCTTGATGATAAACACATGCTTCCTGATTATTGAACCTTATTAGTGATCTCAATGCCGATCGATGCATGAACTCCCTTAGATAGTTTTCAAACCCAACAACTTTAGTGGCATCTGATTTGGGAGCAGCTTGTATTTCTGAAAATGCGTTCTTAATAGGTGAAGTTTTACAGAGGCATGGATTAGCAGAAAAGTCCGAACCAATATAATAATCTTTAAAATGATGTTCAACGTTGGAATTTATATCATTTTTAGAGAGAACCACTTGTACTATGGTTGTATCCTCTTCCATTATTTGAAGCATTTCAGCCAAAGGGAATGGGTTCGGAAATGACCAGTCATCTTCAAGCCAAAAAAAGTGATCATTGTTAGTACACTGGAGAGCATTTATAATATTTAAGACATACCCTTTGCGTACCGGGTTCTGTATAACAACATCAGGTTGAACAAACAATATTGTTTCCTCATCAAAATGCCCGTCGATAGCTAATATTATTTTGTTGAACCTGTAAGTACATGATTTACGGAATGATTCCAAGGTTTGCCTCAGCAGGCTCTCACGCCCTTCACATGTAAATATTATTAAATCAACGTCTGAATTCATAACTAATCATATTGCCAGAAAGGGGTTAAGCCTTATAACGTAAGACGAAGCGTGACGTCATAATTCTCAGCCAACTTCTCAGACGTCTGTAAGAGTACAAAAAATAATTTCTGTGCTCCCATTTAAATTGATAATACCAAAATTGCTCAGTGGTCATCTCCTGTTTCATGGCACTATCCAATTCTATCGTTGATCTCCCGTCGAGGTGTTCGACCATGGCTGATGTAACCAAGCCGTGTTTTATGCCGTATTTTTTCAATGTATTAGCGTAATCTGCATCCGCGAACCAAAAAGAAAAGTTCTCATCAAATAGACCTATCTGTTGGAAAATTTCGCGACGAACAAGAAAGCACCATCCGGAAATTTCTTTTCGGATTTCATGCCCGTATCGTATACCCGTGTTAGGATAGATTTCGCTATCTGGATGAAATTTGGGACAAATCGGCGAGGCGCTAAGTAGTTTTTTATCGGCATCCATAGCTTTCAATAATTCAGATGCCCAGTCTTTAAAAAAAACAATATCGTTGTTACAAAAGCAGATGAAATCACTTTTAGAAGCCTTTAAGCCAATGTTTAGGTATCGGTTAAAATTAAATGCTTCCTTAGGATATATTGTAGTCGTGTTATCATATTGGTATGGACTAAGCTTCCTTTCAGATTCCAATATTATGGTCTGAAATTTAACTTTTTCAGCATCTTCTGATGCGTACAAGGTGTCGATTGCTTGCTGTGTTAATGCTCTGAGATTTGAATCTCTAGCATAGCTTAATATAATAATGTCAACACTCAACATCACCGTTTAAATAGCCTTCTAAGTGGTTTTAATATTGCGTTGCCTAATTTATAGGGAGTGAAACCCATAACCGTATTGTAATAAAATTCACGCATAGTGTCAGTGCCCTCAAAGTAGCTGTTTTCCTGAGGGGTAAATGATGCATCAGAGGCTATAGCTATGTTAAACATCGGAAAGCTAAGGTTATCACTTGATTGAATCTGATTGTAATTTCCGTTGTATTCTTTGATTTGCGTCCCTGAATAATCTTCTTTGAAAATAAACGAACCAGTCAGAAAAGTTTGATAATAAAATATGCAGTGTTTAAAATGTTGGGCTAACAAAGTTTTAAATTCCTCCATATAAAGTTCTTTAACATGAAACTCATTTACTCGGTTAAAGCGGTCTGAATAGTTGGCCTTATCCGGCGATGAGATGATAAGAATACCACCTGGCTTTAAAATTCTTTTAATCTCCAACATCATCTCTTGATGCGTGTCAATGTGTTCGAGCGTTTCAAAACTTACAACTACATCGGCTATTCCATCTTCTAAAGGGATTTTATCGGCTGATCCCTCGATAAACCGCAGATTGGACCTGTGCCCATATTTTTGGTTAGCAAAGGTTACTGCTTCTTTAGAAATGTCTATTCCGATAACTTTATAAGCGGTTGTTGCCATGATATTTGAACCATAACCCTCGCCCGAGGCAACGTCAACCACAGTCTTATCTTTAATGTATTCCTGAGGAATGGAATATCTGTGCAAATGATATATGGTATCTTCATTTGAAATTTGGGTTACCAATCTTTCACCGGTCCATTTTAATTTGTCATTCATTGTGTTTTAATTAGTAGCCCCTGACATGTCGGTAGAGATAAAATTTTGGTGTTCACTTCTGCCGCAAATTTGTCTAGAATCTGTTTTTGATCTTCACAGCCTCTATATGCATAGTCGTCCATCACTACTATGCCTCCCGGTACAATCTTATCCCATAAAAATTTTAGCGCCTCATACTCTGGCAAGGCGCAATTCATGTCAAGAGATAAGAAACTTATGGAATCGGTGTCAACCTGACTTAACGTGTCTGGGACTGGTCCTTTTATTACCTTTACGTTAAAATCTTTAAAAGTATGAATTACTTTCTGGTGAAGGTCTTTGTGGTCTTTGTAATGTAACCATTCGTTCCTTTCGATATCCTTTGGACCACAATATCTTTCGTCCATTCCTTGAAATGTGTCAAGCAAGTAGTACTTTTTATTCAACGTATTGAAATCTGTGAAGTTCACGATTGCCCTGGCAAAAAAGCCTGTATCGACGCCGCAATCAATAAAGTCTCCAGGAAGACTTTTTGCATAATCTGCTGCCCAGCACAAAACATGGATTCTCCAGTAAATTTCAGTGGAGTACGGATAAGACTCATGGGTCGCTTTACCTAAATTATAAGATTCAATAAATAATGGGTCGTTTAAAAAGTCGGTATTATGAAATGTATACAACAGGTCCTGCGCATATGTCAATTCACTTTTTTTCAGAACAATATAGTCGTTTAAATTCAAAGCAATATTTAATCTATTTAAGATTGCTTTGAATATTTTAAATCCCTTATTTAATATCACCTTAAAAATCTTTAATTCTGGTTTTAATCTGACTCAAGGTATAAAGATACTTTTTAACAAATTTCCAACCCATTAGATTCGACAATAATTGATTATGATAACTTTTGTAAGGATTAAACTCGATGTTATAGAGTGCTTTGGCGGTTGATAAAGCTTCTGAATAGATCTCTTTATACATGGGGTAAGAATTATATGCTAAGTCATAGAAACATCGACTAATAGCTTTGCGTGAAATATCATCATTGCTTTTTGACAAAAGATATTGAGACTTTAAAACTGTCGCATTCAAAAGACTTTTAAAATGAGTGTTTGATTTTTGCGCACTTAAATTGCTTTGGTGATTGAATTTCCTATAATAATTTATTGATTTATCACAATAAATTAGACCGCTGGAACTTAGAACAACCCGACAAAAATACTCTCCATCATCATCCAGGCTTAAATCTTCATTCCAAAAGCCAGCCTGGTCTATAACTTTTCTGGGTGTGAGCCAGGCATTAGGCTGTATTGAACCTCCATATTCAGGGCCTATAAAGCCCCCACCATATAATTTTATTAAAAAATCAATCGGGTCAGTTGCATTCTTATACCACTCATGCCTCGTAACCTTTGAATCAGGGTCGTTGCCGTCAATAAAGCTTATGGTAGGACAAAGCGCTACTTTATCGTCATCAACTTCTAATAACTCGATTTGTGATTTTATTTTATCAGGATGTAAAAAATCATCTGCATCCAAGAATTGAATAAAATCCCCCTTAGCTTCTCTTAAACCTTTGTTTCTTGCGGCACTAGCTCCTCCTTTATTCTGTCGGAACACTCTTATTCGCTCATTTTGATAATGGGTTGCGATGCTCAATGAGTTGTCGGTGGAGCCATCATCAACAAGAATAACTTCCGTATTCGGCCAGCTTTGGTTGATGGCAGATTCAATACAAGACGCTAAATGCCTTTCGGTGTTATAAAACGGAATGATTATAGAAACAATAGGCCTTTCCATTATTTAACAGAAGCAATTGAGAATCCAGCTACGGATATTAATGCGCCAATATCGGTTATTTATCATTTATACTAAAGATTTCCAACCATCTATCTTTGGTTGATAACTTTCTTGGAGTGTTGTTATCTTTAAACCAGGCCTTTTTCAACATTTGTATATAAAGATCGGGGTTCGTGTCAATTTCAATGATTTTATCAATTAAAGGGCTGAAGTTTAATTTGTTGAATTGCCAAAACATTTTTAACTCCCTGAGTAAAGATTTAAACTTTCTTTGAAGCCTATGCTGTGGCTGATAAAAGAACATAGGCCGTATATCTGTAAAGTTGAACTGTGCATTTCTCTCAATTAGGTTGAGAAGTTTGCCTTGATCTATTTTAATATAATCTGAGGTATTTATAAAACTTTCGGTATTGAATATTTCATGTATATAGGGATCCCCGCAGTATATAGGGATGCTTGAGCATTGCATTGCATCATATAGTTTCTCAGTTTGGTAACCAGGATAACAATAGTTTTCAAAAGCTATGGTGAATTTGTAGTCAGATAAAAATTGTTTCTTTCTTTCCCAGATATTTCCCTGATACATGGAGTCTATAGAGGACATATTGTTCATGGATTTACCTGGCGAATCTATCTTTTTATACCTCGACAATTGCCTGAAGAACTCTTCGCGATATGGAACTTTATGCGAATATAGAAAATTGCAAAACTTAGTTTTCGAACAGACAATTCTATCTAAATCATTATCGTCTATTTGTTTGATTAGGGCCTTAGGGTTTAACCCATGCCATTGTATTCTTTTATATTTTGGATGATTAATTTCCTCTTCTCTGGGAACACCGAATGCCCATTCGCAAACTGACAAATCTGGTATAATATTTTCGCAGAAATATCCTATTCGCGTATAGTTCCCTTTTGGAGGTAAATCATTTCCATATGGGCCAAAAATGATATAGTCGGGGTCAGTTAAACTTTCTTCAAAATCGAAAACATCACTTACCTCAAAAAGTATGTCGCTGATAGCGTCAGAATAATTGATCCCATTAATACATTTCAGTTTAATTTTTACTTTAGGGCTCACGTTATTTATTTGCATAATCGCCATCAACATATAAGTTTATGTTAAACTTATATTTTTCAGAGATTTTTCGATTGTTTATAACCTGAATAAACCTTTTCATCCAGTACAATCTCTTAAAGTACTCCTCTGTATAAATGGTTTTCCATTTAGCAACTGTGTTTGAGTTGCCATGCAGCTGAATTAAATTAATAATACCTGGGAACAAGTGATATTGATTAAGGTATTTATATTTCTGTTCTTGAATTGTTGCTGCTTTTTCTTCGTAGAGGTCTTCTTCGATGACTTCTTCTATCTGACGAATACACGTTTTATAATCATTAACATCAATGGTTGTGAAGGCTCTGGTGTCAAAATAGTCCGCAATATTAGGGCAACCATAATATAGGGGGTAAGTGTGTGTTAAAAAACATTCTGCTATTTTTTCAGTGAAATACCCGTACTGCACCGTGTTTTCAATGGCTACAGAGTATTTATAGTTTTTTAAAATATCCCATTTATCAGTAAATGTTTGATGTCCCCGGCCAAACACATCTATTTTATCCTTGAAATGACCAATCAATTTATGGGTTAGTTCATACCTCGTTCGTTGCAGCGGTGTTTCAACCAAATTACTGTTAATGATACATAGCTTTTTTGTTTTCTCGATGGTTGTTGTATTCGCAATTTCATCATAAGATTTATGAAGATACCAGATCAATAGCTCATGGTAGTTGATAACATTTCTATGGTGAATATCTGTTCTGCAGGTAACTACATTTGGGAATTGATCAAGAAATTTTTTAACATAAAATCTGTTGCAATGTACCTCATCTGTTATGTAAAAGATGTTTTCAATAGGGCATTTAACTTTTTGTTTTAGTTCACCTAATGTTAACCCTCCATAGATGAACCAATAATCACATTCTGATATGTCATTATTAACCTCAAATTTGTAGTCTCCGTAAATGCCATTTCCACCCGGAGTTTGAGATAAATAGAGGTTAGGATTATCAATAGTATTGTAAAGGAATTTTGATTTCCAGGGGGTGGTTAATTTGATGATTTTATAGTTGGAATTCATTAAATTAGTTGGTCACCATGCTCGGCAGTAGCAAAAAGTTTTCAGTTCTGATACTAAATAAGTTTAATTCATCACTGGATGATATTTTAGTGATTTCCGGCAGTGCATAAAGGTAGTAGTTGTTACTTCTAACAAATTCAATCAAATCATTATTGTTGAGGCCGAAAGGTTGAATATTTGTTTGATTCCACTCCATTAAGATGGCTGGTCTACATTTTTCTATACAATTGGTCGCACCTTTTAACGCTAGGAGATCTGCGCCTTCGATGTCAATTTTAATAAGAGAAATGTGGGTTCTTTGCACACTATCCCATATTTCGTCGATTGTAGTACACTCTACCTTTACAACCTCAGAATATGATTTTCTTTGTGTATCCCGAATACTGTCGTAAGCTCCATCCGACGGCTTTGCCAAATGGAAATCCACTATGCCACTCCTGTCTGAAACAGCGTTACCTATAATTTGCCAACGGTCATGATAATTTGAGTCATTCCATGTTTTATTCAAATAGGGAAGCGTATTGGGAGAAGCTTCTATCGAAATTATTTTAAGGGAATCGTCCATATTTAACAAGGGAATAGCCATTAATCCAATGTTTGCACCAACATCAAGAACCGTTGTTTCGCGTTTTGCAAGAGCACGAATTATTTTTAAGTTATCATATTCGTAAATCCCTTCCTTCATTGCTCGTTTAAAAAGGGCGCTATCCTTGGGGAAATATACTGTTGTACTAAAGTATTTGAACTTTTTTTTCAAGTTCCAGAAATGAGAAATCAGACGTTGTTTAATGAGTGATCTTAAAGTCATGACAGCTTTTTGCTAATTTCTATATTTTCCACACCTGCATACTTCGCCAATTTTGCAACAATTAGCCCATCGTAAGAAAAAGTGCGATTGAGGTCAGCTTCACATAAAATATTGTAGTTGAATTGATTTATGAAATTGATACAGGCGTTGTGTATCTCATTATCATGTGTTGATATAAATAAATATCCAATTCTTTCTTCACGCAGTAAATCTTTAGCTCCTTTTAACAGACTAAGCTCATTTCCCTGTATATCGGAATGTAGTATATCTACGAAATCTAGATTTTTGTCTTCAAAAATGTAGGGTAAATTTAGTGTATTTGGGATTGACGCAATATCGACCATGTCTGAAATATACGCACGATTGAAATCGCCGGTTAGATGATTAAGTTTAAAATTTTCTATACCATAATTCAAATTATGTTCATCCGGTTCAAATAAGTAAACTCTTGCGGCAGGTCTTTGCTGAAGTAGCCACATGGAATAGAACGCCCAATACGAGCCAAGTTCAATCATAACCGGACTGTCCGTAAGTGAATTTATTACCTTCGAAAAAACGAATTCTTCTTGTGGCTCGTGAACGCCCTTGTTTCTCTTAAGCATGTCAGTAATCCCACTACCGTAATAACTGCCAAGAATGATTTTTTGGCCATTGTGCATGATTTGATGATTGTCAATGATTTTTCCAGCCTGTGCAACCCTCTGGATATTATCGTTGTCAGGACAAGACATCACATCTCTTATTCTTGAATCCCAGTGTCTATATTGAGTCCATCTGAACTTGATTTTGCGCAATAAATTAATTATCATAAACTAGTTTATTTTTGAAGTCTTCTACAAAATATCCTGTTATCTGCTGGGGGCTCTCAAGTGAAGCAGTATCTGATGGCATGGAAATAGTCACCTCAGTATAATTATAGATCAGTTCCAGAACCTGCCCTTTGGATTCTATATAGATAATTACCTCGTAGCAGCCTGGAATTAATCTGATTTTAGGGATATCAAACTCAAGTTTTTGTAATCCTGGTGTAAGTGTAAAAAGCTCGCCATTAAACTTTGACCATAGACTCGTTACCCTTTGGTTTGATAGATTATTAAAACAGAGAGCTATGCTTACGTCTTTACACTGTTCTTTCACTTCTAAGTATAGATCGATGATGTGATGGTTATTAAATAGGAGGTCATTGCCCGATATCGTACTTTTTGCAGAGTTATAGAATTTTATACAACTTGTTCTTACATTATCGGTTCCAGTCCTTTTTCTAGGATTTATAGAAAAAGGTAATTCCGAATATTCATTTACAACGGTATCTATATCGCCATATGATGTAATAGTCCCTTGGGATAATAAAATCCCCCGATTGCACAACGCTTTGATACTTGCCATGTTGTGGCTCACAAATAACACCGTTCTTCCTTCTCCCTTGCTGACATCCTCCATTTTTCCGAGACATTTTCGCTGGAACTCGGCATCTCCCACCGCTAAAACTTCATCAACAATTAAAATCTCTGATTCGAGGTGCGCAGCTACTGCGAATGCAAGCCTAACATACATCCCTGAGGAATAGCGTTTTACAGGGGTGTCTATATATCGCTCTACGCCAGCAAAATCAACAATCTCATCGAATTTTCTGGTTATTTCTCTTTTTCGCATACCCAGTATCGCACCATTCAGAAAAATGTTTTCCCGACCGGTTAATTCTGGATGAAACCCCGTTCCGACTTCCAATAAGCTTGCAATTCTTCCTTTTCCACTAATAGTCCCGGTAGTTGGTGAGGTTACTTTACTTAAAATTTTTAATAAGGTACTTTTTCCAGCTCCGTTTCGTCCTATTATACCTACTGCATCGCCTTGATTAATTTCAAAAGTAATGTCTTTTAAGCTCCAAACGATATCACTGCTGCCCTTTTGAGCGCGGTCGTTTGTCTCTCCTATACGGAGATAGGGATCTTCTTTCCCCCTTATTTTAGCCCACCAGCGTTCCAGGTCACGGCTTATCGTACCCGTGCCAATTTCTCCAAGCTGATAAGCTTTGGATACATTTTCTGCCTTTATAGCGATTTCACTCATAGCCTTGTTTTAGTGTTATACAGTGTCTACGAAATTTTTCTCCACTTTATTGAAAACAACTATGCCCAATAGCATTATAATAAAGGATGCTAGGGTTGTATATCCTAAAGACTCCCAACTGAAGCTGCCGGCTCCTAAAAATCCGTAACGGAACGTTTCGATGATCATCGTCATAGGATTATACTCAATGATCCAGCTAAATTGTTGGTACTTCTCTGTTGCTATAGAAAGTGGATAAATCACAGTTGTCGCATACATAAGTAATTGAACACCGAAGCTTACTAAAAACGCCAGATCACGATATTTTGTGGTCATTGCTGAAATAAGCATACCCAATCCCAGTCCCTGTGCTGCCATTAAAAAAATAAGAACCGGGAATAAAAGTACATACCGATTCGGTTCAAAATCTGCTTCCTTTCCTCCGTAGTAAACCATAATGACCAAAAATAAAGCGAACTGTATTCCAAACTTAACCAGATTTGATACGACGATACTCAAAGGCATAATCAGACGCGGGAAATAAACTTTTCCAAAAATATTAGCATTGTCTTTAAACACGGTAGAAGTTTTTGTTAGACATTCAGCAAAATATCCCCAGGCGGTAATGCCTGCCATATAAAATAATGGCTGCGGTAATCCATCGGTAGAAATGCCAGCAAGGTTGCCGAAAACAAAAGTGAAAATAATTGTAGTAAAAACAGGCTGAATTAGAAACCAGAGCGGCCCAAATATTGTCTGTTTGTAAAAGGATACAAAGTCTCGTTTCACCAGTAATCCAAGCAAATCCCTGTATTCCCAAGTTTCTTTCAGCTTAAGATCAAATCCGGAGTTGGCAGGACTTATTTCCCATTTAGTTGCGTTATTTATCACAAATGCGTTCTTTTATTTTTTGATAGTATGCTTCGTAGTTAAAGCTTTGTACACACATCGCCTGTATCTTTAAAGCCGAATCGGTTGTATAGTCAGATTCTAGATTATTTACTATTGCTTGAAAGATCGCCTCAGTGTCTGTTGGAGAAATAAGTGTTCCCAGTCGTCCATTCATTAACGCGTCAACACTTCCGTCCTGATTGCCGGCGATGGTTTTGCACCCGCAGGCCGCAGCTTCAATAAACACTATACCAAAACCTTCTTTTCTGCTCGGCATTACAAATACATCCGACAAAAGGAAATGCTCACTAAGCTCTTCTTCAGGAACAAATCCCAATAAAACAACATGACGTTCTAACCCTCTGTCTTTGATTAACTTACTAAGGCGTGACCGTTCTTCTGTATCAGCTTTCCCAGCGATCAGATATTTTAGTGTCGGGTAAAGAGTCAGCAATCTTGGTATTATTGCAATTACTTGATCGTATCCCTTGTATAATTCACTTGACGTTAGGCGGGTAAGTGTAAACAATACTTTATCTTTTATATTAAGATTGTAACGTCGAATTAAATCTGCGGGTTTATTAAAATCAACCGGAATTTCAAGGAAAGGGTCAAGGCAGTTATGAATGACCTTAATGCGTTGAGATGGAATGCTGTGTCGTTTCTGGATTTCTTTCGAGGTGTAGTCGCTAACGGCCCAGATTTCGTCGCAGTCTTTACGAAGGAAATCCGCCTTCCAACTTTTTAAATCTCTCCATACTTCTATTCCATGAACAAATAAAATAACTCTGGTTTTTGCAGATAAGCGTTTAATTACCAGAGCTAAAAAAAGCAAGTTTATATGACTTAAGATTACAGTGTCAGAGCGAATTCCTTCCCTAATCGCCGCTAATGAATAGAGGATACGACTCCCATTAAAGCCTTTGAATTGCGTGCGTAATATATATTTTGCATCACGGTCAGATGATTTATCATACATGGAGAAAGCTTTAGGCTCAATTAAGCTTTTTTCGCTTAAGTCATACAACGCACGAGTTAATACCCTGCACACCTTCTCGATACCCCCGGTAATGCTAAACGTTCTTAATGTCAGAAATAGGATTTTTTTAGGCATTATTGATGTGATAGAGAGCAAAAGCAGATGACCAATGCAAATTTCCTTTATGAAAATCTTTAATCAGTTTTTTTGTGGTCTTATTTCTGTACCTATCGGGATTAGAAATTTGTTCGAAACGGGACATCCATTCTTGAAAAGGGAAGCTAAAGCCCATCTTTTTTCTGTTCCAAACCGGTTCAGGCAATACATCTTTAAAAGCTTTTATCAACAGTACTTTGTGAAGCTGGCGGCTGAATTTTACTTTAGGGTCAATTCTTAGCGCTGTCGAAATTAAATCCTGATCTAAAAATGGAACCCGTACTTCAATACCATGACTCATACTCATGTAATCAGTATCCTTAAGCAACTGATTTTGCATATACATATTTGTTTCAAACCAGCTTGCCCGATTACCACCGCTTAAAGAGCTTACCTCTTTTGATAAAGGAAAGCTATTAACGATGCTGTCAATTTCTTTTAAATCTGCATCAAGTATCGAAGCGATAAGCGGGGGGGTAAAAAAGCCTCTCAGAAAGAGGTATTCTCCCACCGGATTGTCATAACTGAGATAGTACAGCCGTTTATATTTGTGGTTTGGATGGTATTCAGTGCCTTTTATCAATGCCGATGGAAGCTTTTTAATGGCTGATAACATGTCCATACGCTGAAAGGAAGGATAACCACCAAATAATTCATCTCCGCCCAGCCCTGAAAGCACCGCTTTTAATCCATTTTCCTTTGCGTATTTACTTACAAACCATGAGTTTATACCGTCGGTGCTGGGCTGATCCATACTGCTCACAATGGTTTCAAAGTTTTTAATAAATTCTTTATAGTTGATGAAAAATTCATTATGTGAACCTTGTATGGTTTTGGTCACCATTTCCTGATATCTTTTTTCAGAGTAATCGGTTTCCTGCAGATTGATAGAGAGAGAGTTTAGTTTAGTGCCCTGGTACTGATCTGCTATCAAGGTAAGTATGCTTGAATCGATCCCTCCACTTAAGAAAACACCGATAGGTGCATCGGAAATCAGGTGACTAATTACGGAGCTCGTCAGGCTTTTCTTGACCTCAAATATTGCCTCTTCGATGTCTGTTATCTCTTTTGTATATGAAAATGATTTAAAAGATTTAATGATATAGGACAGGTCAGCTATATTCCACGTCAAATAGTGGCCCTTAGCAAGGCTATGTACACCTTTTAATGTGGTAAAAGGTTCAGGAATGTGTCCAAAAGCTAATAGATAAATTTTCCAATTTTCATCCTTCTCAAATTTAAAATCCGAGATGGAAAACGCTTTTATTTCAGACGCAAATACCAAATCTCCATTATTAACTGAAAAATACAGAGGTTTGATTCCCGCGGCATCCCGAACCAGATAAACCTGCCGGTCCCTTTCATCATAAAGGGCGAAAGCAAACATTCCCTTGAGTTTCGAGAAGGATTGCGTTCCCCATTCCTGATACGCCTTTAATATTACCTCTGTATCAGTATTGGTATTAAAGCTATATCCGAGTGAAATGAGTTCTCTTCGAAGAACTTTAAAATTATAGATTTCGCCATTAAAAGAAATCCAAATTTGCTTATCGTCAGAACACATCGGCTGATGGCCCGCAGCACTTAGGTCTAAGATTGATAACCTTCTATGCCCCAAACAAACAGTGCCATCTGTGTTTTGATAAATTCCCTCATTGTCAGGCCCACCATGTTGTAAAATTTTACACATCTGGCTAACCTGCTGATATGTCTCAGTTAAAGTAGTCTTTGAGGATACAATTCCTAGTATACGGCACACAGTTATCGCTCTTTAGGTATGTTTGTAAAGGACTAAAAAATATATAGGATGGAATAAGCACAGCTTCGCCTCCTCAGTCCCATTTCGTTTTTGGAACTGCACTTTTACCAACCTTTGACGACTCATCTTAACGAGGGTCTTGTGTAATAATATGATACCATCCAAGCAACTCTGCAAAGAAAATATTTCTTTGGAAAATTGTGGGGTATTGTTTAAAGTACCTCTAAAAAAGCGGGTGAGACTTGCACCAAAATTGATTGAGCAATATAATCTATCCGAACCAGTAATTTTTGAGAGGAGTGCCAGGAGATCAATTCTCCCCGCAAGCCTTGTAAAGGACCAGCTTTAACTATCACTGTTTTCCCAGGTTCAAATATTTTTTCCACCACTTCTAACTCGTAATCGTTCGCCAGTAATAGCTTTAGTTGATTAATCTGTCGGTCAGGTATGGTGGCTACTTTACCCGAGAAGTAAAGAAAACGGCTCACCCCCTTACACATTAATACATCAACCATTTGGGTAATACTAATCTGAACAAAGAGATAGGAGGGAATCAAAGGAAGGTCAACCCATTTTTTTCGGTCACTCCATTGACGAAGTTGTTTGTGCAGGGGGAGATAAGTGGAGATGCGTTTTTGTTCCAATGCTTCAAAGGCTTTTTTTTCAGCCCTTGGATTAGTGTAAACCGGATACCAATGCACATCCATTCCCACGACTAATTCGTTTATCCTTTCAACCGTTTATAAATATTCCACCACTTGGGTTTCGGGTCGTCAGAATAATATCCATCACCCGAATACCCTGAATAGTCAGAATAATAGTATTGATATGTTCCACCCGTATAGTTACTGCTATAATACCTTGTATGAAATGCATCATCAGTCACTGCATTTAGGACGATAACAACGTTGTTTAATTTGTACTCACCCGATAGACGGTCAGGGATGGTTGCTGCATTGAGTCGTGAAACACCCGACCTTATAACGAAAAGATTTATATCCGCATGTCTAATTAATGGAATTGAATCCGAAACCAAACCTACGGGAGCTGTATCAAGTAGTACAAAATCATATATTTCCGATAACCTAGCAATTAAATCTCTCAGTTGTTGAGTATGAAGTAATTCGGAAGGGTTAGGAGGGACTGGCCCTGAAGGAATAAAATCTAAATTTTCGTTGCTTGTTTTCACAACTACTGAATCTAAATCGTGTTGCTTTGATAAATAAGTACTTAGTCCTTTTTGATTGTCAGTATTAAATGATTTATGCAGTTTTGATTTACGTAAATCTGCTGCAACAAGAACAACCTTTTTATCAATTAAGGCTAGCGTGCTCGCTAAGTTTATTGAAACGAATGATTTTCCCTCTCCCGATATCTCTGAAGTAATACAGATTACTTTACTCTTCTTTTCCCCGGCTAAAAAGCTCAAATTAGTTCTAACCGAACGCACAGATTCAGCAAAAATTGACTTGGGCTTTTGGACAGATAAAGCTTGAGTATTATCGTTATCAATAAATCCAGGAAACTCACGTATTACGCCAATAATAGGAATAGAAGTGAGGCTTTCCACCGTTTCTTTATCGTAGATATATGGGTTGATGATTCTTATAAGCAAAATAAGACCTGCCCCCACCCCTATTCCCCATAAAAAAGCATAGGTGTATATTTTTCCTGGAAGCGGGGAAATTAGCCTTCTGCCCGGTGTAGCTTCCTCAACTATGGTGGCACCGGGTACAACTGCTGCCTTGCTTATTTGAGCCTCAAGTTTCTTTTCAAATAAATAGGAGAATACCTTCTGATTAATATCAAAGTCGGCTTGAAGGTTAATATAATTGCGTTCCGTTGCTGGTAACGAGGTTACATCCCGTTCAGCTTCGGATATTTCTTTCGCAACATATCTCTGGAGCCTGCTGTTTCGGTCTTTGTAATTTTGAATGTTTGTGATTATTGCTTTTTTTATGTCATCTATCTGCTTGTCGATTGCCTTTATTTGATCTGAATTGGGAGTGAAAATAGCTAGTTTTCGTTCTTTTTCAAGGAAAAAGGAATTTAGCCTTTCGACTAGACCAGCTAGCATAGCATCTACCTTGCCTTCTACATTGAAATTATACTCGGAAGAATTTAGGTTATTTTTAATACGGTCTTCTAATTGTTTGATGGTTAATTCTTCGAGTTCTAACTGTTTTTTCTGATCATTCTTCGACAACACCTCACCGGTACTTGTCGCAGCCGCAGAAGAAAGGTTTAATATTCTTGTACTGCTCTTGAAATTTGCCAATGCTGTACCTGCAGTTTTCACTTGTCCAGATAAAAATTGTAATTGTTGATTGATAAAAGCGATGGTCTGAGAAGCAGACATGCTTCTTCGGTATCCATCAAAGTAAACGTATTCTTTTAATATTGCGTTTAATATGTCTGCTGCAAATACTGGATTGCGATCTGTTACGGTCAGCATAAGTACATTTGAGCTTTTAGCGGCTTCCCTCATGGTTAAGCTTCCAATTACCCGGCCCAAAAAATCTTCTTTCGAATTAAACTTTATAGAATAAACGCTTCCAGTGTTGGCTGGACCGCTTAGCACCTTGAATTTAGTTCCTAGCAGGTCTATGGTCTCACCGTAGTTGTAATCTTTGTTAATTTCCTTTTCGCCAATGCTATAACTTAGCTCAAATTGTTTATGTGAAACTGTTTTGATGTCAAACAGTCCCCGATAGAAATTTATAGAATCCTGCGAAATAATTTCAATTGGAAAGGGGATTTCAGGGTATAATTCTGAAGTTCTCACCCTCCCCTTTACAAAATAAGATACTCTGTAATTTAAACGAGAAATGGCATTAAGAAGCACATCTCTAGATTGGATAACATAAGTTTCAGTTTGGACCTTATTAGTACGATCATAGATGTTTTTAACCGCCAAAAGCTCAGTGATTTCGGATTTTTCCTCGACAAATTTTAGAGATGCACTCGTGGAGTAAACTTTTGGCGTATACCAAAGAAATACATATGCGATGCTTAGAGATATAAAAATGCACGCAGCAATCCAATACCATCGGCTCCACAGAATTTTGAGGACTTTTAGATAATCTATGCTTTGAACGGGCAGTTTGTTTGCGTTCTGAACTTCCATATTATTCATTTTCCGATCGTACTGTACAGTATAACGGCATTGAGAATTAAAAATAACGGCTGGATGATGGCTGAATAATTCTTGAGGCCCTCTGAAATATTACTTAATTTCTGCGGTGCAATATAAATAATGTCGTTGTTTTGAAGCACCAGTTTATCGTTACCGAGCGTGTTTAAGTTTTTTAGATTTACATAAATGATTTCTGGGTGTTTACGATCTCCACGAATAATTTTAACTTTCCGTGGATCCGCAGAAGGCAGCAGACCGCCGCTTTTACCCAACAACTCAATCAGATCAACATTGTCTCTTTCGAGTACATAATTGCCGGGCGTCGACGTTTCTCCAAGTAGAGTAACTTTATAATTAAAAACAGTGAGTTCGATAAGAGGATTTTTCAACAACGTTTTGCTATAGATGTCTTGGATTTTTTGGGCTGCTTCGGCTTGGCTGAGCCCGTTGATATTAACCTCTCCAATAACGGGTAACATTACAAAGCCCTCTTTATTCACACGAAAAATTATTCCTGACTGCACGTTTTCAGCATTAGTAGACATGACCAAGCCATCTGGATTTTGGATGTTCCTAAGAGCAATTTGATCAAATGGCTTGATCTTGTACGTGAAGTCTTTAGGGGCAAAATTCTCGTTCGCCACATACACCGACTTAGCCGTATCAGCGAACTTATCATACTCACTCAGAAATAAAGTATTGGTGTTTTTTAAAGATCGACAAGAAGAGAGCAAAAAAACAGATAATAAAATTGCCCCCAGGAACTTCCCCTTTTTTAATTTCATCAATGAGAGTGTTATAAGATGGTGTTAAAAATGCTTATTAAATTTCAGATATTCCAAAAAATATCAATTTTTTAAAACATATTTAAATCTTATCAGTTAAAGGCCTTCTTGATTAAGATGATGATTTCCATCGTAACGGTTACGTATAATGCAGGTGAGTTTTTGGATACGTGTATTAAATCCGTACAGCAGCAAACCCACCCCGACATTGAATACCTCATTATTGATGGCCTATCAACTGATAATACCTTAAATATTGCCCATTCTTACGGCATTGTCAGTCAGATTGTTTCAGAAAAAGACGAGGGGATGTATGATGCGCTGAATAAGGGGATCGCGCTGGCAACGGGAGATGTGATAGGAGTGTTGCATGCGGATGATTTCTTTGCTTCAAACGAGGTGCTTAGCAATGTTGCGAATGCTTTCTTACTTTCAAAAGCTGATGTTTTATACGGCGACCTGTGGTATGTAGACAAGGAGAATACTTCTAAAGTTACCCGTAAGTGGGAATCGAAGCCTTACCGTCAGGGCCTGTTTCAGTGGGGCTGGATGCCTCCTCATCCAACTTTTTTTGTGAAGCGCGAGATGTTTGAACTATATGGCAAGTATCGCCTGGATATGGGTACTGCCGGCGACTATGAACTAATGATGCGTTTTTTACACAAGCATCAGTTGAAGTCGTTATACCTGCCCGAAGTGCTTGTTAAAATGCGAACAGGGGGGATGAGTAACAGCTCCCTGGATAATCGCCTCAAAGCGAATAAAGCAGATCTGGAAGCCATGCGACTGAATGGTATCCGTTTCCCGCGGATAGTCGCGCTCTTAAAGCCGCTAAGAAAACTTCACCAGTTCCTCGGATTGTAGCTTAATTGCTTCTACATACACACCACGGGCCTGGCCTCACGTTAATAGATCAGGATAATATAGCTCCTGTAAAATCAAAATCCTGCGGTGTATTCCGATTTATAATTAAATCAATATCCACTTATAGCTATATTAGGCTAAGCATAAGCCTGCCCCCACACCGGGTAAAACCTACGAGAAACGGAGGATGAACGGAGGATGGGCCTTGCTAGAGCGGTTCTTGACTATCCCCAGGGGCCACCTTAATTTAAACCGATAGAGCGGTTCGCGCCTTGAGGTGGTCGTTCTGCAGTGATTCACTAACTTATCTAGTTTTTCGATGTCCATAGCGAGACCAATGTGTTTCTACATAGGGTAAGACCAACCACAATTAAAATGACCATGTGGTTGTATAGCTCAGTCACAATTACCACTTTGCAGTGTATAGCCAATCTACAATTAATTAACAAACCTGTATTGTCATTTCAGGACGAGACATATAGCCATTTCAGGACGAGACAACTGTATAGATACTGTATACTTACAGTATAGTTGAAGTATGGATAGAGTATCAAAACGCCGATGGAGCAGGACAGTTTCGGGGAGTATTGCTTGTATGATGCATATCTTAAACATCCTTCGGCGGATCCTTTATCGGCAACACCGGCTGCTCGCGTTGCTCTTTATACTTAGCTACATTTCCAAAGTCTTCTTCCTGTTTATTGTATTCCAGATCTTCAGGCTTTACAACCGCTTCGTCATCATCCTGAGGGTGTTTGATGTTCTTGCGTTTAGAGTCTTTGGGTTCGAATTTTTCGGGTTTATCACTCTGATTATTGATCATACTAGCTGTGTTTTAAGATATAACTGTAGATGTGTGGTAATGGTTTCGGAATTTCCAAACCTCCCCTTAATCCCCTCCTTAAAGGAAGGAGGGGAGGTTAGCGCCTTAGCTGGTGCGATAAAAGGCTCTTGAATGAGGTGCGGATAACTTTAGCTGCAATAGATATGGTATTGTCGCGGCCTAGGCGCTTTACCTGCTCCCCTTCCTTCAAGGGGAGCTGTCCGCGGCGGTAAATCTATTTCAGGACAATCGTTTGCGGACTGAGGGGTTAAAAATCGTTGTCATGGAATTCTTCTTTCAGAAACGCGTCGCAAACCTCCCCATCCTCCCCTCCTTGAAAAAAGGAGGGGAGGATGGCGCTTTAGCAGGTGCGATAAATAAGTGTATCGTGGTTTAAGCGTTTTACCTGCTCCCCTTCCTTCAAGGGGAGCTGTCCGCGGCAGTAAATCTATTTCAGGACAAATCGTCTTGCGGATTGAGGGGTTGAAACCATTGTCATTGTATGTACCGTTACCCAAAATTCTTCGACCAAAAATTGCCTCTAAACCTCCCCTTAATCCCCTCCTTAAAGGAAGGAGGGGAGGTTAGCGCCTTAGCTGGTGCGATAAAAGGCTCTTGAATGAGGTGCGGATAACATTAGCTGCAATAGTTATGGTATGTCGCGGTTTAGGCGTTTTACCTGCTCCCCCTTCCTTCAAGGGGAGCTGTCCGCTGCGGCAAGCATATTTCATGACAATCTTCGTGCGGACTGAGGGGTTAAAACCATTGTCATTGTATGTACCATCACCCAGAATTCTTCGACCAAAAATTGCCTCCAAACCTCCCCTTAATCCCGTCCTTATAAAAAGAAGGGGAGGATATCATCTTCCATCACCCACCCATATACCCACTTTCTGGTATTGCTTATCGACACCTCAACCAGTAACTTGAGCCCTCGAAGAATATAATCTGTTTTGGCCAATAATCATTAACTCGATATAATTGCCTCGATTGATTATATTTACTGCTTACACCTGGGGGGATTATTTTGCATTTCTACAATCGCATAGCTTTGTACAGCTACATTTCAATATTTCGTTTCCCGGTATTTAAATCCATCTTTATTTTTTTACTGGTTTGCAGCGCTCATGCCGTCTTTTCACAGGATCAATATCTACTCGAAGGGTATCTTTATGATGGAAGAAGTCAGGCCCCGGTATCAAATGCAAGTCTCAGCATAAATGGAAGTACAAAATTATTAAGCAACGACCAGGGATATTTTAGTGTTAAGTTGTCCGCCGGAAAGCATACACTGCAATTCAGCCACCTTGCCTACGATACCTTATATCAGGAGCTCAGCGTAAATGCGAACCAGCAGGTACGCTTTGCGCTTTTCAAAAAGTCTTCCCTGATGGCAGAAGTGACTATATCTGCGAAGGGTAAAAGTGTAAAGACGATCGCACCCGACGGACAGACCCTCACCCGCACAGACATCGAAAAGATACCTGCTTTTTTAGGGCAGCGGGATCCCCTGAAAGCAATCCAGGCAATGCCCGGCTCGGCAAAGGGGGGCGACGGAAATTCGGGCTTTTATGTGAGAGGAGGTACGTCCGGACAAAATCTCACTATGTTTAACGATGCCACTATTTATAACCCATCGCACCTTCTGGGCTTCTTTTCAGTGTTTAACAACACCGCTGTGCAGGAAATTAAATTACATAAATCTGCCATCCCCGCCGAATTTGGCGGCAGGCTCTCTTCCATTATTGAAATTAATAGCAGTAAAAGAATAGTCGATTCGGTATCAGCCGAAGGCGATATCAGCTTACTTGCAGCATCCGCTAATGTGCAAACGCCGATCACATCTAACTGGTCGGTTTCAACATCAGCCCGGAAAACCTTTATGAACTACACCGTTTGGCCGCAGCTGAGCAGCCTTGGATTAGACGCCCGGACTTTCAATAATATCAGATATGATTTCTTTGACCTCAACCTGAATTCGAACCTGCGGATTACGCCCAAAAACTTTCTGTACTTTTCGGCTTACACCGGCGGGGATGATTTTGCCTTTAATGCCAGGATTAATGTGAGCAATGGTATGGATTGGAGAAATACGGCCTCCTCTTTAACATGGAGGTCGATACTGAGAGACAATGTGATCCTCAATACTACAGCAAGTTATTCTGGTTATCATTTCAATTTCGGACTTCAACAGGATAATTTTCTGGCAGGAATTTCCTCGGATATTAAGGATTACAATTTAAAAAGCAATGTATCGGTTTACCTGGAAAAGCATCATCTGAAAGCAGGAATACAGTATATCGATCATAAGTTGAAACCCAATACTCCATCAATCACCTCGTTCGGACTGGATTATGAATTTGGTACTCCGAATACCTATTTTACGGATGAGACTTCGGTATTTGCAAGTGATGAATTTGAACTTTCGGATGTGACGGGCATTTATGCGGGTGTGCGCTTAACGCATTACAGACAAAAAGGGCCTTATACGATGGAACATGAGGACAAAACAGAAACCAGCTATTCAAAAAACTCGGTGGTCTCTGCCTTCACGTTTCTGGAGCCATCTCTCGCGGTGCGGCATTTGCTGACGGATAATTCTTCTCTGAAGTTGTCGGTATCACGAAATGTGCAGCCCCTGCACTTGATATCTGTTACCGCAGTAAACTTTCCCGCCGATTTCTGGATGCCTTCTTTAAGCTCCTTGCCTGCGGAGAAGGGCCAGCAGATTTCTCTTGGTTACTTCAGAAACTTCGGCTCTGAATACGAAACCTATGTCGATGTCTATTTTAAAAAAATGAATGGCCTGGTTGAGTTTTCGGGTGGGATCATGAATTTAATCGACAATTTGAAAATAGAAAACAATCTTTTGTTCGGTTCGGGGACTGCCTATGGAGCCGAGTTTTTTGCGAAAAAGCGAACCGGAAAGCTTACCGGCTGGATAGGATATACGCTGGCAAAAAGCAGCCGGAGCTTTGATGAAATAAATAAGGGCGAAAGCTTTCCGGCAAAATACGACAGGCGCCATGATCTTTCTCTGATATCGGCCTACGATCTTAACCAACGATGGAGCTTCTCAGGGTCGTTTACGTATGCTACTGGAAGTGCCTATACAAGTCCGGTTAGTCGCTACCTGATATCGGGAAATGTGGTGAACGAATATGGGCCTTTTAACGGAAGCCGGATGCCCGCCTACCACCGGATGGATTTTTCGGCTACCTATAAGTCAAAACCGAGAAAATATTTCCGTTCCGAGCTCAGCCTTTCGGTTTATAATGTGTACAACAAGCAGAATCCGATTTATGTCTACTTTCAGGCTGAAGGAGATTTGAAAGAAAAGCGGGTTTCTGTCTCCTCTAAGTCAGTTACCATACTGCCGGTTTTGCCTTCTATAAATTATCGTATATTCTTTAAAGGAAACAAATGAGAAGGATTTTATTTTTATTTATAGGTTTTTTCGTGCTGTCGGGTTGTGAAAAGAATGATCCTTCCGGGGCAGACGATTATAGGTCGAAGATCGTTGTGGAGGGATGGATTGAGCAGGGTGATTATCCTTATGTGATCTTATCACGCAATATTCCTTTTTTTGCTACGCTTGATTCGGCCCAGCTAACTGATTTTGTGATCAGGCACGCCAAAGTGAGCGTCAGCGACGGCACTCGTACAGAGATCTTGTCGTCGAGACGGGATACCAATTATTTTCCGCCTTACATCTACAGGGGCTCCGAGTTGAGAGGAGAAGCCGGAAAGACGTATACGCTTAAAATTGAATATGAGGGAAAAATTCTTACCGCCAGTACAAGTATCCCTCCCCGGATAGCGCTTGATTCTATTTGGTTCGTGCGAAAAGGTGAGAACAATGATAAAGCTCAGCTTTTCTTAAAATTTACAGATAATCCTGACGAAAAGAATTATTACAAGCTTTACACGAAAACCGGATCAGTAAAGCGCTATACACCAACTCTTCTATCCAATCAGGACGATAAATATTTTAACGGCAAACAGTTAATCATACAAGCAAACCGTGCGCCTGTAAATAATCTGACGGTGAAAAATGATCCTTATTTTGAAATCGGTGAAACCGTAATGCTAAAATTCTCCAGTATTCCTAAAGAGGGTTATGAGTTCTGGAGCTCTTTTCAGGACGAAGTTATCAACTCTTCAAATCCGCTTATAGGCTCTACAGGTAAGATTACATCAAATATAAAGGGGCAAGGTATTGGTATATGGTGCGGTTATGGTTCGTCTCAATACCAGGTTAAAGCATCGCCTTAGTACGAATTTTGGATGTTCGGCAGGGAATGCCACGCAATTAGAGAAGAAGAGTATTCTGTAAAAAAAAAGGCCGCCATTGGCAGCCTTTTCATGTAATAGAGCGTTAGGTTAATTATTAGAATTTTTCACCGAAAGCGTCCATCTCATCGATTAACTGAGTGAAGCCTTGTTCTGTAAAGAATTCGAAAGTTTGTTTAGAGCCATCTTTGAATACTAACTGTGGATCGAGTGTGTAGTCATTATAGCATTCGTTAACCCAATTAGTTCCGTTATAATAAGAATAGCAGTATGGGTCAGAAATAGGAACAAACACCACTTTGGCGATCACAGTATTGTCATTCTTATTCATTGCAACGAATTTAGCATGAGTATTTAATGCCTGAGCTTCGTTTACATTTTCCAATGAATCTGAAAGATTTACATTAATAGCGTCATCAATTGCTTTCACATCTACCACGCCTACCAGTTTGATGTTCATGATTTCAAAAGTAGCGTTAGCATTTTTCAAAAAGTCGCCAAAGTTTTCCACGGTATTTCCGTTTGTTACGGTCATGTTACCCACAGCAGCTGTGGTTAAGCTTAGCAATACCTCAGTGCCTTTTTTCAAACTGAACTGAGAATCAAGGTTTTTAGTAGTGTTGTTAACTGAGGTATGTAATGCAAACGAACCTAACGTGATGTCGACAGTCGCTTTTGTAGGAGTTCCGTCTGCTTTGTACTCGTATGCAGAAGTCATCTTCAGCAAATCTGAAGTGGTACCTGCAATCTTTAAAGAGGCAGTGGCTGAAGCCGGAAGCTCGCCTGTTTCGCCGTCGAGAGTAGCTTTAACTGAAGAGGCTACATAAGAGAAGGTAAGTGTCGCGTCGTTGGTCGCAGATAGCGAACTGGAAGGAAAACGTAATTCCAGTTTTGAAGTGGACGGAGCTTCATCCCACTCTTCTGTATCCTTGTTCCAGGTGTATATTCCATAAACTTCGCTGATTTTATTTTCGGTCGTTGCTGCCGAAGTAGTAGCTTTAAAAATGCCTTTGATATCCTTTTTGCTTGCAGCCTTGCCAATCGACAATACCGATGAAACTGAAGAAGTAGAAGATACACTTGGGCTCAAGTCGGCCAGAAAAGTTAATACATCAACAAATTTTTCGTCTGGCAGGGTGTTGATCTTTTCTACGAAATCAATACCAGCCGCTTCCAGATTTTGCTTGTGTTGTTCCGGTGCCAGAGTAGAGTAAGGCAGGTCTGTCGGAGGATTGACAATCGGCACCTCTACTACTTCATCTGGGTCGCCTGAAGATTTCTTTTTACACGCAGTAAAAGTGATAGCGAAGGCCATCGCAACAAGTAAAATTTTTTTCATGAGTCTTATTGTTTTTAATTCTGCTAAAGTACATTAAAGGTATGGCCCCGGCGATACCCACTTCCGGGTATTTTGTTTTGAGTTTTGTAAATATTTGATTGTTGTTTAGAAGTCCATATCAGTTCTGATAACTTACAGGTATATGACTTAGGCGTTTTACCTGCTCCCCTTCCTTCAAGGGGAGCTGTCCGCAGCGGTAAACCTGTTTCGAAACGAGACAGTTTTGGCGGACTGAGGGGTTAAAAATCGTCATTATTAGCTCCAAGCCCCCTATATATGCGGAGGATTACTCTGAGGAATCACAAACTCATCCCCCTTAGACATTAAATGCACTTTCAGATTTCGAATAGAAATGGCGTCTTTCTTTCCGAAATTCAGGATATTGCTTTGTGTGATTTCATGCCCCTCAATCATGATAACAATGCCACTTCCGGCTACCTCAGCTTCAACGCCGTTTTTGACGATCAATGCCGTATCCTCTTCAATTCCAATCCCGATACAGGTGGGGTTTGTGGCAATCACCTGCGCCATCCGAACGAAGCGGCCACGGTCTACAAAATGGGTGTCGATACAAACATCTTTAAGAAATTCAAGCCCTGTAGTGACTTGGATAGCACCGGTGATCTGCTGTACGTCCTGGTTTCCAGCATAAATCATAGGTGTCGACATCGCCATAGCGCCCGCACTGGTGCCGCCAATAACGATGCCGCCGTTAATATATCTTTCTTTCAATGTTATTAGCAAATCGGTTCCGCCATAGATTGTCGTCAGTTTAAGCTGGTCGCCACCGGTTAGAAACACCGCATCCACTGCTTTTATGCGCTCGGCAGTGTCGTCGTTAAGAGCATCCTCACGGCTCTGATGGTGGATATGTTCAAGATTGTCATACCCTAATTCTATAAATGCCTTTCTATATTCTTCAAATATCTCAGCAGGCTCGCCGCTGGCTGTTGTAATTATTGCTATCGATGGTTTCTTTCCAGAGATTAAGGAGACAAACGAATTGAGGATCTCCAGGGGTTGAGAGTTCTCTTTTTGAATTTCCTTCTCGGGGTCTTCGCCTTTGTTTTCTTTGCCGCCAATGATAACCAGGATTCCTCTGGGCACCGGACATTCGTTTATGGGTTTTGCTCGCATCGTGATTTATCACAGGAACTTAGCTTGCAGTTTTTTGTTTGAATCGTCCACAATCTGCGTATTTATTCCGTTAAGAGGTGTTTTTTACATAAATGGAAGTATTTACCACTTCCGGTCAGGAAGTGGTAAATTTTAAAAATAGTGATCTTCGATTTTTCTTGTCAACTCTTTAAGTTCTACAGGCTCCAGCTCGTTTTCCCCAAGAACCTTCCAGGATTTATCGGTATACAAAAGCTTGCAATATTCAGCGCCATCTTTTACCAGGTGAAAAATGCTTTCGTATGTACAGTCGTCGGGTATTACCAGAACCTCTTCGCCTTTATCGTTCACAACGGTGTTTATTCTGAAGCTTTCCATAACATTTGCTTTTGCGCAAGCAACCCGCAAATTTTATACCTTTTAGCGTCCCGAATTTATTTTTCTTAGTCTTTACACTGCAATAACCATTTTTCTGGCCCCAGCTTTTTTAAATAGTTAACTTCGCCCATAAAAAATGCCCGATGAGGATAGCCATTAACGGCTTCGGACGAATAGGAAGAACCTTACTCAGGATTCTCCAGAGCCGGAACATAGATGTAATTGCAATAAACGATCTGTCGGATGCTCATACATTGGCGCATCTGGTAAAATACGATTCTGTACACGGTTTGGCCGGATTTTCGGTCAGGCCTGGCGACAAGAGTCTTATCGTCAACAACAAGGTTATTCCTGTATTCTCCGAGTCTGATCCGGCTAAACTGCCATGGAAGGAGTTGGAAATTGATTTGGTAATAGAGTCGACCGGCAAATTTACCAGTCGCGAGAAGGCCGAACTTCATCTCAAGGCAGGTGCGAAGCAGGTTCTTATTTCGGCGCCATCTACGAACCGCGACGTTCCCACGGTTGTGCTCGGTGTGAACGAAACTGAAATCGATTTTGCTGCAAGTCTGCTATCAAATGCATCCTGTACCACCAATAATATCGCACCGATGATCAAGATACTGGAGGATAATTGGGGGATTGTGAACGGATATATCACAACGGTACATTCCATGACCGGCGACCAGAACCTGCACGACGGACCTCATAAGGACCTGCGGCGTGCCAGGGCCGCCTCTTCTTCCATTATACCCACCACCACGGGTGCTGCAAAGGCCATCACAAGTATTTTTCCCGCTTTAGAGGGGAAACTTGGCGGGGCTGGTATCCGCGTTCCTGTTTTAAACGGATCGCTCACAGATTTTACCTGTACGTTGAAACGTCAACCCACAGTAGAGGAAATCAACTCAGCTTTTAAATCCGCTTCAGAAACTTTCTTAAAGAAAATTCTTTATTATACCGAGGATCCTATCGTTTCGGTAGACATCCTCGGAAACTCGCATTCTTGTGTATTCGACTCCCTGCTCACCTCGGTTGTCGGAGGAATTACCAAAGTGGTGGGGTGGTACGACAACGAATTTGGGTATTCGAGCAGGCTGGCGGATTTGGTAGAGAAAATAGTAGAACGTCGGTCTTAGAAGGGAGAGGTTTCGTCATCGGATGACTTAATCACAATCGTTATCTTGTCCGAATCTTGTAAGTCATCCGCTGACTAAGGGGGGCTGAAGCGACGTATCCCCGGTTAGTCGTCAGATGACTTACTAATTATCGATATACAAAAGTCTGTCACAGTCATCCGCTGACAACGAATGCTCGCTATCGATATTATTGCAAACGGTCTGGATGATAGAACCTTATCAGGCTAAAAACGCGGCATCAGTATTCTTGGTCGATACCAACGCTTAGTGTGATTTATACACTTTTATTATAATGCAAAACTGTGTAGTTTTGCCAGCGCTGCAAACAAGAACTGTTGACATACCAAAATAGAACACATGAAAACTATTGACAATCTAAATTTCTCAGGAAAAAAGGCACTCATCCGTGTCGATTTTAACGTGCCTCTTGATGAGAACTTCAACATAACCGACGATAACCGGATACAGGGCGCGCTGCCTACCATTACTAAAATTTTGAGAGATGGTGGCTCGGTTATCTTAATGTCTCATCTCGGAAGACCTAAAGACGGTCCTGTAAATAAATATTCCCTTCAGCATCTGGTTGGGCACCTGTCTGGGGTTTTAGACACAGAAGTTCAGTTTGCCGACGATTGTATCGGTAAGCAGGCCATCGAGAAGGCTGCTGCTTTGCAAAACGGAGACGTTTTATTGCTTGAAAATCTTCGCTTTTATAAAGAAGAGGAGAAGGGCGACGAAGCTTTCGCTGAAAAATTAAGTAAACTGGGCGATGTATATGTAAATGACGCTTTCGGTACGGCGCATCGTGCACACGCTTCAACAGCTGTGATCGCTAAGTTCTTTCCGGACGCGAAATACTTCGGATACCTGATGGCTGGCGAACTGGCTAATGCCGAAAAAGTGTTAAACAACCCTGAAAGGCCATTTACCGCAATAATGGGAGGAGCAAAGGTTTCAGACAAAATCCTTCTGATCGAAAAACTTTTGGATAAAGTGGATAATTTACTGATCGGCGGAGGTATGGCTTACACCTTCGCAAAAGCACAGGGCGGAAATATTGGAAACTCTTTAGTTGAGGCCGATAAATTAGATCTGGCTCTTGAGTTGATTGAAAAAGCGAAAAGTAAAGGCGTAAACCTTGTACTGCCAACCGATTCGGTTATCGCGGATGCATTCTCTCCGGACGCAAACACAGATGCGGCTAATAATGACAACATTAAAGAGGGCTGGATGGGCTTAGATATTGGTCCTGCTGCAGTAAAACAATACAAAGAGGTGGTGGCATCATCTAAAACCATTCTATGGAACGGTCCGATGGGCGTCTTTGAAATGGCGAAATTTGAATCAGGTACTAAAGCTGTTGCTGAAGCCGTAGTGGAAGCGACCGAAAAAGGTGCATTCTCTCTAATTGGTGGTGGCGATTCTGCTGCTGCAGTAGCCAAGTTCGGCTTCGAAGAGAAGGTGAGTTATGTATCTACCGGAGGTGGAGCCTTGCTTGAATATATGGAGGGTAAAGAGCTGCCCGGAGTTAAGGCAATTAACGACTGAGCTTTAGAGGATGCTCGTTAAGGAAGGCCCGTTTCAATAGAAACGGGCCTTCTTTTTTTGAGTATTTAAAGCCTGTAGTGGGAAGTTTTCACCTGTTGAAAACTTTTTGTGGTAAGATGTGGTAAAAGGTGGGAAAAGTATTTACTTTTACTCTACATAAAAACCGTAAAACTGGATGTCTCACTTTTTGGGCGAATTTGAATGTAAACTTGATGCCAAGGGAAGGCTTATGCTTCCGGCTGGTTTGCGTAAGCAAATGCCTGATGTTGAGCGTGAAGGTTTGGTAATTAATCGCGGTTTTGAGAAGCATTTAGTGATTTACACAAGAAAAGAGTGGGATACGATTGTGGCGGACTTGAGTAAGTTGAATCAGTATGAGAAAAAGACAAGAGAGTTTATTCGTTACTTCACCCGTGGGGCTACCGAGCTTTCTGTAGATGCGGCGGGTAGGGTGTTGCTTCCGAAGTCTTTGATGGAATATGGTGAAATTAGCGCTGATGTTGTTCTTGCTTCGCAGTTTAATAAAATTGAAGTCTGGGCTAAGGATGCTTATGATTCGCAATTAGACAACGAGCCTGATAATTTTGCCAACCTTGCCGAAGAGGTGATGGGAGCAGGAAGGAGGGCTGATGTCTGAGTATCACAATCCTGTAATGCTGGCTGAGTGTATCGACGCTTTGGCTATTAAGCCGGGTGGTGTGTATGTAGATGTTACTTTTGGTGGTGGCGGGCATTCGCGCGAGATTTTAAGGCATTTGAATGGAAAAGGGCGCCTTCTTGCATTCGATCAGGATGCAGATGCGCAGCAAAATATTCCCAATGATGATCGGTTAACCTTTATTGATCAGAACTTCCGTTTCTTAAAAAATAATTGCCGTTTACATGGAGCGATCCCTGTGGATGGTGTTCTGGCCGATCTGGGTGTTTCATCGCACCAGTTTGATCGGCCGGAGCGGGGGTTTTCTACGCGTTTCGATGCGGATCTGGATATGAGGATGGATCAGTCGTCGTCTTTGACCGCCAAAGAAGTCGTAAATAGCTATGCTGAGGTAGATCTGCACAGGATCTTCGGGATTTACGGTGAAATACAAAATGCCAGAACACTGGCAAAGACAATTGTTACTGCCCGTCTCAATTCGTCTATCGACACGGTTTCTGATCTCAAAGACGCTATCAGGAGTTTAATTCCTAAAGGGAAAGAAAATAAATACCTGGCCCAGGTTTTTCAGGCCTTGAGGATAGAAGTAAATCAGGAGCTTGAAGCTTTGCAGGATTTCTTAAATCAGACGGCTGATGTTTTGGCTGTAGGTGGTCGTTTGGTGGTAATGTCTTATCATTCGCTTGAAGACAGGCTGGTAAAGAATTTTATTGCAAAAGGAAAGTTCCGCGGCGAGGTGGAGAAGGATTTTTTCGGCAATGAGATTAAGCCATTTGAATCGGTATCGCGTAAAGCGATAACGGCCTCAGAGGAAGAAATCAAGGAAAATAACCGTGCCCGAAGTGCAAAGCTCAGGGTGGCGGTTAAGTTATAGAGTGTGTTTTTAAGCGACTTGTTTTGAATTTTGATTTTTAAATTTTGAATTAAACAGTGAGCAATCGTTTTAGGGATGAGATAGAAGAGGAAGAGGAGAAGGGGCCTGAACCGGAATTGAAGCCGAAGGCGGAGCTGCCGAAAAACTTTCTTACAACCTTTCTTACAGAAGGGGTTGTATCGAAAGAGGTTGCAACGCGGATGATGCCTTTTGTGATTTTCCTGGCAATGCTTGGGATGGTTTATATCGCCAGTAAGCATTTTGCAGAAAAGACAATCAGGGAGATTGACAAACTGAGTAAAGAGGTGAAGGAGCTGGGTTACGATTATAAAACCCTGAAGGCTGATTTAATGCTAAAGAGTACACAGACGGAGGTTGCTAAGCAGGTAGATACCCTGGGATTGAAAGAGCTGGTTCAGCCGCCAAAAAAGATTGTTATTAAGGTTGAAGAGTAAAGATTAAAGATAGATGAATATCAGAACCGACATATTATTACGCGTCTACGTTGCCTTCGGGTTAATCGTAGTTTTTGCGTTTGCGGTTCTGTTCAAACTCTTTCACGTACAGTTTGCTGAGGGAGAAAGGTGGTCGGCTATGGCCGACAGCCTTTCTACTAAATACCAGGATGTAGAAGCGGTGAGGGGTAACATCTATTCGATAGACGGTAGCTTGCTTGCAACGTCTGTTCCTGAGTATGAAATCCGAATGGATATGCTTGCCGCCGGGATTGAGGACGATGAAGTTTTTCGTGAAAAGGTTGATTCGCTTGCAGCAAAGCTCTCGGATTATTTTGGCGATAAAAGTCATCGTGAATACTCTAAAATGCTCCGCGCTGCCCGTCGCGACAAGAATAAATATTTTCTTATAAAGCGTAAGGTGTCTCACAGTCAGCTGGTTGATGTAAAGAAGTTTCCGATCTTCAAATTAGGGAAATATAAAGGCGGGCTGATTGTGGAGGCGAAGAACAAACGGATTTTTCCTTTTAAATCCCTGGCAGCACGAACCATTGGCTATAAAAATGAAAACGTAAAGCCTGTAGGACTTGAGGGGGCTTATAGCCATTATATTGACGGTGAAAGCGGTCGCCGGTTGGTTCAGCGGATCGCGGGTGGTGTGTGGAAGCCCATGAATAAGGATAATGAGATTGCTCCGAAAGAAGGTGCCGACATTATTTCTACCATTGATATCAATATGCAGGATGTAGCGCAGAATGCCTTGCGCAAGCAATTGATAAAGAGCGACGCTGATCATGGTTGTGTGATTTTAATGGAAGTAGCCACGGGCGAAGTGAGAGCGATTGCAAACTTTTCGAAAGTGGCTCCATCGGTTTATAAAGAGACATTCAACTATGCAATTGCCGGAAATCAGGATCCAGGCTCCACTTTTAAAGTGGCATCGTACATGGCTCTTTTAGAAGACAAGAAAATAGATACCAATACGCTGGTAGCTACCGGCAATTATAAGATTCCGGGTCATATGATCAGGGATTCTCATGGAAGCATCGGTGTAGTTACCGTTAAGAAAGCATTCGAAGAGTCGTCGAACGCTGCTATAGCACAGCTGGTTAATACCGCCTATCGGGAAAACCAATCGAAGTTTACAGATCACCTGTACGATTGGCATTTGCACGAGAAGATGGATCTTCAAATTCCGGGAGAGGCAACGCCGGTTGTAAAGAACCCGAACAACCGTAGCTGGAATAAAAACATGACTTTGCCGCAAATGGCCTATGGTTATGAAATGCAGCTTACGCCGCTAAAAATGCTTTCATTCTACAATGCAATAGCGAATAACGGAAAATATGTAACGCCGATTTTTGTAAACGAGATTCGGAGGCTGGGTAATACTATCGAGCAATTTAAAACACGCGTTATTAATGATAAGATCTGTTCGGACGAAACTTTGAGCAAGATTAAGGCCATGCTCGAGGGTGTGATTACCGAGGGTACGGGGCGAAATGTGATCCATAATCCGTTTTATCGGGTGGCCGGTAAAACAGGTACTGCACAAGTGGCTGATGGGAACAAGGGCTATAGGGCGAAAAAGCAATATCAGGCGTCATTCTGCGGCTATTTTCCCGCCGACAATCCAAAATACTCTTTAATTGTAGTGATCAACGATCCTAAGAATGGTTATTATGGTGCAGAAGTTGCTGGTCCACCATTCCGTGAGATCGCTGATAAGGTTTTTGCTAATGATGTACAGATGTATAATCAGGTGGAAACATCAAAAATGGTAGGTAACACCAAAATGCCGCCATCAAAAGCAGGTTATAGATCGGCTACCCAAAAGGTATATAAAGCTTTAGGTGTGAAAGCATTATTTGCAGCAAACAGCGAATTGGTTAATGTTGTTGATACTAACAATGGCGTTGCGGTAAAAGAAGTTAGATTTAATTCCAAACAAGTGCCTGATGTTTCAGGGATGGGATTAAAAGATGCCGTGTATTTATTAAGCAGTACCGGGCTAAAGCCGGTAGTGCGGGGAAGCGGCAGAGTGAAAAATCAGTCTTTGCTGCCAGGTAGCAGGATTGTAAGGGGTTATCCAATAACAATTGAACTGGAATGATGAAGAGCTTAGCAGAATTGTTAATTGGTGTAAATATCTTAAATCGGAAGGGATCTGCCGACCCTTCGATCGAGTCGGTTTGTTTTGATTCCCGGCAGGTTAAACCTGGATGTTTGTTTGTTGCTGTAAGCGGCACCACCACCGATGGTCACATTTTTATAGATAAAACCATAGAGCTCGGTGCTGTTGCAATAGTTTGTGAGGAGTTTCCTTCACAAGTCAACGAGGGCGTGGTTTATATCCAAACCTCTAACTCGGCCCGCGCATTGGGGGTGATAGCGTCAAACTTTTATGACAGGCCATCTGATAATCTCAAACTGGTAGGAATTACCGGAACCAACGGAAAAACCACGGTTGCAACCTTGTTGTATCAGCTGTTCCAGGAACTGGGCTACAAAACGGGGCTTATTTCTACAGTTCAAAATCACGTTCATAATACCGTAGTTCCCTCCACTCACACCACGCCAGATCCTATTGCACTGAACAAGCTATTAGCTGATATGGTTGATGTAGGCTGTGACTATTGTTTTATGGAGGTGAGCTCGCATGCCGTGGCACAACATCGGATCGAAGGGCTCGAATTTACAGGTGGGGTTTTTACCAACCTCACACACGATCATTTAGACTTTCACAAAACTTTCGATGCGTACTTAAAAGCCAAGAAGGCATTCTTTGACGGGCTACACAAATCAGCTTTTGCGCTGGTAAACGTCGACGATAAGAACGGTAGGGTAATGCTTCAAAATACAGCAGCTCATAAAAAAACATATGCTTTAAAAACGGCTGCCGATTTCAAAGCGCGGATTGTTGAGAATCAATTCAGCGGCTTGTTATTAAACTTCGACTCGGCAGAGGTGTGGTTCAAAATGGTGGGGAGCTTTAACGCCTATAATCTGCTTGCGGTTTATGGTACTGCGGTTCTTCTGGAGCAGGATACCACTAAGGTGCTTACTATTTTAAGTCGCCTTAACGGAGCTGAAGGTCGTTTTGATTACGTAGGAACGCCAGAAGGAGTTATCGGTGTTGTAGACTACGCTCACACTCCCGATGCGGTACAAAATGTATTGAGTACTATTCAGAACATCCGTAAAGGAACAGAGCAGGTAATAACGGTTCTTGGCTGCGGCGGCGATCGTGATAAAGCAAAGCGTCCGGTAATGGCACAGGTAGCCTGCGACTGGAGTGACAAGGTGATTCTAACTTCTGATAATCCGCGTAGTGAAGAACCGGAAGAAATTATCCGCGACATGGACGCTGGCGTAATGCCCAATAACAGAAAGAAAGTTCTAACGATTGTCGACAGGCGTGAGGCGATAAGGACGGCCTGTCATCTGGCAAAGCCGGGTGATATAATACTGGTAGCAGGTAAAGGGCACGAAAAGTATCAGGAAATAAAGGGAGTGAAGTATCCTTTTGATGATAAAGCAATATTAAGCGAACTACTAAACCAACTTAGCTAATGCTGTATTATTTATTTACGTGGTTAGACAGAGAGTACGATATCCCGGGAGCGGGACTGTTTCAGTATATCTCCTTTCGTACGGCCATGTCAATTATTATCTCCCTGCTTGTAACCACCATTTATGGTAACCGGCTGATTAAGATTCTGCGGGCAAAACAAGTTGGCGAAACAGTAAGAAATCTTGGATTAGAAGGCCAAATGCAGAAGCAGGGTACTCCTACCATGGGGGGGCTCATTATCTTGCTGGGGATATTGGTGCCAACTCTGCTGTTAGCAAAGCTCGATAATATCTACATCATTCTGATGCTGATTACCACCGTATGGATGGGTGTTATCGGATTTGTAGATGATTATATAAAGGTCTTTAAAAAGGATAAAGAGGGACTGGCGGGTAAGTTTAAGATCCTTGGACAAGTAATTCTGGCGTTGATTATAGGCTGGACGATGTATTTTCACCCGAGTATTGTGGTAAGGCAACAGGTCACTTTACCAACAACCAATGTAGCGCCCCTGGAAGTTCATCAAAAGGGCGATAACTATTACTTTACGCAGAATCTGAAGTCTACAAAGACAAACGTTCCATTTTATAAGAACAATGAATTTGATTATGCGAAGGTTCTGAAATTTCTCGGTGACGGTTATGAAGATTATGCCCTGGTGGTATTCCTCCTGTTCGTAATTGTAATTATAACAGCTGTTTCGAACGGAGCAAATATTACCGATGGTATTGACGGTTTGGCTACCGGGACGTCGGCCATTATTGCCGCTACCCTGGCCATTTTAGCCTATGTGTCGAGTAATACCATCATGGCCGAGTACCTCAATATTATTTATATCCCCAACTCCGCCGAACTCGTAATTTTCGCTGGGGCTTTTCTGGGTGCCTGTGTAGGGTTTTTATGGTATAACTCTTATCCCGCGCAGGTTTTTATGGGAGATACGGGTAGTTTGGCAATAGGCGGTATTATCGCGGTGTTTTCGATCATGATTCGCAAGGAACTGCTGATCCCCATTCTTTGCGGAGTATTTCTTGTCGAGAATCTGTCAGTTATTATGCAGGTTTCGTACTTCAAGTACACGAAACGAAAGTTCGGCGAGGGAAGAAGGGTTTTTCTCATGTCTCCGCTACATCACCATTACCAAAAGAAAGGCTATCACGAATCAAAGATCGTGACCCGTTTCTGGATTATCGGAGTGTTTCTGGCAATATTAACCATTGTAACTCTTAAACTTCGTTAATGGCAGAGCGAGATTACATAGTGATATTGGGAGCCGGAGAGAGCGGTACAGGCGCTGCAATACTTGCACAGAAGCAAGGTTTCGATGTTTTTGTGTCTGATTTTGGGCCGATTGATTCGGTGTTTAAAAAGCAGCTGACAGAGAATGGAATTCCATTTGAGGAAAAGCAGCATACCGAAAGTGCCATTCTTAGCGCAAAAGAAGTAATCAAGAGCCCGGGCATCCCGGAAACGGTTCCAATTATAAAGAATATTAAAGCAAAAGGTATTCCGGTAATTTCTGAGATTGAGTTTGCAGGTCGGTATACAGATGCAAAAACAATATGTATTACTGGTTCAAACGGTAAGTCGACTACTACTATGCTTACCTATCATATCCTGAAAAATGCAGGATTGAATGTGGGCCTGGCTGGAAACATCGGTAAGAGTTTCGCTCTCCAGGTAGCAACAGAGCAATTCGATTGGTATGTGCTGGAGATCAGCAGCTTTATGCTCGACGACATGTATCAGTTTAAAGCGGATATAGGCGTCTTGCTAAATATTACACCCGATCATCTCGACAGATATGATTACAAAATGGAGAAGTATGTGGATTCGAAGCTCCGTATTCTCCAGAATCAAACACCCGGCGATGTTTTCATCTACTGTGCAGATGATTCCGAAACTCTAAAGGGCTTAGAGAGATATACCATACAAGCCAAAGTTTATCCTTTTTCTATTGAGAAGGAGCTTAATCTTGGAGCATATTTAAAAAACAACGAAATCAATATAAACCTGGAAAACCAATCCTCATTCATCATGTCAATTACAGAACTCGCATTACAGGGCAAACACAACATCTACAATTCAATGGCATCAGGAATAGTCGCCAAAGTGCTTGAGCTCCGTAATGAGTCCATTCGCGAAAGCATGGGCAATTTTAAAAACATCGAGCATCGTTTAGAGCATGCGGGGCGAATCTCAGGAATCGATTTTATCAACGATTCCAAAGCGACCAACATCAACTCTACATGGTATGCGCTCGAAAGTATGACAACGGACGTGGTTTTGATTTTAGGAGGGGTAGATAAAGGCAATGATTATGATATGCTGAAGGATCTGGTGAGAAGCAAGGTTAAAGCAATCGTGTGTCTGGGTAAAGATAATAAACGTATTCACGACGCTTTTGAAGACGAGGTTGAAGTGATTGTTAATACGTTCTCGGCCGCAGAAGCTGTTCAGATAGCATACCACCTGGCTCAAAAAGGGGATACAGTATTGCTTTCACCTGCTTGTGCAAGTTTCGATTTATTCAGGAATTACGAAGACAGAGGCAACCAGTTTAAAGCGGCAATAAAGGAGCTTTAATGATGTGAATTTTAACTTTTGAATTTTTAAATAAGGATGCTCAATTCAATACTAAACAAAACCAAGGGGGACCGCTGGATCTGGCTGATTGTAATTTTACTCTCAGTATGGTCATTGCTTGCGGTATACAGTGCGACAGGGACGCTTGCATATAAGCGGGGGGTTGGTGCAGAAAGTATATTGATGAAACATCTGATTTTTATTGTGGGAGGTATCGCCTTAATGTATTTCTCTCACCTTTTGGATTACCGCTATTACGCCGGTATCTCGAAGTTGCTGATGGTAATTACTATTCCATTATTGTTATATACGCTGATTTTTGGTAATACGATCAACGATGCAAGTCGTTGGGTAACCATCCCCTTTACAACACAAACGTTCCAGACCTCTGATATGGCAAAACTGGCGTTGATCACTTTCTTAGCCAGGACACTTACCCGGAAGCAGGAAAATATTAAGGACGTAAAGAAAGCCTTCATCCCCATTATGGGGTCAGTATGTATTGTTTTTATTTTGATTGCGCTCGCAAATCTATCAACTGCTCTAATGCTTTTTGGAGTTAGTATTTTGCTGCTGATTATGGGAAGGATAAGCATCAAGCAAATTTCGATAGTGTGTTTAGCAGGATTGATTTTGCTTGGCGGAGTTGTTTTTCTTGGACCCAGACGCGAAACATACAAGTCGCGTATCAAGGTTTTTTTACATCCAGAACAGGCAGATCCTGATAAGTCATTTCAGGCAAATCAATCTAAAATTGCAATCGCCACTGGTGGGATAATTGGCAAAGGACCGGGTAACAGTACTCAGCGGAACTACCTGCCTCACCCTTATTCAGATTTTGTGTACGCACTCATCATAGAGGAATATGGTTTGATGGGCGGAGTTGCTCTCGCAATCATCTATCTCGTTTTTCTGTATCGATGTATTTTGATTGTAACCGCCAGCCCCAAAGCTTTTGGAGCATTGCTGGCTGCCGGGTTGAGTTTCAGTCTTACCATCCAGGCATTTGCGAATATGGCGGTAGCGGTAGGTCTTGGCCCGGTTACGGGTGTTCCCCTGCCATTGGTTAGTATGGGCGGGACGTCGATGCTCTTTACCAGTGTAGCATTTGGAATAATACTGAGTGTAAGCCGGGATATTGAAGAGAAAAAGAATAATCCGGAAGGAACGAATAATAAAGAAAAAATAGTGGTAGGAGAAATTCCTGCAATGGGATAGCGGTAGATGTGCAGATGAAGAGATGTGCAAATTAGTGGATTTGCGAATTAATAGATATGAAATGAGGAAGATCCAGGCTCGCTGCGGTCTTTTGATTTTTGAATTTTAACTTTTGAATTTTTCAAGGTGTCAAAAAGAATAATCATAAGCGGAGGTGGAACAGGAGGGCATATTTTCCCTGCGGTTTCAATAGCGAATGCGCTAAAGCGTATCGATCCGGCTATTGAAATACTTTTTGTAGGTGCTGAGGGCAGGATGGAGATGGAAAAGGTTCCGGCGGCGGGTTACGAGATCGTTGGTCTGGATATTCAGGGTTTTCAGCGCAAGGAGCTGTGGAAAAACGTACTTCTGCCGGTTAAAATTCTGAAAAGTTTGTGGAAGGCAAGATCGGTAATAAAATCGTTCGGGCCGGATGTGGCTGTGGGAGTTGGAGGTTATGCTTCCGGACCTTTGTTATATGCCGCCGGACTTATGAATGTGCCGTATTTAATTCAGGAGCAGAATTCATACGCAGGTATTACTAATAAGAAATTGGGCAGCAACGCCGAAAAGATATGTGTGGCTTTTGAAGGGATGGACCAATTCTTCCCCGCTGATAAAGTTATGGTCACAGGTAACCCGATCAGGAAAGAGTCTGTAGCTATTTCGGGCAAAAGGGAAGAAGGTTTAAGCTCTTTTGGATTATCGCCAAGTAAGAAAACGATACTGGTAACCGGCGGAAGCCTGGGTGCCGGAACACTGAATAAAAGCATGCTCACAGGGCTTGAAAAGCTCATCAGCGCCGATGTTCAGCTAATCTGGCAGACAGGGAAGCATTATTATAAAGCGGTGATGGACAAGATCCGGAGTAATCCGCATCCGAATATCCATGTAACCGAGTTCTTGAACCGGATGGATTTTGCTTATGCCTCGGCTGATGTGATCATTTCGAGGGCAGGTGCCGGAACTATTGCCGAATTGTGTGTAATCGGCAAGCCTGTGTTGCTTGTGCCTTCTCCAAATGTGGCTGAAGATCATCAGACGAAGAACGCAGCGGCGTTGGTGAAGAACAACGCAGCTATCCTGGTAGCAGATATGGAAGCTGAGCAAAAATTGGTCGACACTGCATTAGAATTATTAAACAACGGACAGAAAATACAAGAACTGGGAGCTAACATTAGCAAACTGGCCCTGCCGGATGCTGACGACGTAATAGCCAGAGAGGTTTTAAAAATAGGAGAGGAAAGGAGAAAGGCAAAAGGTTAAAGCTAAAAGGTCCAGGGTTTTGCCTTCACCTTTCAGCTTTCAGCTTTCGCCTCAAAAAAACAATATGGATTTGAGTACGATTAAACAGGTTTATCTTATAGGCATCGGCGGCATCGGAATGAGCGGACTGGCCAGGTATTTCCATAAGCGGGGATGCCAGGTGCTGGGCTACGATCGCACTCATACCGAGTTAACGAATACTCTTGCCAGCGAAGGAGTAAACATCACGTACACAGATTCTGTTGACGAAATTCCTTCCGGCTTCCGCGAGAAATCAGATTCTCTTCTTGTTATTTATACCCCTGCAATCCCAAAAGATTCTGAGATTCTTAATTATTTCAGGAATTCAGGTTTTGATTTAAAGAAACGTTCGCAGGTTCTTGGAATCATCAGCAAGGAGATGTTTACCATTGCTGTAGCCGGTACACACGGGAAAACCACCACATCAACAATGGTGGCGCATATTCTCAAGCATTCGGGCTTTGATTGTACGGCTTTCCTTGGGGGTCTCGCGTCTAATTACAATACGAATATTCTGTTTGGAGAAAATAACGTGATGGTAGTAGAAGCAGATGAGTATGATCGCTCATTCCTGACACTTCATCCCGATCTGGCTATTATTACCTCCATGGATGCAGATCATTTGGATATCTACGGAAACGATGCTTCTGTAAAAGAATCATTTAAGCTCTTTGCTTCTCAGCTAAAAGCCGGCGGGAAACTGATCCATAAAAAAGGATTACCGCTTGAAGATGGAATTACGTACTCTGCTAAAGAAAATGCCGATGTATTTGCAGAAAACGTATTCATACAAAACGGCACTTTCTTTTTCGATTTCAATTCGACCGATGTAAAGATTAAGCAGATAGAGCTTGGCCTACCCGGATTGCATAACATAGAAAACTCAGTTGGGGCGATACAAGTTGCACTCTTACTTGGAATTGAGCCCGATAAAATTAAAGCTGCTCTCAGGGATTTTAGAGGAGTAAAACGTCGCTTTGAATATGTCGTGAAGAACGGCCGGAATATCTTTATTGATGATTATGCACATCACCCCGAAGAGCTCAGGGCTTGTATTACCGCTGTGAAGTCGTTGTATCCTGAAAAGAAGCTGACAGTGCTTTTTCAGCCGCATTTGTATACACGTACACGCGATTTCGCTGAAGGTTTCGCGGAGGTGTTAAGCATGGCCGACGAGCTGCTGTTGCTGGATATTTATCCGGCCCGCGAATTACCTATCGAAGGGGTGAATTCTCAAATGATTTTAAAAAGCGTGACAGCGCCTTCCAGCCGCATTTGCAGCATGGAGGAAGCGCTGAATATAGTGGCTGAAAACGAGCCTGAACTATTGCTGACAGTGGGTGCAGGGGATATTGATACCCTTGTTCAGCCATTAAAAAAGATACTAACAAATGCTTAAACGGATAAACTGGAAAGCGATTTTATACGGATTTCTCTGGGTGTTGAGCCTGGGAGGATTGGTAACGCTTATGAGTTTTATCGAAGTAAAGAAGGATGAAATTACCTGCCAGGATATCAAGGTTATTATACCTGAGGTCGATAGCTTTATTCATCGTGATGATATTGATGAGATGATTCAAAGCAACTCCGGAACATTAATTGGGCGAAAACTCCATAACATTGATATCCACGGAATAGAGGAAGCGTTGAAGGCTAACCCGTATATAGAAGATGCAAGAGTTTATTCTGATATGCATGGTGTGATTAATGTGCAGATCCGTCAGCGCGAGCCGGTGTTGCGGATTATGAATTTAACCAATCAGGATTTCTATGTGGATAGAAATGGCTTTAAGATGCCAATATCGAGCAATTTTACGGCGCACGTTTTGGTGGCGAACGGTTTTATCATGGAGCCGTTTGCAAACAGGGTAGACACCCTCAGAACCAAGCTTGCAAGAGATCTATATAGAACAGCGGTATTTGTAGAGAATGATTCCTTATGGCGCGAGCAAATTGAACAGCTCTATGTTAACCAGCAAAATGAGATCGAAATGGTGCCAAGGGTCGGAAATCACAAGATCATTCTTGGCGCGGCAGATTCTCTCGAAACTAAGTTTACGAACTTGCTGGTGTTTTATAAAAAGGCAATTCCTGCAGTAGGCTGGGATGCCTATAAAACCATCAATATAAAATACATTAATCAGGTTGTAGGTGTGAAAAATGTGATCGACAGCACTTTGCTGATATCGAAACCAAAACCCGCCATTGCAACGTTAACAGATACTCTTAACACAATTCAGGATACAGTAAAAACAGTAACACGTTAATTATGGAAAAAGGTACTTCTACATTATCAAAAGGGTCACCAATTGTTGTAGGCCTAGACATAGGTACTACAAAAATATGTGTGATAGTTGGCCGGAGGAATGGCCAGCGTAAAATAGAAATATTAGGGATAGGGAAAGCCGAATCGGCTGGTGTAACGCGTGGTGTAGTGTCTAATATTCAAAAAACCGTACAGGGAATCCTGCTTGCGGTTGATGAGGCCAGCGCACAATCAAACGTGGACGTGAAAATTGTGAATGTCGGTATCGCGGGGCAGCATATCAAAAGTCTTCAGCACAGGGGAATTTTGACGAGAAAAGACCTGAATAACGAAATCCAGCGTAAAGATATCGACAAGCTGATTGAAGATATGTACAAGCTGGTTATGCCTCCTGGCGAAGAAATTATCCATGTTCTTCCTCAAGAGTTTACTGTAGACAATGAGCCGGGAATTAAAGACCCTATCGGGATGGCTGGAGTGCGTCTTGAAGCCAACTTCCATATCATTTCCGGCCATGTTAGCGCTGTTAAGAATATCCTGAAATGTGTTACTAATGCCAATCTGGAAACTCAGGAATTGATTCTTGAGCCATTGGCATCCTCAGAGTCGGTATTAAGTGATGAAGAAAAAGAAGCCGGAGTGGTATTGGTAGATATCGGAGGTGGTACTACCGATGTGGCAATCTTTCACGAGGGTATCATTCGCCACACAGCCGTTATTCCTTTTGGTGGAAATAGTGTTACAGAAGATATACGTGAAGGCTGTTCTGTAATGCGCAATCAGGCAGAGCTTTTGAAAACCCGTTTCGGGTCAGCTTTGGCAGATGAAAATAAGGAAAACGAAATTATTTGTGTTCCTGGTTTAAGAGGCAGAGAACCCAAAGAAATTTCTGTTAAAAACCTTGCCTACGTTATTCAGGCCAGAATGGAGGAGATTATTGAGCATATCTATTACGAGATAAAATCATCCGGTTACGAGAAAAGACTGATAGCCGGTATCGTGATCACCGGAGGCGGTGCCCAGTTAAAGCACTTGTCGCAATTGGTAGAATATGTTACCGGACTTGATTGCCGTATCGGCTATCCGAACGAACATTTAGCCAAAAACGAAGTGCTTCCAAAGAACGTTTACGACGATCTGAAGAGCCCGATGTATGCAACCGGTATCGGATTATTAATTAAAGGAATTCATAAAGCAGAGGAGATGATGGAGATGGTAAAACAGCCGGGAGTTTATACAGAAAAACCCCAGCAAGAAAAGAGTAAAAAGAGCTTTGGATTATTTGATAAACTGCTTCAAACAGGTGCCAAGTTTATCAAGGATGATATCAAGGATGAGGATTATATTAAGTAGTTTTCAACAATGGGCGACTTTTCCACATAATTAACACTTGTGGAAAACGTCTGTGCAAAATTAATTAATATTACATCTAGGAATAGGATTAATAAATCAAAATCTACTAAACTGATTAATAGCGATATGCAGTTTGAAATGTTAAAAGAAAAGTCATCAATTATCAAAGTAATTGGTGTTGGTGGTGGCGGTGGAAATGCTGTAAACCACATGTACAGGCAGGGAATTACAGGTGTGGATTTCATAATCTGTAATACTGATGCACAGGCATTAGAATTGAGCCCTATTCCGAATAAGGTTCAGCTAGGAGCAAGTCTTACGGAAGGCATGGGAGCGGGTTCAATACCCGAGGTAGGAAAGAATTCTGCTATCGAAAATATAGAGGATATCAAGCGAATGCTGGGTAGCAACACTAAAATGTTGTTTATAACAGCTGGAATGGGTGGTGGTACAGGTACCGGAGCAAGTCCGATTATTGCTAAAGCAGCCAAAGAACTTGATATATTAACGGTAGGGATAATCACAACACCTTTTTCGTTCGAAGGCAAGCGTCGGAAGATGCAGGCAGAGGACGGATTGGAAGAGTTCAAAAAATATGTGGATTCTTACCTGGTAATCTCTAACGACCGGTTGCGTGAGATCTTCGGTAACCTTACGTTAAGCGCAGCTTTTGCTCAAGCGGATAATATATTGACGACTGCAGCTAAAGGTATCGCCGAAATAATCACATTGCCGGGATATATAAACGTCGACTTTAAAGATGTGCGTACCGTAATGCAAAGCAGCGGAGTTGCAATAATGGGAAGCTATTCTGCTGAAGGCGAAAACAGGGCATTCAGGGCCGTGGAGGGTGCATTGGCATCGCCGCTGCTAAAAGATAATGAAATTGAAGGTGCAAGATACATTCTCCTCAACATTAGCTCGGGCTCTAAAGAGGTTTCGATGGACGAAGTTAGTATCATTACCGATTACATTCAGCAGGAAGCTGGCCTTGCAGCTGATTTGATCTGGGGTAATTGTATCGACGAAGCTCTTGGCGAAAAAATTTCGGTAACCATAATCGCAACAGGATTCCAAACTCAGGAAGAGCGTGCTGTGGAGAAAAATCAGGTGAAGAAAGTTTCTTTGCTAACTCCGGAAAATGCACCGATGGTTACTCCGGTGAACACTGTGAATTCTTTTATCACTCCATCGGCTCCGGAACCTGAGGTTCCGGCTGAGCAGGAAATGGTGATGAAAAGTACGGAGGTTCAGCCCGACCTGTTCGCTGGTTTTTTCAACCAAAGAGATAAGGTTGAAGAGGTTAGCCATGCAGATAATCAATATGTTCGCCATAGCTTACAGGAAGAAGAGCCTGTTGTTTCTGACGAACCCAAATTTGAGTTTGGATTAAAAGTAGAAGAATCAGAATATCAATTTAATGAGCCTGTTGTCGAAGCTGTACAGCCTGTGGAGCAAGTTATGCTTCCCGAGCCAGAGCCTCAGGCCTTAAATCCCGACGAAAATAAGACGGATGAATCGATAGAAGAACAGTTGAAGAAGTCTAAAGAGCGTATTTTACGTTTGAAGGATTTGAGTATGAAGCTGCGTACTGCAAACGGCTTACAGGAACTTGAGAACGAGCCAGCTTACAAACGCAAGCAGATGGCCCTGCAGCAGGTGCCTCATTCGTCAGAATCTCAGGTTTCCAGGTTTACACTGTCAAATGATGAGGGAATAACAGAAATCAGACCAAATAACTCGTTCCTGCACGACAACGTAGATTAACGTCTCTCAAAGCATGCAAAGCCTTTATCAAATTCTGATAGAGGCTTTTTTTATAATATAGATTCTCGGCGGAGGAGTCATAAACCGATCCGGCCGGACCCGCAATTCGATCTGGCTGATTTATTGCTTTCCAATTGTTAATCAGCTTTTAAAAGGCTAAATTCGCAACTTTATTTATTATCACTAAAACACTATAAAATTGGATTTATTTGATAAAATATCTAAAAATATGGGGCCGCTTGGTCAGCATCAAAAGATGGCTCATGGCTACTTCGCGTTTCCTAAGTTAGAAGGCGAAATTGCTCCCCATATGAAATTTCGTGGAAAAGAACATTTGGTGTGGAGCTTAAACAATTACCTCGGACTTGCTAACCACCCTGAAGTGCGTGAAGCAGATGCCCAGGCGGCCGCGGAGTATGGCCTTGCCTACCCAATGGGTGCCAGAATGATGTCGGGAAACTCAAACCACCACGAAGCTCTTGAGCAGGATCTTGCTGCCTTTACAGGATTTCAGGACGCTTTTTTGCTGAACTTTGGTTATCAGGGGATGGTTTCCATCATCGATACCTTAGTGGATAGAAACGATGTTATTGTTTATGACGGCGAATCTCATGCTTGTATTATAGACGGCGTGCGTTTACATATGGGCAAACGTTTTGTGTATCAGCATAATGATATCGACAGCTGCAAAAAGCAATTGGAACGGGCTACCAAACTGGTGGAACAAACCGGTGGCGGCATCCTCGTTATCACTGAAGGTGTATTCGGTATGTCGGGCGCGCAAGGTAAGCTAAAAGAAATTGTAGCGCTTAAGGAGCAATTTAAGTTCCGTCTGCTGATCGACGATGCGCATGGCTTTGGTACCATGGGAAAAACGGGTGCCGGAACTCACGAAGCGCAAGATTGTATAGAAGGCATAGATGTGTATTTCGGTACTTTCGCCAAGTCGATGGCAGGTATCGGGGCCTTCGTTGCATCAACCGAAGAAATTACAAATTACCTTCGCTACAACATGCGGTCTCAAACTTTTGCAAAGGCGCTGCCTATGCCTATGGTTGTGGGGCTGAGGAAGCGTCTGGAACTGCTTAAAACCAAGCCAGAGCTTCGCGAAAGGTTATGGGAGATTGCAACTGCACTGCAGACCGGTTTGCGCGAACGCGGCTTTAATCTGGGCGTAACAGATACGATGGTAACACCGGTGTTCCTGAAAGGCGAACTGCCTGAAGCAACTGCCATCACTATGGATCTTCGTGAAAACTACGGGATTTTCTGCTCAATTGTAGTATATCCGGTAATTCCGAAGGGACTTATGGAACTCCGTATCATTCCGACTGCAATGCATACCTTAGAAGATGTGCAACGCACATTAGAGGCGTTCACAGAAGTAGGCGAGAAGTTGAAAAACGGCTTCTATAAAGACAAGAACGGACTTTCGGCCTAAGTGGCCTACAAGGGCGGTAAAGTAATAGGATGGTTTTTTTCCTTTAGGTTAATTATTGTCCCTTTTCTGTGAACAATCTCAGAAATGTGGATAAAAAGGCTTAAAAAGCGTCTTTTTATTATTCAAATAATTTTTTTTTATTGAAAAAGGAATTTACATTCGCTTATAGCTTATAAAAAATATTAACTCATTTAAAACTAAACTTATTTAACAATGGCAAAATTCGAAAGATTCACTGAGCTGAAAGATCTAATTACTGGCTTAGAAGGCGATGCAGACAAATTCTATAACAAAGGTAACAGCGCTGCTGGAACTCGCGTTAGAAAAGGATTACAGGATGTTAAAAATCTTGCTCAGGCTATTCGTTTAGAAATTCAAGAGTCAAAAAACTCTGGTAAGTAATTTTCTTAATCTTGAAATAAAAAAGCCCGGCTAAATTAGTCGGGCTTTTTTATTTTTTACAACTGCCCCTTATCTCAATTGATCGAACTCCCGTTTGATTTTTGCAGACGTTGCCTCGCTTACATTTACCAAAGGCAAACGTAATGTATTATTGCAGATACCTGCATGTTTTAGCGCTTCTTTAACTCCGCCCGGATTGCCTTCCATAAATAACGAGTTTGTAAATCCCAGCATTTTGTAATGCAATGGTTGAGCTTCGGTAAATTTACCTTCCAGGCACAGTCTGATCATTTGTGAAAACAGCCCTGGAATGGCATTTCCGACCACAGATATAATACCGACCGCTCCCATCGCAATAAGCGGAAGTGACACGCCGTCATCGCCGGAGATAAAAAGGAAATCTTCCGGTTTATCTTTGAGGATTTTGTTAAACTGATCAAAATCACCAGCCGCTTCTTTTACTGCTATAATGTTTTTAAAGTCGTGCGCGAGTCGTAGAGTCGTTTCCGCGGCCATGTTGCCACCCGTGCGTGTCGGTACATTATAAAGGATTATTGGAAGCGGAGAAGCTTCGGAGATGGCTTTATAATGCTGATAGATTCCTTCTTGCGTAGGGCGGTTATAATAAGGGCTTACAGAAAGGATAGCATCATAGCCTGAGATGTCGAAGTCTTTGATCGCATCCATGACGTCTGCTGTACAATTTCCTCCGATACCGGCCACCAATGGGACCCTGCCCGCAACCGTGTCCTTAGTGAATTTCCACACAGATTTTTTTTCTTCCTTGCTTAGGGTAGAAGATTCTCCGGTTGTACCTAATGACACCAGATACTCTACGCCACCGTCAAGTTGAAAATTGATTAACTTTCTTAACCCTTCGTAATCTACTGAACCGTCTGTGTTGAACGGTGTAACCATGGCTACGCCTGTTCCGTGGAATTTATTCATTTTAAATGTAATTGGGTATTTAAAAATTAGCTTCAAGGTATTTAAATCAACCTTTTCTATAAACCCAAATAGCCTGCTAATTTATGATTGATTATTGAATTTGAACGAGTGAATTTTCAGATTACTGATTTATCAGCGCCATTAGTTCTGAATCGGATATAATGGGGATATTTAACTTTTGTGCTTTCTCCAGTTTAGAAGGTCCCATGTTGTCTCCTGCAACAAGATAATTCAGCTTTGCTGAAATGCTGCTCAGTATTTTTCCTCCATTTGCCTGGATAATTTCAGTAAGCTCATCCCTGCTGTAGTCTTCAAATACACCCGAGATAATGAACGTTTTGCCAGCCAACTTTTCGCTTGCAAGCTCCACTTCTTTTTCTTCCGTCTGAAATTGCAGGCCTGCCGATCTAAGCTTCTCTAACTGGTCAATATGACGGGAGTCTTTAAAGTACTCGATGAGGCTTTCTGCTATCCTGCTACCTATTTCATCTACCGTAATAAGTTCATCATATGATGCGCTTATAAGGCTGTCTATATTCCTGAAGTGTTTCGCAATTTTTCGCGCCACCGTTTCTCCAACATACCTGATCCCTAATCCAAAAAGTACTTTCTCAAAGGGCATTTGTTTTGAGCGGTCAATACCATCCAGCATGTTGCTAACAGACTTTTCGCCAAAGCGCTCCATATTACGAAGTTCATCAGTTCTTTCGTGGAGGATATATAAGTCGCTGATATGTTCAACCAGGCCTTTCCGGTAAAGTGCCTCGATAGTTTCATCGCCCAGGCCATCAATGTTCATGGCCTTCCGGCTGATAAAGTGCTGGATTTTGCCAACTATTTGCGGGGGGCAGCTTTCGTCATTCGGGCAATAGTGAACCGCCTCGCCTTCCTTGCGGACTAAATTGCTTCCGCATTCCGGGCAGATTTCCAGATATTGAATTTTTTCTGCTTCGGGCGCTCGTTTTACAGTGTTTACGGCGATTATCTTGGGTATGATCTCACCTCCTTTTTCTACAAATACGGTGTCGCCTTTGTGGAGATCCAAACGTGCAATTTCATTGGCATTATGAAGAGTGGCTCGTTTTACGGTTGTTCCGGCAAGCAAAACAGGTTTTAAGTTTGCAACGGGAGTAACGGCGCCTGTACGGCCAACCTGATAAGTAACGTTTTCGAGGATCGTTTCTACTTCTTCAGCCTTGTATTTGTATGAAATTGCCCAGCGCGGAGATTTAGCTGTAAAACCCAATTCCTGTTGCTGACTATAGTTGTTTACCTTTATTACAATTCCATCTATATCATAACTCAGGTTGAAGCGGTTTTCCTGCCAGTGGTGAATGAAATCGAGGACCTCATCAATGTTCTTAGCAAGCTTATTATGCTCGCATACATGAAAGCCCCATTCACTAACAGCTTGCAGGCTTTCCCAATGAGTATTGAATAACCTTTTGTCTGTATATAGAAAGTATAAGAAACAGTCTAAAGGACGCTTAGCTACTTCGCCCGAGTCTTGTAATTTTACGGTACCTGAGGCGAAGTTTCTTGGATTGGCATACGGGACTTCACCTTTCTCCAGTCGTTCATTATTTAATCTTTCGAATGCGGCGCGGTGCATAAAAACTTCTCCCCGGATGTCAAAACTATCGGGATAACCCGAACCTTTTAATGTTTTTGGAATACGCTGGATCGTTTTGATATTAGTGGTTACGTTGTCTCCTTTCGTGCCATCGCCGCGTGTTACAGCCCGGACAAGTTTTCCGTTCTCATAACTGAGATTCATCGAAAGCCCATCGAACTTCAGTTCGCAAACGTATTCGAAATTGCTGCCAATAGCCTTTCTGATCCGTTCGTCAAAATCTCTTAAATCCTGCTCATTGTAGGTGTTCCCCAAAGAAAGCATTGGCCATTTATGCCGTACAGTTTCAAATTTTCTGGTGATGTCGCCGCCTACTTTTTGCGTGGGTGAATTTTCATCCTGGTATTCGGGGTGTTGCTTTTCGAGTTCCTCAAGCTCTTTAAGCCTGAGATCAAATTCATAATCTGAAATGGTTGGCTGGGCCAATACATAATAGTTATAATTGTGCTGATTTAACTCTTTAACCAGCGCATCCATTCGTTCTTTAATTTCGAAAAGCGACATGCAACGAAGATAAGATTTTGGGGTTTAAAAGGTAGGTGTAACTTTCCAAAAGTTCCAAGACTTTTGGAAAGTTGTGCGGACGGGAAATGATCTTTACCAGCTCCCTAAAAATCCCCTTCCCGCGCCAGCCGCTCTTCAATCTCGTTAAAAATCTGCATAAAGTCTTCTTTAAGTCTTTCCTGATAATCTATCAGCATTGAGGTAAGCTGCAGTTTCTGCGTTTCGTTAAATGGGTTATCCCAAACTCGCATACAGATCCGATGGAGGGCATATACAATTTCTTTGGGATTGCTATAAGTATTTAAATACCTGGCGTCGATAAATTCCTCCAAAAAGCTGAAAAATATAACAGTATCGCTAAGATTGTTTATCAAAAGAAAATTCGCCAAAACGTCTTTATCCGCCTTGATAAGATGAGTGTAAAAGGGAGATGTACTAAGTGATTTTTCTGTAAGCAGTAGACTATCGAGCATGAGCTCTAGTGCAATGTGGGCTACAAAAGAAGGGCGGGCGGGCGACGTTTCCAGAAACGGCGCCATCGCCGTTCGCATGGTTTGGGTGTGAAAAATAAAAAATTCAGAGCAATGGAAATGTTTATCCACGGAAATATGCCGTTGCCAGCCCCTGTACAGGTTTTTAAGAGCCTGATCCTGATACTCGGTTGCATGTTTCTCGGGGCGGATACTCCATTTCTTGTTGGCGTTTTTTAATAGATCAGGCAGCACCATTCCTATAACCTGATGAGAGTCTTCGGTATCCCGGTCGAAATAGAAATGTGATAAGAAATTCATGTGCCTCCTGAATTAATCCCTATCAAGAGAAAGTGTTTATACAAGATACGGAATTAAATAAGGTTTTGGATGATGGCGTGTTGCAGCAGCAGGATAGTTTTTACATCCCGGAGTTTGCCCGACAGAAGTAGTTCTCTCGCTTCACGGCCAGATAGCTCTACCAGGCTGATGTCTTCCCCTTCGCTTTCTTCGCCTCCGCCTTCACTTACTTTCATTTCAGGGGAATATTTTCCGGTAAAAAAATATACGTATTCAGTTACCGATGCAGGCGTCATAAAACCCTGGGCAACCGGACTTATTTCCGAAATCCGATAGCCGGTTTCTTCTTCCACCTCTCTTATAATGGCGTGTTCGGGCAATTCGCCCTCGTCAATAATTCCCGCGCATGATTCCAGAAGCTGGTCTTTTTCTCCGTGTAGAAATACAGGTAAGCGAAATTGTTTCGTCAATAAAACGGTTTTCCGATCAAAATCTATTAGTAAAATCGTTGCGCCATTAGGCCTGAAATATACCTCACGATCATGCCTCTCTGTCTTGCCTTTTTTAATCTGGTTTATTGTAATCAATTCAAGACGATATGCATTTTCTGCGAGCGTTTTCCTCTCTAGTATTTCAATATCCTGCATAAGTATTTAACATAGCATGGTACAGGCAGTTTTTAATTTCTCAATTCTACTATCTTTGCACACTTTAATCCATACACATGAACTTTGTTGAAGAATTACGCTGGAGAGGTATGTTGCATGATATCATGCCCGGAACTGAGGATGAATTAAATAAAGGTATGGCCGCTGGTTATATCGGATTTGATCCTACCGCAGATTCACTCCACGTAGGGCATCTTACTCAAATTATGACACTAATCCATTTTCAGAAAGCCGGACATAAACCTTATGCTTTGGTTGGTGGGGCAACCGGAATGGTGGGTGATCCTTCTGGCAAATCTGCCGAACGTAATTTGCTTTCGGAAGATGTGCTTAGACATAACGTAACGTGTATTGAGAATCAGCTTAAAAAGTTTCTGGATTTCAATAGCGGAGCCAATAGCGCCGAGATGGTTAACAATTACGATTGGTTTCAAAATTTCAGTTTCCTTGATTTTATCCGTGATGTAGGAAAACACCTTACCGTGAATTACATGATGGCCAAAGATTCGGTAAAGAAACGACTGGAAGGTGAAACCGGCATGTCATTCACTGAGTTTAGTTATCAACTGGTCCAGGGCTACGATTTCTACTGGCTCTGGAAAAATAAAAAATGTCTGGTTCAGATGGGCGGGTCTGATCAATGGGGTAATATTGTTACCGGAACTGAGCTTATCCGCCGCATGGCTTCGGGTACTGCTTTCGCGATAACAACACAGTTAATTAAAAAAGCGGATGGCACCAAGTTCGGTAAAACCGAAAGCGGAGCGATTTGGCTGGATAGCAGTAAGACTTCCCCTTATAAGTTTTATCAGTTTTGGTTAAATACAACAGATGTGGATGCGAAAAGCTGGATCCGTATCTTCTCTCTGAAATGTAAAGAAGAGATAGAGGCCATAGAAACCGAACACGATGCGGCTCCACATCTTCGCGTGTTGCAGAAGGCCCTGGCTGAGGAGATCACCATCAGAACTCATTCGGAAGAAGCATTGCAAACTGCTTTAAAAACTTCTGAATTTTTGTTTGGAACTGGTTCTGTAGATTTTCTTAATCAGCTAAAAGATGATGAGATCTTAGAGGTTTTTGAAGGGGTGCCACAGTTTAAAATATCTAACGACGAGTTGGCTCAGGGTATATCCGTTACTGATTTACTTGCAGAAAAGTCGCAGGTTTTTGTATCGAAAGGGGAAGCTAAAAAAATGATTCAGGGTGGGGGCGTTTCTCTCAATCGCGAAAAGGTGGCCGATCCTTCTGATGTGATAACAGCAGAGAAACTGGTGAAAGGGAAATATTTAATTGCTCAAAAAGGGAAGAAAAATTATTTTTTATTGATCGCTCAATAGTTTATTGGATTAGCAGGTTGCACCCTCTGATGTCACTATTGTCAAACCGCCCGAGAACCTCGAAACTTCCGTCGGGATGCATTTTTCCTAAGTCCTGCGTAGATAAAAAGGAGCAAGAATGAATATTGGCTAAATCCACGACGTTAATTCCGCCGGTTTTGCCTGTATCTAAAGTCGAGAAAGGGTCGTTGGGGTCTCTGATGGCGATTTTCATCCATGGAGGACATTCAAATCGCCCAGATCCCTTTGAATACCCTTGTGACAGCAGTTCTGTCATTCCATATTCTGAGTGAATATACGGAACTCCGAAGCCAGCACATAACAAGTCATGCAGTTCCTGGCGAATCATCTCCTTGCGCTTTCCCTTCATTCCCCCTGTTTCCATTACAATTAAATCGGGATAGCCGATAGAGTGATGATCCAGAAAGTCGAGAAGCGCATAGGTTACTCCAATTAATATAACTTTTTTATTGTCAGCCTTAAGCTCTAGCAAAGTGGCGTGTAATTCCTGGTGATTGTAAAGGAAGTAGCCGCTTTTCGGATCATTACTTTCTTTAATTAAGTCATCAACCATATAAATCAGAGACGAACCTTCCCGCTCGAGGTAAGAAGGGAGCAGAGCCAGAATAGTATAGTTCTGCACATCTCCGTAAAAATGTGTGAATCCTTTTCTGAAGCTTTTAATATAAAGCGACAAGTCTTTTACAGGATGCCTGCTTTGAACAGATCCGGTGGTGCCTGAACTGGTGAAAACGATCTCGGGTTTGGCGCTTCCGCACTGAATATTTTGCGACTTGAAAAATTCGATCGGTAGAAAGGGTATCTGCTTTGTAGTATCAACCTGATGTGCATTAATTCCCAATGCCTCGACAAATGCTTTATATATGGCATTTTCACGAGCCTGATAGCGAAAGATCTCTAAGGCTATTTGCTCGAAGTCATTGTCAGATTGGATGGAAAATAGCCGTTCAGGAGAGAATGCTGCCACACTGCAAAGATATCAGGATTATTTTTTTCTTTCAGGTTTTATAAATGCCAAGCTAACAAAGTATCCTGATAGTGCCGCGAAGCCTGCCGTCAGTCCGCCAATTAGCGCTGTTATAAATACAACGAAAATCCATGTAAAGGGCCAGTCGGGTAACATCAGCATTTGTCCTACCCGGTTTGCCAGGATATGTTCATTTGGAAGACTTTTCCACAGGCTCAGTGTTAACCACAATAGAAAAATGGCGGTAAAACCTCCCGCAAAAGCTTGTTTGCCGCTCTTAGCCTGCCATGCTGAAACGGCAAATGCCACAATTCCAATGATCCACCAGGGTAAAAAAAGCTGCAAGATGAATGCAATAAAAAAGATCAGTATGACGAGCATGTTTTGTGTTCGAATGGAGTAGTTAATGTTTGTTTTTGAGAGTTAGCCGCGCTCTAATCCTCTTATCCCTGTCTGTTGGCGAATTTAAAAACAGCAACTCATTTAATTGGCCTCTTTCCCAGGTGTTAATCATATCATCATAATAAAAACTGCCCGGATTGCCTGACTGCCCTCCGGGAAACACACCATATCCACTTGGAATTTTTCCTAGGGCTACAATCATTCTCCATGACGGCCCGTTGCTTTCATTTAAAGCGTTTATCGACGTTTTAGAACCACCGTTAAATATCATCCTCGACCCAAAGCCAGCTATTTTGGCAAGATGCGGTACGTGGCTGTGTTTTACCATACCCCACTGCCAATTCTTTCCAATTAGCCCGAATTTTCGCTGTAAGCTGTCAACACTAAACCTAAATGCATCATGGATAATATCGTTCCGGTTTTCTTTTTTAGAAGTTGAAATGTTGTCGAACCACACTGATTCAGGCTCTTTCAAAAGAAGCTGTACGGTACGATCCCGGTTCGGAAGACGCATGGGTAGTTTGGGATCGCTAAACTCGTCCCAAACCTTGTTATATGCCTCTTTCTGCCAGATTTCAAATATACTCGCCCCGATTTCGGTTGCATCAAAGTGATAGTTCCATTTTTCAATGATATTGAAAGCTTCCCGTTCGGTGGCGTTAAGCTTTTCTTTGTTTACCAGGTTAAGCATAGTGGGTACAACGTTCTTTGCCAATACGCTGTAATTGTCATTCTGAAGGGTCCTAAGGCTGTCAGCAGTAGCTGTTTTCATAGCAGCCAGACGAGTATTAATGCGGTTTCCACGTTCGTAACCGGCAAATTCCCAATTCAGATAATAAGGATAGGAGCTGTCTGTTGGGTTTTGATTAGCGGAACTCAGAAATCCTCCGGATGGGTTCTTTGCCGTTGGATTATGTTCGAAAGGGATCCTATCTTTCCAATCCGTCGATGAGGTAGTGCCATCAAGTAGAAACTTGCCGTGTCCAGGGCTCTTTAGCGGAAAGTACCCATTCGGAGTAATCGAGATATCGTTTTCATTGCTTGCAAATACGAAGTTTTGAGCCGGAGCGATGTAATAGCTTAGTGCTTTACGATAATCAGTGTAGTTTGATGCACGGTTTAGGTAATAGAAGGTGGCAATATCCACCGAAGGATCGTGGGCAACCCAGCGTAAGGCATAGCCTTCCGGGATGTTATTCGCCTTGGCAAAATTCGGTCTGGTAAGATAGACCACGGGGCCGTGATGGGTATAAAAAACTGTATCTACAACAGTTTTACCGCCTCTTATACGGATCTTCTCCAGCCGCAATTTTACAGGTTTCCACTGCCGGTCATGCAGGTACGCTTTATGCTCCTTGCTCCTGAATTTGATTTGATACCAATCCAAAACATCTGCACCAACGTTAGTTACACCCCAGGCCACCTTTTGGTTGAAGCCTATAACAATTCCAGGCGCACCAGGGATACTGACTCCATATGCGTTTATACCCGGCGCATTCAGCTGAATTTGATGCCAGATGGCTGGAAGAGTAAGGTCAAGATGTGGGTCGTTGGCCAATAAGGGAAAACCACTGGCAGTTTTACTACCCGATATCGCCCAGTTATTACTTCCTGTACCCTCCTCTTTTTGCCGGGTATGGATCCTTGTTTTGTCATCCGGAACAATAGACAAGGGAACAGTTTGAAGGGGTTTAAAGTTCCAGTCTGTTCCGGCGGGAATTATTGGTTCATTTCTAAATGGATAATCAGGGAACAGATCGTTTACAGCTTCAGCACCAAACCGGTTCAAAACATTGCTCATGTAAAACTCATCCGACCCCCCTGCTAGGGTAGCCGACATCAATTTAAGCAAAAGCCCGGTGTTTAATATCGTCCATTTCTCGGGCGAATAATCCAAAATTTTAAACTCTATTGGATAGTCCTCTGGTCTGAGTGCGGATATGTATGCATTTATCCCTGCGGCATATGCTGTTGCCATTGCCTTGATTCTGGGGTGCCGTTCCAATTCTTTTACCATGTTTTCGGCTCCATACGACATTCCCAGTCGCCGCTGATATTTGTCCAGTTCGAGCGCCTTTTCTCCTACAACTTCCGAGAGCCGTCCAGCTGCGAATCGCGTTTGAAAGTCGAGCTGCCAGAGGCGGTCTCTAGCGGTAATATATCCCTGGGCAAAATAAAGGTCGTGATCATTAGTCGCGAAAATGTGAGCTACCTGATGTTCATCGAATACTATCTGCACTTCGTCCCTTAACCCGGCAAGCTTAAGTGCTCCGCCCCGTATCTCGCGGTTTTCGGCATTTTTCCAAAAACCTGCAAACGGGTCGAGAAATTTTCCTACAGGCGGAACGGAGCCAATTTTCGTGTTCAGCACGAAAAATAAGCCGAGGCTGAACAGCAAACTAATTATTGCCTTTGTTTTATTCATTTGGAGGCATAATGATACTTAAATCCGTCGTTTAATTCAAATAATAGATGTAGCTTCATAATGATGGATATTTTATAACATCCAAAGATGTTTCGACAGTTTTTTTTATATTTAGAGGCTGTATTTAACATGCTTTTGCAAAGCAGGGTTTTTATTTACTTCCCTTAAAAACTAAGAGCGTCTATAGCCGTTCAGAAGAGGTAGTATTATTTTAAAGAGCTGGTAAGGTCAACCGATGCTATAGATTATCAGCAGGTTTTTATTGGAATTGCATGACAGAGAAAGAGTCTTTTCCGGAGTTGCCGGAGTTTAGTATAGAGCAATTAGAAGAGGGAGTACAACACGTAAATAACCCCATAATCGGCCTTAAGCCAATAGAAAAAGTTTATCTTCAGAGCGTTGTAGGTTACACACAACAGGATAATAGTTTTTATTTTTCGGATGGCAGTGCCAGCGTTGAAATAAGAGTGGTTAGCGACGAAATTATCAGAGTCAGGCTTGCCCCTCACGGTACTTTTTTAGAAGAGTTTTCTTACGCAGTTCCTAAACTTGAGCAGCGCGCAACAGTGTTTTCTTTCAAAGAGAGTGAAGAGAGTTACCGGGTAGAAACTAATACCGTAGCCTGTCTGATCGATAAGAAAGACTTTTTAATTTCTTTTGAAGATAACAACAAGCGGGTAATTAACAGCGACTTTTCTACCATGCATTGGGAAGAAAATGTTGATTTTGGCGGCTATTATGTGTATTGTACCAAGCGTTGCAGTCCTGATGAATCTTTTTACGGATTGGGCGATAAGCCAACTTCTTTTAATATCAGAGGCCGGCGTTTTCAAAATTGGGCTACAGATACGTATTCTTTTGCCAGAGATCAGGATCCTTTGTACCGGGCGATACCTTTTTACATAGGAATCAAAGATGATGTGAGCTACGGGATCTTTTTTGATAACTCGTATAAAACTCATTTCGATTTTGCTCATCAGGACGCGGATAAAACTTCATTTTGGGCAGATGGGGGCGAGTTGCAGTATTATTATATTCATGGCCCTCATATGATGGACGTGGTTAAGCGTTATCATAGCCTGACCGGCACGCATCCCATGCCGCCACAATGGGCACTTGGCTATCATCAGTGTCGCTGGAGCTATTATCCCGAAAGCAAACTAAAGTCGCTGGCTAAAAACTTCCGCGATAGGAAAATTCCTTGTGATGCATTATATCTTGACATCGATTATATGGATGGATATCGCTGCTTTACGTGGAATAAAAAATACTTCCCTGATCCTAAAAAGATGATTAAAGAGCTTCTGGATGACGGATTCAGAACGGTGGTGATTATCGATCCGGGAATAAAAGTGGATGATAATTATTGGGTATTCAAAGAAGGTAAGGAGAAAAAGTATTTCTGTCGAAGAAGTGACGATTACTTTATGGAAGGCCATGTTTGGCCCGGCCGCTGCCAGTTTCCAGATTATACCAATCCGGAAGTTCGTGAATGGTGGGGTACCTTATTCAAGGGACTTGTTGACGATGGAGTAGCCGGTGTTTGGAACGACATGAACGAACCTGCAGTGTTTGGTTCAGGTTCATTTCCAAATGACGTAAGACATCAATACGACGGTCATCGCGGCTCGCACCGCAAGGCACATAATGTGTACGGAATGCAAATGGTTCGGGCGACCTATGATGGGTTAAAGAAACTTTTTAAAAATAAGCGTCCGTTTACGATTACCCGATCCGGATACTCGGGCGTTCAGCGCTATTCGTCGGTCTGGACTGGTGATAATCTGGCTTCCTGGGATCACCTGAAGCTCGCCTCCATACAGTGTCAGCGGTTATCTGTTTCGGGGATTTCAATGTGCGGAACGGACATTGGCGGCTTTACCGGTGAGCCGGACGGAGAATTATTTACCCGCTGGATCCAGTTGGGTGTGTTTTCGCCCTTTATGCGTGCGCATTCGGCAGGTGATACCCGTGAGCGCGAGCCCTGGAGCTTTGGAAAAGAGTACGAGGATATCAACCGTAAGTTTATCGAACTTCGGTACCGCCTCATGCCTTATATCTATTCGGCCTATTGGGAACATCATAAATATGGCTTCCCTATTCTTCGGCCGATGGTGATGTTGGAGCAAGACGTTCCGTTAAACCGAAACCGCGAAGATGAATTTACTTTCGGAGATAAAATTCTTATCTCGCCTGTATTCGAGCCGGGGCAAACATCCAAGATGGTTTATTTGCCGAAAGGAAGGTGGTTTGATTACTGGTCGCATGAGCCGATGGAAGGTGGACGTGAACACGATGTGCTTACCCCTTTGGACAGTATGCCGATTTTCGTAAAGGCAGGTTCTGTAATTCCGGAATGGCCCCTGATGCAGTATGTTGGGGAAATAGACCTGGAAGAAATCAAGTTTCAAATATATTATTCAGATTACGAAGTCAATTCCTTTTACTATGAAGATCATGGGGATACCTTCGCGTATGAACAGGATATTTATACAGAAAAGAAGTTTGTAGTTAAAGGCGATGCGGGCTCATGTATCATCAGGCAAAGTTCTGAAGGCTTGTATACTCCGCGATATGAAACTTATGAATTAAAATTAATAGGTTTACCTTTCCAGCCGTCAAAACTGATAATTGATGGTAAAGAACAACAGCAAAGTTTAAACTTTGATGAGCTTAAACGTGTTGTAGTAAAAGCCAATAAAAACTTTAAAGAGATTCAGGTTCTGAGATAATGGAGAAAAAGAAGGTAACAAGGTCGGTTAAAAAAACATCGCCTGTAAATGCCGGCCCGGAAAGCCAGGCGATTAATAATAAGCCTATAGAAAACGCAGTAGTTGCATTTTCGAGGCTAACCGATTTTGATATCCACTTATTCAGATCTGGAAAGCACTACAAGCTATATGAAAAACTGGGTTCGCATGTAATAGAGAATGAGGGCCGGACGGGTACTTATTTTGCTGTCTGGGCGCCAAATGCATCCTTTGTTTCCGTAATCGGTAATTTCAATGGCTGGAACCGCCAGGCACATGCTTTGTTTGTCCGCTGGGATAGCTCAGGAATCTGGGAGGGTTTTATTCCTGATATCGGTAACGGAGAAGTTTACAAGTTTTTTATCCGCTCTCATCAGGGAGAGGAGCTGGAAAAATCCGATCCTTATGCATTGCGTTGGGAAGAACCTCCCCGTACCGCTTCTATAGTCTGGGATACCTGGTACGAATGGACAGATACCGATTGGATGGAGAACCGGCACGAAAACAATGCCCTTACCAGCCCGTATTCTGTATACGAAATGCATCTGGGATCCTGGATGCGCAGCCCCGAGAATCCTGAAACGTTTTTAGGATATCGATTGATAGCAGAACGACTGATTCCATATATCAAAGAAATGGGCTTTACGCATGTAGAGTTTATGCCGATAATGGAACACCCGTTCTATCCCTCGTGGGGATATCAGGTGTCGGGCTATTTTGCCGCTTCATCGAGATACGGTACACCTCAGGACTTGATGTTCCTGATCGAAGAACTGCATAAAAACGATATTGGTGTTATTTTGGACTGGGTACCTTCGCATTTTCCGGGAGACATACATAGCTTGTATAAATTTGATGGTACCCATCTTTATGAGCATGCTGATGAACGGGAAGGGTTCCATCCGGATTGGAAGTCATATATCTTTAATTACGGGCGCAACGAAGTTCGCTCTTTCCTCATAAGCAATGCCATCTTTTGGCTCGATCGTTTCCATGTAGACGGCTTACGTGTTGATGCTGTAGCATCCATGCTGTATCGCGATTATTCGCGTAAAGCAGGCGAATGGATTCCAAATAAGTTCGGAGGCCGTGAAAATCTAGAAGCAATAAGTTTCTTAAAAGAGTTTAATGTGGCAGTTTATGCTGCTTTTCCCGACGTTCAAACTATAGCCGAAGAATCAACCGCATTTCCGGGTGTAAGCAGACCAGTTTTCACCGGAGGCTTGGGTTTTGGGATGAAATGGATGATGGGCTGGATGAACGATACGATAAAATATTTCGAACAAAATCCGGTTCACCGCAAATATCATCACAGCCAGATAACCTTTAGTACGGTTTACGCTTTTACTGAGAATTTCATGCTTCCGCTTTCTCATGATGAAGTGGTTCACGGCAAGAAATCCATGATCTATAAGATGCCAGGCGACGAATGGCAGCGTTTTGCGAACCTCCGTTTGATGTATACTTATATGTTTACTCATCCCGGCGCTAAATTGCTCTTTATGGGCGACGAGTTCGGCCAGACTTCTGAATGGAATATGAACAACTCTCTCGACTGGCATTTGCTTGACTTCGCTCCTCATAAAGGGATGAAAGAAGCAGTTAAGGGCTTAAATCATCTTTATCGAAGCGAGTCTGCACTTTTTGAGAAAAGCTTTGAATGGGATGGTTTTGAATGGATTGAGGTAAATGATTCTGAACAGTCGGTGTTGGTTTATTGTCGTAAGGGTAATCAGGCAGATAATAAACTGGTGATCGTATTAAATATGACCCCGGTGCCCCGGCCGAATTATCGTATTGGCTTACCTCATCATGGCGACTGGCAGGTGATTTTTAATTCCGATGAAAAGCAGTATTACGGAAGCGGATTCGACCTGCAAAAAGATTTTTCTTCGGAGCCCGTGCATTGGCAGGGCAAGCCCCAATCTGCGATTCTTAATTTGCCTCCGCTCACTGGTTTAATATTGAAGAGATTTAATCGCACGGCCAAATTTTGGTAGAATGCGATTTGTGATGAGTATTGAGCCGGTTCGAATTCTAATAGCCGGAATGTTAAGTGTTTGTAATAGCCATTACTCCTTATCCTCTATATTTCATATCCTGTTAAGCCATCAATGCAATGAAGTTTCTTAGCTCGTTGGTATTTCCTTTTCTCTTGCTGGTGACTATAGCCGACTGCCACGAGAGTGCGTCAAGGCATCCGCCGTTTTGGGAGGAAATTCAAAACTTTAAGGAAGCGGACAGCAAAAGTTTCCCGGCCCGAAACGGAGTCTTATTCGCCGGCAGCTCCTCCTTCAGGTTGTGGACCGATCTCGAGGCAGTCTTTCAAGAGTATCATGCTATTAACCGGGGATTTGGCGGAGCTACGCTGGTTGATTTGAACCGTTATGCTGATGATGTTATTTTTCCGTATAGTCCCAGGCAGGTAGTTATCTATTGCGGCGAAAATGATCTGCCGGCAGATACGGTAACGGCACAAATGCTTCTTGGCAGATTTAAAACCCTGCTTGCAACTATTCGAAGCAGGTTGCCCAATGAGCCTATTGTGTACCTCTCAATTAAGCCCAGTATCGCGCGGAGGCGGTATATTCCATTAATACGCCAATGCAATCACCTGATTAGAGAGTATCTTAAGACACAGCCCAATACTACATTCGTTGATGTTTTTTCTTTGCTTTTAACAAAGGAGGGCAGGTTGCGGCCAGAATTATATAGAGCAGACCAGTTGCACCTCAATATGAGGGGATATGAGATATGGAGGATGGCAATAGCTCCCCATTTAATCAGAGACTCAGCCAATGTTAATTAAAAAGGCCCTGAAAGTAAATATCAGGGCCTTTTCGCTTGATTATATATAGCTTATTTTAATGTTCCGATAAGTTGAACAAGGTCGATTATCTTGTTAGAATATCCCCACTCGTTATCATACCATGAAACCACTTTAACGAAGTTGTCGTTCAATGCGATCCCTGCTTTAGCATCAAATACTGAGGTTTGGGTTTCACCGATAAAATCTGAAGAAACAACCTCATCTTCGGTATAACCTAAAATGCCTTTTAATTCACCTTCAGAGGCTTCTCTCATAGCAGCTTTAATGGCGTCGTATGTTGCAGATTTTTCCAGTTTTACTGTTAAATCAACCACGGATACGTCGGCAACCGGTACACGGAATGCCATACCAGTTAGTTTTCCTTTTAATGCAGGAATAACCAATGCAACGGCTTTAGCAGCTCCGGTAGAAGAAGGGATAATATTTTGGTAAGCACCACGTCCACCTCTCCAGTCTTTTGCCGAAGGTCCGTCAACTGTTTTCTGAGTGGCTGTAACCGCATGAATGGTGCTCATTAAGCCTTCAACAATACCAAATTTATCATTTAAAACCTTAGCAATTGGCGCTAAGCAGTTGGTAGTACATGATGCATTAGATACGATATGCTGATCTGCTTTTAATTCTTTGTGATTAACACCCATTACAAATGTTGGAGTGTCATCTTTCGCTGGAGCAGACATAACTACCTTTTTTGCTCCTGCCTGAATGTGTTTTCCTGCAGTATCCTGAGTTAAAAACAAACCAGTCGACTCGATTACTACTTCAGCACCAACTTCATCCCATTTAAGGTTAGCCGGATCTTTTTCAGCAGTTACACGAATGGTTTTTCCGTTTACAACCAGGTTGCCGTCTTTTACTTCGATAGTTCCCTCAAATTTTCCATGAGTAGAATCGTATCTTAACATATAAGCCATATAATCCGGCTCAACAAGGTCATTGATTCCAACAACCTCTATATCGTTACGTAGTGAAGCTGCTCTAAAAGCTAAGCGGCCAATGCGGCCGAAACCGTTGATTCCAATTTTCATCTTTTATTTATTTATGTTTCTAATAATCTCCAAACCGGCTGCAAATTTACGGCAGAGCTTTGGTTTTTTCTATGATTTAATTTTTATTCGAGTAATAATCCAATATATTATATATAGGCTCTTTTACTACCGAGTTTACCTGTAATCCGTATTTCCCTGCAACTTCTTCGAGCCAGTCCTGAAAACCAGAGGCAACTGTGCCTGCCATATGCAGCGGTACGTTTGGATATTGCTTGGAAAGAGGGATAATATATGTCTCGAAATATTTTTCAAACCCGCAGGTAACCAGCTTTTTTACGTACTCTTCTTTTTTATGATCTAATAAATAATCCGCAAAAGAGCTCAGGAAGAGTACAGGATAAGGTTGTTTATAAACTTTATCAAGGATTTGTTTTCTGTCGAGAGAGTATTTGCCGGTAAAGCTTTGCTGGAATTTTTTCGGAAGATCACCGATTAAATAATCTCGCAATAATATTTTGCCCATCCAGTTTGCCGAGCCTTCATCTCCTAAAACGAAACCAAGTCCGAAATTATTCTCCTTTATTTTTTTTCCATTAAAGTAAGCAGCGTTTGATCCGCTGCCCAAAATGCCCACTATTGCCGGCTTATCACGGCAGGTGGCAATAGCTGCAGCGGTTAAGTCGTGCTCTACAACAACTTTGCTGAACCTGAAGAAATTGGTGAATGCGTTTTCTATGATTTTCTGCCGGCTTTTTGAGAACGCCCCTGCTCCATAGAAATATATGCGTTTTATTTCTTCAGCATGATAAATCAACTCATTGGTTTTATTTAGCAGATGAGTGATAGATTTTTCATCATTGAAGAATGGGTTTATCCCGGATGTTTTAAAGTTAGAAACAATTTCTCCTTTATCAGAAAGTTTCCAATCTGCAAATCTGGATCCACTGTAAACAACTGCTATCATTAAAGGGATAAGATATACGACATTTCCATTAAATCATCTTCCAGTTTGAAGGAATGATTGTTAATTGCCTCAGTGAGTTCAGTTAGATGCATGGCATTTCCTTGTAATCCCACCATCTTTCTGGTTTCGCCCGCTATCAGAGCATTTACAGCTGCATAGCCCATACGGCTGGCTAAAATCCTGTCGAAGCTGCTTGGCGTTCCGCCTCGCTGAAGGTGGCCCAAAATGGTAACCTTAATATCGTAAAAGTTGAACTTTTCTTTAACGTGCTTTGCAACATTATAGGCTCCGCCATTCTTCTCGCCTTCTGCAATGATAACGATACTAGATGTCTTATGCTGGTCGGCGCCTGCTTCCAGTTTTTCAATCAGGTCATCAATGCCTGTCTCTTTTTCGGGAAGCAAGATAGCTTCAGCTCCGGCGGCAACTCCTGCACGAAGAGCAATGCAGCCCGAGTCGCGCCCCATTACTTCAACAAAGAACAAGCGGTCGTGCGAGGCAGCAGTATCTCTTATTTTGTCGATTGCTTCAATTACTGTATTGGTTGCAGTATCATAGCCCAAAGTAAAGTCTGTTCCATACAAATCATTATCAATGGTGCCCGGAACACACATTACCGGCATATCATATTCCCGGGATAAAAGCTCGGCGCCCGTAAATGTACCGTCGCCTCCTATAGCTACCAGGGCGTCAATTCCTTCTTCTTTTAAGTTTTTATAGGCGAGCGCCCTGCCTTCCGGAGTCCTGAACTCCATGCAGCGCGCTGTTTTTAAGATTGTACCGCCTTGCTGGATGATGTGAGCGACCGACTTCGAGTCCATATTACTGAACTTTTTATCGATCATCCCCTGGTAACCCTGGTGGATACCTACCATTTGTTTACCTAAATACAATCCTGTTCTTACTACTGCGCGTATACAGGCATTCATACCGGGAGCATCGCCCCCCGATGTAAAAACTCCTATTTTATTAATAACACTCAAGTGATAAAATTTTTTACGAATATAGGGTGTATTTTCTACACTAAGTATGATTATTGCAATTATTTTTTCCACCTTTGCGTAAAGGATTATATTTAAATCATAAACCAAGTATTTTGCAGCCCGGATTACCTTTATTCGAATCGGTATTTACAATAGATTGTGTCATCTTCGGTTTTCAGGAAGGTGAACTTAAAATTCTTTTAATCGAAAGGAATGAGGAGCCGTATAAAGATTGGTGGGCTCTTCCCGGGTTATTTGTCGAACACAATGAAGGCATTGATGTAGCGGCCGAGCGCATTTTGTATGAGCTTACCGGACTGCGGGATATCTATATGGAACAGCTTTATACTTTTGGGGAAGTGAACCGGCATCCCGATGGACGGGTTATTACCGTTGGGTATTATGCAATGATCAGGCTTACGGGACATAAGGAACTAAAGCCTGTTACAAACTATGCAAAAAAAGCCTTTTGGCACCCTGTATCCGATCTCCCAACCCTTGCTTTCGACCACACAGCTATCTTTGAAAAAAGCCTTCAAAAAATCAGGCGTAAGATAAGTTATCAGCCGATCGCTTTTGAGTTATTGCCAGAGAAATTTACACTTACCCAGCTGCAGCATGTATACGAGTCGATCCTGAATAAAAAGCTGGACAAGCGAAACTTTAGAAAGAAAATGCTGAATTACGGCATTTTAAAGGAGCTGGGGGAAAAACAAAGGGGAGTATCCTACAGAGCAGCCACCTTATATAAATTTGACCGTCGAAAATATGCTAAACTATTTCAGAAGGAGCTCTCTTTCATGAAAGAAGATTAGAAAAAGATTTCATCGCTCTAAGCATGAGAACTGTCTTATAAAAAAGGCTTGCCATCCGACGGGATAGCAAGCCTTTTTTAAGAATACCTGATTGTAATGGTTTTTTACTCTGCCTTAGCCGGATTTTCCATGTGAAACTTTACCAGGTCGTCTATAGGTGAGCGAATAAGCTTCCCAAGTTTCATTCCATATTCAGTTGCAACTTCTTCCAGTACATTTCTGAAATTGTATGCCACAGACCCAATGCAGTTAAGCTCATATTTTTGATAGTCTGGATAATGGCTTACAAGATTTTTGAAAAAATCGTTAAACGAGCTCTTCACCAGGTTGCGCGTGTACTCGATGTTTACTGTTGTATCATAAACAAATTTGCTGAATTGAGCACAAAAGCGGTTGGCCAGAGGCTTAGAATAAACATTTTCTAGTATATCATCCGGTGTGAGTTTATAGGTTTCCCAGAAACTCTCGCGCACGGCCTCTGGCATATACCCTCTCAGATAGTCGATAATCACTTTTTTGCCGATATAACAGCCACTGCCTTCATCTCCCAAAATATAGGCGCCCGAATCAATCTGATGACTAATGTCCTCGCCATCGTAAATGCAGGTGTTGGTGCCTGTGCCAAGAATGGCCGCGAAGCCAACTGATTTGCCCAGCAGTGCACGGGCCGCAGCCAGCAGATCGTGACCTACAAATATTTTGCTGCTATGGAACACTACCTTGAAAGCGTCTTTTAGCTCCTGAGCCTTCTCTTCATTGTGCACACCGGCGCCATAAAAGTTTACTTCAGTAATTTTATCGAACTCCAGATCTTCGGGAAGATTCTTTTTTAGTGATTCAATAACGTAGTCGCCATCCACAAAATAGGGGTTATATCCTTCGGTATTAAAGTATATCTTTTTACCCTCGTCATTTAAAAGGCACCAGTTAGTTTTAGTAGAACCTCCGTCAGCTATTATGATCATAGTTTTTTACAAAGTCCAAAAATAAATATTTATATGAGATTGTGTTAAAACAATCAAATACAATTTGTTTAACCGGGTTTTTGTTCCTGGTGTGCTGAACAAAACACTAAAGTTCTATGCCCGATCAGCCAGCTGATCTTTTAAAATAGCTTTCAGGCCTTCTAAAGTAACCGGTGGATAATCATGGTCCGCGACATCAGCGAGCGGCTCGAAGTCTTTTTCTGTTGCTTCAAGGATTCTCTCCAGGTCTTCTTTGGTTGCCGACAAGGTCACGGTTTCGCCGCTGGCATTAAACGAGTTTATTAAATGCGCCTCGAGCCCTAAGCGGCTGATTATAGTATTTAATCCTGGGCCATATTTTGGCGCTAGTTCGATATGCATACTGATGTTTCTTTGTTAAACAATTGTCAAGCCAGATCGTTGGCAATTATGAGTGAATAAAAACAACAAGTATAAACCACAGATTAAGAGACAAATACCTGTTTGTGAAAATACTTCATCCATTATGGTTTTTTGATGTTAATGAAGTATCTATCTAAAACGTCTGCTATGTATATATTATTTAAACGTCACGGAAACAAGCGTTTTTTTAAGCGCTATAAATCGATCGAAGAACTGAATGATGAGATTAGGAGAGGACATAACGAAAGTTTCCCCGGCAATAATCAGTTTTATTACAGTACAGAGGCCAGGCAAATAGAAATTCTTAATTCGCGTTTATCCATATTCAACTGCGAGGAATATCTGGAATCTTCAAATATCATTCAGTCGGAAGTAAGTGCGTAAGCGCTCTTTAAAAAAGCCCTGCATAAATGCAGAGCCTTACCAAACCAACTAAACCATCCTATAGTTTTGATAGCACCCATTTAAGGCGCTTCAAAGGTATGTGATGATGCGAAAATTGCTGTCGAGAGATGACAGTGTTTTCTTAAGATGAAATTGTTAAGGAAATGTTGCAGGACGCCCCCGATTTTTTGAAAACGGAAGGCCAGGGAACAAAAAAGCCCCATGAACCGGGGCCTTTTAGAATTATTGCAGGGTGTGTTACGCTCCCAGCTTAACTTTTAAGTTCTGATCAATAGCTTCAAGAAACTCTTCTGTATATAAGTAATCCGTGCCATGTTCCACTTTCGGTTTGATTGTAATAGCAAGGTCTTTGGTCATTTTGCCACTTTCAACTGTTTCAATACAAACCTGCTCGAGCTTGTTGCAGAAATCAATCAATTCCTGGTTGTTGTCTAACTTACCACGGAATTCTAAACCTCTGGTCCACGCAAAAATTGAAGCGATCGGGTTTGTAGAAGTTGGACGGCCTTTCTGATGCTCTCTATAGTGACGAGTTACCGTACCGTGTGCTGCCTCAGCTTCCATGGTTTTACCGTCTGGAGTAACCAGCGTAGAAGTCATCAATCCTAAGGAACCAAATCCCTGAGCAACGGTGTCAGACTGAACGTCGCCATCGTAGTTTTTACAAGCCCAAACAAAGTTTCCATTCCATTTTAATGCAGATGCCACCATGTCGTCAATCAGACGGTGCTCGTATATAAGTCCGAGCTTGTCAAATTGTGCTTTGAATTCTTTTTGATAGATATCTTCGAAGATATCTTTAAAACGTCCGTCGTATTTTTTAAGGATTGTATTTTTGGTAGACAGGTATAAAGGCCATTGTTTCATTAAAGCCTGGTTAAAGCAAGCGCGTGCAAATCCGATGATAGATTCATCAGTATTGTACATCGCTAACGCCACACCATCTCCTTTAAAGTTGAAAACTTCAAAAGATTGCTCTTCACCACCATCTTCAGGAGTGAATTTTATAGTCAGTTTACCTTTCCCTTTGGTTACGAAGTCGGTAGCCCGATACTGATCACCAAAAGCATGACGGCCAATACAGATAGGAGCAGTCCAGTTTGGCACCAAACGGGGTACATTATTCATTACAATTGGCTCACGAAACACAGTACCATCCAAAATATTACGGATAGTTCCGTTCGGCGATTTCCACATCTGTTTCAATCCAAACTCCTCTACACGGGCTTCATCAGGTGTGATAGTGGCGCATTTGATACCAACACCGTATTGTTTTATGGCATTTGCAGCATCAATAGTAACTTGGTCGTTTGTTTCGTCGCGGTACTCAATCCCTAAATCATAGTATTTAATATCAAGTTCAAGGTACGGTAGAATCAGCTTGTCTTTAATGAATTTCCAAATGATACGGGTCATTTCATCACCATCCAGCTCGACCACAGGATTAGCTACTTTGATTTTTTGTATAGACATCTTATAATATTTTATTGAGTAATTAATTTGTGAAGGCGCAAAGATATAAATTTTGAATAAAGAACGGTTTGCACATTGAAATGCTAAGATTAACAAACATTTGCCTTCTATGTTCCTTTTATATTAAAAACACAGACCAATGACAGACCCTAAAGATAAATTTTACCCAGGTTTTAATGACGAGAATCTGGATAGAGACGAAGATATAAAGAGAGAGCTTGGCGCCGAGGTAAGTAAAGACGACCTTTCTTATGATCCGGATAAGGATAGCTTTGAAATTGACGTAAAAAGTGAGGATGAAGATTACGATCATCCAGATCCCTACATCACTTCAGTGAAGAGCGGTAGTGACTTTGATTCGGACTTTGATGAGGCAAATATTACGGCGAACGATGAGTACCACCGCGCAAACGATGCCGCGGCTGAAATCCCGGAAACGGGTGAATATGGAATGCATATAGATAGCGGTAAAATAGTGCAGCTTGATCCGCTGGATGAGGAGTTGGCTATGACCCCTGAAGATGAACGCGATGATCTGGATGAGGAAGGCTATCCAAAAAACGATCTGGATAAGCGAGATAACGAATACTTGAAGTAAAAAAATGGCGGAGTTAGTTCACTAGCTCCGCCATTCCTCTTGCCCTGATACGGATAATACCGACGTAGCTGGCCCGCATCCCTTAATTAACATCCAGGTTGAATTTTCTCCTGAACTCTTCCAACTTAGGATTTTTGGCTACCATATGCTGATATTTTTCGTGCGAGGTGTAGAGCTTTTTCTTCTCGTTCTGCTCTGCCTGGCGGGTTATTATATCTATTCCGAAATTCTCAAGGGTTAACCGCAAGTGATTTAGCAGGTCGATCTTCTCCAGCATTAGTAGTTCTTCCTGAATCCGGTTATCAATAACCAGTTCGATCTTGAAATCGTCTAAAAGGGTAGGCGGATTGGCAGTCATGATAGTAAAGAGATTTATCTTACCGGCTTTTTTTATTTGAGCAGCATAATTGTTCCATACCCCCAGAAATGTTTCGGAACTAAAAGGAACCCGGCTTTCACCTGAAACATATTTTGGAGTATCTTCTTCTGCTTTATCTGAGTTTCCACTTAAGTCGTTAAGGTTCGGAATGATTGAAGGCACCGATTTTAAAGACTGTACAGATATTTTGGGTTTCTCCGCAGGCGCAACAGCCGGCTTTGGTGTTTCTGGCTTTGGTGCCTCTGCTTTCGGCTCCGACATCACACGCGGAGGGATATTAGCTGTTGGATAATCTTTTATGGGCTGATTTACAGCTGTTTCGGTCTCCTGTTGGGGTGCTTTTGCTAGGCCTTCTACTGCGGAATCAGGTTTTTTTTTTAATGTCTCTGCGGAAGCAGAGAGGTTTAAGGCTGAGGGGATATGGCATATCTTGATAAGCGAGAGCTCGACCTGCAAGCGTTGATTCTTGCTGTTTTTATAGTTGAGATCGCACTGATTCGCAATATTTAGAGCTGAAAGCAGAAAGGAGGGCGACGCGGCCTTTGATTGCTCGAGGTATTTTTGTCTGATTCCTTCGCTTACTTCTAATAATTTTAATGTCGAAGCGTCTTTACCCACCAGTAGATTTCTGAAATGCGAAGCAAGCCCGATTATAAAATTGTTACCATCGAAGCCGTTGGAAAGGATTTCGTCAAAAAGCAAAAGGGTATTGGCTATGTCTTCTTTCAGCAGATTGTCGGTTACATTGAAGTAGTAATCGTAATCAAGAATGTTTAGGTTGTCGATTACGGCTTTGTAACTTACATTCCGATTAGAGAAACTTACAATCTGATCAAACATCGATAATGCGTCCCTAAGACCGCCGTCAGCCTTCTGGGCAATCAGGTGCAAGCCATCATTGTCGTATTCAACACTTTCTTTTTTCGCTATCGCCGCAAGATGGCTGGCCATATCCTCAACGCGTATGCGGTTGAAGTCGAAAATTTGGCATCGCGAAAGAATTGTAGGTAGTATTTTATGCTTTTCCGTTGTTGCCAGGATGAAAATGGCGTAGGACGGAGGTTCTTCCAGTGTTTTCAAAAAGGCGTTAAATGCCGCCTGTGAAAGCATATGAACCTCATCTATAATATAGATCTTGTATTTTCCGGTTTGGGGAGGTATTCTAACCTGTTCAATTAAACTGCGGATATCATCTACAGAGTTATTAGAAGCCGCATCAAGCTCGTGAATACTAAACGAGTTGCCATTGAGGAAAGACCGGCACGATTCGCATTCGCCGCATGCTTCAACCTGAGGTGATAAATTTTGACAGTTGATTGTTTTAGCAAGGATTCTGGCGCAGGTTGTTTTTCCTACACCCCGCGGTCCGCAGAATAAAAAAGCCTGAGCCAGCTGATTGTTTTTGATGGCGTTTTTCAGGGTATTAGTGATATGTTGCTGACCTACAACGCTTTCGAACGTTGCTGGCCTGTACTTTCTCGCCGACACAATAAAATTATCCATCGCCTCTAAAATAATAAGAAGAAATCAGAATCGGGACAGGAGATTTGAGATTTTCATTAGCATCGTCTTAAACTATTAACACGAAATTTTAATTTTCTCCTGTAACCTTTTGATTAAGAACCCGGTAAAAGTATATATCTGGTTATTAGAGGTTTTATATTATAGTTTGTTTAAGGTTAGGTTTACAAAGCGTCGCACGACGCTTTTGTATTTTTAGTCTGTTTGAATTAAAAAGAAGGCGCGGTTTAATATAGCACCCGCCCGTACCAAGTGCCTCATTTACATGTATCTGCTTTTCCAAAAAACGCTTTGTTGTAAAGAATTTTATTGCTACATTTGCCTCCCCTTAAAAAGGGTAAATAATTAACAAAAACTACAAATGCAACAGTACGAAACACTAATCGTTCTTACCCCGTTGTTGTCTGAAGAAGCTACGAAAGAGGCAATTGCCAAATTTCGTGGTATTTTAACTGATAACGGAGCCGAAATTATCAATGAAGATAATTGGGGTTTGAAGAAACTAGCGTATCCGATCCAAAAGAAAACGACCGGATACTATCACCTAACTGAATTTAAGGCTCCGGGTGAACTAATTAACAAACTGGAGATTGAATACAGACGTGATGAGCGTATCATGCGTTTCTTAACCGTTGCTCTTGATAAGCATGCTATTGCTTACAGTGAGAAAAAACGTAGCGGAGCTTTCAACCAGAAGAAACAACAAACTGAGGAGGTAGCAGGATAATGGCAAGAGATCAAATTAAGTACGTTACTGCCCCTAAAGTAGAGGATAACCGTAAAAAGTATTGCCGTTTCAAAAAGAACGGAATCAAATACATCGACTACAAAGACGCTAACTTCCTTCTGAAGTTTATTAACGATCAGGGTAAAGTTTTACCTCGTCGTCTTACAGGAACTTCTCTTAAGTTTCAGCGTAAAGTAGCTCAGGCTGTTAAGCGCGCCCGTCATATTGGTATATTACCTTATGTAACAGATTCATTAAAATAGGGAGGTAAGCGAAATGGAAATTATTTTAAAACAAGATATTAAAAACCTTGGTGAGAAAGACGATGTAGTAACGGTAAAACCGGGATACGGTCGTAACTTCCTTATTCCAAAAGGTTATGGTGTTTTAGCTACTTCATCTGCTAAGAAAGTTTTAGCAGAAAATCTTAAGCAGGCACAATTCAAACAAGATAAAATTAAGAATGATGCTCTTGCTATTGCTGCAAGACTGGAAGGCGTTAAGTTAACTGTAGGTGCAAAAGCTGGCGAAAGCGGCAAGATCTTCGGTGCTGTAAACACTATCCAGGTAGCTGACGCCTTGAAGAAAGAAGGCTTTGAGGTTGACCGCAGAAGAATTACTTTCGAAACAGAACCTAAATTTGTTGGCGAGTATATCGCAAACCTTAACTTACATAAAGAAGTTAAAGTTCAGGTTCCTTTTGAAGTAGTAGCCGAATAACATATCTTTAGTTTGTTGAAAGACTTGTTCTTTTGACAACACTAAATCAAAAAAGGCGCTCTAATCGGGCGCCTTTTTTATTTTTAACTTATGCCACGAAAGAGAAGTACCAAGTCTGCATTTTCATTTAGAAGGATTTTAGGTATCGCCAAAAAGGTGATGCTCTGGTTCTTTGTAATATCTGTTTTATGGGTTATCATATATCGTTTCGTAGATCCGCCGGTAACCTGGTTAATGATACAGCGGGGTTTTGAACGCAAAGCAGATGGAAAAGACTGGAAGATTGACAAAGAATGGCTTAACTTCGACGAACTTTCTACCAACCTCAAATATGCCGCTATGGCCGGAGAAGACGCTAATTTTCTTCATCATTGGGGCTTCGATACAAAATCCATACAAAAAGCCTACGAAAAAAATCAGTCTGGGAAGCCCATGCAAGGTGGTAGTACTATCAGTCAGCAAACAGCCAAGAATGTGTTTTTATGGCCCGGCCGTTCGTGGGTCAGGAAGGGGTTTGAAGCCTACTTTACCGTCTTGATTGAAATATTCTGGAGTAAAAAGCGAATATTGGAAGTATACCTCAACGTGATAGAAATGGGCGACGGGATTTATGGAGCAGAAGCAGCAACCCGGTTTTATTACCGAAAACCTGCCACCCAATTAAGTAAGAGGCAAGCTGCCTTGTTAATTGCCGTATTACCCAACCCCCGTCGCTGGACACCGGCAAAACCAACCCCCTATATTTACAAGAAACAATATTTAATTTTGAGGAATATGCGGAGAATCAGAAATTTGAAATTCGAATAGTGCTTTGCTTAGGCAGGGATCAAACTTCCGAACAGTTTTTCATGCCAGCTAAGCTTAAAAGGAACTTCCCAATGCTGTTCGAACTCGTCTACCGTCTGAACCAGGTTATTAAACACAATAGTGCCCTTCGTTACTTTTCCTTCGGTAATCAATTTTTCAAACTCTCCGCGATCGCAGGAAGCGACGCCGGAAGCATCCCGGTAGGCGATGTTGAAGCGGTCAAAAAGACTGATGTTCAATTCCTGTTCAAGTTGTTTCATCAGATTCACTGATTTATCTATCGAACATCCCGTTGCTCCGGCCAATTCTTCGTCCACCATCAGTACAATAAAGCGGTTATAATATATGGTGGCTTTAGCTGTAAGTTTGTTTCCGTGGGCTTCCCATTGGGATAAGAAAGCGCCGAGCTTTTCGTTGATATGCTGTTCTTCCTGGGAAGAAAAAGGACGGTTTGACTGATAAATCCAAACTCTGGATCTTTTAGAAATTTCCATAATTCAAATTTACAAATTATTAAATTCGCAAGTGCTTACGCGCCCGCATATTATGTTTGTCAGATGTAAAAACGTATGGTATCTTACTATTCTTTGCGTAAGTATGGCTTTGACTCTGAGCAGTTGGCGCTTTTCTAAATATGAAGAATCCTGGGAATGGATTCAGCGATGCCTGTTACAATCTTATAATCAGTTTTCGGAAACCAGTTTGAAAAAATGGGATCTGTCTGTAAGTCCTGAAGGGTTTTTTCGTTTGAAAAAAATATTCCCTTCCGGGAAACAAGAATATTTTTCTTTTAATATTTCCCGTCTGAAAGATATTAGCTTTAAGGGGAGTTCCGATTCTGGCGAAATTATCTTTACAACCCGGGAAGATGACATTATTGTACAGACCTATAACGACCCTCATGGAAATATCGATTCGATGTCTACCGTATTTAAGCTTCCGGTTTTAGGCATGGAGACACAAAAGCTAGATAGCCTGCGCAATGCTTTATTAATGTTTAAACACTGATTTTTTTGCAAACGCTCTAACAAATATGTTGCAATATTGAAATATTGAACATATATTTGCTCGACACACGAACACCTATAATGACAAATTTCAAACTATTTGCACGCGAATTTATCAGATTAATGCCCGGTTTCATTAAGTTCGTATATAACCGCAGCATCAAAAGTTAGGCTTACAGGTTATTCGCTTTCAGTGTAATTTCGGCAATATCTAACACTTCAATTTCAGTCTCTTTATTAAAATGCTTTACGCCATCGCGTAGCATTATCATGCAGAAAGGGCACGCAGACGCTACCACGCTGGCCTGATGACTTATTACCTCTTCAATTCTTTCTACGTTAATGTCTTTTGTGCCTGGTTCTGGTTCTTTAAACAATTGGGCTCCGCCCGCTCCGCAGCACAATCCGTTAGCTTTACAGCGTTTCATTTCTATCAGATCAGCATCCAGTGCCTCAAGCGCTTTGCGCGGAGCTTCGTAGATTTTGTTCCCTCTTCCTAAATAACACGGATCGTGAAACGTTATTTTCTTGCCTTTGAAGCCTTCTCCATCTGCGGAAACGAGTTTTCCTTCATCAATCAATTGTTGTATGAGCTGAGAGTGGTGGATCACGTCGTAGCTTCCTCCCAAATCCGGGTATTCATTCTTGATGATATTGAAGCAATGGGGGCATCCTGTTACAATCTTTTTAATATCATAGGCATTTAAAATTTCAATATTGGTTAAAGCCTGCATCTGAAAAAGAAACTCGTTGCCTGCCCGTTTAGCCGGATCTCCGGTACATGACTCCTCAGTGCCCAGCACAGCATATTTAATCCCGACGTGCTGCAATATCTTACAAATTGCACGTGTAATTCTCTGGGCTCTTTCATCAAAGCTTCCGGCGCATCCCACCCAAAAAAGTATTTCGGGTTGCTCGCCCTTTGCGGCCATCTCCGACATGGTAGGCACTTGTAAGGTTTGGTGGGTAGTGGTGTTGTCTGATTCGTTGTTCATTACTAAATATTTTTTGCCCAGTTAAACCGGTCGGCCGGCGAGTATTTCCAGGGTGCAGCGTTGTTCTCAATGTTACTAAGCATGTTGTTGATACTCGGCGATGCTTTAGACTCTTCCATGATAGCGTAGCGTCTTAAATCGAGTATGATCGCAAGGGGGTCGATGTTTACCGGACATGCTTTTATACAAGCCTGGCAGGTAGTACAGGCCCAGATCTCTTCGCGGCTTATGTAATCGTCCAGCAAGGATTTTCCGTCGGTGTAATCGTTTCCGTGTTTGTCGATATTGAGTCCTACCTCTGTGAGCCGGTCGCGGGTGTCCATCATGATTTTTCGGGGCGACAATAGTTTCCCGGTAATATTGGCAGGGCACTCCGAAGTGCATCTTCCGCATTCGGTGCAGGTATATGCGTCCATCAAACTCTTCCACGACAGATCTTTGACATCTCTGGCTCCAAAGCTGCCGGTATGAGCAGTTTCCGGAGTATACGATGGATCGATCATGGCTTTCACTTCATTAGTAACCGAGGGCATATTGTTTAACCATGCCTTGGGCCGAAGATTGGAGTAATAGGTGTTGGGAAATGCCATGATGATATGGAAATGCTTGGAGTAGGGCAAATAATTAAGAAAGATGAATATGCCTACAATATGTAGCCACCAAAAAGAGCGTTCTATTATGTGCAGGCTGGCTTGGTCGGAAGGCAGCACGCTGCCTAGTAGCTGGCTTACCGGGAATGCAGATAGACTTAGGGAGCTATCGGAGAACAGTCTCAGCATTTTATAATCGGCAGCGTTCATAAGCAGGAAAGCCGACATTAATATTATCTCGAAGTAGAGGATGTAATTCGCGTCTGATCTGGGCCATTCGGTCATCTCCGTTCCGAAAAAACGTTTTACTTTGAGGATATTCCTTCTGATTAAGAATACAATACATGCTATCAATACGCTGGCCGCCAGCCATTCAAATGAGGCGATAAGGAAGATATAGAATCCTCCAAGCGGTTGGGAAAAAATACGATGGGTGCCAAGCAATCCGTCAATTACAATCTCGAGTACCTCAATATTGATAATAATGAACCCTGCATATACGAAGAAGTGTAAAACGGCGGGAATCGGTCTCGCTGCCATCTTGGTTTGACCAAAGGCTACTTTAGTCATTACCAGCCAACGTTTTGAAGGATTATCAGAGCGATCTTCAGGCCGGCCGATTCGGATATTGCGTGTGATTTTCCTTACGTTTTTAGTGAAAAGAATGACGGCGACTATTAAAAAAAGTAAAAAAAGGATTTGTTGAATCATATTGTGCAGGCCTGAACCCGATGGTGTTTTACTCTATGTGTTCTGAGGGGTAAAAGTTAGGAAAAAATCTCGTTTAACGGTAAAATAGGAATATTTTAAAAAATGTTTTTATAAACCAAAAAAGACGCTACATTTGCAGTCCCAAAGGGGCTGGTACCATAGCTCAGTTGGTAGAGCAAAGGACTGAAAATCCTTGTGTCGCTGGTTCGATTCCAGCTGGTACCACAGAAAAAACCTCAGAGAAATCTGGGGTTTTTTTACTTAGGGAGTTTAGCTCAGTTGGTTTAGAGCATCACGTCGACAACGTGAGGGTCACTGGTTCGAATCCAGTAATTCCCACAGAAAAAATCATTGGATTGGCTCAAGCGTTTTGCGTCTGGCCTGAGCGTCCTGTCTAGCCGTTTAATATGCACCAAAACGGTACCTTCTCGTACAGACGCGCCTCTAAAATTGTCACCATCAAGCTCGTTGATTCATTCGCATTACCTCTTGTATCTTTATTATGATACTAACAACCTTTTTTACGACAGACCGTAATAGGCATTGTGGGGTAGGGTTTGAGGAAAGAACTCCACATATAATATCATTAAATATGATAAAAACTTATCAAAGTCTGATCAGTCCCGTTTGCATTCAAAGAGGGCTAAAAATCTTTTTTTTCCTGGTTCTATGTACACTGATTCTCTCGCCAGCCTTGGCGCAATCAGGCAAAATGAGGTTTAAAAACATCTCTGTGAATGACGGATTATCGCAAAATCATGTGCAGGCTATTTTGAGGGATAGCCGGGGGTTTATGTGGTTTGGCACGCGTGATGGATTGAATCGTTACGATGGATATACTTATAAAATCTATAAAGAAGATCGGAACAAAAAAGGTGCGATAAGCAGTGGTTTCATAAACGATATTATCGAAGACAAGGATGGTAATATATGGGTAGGAACCAGTCACGGCCTCAATAAATACGATAGAAATTCAGATACTTTTACGCTGTACAGTCCGGCAGGCATTTCCCTAAAGATCAGCGACCTCATGATCGACAGCCAGCAAAGGTTGTGGATCACTGCTGCAAATTACGGCCTTCTTCATTTCGATCCTGTGAAAAAGAAATTTACAGGCTACATCAGCGATCCTAAAAATCCGAATACTTTGGAGTCAAAAGAGGCCATTAAGGTATTCGAATACGATAAAAATACATTATGGATTGTAGTCAGACAGGGTCTTGAAGAATTAGACCTGAGAACCAATTCGATTCGCCATATCAGGCATGATCCTAATGATCCTAAAAGTATTGGACAGGATAAAGTGCGCGATGTTTTCAGAGATTCAAAAGGGCAGATCTGGCTTTCTCTATATCGGAGAGGCCTTTCCAGGTTTAATAAATCAGACAAGTCGTTTACAGATTACCCTTACAATCCAGACAAGCCAAACGGTCTTACCGAATCATTTATTTTAACCATCAATGAAGGTCCGGATGGAAAGCTTTGGCTGGGAATGGAAAATAAAGGTATTTGTGTTTTCGATTACAATACACTCAGCTCCGTGAGCTACGAGCCTGAGCCTTTTAATCCGGCGAGTTTGAGTCACCAGTATGTGCGGGTGATTTATGATGACAATAATGGAAGTATTTGGGCCGGAACTCAGGCCGGTGGCGTCAATCAATTGTCTGTCAGTGGAAACAAATTTTCACACTTCACTCAAGTGGTCGGTTCCGGCGGCTTGAGTAATAAAAATGTATTCGCGTTGCACGAAGATAGAAACGGACTGTTGTGGATTGGGACAGACGGGGGCGGACTGAATATTTACGATCCTAAAAAGAATAGTTTCTCAGTGCTTAGGGCCGATTCAACTAAAATCGGCCGGGCCATCAGCTCAGATTTTATTTCGTCTATAGAACAAATTGAACAGGATAAACTGGCAATAGGATATGGTAGAGACGGCGGTCTGGACTTTTTCAATTTTGAGACTAAGAAATTTACTCATTTTAAAACTGAAGTTAAGGGCGATCCGAAAACAGTTGCGGGTAAGACACTTAACGATATAGTAAAAGATTATAACGGAGATATCTGGATTGGCGGCGGCGGAAGTGGATTAAACCGGTTCAACGTTGATAGTAACACCTTTACAAAATTTAAAAACTTAGATTCGGATGTTAGCCGGATAAGCAGTAATGTAGTCAATACCTTGTTTCAGGACCGGGATGGAAATCTCTGGGTCGGGACAAATGTCGGCCTTGACCTGTTCAACAGGGACGACAACTCATTTACACATTTTGTTTCATCGCCTGGAAGAAATGGGTTGGGAGCAGACGGAGTAAATTATATACTGGGCGATAAGAATGGTGATTTGTGGATAGCTACAAACGGAGGACTGACTTTTATGGATATAAAAACCAGAAAGTTCTTAACCTATACCACTCATGATGGCCTGCCGAACAATTTGGTCAGAGGTGTTTTGCAAGACCGGCAAGGAAATTTGTGGATAAGTACCAGCAATGGGTTATCTAAGTTCGATGCTAATAGTAAAAGATTTTCAAACTTTGATCTGAGTGACGGACTCCAGTCCCGGGAGTTCAATATCGGAGCATGTTTTATGGGTCAAGACGGCACCATGTACTTCGGCGGGGTAAACGGGTTTAACGCATTTCATCCAGATAGTATTAAGTACAACAAGGCGGTACCTCCGGTAGTACTAACAGATTTTTTATTGGTTAATAAAGATATTGCTATTGGCGAAGGCTCTCCTTTAAAGAAGAGTATAAGTGAAACGAAGGAAATTGTTCTGGCATACGACGAGGCAGCGTTTTTCTCTTTTGAGTTCGCCGCCTTGAACTTTATTTCCCCTGAAAAAAATCGCTACGCTTATAAACTCGAGGGTTTTGATCACGAATGGATATCTTCGGGGTCAAAACGCTTTGCAACTTATACTAACCTCGCCCCGGGAACCTACACTTTTCATGTGAAAGCATCTAATAACGACGGGGTATGGAATGAAAAGGGTACTTCGGTGAGGATAATAATCATGCCGCCCTTCTATCTTACCTGGTGGTTTAAGGTACTATTGATTCTCGCTATCGGAGGAGCCATTTATGCCTTTTTCTTGTATCGTACCAGAGCTCTAAACGTTCAGAAAGAGGAGTTAGAAAAGCAGGTTGAGGCACGCACCCTTGAACTTGCGGCGCAGGCGGATGACCTTCAGAGCATAAATGAGGAGCTTCAGGCGCAATCTGAAGAACTGCAGACTCAATCTGAAGAGCTCCAAATGCAAACCAAGGAAGCTCAGCTGGCGCGAGAAGAAGCTGAAAAAGCGAATTTGGCAAAAAGCACATTCCTGGCGGTAATGAGCCACGAAATCAGGACGCCAATGAATGGGGTGCTCGGTATGTCGTCTTTACTGTGTGAGACGTCTTTGGATCCTGAACAGCGCGAGTACGCCGAAACTATAAAAACTAGCGGAGATGCTTTACTAAATGTAATTAATGATATTCTGGATTTTTCCAAAGCCGAATCTGGAAGTTTGGAGCTTGATCCGCACGATTTTGATCTCCGGAAATGTGTGGAAGAAGTACTGGATGTGTTTTCAGGCCGTTCAAGCCAGCTGGGGATTGATTTAATCAGCTATGTAGACCCTAAAATTACCTCACATCTTATTGGCGATAGCCTCAGGCTGCGTCAGGTATTAATCAATCTGGTTGGTAATGCACTTAAGTTTACGCACCAGGGCGAAGTTTATCTTGGCGTTACCTTGGCTAAGGAAGATAGTAATGGTGAATTCGTATTGCATTTCGAAGTAAAGGATTCTGGAATTGGAATTCCGGAAGATAAAATAGGCCGGCTGTTTAAAGCTTTTTCACAGGTAGACTCCTCTATTACACGAAAATATGGAGGCACCGGTTTAGGACTGGTGATATGCGACAGACTGGTAACGCTGATGGACGGCCAGATCGATGTTGAGAGCCAGTTTGGTCAAGGTTCTACCTTTAGTTTTACAATATCCCTTCCAAAAGGAAAAGACATTCTTGACGATGCCGGAATATTGTTAACCGCTCAACGAGGAAAGCGTGTTCTAATAGTGGACGATAATCGAACTAATCTTCGTATTCTTCGTCTTCAACTGGAACAGTGGCATCTGGTAGTGGAAGATGCTTCTTCGGGCAAAGAAGCACTGGAACTGCTCAAAGAACGGCCTGCTTTCGATTTGGTTGTAACTGATATGCAAATGCCCGAGATTGACGGTGTGGGCTTAAGTGAGGAGATTAAGAAAGTGTCGTCCGAACTTCCCATAATTTTGCTGAGCTCAATTGGTGACGAAACCAGGAAAAAATATTCCCATCTATTCAGCGCGATAATTACCAAGCCTGTAAAGCAACAGCAGCTTCTTAGGGTAGTTCAACAGGCGTTTAACAGTTCTAAACCTGTTGCAAAAGAGGTTAAGCCGACCAATGTTCTGCAAGAGGAGTTCGCCCTTCAGAATCCTTTAAGTATTTTGATTGCCGAAGACAACCTGATCAATCAAAAGCTGATCATTAAAGTATTGTCTAAACTTGGATATGCCGCTTTGGTAACAGCTACAGGCCTTGAAGTTATTGATGCGTTTGACAAGAAATTTCATGAGGTGATCTTAATGGATATTCAGATGCCGGAAATGGACGGTTTGGAAGCTACCCGGCAGATTCGCCAGAGGTTTGAAAAACAGCCTGTTATCGTGGCGATGACAGCTAATGCGATGGTTGAGGATAAAGAGGAATGCTTCGCTGCTGGGATGGATTACTATATTTCGAAACCTATCAATATGGAAGAGCTCTTAAAAGTTCTTGAAGAAGCTTCGAGAAAATTTTCAGGACTAAGTTCGGTGACCCAGATCGAAAGTTGATGATTGAAACGCTTTTCTATACTCGTAGCCCAAAAGCCATCCAATGTCTTTAGGGAAAAAACAAGGCCTTGTCAGTTTGTGACAAGGCCTCGCTTTTTATAGGGCTTCTTTGAATTTTCAGCGGCCCGTGTTGCTGTTATTAATCTTTTCCCAGAACCTCTTCCAGTTTTTCACCGGTAACCGTCTCTTTGATGCGCGCCTCCAGTTCTTCCATTAATTCCGGATTATCCAAAATCAGTTGCTTAACAGCATCGCGACCCTGGCCAAGTTTAGTGTCATTGTAGCTAAACCATGAGCCTGATTTGCGAATAATATCAAATTCTACGCCCAGGTCAATTATTTCGCCTACTTTGGAGATGCCCTGGCCAAACATAACATCAAATTCTGCTATCCGGAACGGCGGAGCAACCTTGTTTTTTACAACTTTAACTTTAACTCTATTGCCCGAGACCTCTTCACTGTCTTTTATTTGCGAAGTTCTGCGAATATCCAAACGTACCGAAGCATAAAACTTTAGTGCATTTCCTCCAGTAGTGGTCTCTGGATTTCCGAACATCACACCAATTTTTTCGCGTAATTGATTGATGAAAATACAGCAGCAACCAGTTTTAGATATAGTTCCGGTAAGTTTTCGCAAAGCCTGCGACATTAAGCGAGCTTGTAAACCCATTTTTGAGTCGCCCATTTCGCCTTCAATTTCTGCTTTTGGCACCAATGCGGCTACCGAGTCAATCACAATGATATCTATTGCTCCGGATCGGATAAGATTGTCAGCAATTTCAAGCGCCTGTTCACCATTGTCGGGTTGCGAAATAAGAAGGTTCTCGATATCAACCCCTAATTTTTTAGCATAATATTTATCAAAAGCATGTTCCGCATCAATGAATGCAGCTATTCCTCCTTTTTTTTGAGCTTCTGCGATAGCATGTATAGCTAAGGTGGTTTTACCTGATGATTCTGGGCCGTAGATCTCGATTACGCGTCCCTTAGGTAGCCCTCCGATGCCTAAGGCAATGTCAAGTGTTAGCGAGCCGGTTGAAATAGCATCGGTAGTTTCTACGGCAGTATCACCTAATTTCATGATGGTGCCCTTGCCATAAGATTTTTCCAGTTTATCCAGAGTAAGCTGAAGCGCTTTTAATTTGTCTGCGTTGCTCATTATTTTAGTTTATTCGGTGCAAATATAATTAATTTAAATAAAATGCTAAAATTTTTATCAATAGCTTTTACTGATCTAAATTATTCTTTTACCTCGAACTTCTGAAGCATTGTTGAAAGTTTGTTCGTTTTTTTTCGATCTTTTATTGCCTTCTCCTTTTTTCGTTCGGCTACAGCCATTTTAGTTAAGGCCGTTGCAGTTTGTTGATACTCATAATACTTGCAAAACCAAGTAATGGGACAAATTTCGCACTTCGGTCTCCTTGCCTGACAAATATATCTGCCATGTAAAATGAGCCAGTGGTGTGAGTGTCTGATGGTTTCTGTAGGAAGGTATTTTACAAGCTGTTTTTCAACAGCCAGTGGAGTGGTAGCATTTCTGGTTAGGCCGAGGCGGTTTGCTACTCTAAATACATGTGTGTCTACCGCCAACGCAGGCGCTTCGAAAACTATAGAAGTAATTACATTGGCTGTTTTTCTTCCCACCCCCGGCAGGGTTTGCAGGTCTTCCATCGAGGAAGGAACCTCACCATTGAATTTTTCGACCAGCAACCTGGCCATTCCTACCAAATGCTTCGACTTGTTATTCGGATAACTTACCGATCTAATGCATTCAAATACATCCTCTGAGCCGGCCTTCGCCAATGAGAATGCATCGGGGTACTTTTCAAATAAAGCCGGGGTGATCTGATTTATTCGCTTATCTGTACATTGAGCAGACAATATAACAGCTACCAGTAACTGATACGGGTTATTATAATGAAGTTCGGTTTGGGCATCTGGTTGATGAGTGGAAAAATACTCCACAAATGCTTTGAAGCGCTCTTTTTTAAGCATGAGCAAAAATACAGAAATAGCTGCTCTTTAGCAGATGCAGCTATTCAAAATTCGAGATTACCTATAAGGATTTTGAATGCTTCAGGATATTTTCAACGGTTTGCTGAGGGGGATCCTGAGATAATTTATCCAGCTCGTCTTTTATCGAGTTGTAAAATGCCTGATCGTCTGCGCTTAACGCAGACAGGGGAGCTGTACCAAGTTCCTCATGCCGGAACAGGTTAATCTCAGAGTCTGTAGTAGAAGTTTGTAACATAAGCAATGCCGTTTAAATGTTTTCTTGACGTTTAATATAACAAATAAACGGCATTGCAAATTTTATATTTTACGATTAATTACTTTTTTTTAACTAGTTGATCTTCAGGCTCATTTCTTTAGTTTGCATCATCTTTCTCAGGTTGTTTAGTGCATAGCGCATCCGCCCAAGCGCTGTATTGATACTAACATTTGTAATATCAGCAATTTCTTTAAAGCTTAAATCTGCGTAATGCCGCATAATTAATACCTCTTTTTGTTCTTCCGGAAGCAGCTGAATCAGCGTTTTCAGATCTTTATGGGTCTGATTTCTAATCATCTTGTCTTCGATACTTTCATCGTAAAAACCCAGAACATCAAAAATGTCGAATCCATCGCCACTTGTGATAACCGGTGTGCGCTTTTCTTTCCTGAAGTGGTCGATTACAAGGTTATGGGCAATACGAAGCACCCAGGGTACGAATTTACCCTCTTCGTTGTACTTACCCGCCTTTAAAGTATTAACTACTTTGATGAAAGTATCCTGAAAGATATCTTCAGCCAGATACTGGTCTTTAACCAGCATGTATATAGATGTGTAAATTTTGGTTTTGTGTCTGCGTACCAGCTCTTCCAAACCCGTCTCTTGACCCGTTATGTACAAATGTACCAACTCTTGGTCGTTCATCACTTGAAGCTTCATAGGACTCCTATTTAAATTACCCTTAATTGTTTTTGAATAAAGTTATTTAAGTAGAGTTGTATCTATAATCTTCTCCTTTAGTTAAAAATTGTGTTATTGGTTACTTTGTGTGTATATCAAATATAAATAAAAATATTATATGTACAAACATTTATTATAAAATAATTACACTATTTGGTCGTATTTTTGACCTAAACAATCCGTATAATTTCTCCTTGTATTCTATATACGAGAATAAACATCTTCAGGTTTCATGAGTACAGAATCAGATAAAGATCCCAAGCAACATATAATCATAAAAGGTGCCAGAGTTCATAATCTTAAGAATATCGATGTAGCAATTCCCAAAAATAAACTGGTGGTTATTACGGGCATGTCCGGTTCGGGCAAGTCATCTCTTGCTTTTGATACCCTGTACGCAGAAGGTCAGCGGCGGTATGTCGAAAGTTTGTCTTCGTACGCCCGCCAGTTTATGGGACGAATGAATAAGCCGGATGTTGATTATATAAAAGGCATTGCACCGGCTATTGCGATAGAACAAAAGGTGATCACCAGCAATCCCAGGTCTACAGTGGGTACATCTACTGAGATCTATGATTATTTAAAGTTGCTTTTCTCGCGGGTTGGAAAAACCTATTCGCCTGTCTCTGGGCTCGAGGTAAAAAGAGATTCGGTGACCACAGTAGTGAATTTCGTTTCGGCTTTGCCAGAAGAAACTTCGGTAACAATATATTGCCCCCTGCACCCTCACAGTAATCGCACTGTTAAGGAGGAATTAGCAGTTCTTCTTCAAAAAGGGTTTTTACGCGTTTATTTTGATGGCAAACTATCAAAAATCGAAGATCTGCTCGAAGACAAGGCAGTTATCAACGATAAACTGGATGCCGCTGCCCTGAATATTGTGATTGACCGGGTTTCGGTTGCTAACGATGAAGAGACTCTAAGCCGGGTTGCAGATTCTGTGCAGACTGCCTTCTTTGAGGGTAAAGGGGATTGCTATGTAGAGGAGAATGGAAACAGCCATTTCTTTTGCGACCGCTTCGAGCTTGATGGCATGCGGTTCGAGGAACCTACTCCCAACTTTTTTAGCTTTAACAATCCATACGGGGCCTGCAAGAGATGTGAAGGCTACGGCAAAGTAATCGGTATTGACGAGGATCTTGTAATTCCAGATAAAAATAAGTCGGTATACGATGGTGCTGTTGCGCCCTGGCGTGGCGAAAAGATGCGCGAATGGCTGGATGAATTGCTGAAACATGCGCTAAAGTTTGATTTTCCGGTTCACCGTTCTTTCAACCACCTTACCGATGAACAGAAACAGCTGCTCTGGACAGGAAATCAGTACTTCAGAGGCTTGGATCAATTTTTCAAACATCTGGAAGAGCAAACGTATAAAATCCAGTACCGGGTTATGCTTTCACGATACCGGGGAAAAACGAATTGTCCTGAGTGTAAAGGGAGCCGTCTGAGAAAGGATGCTACCTATGTCAAGATCGAGGGCAAGTCGATTACCGACATCGTGCTGATGCCTCTTGACAAGGCTCTTCAATTTTTCCAAAATCTGGGTCTGGGTGAGAATGACACTAAGATCGCTAAACGCCTTCTGGCAGAAATAACCAACCGTATCAAATTTTTAAATGATGTTGGCTTAAGTTATTTAACACTTAACCGTCTTTCAAACACCTTATCGGGAGGCGAATCACAGCGGATAAACCTGGCAACCTCACTCGGGAGTTCTTTAGTCGGTTCTGTTTATGTACTCGATGAGCCCAGTATCGGACTTCATCCCCGGGATACCCAAAAGCTTATCGGTGTTTTAAAGTCCTTACGCGATGTTGGAAATACCGTTTTAGTGGTAGAGCATGAAGAGGAGATCATGAATGCAGCCGATCATTTAATCGACATTGGTCCCGAGGCGGGAACGCATGGCGGTAATTTGATGTTTACAGGAACCTACGAGCAGATAATTAAAGATGAAAATAGTTTAACGGGTAAATATCTGAGCGGGAAAGAAAAGATCGAGGTTCCCGCGAGCCGCCGCAAATGGAATGACGCCATTGAGATTAAAGGTGCCCGGGAAAATAATCTGCAGAACATAGATGTCAAATTTCCTTTAAATGTCTTTACCTGCGTTACCGGTGTGTCCGGCTCTGGTAAAACCTCCCTTGTTAAACGGATTCTTCAGCCGGCCTTGCAAAAAGCTATCGGACATTATTCCGGAGAGCAAACCGGGGCATACGACGAGTTGACAGGCGATTTTAACAAGATCGAACAGGTTGAATTGGTTGATCAGAATCCAATCGGAAGATCGTCTCGTTCTAATCCTGTTACCTATGTGAAAGCCTGGGATGAAATCCGGAATTTGTATGCTTCACAGCCATCTGCGAAAGCAGCAGGTTTAAAGCCCGCGGCTTTTTCTTTTAATGTGGAAGGCGGCCGTTGCGATGTTTGTCAGGGTGAAGGTGAAGTGAAGATAGAGATGCAGTTTATGGCTGATATTTATCTAACATGTGAGGCCTGCGACGGGAAGCGTTTTAAGCAACACGTATTAGATATCACTTACCAGGATAAAACTGTATCGGAAGTCCTGGATCTGACTATTGAAGAGGCACTCGAGTTTTTTAAAAAGGAGCCGAAAATTCTTACTAAGATGCAGCCTCTGGCTGATGTAGGTTTAGGCTATGTACATTTGGGGCAATCTTCAAATACTCTTTCCGGAGGTGAGGCACAGCGGATCAAACTTGCTTCTTTCCTCATCAAAGGTAACAACAGTCACAAAACGCTTTTTATTTTCGACGAACCTACCACCGGTTTGCATTTTCATGATATCAAAAAATTACTTAAATCTTTTAATGCTTTGCTGGATCAGGGGAATACCATTCTTGTTATCGAACATAATATGGATGTGGTAAAATGCGCTGACTGGGTGATTGATATTGGTCCTGAGGGGGGCGACAGGGGTGGACGGCTCATCTTTGAGGGTACACCAGAAGATCTTATTAAAGAACAAGATTCATACACTGGCAAGTTTCTGAACTCACATTTCAAATAATTAGCCTACTAATCTTATATACATTGTATTTTAGCGGAATTTACTGTTTCTATGGAATTGAAATCCGCTGAAGAGCCCGAAGTAATTGTACAGGAAGATGTAATTGGTTCTCAACCAGAGCTTCGTCAGACAAAGTTGATATTATCGATCGCTTCATTAGTGCTGGTGATGTTGGCTATTGTTGTGCTCTGGGCATATGTGCCGTCTTTTCAAACTTATTTTTCGGATATTCCTGCTGAATTTTACTGGTTTTTAATTGCAGGCTTCATTTTCGCGATGATCGACGGCGCCATCGGCATGTCATACGGCGTTACTTCAACAACTTTTAGTATCTCCATGGGGATACCGCCCGCATCGGCCAGTACGGCGGTGCATTTATCTGAAATATTGAGTAACGGAATAGCTGGCCTGATGCATTATAAGATGGGCAACGTAAATGTGAAGTTGTTCAAAATGCTGGTCATCCCGGGCATAATTGGAGCCATGCTTGGGGCCTTTTTGTTATCTTCGCTTGAGCACTACAGCGCTTACACAAAGCCACTTGTGTCATTGTATACATTGATTTTAGGCCTCGTTATCCTGTCGAAGGCGTTCAATCTGAAGAAAAAAACAGGCGAGATAAAAAAGAAAATTAAAAACATTGCGGCGTTAGGTTTTGGAGGTGGTTTGGTTGATGCAGTTGGCGGCGGCGGCTGGGGATCTATTGTACTTTCGACTCTGATTGCCGGCGGACGTCATGCCCGTTTCTCTTTAGGCGCCGTGAAAGCATCAAGGTTTTTTGTTGCGTTAATGAGCTCCTTAACGTTTATAACCATGTTAAGAGGCTTGCATTGGGCAGCCATCGGCGGATTGGTAGTAGGAAGCGCTATTGCATCTCCTATAGCGGCCCGGGTAGCTAACCGAATTTCGGCCAAGAGTATTATGTTCGCCGTCGGCATAATCGTGATTCTGGCGAGCTTAAAGAATATCCTGGGATTTATTTTGAAAATGCTCTGATCCTTATACAGACTCTTTTTTGATATCCAGTTTACCCTAATCTTCTGTAAGTTTGTTTTTGTTGAAAGAGTCGTATAAGGATTTGAAACCGACGGACGGCTCCAGATAAATCAGAATAAGATGAAAATAGAATTAAAAAGAGTTAATGATGCGGTGCATTTCGAAGCTACAGGCTCTGAAGATGTGATTGTGCACGTAGACGGATCGGAAGCTATTGGTGGACAGGGTCTGGGTGTCAGGCCTATGGAGCTCGTTCTAATGGCTTTGGGTTCATGCAGTTCGTTCGACCTTATCTCAATATTAAAAAAGCAGCGTCAGGATATTAAAGACGTATCCGTTACAGTGGAAGGCGAGCGGAAAGATGCTACACCGGCTGTGTTTACAAAGATCCACATGACAGTTAATATCTTAGGAGATGTCGATCCTGCCAAAGCAGAAAAGGCCGCTGAACTAGCGATAAAAAAATATTGCTCAGTACATGATATGCTGGCGGCTGGTGGTGTCGAAATTACATATTCCCTGCAAATCAAGGCTGAATAATAATCTTGGATTCAGCCGGTTTTAGACGTTCGACTGGGCTTTCAGACTATTGCTTCAACTTGAACAATTCAAGATTCCATATTTTTTCTGCCTTACGGCCGATGAGCCAGAACGAAAGTGCGAGGATTCCGAAAAAGATGGCTTTGTCTGTTGTATTCCAGAAGTACTCAAAATATCTGGTGTAGATATTTACCAGTAAAAACGTGATACCAAATTCTCTTGCTATTTCATCTTTTTTCTTGAGTCCGAAAGCAATAAATGCTGCCGACACAATTGCAGAAATGATAGCATAGTAGAATATATCGGTCTGTTTTACTCTGAACCAATCTTCCAGGTTTCCGAAGTTTCCAAAGATCGATAGCAGCCATAAGGAACCAAACAGGTATAATAAACCAATTATATACGTCAGGTTTCTGAACATTTCGAGGGCTTTCAGCCGATTTAAATGATAGCCTGCCAGGGTGATAAATGCGCCAAAGAATACAAAACGCAAAGGATAGTTCATCTTTAAGAAATAATCCCTCCAGGCGGTTTGATAGCCCGTTTCTGTGCCAAACCAGCTCCCCAGTGATATTAGAGCAAATGCCCAAATTAGCCGCGACTTAAACTTTAAGGCGAGGGCGCCGTACACGATAACCGACAGAAGGAAAAGCATCGAAAAGTGACCAGAGCCCTTATCGATCGCTTTTCCAAGAAAGGCGATGCTGCTGGCTGTAAAAAGAACAGCAACGAACAAGGTTGCTTCATTGCTGAATATCTTTTCAGGAAATTTCAGTTTGCTTTTTTGGCCATGATAATAAAGCCAGGCGGCTATCAATGCGGAAATTACACTTATAACAATATCCGGCGCGTCAGACAGCTTTTGTAAGAGTTTTAATATTTCATCGTTAATGATGAGTGAGGCAAATGCTATAAGTCCGCAGGCAAGAGCGATCCAAAATGAATATTGAGCCAGTCTCCTCCAGTCGAACTGCTTTATTGAATAAGATTCACGCAGTTGTTCGGCTGTGTCAGGGGTTACCAGGCCTTCAGATTCCCAATGCTGAATGGTTTGATTCAAAAAGTCAGCTTCCTGCTGATCGAGGTTTAATTTTCTCACGCGGTTAATGATACCCAAAAATAAGGGTAAAACCTTAAGATAGCAATTTTAGGCCTGATTGTTTGTCGCTGGATATTTGCAGCTTCAGTGCTTCAATATTGTCAAACCTGATATCGCCACGGATAAAATGAATGAACTCGATGGTTATATATTGACGGTAAATATCCTGATCAAAGTCGAAAATATTCACTTCAATATTTCTCGACATACCGTTGATGGTGGGGCGGTTTCCGATATACGCCATTCCCTTGTAGGCCTTAGAATTCTCCGGAAGTCTTACCCTCACAGCATAAATTCCATCGCCCGGAATTAACTTGTAGTTTTCCTCAATTAACAGATTTGCGGTGGGGAAGCCGAGAGTTCTCCCTAGCTGGTCGCCCTTGATCACCTGGCCGAATAAGCTAAACGGATAACCCAAAAAATCATTTGCAGTTTGCACATCACCTTTTAGCAGGGCATTTCGAATCTGGGTAGAGCTCACTGCTACATCATGAATGTCCTGTTCAGGAATTTCTTCTACTTCGTAACCGTATTCGGTAGCAAATTTTTGTAAGGCGGATAAATTGCCCTGGCGGTCTTTACCAAAATGATGATCGTATCCAATCACTATTTTACTGATCCCAATCTTTTCGACCAGTATCTTGCTGATATATGTTTCGGCACTGAGGTTCGAGAAATCTCTTGTGAAGGGTGTAATTATTAAATGGTCTACGCCCAACTGTTCCAAAAGTGCAGCCTTTTCATTGATGGTTGTGATCAGTTTTAGGTTTTCCTGTTCAGGATTGATGATCATCCGCGGATGGGGGAAAAAGGTAAGAATGACACTTTCTCCTTTAATTTCGTTCGCAACTTCGGTTAAACGGGAGATGATTTTTCTATGCCCTACATGTACGCCGTCGAAAGTGCCGATCGTAACTACAGCATTTTCCACTTTCTGAAATTCATCCAGATGCCTGTAAACTTTCATTTTTGCTCTGTTTCTTTTAGACTGCGAACGTGGTTAACAAGTTCCATCACTTCATAAGCGTTTTCCACACGAAAATCGCCGCTACGGGTGCGTCTTAATTTAGAAAGATAAGCGCCATTATTCAACAACTTTCCGAAATCGTATACCAAAGATCTGATGTAGGTTCCTTTGCTGCAAACTACTCTGAAGTCGACCTCCGGCAGGTCAATTCTGGTGATTTCGAATTCGGTGATAGTTACCTGGCGGGCCTTCAGTTCTACCGTTTCGCCCCTTCGCGCTTTTAAGTACAAGCGCTCTCCGTCTACCTTAACCGCTGAGTGGGCCGGCGGAAATTGTTCTAAAAGACCAATAAAGTGCTTACAGTTGTCGCGAATTTGCTCTTCCGTTAACCCCGAGATATTAAAGGTTTGATCGATTTCTGTTTCCAGATCGTAAGAGGGCGTGGTAGCGCCCAGGGTCATCGTTCCTGTATATTCCTTTTCCTGTGCCTGAAACTCATCAATCTTCTTGGTGAGTTTGCCGGTGCAGATAATTAATAATCCGGTGGCTAGCGGGTCCAATGTTCCGGCATGGCCTACCTTTAGTTTCAGCGGTTTAAACGAGTTCCGGATCTTACCCACCACATCAAAGCTTGTCCAGCGATATGGCTTATTTATTAAGAGTAGTTCGCCTTCGGCGAAATTAAAAGGAGGAAAGTCTTTTTCTGACACTATACAATTTTCAATTCGTAGCCCATCCAGTACAATACAATAATGGCTACTCCCAGTACAATTCTGTAATATCCAAAAACCTTGAAGCCATATTTCGTGACATAGTTCACAAAGGATCTTATCGCCAGTAAGGCTACCACAAATGCTACTATATTACCAATAATGAGCACATTAAAGTCTTTCGACTCGAAGCCGGTTTCTTTATAGTACTTTAACATCTTATATCCGGTGGCAGCAAACATGGTGGGCACCGCCAGAAAAAAAGAAAACTCCGCTGCAGCTTTTCGGGTAAGTTTCTGAGTAAGGCCACCGATGATGGTTGCTGCCGACCTTGAAACACCAGGGATCATGGCAATAACCTGGAAAAGACCAATAGAGAATGCCTCCCTGTAGTTCACGTCAAAATCTATTTCTCCACCAATAAACCACTTATCTACAAACAGAAGAATAATGCCACCCAAAACAAGCATTGCTGCAACTACCAGCACATTCTCCATTAACATGTCGATATAATCGTTTAGTAGAAAGCCAATTACAGCTGCCGGGAGAAAGGCTACAAATAATTTAAGGTAAAAGTCGAACGATTTAAAAAAACGTCTGCGATAAAGTACTACCACCGATAAAATAGCACCGAATTGAATAGCGACGTTAAACATTTTAACAAACGGGTCGTCCTCGATTCCCATTACCGCCGAGCCAATAATCATGTGGCCGGTTGATGATACCGGAAGGAATTCGGTCAACCCTTCTATAATAGCAAGGATGATGGCCTCAAAAATACTCATATGTATGGATTAGCTTCGCTTTTTAAGAATTGCGAGAAATCCTATAGCGAATCCAACTAACACAACAATCGGAGCCAAAATGGTTTTACGAAAATCATAAATATCCGTATCTCCGATCATCAGGATAAATCCCAGGGTAACAACTGCAATACTCAGAAGCATCAGGCGGTAATTACTTTTGCCGAATACAAATTGTACCGATGGTTTTTCAGTCGCAGTGGTTGTTGATTGTTTTTGTGCCATTATCTATAAAGGTCGTAAATTTTTAAACGCAGGTACTTACTCACAGCGAAATAGGTGCTGAAGAAAGATATCATGATGCCGATTGCGAGAACGCCTATAAACACTATCGAAAACTCTACCCAGTTCGTTAATATCACCAGTTCAGGGATTTGCTGTTGTGCAACATACAGTGTAACCAGCAAAAGGATAATTGCAATTAAGGCTCCTAATAAGCCGTGAAGCACACCGTATCCCAGAAATGGTTTCCTGATAAAGTTTTTTGTTGCCCCAACCAATTGCATGCTTTTAATCAGGAACCGCTGTGAATAAATTGCAAGCCTGATAGTGTTGTTAATTAAGGCAATAGAAATAATAAGTAATACGCAGGCAAATCCAAGAATGATCAGACCAATGACTTTGATATTCTGGTTCACCATATCAATAAGAGATTTTTGATAGATAACCTCTTTCACTAAAGGGTTTTTAGTAAGTTGATTGCTGAAAGATTGAATACTTGCATTATTTGCGTGTTCGGCTTTCATGTAAATATCGATCGAGGATAATAGCGGGTTGTACCCTAAAAACTCTACAAACTCCTCTCCCAGATCTTTTTGAAGGTTCCTGGCTGCCAGTTCCTTACTTACATATTGTGATTTTAAAACATAAGGATGCGTGTCGAGCTGCTTCTGAAGCGCAAGAACGTCAACCTCTTTTGCTCCGTCGCTAACAATAATGTTGAGTACAATATTCTCTTTCACATAATTCGAAAGATTCTTTGCGTGAACCATTATCAGTCCTAAAAGTCCTGTCATTAGTAAAACAAGAGCAATACTGATTACTGTAGAAATGTAAACCGTTTTTGTCTTTTTAGACGCTGTGCTGCTTTCAAATTCTTCCATATGCATTTAGAATACCGCGAAAATAAAGATTTCATAATCAATTAAGGTAAAACTTTGCAGATATAACATTTTTTAACAGCCTTCACCTTAAACGATCTCTCACAAATTAATGGATTCCTGTATAAGGGTATTTTGTTATTTTCGCATTCTTATTAAAACCCGTTCATGGATTATCAGTTTAGAGAACTCGAAAGCAAGTGGCAACAGTATTGGGCAGAGAACCAAACTTATAAAGTAGATAACACATCTTCAAAACCGAAATATTATGTTTTAGATATGTTTCCTTATCCATCGGGAGCGGGACTGCATGTTGGACATCCTTTGGGCTATATAGCTTCTGATATTTTTGCACGTTACAAGCGACTTAAGGGCTATAACGTATTGCACCCGATGGGATATGATTCTTTCGGTTTACCTGCAGAACAATACGCTATACAAACGGGGCAACATCCGGCATTGACTACAGAACAGAATATTGCTACCTACCGGCGGCAACTTGACCAGATTGGGTTTTCTTTCGACTGGAGCAGGGAAGTTAGAACCAGCGACCCGGCTTACTATAAATGGACGCAGTGGATCTTCATGCAGCTGTTTAATTCCTGGTATAATCTGGAAGAGGATAAAGCTGAGCGGATTGAAAATTTAATTCAGCATTTCTCATTAAAAGGTTCAGAAGGAATTCGTGCAGTATCTGATGAGGATACTTTAAGCTTTTCGGCTGATGAATGGAATCAGTTTTCGGAAAGACAGCAACAAGAAGAACTGTTAAAATATCGCCTTACTTTTCTTAAAGAAAGCACCGTAAACTGGTGCGCTGCCCTGGGAACGGTTTTGGCAAACGATGAAGTGAAAGATGGAGTTTCAGAACGGGGTGGTTATCCCGTGGAACAAAAAAAGATGATGCAGTGGAGCATGCGGATCACAGCTTACGCCGACCGCCTGCTTCAGGGATTGGATATTATTGATTGGCCGGATCCTTTAAAGGAAATGCAGAGGAACTGGATCGGGAAAAGTACGGGCGCATCGGTTATTTTTCCGTTGGAAAAAGGTGATGATGCTATCGAGGTGTTTACAACTAGAGTCGATACCATATTCGGAGTAAGCTTTCTCGTTATAGCTCCGGAACACGAACTGGTCTCATCTTTAACTACTCCACAACAAAAAGAAGAGATCGAGACCTATATAGCACAAACCAAGAAAAAATCTGAACTCGACCGCATGGCGGATGCTAAAACGGTGTCAGGTGCATTCACGGGGAGTTACGCTTTAAATCCTTTGAATGGCACTAAAATTCCGGTTTGGATAGCAGATTACGTGTTGGCAGGGTACGGAACGGGTGCTGTTATGGCGGTGCCTTCCGGCGATCAGCGTGACTGGCTTTTTGCCAAACACTTCAATCTTCCCATCATCCAGATACTGGACGCTCAGAAAGATATCGAACATGAGGCGGATGCCACCAAGGAGGGGAGATATATAAATTCAGACCTGATTAACGGTTTGACTTACCAGGAAGCCATCCCTGTTTTAATAGAAAAATTAGAACAGTTGAAGGCCGGAAAAGCCAAAATTCAGTATCGTATGCGGGATGCGATTTTTGGTCGCCAGCGTTACTGGGGTGAGCCGGTGCCTGTTTATTTTAAAGACGGGCTTCCTTATTTAATTGATGAACAAGACTTACCGCTGGTTTTGCCAGAAGTAGATAAATACCTCCCTACCGAAAGCGGCGAACCTCCTTTGGGAAGAGCGAAAGATTGGAAATACAAAGGCGAGTACGAGTATGAACTAAGTACTATGCCAGGCTGGGCAGGTTCAAGCTGGTATTGGTACCGATATATGACTTCTGCCGACGAACGGGCGGAAAATGTAATGGCTCCTCAACCTGCTATTGAGTACTGGAAGGACGTTGACCTTTACATTGGCGGTTCAGAACATGCGACCGGGCATTTGCTTTACAGCCGCTTTTGGAACAAATTTTTGAAAGATTTGGGGTATGTGATTGAAGATGAGCCTTTCAAAAAGCTGATTAATCAGGGGATGATCCAGGGGCGTTCTAACTTCGTTTATCGCGTTATCGATGAGCAAGGGAAAGGAACGAATGTTTTCGTTTCTAACGGATTGAAGGATCAATATAAAGTTTCGGCAGTGCATGTGGACGTCAATATTGTTGAAAATGATGTGCTCGATTTAGAAAGATTCAGAAAATCGCGTGAAGAGTATGCCGATGCAGAGTTTATTTTCGAAAATGGAAAATATGTCTGCGGTGTTGAAGTCGAAAAGATGTCGAAATCGAAGTTCAATGTGGTAAATCCTGATGATATCATCGAACGGTACGGTGCAGACACTCTTCGCCTATACGAAATGTTTCTTGGTCCGCTAGAGCAAAGCAAACCATGGAATACAAACGGTATAGAAGGAGTTTTTAAGTTCTTAAGGAAGCTCTGGAGACTTTTTCATGATGAACAACTTAATTTTAAGGTATCTGAGGAAGAACCAACAAAAGCAGAGCTTAAGTCTCTACATAAAATTATTCTGAAGGTACAGGAAGATATTGAGCGGTTTTCGTTTAATACTTCTGTGTCAAGTTTTATGATCTGTGTAAACGAGTTGACCGAATTAAAATGCAACAAGCGCAAGATCCTTCAGGATTTAGTGGTTGTACTGGCACCCTATGCGCCCCATATCACAGAGGAGTTGTGGACCTTACTGGGAAATCCCGCCGGAACAGTATCTTTTGCTTCATATCCTAAGTTTAACCCGGATTACCTGGTTGAGGATGAATTTGCCTATCCGATTTCTCTTAACGGTAAGATGAAAATGAATTTAAATATGTCGCTTACGCTTGAAGCTTTGGAAATTGAAAGGTTTGTTTTGGAAAATGAAGATGTGAAAAGATATCTTGACGGAAAAACTCCTAAAAAAGTTATTGTGGTAAAGGGTAAGATTGTGAATCTGGTGGTGTAACTCGGTTTCTTGCCTCAGCAACAAAAAGCGATAGAACTTAACTCTATCGCTTTTTTATTTTCTCATAAAACTTTAACATTTGCCTTGTAACATTCCGTCTATCTTTGCGACTAACTATCAAAAATGAAATAATGCGATCTTTTCTTTCTTTATTAATATTCTTATCCTGTACCAACTTCTTAATGGGCCAAATACCCGGTGGAGGCGCGCCAACGGTGATTGGAAGGGTTTCCGGAACAGTAGTTGATTCGATTACTCAAAAGCCGGTTGACTATGCATCAGTGGGTCTTGGGCGTGCCAGTTCTACAAAGAGCACAAACGGTGCACTTACCGATCAAAAAGGTGTATTCAAAATTGACAATGTTGCTCCTGGTACATATAAGCTTACTATAGTTTTCATGGGCTATCAAACTAAAGTGATAAGTCCGGTAATGACCACTCCGGGCAAACCAGATTTGAACCTCGGAAAAATTCTTTTATCACCTTCGGTTACCGCCCTGAAGGAGGTGGCAATCACCGGACAAGCATCGTTAATTGAAAACCGGGTGGATAAAGTTGTTTACAATGCCGAAAAGGACGCCACTGTAACGGGCGGAAATGCTGGCGATGTATTACGCAAAGTACCAATGGTTTCGGTTGATCAGGACGGGAATGTATCTCTTCGCGGAAGCCAGAACATTAAGGTGTTAATTAATGGAAAGCCTTCGGGCGCTATGGCGAGTAATGTGGGAGATGCAATGAAAATGCTCCCCGCCGATCAGATCAAAAGCGTTGAAGTAGTGACCAGCCCCTCAGCTAAATACGATGCGGAAGGGTCTGCAGGTATTATTAATATTATCACAAAGAAAAGCAACATGTCGGGTGTGAGTGGCTCGATTAGCGGTGGAGTGGGTACACGTCAAAACAATGGTAACGCAAACTTGAACGTCAATCAGAACCGCTTGAGTATTTCTGGTAATGTTGGTGGAAATTATACTTGGCCGCAGATTAGTACTATAGACTTCGCTAGTGTTGATTCGAAAACGATGAGATCGCAAACCGGTCGGAGCGAAACAGAACGCTATTCGGGAATGGGATCTGGAAACGTGAGTTATGATTTTAACAGCACCAATAGTATCTCTTCGGGTATCAGGTTTCATCAAGGAGGCTTTTCCACCGAGGGAATCTCGGCAAACTCTAACACCCCCACTGCCAGTAGTATGATAGGGCAATTGTATAATATCGATAATGATTCAAAAATGCAATTCAGCGGGTTTGACTGGAATGCTGATTATACTCATAAATTTAAAAAGGTAGGTAACGAAATTACTTTCGCAGGCCAGTGGAGCCATGGGAAAAGTCAGACCGATTATACCACTATTTATAGCGGATTTAACCCTAACCAAATTGCAGCTAACGATGGTATAAACGATGAGTACACCATTCAAGCGGATTATGCTCTGCCTTTAACCGACAAAATAAAATTGGAGGCTGGAGCTAAGGCTATTCTGAGAGATATTACCAGTAATTCGCTGGTACAGGTGGCTAATGGAACAGGCGTATATATAGAAAATGACCTCATGTCGAACGATTACCGGTACAACCAGGATGTGTACTCTGGCTACACAGTATTAAGTTTTCAGTTACCAAAAAGCGTTGGGGTACAGGTTGGAGCACGACTAGAGAATACAGAAATAAAAGGACGCGAAAACTCTGCTAATCCTGCTTTCGAGCCCTTTTCACACGACTATCCCAATTTTATTCCCAGTCTGGCTATTTCCAAGACTATAAAGAGCAATACTTTCCGATTGAGCTACAGTAAACGTATTCAGCGCCCCAGTCTGCATTATTTAAATCCTTTTAGAAATACAAGTAATGCTGTGTCGCACAGTATGGGGAATCCTTACCTTTCGCCGGAAATCACTCAAAATGTAGAATTGAACTTCTCCACTTTTATCAAAACGTCGGTAATTAATGCTTCGATATATTACAAACATACTGAAGATGTGATAGAGAGCTTTGTAAGTCCCGATGAGTACGTAACTCAAGGTAAGAGCGGAAACGATACAACAGTCAACGTATCTCTCACCAACTTTGATAACATCGGTAAAAATAACTCCATTGGAGGAAGCTTTTTTGGACAGATAAGTCCCGTTAAGGCGATAACATTAAGAACTAACATTAACCTATTCTCATATAAACCTCAAGCGACCACAGAATTCCAGAGATCGAGCGCGAACATTGGTACTCAATTACTTTATAACGCTTTTCTGAGTGGTTCTGTAACATTGCCGGGAAATTTCATCACCGAAACCTTTTTGATTATCAATTCACCAAGAAGAACTTTTCAGGGAAAGAATCCAGCATTTAATATGTGGGTAGTTTCATTCAGTAAGCAAGTGTTGAATAAGAAGGGAAAAATAGGACTGAATATTGTTGATCCTTTCAACGAGCGAAAGAACTTCAGGAGTGAGATTAAAAGCGGGGAATTAACTCAAAGCAGTAATTTCTCTATGCCATTCCGTTCATTTGGCGTAACATTTAGCTGGCAGTTCGGTAAGATGAACTTCAATGCACCTCAGAAGAAGAAACGCGGCGTAAACAACGACGACCTGAAACAGGATGGTGGCCAGGGCGGGACCCAAGGCGGTCAAGGCGGTGGCCAGGGAATGTAGGTTCCCGGATACCAAAAATAAAAATGCTGTTTGCCTGTAAGCTCACAGCATTTTTTGTTTTGAATAGTACCTTTGCACACATGTCTGATAAAAAGATAATTTCACTTCTTCCGGCTGCAACAGAAATTGTATGTGGCCTGGGGCTAAAAGATCAGTTAGTTGGCCGCTCTCACGAATGTGATTCTCCCGAAAGTATCATTGATTTGCCTGTATGCTCTTCAGCGAAGTTCGTTTCCGGATCTTCAAGCATAGAGATCGATCAGCAGGTAAAAGATGTCTTGTCTGATGCGCTTTCTATTTATACTATTGATAAAGAAAAAGTGAAAGATTTAGATCCCGCGGTTATAATTACCCAGGCTCAATGTGAAGTCTGTGCGGTATCGTTAAAGGATGTGGAAGAAACCCTGCAGGAAGTACTTCAAAATAATGTAGAAGTGATTTCGCTAAATCCTCGGACGCTTTCTGATATTTTTAATGAGATTGTGCTAATCGCAGAACGCTTAGGGGTAAGAGACAAAGGGGAAGAGTTTGTATCAGAACTACAAGAGCGGTGCGACTTAATTCACCATAAATTAAAATTTGTGGAACAGCGGCCTTCGGTAGTGTGTATTGAATGGTTGTCGCCCTTAATGGTTGCAGGAAACTGGACTCCGGAGTTAATATCCATAGCTGGCGGTAGGTCATTGCTGGCCGAAAAAGGTAAGCACTCGGGGTATATTAATTTCGATGCTATCAAGTCGGCAGATCCGGAGGTTATTATTGTTGCGCCATGCGGTTTCCCGATGGAACGAACCCTGCAAGAAATTAACCTGCTGCTAGAACTACCCGGATGGTATAATTTACAAGCGGTCAAGAACGATAAAGTGTTTATTTGTAACGGCAATCAATATTTTAACCGTTCAAGCCAAAAGGTTGTCGATACCATCGAGCTTTTAGCGGAGATCTTGCACCCCAAGCAGTTTGTTTTTGGATATGAAGGAAAAGGTTGGCTCAAGTTCTCATGTTAACTTAAAACTTTATTTATGAAACCTATATTCAATATCCTCTCGGCAGGTTTGATTGCATTATTTATAAGCGTCGAGGTATCAGCGCAAAGCAAAGAGAAGGTTCAGGCTAAATGCGGTTTGCTTTGGGAAGTGAGCGGCAAAGGGATGAAAGCGCCGTCTTATTTATTCGGCACCTATCACCTGATCGGCAAAAACTTTCTCGACACTTTACCGGCCATTATGCGGCATTTTAGTAAAGCCCAAACTGTGGTAGGGGAGGTCGTTATGGAAGATGAAATGGCCATGGCTCAAAAGCTTATGCCGATGATGCTTTTGAAAGACAACAGCCTCGACAAAATTCTTTCAGACCGGGAGTTTGCCGAGATAGATTCCTTTCTTAAAGTTAAAACCTCTATGAACCTTAGTATGCTAAATGGTATGAAGCCTGCTGCTGTTCAAATAATGTTGGTTGCGATGCTCGCACCGAAGAATATATCTCCCGAAAATCCGGCCCTGGATATGTTTTTCCAAACCGAAGCAAAAAAGGCCGGAAAAAACGTTGTTGGATTTGAAACTGCAGAGCAACAGGGAGCTTTATTGTTTAACCAAAGCTTATCGCGGCAAAAGGACCTCTTATTGAAAACCGTGCGCGAGAATGCCAGAATGATGAGAGAGAGTCAGGAATTGTTTCATTATTATAAGAATCAGGATCTGGAAGCTATTGAAAAAGCATTTTCTTCTAACGAAGATTATACCCCGGAAGAGATGGATGCCATGCTAGCGCAACGCAATAAGGTTTGGATAAAAGTGATGCCAGAAATGATGAATAAGAGTTCTGTATTCTTTGCAGTTGGGGCAGGTCATTTGGTTGGTAGGGAAGGACTTATTAACTCATTAAGAGAGTTAGGATATACATTGAAACCTGTATTCTAGAACCATTTTTGAGTTTAACTCCTCCTACGTAAGTCTCGTTTATTAAGGACATAAAAAAAGGTAGCCGATCTGGCTACCTTTTCTTGTAATCTATGGGAATATCTTACAATGTTGCTAATGATTGACTGGCCGAAACAAATTTGCTGGCTGCTGTCTGAACGTCTAAAAAGTTAGACGAATACTTTACCGGAGTACTGTCGCTGTATAAAAACATAGCAGTTTTTCCTTTTATCGTCTTAATAATATCGTTGGTAAGTTCTACCGGAACTGCAGGGCAGCCATGGCTTCTTCCTAAATATCCGTTCTGATTAACGAAACTTTGGCTTACATAATCAGCGCCATGAACTACGATCGCACGTGCAAAGGCATTGGTGTTGTATCCTTTATCAAGGCCTTTCAGTCTCAATGATAAACCGTGTTTTCCAAAATATGTGTCATCAGTTACATAAAAGCCAAGGCTGGATTGGTGCGATTCTGAAGTGTTTGAAAACTTTTCAGCGTTCAAACCACCGCTACCTCTTCCATGTGCCACCAATGTATGAAACAAGATTTTACGTTTCTCTAAATCTACAATCCACAAACGTTTTTTAGAACTTGGTTTAGTGAAATCCACGATAGAGATGATTTGTTTGTCGCCGGAAATCTTGTAATCCCCTTTTAGGTGATAGTATCCGGTTAAAGCTTTTTTGAAAACTTCAAAATCCAGAGACGCTGCACTTAATTTCGCAGAATCATAAATCTCTGTAATATGCTGACTGAATAGTTCTTCAGCCGACGCTGTTCCTGAAGTTATTGTTGTTTGAACCGACTCTTGAGCAACAGCCGTGTTTGAAATTACTTCCTTTTCTTTTAAACCCCATCCGATAGCAGGTATACTTAATGTTAATAGTATGAATGATGCCCCGCGAAAAATCCTTTTCCTCATATTATCCCTCAGTAAATTGTTATGTAGAGTTTATTCGATAGATTTAGTTTAGGTTTTGTTGATACAAATATACCACAAAATTAACTGTTAGACAAGCTATTAGTGAAAGTAATTGTCATATTAGTATAACAAGTTTTTGCGGTGTCAATCATAAAAAAAGCGCTTGTGTAAACACAAACGCCTTAAGAATTTAAGTAGTATACGGTTTATAATAAATTTCTCCAGCTTACTAAACTGGCAATCATCTGATCCAGCTTGTCAACGGCAACACGTTCCTGCTGCATGGTATCCCGATGGCGGATGGTGACCGTATTGTCTTCCAGTGTTTGATGATCTACTGTGATGCAAAAAGGCGTTCCGATTGCATCCTGACGACGATAGCGTTTTCCAATAGCATCTTTTTCTTCGTAAATAACGTTATGATCCAGTTTCAAACTGTCCATAATCTCTTTAGCCTTTTCAGGAAGCCCATCCTTCTTGGTAAGGGGGAAGATAGCAGCTTTAACCGGGGCCAGGCAAGGATGTAGCTTCAAGACCACGCGGCTGTCGGTTTTATCTCCTTCACTCAAATCTTCCTCTTCATACGCATTAATCATAGTTAAAAGGAACATTCTGTCGAGGCCAATAGAGGTTTCAATAACGTAGGGAATATAGTTGCCCACAGGCTTACCATCCTCATTTAAATCGTTATCGAAATACTGAAGTTTTTTACCCGAGAACTTTTGATGCTGACTTAAGTCAAAATCAGTTCGGCTGTGAATTCCTTCAACTTCTTTAAATCCAAACGGGAATTCAAATTCAATATCCACGGCGGCGTTAGCATAATGCGCCAGTTTTGTATGATCGTGAAAACGGTATTTTTTTGAATCGGTTCCAAGGGCCTTATGCCATTTTAAACGAGCTTCCTTCCAATACGCATACCATTCCATTTCGGTGCCCGGGCGGACAAAGAACTGCATCTCCATCTGCTCAAATTCCCGCATCCGCATAATGAACTGCCGGGCAATTACTTCATTCCGGAAAGCTTTTCCGATTTGGGCAATCCCGAAAGGGATTTTCATCCGGCCGGTTTTTTGCACGTTCAAATAGTTAACAAAGATACCTTGGGCCGTTTCCGGACGGAGATAAACCAAATCTGCATCGTCAGCTACTGCACCCATTTGCGTAGAGAACATCAGGTTAAATTGTCTTACATCGGTCCAGTTTTTTGTGCCTGATACCGGGCAAGCAATTTCATGCTCGACAATCAAATCGCGTAAAGCAGTTAGATTTTCGCCTTTTAAGGCTTCATCCATCGCCGTTTGCAATTTAGCTGCTTTATCAGTTTTGCCGTCTTTTTCGTAACGAGCTATCTTATCTTCTAATAGTTGGTCGGCACGGTAGCGCTTCTTTGAATCTTTGTTATCAATCATTGGGTCGCTAAAGCCGTCTACGTGGCCCGAAGCTTTCCAGGTGGTTGGATGCATGAAAATTGCAGCATCAATTCCCACGATATTCTCGTGCATTTGAACCATTGATTTCCACCAATAGGCTTTAATGTTATTTTTTAGCTCTGCTCCATTTTGCCCATAATCGTACACAGCGCTCAGGCCATCATAGATTTCGCTCGACTGGAATACAAATCCGTATTCTTTGGCGTGGGATATAACGTTTTTAAACAGTTCGTCGTTATTTTTACTCATGATGCTGCAAAGATAATTTGATCTGCCATATTTTTATCAAGTTTATGAATTCGTTTACGATCGGCCGGCTTCTTGAATTATGGCCTATGAATTGCCATTTTAATTAGCTTGATTTGCCTTAATAAGTATTTCTATTTTCTGACATTCAATTTTGTTAAACCTTGAGTATAATAGTAGACCAACTTACAAAAGTTTACGGACAGCAGCGGGCGATAGATAATATCAGTTTTAATGCAGAACCGGGTAAGATATTAGGTTTTCTTGGTCCGAACGGAGCCGGAAAGTCAACTACTATGAAAATTCTGGCCGGTTTCATTCCCCAAACTCATGGTCGGGCAAGCGTTGCCGGGTTTGACGTGACCGGTCAATCTCTAGAAGTAAGACGAAACCTGGGTTATTTACCCGAGCATAATCCTCTTTATCTCGACATGTATGTCAAAGAATCAATGGAATTTGTGGCCAATCTGCACGGGGTAGCAAATAGAGCCGCGCGGATCAGTGAAGTAATCGACCTTACTGGCCTCGGTGTAGAGCAACATAAAAAGATAGGTGCTTTATCAAAAGGATACCGTCAACGGGTTGGGATAGCGCAAGCCATTATCCACGATCCTAAAGTTCTTATTTTAGACGAACCAACATCAGGTTTGGACCCGAATCAACTCGTTGAAATACGAAATTTGTTAAAGGAACTTGGCAAATCTAAAACACTTGTTCTTTCCACCCACATTATGCAAGAGGTAGAAGCCATCTGCGAACAGGTGGTGATCATAAATAAAGGTCAGATTGTAGCGAACGACTCTTTGGCCGGTTTAAAGGAATCACATAGCAAAAACTCTCTCGAAGAGATATTTATATCGCTCACCAGCCCGGCCGGATTTTCCGTGGATTAATGCATTTATTGGCGGGTTTTTTGTTTAAGTGATTTTTGTCTTAATTTCGGCAGCCAGACTCTTTCTATGTTTACACTCTTCAGAAAAGAAATTAACGGATACCTCAGCTCTTTAGTAGCTTATATCACTATCGGGGTTTTTTTGCTGGTTATGGGTCTGTTCTTATGGGTTTTTCCTGAATCAAGCATCCTTGATTACGGGTATGCTACGATGGAAGGCTTGTTTAATACCGCACCTTACATCTTTATGTTTATGATTCCGGCGCTCACCATGAGAACCTTGTCCGAAGAGCAGAAGGACGGAACTTTTGAACTGCTTGCAACACGTCCTTTAACCGACTGGCAAATTGTTTGGGGAAAGTATTTCGCATGTTTACTTATCGTATTGCTGGCGCTGCTACCAACTTTAATTTACTACTATGCCGTTTATAAGCTGGGTGCTACAGAAGGTAACATTGATACCGGCGCTGTTATTGGTTCGTATATAGGCTTATTCTTGTTAGGCGGAGCTTTCGTAGCAATCGGTCTTTTTGCATCGTCGGTTACAAAAAACCAGATCATCGCCTTCGCAATAGGTGTTTTTTTATGTTTTTTTACCTTCATCGGATTCGATTCTTTAAGCCAACTTCTTTCATTCAGAACCATTGATTCTTTTATAGCTTCCCTGGGGATCAATGAACATTATCAGTCGGTAAGTAGGGGAGTACTGGATACACGCGATCTGGTTTATTTCTTAAGCTTTATCGGGGCCTTTCTTGTTGTCACCAAAACGGTTTTAGGAGGAAGAAAATGGTAAACCGGAAAAAGACAGATCTGACCTACCTCGCCGTGTTTGTGTTGGCACTGTTCTTAGTCAATGTGGCATCATCCTTTGTTTTCGAGCGCTTCGATTTTACCGCCGAGAAGCGGTACACTCTCTCTGAGAACACAAAATCGACCTTGTCGCAATTGAGAGAACCCTTACAGGTCACGGTGTACCTTGAAGGCGACTTTCCGGCAGGTTTCAAACGACTGAGAAATGCGACCCGGGATATTCTGTCCGATTACCGGTCTTATTCCAATAAGAACATAAGCTATCACTTTGTAAACCCATCTTCCGGAAATCAGCAAGATCAGGAACAAGCTTATGTTGACCTCGTCGAGAAAGGATTGCAGCCCACCAATTTAACCGTTGATACAGAAGATGGCAGAACTCAAAAGATAATTTTCCCGGGGGCTTTAATAACTTACCAGGGTAGACAAATGGCGGTAAATCTGTTCCAAAGTAAAATGGGTGCCTCACCGGAGGATGTCTTAAATAATTCTATTCAGAACTTGGAATACGCGTTCACCAGCGCTGTAAGAAAAATTATCAGCGGGGGCAGGCCTCGGGTAGGTTTCACCGAAGGAAATGGTGAATTGTCTGATCTTCAGCTTTCTGATGCAATGGCTTCGCTACAGTTTGGCTACGAGGCCGGAAGGGTCAACCTTAATGCCATCACCTTTGAGGGGCTCGATAAACTTAAACTGCTGGTTATTCCGAAACCGGACACAGAATTTACAGAAACTCAGAAGTATAAGATCGATTATTTTCTGATGAAGGGTGGAAGTATTCTTTGGGCCGTAGATAATGTAAACGCTGAGCTGGATAGCTTGAGAAGTGCTGGTTCACAGCTTGCTTTCGCTAAAAAGCTAAATCTCGATGATATGCTTTTTAAATACGGCGCGAGGATAAATTATAACCTTGTTGCCGATATGAGTTGTGCCCAAATCCCGCTGAATGTGGGCAATCTTGGACAGCAGGCGCAGATCCAATTGGTGCCATGGCTTTTCTATCCCATTTTTGTTCCCGTTTCTACACATCCTTTGGTGAAGAATTTGGATGGAATACGAAGCGAGTTTGCCAGTACCATTGATACTATCGCTGTCCCCGGTGTAAAAACACAGGTCATTTTAAGTACTTCGCCGTTTAATAGGTTGTTACGGGTGCCGTCTATTATAAGTTTGCAAATGGTAGAGCAGGAGCCTGATATTGAAGCTTTTAGGAGTAATCCAAAGCCTGTAGGCGTTTTATTGGAAGGGACGTTTCCTTCAGTATTTTCCCGCCGACCTGTTCCTGCGGGTATTGACGGCCCGCAAAGAATTCCTGAGAAGAGTGCGCCTGCAAAAATGGTTATTATAGCCGATGGAGACATCCTGAAAAGTCAGATCAGCTCACAGGACGGATCGCCGTTTCCGCTCGGTTTTGACCGCTATACTCAGCAACAGTTTGGCAATAAAAACTTTCTTCTGAATATTGCGGATTATTTAACCGACGATTCGGGAATCATCGAACTGAGAAACAAGGAAATCAAAATAAGATTGCTAGACAAAGCCCGGGTAAAAGATGAAAGACTGAGCTGGCAGTTGTTCAATATATTAGGTCCTTTAGGCCTTATTGCGGTGTTTGCCTTGATTTATCATTATTACCGGAAAAGAAAATATGGAAGCCTTGTTACTGCATAATGCAAAAGGCTGGTTTTATTAACATTCCGCCTAGAATGTTAGGATTTTCTTTTTCGGGATCTTCTACCTTTTTCTATTTTTGATGGGTGATGGTTTCTGCCGTCAGGAACTTTAAATTTGTTCGATTCCCGTTTAAAAAGATAATATATATAAGATATGAGATTTATTGTTTCGACGTCAACTTTGTTAAAGCAGTTACAGGCAGTGAATGGGGCGTCAAGCAGCAGTACGGTGTTGCCTATTCTGGAGAATTTTTTATTCGAGATAAAAGATAACGTTTTAACGATATCGGCAACCGATCTTCAGACCAGCATGACCACCTCCTTGCCGGTTGAATCAAAAGAAGAAGGGAAAATAGCTATACCCTCCAAAATTTTGATGGAAACCTTGAAAACCCTGCCAGATCAGCCTATTGCTTTCACTATTGATGATGCCACATTTGCAATAGAAATAAGTGCAGGCGACGGTAAGTACAAATTGAGTGGAGAAAACGGTGAAGATTTTCCGAAGATCCCGGTGGTAGAAAACGCCTCTTCAGTAAATGTCCCAGCTTCAGTTTTAGCCGAGGCAATTAATAAAACTATTTTTGCAGTAAGTAATGATGAACTACGCCCGGCAATGACCGGTGTATTTTGCCAGTTAACTCCGCAGCATCTTACTTTTGTTTCTACGGATGCCCACAAATTGGTTCGGTATCGGAGGATGGATGCAAAAGCCGACTCTTCTGCTTCGTTTATTCTTCCAAAAAAGGCTTTAACCTTACTAAAATCATCTTTACCTACAGATGATGTAAATGTTTCAGTAGAATATAACTCTACAAGTGCCTTTTTTCGTTTCGGAAACATTAACCTCATTTGTCGGTTGATCGACGAAAGATACCCGGATTATGAAGCTGTTATCCCTCAGAACAACACTAATAAACTGACGCTAGATCGGGCATTATTCTTAAATTCATTACGCCGCGTGGTGATATTTGCAAATAAAACCACTCATCAAGTAAGATTAAGAATAACAGGAAGTGAACTGAATGTTTCCTCTGAAGATATTGACTTCTCTAACGAAGCGCATGAGCGTTTGAGCTGTCAGTACGAAGGTGACGATATGGAAATAGGTTTCAATGCCAAGTTCCTGATTGAAATGCTAAATAATTTAAGCGGTGAAGAAGTTACCATCGAGATGAGTACTCCAAATCGGGCAGGTTTACTTTTTCCTCAAACCAACGACGAGCGTGAAGATGTGTTAATGCTCGTAATGCCTGTGATGCTGAATAGCTACGCCTAAGTGTAGGTTATTTAACACAATAGTTTAATAGATCTTATTGAAAGCGCTTGGTCTGGTTTTTGAACCGGATTAGGTGCTTTGCGCTATTTAATTTCTATTAAATATCTCAATTATGAACACACACGCACAACTTAAAAAACTAATGGCTGCTGTTGCAGTTATTTTTAGTCTTACATTTTTACTTAGTTCCTGCGATCACGAAAATCCTGAAATGAACGCTACAGCTAGCGTCAGAGTGATCCATTCGTCTCAGTCAACCGGATCGGTCGATCTGTTTGCCGACGATGTAAAGCTTAATACCTCTGCCATCGCCTATTCAGAATCTTCAAATTACTTTGAAACGAAAGCAGGCGAACGAACTATTCAAACCCGACTTACCGGAACCTCACAAGTGGTGAGTTCTCAATCGATCAACCTGGAAAGAGGTCAGCAATACACCATATACGTAACCGGATCGGGTACTGCAGGCCAAAATTCGGTAGTTACAACCGATGATAACTCATCGCCTTCGTCCAATCAGGGGAAAGTACGTTTTATCAACCTGAGTACGCTTACATCAAATGCAAGTTTGATGATGGACAACACCACTACATTATTCAGTAACGTTGCATATAGCACAACCTCTAATGTGGCGACAGTGGCGCCCGGCACTCATACTTTTAAGGTGACTTCGGCTGCTAACGCAAATCTGAGCGCAACTACCACGGCAAATATCGAAGCCGGAAAAATTTATACCATTTATCTTTCCGGAACCACGGTACTTGGTCTGCATATAGCAGCAAATAATTAATTGTATAATCAAAAGCACAAAGCATGTCCGGTTAAAACTAACCGGACTTTTTTTTGTCTATTCAATTTAATTCATAAGTATTTCTATTTTTGGCCATCCTAAAAACAACCGCAGCTTGGAACTTATACAAACTCTAGTAGATTTCATCCTACATATAGATCAGCATTTAGTAGATATTGTGAGTGAATACCAGACCTGGACCTATCTCATTCTTTTCCTCATCATCTTCGCCGAAACCGGATTTGTAGTGACTCCTTTTTTGCCGGGTGATTCCTTGCTTTTCGCCGCGGGAGCAATTATAGCAAAACCCGAAAGTGATCTGAGTATCTGGCTTACCTGGGCCTTACTGGTAGTAGCTGCAATAATAGGCGACTGGGTAAATTATACCATCGGCGATTACATTGGTCCGAAAGCATTCAGCGGACGGTACAGATTTTTAAAGAAAGAGTATCTGGATAAAACACAGGATTTCTATGAGAAACACGGCGGAAAGACTATAATTTACGCCCGTTTCATTCCTATAATCAGGACTTTCGCGCCATTTGTGGCTGGTGTGGGTACTATGAGCTATTCCAGATTTGCGTCGTATAACGTCATTGGAGGCTTACTCTGGGTAACAAGTTTTCTGTTCATCGGCTACTTTTTTGGAGGTTTACCTGTGATTAAGCAGAACTTTACGTATGTGATTTTTGGTATCATTATTCTGTCTTTGTTGCCACCAGTTATTGAAATTCTTAGAGAAAGATTAAAAAAAAGGGATTAATCATCGCCCTCGGTTCTTCCTATAATTTTTCCTTGTTCGAAAAGCTTTTCCTGTTGCTCGGTTTCGACTTTGTAGGCTTGCAGGTTGTGGTCGTTTAATCGCCGAACATCAGGTTGGCCTGCGTCTATCCAGGCCGAGTACCAGAAGCATCCTGTTGCTAGTATAGAAGCGCGCATCTGGCGTTCTACCATTCCGTTCATGGCTTGATGATAAGCGGCAGAATATTCCTCCGAATAGGTTTTCACAACTCGTCCGTTTCGTTCAGAAAAGCTATACCTTCTGTCTGAAGGAAAACTTCGGGAAAGCCTTGCTTCTATACCCAGAACAGAATCTTTGTAAGAGTAAGCACGGCTCACAATAGTCCATGCTTCCTTAAGGGGATTTTCGATGTATTTGGCCTTCCCGACAAAAAAGTCGTACTCATGCGCAAAAAGCTCGGGTAGGCGGCTTTCCCAGAAACCGTGAATGCCTGTTTGTCCCGAGAGTTGCCCATTATAATTTTCGGTGGTGTGAAGCGGTACATGTGCATCAGAAACATAGTGTCCAAGATCGGAGGAATATTTTAAAACTTTGGCAGCATCTTTCTCTATAAAAGCTCTCACTAAAGCATTATAACTGCGCTGAATTTGCCATGGAACAATGCCGTAAGCTTTTACGGTATCTTCAGAGAATTTTTTCACCGCATCCTGCCACTTTTGTGGGATACTATCAAAAGGTCTTTCGCCGTAATGATCGGCGTCGAGGTAATGTCGTGCAGCTTCAGCCGAGTCGGCGTACCTGCGTTTGTCCGCGTCGACTGCATGTTCGGTTAAATACGAGATGTTATCTTTATAAAACTTTATCATGTCCTGAGGGAGTGTAAAGACCGCAAGTCTGTTAATCTTTTTGTGAGCAAAGAAGCCCCAGGACGAACAAAGAAGGGTAATTGCCAGGAGGCAAACTGTTGTGGTGATTTTTTTTGTCATAGGATGTTAGGCAGGTGAAAGATAGGATATTAAGAAGTTTTTCGCCAATGAAATATTTTTAGCATTTGTATTTGAATATTAAATAGTTCGCCTTATATTTGCAGTCCTAAAATAAGACGGATAAAAAGCTTACAAATGGCAAATCATAAATCAGCGTTAAAGAGAATCAGAGCAAATGCAGCTAAACGTTTACGTAATCGCTACCAGGCGAAAACTACTCGTAATGCAATTAAAAGACTACGTGGTACCACTTCAAGAGAAGAAGCATCTCCTCTTTTGACCAAAGTTATCTCTATGCTCGATCGTCTTGCAAAGAAAAATGTAATTCATAAAAACAAAGCTTCTAACAATAAGTCTAAACTGACAAAGTTTGTTAACGGTTTAAAATAAGATTTCCTTCGTGGACGGAAAGGGGATACTGAAAAGTATCCCCTTTTTTGTTTTATACCTTGGTTTTTATAGTTTTAGGTATGGAAACCTATAAAGACAAAATCACAATCAAATCTTGGGCGGAAGAAGATCGCCCGCGCGAGAAATTACTTAGCCAGGGCAGAAGAAGCCTTACAGATGCGGAGCTTATCGCCATTTTGATTGGTTCGGGAAGCAGGCAGGAAACCGCCGTTGAATTAAGTAAGCGTATTCTTCACTCTTTTGAAAATGATCTTGACAAACTCGGACGCCTGTCTGTTAAAGAACTATCCAAGTTTCGGGGAATAGGGGAGGCTAAAGCCATTTCAATTATCTCAGCCATGGAGTTGGGGCGGCGCAGAAGAGAATCTGAGACCGCAAAAGTTAGTCAAATAACCTGCAGCAGGGACATCTTTAATTTAATGAAACGCTATCTCGCTGATTTAAATCACGAAGAGTTTTGGATTGTGCTTCTAAATCGCGCCAATAACGTACTATCGCAACATCTAATTTCTAAGGGAGGGCAGGCAGGTACTATCGCCGATCCTAAGATCATTTTTCAGGCAGCTCTGGAAAACCATGCAGCTTCCATTATCTTATCTCATAACCATCCTTCCGGTAATTTAAAGCCGAGCCAGGCAGATATCAATCTTACCAGAAAACTTAGAGATGCGGGGCAATTGCTTGATATTTCAGTCCTCGACCATGTCATCTTTACCAATTCGTCTTATTTTAGCTTTGCCGATGAGGGAATGTTGTAGTGGAGAAAAAAGACAGGATTCTAAATAACCAGTACACTTTGAGCTTTCTGCTTTCACCTTTTTCCTTTCGTCTTTCCTTTTACCTCTCTCCTTTCACCTTTTTTCTATCTTTGCCCTTCATTATTCAAATTCAAATGAAGATCTCATACAACTGGCTAAGACAGTTTATAAATACGGAGCTGAGTACTGACGAGATTTCACAAATTTTAACAGCAATCGGGCTGGAGGTGGAAAGCGTCGAAAAGGTACAAACAATCCCTGGCGGGCTGGAAGGCCTGGTGATCGGTTATGTTAAAGAATGTGTTCAGCATCCCAACGCCGACAGGTTACGCATCACAAAAGTAGATGTAGGGGCAGGAGAGGATCTGCAGGTTGTTTGCGGTGCTTCAAATGTAGCCGCGGGTCAAAAGGTGGTAGTGGCTACTGTAGGAGCAACCGTTTATCCCACCAGTGGCGAACCTTTCAAAATCAATAAATCAAAGATCAGGGGCGAGGTTTCTGAGGGAATGATTTGTGCGGAAGATGAAATTGGCTTGGGGGCTTCTCACGAGGGTATTATGGTTCTAAGCGAGGATGCTTTAACAGGTACATCCGCCCGGAAATATTTTCAGATAAGCGACGACTACCTGTTTGAGATTGGCTTAACACCAAACCGGGCAGATGCAGCGTCGCATTTAGGCGTTGCGCGCGATTTGGCTGCGTATCTGAGATCTGAAGTTAATTTACCCGATGTCTCAGCTTTTAAAGCAGATAATGATGAGCTCAAAATTCCCGTTCGCATAGAAAATGAAAGGGCCTGTCCGCGTTACTCATCATTAACCATAACCGGGGTTACGGTTAAAGAATCGCCCGATTGGTTGAAAGATAAGCTCAAAGTTATCGGCGTTCGTACTGTGAACAATATCGTTGATGTAACAAATTATGTGTTGCATGAATTAGGACAGCCTTTGCATGCCTTTGATGCCGATAAGATAGAAGGCGCCGAGGTAGTTGTTAAGAATTGCGAAGAAGGAACCACTTTTATTACGCTGGACGAGGTGGAACGCAAGCTGTCCGCGGAAGATTTAATGATCTGCAATACCGAAGCTCCAATGTGTATAGCGGGCGTTTTTGGCGGAATTACTTCGGGCGTAAATGAATCTACAGCAAACGTATTTTTAGAAAGTGCTTATTTTAATTCTGTAGCAGTTCGTAAAACATCAAAACGCCATGGCTTAAAAACCGATGCGTCATTTCGCTTTGAACGCGGTACCGATCCTGAGATGACAGTTTTTGCGTTGAAAAGGGCTGCTTTATTAATTAAGGAAGTTGCCGGTGGTGAGATATCATCTGAGATTTCAGATTTATATCCGATACCGGTTGCCCCGTTCGAGGTCTCTGTTTCCTATAAAAACGTGAACCGTTTAATAGGAGCCGATATTCCCGTGCAAACGATAAAAGAAATTATTCAGGCACTTGGTATCCGAATAAAGGACGATCAGGTTGATAAGATAGTTCTTGAGGTTCCTTCATTCAAGGTCGATGTGACTCGCGAGGTTGATATTATTGAAGAAGTTCTTCGAATCTATGGTTACAATAATATCGCTATACCATCTCAGATCCGGGCTTCCTTAAATACCTCAGTTAAGCCAGACAAAGAAGCGGTACAAAATCAAATTGCTGATATGCTTACTGCAAATGGTTTTTCAGAAATATTGTCTAATTCTTTGACTAAGGGGCTATATGATGTGGATTCGGAAACTGCGGTGAGGATCTTAAATCCGCTGAGCAGTGATTTGGATACCATGCGCCAGACCTTGTTATATTCCGGACTGGAAGCAATCGCGTATAATCAAAATCGTAAAAACCCCGATTTAAAGCTTTATGAATTTGGCAAGGTGTATTTCAAAACCGATTCAGGATATAATGAAAACTTCCGCCTGTCTTTATTCATGACCGGCCGAAATCTGAGTCAGCAATGGAATCATACCAATTCTCAGGTAACGTTTTACAACCTTAAAGGCGCAGTTGATGCAATCGTTAAACGTTTAAATATTTCAGGATTAATGGGGGAAGCTATCGAGAGCGCTGATTTTAAGCAGGGTTATCAATATAAAAAAGGAGATCAATCGCTCGTGTCCTTCGGTATGGTTTCTAAAGCTGCATTAAAAAAGCTGGACATTGATAGAGAGGTATTTTATGCAGACTTTAATTGGGATCTGGTGCTAAAAGCTATCCGGAAAAATAAAATCAGCTTTAAGGATGTTCCTAAAACGCCGTCGGTTAGGAGAGATTTATCTTTACTAATAGATAGGGATGTGACTTTTCAGCAATTGCAATCATTAGCTTTGAAAGCAGAAAAAGCTATATTAAAGGATGTCAACCTTTTTGATGTTTATGAAGGTGAAAAGCTTTCGGGAGGTAAAAAATCGTATGCTTTAAGCTTTCTTTTACAGGATGACGAAAAAACTCTTACAGATAAACAGATTGATTCGGTAATGACTAAATTAATCGGTATTTTCGAAAAAGAACTTGGAGCCGAGGTTAGGAAATAGTAAGTAGCGGTGAGGTATGAATGGATTAGCTATTATCTTAATTCATCCAACCTTCAAAATAGAAAACAATGTCCCTAACAGGTCAATTAACTAATGTACTCGACAGAACACAACGACTTATTGAGTTGTGCGAAGTTTTACAAGAAGAAAATGAGCTCTTAAAAAGGGAGAATAAGACCTTACAATCCAACCTGGAAAGTGGGAAGTCTAAAGTCTCAGAGCTTGAAGAAAAGTTAAAGGCGCTTAAGCTTGCAAGGTCATTAGAGGGTATTCCGGTAACGCAAATTACCAGTGATGAAAAAACCCTTGACATAAAGCAAAAAATTAGCGATTTTGTGCGTGAAATAGATAAGTGCATTGTATTGCTTAAAAAGTGATATAACGTGAAACTAAAAGCCAAATGGGAGAAATCTCCATTAAGATAAATATTGCTGACCGTGTTTACCCTTTACGAGTAAATATGGAAGAAGAAGAAGTGATTAGGCGGGCAGCTAAGATTATAAACGACCGTATAAAAGAGTATCAGGACAATTATGCGGTAAGAGATAAACAGGATTTATTGTCAATGTGTGTGTTGCATTATGCAACAGCTACGTTAAAAGCCGAAAAGAAGAGAGTTGATGAAGATACAGAAGTGGCCGATAAGGTTTATCAATTAGATCAGATGCTTGACAATTTCTTTTCAAAGTAATTTACGTTCTTTATATTAGGGCAAAGATTTAACCGCAGTTAAATTAAGTTTCACTATTAATAAACTTAACGCTTCAATATTTACGAAGTCGAGAGAATAGATCACCTGTTTTCAGTTGATCAGGATTCAAGACTCAATCGTGCTCAATGAAGTTTTACAATACATGAAGCTTATATTTAGTTGCGGTTTTTTTTATTAAAACACTATGGAGATAATTGGATACATTTTATTAGGGCTGGTAGTAGGTATCGGCATCGGACGCTTCATGCTTCGGTCGTTATTGAAGAACCAGGAAGTTGCGGCACAGAACAAGGTTAAAAAGATATTAAAAGATGCTGAGAATAATGCTGAAATCTTAAAGAAGAACAAACTTCTTGAAGCTAAAGAAAAATTCCTGCAACTCAAAAGTGAGCACGAACAGGAAATAAACGCTAAAAATAATTCTATTAATCAGCGTGAGAATTCTATTAAGCAGAAAGAACAATCGCTGAATCAAAAGCTGGAAAACCTTAACAGGAAGGAACAGGAGCTGGATAATCAGCGTAAGAACCTGGAACGACAAACAGAGATTGCGGTTAAAAAGCAGGAGGAAGTAGATGTTTTGAAAAATCAACACATTAGCCAGCTTGAAACTATTGCCGGCCTCTCGGCAGATGATGCCCGAAATCAACTGGTTGATTCTTTGAAAGAGGAAGCGCGTTCTAAAGCGATGATGCAGATTAAGGATATTGTTGATGAAGCCAAATTAACGGCTAGTAAAGAGGCAAAAAAGGTGGTTATTCAAACTATCCAGCGCACTGCAACGGAAGCGGCTATAGAAAACACTGTTTCTATTTTTAACATTGAAAGTGACGAGATAAAAGGCCGTGTGATTGGTAGAGAGGGACGTAATATCCGCGCTTTAGAAGCGGCAACAGGAGTGGAAATTATTGTTGATGATACACCGGAGGCAATTATATTATCAGGTTTCGATCCCGTACGGAGAGAAATAGCCCGTCTTGCACTGCATCGTTTGGTAACGGATGGACGTATTCACCCAGCACGAATTGAAGAAGTTGTAGCCAAAACCCGGAAACAGATTGAGGATGAGATTGTAGAAATCGGCGAACGTACCGTAATTGATCTTGGAATACACGGACTTCATCCTGAACTAATCAGGATGGTTGGGCGGATGCGTTACCGCTCTTCATATGGTCAAAACCTGTTACAACACTCGCGTGAGGTAGCGAATTTCTGTGCCACGATGGCTTCGGAGTTGGGCCTTAATGTTAAACTTGCAAAACGCGCTGGCTTATTACACGATATCGGTAAGGTGCCTGATGATAATCCTGAATTGCCGCACGCTATTCTGGGTATGCAGCTCGCCGAAAAATATAAGGAGCATCCTGAAGTGTGTAATGCAATTGGAGCTCACCACGACGAGATCGAAATGACGTCTATGATATCGCCAATCATCCAGGCATGTGATGCCATTTCGGGCGCGCGTCCGGGCGCACGTCGTGAAGTGGTGGAAAGCTATATCAAACGTTTGAAAGAACTCGAGGAACTGGCACTTTCATATCCGGGAGTTGAAAAAACATTTGCGATACAAGCCGGACGGGAACTTCGTGTGGTGGTAGAAAGCGAGCGGGTAACTGACGATCAGGCCGAAATTCTTGCGGCCGATATCTCCAACCGTATCCAGACGGAAATGACCTATCCAGGGCAGATTAAAGTTACGGTAATACGAGAAACGCGATCTGTTTCGTACGCAAAATAAAATTTATTTAAAATACCGATGGGCACGGGTGTATATTCGTGCCCATTTTGTTTATAGGGTGGGTTGTTATTTGATGAAGTTTTAAGGTTTCGTCAGATATAGGGCTATCTTTGCACGTTATGGCAAATAAAGAATCTTCACAAAGACCTATCGCCGCTGTGATGGCTGAACACGATCGAATGCATCAGACTCCAGTCAATAAAACGCTTCAATGGGTCTACATTCCTCTTCTCACATTTGGGTTACTCGGAATGATCTGGGCGATCCCATTTCCTCATTTGGACTTTCTTGGAAAATATAATGGATTTGTAAATTGGGCCTCTTTCGTGATTGCTTTTTCGATTTATTATTACTACACATTGTCGCCGGTTCTTTCGTATGGCATCTTGCTGATGATTTTTGCTTCCTCTGCTGCTATTGTGGGACTGGAAAAGCTGCATTCTAATCACAACTGGCCTTCGTTGGGAATTGTCTGTGCGGGTATATTTTTCGTGGGATTAGTATTTCAGTTAATAGGTTTTAGCAAAGAAGCTAAAATTCCATCGTTTGCGGCATATATAAAATCCATTCTTACCAATCCGATAGCCCTGATGTATCTGGTATTTAAAAAAGCGGGTTTCCGAGGTTAGGGCTTCATACTGGCAGTGTATTTGATATAACAATAGAAAATCTATTGTTATGGAAAAGCACAGTCATATAATACCCGCACTTATTTCGGCGGTGATACCTGGTTTAGGACAGATAGTTAAAGGACAAGTTGTAAAAGGCTTATTGATAATCATTCTTGGAGTAACGATATCTTTTCTTTTATTCTGGACCATAATATTTCCTATATTATTCTGGGCCTGGAACGTATACGACGCCTATACCTCTGATAGTGAGAAGCGCTTCGTGAACGATACCAGTAAACGGGCGAATGCCTGATGATAGGGAGGACAAAGATAAATTTGTCCTCCCTACTCCTTTAATATATAAATAACATCGGAAGAATATTGAGTTAACAGCAGGTAGATACTTTAGTATCAATAAAAATTATGATACTAAATATTTGCAGGTTTCTTACTTCATTCAGGCATTGGTTGTTTTTAAAAGCCATGCGATCTTCTTTTCTTCATTAATTAATTCCATTTTAGTAGAACCTACGGTGCAATCGGTATTAAGCTGATTGACGGAAGGGCTTCTGAACAATACAAATGAATAGAGAGGATTTCGGATCTGATTTTGAATGGGGAGTTTCAACAGCGGCGTACCAAATAGAGGGCTCTCACGATGTTGATGGGAAAGGCTTGTCTATCTGGGACGTATTTACTTCAAAAAAGGGGAAAGTTCGTAACAATCATCATGGTAACACCGCCTGCGACTTTTATAATTGTTTTAAGGGCGATATCGGTCTTATTAAAGACTTAAATATTCCCAACTTTCGCTTTTCTATCAGCTGGTCGCGCATTATACCTAACGGACAAGGGGCGGTTAATCAGAACGGAATCGATTATTATAACAGGATAATCGATTATTCGCTCGAATGCGGAATTACCCCTTGGCTAACCTTGTATCACTGGGATTTACCTCAGGCTCTCGAGCTGCGGGGCGGGTGGACAAATCGGGATATCATCGGTTGGTTCTCCGATTATACTGAACTCTGTGCAAAAAACTTTGGAGATAGAGTAAATAATTGGATGGTAATGAATGAGCCATCGGTTTTCACCGGCGCAGGTTATTTTTTGGGAATTCATGCTCCGGGCAGATCAGGCTTGAGAAATTTTCTTCCGGCAATTCACCATGTGACGCTGGCAACATCTTCCGCCGCGAGACAATTGAAAGCTATCATACCCCATGCAAACCTCGGAACGACTTTTTCCTGTACCCATATAGAGCCTCAGGCGGTTACTGAAAGAAATCTTCTGGCGGTAAATCGTGTGGACACGCTACTTAATCGCACCTTTCTTGAGCCCATCCTCGGAATGGGGTATCCGCAAAACGATTTAAAGGTTTTGAGAAAATTGGATAAATATATAAAGGGGAATGATGAAGCCGACATGGCATTCGATTTCGATTTTATAGGTTTTCAAAATTATACGAGAGAAATAGTTAAGGCCTCGTTTTTTACCCCCTATCTGGGCGCCAGTCTGGTAAAAGCGGAAAAAAGGAATGTTCCGCTCACCGATATGAAATGGGAAGTATACCCGCAGGCTATGTATCACGTTATCAAAAAATTCGATGCTTATCCTCAGATCAGGAAGATTATCATCACAGAAAACGGTGCGGCCTTTCCGGATATAGTTGTCAATGGCGAGGTAGCAGACGAGCAAAGAATTAGTTATTTGAAAGATAATCTTCAAAGCATTTTGCGGGCAAAAAAGGAAGGTTGCAAGGTTGACGGGTATTTTGTATGGACATTGACTGATAATTTTGAATGGGCTGAAGGATATCACCCACGTTTTGGATTAATATATGTGGACTTTGATACACAAAGACGAATTGTCAAAGATTCCGGAAAGTGGTATAAAGAGTTCTTGACGAGAAAGGCCTGATTTTTATCAGGCCTTTCCTTGAATTACTATCAGTGTATCTTTGCTGGGGTGCGATAACCGGAAGATGTATTACTATACCAATCGGTGAACACCGCTCCGCCGGAAGTGGCCCAATCTCCGAAATGCAAATATGTATCGTTAATCGCAGCACCTTCTTTTGGATACTCAAATGTCTCAGTGAAATTCAATGCCCATGGCCAGTTTTCCGCTGACAGATAGTATTTATTATTCGCAGGTATAGAATTATCATGCATAGTGCCAAATAAGCTTAGATTTGCCCGGCTAGTGGGTTGTTTTCCAGGTAAATGTACCTCTGCGCCACGATTTAGGTTGCCAATTAAAAACGGATTATATGGTGCACCGTAAAGAACGGAAATTACTTGTGGGGTGACAAAACTCACATTAACATGCACAGTATCTTTAACTCCATTTGACTCTGCTGCCAGCAATGTCTTGTGGTTTTCAAAAGGAATTATTACTGCGTTTGTCTGGCCTGATTCTGTTCCATTTGAATTCAGAGGGCTGTAATTCACAGTACGTCTCTGGCCGGTTACAGTGCTTATCAGGTTGGACGAGAACGGAAGTTCAACACCAAATCCATTGGTATATGATGCAAATGCGTTATCTACAACAAAGTCTCCGCCCATTGCAACCACCCTGTTGTTTCCGTTGTTAATGTATTTATAACGATATTTTACAACCAGATCATTCATGTCATAGTCGCCTTTGGCGGGCCAGTTGTCCTCAAAAGCTAATGTTCCCATGGTGTTTTTTGAGGGGTAATATGATGTATACGCTCTCGCAGGATCTTCTGGAAATTCATCATTGTTGTCGTATACTCCGTCGCCGTCTGTATCTGTAGCCGGCCCCATTGTAGGAACGCCACTTGTAGAAATGCCGGTTACCGGATTTGATGTTGCATACAGGATTACATCGTTAAAGTCGTGATCACAACTTGGATCGGTTCTGTTTAAATCTTCGAAGCCAATAACATACTGGTTCTCCAACGGATAGTTCAATAAAACCGTGTGGCTTTGCAAAGAAGATGAAGGTTCCGGATTAAATTTCGAGTCTGAATAAAATTTAGGATTATTCACATGTACTATGTTTCCTCCCTGCCATCCAAAACTAAATAGCACGAAACCAATCGAGGTTCCCTCTGAATACCTTCCAATGTGAACCTTGTCTCCAGATACCATCGAGCCCCCTGTGCCTGCAGCTGAAGCATTTGGAAATAGTAGTTTCACTTCACCAATATCATTCACTGTCGTGGGCGGGGCGTTTGTTGGATAGGTATAGAAGCCAATGCTGTTTAAATTTCCGGCACCTTCGGCTACAAATGTTATCCAAACATCAGAAAGCTGAACGATATTAAGGTGTTCTGTTGCATTATCCGACACATATTGGGGGTGGTGAACACGTATATCCTGTTGGTTTGGTAGCGCTGCAGCAAGGTAGCTTAACAGGTTGGCACTCACTGTACCTGGTTGGTCTTCAAGATAGCTTAAAGGCCTGCCCGTGCCATCTAATGTGCCCATGTATGGATAGGTAGTAGACAGTGTTCTGCTGCTCCTGTTTAAAAAGCTTTTTCCGTATAGTGAGTTAGATTTAATTACATCGCCTGAAAGACCAGATTTACCACCGATTACACAAGTAAGTGCATTGCCCTTAATGAGTCCCTGTATATTTTGACTTAAACCCGGATTTTGCGGATTGATAGTTAGTGTTTCCATATACGCAGGAATATTTACAGAGGCTTTAAAATAGCCATTATCGTCCGTCAAACCTCTTAATAAAGTTTCTCCAGAAAGGCTCGAGTTAATGTTTACCATGCTTCGTTTAACGGGTTCATCCAAGTTTGAAAGCAGCCTTACGCTTACATCAACTGATTTAGATGTAGAGAAGTTAAATCCGTCCGGAGCAATTTTATCGCCTAAAAAATTACCAGGACTAGTGTCGTCCTTATGGCAACTAACGAAGAAAAAAGCAAAAAAGAGAGCAAGAAGGAAGGATGAACCAAATTTCATTGAAATTGTTTTGAATTATTAAAATATCATGCAATAATTGTGCTTATCTTCTAATTGGCGCAAGAATACGTTCTATAGCCTATCGAGGATGATTGTCAAGACGGAAGTGGGGTGGATATTTGTTGTTCGGGGAATTTATTGCGCTGTTATATCAAAGAGAGCTCGTCGCTCTCCTTGATATTTCTTATTCAATTTAATGAATCTTCAGCGGGTCGCGATAGCCGGGCGCTGTATTCTTATACCAATCGGTAAACATAGTCCCACCCGAACTTGCCCATTCACCAAAATGTAGATAGGCGGTATTAATGGCATTCCCTTCTTTTGGAAAGCTGAAATGCTCAGTGAAGTTAAGAGCCCAGGGCCAATTCTCGTCAGAGATGTAATATTTATTTATAGACACATTACTCCGGTCATGTTCGGATCCAAACCGCGATAAGTCGGCTAAGTCCGTAGGTGGATGGCCCGGAAGATGCGCTTCTATTCCTCTGAGTTTGTTGCAAATGAGAAACGGATTATATGGTCCTGTACCAACTGCGGACAAATCAACCGGCGATGCAAATTTAACTACCAGAGATACAGTATCTACGACCTGGTTTGGGCCTGATAACAAGTTTGTATGATCATCGAACGGAATTAGCACCGCTTTTGATTGGCCAGCTTCTGTGCCATTGGGGTTTAATGTAATGTAGTGGTCAGTAATTTTGTGGCCGCTTACGCTGCTAATCAAACTTGCTGCGAATGGTAATTGTACGCCCATGCCGTTTTTATTCGTGGCCCAGGCAGATACTGCCCGAAAGTCCGCGGTCATCTCCACTACTTTGTTGCTGGCGTTGCTTATATAGGTGTATCTGTATTTTACTACAAGATCATTCATGTCATAATCACCCTTGCTGGGCCAATTATCTTCAAAGACTAATGTTCCCTGGCTGTTTTCCGAAGGAAAGTAGCTCACATAAGCCTTCGTTCCGTCATTTGGAAATTTGTCATATACATCCCAAACCCCATCCGCGTCGGTATCTTTTGGAGGCACAATTCCTTGTACTCCCACTGTTGATATTGCGTCTACCGGTGCAGATGTGGCGTATAGAACCACATCATTAAAGTCATGGTCTGTACCTGTCAGGTCCCTTTTTAAATCTTCAAAACCAATCACGAACAGATTCTCTTTCGCAAAGTTTAATAAAACGGTATGTGTTTTAAGCTCGTTCGAGTTTTCCGGGTTAAATTTCGAGTCTGAATAGAACTTGAGAGCGCTCGAGTTAACTGTATTAAGATTTTGTCTCCATCCGTTTTGAACTAATACGAAACCAATAGAAGTTCCGCTATCAAACCTTCCGATCTTTACTCGATCTCCCGACTGCATATTTCCTCCCGAACTAACAGCTGATGCATTGGGGAAAATAAACTTTACCTCATCAATTTTATTGACAACATTTGGAGGGTTATTGGTCAGATAGGTATAATAACCTATAGCATTTTTATTCCCTCCGCCTTCAGACACAAATGTTACCCATACATCTGAGGTTTTAGTGATATTAAGATGTTCTGTTGCGTTGTCGGTAAGATATTGAGGGTGATGGTTGTTTACATTTTGCTGATCTGGCAATGATTCTCCCAGATAGGCCAGCAGGTCTGCACTAACGGTTCCTTTCACCTGGTCAAGGTAGCTTACCGGACGGCCATTAACATCGTAAGAGCCCATGTATGTATATGTTGTATTTGCGAATATTGAATTCCCGGAGAAAGCCTTCATGTTTTTACCGCCGAACGTTTGTGGGCTTGACGGAGCTTTCACGATGTCTCCTGTTACCCCTTTGTCGCCCCCTATAACGCAAGTTACAGCATTGTTGCGTATCAATACTTGAATGTCCTGGTTTAAACCGGGATTTCCTGGCCGGATAAGAAGGGTGTCGATATAAGAAGGAATGTTAACAGTTCCTGTAAAAGTACCGGTTTCATCGCTAGCTCCTCGTAGAAGAGTTTCGCCGCTGATTGAATTAACATCAATAATGATTCCTTTAAGTGGCTCATTAATATTTGAAAGGAGTTTAATGTTTACGGCTACCTTTCTTGACGTTTCGAAGTTGAAGCCATCAGGCGCAATTTTATTCCCGTCTTTTGGTGGTGTGTCCGGCTGTTTTTGGCAGGCAAAAATTATAAGGGAGAGTGCTAAAATCGCGTAGAAACAGTGCTTCATCTTTATCGTTTTCTTATAATAAACAATAATCGGACATTTTACGATTTTCCGCTCAAAATCCTTGCTAAGGGTTTTTATACGAACGGGGGTGTGGAAAGGTTCTGATGTATTGGGAAAAAATTACACATTTTTTTGGTGACCCGATGATCTTCGAAAATTTTTCAACACGAGCCTTTGCCTCGGCTTTTTTCCTTAAATTCGATCTTCTTTTTTGAAGCTTAGCTGATGCCGGATTTTTCTCATTTACACGTTCATACTCAATTTTCACTTCTTGATGGAGCTGCAGATATTTCAAAGCTCTATAAAAAAGCTGCAGCCGATGGTATGAAAGCTTTGGCTATCACCGATCATGGAAATATGTTTGGTGTTTTTAAGTTTGTTGCCGAAGCAGGAAAGCATAATGTGAAGCCAATTGTAGGTTGCGAATTTTATGTGGTAGACGACAGGCATAAAAAGCAATTTACCAAGGAAAACAAAGACATCCGTCATCATCAGTTGTTTCTGGCTAAAAATCCCAAAGGTTATCAAAATCTGGTAAAGCTCTGCTCATATGGATTTATTGAAGGGCTATACAGCAAATGGCCACGGATTGACAAGGAGTTAATTCTCAAGCATCATGAGGGACTTATCGCTACAACTTGCTGTATCGGTGCTTCCGTACCTCAGGCGATATTGAAGCAAGGCGAAGAAGAAGGGGAGAAGGAATTTAAATGGTGGCTTGATATTTTTGGTGAAGACTATTATATCGAGCTTCAGCGTCATAACATTCCCGATCAAGAAAAGGTTAATCATGTTCTGTTAAAATTTGCCAAGAAATATAATGTCAAAATAATTTGCTCTAATGATTCGCATTATGTGGATCAGCAAGACTCCAATGCGCACGATATTTTACTTTGTGTAAATACCGGCGACATGCAAAGCACGCCAATTGCCACTGATGAGGAAGGCGGAAAAGGCTATCGGTTTGGATTTCCTAACGATCAGTTCTACTTTAAAACGCAGGCGGAGATGGGGCAGCTGTTTCATGATCTTCCGGAAGCTTTAGATAATACCAATGAGATTGTTGATAAGGTAGAACACCTTAAATTAAAAAGAGACATTCTTTTACCCAACTTTCCAATATCTCCTGAGTTTAAAATTCATGGTGATGACGTATTAAATCAATGGGAGTACCTGCGGCATCTGACGATGGAGGGTGCGAGGGAGCGTTATAAAGAAATAACACCCGAAGTTCAGGAACGTCTTGATTTTGAGCTGAACACGATCAGAATAATGGGTTTTCCCGGTTATTTTCTTATTGTGGCCGATTTTATAAAGGCTGGGCGCGATTTAGGAGTCTTTATTGGCCCGGGTAGAGGGTCCGCGGCTGGCTCTGTAGTGGCTTATTGTATCGGCATTACAAACATCGATCCTATTAAATATAATCTGCTTTTCGAGCGGTTTTTAAATCCCGACAGAAAGTCGATGCCCGATATTGATACGGATTTTGATGATGAAGGTCGCCAAAAAGTGATCGATTATGTGGTGGATAAGTACGGGAAAAATCAGGTAGCACAGATCATTACGTATGGTTCGATGGCTGCCCGTACGAGTATTCAGGATGTTGCGCGCGTGCTCGATGTTCCGCTGTCGGAAGTGAATGCACTAAAGAAATTAGTGCCCGACACGTTGGGGATTACATTAAAAGATGCTTTTGACCAGGTTGCAGAGCTAAAAGATATTTTAAAAGGCGATGACGTCCGTGCAAAAGTATTGCGGGAAGCTGAAAAGCTCGAAGGTTCTGTACGAAACACCGGCATTCATGCGGCAGGAATTATCATTGCCCCATACGATCTGACAGATATTATCCCGGTGGCAACCATGAAAGACTCTGATCTTTTGGTTACCCAATTCGATGGGCGTGTAATTGAAGATGCAGGGGTAATTAAGATGGACTTTTTGGGCCTTAAAACGCTCACTATTATAAAAAATGCGCTCACATTAATTAAAGCCAATCACGGTGTCGAGATCGATATAGATTACATTCCGCTTGACGATCAGAAAACTTTTGAACTCTATCAGCGTGGCGATACAAACGGTACTTTTCAGTTCGAAAGTGATGGTATGCAGATGTATCTCAGAGAACTGAAGCCCGACAAGTTTGAGGACTTAATCGCCATGAACGCACTTTATCGTCCGGGGCCGATAGAATATATCCCCAAATTTATTGCACGTAAGCATGGCAGGGAAGAAGTAAGTTTTGACCTGGCCGACATGCAGGAGCATCTTGAAGAAACTTATGGTATCACGGTATATCAGGAGCAGGTGATGCTTTTATCGCAAAAGCTGGCCAACTTCACAAAAGGAGATGCAGATGTGCTTCGGAAAGCGATGGGTAAGAAGCAAATCGAAGTGCTGAACAAAATGAAAGCCCAGTTTATGGAAGGTTGTAAACTGAATGGCCACGATACCAAAGTGGCAGAAAAAGTTTGGACCGATTGGGAAGCGTTTGCCCAGTATGCTTTCAATAAATCGCACTCTACCTGCTATGCGTTTGTTGCATATCAAACAGCCTATTTAAAAGCCCATTACCCTGCCGAGTACATGGCAGCCGTATTGAATAACCAGAATAACATAGAGAAGATATCTTTCTTTATGGAAGAAAGTAAAAAGATGGGTATTCTGGTTCTTGGTCCGGATATTAATGAATCTAACCTGAGTTTCGCTGTAAACAAAAAAGGCGAAATCCGTTTTGGAATGTCAGGTATTAAAGGCGTTGGTGAAAAGGCCGTTGAAAGTATTGTGGAGGAGCGCGTGGAAAATGGTCCGTTTGTAAGTATTAACGACTTTGCCAAACGCGTGAACTCAAGAACGGTGAGCAAAAAGGTGTATGAAAATCTTGTTTATAGCGGGGCGTTTGATTGTTTTGGCTATAACCGCTCTCAGTTCTTTTGCCGGCCCGATAATACCCCTTATAATGGTATTGAACGTCTGATAAAGTATAATAACGACTATCAGAATAGTTTAAATACATCCCAGGTGTCTCTTTTTGGCGGTACTACCGATGCTCACATTTCTGAACCCCAAATGCCCGAATGCCCTGAATGGGGATTGATCGAGAGGCTTAAGTACGAAAAAGATATGATTGGGATTTATCTCACCGGTCATCCGCTCGATAATTATAAATTTGAAATGGATCACTTCTGTACCTTTCAGGTGAAGCACCTCGCTTTAATTAACCGTGCAAAAAGTGGCGAGCTGAATGAAACAGATACCGAAGAATTCAACAAAATCAAAAATAGAGACCTCGTAATTGGTGGATTGGTTTCAAACGCACAGCATCGTACAACTAAAACCGGGAAGCCTTTTGGATCGATGGTTCTCGAAGATTATAGTGATTCTTTCGAGGTAGTATTATTTGGTGAGGATTATGTGAAGTTGAAACAGTTTTTTACAGACGGTTATTTTATCCAGGTACGGGGAAATGTATGTGAGCGTTTTAAGCAAAAGGATAACTGGGAATTCAAAATTACCAGCATAAATCTATTGTCGGAGCTGAGGGATAAAATGTCTAAATGCCTTACTATTCAGTTTCCCTTGCAACAACTGTCCGAAACCTTTATCACAGAAATGGACGAGCTGGTTCGTGTCAACACCGAGCAAAATCCGCAGCGTAACTGTCAGCTTAAATTCACGGTGTTCGATTCTGAGGAAACTATAGCGATAGAAATGCCCTCAAAAAGTGTAAAGATTTTCCCGAGTAATGAATTTTTGGAACATTTGCATAAGCTGCAGAATATTACTTACAAGTTGAATTAATGATGTAGTTAAAGAATGTTAAAATATTTGGCCGCGTAAACTTTAGTGCACATCTTCGCCAACTAAAAAACACTTAGAATATGAAAACATTCCTATTAGCTTCGCTATTTGCAGCCATCAGCCTTTACGCCAACTCACAAACCAAGGGAACAAATTCTGTTGGGTTTGGTGTCAATCTCAACAACCGTGATTCAGAACAACCCAATAGTTCTGATAAGCAAAGTTCGCATCAGTATTTATTAAATTACGGACACTTCATTAAAGACAATGTCAAAATCGGCATAAGCGGTTCTTATGGCCGTCAGAAATTTGAAAGTCTAAATAGCTATAGCCTAACATCTGAATTATACGGCGGAGGATTATCTTACCAAAAATACTATCCCCTATTTAAAAAGTTATATGCTTACGCAGGCGCAAATGCAGGCTATCAATACTCAGAAGAAGCATATTTAAACACTCCTTCAGCCAGAGAAATCAAAACAAATATCTACACTGTTGGAGCATCTGGAGGAGTTGCAATCTTTCTATCAAAGCATTTGGCTCTTGAAGCTCATCTGCTTAATGCTTCGGCTCTCTATTCTAAAGGAAAAGATGTTGATAATGGTGCCGAAACCACCCAACAAGGTTTCCATCTGAATAGCTCCGGAGCTTTGAATAACTTTGGATTCCAAATACATTTCCTCTTTTAATCATCCCCCTGTCAGATTGTCCGTCAAAATTTGTGGTTAGGTTTTTGTATATGTAAGTTTGAATATAAATACATAATATCATGGCTTTAGAAATAACAGACGCAAATTTTGATGAATTAGTGTTAAAATCTGATAAACCGGTTCTTATAGACTTTTGGGCAGAATGGTGCGGTCCTTGCCGTATGGTTGGTCCGCTGGTAGAAGAACTGGCTAAAGAATATGAAGGTAAGGCCGTTGTTGGTAAAGTAAATGTGGATCATAATCCTGCCATTTCAATGAAGTTCGGAATCAGAAATATTCCTGCTTTATTGTTTTTCAAAAACGGAGAAATAGTTGATAAGCAAATAGGTGCTGTTCCGAAATCGGTATTAGCTGATAAATTGAGCAAGCAAATAGCTTAAATCAAAGAAACAAGAAATCCATCCCTGAAAAGCGGATGGATTTTTTTTGTCCTCACAAACCGTAAATCCTGTACTTAGTTGTAAATTGCTTTATGCTTCCGGATTTAAATACCTATACAGATCTACAGGATTTTGGCAACCTTGAGTTGCTGGCAAGGCGGGTGGTAGAAGGTTTTATCACGGGTCTGCACAAAAGCCCATTTCATGGATTCTCGGTTGAATTTGCAGAACATAGGCAATACAATAGCGGTGAGTCGGTTAAAAACATAGACTGGAAATTATACGGGAGAACCGATAAGCTTTTCGTAAAGCGTTTTGAAGAAGAAACTAATTTGCGTTGTCAGCTGGTTTTGGATATATCATCCTCTATGTATTTCCCTGAAAAGAAGTTTAATAAGCTCCTTTTCTCAGTATATGCGGCAGCCTCTTTGATGTATTTATTCAAAAAACAGCGCGATGCCTTCGGTTTAAGCTGCTTCTCGGATAAACTGGAGCTCTCCACCCCTGCAAAATCTACCGCAGTTCATCAAAAATATCTTTTTTCGGAGCTCGAAAAACTTATGCATTATGAGAGCAAACGAGTTAAAACATCGGTAGCAAATTCCCTTCATGAGATTGCAGAATTGATTCATAAGCGCTCGCTGGTGATAATTTTTACTGATATGTTTGACCCGGGAACCGATGCGGATGGTTTAAACGAAATCTTTTCGTCGCTTCAACATTTGAAGTATAACAAACACGAAGTAGTGATATTTAATGTACTTGATTATAAAAAAGAAGTTGATTTTAATTTCGAAAATCGTCCCTATCACTTTATTGATATGGAGACAGGCGAAGAATTGAAAGTAAACCCGTCGCAGGTAAAGGAAACTTATACAGAATCGATTACTGCTTTCAGGAAGGAACTCGAGGAAAGGTGTAATCAGTATCACATCGATTTAATCAATGCAGATATAAACGAAGGGTTTTACCCAGTCTTAAACTCTTATCTCATCAAGCGCGGCCGGATGATCTGACTATCATTTGTAATAAATAAATCTTTTTTCTGACTTTAACTGTTAGTATAGTTTAAAATGTTATATGAATAATACTACAGAAGTAATCCATGGGCATATCGCGACTCATGTTTTTGAAGATGATGGACGTTTCCCGAATAATCCTATACTGCCCGTTTTGATTTATAAAGGGGCTTTACGTCTTCATCCTGGTGATGATATTGAGTCGATACTCGAGTTATTCAAAAATAATAACTGGAGCAATTGCTGGAAAGATACCGTTTACGATTACGACCATTATCATAGCAATACTCATGAAGTTCTTGGGGTTTTTTGCGGTATGGCCGATATCTATCTGGGCGGACCAGAAGGGACTTGTGTCGAATTGGTGAGGGGCGACGTGGTGATTATACCGGCGGGCGTTGCACACAAAAATATCAACGGAAGTGCTGATTTTTTATGTGTTGGGGCTTATCCTGATGGTAGAGAATACGATATGAATTACGGGAAAGAAGAGGAGAGATCTTCCGCGCTCGAAAATATAAAAAATGTGCCACTGCCCAAGTTAGATCCCGTATTTGGGGCTGAGGGCGGCTTAATCGAACTTTGGACAAGAAAATAGTCATTTCACACTATCTTTTGCAAGTCTTGGGCGTTGTAAACGGCATAAGTGTGGATGTCGTTGTTGAAAAAGATATAAGCTTCTTGAATGTTATCCCTCGATTTTATTTCGGCAGCCAGATTCTGAAGTTGCGATCGATCGTAATTTGATGCATATAACATGCCTTCACCGTGCATTCTGTGATAAAGCATCGGGGTGTTGCTCACCACATCTTTAGGTAAATCAGGGTGGCTCATACCACAAAAAGTTATGTTCTTGTTTTTTAAAGATTCATATACCTGATCCTGCCACCAACTGTTATGTCTGAATTCGACTACATTTAAAAAGGAGTTGTCGAGATTGTCGGTAACTCTCGCCAGGCGTTCTTCTGAATAATGATAATTCGGCGGAAGCTGAAAAAGAACACATCCAAGTTTGTCCCGCAGACCCTCTCGGACAACCCCGTAGAAATCTGTTATCATATCTCTTGCTCCAGAAAACTTCCTGTAATGCGTGATTGCCCTCGGAGCTTTTACAGCAAAACGAAATCCATCTGGACTTTTTGTATACCAATCCTGTAAGGTTGATAGCTTTGGAAAGCGATAAAAAGAAACATTTAATTCAAGAGTATTGAAAAACTGGCAATAATGGGCAAACCATTTGCTTTGGGCCATATCCTCAGGATAAAAGGTTCCTTTCCAGTGTTTGTAGTGAAAGCCGGAGCATCCGATATGCCAGTTTATCATTTCAAGTAAACAGCATAAAACCAGATCGGTTTAAATTCGCCCTGTCATTTCTTTTAAAATGTACATCAACACGCTTCGTTTTACAGCCAATTCTTCTTCCTGAAAAAAATCAATGTAATAATCGATGAAAGGAACATTAGCAGGGTGGCGAAAATGTAACCGTAATGCCAGTTTAATTCGGGCATAAATTTGAAATTCATTCCGTAGATGCTGGCAATAAGGGTAGGAGGCATGAATGCAACGGTGGCAACCGTAAAGATCTTGATGATCCTGTTTTGCTCAATATTTACAAAACCCATAAAGGTGTCTTGTAGGTATTCGAGGCGTTCGAATGCAAATTTATTATGTTCAAGTATTGAGCTGATGTCCCTTATCATGATCCGTAGTACGCCTTTATATTCTTCAGGGAAGATATTGCTTTTCATCAGGGATGAGATCAGACGCTGCTTGTCGATTATGTTTTCACGAAGAGACATGGTTTCATTTTGAAATAAGGATAGCTGGATCAATATTTCCTCATCGGGGCGGTTCTTTTTTAAAATTAGTTGCTGATTTAGTTCTGCGATTTGTTTCGCGAGCCCTTCAATTAAATCAGCATCCAGATCTATGGATGTTTCCAGAAGGGTTAAAAGTATCTGAAAGCCGTTGCTGTAAGATGCGGGACTTGCCTTGATCTTTTTTACAGATTCGCTGAATGTTTTCAAATCATCATCCCGGTAGGTGAATAATATGCCTTTTTCCAATACAACCGATACAGGACAGTACGCAAAACCCTTTTCGCGGAATGAGAGAAAGTTTGAATTGATGATAATTTCTTCTTCAACTTCGCTAAACCGCGACGAGCTTTCTATTTCCTGCGATTCTTCTTCTGAGGAGTACTTGATATCAAAGGAGGATTCGATTGTAGATTTTTCCTCGGGTGTGGAGTTTTGGAGGTCCACCCATATAAGGTTTTCGACCGGAATCTCTTTAAGCAGTTCGAGATTTGTTTCTTTGGCCAGGCGGCGATCTTTTTTATAATATATACGTAACATCTAAACCCTTCTAATTTTTCACCAGATTGAATCTGTATCTTTGCATCAAGAGTTAAAAGTAGATAAAAGCGGCAATAAATTTAAGGTTGCTGCGCTTATTTAGCTTAGCCATCGAAATAATTTGAGTTAATGGGTACACCGGTAGATTTTGGACAAAAGAGTTATAATTTTTATGGTGCATACTTAAAAGGTAAGTATGGCGGTAAACGTGTGTTCAAAATCATTGTCGATGGTGGGTTTACTTGTCCTAATAGAGATGGAAGCAAAGGGTTTGGAGGGTGTTCGTATTGTAACGTGGATTCTTTTACTCCTGAGCTTTCACGGAGTACACCTAATATCCGCGAACAAATTGAGAGGGGGATAGAGCGTGCCCGAACCGGCTATGCAGCAGAAAAATTTATCGTTTATTTTCAGCCTAATACAAACACGTATGCGCCGGTACATTATTTAAAGATGATGTATGATGAAGCTATCGCCATTGCAAGGCAAATTGCCCCCGGCGATATTGTAGGGCTATCTGTTGGGACGCGACCGGATTGTATAGATGCAGAAAAAGTTGCTCTTTTGGAAAGTTATCTCGACCAGGGCCTGGATGTGGATCTGGAAATGGGTATGGAGTCTATTTATAACGAAACTCTTTTAAAAATAAACCGGGGATGCTCTCACGAGGAATTAGAGCAGGCCTTAAGCTTGGTTCAAAATTCTCGATTGGACGTATGCGTTCATACCATTTTCGGATTTCCGTGGGAGACTAAAGAGATGATGCTTCGTTATGCAGAAGAAATTAATCGTTTCCCCCAGATCAAATTTGTGAAACTTCACCATCTTCACATTGTCGAAGGCTCGATTATGGGCGTATTGTATAAGCGTGAGCCATTTAAAGTGTTTAGCTTAGAAGAATATACCGATTTTCTTGCTGAATTCATTCCTCTGTTGCGGCCGGATATTATACTTCAGCGCTTATTCGGAATCGCAGATTACGACCTTTTGATAGCTCCGAACTGGGGAGTAAAAAAATCTCAGATCCAAACCTATATTGATAAATCTCTGGAACAACGAGGTATAACGCAGGGGTCGAAATATCTGCCGGTTATTGCCTAGGTCGTTTTATGAAATAATCTCTCTCGAAACCCGGGCCTGCTAGTTCGGTGTTTCTTCCTTTATTTTTCTCCTCTTGCTGTTTTTTTGACTGCATCTACTCCGGTTTTCTTGCTTCTGTTGCTTTTATCTGAGCTATTTCGCTTGCATTTATATGGTTTTCGTAATTAGTCGATTTTTTTTGTTTATTTTATTGTTGTAACCCGACAATTTGTGGTATTTTTCTTTATTCGTTAGGTTATTCTGGTTAATATTGGTAAAATATTAATCTTTTGTTGTTGTTTTTAATAAATATATCGTTTATTTGAATGATAAAATTAATTGTATTGACGTTTTTCCTTATCATTTACTAGTGCTTTAAGTAAATTTAATTGTGTTCTTTGGATAGAGTTAATTTTTTAACTATATAGTTTATAAAAACCTAAAATATATCAAAATGAAACGATTTTTACCTTTTTTTCTATTGGTTTTGGCGGTCATTCTTGGCCTTCTTTTTCCATCTGTCGAAGTTGTGGATGTGGCGGATAATAAGATTGATACCGGCGACACGGCTTGGTTGCTTGTGGCCACAGCATTGGTGTTGTTGATGACGCCCGGGCTTGCGTATTTCTATGGCGGAATGGTTAGAAAGAAAAATGTGATTTCCACTATGTTGCAAAGTTTGGTGTGTATGGGTTTGATAACTGTATTGTGGGTGGTTTTTGGGTTTAGTCTCGCGTTTGGTGAGGATGTAGGCGGCTTGGGTATTATTGGTGATCCGCGGACGTTCTTTATGATGAAAGGTATGGTTGGCAATGCGGTGTGGTCTCTGGCTCCAACTATTCCCTTGGTTTTGTTTGCAATGTTTCAGTTGAAATTTGCGGTGATTACGCCGGCATTGATCACCGGGGCTTTTGCCGAGCGGATTCGCTTCAATTCTTACCTCATTTTCCTTTGTCTGTTTATGATATGTATTTACGTGCCATTGGCTCATGCCACCTGGCACCCCGAAGGTTTATTGTTTGGTTTGGGGGTGCTTGATTTTGCCGGAGGTACTGTTGTGCATATGTCGGCGGGTTGGGCTGCGCTTGCCTCTGCTTTGTTTTTGAAGAAGCGTACCGTCGTTGAGCATACTCCGGCTCGTGTAAGTTATGTGATTCTTGGAACTGGCTTGCTGTGGTTCGGGTGGTTTGGTTTTAATGCAGGGTCGGCAGTTGGGGCCGGGACTCTAGCGGCCACCGCTCTGGCTACCACAACTACAGCCTCTGCTGCAGCGGCGATGGCCTGGATATTTTTTGACATAGCCAGAGGGAAGAAGCCTTCCGCCATGGGGGCATGTATTGGTGCGGTAGTGGGTTTGGTTGCGATTACGCCGGCTGCAGGCTTTGTTAGTGTTTCTCATTCAATCGTTATTGGGGTTGTGGCGGCTGTTGTAAGTAATCTGGTGGTGATATGGAGGAGTCGTACTAATATTGACGATACTCTGGATGTGTTTCCTTGTCACGGTGTAGGTGGGATGGTAGGTATGCTTCTAACAGGGGTTTTTGCCAATCAGGGCGTTAATGCGGCTAATACAACAGGTAATGGGCTTTATTTTGGCGAGACTAAGTTATTTTTTGTGCATCTGATAGCCTTGGTGGCGGTTTCTGCATTTGCTTTTATTGGGGCCTATATATTGCTGGTTGTTACTAATGCGATTAGTCCGTTGCGCGTAACAGCTGAAGATGAGGAGTTAGGTTTAGACATGAGTCAGCACGATGAGGAGTTGTAATTATTGAATTTGTGGTGGTTTTTTATGAAAATAAAATGTAAAAGAATTTAAATTCTGAATTTTGGTTTAGTGTTGGGAGGGTTTGACGTAAGTCAGCCCTCTTTTTTTGTTGTTATTGTATGTTTTTTATATAATATCTGATGTTAGCTTTATTTTTCAACGCATTTTTATGATGTTTTTAACTTACTTGGTGGTTTTTTTATTATTTTATTGATTTTTATTTTGAAATAATTATGATTTTACGAAAATATATCTAATTTTATTGCAGATTTTATTCAACAACACTAAAAAACTAAACAAATGGGTAAATTTTCAATTAAACAAGCGGCTCCTTTCCTGGTATTGGCAGGGGTTGCTCTCGCATCAATCTTCATTCCGGTGCTACCAAACTTTGATGACGGCGGAAAAACGTACAATGGCGCCGACATCGCTTGGGTTGTGGTAGCTACTGCGTTGGTATTTTTGATGACTCCGGGTCTTGCATTTTTTTACGGAGGAATGGTTCATCGTAAAAACGTAATCTCTACTATGATCAAAAGCGTAGTGGCTGCAGGGGTAGTGAGTGTGCTTTGGGTTACGGTAGGATTTAGTCTGGCTTTCGGAAATTCGATTAATGGCTTCATCGGCGATCCGTCTACTTTCCTGTTCTTCAAGGATGTAAACTCCGGAGCTCCATGGAGTCTGGCTCCTACAATCCCTCTGGCTCTTTTCGCCTTATTTCAGTTAATGTTCGCCATCATAACCCCAGGATTGGTTGTGGGCGCTGTTGCTGAGCGCATCAGATTTACATCGTACATCCTCTTTATAGTATTGTTCAGTTTATTTGTATATGCACCTTTGGCACATTGGAGCTGGCATCCGGAAGGATTCCTTTTTCAATTAGGAGTGCTTGACTTTGCTGGTGGGACAGTGGTTCATATCTCTGCCGGTTGCGCTGCATTGGCCGGAGCCTTAGTTTTAAAGCGTCGGAGATCACATTTGGAACAACGAGAAATTCCTCCGGCTAATATCCCTTACGTGCTAATTGGTACCGGTTTATTATGGTTCGGATGGTTTGGTTTTAATGCTGGATCTGCTCTTGGAGCTAACGCATTGGCAGTATCTGCATTCGCGACTACAAATACCGCTGCCGGGGCCGCAGGTTTATCATGGATGTTTTTTGATGTGATCCGCGGAAAAAAACCATCTGTACTTGGATTCTGTATTGGAGCGGTAGTGGGTTTAGTAGCAATTACTCCTGCTGCGGGATTTGTTGCGATTCCACAAAGTATCTTCATTGGTTTCATTGCAGCCATTATATCAAATATCGCGGTTCATTACAAGCAAAAATCATCTCTTGATGATACATTAGATGTGTTTCCTTGCCACGGCTTAGGCGGTATCGTGGGGATGATTCTTACAGGCATCTTCGCAACCAAAACAGTTAACGGCGCTGGTAACGACGGTTGGTTTTACGGTAATTCAGAGTTCTTCTTTACTCAGTTGAAAGGTCTCGGAATAGTGGTTGCCTATAGCTTCATCGTGTCATTTGTAATCTTCAAGTTGATTAACCTGATTCAACCAATCCGTGTATCCCAGGAAGAAGAGGAATTAGGCTTAGACGCATCTCAACATAACGAAAAATACGTTCAGGGAACATTATTAGTGAATAATAACGGGAAGACTGTTGAACGCGACATCAAAATTTTCGAAAAAGATGCGGTAGAAGACTAATTCGATTAAATAAACAACCTTATAACAAAAGCAACATTAAAATTAACAAACCTTATTTAACAAAAAGCAACATGTTTAGAAAACTACTTTCGTTAATTGCATTGGCTGGTGTATCATATGCTAATGCTCAGGATTCAGCTTCGGTTTCTGCGCCTTTAACTATTTCGGGGTCGGTAGATGCGTATTATAAATATGATTTTTCTGGCTACAAGCCTGGAAATATTGGATATAGAGCGGAAAATGGATATTCGGGTACAAGCTTCGCTACAGAGAATAACTCAATATCTCTCGGGATGATAGATGTCGCTTTGAAGAAAACCACCGGAAAGGCTTCTTTTGTAGGGGAAGTGTCATTCGGACCAAGAGGGCAATATCAGTCTATTCCCAACGGAAACTTTGATGAGGATAACGCTGAGAACTCTTTCAATATCCAAAATCTATATGCAACTTATGCATTTACCGACAGGTTTTCTGTAACGGCGGGTTATATGGGCACATTTGTTGGGTATGAAGTTATCTCTCCGGTAGGTAATTACAATTATTCCACGTCTTACTTATTTACTAATGGTCCATTCCAGAATGCAGGAATTAAGGCAAACTTTTCCCTTTCAAGTAAAGTAGGTGTGATGGTTGGTTTATTCAATGACTGGAATACTTATCAGGATTTTAATGGCGTATCACATTTTGGGGCTCAATTAGCCCTAACACCGATAGAAGGTTGGTCGGCTTATTTAAATGTCTTAACAGGACAGGCTAACGGAGGTAACGATACCTATGGCTCTGGTACTGTGTTAGATTTGACTACCGCTTATCAAATTACCGATAGGTTTAAATTAGGATTAAACGCAGCAGACTATTCGATGCCTGATGACTTAGGGGGTTACAGTGGGATTGCCCTCTATCCTCAAGTTTCAGTAACGAATGGCTTTAGCTTGGGATTGAGAGGTGAGTATTTTAAATGGAAAGATGTAACTGAAGATGATGTGACTATCGAGGGTACTTCATTTTCTGCAATCACTCTATCCAGCAATCTTAAATCCGGTGGCTTGACTTTTATACCGGAGATCAGATTTGATAACGCTTCAGAGAATGTGTTTTTCAAGAAGAATACAAGCTTAGGTGCAGATACCAAATCAGCTTCACAATTTTCACTGGCAGTTGTTTACGCCTTTTAAGGAATTAAACTTTACTCTAAATTAAGCAAAGCCGGATTTTTCCGGCTTTGCTATTTTATAGCATTACTGGTGCAACCTTTCCCACTAAAAACATATCTAATCAATAAACACACAGATATGAAAAAGATACTGCTACTATGCCTGCCTGTAATTTTGCTCATAAACTCCTGCAAAAAAGAATACATCATCCCTAACCGGACAATCATTGTAAATTTAAGTTCCGGACAGTGGGTTCCTTTAAACGGAGGAAGAAGTTACACGACAGCAATCAATGTGCCGGAATTGGATGATTACATGAATGAAAGGGGAGGAGTGTTGGTGTATCTTTCGTTCGGCGATCGGACCTACGAGCAAATACCTCAGCTCTATAATGGAGATTCGTATAGTTATGTGACCCGTCCGGGACAAGTTGTATTGGAAGTGCAGGAGTACGATGGACTGGGAACGGTCTCCCCACCTCCGGGCATGACCGTAAAAATTGTTCTGATGGAATCTGATTTCTAGCAAAAAAGGCCGATGTTTATCGGCCTTTTTTGTTAGTCTTTTAAACGTCTATTTACTTTCTACTCCCAATTTAGACATTATAGCATCACTTACTCCAGTAGATGAATATCCTCCGTCATGGAAAAGATTCTGCATAGTTACCATCCTGGTAAGATCAGAGAATAATGTGATACAATAATCAGCGCATGATTCTGCGTCGGCGTTTCCAAGTGGAGCAATTGCATCGGCATAATCATAAAAATCCCCAAATCCCTTTATTCCAGTACCCGCTGTAGTTTTAGTCGGCGATTGTGACACAGTATTAATACGAACTTTTTTCTCAACTCCGTAATGATACCCAAAGCTGCGGGCAATTGATTCCAGCATTGCTTTGATATCTGCCATATCGGTGTAGAATGGATAAGTACGTTGGGCCGCCATATAAGTAAGAGCCACTACGCTTCCCCATTCGCTGATAGCATCGAGCTTTTTAGCCACACTAAGCATTTTGTGAAATGATAAAGCAGACACATCAAGGCCTTTCATATAGTAGTCGTAGTTTGAGTCTGTATATGGAATCTTCTTACGAATATTTATACTCATCCCTATTGAGTGAAGCACAAAATCGATCTTTCCACCCAGAATTTCCTGCGACTGAACAAACAGATTAGTCAACTCATCCACATTGGTGGCATCAGCAGGAATAATCTGTGAATTAGTCTTCTCTGCAAGGCTATTTATTTCGCCCATGCGCATTGCTATCGGCGCGTTGGTTAATACGAAAGTAGCGCCCTCTTCGTGCGCCTTTTCAGCAACCTTCCAGGCAATAGAATTCTGATCTAACGCTCCAGTTATTATCCCGCGTTTTCCTTTTAATAAGTTGTAAGCCATATTTCAAATTTGGTTGGCTAAAATAATGAATTAATTGGTTTGGTGCCGATTGATAAGAGTAAAATTGAATTTATTATCCGTCACTCAAACTCAGCAATTCTTTGGCATGCTGTAAAGCCGCTTCTCCTGGAGTCTCACCGCTCAGCATTTTGCCAATCTCCAAAACCCTTTCATGGCCGTTTAGTAGGCGGATGTTGGTATGTGTTTTATCTTCGCGGTCGTCTTTATAAACGCAGTAATGGGCTTCGCCTTTGCTAGCTATCTGCGGAAGGTGAGTTATGGCGATCACTTGCATATTTGCCGATAAACGTTCCATGATTACTCCAACCTTTAAAGCAACCTCGCCCGAAATCCCGGTGTCTATCTCATCAAAAATGATGGTAGGTAGAGCAATATGTGTAGTTATTAAGGATTTTATACTCAGCATTAACCTTGATAATTCTCCACCGGATGCTACCTTACTCATCGGCGCTGGTTCCTGCCCCTTATTTGCAGAGAAGAAGAATTCGATCTTGTTTCTCCCAAAGGCGTTCAATGAGTTCTCATCTAAAAGCTGATTATTGATCTTGAGCACAGAATTAAGCATCCCCACTTCTGCAAGAGTTTCTTTTACCTTGTTCTCTATGGTCGGGATTATTTCCGTTCTGCTTGCAGATAAAGTCTCGGAAACTATCAGAAGCTCTGCATGATGATTTTTTACTTCCTCTTCCAGGCTTGATATTTCTTCTTCAGTGAATGAAATCGATTCGATTTTGTCTGAAAGCGTACGCTGAATCTCCAGTAACTCTGTAACTGTATTTACATGGTGTTTCTTCTGAAGGCTGTAGATCGAACTCAATCGCGTACTGATTTCTGAAGAGCGTGCCTCATTAACCACTGTTTTTTGTTCAAGTAGTTCAATCTCCGAGACAATATCCTTCAATTCAATCAAGCTGCTTTGTAGCCTTTCTGCCAGTAGCTCAGATTCTGGAAGGTATTTGCCGGCTTGTTGTACTTGGGTTAGCGACTCTCTCAGACGCGCAATCACTGCCTGCTCGCTCTCGCTCAGCAGATAGGAAGCGCCAAGCAGATTGCGTTTAATTTCTTCCGCATGGCTTAAAGTTTGTAGTTCATGCTCAAGCTTTTCCTGCTCACCCTCAATAAGATTAACCTTTTCCAATTCCTCAAATTGAAACTGGAGGTAGTCCAGTTCTATATTCGCTTTTTTACCGGCGTCTATCAGTTCGCTTAATCTTGCTTTCTTTTCTTTGTAACTGTTAAAAAGCTTTTGGTATTCTTTTAACAGCGCTTCGTTCGCTGCCAGCGTATCAACAACCAGGCGCTGGAAGCTTTCATTGTTTATTTCGAAGGTAGCGTGCTGCGAATGGATATCGATCAGCAGTTCACCCAACTGTTTTAATGTAGCCAGATTTACAGGCGTGTCGTTAATGAAGGCCCGCGACTTTCCTTCCGATGAAATTTCCCGTCTCAGAACGGTCTCTGTTTCATAATCCAGTTCATTTTGCCCGAAGAAGTCCTGCAGTTTATACCCATCTATCTTAAAGCTTCCTTCTATGATACATTTTTTTTGCTGGTTGAAAAAATACCGCCCTTCGACCCGGTTTCCCAATATGAGCGACAAGGCACCTAGAATAATAGATTTACCAGCTCCCGTTTCTCCCGTAAGTATATTTAACCCCTTAGAGAACGATATATCGAGATCGTCTATTAAAGCGTAGTTTTGAATAATAAGGCGATTAAGCATGCAGATCAAATAACAATTTCAGTTTAGCGCCTTGTATTTTTTAATACTTCATATTTAGTAACATTCGGCGGATCCAATACAGTAAGAATATTATAGGCGTTCATTCTATCTCGCGGATCTGATTGGCTCAATAAGTTTACCAGCTCATCAGCTTTTGACGTGAAGAAGATCTGGCTTAGCATCGAGCCCTGCTTCTGCTTGTCGATTTTCTGAAGTTGTGGAAGCAAGCTCATGATTTCTTTTCTTCCCTTAGATTGGTTGTCGTACATAATATCCAGGCCATGTCTATGATAATTATACAACACTTCCCGTATCGGGTTATATGCCTTATTAGTTAAGTTTTCCGCCAACCAATATCGGTTTCTCAGATTCTCAAAAGCTTTCCATCCGGGGAAAGGGGCGTTTTGAGCATTATTTACAATGGTTTGGGCTTTTGCAAACAAAGGGCTGCCACCATATCTTGAAAAAGTATCATAATCCAGCCCCACGATAATATTGGCGTAAAACGCAAGTAGCGAGCTTAGATTGTTGATGTAATTTTGATCAGAAAAATCAAGAGGCTGGCCCTCCGTATAATTAAAACTGAACTCTTTATCGCTGTAGTTAAATACGGTGCTATTGAATGTCGTACCATAAACTGGCCGGGTAGATTGTATTTGTGCATCCGCTCTAAAGTTCGCCCCGCCATCCCATTCTGTGATATTAATGACGAAATTACAATCTATTCGTTCCTGCACCTGGAAGTTATCCGGCGACCATCTTCTTGTATTTAAAAAATCGCGAATAGATGTCTCCAAAACATCTAACACCCTTTTATTTGTATTCTGAATCTGTGGCGACAGAATTTGGACTCTTGCATTCAATTCCTGCGCCTGTACTGCAGTCGATAGGTTAATTACAGCGATCAAGGTGATGACAAAACGTTTAAACATTGTACAGTTGAATAATTTTATTGCAGATGTCTTTAGCTACTTCTGATTTCGTTTTTAACGGATATTTTTCAATGCCCGCATCTTTATCTATAATAGTTACTTTATTGGTATCAGTTTTGAATCCGGCTCCACTATCCTGCAAAGAGTTTAGTACTACAAAGTCCAGGTTCTTTTTTTGAAGCTTTTTTCGTGCATTCTCCTCTTCGTTCTCGGTCTCCAGTGCAAAACCAATCAATACTTGTCCGGACCGTTTTATTTTGCCCAGTTCCGAAAGTATATCCGTGGTCTTAACCAGTTCGAGCATAAATTCGCTGCTCTCTTTCTTTATCTTTTCTCTTGCAACTTCTTTAGGGCGGTAGTCGGCTACCGCAGCGCCCATAATGGTGATGTCGCTTTCTTTAAAATGTTGTTGAACCGCAGCATTCATTTCTACAGACGATCCTACATCAATACGCACTATGCTTCTATTTATTGTTTTTTCTCCGCTTGGCCCGCAAACCAATACTACTTCTGCGCCTTGTTTGCATAATTCCTCAGCAATTGCAAAACCCATCTTGCCCGACGAATGATTGCCAATGAATCGTACCGGGTCAATCGGTTCATAAGTTGGTCCTGCAGTCACCAAAGCCTTTTTTCCAGCTAATGGCAAATTGCTTTTTAAATGAGCTTCAAGAAAAGCAACAATCTGTTCGGGTTCTGCCATACGGCCTTCACCGGTTAGACCACTCGCCAGCTCACCATATGCCGGCTTGATTAAAACGTTCCCATACCCCAATAGCTTTTCGATGTTCTGTTGGGTGGAAGAATGCTTCCACATATCCAGATCCATAGCAGGAGCGAAGTATACAGGGCATCTGGCAGACAGATAGGTGGCAGCAAGTAAGTTATCGCACAAACCGTTCGCCAGTTTAGCTAAGGTGTTAGCAGTAGCGGGTGCTATTATCAAATAGTCTGCCCAAAGCCCAAAATCAACATGGTTATTCCATTCCCCGGTACTTTTGTTAAAATAGTCGGAGTAGACAGGATTCTTAGAAAGAGTAGAAAGCGTAAGAGGAGTGATGAAGTTCTTCGCATCAGTCGTCATAATCACCTTTACGGTGGCGCCTTCTTTAACCAGCAATCTAACCAGGGTGGCCGATTTATAGCTGGCTATACTGCCGCAAATGCCGAGTAATATATTTTTCCCTTTAAGCATATAAGTATGCTCAAACTTACATAAAAAATGCCTTTTAAATTGACAGATCAATTCAAAAGGCATTCTTTGAAGAAAGAGATTATGTTATCCCTGCTCTTTAGATGGGTTTCTGAAATAGACTTTGTCGTTCAGAAATTCATCAACCGCAATCAAAGTCGGTTTTGGTAACCGCTCGTAATGCTTAGATATTTCGATCTGCTCGCGGTTCTCGAAAATCTCTTCCAGATTATCGTTAGACGATGCAAACTCTGATAGTTTACCATTCAGCTCTTCTTTCAGATTGTTAGAAATCTGATTGGCTCTTTTTGCAATAATTACTAAAGACTCATAAATGTTGTCTGTTTTCTCATCCAACTGACGAACATCTCTGGTAATAGTGCTGGTTGGTATTGTATTTTTTGGTGTATTCATACTGCTCTTAATCTTTTTGTAATGTATCTGCCTGTTTCGCTTTATCCTGCGGCGACATCATAGTCGCCAATAATTTCTTTACGTTAATAATATCTTGTTCTGATTTCCTCTTTATCGCCTGTACCTCTTTCAGGTAAGGGCTATTCGGATAATCTTCCTCGAACTCGGTAGCATAACCAATCGCCTCATTAAAACGTTCTTCCTGCTTAGTCTCTAAACTGTTCTGAGCATAAAGTTGTTGTGCCTTTACCGTCAAATATTCCATTTCCTCCGCGTATTTCGTGTCCGGGAAATCCCTTATTGAATTTCTGAACGCAATTACTGCCGATTTATAATCACCAATATCATAAAATAATCTGGCATTGGCATACGATTTCTTCTCAAGCTTATCGCGTAAATTATTAATCAGCGTGCTTGCCTCCGCTACCCGCTCACTTTTAGGGTAAAGATTAATAAACAATTGCAAGGCCTCAATGGCCCGTATGGTATTTTCCTGATCTAAAGTATAGTTAGGAGATTCCAGGTAATAACAATATGCCGATATAAAGCGGCTTTCTTCAGCTTTCGGACTGTTAGGGTAAGTATCAGCAAAAACCTTAAACTGGTAACGTGCAGTAGCGTAGTCTTTTAATTTATAGTGCGTATAGGCAAAGTAGTACGACAAATCTTCAGCCTCCTTCATTCCACGATACCTTTGCATCAGATCATCAAATAAAATTAAGGCCTTATTATAATCACCCTTATTATACAGGCGCAGGGCTTCCTGATATTTCTTAGCCGTATTGGTGCTTTCCTGTAACTTTTCAAACTTGCTTTTGCAGCCAGTAAGAACCGTCATCAACAATATAAAACAATACGTTAAAAATTGCTTGTTTTTAAACATCGCGCAAAGATAGGTTAATTCAATTTAATTTCAATATTTTAATAGCGCTCCTAAAGTATCCAAAATAAGCATCTGACTCCTCGCTTTAACAAACTTTAACAATCTGCCGCTAAGTCATTATAAGATATAAAACGATACATATATATAAGGAGTATCTTTGTGGTTTAGAAGCGCAAACTTCTTCGGGTCTTTTTCCGCCGGTCCCGCTATTCACTTTTACTCCTCACCCCATCGCTCGGCAGACCTCCGTTCGGGGTAACCGTTACTATCGGGGCTAACTATGTGTGGCCTTTAGAAATCATTCCTTTTGCATATCGCTCAGAACACTCCGGTCATAACGTGTTATAATATACATATAAGTACATGATCGGATGATCCGGATCTTTTAATGTATAAAAAGCCTAATAAAACCCTTGCCTTGCAATGATAAAAGGGTTATCTTTGTAACCCCATCGCGAGGAAGGGGGCGAACTGAAGCGGTTTTGACAGAGAAGGAAAGTATGATCAAGGGCGATTTAAAAAATAAAGTCTTGATA
>NZ_JAFMZO010000004.1 GCF_024436395.1 Paradesertivirga mongoliensis | reverse complement strand
TGATGATTTTCTCTTGTGTTGTCATTGCTTAATCTGATTTTAAGTTACTAATTTTATTGTAACTGTCAGATTAAGTCGTGACTACTTCAGTTTATATTAAACTTTTTATTACCCAAGCCTGTATTTACTACATGATTCGTTTATACATCTGCCTGTTAATAATAGTACACACCACCTGTTTTGCCGAAACAGATACTCTGTCAGTTACGCTTGAAAATGTGAAGTACCCTTATCCGGTTAACTTTATAAAGTTACAATCGGAGGGGACGGATTTGCGGATGGCTTATATGGATATTAAGCCGGCAAATCCAAATGGCAAGTCGGTAATGCTTTTCCATGGAAAGAACTTTGCGGGCTATTATTGGACAGACGTGATACGCGGACTCAGTTCAAATGGATATCGAGTCATTGTCCCCGACCAGATCGGCTTCGGAAAATCGTCGAAGCCATTAATTCATTATAGTTTTCACTTGCTATCGCGGTTTAACAAGCAACTGCTCGACACGCTTGGAATACAGAGAATATCGATACTTGGACACTCTATGGGCGGGATGCTGGCTACCCGTTTTGCCCTCATGTATCCGGAACGGACGGAGAAATTACTGCTCGAAAATCCCATCGGACTAGAAGATTACAAAACCTTTGTTCCGTATGTTTCTACTGAGGAACAGTATAAAACGGAGTTGAAAGCATCAGCGGAAAGTATCCAAAGATATTATCAAAACTCGTATTTTCCTGAATGGAAACCGGAGTACGATTATCTGGTGCAAATTGGTGCCGGGCCTACGAAAAGTGCCGACTTCCCACGTTATGCAAAAGTTGCAGCTATGACCTTTACTATGATCTATGAACAGCCTGTTGTGCATGAACTCAAAAATTTGAAGGTGCCCACAATTTTGTTTATAGGCCTTGAGGATAAAACAATTGTTGGTAAGGGTTTACTTTCCCGGGAAGAACAAGCAAAGCATGGGCAGTATAAAGTGCTTGGGCGCGAAACGGCCAAACGAATTCCAGGCAGCAAGCTTATCGAATTTGAGGGAGTAGGTCATATTCCACATGTACAGATACCAGAGGAGTTTATAAAAGCACTGCTTTCCAGTTTAAAAAAGTGAATTCGTTTAGAGAAGTAAATATCGTTTGTTTGCTCACATAAACGCCGTACTGAAGAGCAAACAGGTTGATTGTCATCATTTTTATTTTAAAATATCTATTAGACTTTCGAGTTTATTTTTTTATTTATACATCTGATTATAAGTTACTTGTGTGTTTGTGGAAATGTCCAGGCATTCGACCGGACTCCATCTTCTTAGTATCTGTTGTCGGGATATGCTCAATTTATCTTAACTTCGAATTAACATCACGAGTACTTCGGATGAGTTTTATTATTCACAGCTTTGATCAGGCGTATTTTCTTAAATAGCGCATGATGATAAACACCCTTATCCCGAATGCACCAATACTTCCCGGTTTTTAACTTTTCACTAAAAAAATTATTAAGTTCTGAGTCTGATTCGTTTGAAAGGGCGAGAATGAAAATTCTTTATGTGATCCTGACTTTTAGTTTACTCAAAGTTCTCATCACTATGATGGCGACCTGGCATTCAGAACAATACCCTCAATTCGATCGGGCTTGCGTGATGCTGGTTATATATTTTGTACTATTTAAAATGCTGCTGACCAGCCGCAGGTTTGTGCATATAGTATCTCACGGCATGGCCTGGCTGGCATTATTGCTCATCTGGTCTAGTGTGTTTGTTTATGCCCAGACCGTTAACACGCTTACCGTTCAGTTCGTTTTCATGTTGATACTAGGCTGTTTTTATTTACTACAGCTCCGCTTTGCTTTGATATATTCATGCCTGGCGTTTTTGCCTTTGATATTACTGATGCTGCTTCCTGGTGGCTTGTTTATCGGTCTGATTCCAGCCTCTCGGCTTGCATCTCCGGGCTATGAAATGATGCTAATTTTAAATTTCGTAACCATCATCATAAGCCACTACTTGTTTCGCCGGGCCTTTATGGATAACCTCATGGAAAAAGAAGCGCTGAACAATCAATTGCGGCTCGCAGTTAACGAGGCGAATCGGGCGGCTGAGTCTAAATCTGATTTTTTATCGACCATGTCGCACGAGTTGCGAACGCCTCTCAACTCCGTTATCGGGGTTACTGAACTGTTGCTCCACGACGACCATTCGAAAGAGCAGGAAGAAAATCTCAATATTCTCAAATTTTCGGCAGGAAATCTTCATGCCTTAATCAATGATATTCTTGACTTTAATAAGTTAGGTTCTGGTAAGCTGGATCTTGAGGCTATTCCTGTCGACCTTAACCGCTTAATGGAAGACATAAGTCAAGGACTTCGCTTTCAGGCTACTCAAAAAAAGATTGATTTTGTTTTGGAGGTTGATGATAGGCTTAAAGATTTGAGCGTTATCACCGATCCTACCAGAATTTCTCAGATAATATATAACCTTGCCGGTAACGCCATCAAATTTACTGAGGTGGGAAGAGTTATCCTACGCTTAAAGCTGTTGCATAATCAGGATGCCAATATTCGGGTTAGAATATCAGTAAAAGACTCAGGTATAGGCATTAGCCCGGATAAGCAGGAGGCTATCTTTGAACCCTTTACGCAGGAGAACACCAGTATCACCCGTAATTTCGGTGGCACCGGACTGGGCTTAGCAATAGTAAAACGTCTGTTGTTTTTGTTCAATAGCGTTGTACATTTGGATAGCACTCCCAATATAGGTTCAACATTTTCTTTTGAGCTTGTTCTTGAAAAAAACAAAGTCTTAAAAAGTGTTTTATCAGATAAGGCAAGTCGGGAATATGATCTGGCCGGACTTAAAATCCTGATAGCAGAAGATAATTCGATGAATAGAATATTGCTGACAAAGGTGCTTTCAAAATGGAACTGCAGTTTTACTTTTGCCTTAAACGGCCAGGAAGCAGTAGAGAAAGTCATAAATCAGGATTTTGATCTGATATTAATGGATCTGCACATGCCGGTTATGGATGGCTATAAAGCTTCAGCAGCCATTCGTGGGTTGGATAATCCTATACGATCCGCCATCCCGATAATTGCGTTGACCGCTTCTGTATCATCGAACTTAAGTGAAAAGATAAAGTTGTGTGGTATGGATGACTTTGTGTTAAAGCCCTTTAAACTGGATGATCTCTTTGATAAACTGAAATTAGAGTCATTCAAAGTATCATAAGATGCTCAGTTTCCTCTGAACATCTTATGATACTCTTTCTAGTTAGCCGCCTGCGCCAACGGAGCCGACATCTTTTTACCGTTCACCCTAACGTTTTTGAATTTCAGGTCTTTTACATTTCCTAATTTAAAATCGGTGGTCTTTAGCTGGACATCCATGTTTTTAACATAGATGTCCACGATCTCTGCCCGTTCGTGGCCCCAAATCTCGCCGAAAGAACCACCCGTGCCGCGTACATTTGAAATTTTTATATTCCGAACCAGAGCTTTTGGTGGTTCCTGGCCTTTTAAATCGAAATATTGTGTCCATGGAGAAACTTTGAAAACGACACCGCCATTTTCCATTGTAATATCACTCATGCGAATGTTTTCATATTGCTGAGGTGTATCAGGGCGTAATTTTAGCCGAAGTATTGTTGGCCCGCGGGTAATGCAGCGCTTCACCTCCACATCGCGTACAAGAGTTGCCTCGCTGCCAAAGGTTACTATTCCGCCGCCAGCTTCGAAAATGCAGTCTTTAATAAGAACGCGTTCAACCGGCGGACTATCTTTATCCTGCATGGCGAAAGGTCCTTTCGAACCTTTAAGTGCAATACAATCATCACCCAGAGAAAAGAAGCATCCACTGATAGTAATGTCCTGCGAGCTGTCTACATCAATTCCGTCAGAACTGGGTCCACGGTTGGGAACAGCTCCTGACGGCGCCACAAACCGGCAATTCTCAACGGTTACGTTTTGGCAGCGATAAATATGGAGGTTCCAGAATCCCGAATTCAGAAACTTTACGCCGCTTATCTTAACATCTTTCGAGTTCTGGATCAGAGTTAGCCGGGGCCGTTCTACGTCAAGGTTTTTTGTTCCCTTTACAGCATTACGGGTATCGTAAAATAATTTATAAAAAGGCTCTCCGCTGCCATCGAGGGTCCCCGGGCCGGTAATTCGTAAATGGTCAACTTTATCGCCGTTAATCAGTGCCGCGCGCCAAGGTTCAAAGTGTCCTTCGATGCGTGTATTGAGTTTCTCGTAATCATTTATGTTAGTCGAGCCCTTAAGTACAGCGTCTTGCTGTATTTCTATATTAACTCCGGGTTTTAGAAAAAGCGAGCCGCTTATGAATACCCCTTTCGGTATGACCATCGTTCCCCCGCCATTTTGAGCGCATTCATCGATTATAGATTGAATGGTTTTTGTATTGAGTGTCTTGCCGTCTCCAACAGCGCCTTTTTCAGCAATGTTATAACGTTTGTCGGCGGCACTGGCCGAAAACGGTTTAGACTTAGCAACACTCTCGGCATAAGTTGCATTTGTACCTGTCAGCATAAGAACAGACAGGGTGGCCAGCAAACTTGACAAATTTAATTTCATACGTTAAATAATGATTTCTGCATCGCAGCATTTACAACGCAAATATGCTGTTCCAAAAGTAATCGCAAGCAGTCATGGGCGATTGTTGCTGTAACATTTTGGTAGCAATTGTACCCGAGAATAAAAATCTTGATTTTTTTGTAACCAGATGGTTTCTTTTTATATTTGTAACCACTTGGTTACTATTATGGAATTACGACGGGACGTCTTTCAGGCAATATCAGATCCGACACGGAGAGATATTATTAATTTATTGAGCACACAGTCATTAAATCTCAATACAGTAGCCAGTCATTTCCAGGTTAGCAGGCCAGCTATTTCAAAACATATCAAGATTCTTAGCGAATGCGGCATAGTTGAAATCCGGCAGGAGGGGAGGGAGCGGTATTGCCGCGCCGATTTGGAAAAGCTTAAAGAAGTAGATGTCTGGCTTGATTACTACCGGCAATTCTGGAACCGCAAACTGAATGCTCTGGGCGATTTCCTCGACCGAAAGGATTGAATAAATAAAGAAACTAGTAAAATAAAAACTGAAATATGGAAACAAAACCACTGATCGTAGAGCGCAGCTATAATGCGCCGATCGAAAGAGTATGGAAAGCCATTACCGACAAAGAACAAATGAAGGAATGGTACTTTGAACTTGAGGAATTCAGACCTGAGAAAGGTTTTAAATTTCGCTTTACCGGCGGTGACGAAAATGTCCAATATCTCCATGAATGTGAAGTGATTGTAGTTGATCCTCCGAACAAGCTTAGTTATAGCTGGACCTATCCCGAGCTTAGCGGTTATTCGGTTGTTACGTTTGAATTGTTTAGCGAGGGTGCGACAAGAACACGCCTTCGATTGAGCCATGAAGGAATTGAAAGCTTCCCGAAAGACGATCCGAATTTTGCTATTGCAAGCTTCACCAAGGGATGGAATGAAATTATAGGAGAACTGCTTAGGAAATATGTGGAACAAAATTAAAAGGCCGCTGCGCTAGTTCTCTCTGCAGAGTTAGTGCAGCTCCTTATTATACGTTAAATATTTGCTGCTTGCTGTTGATTCTATCGATAGAAATTCGTACATTTAATATAACAACAGCATGGTTAAGTTATTTAAAATGAAAAAGTTATGGAAACTCAACCAAATTCAGCAAAAAACCTTCGGGATGGTGAAAATGAGCAATTAAGACAGTCTGCAAACCCAAAGAATGTCGAGCCGGTAAGCGATCAGGAAGCAGCTGGCGCCCATTACCACAATTATGTACCAAGGCACTCCAGTCATGGGCGGTCAAATATTCGGGGTATCAGCTCTGACCATGAGCCTGGTACTATTCGGTAGAACGAATTAAGGCAATTAACCGTAAATCGGGTAAATGAAAATGCAACGATGAAAAGCAGTAAGCTAGGCGCTTATCTTTGCTGATTGTATCGTTTTGTACAGAATCTCATCTTTAGAATCCGGCTTACCTTTTACCATTCTGGTATGGCTGTCGCAAATATGCTGCATCGATGCCTCATTGCCTTGAGTAAAGCCACTTTTGGGATAAGCGCAGAATAAACAAAACACTTCCTTCTGACAAAGCTTGTTCCAGAGGTGTTCAAGATTCACGGTGGCTCCACTGTTTCCTTCCGCCCAAAGAATTGCAACCATCTCGCCAAAAGCTCTCACCTTTTTGTCGCCTGCTTTTGCTTTTTTAATTAAGTCGGTTACCACAGTCATAAAAAGCTCTTCATCAGGCCATCCGCTTCGCATAAACTTAGAGAGTATCTCCTCTGCATTTAAAGGGAAATACTGATGGTTTGACACCAGCGACTCAACGTTTAAGCCATGAGAAGCCAATTTGAATTCAAGGCCCTTTAAATGCACGTCGGTAGCTATAACGATTACACTTTCATCAGAATTAATTCCTTCGCCTACAAAGTTCATGAGTAGCTCTAAAAAAGCGTCATCGTTCTCATAAATTTGCAGTACGTGATCGCAGGGAGCTATTTCAGCCCAAAAACTTTAGCTTTGCTCTTCTGCCAACCCTTTTCCAGTTCCACCGATTATAGTTTATATTGTATAGAGATAACTCTAAAAACAGGAAAAGGTTATAAACTAAAAAGCTAACCCAATTCGATTCAGAGATGGGGGTGGGTAAATGGACCCGGGCCTGACATGGTCAAAAACGAAAGAAGTGAATAGATCCGCCTTTCGGACTCAGGTTAAACTATATAGGTTGTGGCTAATCTTGATTTATAGAGGTTATAATTATTAACGGCTTCAGTGAGCTCTTTTTTGGCCTTGGTATACTCAGGAAGCAGATCCATATTTTCTGATCCTTTGTCCGCGAATAGTTCGTGATCAATCTTCTGATATGCTATTCGTTTTTCAGTGGCGACACTTTCAAGCCTTTTTAACTCAGCGGCTTGCTCTGCAGGTAAATTGTACATAGACGATGGTATAGGGCGACTAATATATTAACTTTTTCTTAATATTCAATAATTTGAAACTTTTCAGAAAACTTCGGTTATTAGTTTCCTGGAACCGCAGGGTTATCAATCGTTTAGCTTTGATAAATGGAAATAATGTTTATTTTACCTGAGAAGAAAAGCAACGTTCCGGATCTATTATGGACGTCTCCTGGTCAGTGAAATTGTTACTTCATTCGCCTGAATTGTAAAGTTATCACTACGTTCAGACGCTAATATCCTATAATAGCTGGAGAAAATATTATATAAAAGCAAGATCATCGGGGGCTACTTTTGAGTTGCCGTTTTACTGACCCGGCCGCACATCCATTCATCATACGCTAATAAATAGGACGATTAATGAAACGTTTTCTGAATTTCGCTATTACACTTAGTTGTCTTCTCTTTTTAATTCCGTCGCTGTTAGCGTCTGAAAAAGTAAATCAGGATAACATAATTACCGTGGTGAGCCCTGTATCAAGCCACGCCCGCATTAAGTTTGGCGTAGAAAAATTGAAAGCGGCTTTAATGGCCGCCGGCTATCGGGTGAAAGTTCTCCAGCAAAATACACTTCCTAAAAATGGCCGGATTATAGCCGTTGGATTAAATAAGGCAAATTTAATTTCGAGCGCCGGACGAGTGTACAATCTTGCTTTGAACCCAGGTACGGCAAAGGAGGGTTTCTCTGTCGTTTCTTCGGCAAACAGTATTGTTTCAGGAAACGATGAATCCGGTGTTCTTTATGGATGTCTGGAATTAGCTGATAGAATCAAAACTGCGGGTAAGTTACCGCAGAACCTTAATATTCAGGACAGACCTGAAATGGTGTTGCGGGGAACGTCTATTGGCCTTCAGAAGCCGTATTATCTTCCCGGCAGAACGGTTTATGAATACCCCTATACTCCCGATCAATTCCCTTGGTTTTATGATAAAGCTCATTGGCTGAAATACCTTGATATGATGGTCGAGAACCGTTACAATTCTCTTTATTTATGGAACGGGCATCCTTTTGCATCGCTGGTAAAGCTCAAAGACTATCCCTACGCCTTAGAAGTAGATGAGGCAACATTTAAAAAAAATGAAGAGATGTTCAGGTTTCTTACCCAGGAAGCGGATAAAAGAGGGATTTGGGTGATCCAAATGTTTTATAATATCATCGTATCAAAACCTTTTGCCGAAAAACATAATATTAAGACTCAGGATAGAAACCGTCCGATCACCCCTTTACTTTCCGATTACACCCGTAAGTCGATAACTGCATTTGTTGAGAAGTATCCCAACGTAGGTTTACTGGTTACTTTGGGCGAAGCCATGGAAGGTGTAGGTCAGGATGATGTGGACTGGTTTACTAAGACTATTATTCCCGGCGTAAAAGACGGTTTGAAAGCTCTAGGCTCGACTACAGAACCTCCGATTGTGCTTCGTGCGCATGATTCGGATGCACCTCGTGTAATGAAAGAGGCGTTGCCTATTTACAAAAACCTGTATACGATGGCGAAGTATAATGGTGAGGCGCTGACAACCTATACGCCTAGAGGAAAGTGGGCCGAGCTTCACAGAAGTTTGAGCCGTATTGGTACTGTCCACATACAAAATGTTCATATACTTGCTAATCTTGAGCCGTTCCGTTACAGCTCTCCTGATTTTATTCAGAAATCGGTACAGGCGATGCATAACGTTTATGAAGCAAACGGATTACACTTGTATCCGCAGGCATCTTACTGGGATTGGCCATATACAGCTGATAAGGTAGAAGGCAGGCTTTTGCAAGTTGACCGCGACTGGATGTGGTATAAAACCTGGGCAAGGTATGCATGGAAGGCGGATAGAGATAAAAAGCAGGAGACTGACTATTGGGGGGGAGAACTGGCGCAAACTTTTGGTATCAGCAATGAGCAGGGCAAGCAAGTACTGGAAGCACATGAACAGGCTGGGGAGATTTCTCCGAAGCTTTTAAGAAGATACGGCATCACAGACGGTAACCGTCAAACTCTTACTTTAGGTATGTTGATGACGCAATTAATCAATCCTTTCCGTTACGGATTATTTACTCTGCTTTATGAATCTGAAGCTCCGGAAGGTGAGATGATTATTGAGTATGCTGAAAAAGAAGCGAAAAATCAGAAACATATTGGTGAAACGCCAATCCAGGTAGCTGATGAAGTTGTCGTACATGGCCAGAAAGCAGTTGAAGCGATAGAAAAAGCTGCACCTTTCGTCACAAAAAATAAAGAAGAGTTCAACAGGCTAAAGAACGATATGTATTGCTATCGTGCAATGGCGAATTATTATGCAGAGAAGGCCAGAGCGGCGGTCGCGGTTCTTAAATTTAAATATTCTGACGATGTGAAAGATCTAGATAAAGCCATGCCTTATCTGGAGAATAGTGTGAAACATTATGCAGAATTAGTTAAACTGACAAAGGATGCATACCTATACGCCAATAGTATGCAAACGGCACAACGGAAAATTCCTATGCGCGGGGTTGATGCTACTTACATCAACTGGTTTGAAATGCTGCCTGTTTACCAAAGGGAGTTAGATAACTTGAAGCGTAGTATTGATTCGTTAAAGACCAATAAATCAGCCGGTCTTGATAAAAAGAAATCGTTCAAAAGCGCAGATGTAAAATTGCTGTCAAATGGCGGAACGTTTTACAATTTGGCTGCTAATCAAGCTTTGTTTGCAGATTCTGCTCTTACAATAGGCGATGTTGCCCTCGAGCTTCAGGGTTTAAAAGCGATCCGTTTCTCAAAAGCTGCACAGGTAAAAGAGGGAACAAGGTTAAAATTTTCAACATCGAAACCCGTTAAACTACTAATAGGTTACTTTAATTCGAAGGAGCATGGATTTGCTCCTGCACCACAACTTGAAACAGATGCAAGTGCCAACGATTATGGACAGGGTGAAATTAAAATTTCGAATGCATTAATTGCCGGTAAATTACCTACAGTTAATGTACACACTTACTCGTTCAACGCCGGAACCCATAACCTGAACCTTCCCAAGGGAGCACTGTTGGTTCTCGGATTTATTGAAGGGAACGAGGAAGTAAAGATTTTTAACGCAGGTTTGGGTGCCTACGGAAAAGAAATTGATTGGTTATTTGAATAATGCATAAGTCAGACACACACAACAATTAATATGAAATACAAACTTCTAACGCTACTTTGTATAGCTGTTTTTCACTTTAAGACAGGTTTTGGGCAAAAAGCCGGAGTGTTAAACACCGATGACCTGAAGCGATATGTTAACGAATTTAATATTCTCGATAAGGAAGAAGCAGTAATTAATCTGGTACCCAATGTACAGTCGTTCGATTGGCTTTCTAACAATATTCCTTTGTTTGACGCGCCGGATTCTGCCATTGAGCGAATCTATTATTTCCGCTGGTGGTCGTATCGCAAACACATTAAGCAGACACCCGAAGGCCATGTAATCACCGAGTTTATTACGCCGGCCAACCATGCAGGGAAATACAATGCCATAAGCAGCGGTTTAGGACATCAGATAAACGAAGGCCGTTGGCTGCACAATCAGCAGTATATAAAAGATTATATCAACTTCTGGTTCTATGTAGATCCTAAGCATAAAGTTCAGCGCTTTCATGCGTTCAGCAGCTGGATTCAGGATGCGGTATATGATCACTATAAAGTTGCTCTGGATAGGCCTTTCCTTGCCAAACTTGTCCCTGACCTGGATGCAGATTACGAGAAGTGGGAAGCAGAGAAACAGGCCGCCAATAAAATGTTCTGGCAGTATGATGTTCGGGATGCGATGGAAGAATCAATAAGCGGCTCGAGGACAGCTAAGAATATCCGCCCAACCATTAACAGTTATATGTATGGCAACGCTAAAGCGATGGTCGAAATCGCTGAATTGTTTGACATCGATAGTTTAAAAAGAAAATATAAGCCAAAGGCTGAATTTTTGCGTAAAGCAGTTCATGAGAAACTTTGGGACGATACAGCTTCGTTTTTTAAGGTTCAGTATGAAAAAGGCGGTTTGTGCGATGCCCGTGAAGCTATCGGGTATATTCCATGGTATTTCAACCTTCCCAAAGATAAAGCGAAATATGCAAAGCAATGGGATCAGATCCTGGACACAAAAGGATTTAATGCTCCCTGGGGATTAACAACTGCTGAAAGAAGACACCCGGAATTCCGTACACATGGCTCGGGTCATGGTTGCGAGTGGGATGGGGCTGTTTGGCCGTATGCCACCACACAAACTCTTAAAGGGCTCTCTAATTTACTTACTGAGTACAAGCACAAGGGTAATATGACAAAGCAGGTGTTTTATGATGAGTTTCATAAATATGCTATGTCTCATCAAATGAACGGAAAAACTTACATTGGCGAATATCAGGATGAAAAAAACGGCGAGTGGTTAAAAGGTGATCATCCGAGAAGCAAATTCTATAACCATTCTGGTTTTGCTGATTTAATCATTAATGACCTGGTTGGCTTAAAACCGAGGGCAGATAATACACTGGAAGTAAATCCATTATTGCCTGAAGGGCAATGGGACTGGTTCTGCCTGGACAGGGTACCTTACCACGGCAAAATGTTAACCTTCGTTTGGGATAAGGACGGAACCAAATATGGAAAGGGAAAAGGATTCCGAATCTTCGCCGACGGGAAGGAAATTGCGAAATCTGATAAACTGAAAAAAATCAAGACAAAGCTGATTTAAGTAAATACATCGTTTTGTTGTTGGAGACACCAACAATGGCAACAGACAAGACCAAACTGATATAAAAACATATAAATGAAATTTCCGGAGCAATATTTTTCAATCTTAAAAACTTTCGCTTTTTCTCTTTTACTGATAAGCTATCTTAACGTAAGCGCTCAAAATCCGTATTATAACGTAACCAAGTTCGGTGCTAAAAACGATAGCAGCAAAATTGCTACAGCTGCCATTAAGAAAGCTATAGAAGCCGCTTCGAAGGCGGGCGGTGGTACTGTCTATTTTCCGGCCGGAAAGTATCTTACAGGGCCTATTCATCTGAAAAGCAATATCACCATTTTTATCGACGCCGGCGCGGAACTACATTTCAGCGATAATTTTGACGATTATCTTCCAATGGTAAAAAGTCGGTATGAGGGTGTAGATGTGACAAGTTTTTCGCCCTTGTTTTATGCATACGAGGCTGAGAATATAGCGATTATAGGAAGAGGGATAATTGACGGACATGGTAAAAAATGGTGGGATTTTGTTGAGGGATACAAAGAAGGGCAGGCCCGCTCGAAATGGCAATTAATTTTCGACGAACTGAATAAGGATATTCTGCTGCCAGATGAGCCGAAACAGATGAAACGAGGCTTCCTTCGTCCGCCGTTTATACAAACCATGTATTGTAAGAACGTGCAAATAGACGGCATTACAATCAGAAATTCTCCTTTTTGGACGGTTAATCCTCAGTTTTCAGAAAACGTAACGATAAATGGCGTTACGATCTTTAATCCTGAATCGTTTGCTCCAAATACTGACGGCATAAATCCGGAGTCATGCAATAATGTGCACATTTCTAACTGTCATATCAGCGTAGGCGATGATTGTATCACCATCAAATCCGGTAAGGATAAGCCGGGAAGAGCGAAGAACGTTCCTGCCGAAAATTACACAATTACCAATTGTACTATGTTATCGGGTCACGGTGGTGTAGTAATCGGCAGCGAAATGTCTGGCGGTGTGAGGAAAATCGCTATTTCAAATTGTATTTTCGATGGTACTGATCGTGGAATCAGAATTAAGTCGGCACGCGGAAGAGGTGGTATTGTTGAAGAGATACGTGTCGATAATATTGTGATGAAAAACATTAAAGATCAGGCGATCGTACTGGATCTTCAATATGCCAGGACGAATCCCGAACCGGTATCAGAGCGTACTCCACAATTCCGGAACATCCATTTCAGCAACATCACCGGATCAAACATTAAAGAAGCATGCTTCATTAACGGCCTTGTTGAGATGCCGGTCGAAAATATCACGTTCAACGACATTAATATCGACGCTCAAACAGGATTTAACATCAAGGAAGCAAGAAGAATAGAATTCCATAATGTTCAAATCAATACCGAGTCGGGCCCATCAATAAGAGCAGAAAATGTGCGCACACTCGAGGTTGATGGTGTAAAATCATTTAAGCCGCATGCAGGTGTTCCAATTTTAGATTTCACAAACGTGGAAGATGCGTTTTTATATGATTCATTCCCTGCAGCCGGAACAGACAATTTCTTGCGGGTACGAGGCGATAAAACAAAGAACATCACGCTTGACGGTAATAATTTCAAGAACGTAAAGACACCGGTTATTAAAGAGGCCGGAGTTTTAGAAACGATTCAGGTAGAACCCAGAAACATCGTGAAATAATGGCTCATCCCTTTTTTAAAAAAATAAGTTTACTGGCTTTAGGTGGATTGCTGATTGCAAGTTTCACTAAGGCTCAGGACTATAAGCTGTGGTACAATAAGCCCGCACAAAAATGGACTGACGCTCTTCCAATCGGAAATGGCCGTCTGGGCGCCATGATATTTGCAGGCCTGGAAAGCGATCGCATTCAATTCAATGAAGAAACACTCTGGACCGGCGAACCCAGAGACTATCACAGGGAAGGTGCTTTTAATCAGCTTTCGGAACTAAGAAGGTTATTATCTGAAGGTAAACAGAAAGAAGCCGAAGCTCTTGCCGCCGAGAAGTTTATGGGTATGAAAAGTACCGAAGGCCAGAAGGAGAAATGGTTTGCCGAGATGCGTTCATTTAAGGGCATGAACGGAAACCCTTCTCTAGAGAATTTTGACGACAGTAAATGGGAACTATTTCCGGTTCCTACTTATGAAGGCTGGGAAACTAAAGGTATGGAAATAGATGGTGCGGTATGGTTTCGCACTACCTTTAACCTGCCAGCTAAATGGAAAGGAAAAAACCTCGTTCTGGATCTGAACCGCATTCGCGATGAGGATTTTACGTATATTAATGGTAAACTAGTCGGGCATACCAGTAGCACCGAAGGCAGGAAATATACCATCCCAAAAGATGCGCTAAAAACGGGGGCGAATACCATCGCCATTCAGGTTTTAAACTACTTTGATAAAGGCGGAATTGCCGGTTATAAAGATACCAGCAGGCATATTGCGGTTTACCCGGAAGGTAGCACTGCAGCCGAAGGAATCTCATTAGTTAAACCATGGAAGTTTAAAGTACAAAACGATGAACCTCCTGCTGTACCAACGTTTCAGGCAAGTTATCAGCCTTTCGGCGATGTTTATCTTAATTTCAATGGAACCTCATCGGCTACGAATTACAAACGCGAACTGGATCTTCAGACCGCAGCATCAAAAACTACTTACACATTAAATGGTGTAAATTACACGAGGGAGTATTTTGCAAGCCAGCCGAACCAAGCAATCGTTATCCATATAAAAGCTGACAAAGCGGGGAGCGTGAGCTTTTCGACGTTGCTTAACAGTCCTCATAAATACTCAAGCACCCGTCACGTAGACGATAAAACACTGGGTTTATCGCTGAAAGTACGAAATGGTGCATTGCGAGGCGAAAGTTTACTGAGAGTCGAATCAAAAAGCGGAAATGTTTCGGTAGATAATGAAAAAATCACTGTAGAAGGAGCCGATGAAGTGACTCTTTACCTCACCGCGGGGACGAATTATGTGAACTATAAAAATGTTTCCGGAGACCCTCTCGCTATTTGTCAGCAAGCGCTGACCAGCATAGCCGGGAAGAAATATACTGAGATAAAAGAGGCACACTTAAAAGAATATCAACAATATTATAACAACTTCTCGATATCGCTGGGGAAAAGCGCTAATGATCATCTTCCGACAGACCAGCGTTTAGCCCGGTTCTCTGATTCGGTTGATCCTTCATTTGCGGCCTTATATGTGCAGTATGGTCGTTACTTGCTAATTTCAAGTTCAAGGCCAGGTACCAGACCTGCTAACCTGCAAGGCATCTGGAACGACTTACTTAGTCCGCCATGGAATAGTAAGTATACCACCAATATCAACGCCGAAATGAATTATTGGCCGGCAGAACTTCTGAATTTATCACCCATGCACGAACCGTTCTTCAAAATGGTAGAAGAGCTGGCAGAAGTGGGACAAAAGACTGCAAAAGCGCATTACAATGCTTCAGGCTGGATTTTGCATCACAATACCGATCTATGGAGAGGAACTGCCCCCATAAACGCGTCCAATCATGGAATTTGGGTAGGAGGAGCAGGCTGGGTGAGCCTTCACTTGTGGGAGCATTATTTGTTTACGCAGGATAAAGAATTTTTAAAGAACAGAGCTTACCCAATTATTAAAGGAGCGGCAAAGTTTTTTGTGGATTTTCTGGTAAAGGACCCTAAAACCGGTTGGTTGATCAGTACGCCGTCTAACTCTCCCGAGAATGGAGGTTTGGTTGCCGGACCTACAATGGATCATCAGATAATCAGAGATCTTTTCAAAGCCACCATTCAAGCCAGCGAGCTCCTGGGAACGGATGCCGATTTTAGCGAATCACTCAAGGCAAAATTGGGTCAAATTGCTCCTAATCAGATCGGCAAGTTTGGTCAATTACAGGAATGGCTTGAAGACAAGGATGATACCACAAACAAACACAGGCATGTTTCGCATTTGTGGGGCGTACATCCTGGCAGTGATATTACCTGGGACACAAACCCTGATATGATGAAAGCAGCCCGTCAATCCCTTATTTATCGCGGCGACGAGGGCACAGGCTGGAGCCTAGCCTGGAAGATCAATTTCTGGGCCCGCTTCAAGGATGGTGAGCATGCTATGAAAATGGTTAAAATGCTATTACGGCCCGCAAGTGGAAACGGGGGATCATATGTAAACCTTTTCGATGCACATCCTCCATTTCAGATTGATGGAAACTTCGGAGGTGCAGCTGGAATTGCTGAGATGTTGCTTCAAAGCCATACTAAATACATTGATCTTTTACCTGCATTGCCATCTGACTTTAAAGATGGTAAAGTAAAAGGAATTAAAGCTCGCGGTGGTTTTGAGTTCGACCTTGACTGGAAAAACGGGAAGCTTAGTTCTGTTACTGTGAAGTCTCTTGCTGGGAATGTTTGTACGCTGCGTTACGGAGATAAGGTTGTTAGTTTTCCTACAAAAAAAGGTAAAGAATATAAGTTGAATAGCGCTTTGTCGAAGAGGTAAACTCTTTGAGGCGCTTGTAATTCTGCGTTTAATTATTTGTCATTTTGGTCCGCCAGTTAACGGAAGGAATCTAAGCGTTTGATTGAATGCTGAAAGATCTCTCCTTCGTCGAGGTGATAAGGCGGGATAGACGAGGCGCAGGAACAAAGCGTTGATATTATGTATGCGATTTTCGACGCTCTGTCATTTCGACCAGAGGAGACCTGCGAAGCAAGCATGAATGCCATAGTAGAATTAGCGCTTATGAATAAATCTAAAGCGTTCACCATGCAGAAAAAGCGGGTAGATAATGCCCACAAATCAATTAAATTAAATTTGAATGGTACATCACACTACATTTCTCAAATTAAGATATATCCTCTTTTTTTCGTTACTAACAGTTTGTGAATCCCTACACGCTCAATCAGTCCGAAGAGATATTTCTCTCGATAGTGACTGGCATACCATAGCAAACGATACCAATAAACATGCTTTTGACGGCTTTCATAAGCCAGGCTTCAGTCCCCGCAACTGGGAGAAAGTAAACGTTCCGCATAACTGGGATAAGTACGAAGGTTATAGAAGAGAACTTCATGGAAACCGGCACGGCTATGCCTGGTACCGCAAAGTGTTTAAAGCCAGGGACCTCAAAAAATCTAAGCGTTATTTTCTCTTTTTTGAGGGAGTTGGGTCTTACGCCACTGTTTGGCTTAACGGAAAGCAGGTGGGGTATCACGCAGGGGGAAGAACAACCTTCACTATCGACGTAACGAATACTATCAACTTAAAAAGAGAAAATATCTTAGCCGTAAGGGCTGATCATCCGCCACATATTCACGATCTTCCTTGGGTTTGCGGCGGCTGTTCTACCGAAAGAGGATTTTCTGAAGGCTCGCAACCGATGGGAATTTTTAGACCCGTACATCTTATCGAAACAAACGACTTGCGTATCGAGCCTTTTGGCGTTCATGCCTGGAATGATAATAAAATATCCGCGAAAGCGGCATTGCTGAATTTCACCACGGAGTTGAAAAATTATGGCAAGCAAACCAGAACTGTATCAATCATAAACAGGCTGATCGACAAAAACGGAAGGGTAATCTCAATACAGAAAAATGCAGAAACCATTGCATCCGGAAAAACCCTGAAAGTTGCTCAAAGAACTGAAACAATATCTAATCCCATACTTTGGTCGATCGAGAACCCCTATCTGTACACGGTAGTAACATCTATCGAAGAAAAGGGAAAACTGCTCGATTCTATCCATACACCATATGGTATCAGGTGGATTAGCTGGCCTATCGGGAGAAATAATAACGACAAGCGTTTCTTTTTGAACGGTAAACCTGTATTTATCAACGGCATTGCCGAGTATGAACATTTATTGGGTCAAAGTCATGCCTTTTCGGCTGAACAAGTCCGATCGCGGGTATTGCAAATGAAAGCGGCTGGCTTTAATTCCTTCCGGGATGCGCATCAGCCTCATAATCTTCGTTACCAGGAATATTGGGACAGGGCCGGAATAACCTTATGGACCCAAATGGCCGCACATATCTGGTATGATACTCCTGAGTTTCGGACAAACTTTAAGAACCTGCTAGTGGATTGGGTGAAAGAAAGAAGAAATAGCCCGTCAGTGATTCTATGGGGTTTAGAGAATGAGAGTACGCTGCCGGAAGACTTTGCACGCGAATGTACCGAACTGATAAGAAGTCTGGATCCAACTGCGTCTTCGCAGCGTTTGGTAACCACCTGTAACGGTGGAAAAGGAACCGACTGGGATGTGCCTCAAAATTGGACCGGAACCTATGGCGGTGATCCAAAAACCTACGCAGAGGACGTTCAACGCCAGGTTTTAATCGGCGAATATGGTGCATGGCGGACACTTGATCTGCATACCGAAGGTCCCTTTAATCAAAGTGGCCCGTATAGCGAAGACCGCATGTCGCAATTAATGGAGTTGAAAGTCAGGCTTGCGGAATCGGTTAGCGACAAAACCTCGGGACATTATTTCTGGCTCTTTACTTCTCATGATAATCCAGGCCGTGTGCAAGGGGGAGAGGGTTTACGAGAGTTGGACCGCATTGGACCTGTAAATTATAAAGGCCTGCTTACGCCATGGGAAGAACCTCTGGATGTTTATTATATGTTCCGATCAAATTATGCGCCTAAAGAAACCGAACCAATGGTGTACATCGCCTCCCATACCTGGCCCGATCGCTGGACTAAGCCGGGAAAGAAAGACAGCATCACCGTATATTCAAATTGCGATGAAGTAGAACTGTTTAACGATGTTGATCATTCTTCCTTAGGAAGAAAAAAAAGAGGTGGGGTAGGAACGCATTTTCAATGGGATAATGCGAACATCAATTACAATGTTTTATACGCAAAGGGATATGTAAACGGAAAAGAAGTGGCGAAAGATTATATCGTACTTCATCATCTGCCACGGGCTCCACATTTTAATGAGTTTTTAAAAGACGCTAAGCCCGTTACCGCAGCACAGCCAAATTATAATTACCTGTATAGGGTAAATAGCGGTGGCCCGGATTATAAAGATGAGAATGGAAATATGTGGCTGGCCGACAGGCAGCAATCAGGTGAAAATACCTGGGGTTCTAACTCCTGGACGAAAGACTTCCCGGGTACACCGGCTTACTTTGCCAGTCAGCGCCGCACTCACGATCCAATAAAAGGAACAAGAGACTGGCAGCTTTTTCAGGACTTCCGTTATGGAAGAGATAAATTAAACTTCCAGTTCCCGGTACAAGATGGAGAGTATCTGGTCGAGTTGTACTTCGTAGAGCCATGGCTTGGAACTGGAGGAGGCTTGGATTGCACAGGCATGCGCATTTTTGACGTAGCAATAAATGGTGATGTGGTATTAAACGACCTTGATATCTGGAAAGAGGTTGGACACGATGCAGTGCTAAAGAAAACAGTAAATGCTAAAGTAAAAGGCGGACAAATAATTATCTCTTTTCCGGAAGTGAAATCTGGTCAGGCGCTTATCTCAGCTATCGCGATAGCCACTACTAATAAAGCTGCGGTTCCAGCACCGCCTTCTAAATCTATTGTTCAGAACCTGACAACCAACAGCGGAAGCGCCGGGAGCTGGACTCTGCAGACCTGGATGGATACTGGAATGAAACAGTACGAAGACGCCGAAGTGAAATTTGTTTCCCTGCCATCAAACCTCTACGGTGCCGAATGGATAAGAACATCATTAGCTCGGGCGACCTCAGGTGAGAAACTTTTCATTGTTGCTGAAGAAGCAGATGTTTTTCTGGCCGTCGACGAATCGGGACGCTACCTGCCAGCAATGCTTGAAGGTTATGAAGACACAAAGACCTTTATTATTAACTCAGAAAATCGGAAGTATCGTGTTCATCGCAAAAGGTTCAATAAAGGAGATCGTGTTTCGATAGGCAATATGTTGAGTGGACAAATGTACACCGTAGCCCTGCTGCCTGCTTCGAAACTGGAGCCTGCACATGATCTGAAGAAGGTAATTTCTTATAAGGCCATCGAAGCTAAATTTATCGGCTCCGGTTTGAAGAAAGAAGTGTTAATGGGGCGTGAACGTGTAATGTTTACGAAGCAATCCGGCGATATACTCGAATTTACGATGAACACCGGAGTAGCCGACACCTATTCTTTAACCGTAAAGTATCACAATCCTTTTCAAAAGGTATTGAAAGCGAAGATCGAGGTTTTAGCCGCCGATGGTACTTCGATGAAAAAAGCAGAGTCTTTCGATCTTGCCCCCACAAAGGAGGGCAAGTGGAATTATTTTACTACTAACACGGGTACAATGATTAATGCCGGCACTTATAAGGTACGAATCATTGCTGAAGACATGGCTGGAGTGAGCGTTGACGCCCTGGACGTCCAATAACATTTTTGATACAAACATGGTGATGGTAAAATCCTACATTAACATGATAATAATAACCACTTTTTCCGAACCGGATCTTGTTAAATTAGTGTAACGATATACACTGTTTGACTAGGCAATAACCAATTAAAGATCTTTATCAAGGTAGTATAAAATAGATCGAATTACTTCATTTTTCTAAAAACACATTTAGTGTTTAATGGAGAATTATTGTAAAATATTTTCATCCTGCGATAATTTTATTAACTAATTAAACCAAATGATATGAAACAATCTCTACTATTTTTTATGGCTGTTTTTGCAGGTCTTAAAACAGATTCATACCCCTGAACGCCGAAGGAGCGGTCTGAGCGAACGACAATGATGTTCCGTGGAAACAGGCCAAGCTTAATACACTGGATGGATTTGGCGAACGTGAAGAAACTCTACGACAAATCTTTTTAACTAACCGATTATTAATTAAAAACAAATTCATGGATTTGACATTATCAAAAACCCAGATTATGGGTCACACGCGCCTCCGGATACTTGAAGGGGGCAGCCTCAAAAAAGCGCTGTTAGTTACTAAAATGCTCTCTGTTTTTTTAGTAGCGGGCCCCTTAGAATTATCAGCCAAAGAATTCACGACTGAAAAAATCCGCTCTGTGTCGGCACTCCCCATCAGAGGAACTGTTTATGATGAGAACAACGAGCCCCTGATAGGTGCAAGCATCACAGTGAAAGGCACACGGAACTCCGTGGTTGCAGATGTGAACGGCTCATTTACGATAGATGCTGCCGTTGGCGATGTATTGGTGGTAAGCTTCCTTGGATACCAGGATATGGAGTTAAAGGTAACGGATGCAGGTACTGCCTTGAGTGTTAAACTTCAACCAGGTGATAACTCACTAAACGAAGTAGTGGTGGTGGGCTACGGTACCACGAAAAGGCGCGATCTTACAGGCGCTGTTTCCTCGGTAAAGCCCGAGGAAATTACGGCGAGGCCGGGGCCCAATCCTATAGAGTCATTACAGGGAAGAGTAGCTGGTTTAGATATCTCCCGTTCATCGGGACAACCGGGTGAAGGAGTTAGTATTCAGTTACGTGGCAATAGGTCCATTAAGGCAGACGGAACACCTTTGTTTATTATTAACGGGCTCCCCGGGGATTATGAAACACTAAATCCAAATGATATTGAATCTATCGAGGTGTTAAAAGATGCGTCTTCCACTGCTGTCTACGGTTCGGAGGGAGCCAACGGAGTCATTATTATTACAACAAAAAGCGGAAAAGCCGGAAAATTAAGTATTGATTTTAATTCCTATTATGGTTATAACGGCTTCTCGGTTACCCCGAAGATGCGAACAGGCCAATCTTATTTAGAGGCTAAACGCGATGCGTATAAATATACATACGATGCCACGGCTCAAAAATGGACAACAACCAATGCGCTTTGGAAGTCTCCGACTGATGACGAAGCGATCTTTGGCGCTGCGAGATATGACACGTTCCAGGAGGGGCAGTTTGTCGATTGGGCAGACTTGTTTTTACGCGATCATGCGGGCACACAGAATTATAGTCTGGGTGTTTCAGGTGCGAATGATGTAACTAAAGGATATATTTCGTTCAACGTTACAGATGAAAAGGGTCAGTATACCGGAGATCAGTATAAACTATATTCATCAACTATGCGGATTGACCATAAGATCAGGAAGTGGCTTTCGATTGGAAGTAATCTTCAGGGCTCATATGTAGACAGAGACAGAGCGCAGGACAAACTAGAAAACGCATTGGTTACTGACCCGCTCGTGAGACCCTACAAGGCGGATGGATCGCTCAATCCGGATTTGGGCAACAACGTATACAACCTTCTTCTTAATTATCAGCCCGGTGTGTATGGGAATGTGCAGAATAATACGAGTTTAATGATAAATCCGTATATCGAGATCAGGCCATTAAAAGGTCTAACCTTTTTAACCCGTGCCAGTGCACTGCTTAATTATAACAATACTTATCGCTTTGATGGTATTGGTTCTGTCGCCTATACTTATAATAATTCCAACGTTGCCAGAGCTCAAATCGATCAAAATCGCAGTCAACGATATCGATGGGAAAATATCCTGACCTACAATTTAAATCTGGCTGACAAACACGATCTAACCTTTACCGGTGTTACTTCCTGGTTTCATAGACAATCTACGGGAACCCAAATGAATCAAACAAACATTACATCCAATAATTTCCAATGGTATAATTTCCAAGGTGAGGATAATACAGGCGCTACATCTAATTATCAGATGGAGAAAACTTTAGGATTGATGGGACGCGTAAACTATTCTTTTTTAGGCAAGTACCTTTTTTCGGCTTCCTTGCGCCGAGACGGGGCCTCAGCACTATACAAAGACAACCAATGGGAAAACTTTCCTGCTCTATCTGCAGGCTGGAGAATTTCGGACGAGAACTTTATGGTCGGTACCAAAAATTGGTTGAATAATCTGAAACTTCGTGCAAGTTGGGGTATTACAGGGGCGGCAAGTATTCCTCCGTATAGTTCTGTGCAGACCATGGAGACCAGAGACATGTCTTTGGGTGGGGTAGCCCATCCTATTTTTCGTAATTCACCGTTTATTACTAACGCAGATCTGAGATGGGAGAAATCAAAAAGCACAAACGTGGGTATAGATGCCGGACTATTCAAAAATCGGATAGATTTAGCTCTAGATTATTATAATACAAATACAGATGGGGTTATTTATAACGTTACCTCGCCATCAATTTATGGAACGTATTCACCGGGTGTTTATTATCAAACCAACATTAACGTCGCTGAAACCAATAATAAGGGTATAGAACTTACATTGAACACCCGAAATATAGTTTCCAGAAATTTTGAATGGACTTCCGCCATTGCTTTTGCACGAAACAGAGAGAAAATTGTAAAGTTAACAGGAGGAACAGCTAATAATATTACCCTTAATGTATCGGATGGTGAAAATCGCGCTGCGGGAAACTACTCACTAACAATTGGTGAACCGATAGCTTCTTTCCGTAACTTTAAGTTAGACGGAGTTTGGCAAATAGGCGAAGAGGCTGATGCCGCAGTGTTCAGTAAACGTCCGGGAGATTTGAAAGTAAATGTTCCAGGGATGACCCGCGTTGGGGCCGGTGTTTTTGTGAAACAAGCTGCAGATGGTACAGAAACGTATTATTATACGAATCTTGCCGAGGCTCAGAAGTATAATCCTGCTCTAACAGCTGCCAATTCCAGATACAACGTAGGGAACAATGATTTCCAGATTGTTGGCCATAATACTCCTGACTGGTCGTTGGGTTTCCAAAACAACTTTAAGTACAAGGGCTTTGATTTGGGTGTATATACTTATTTCAGATGGGGGCAAACCATCAACTACACCATGATGGGATGGTATCAGCCAAGCTCATTCGCACTTAATGCGAGTCCATCGAGAACATTTCCAGAACATTTTAACTACTGGACACCAGAAAATCCATCCAACGATTTTCCGGTAATGAACTTCCAGGAAGCGCCTTCAACGATGACTGGATTTTCGGGTCTTAGCTATGTCGACGGCTCGTTCTTTAAAATCAAAAACATTACTCTTGGTTATACTTTGCCCAAAAACATCATTGAAAAAGTATCAATGCAGAGAATGCGTTTGTATGCCACTGTTACCAATCCCTTGGTGGTTGCAAAAAATGATCTGTTAAAGCAGTATGACCCTGAAATGAATGGTGAACTGGATTATCCATTAACTAAACAGGTTGTTGTAGGCTTGAATGTAACATTTTAATAATTAGGTGATAAAGCCGGGGATAGACGAACAACGTGATTTGTATTAAGCCTGTTCGCCGCTCTATGGTAAACCAATAAAAAATTATAAACATGAAAATTAACATAACAACAAAGAGAGTTTTATACAGGTGTGGATTAGGCTTGCTCATCACACTATCTGTACCCTCATGCAAACTGGAGGAGTTTAATCCAGCTGCCGTATCCGAAGAAAATGTATTGAGAGATTATAATGGCTTTAAAGCCTATCAATCCAATATTTATTCAAATCTTTGGGGTTCTCTTATAAATATGCCATACGGTCTTGTTGCTGAGCTTGGTACAGACCTTTGGACATTTCCTGCCAATGGCTCGAGCGTAAAGGAACTGATGGCGTACGAAGAATTTACGAACAATTCTGCGCACGTAAGAAATGTATGGGATTTTGGCTGGGGCGCTATCAATAATTGCAATAAAACGATCCAACTTTCCACTCAGCTAAAGGATGGAAACGCCAATGATATCAAAATCCTGGTAGCAGAAGCGAGGTTGATGAGAGCGTATTACTATTCAGTTTTAGTAACGAATTTTGGAGATATTCCATTAGTTCTGACCGACGATCCCGTTAAGAATTTACGTCCGACACGTGTGAAAGTTCCTGAAATTTATGCTCAAATTGTTACAGATCTAAAAGCTGCGGCGGTAGATCTGCCGGTAACGCCATTTGAAAACAATCCTCAGCGCGTAACCAAGAAAGCTGCGCTCGGTCTTCTTGCCCGTGTGTATGCTCAGGGAGGCGGAGAAGGGTTGACTGAAGAAGGCAAATCGTATTGGCTCCGTGCTAAAGAAGTAGCAGAAGATTTAATTAACAATAAAGCTACCTACGGCGCAATGTTGTATCCCGACTTTGCTCAGGTTTTTGCCGATGCCAACAATAGAAATAATGCTGAGGCTTTATTTACAGCTTATGGATTGAACCCCTATGATCCTTCATATAATGTAGCCACTAGCAACACCAAGCCAAATTATTATCTTCATTTCTATCCTAAGTTCGATGATGCATTCGGAACATCAGATGTTTTCAAAAGAAGCGTAAACTCTAATACCTCAAATGCCTATTATGGACGTTTAAACCAGGCGTTTGTTGCACCTACGAAATATTTGGTCAATTGCTTTAATGCAACATATGATAAACGATGGGAGAATACCTTTGCAACTGCGTTCACAAATTACTCGTCGGAGCAGGCTATCGCGAGTAATGGTGGTGCAAGCAATGCTCCCGCTCCCGCGAGAGTAACTTATAATTCCGCAACAGTTGAACTTACCGAAGCTATGGCTGCCAAATATGGTATCGACCCTTCGCATAAAGGAAAAAAGATATATCCTTATGTAGATGTAAACGCCAAAATGGCGCCCACCTTTGCTACATGGCAATACGTTCCTAAAGTGTGGCCCAAGGGTGTTCATACAGGAGCAATTTCAGCTTTGCAGACTGTTCCAAATGCGAACGTGCATCCTTATCCTCTGGCTCCGGACGAAGATAGATTCTTCGCATATTTGAGCAAAGAACCACTTAGCGCCGCAGACAAACAAGCGCGGGCCTATGTAACGGTGAATATTGATGACTTGTTCGATCCGGCAGATCCAACAGGCGGAACGTACAAAACGAATAATCCAAATAACGGATTAAAGCCATCAGGCCTGGCCACTCTGTTCCCGGCTATGATGAAGTTTAACCACAATTTCGAAGGAGGATGGCTCGGTGGAAACTTCCAGCAAAAACTAGGTAACATCATAGTAATGCGTATGGCAGAAGTTTATCTAATTGCTGCCGAAGCCACTCTGCGTTCAGGCGGAACTGGAGCAGCAGCTGCTGCACATTTAAATGTATTGCGTCAGCGTGCAGTCCGTAATCCTGCAGATTTCAATACCGGAACGGGTATGCAGTTGACTACAGCAACCATGAACGATGTATTTGATGAATATGCACGCGAACTTTGCGGTGAATTTAATCGCTGGGCCTTATTAAAACGTCATAAAGCGTTTGAAACCCGCTTAGCATCTTATAACTCCAGGGCTGCTGCAAGTTTTATTCCTGCCAGACACTACAATAGACCTATTCCGTTTAACTTCCTGAATACTATTCAGAATGCAGATGAATTTGGAAATAATGGTTATTAGAATTTTAAATAGATAAACTCATTCAGAATACAGCTTAGAAAGCAAGTCTTTTGTATGATGATAAAAGCTATAGTGATTCACTATGGCTTTTATCTTTTATGCTTAGCTAAGATCATATAAAACCTGGAGAAAATGCTATAGGAAATGGCCGCCGATGCGATGGATATTTGAATTAACCTTTTTATTAAAGCCTACAACTTATTAATGAACAGCCTTCCGCTTTTTGATCTTGCAGTAATCGTAGTATACCTTCTGGCCATGGTGCTGGTTGGGTTCTATTTTTCGCGGACAAATAAAGATTCCGAACAATTCACCACAGCTTCAGGTACGATTCCCGGTTGGGCTATCGGAATGTCTATTTACGCAACCTTCCTTAGCAGTAATACTTTTCTGGGGGTTCCCGGTAAGGCATTCGGATCTAACTGGAATGCGTTTGTTTTTAGCATTTCAATGCCATTAGCTGCCTGGGTGGCTTCGAGATATTTCGTGCCCTTTTATAGGAGTACCGGCGAAATTTCTGCTTATACACATCTTGAGCATCGTTTTGGTGCCTGGGCTCGTACCTATGCCGTTGTTTGTTTCTTACTTACTCAGCTCGCCCGTATGGGATCTATCTTCTTCGGCATCGCATTGAGTCTTCAGGCCCTAACCGGATACTCTATGCAAATGATTATGATTGTTATGGGCATCGTAATTATTATCTACACCGTGATGGGTGGCATTGAGGCGGTAATATGGACAGAGGTGGTACAGGCCGTTGTAAAAACGTTTGGCGCCGTATTGATTCTCTATCTCATCATTACAGAAATGCCGGGAGGTGTTCCCAAAATCATTGAGATAGGGCTTGAGCAGGATAAATTTAGTTTGGGAAGTTTTCTGCCTGACTTCACGCAAGCATCTTTTTGGGTGGTGCTTCTGTACGGATTTTTTATTAACCTGAATAATTTTGGTATGGATCAGAACTATATTCAGCGCTATCACACCGCATCCTCCGAAAAAGCAGCTGCGAAATCGATCTGGCTCTGTGTGTGGTTGTACGTTCCAGCCTCTTTGCTGTTTTTTATTATAGGCTCTTGTTTGTTCGCTTATTATCAGGTTAATCCGGAACTTATTGAGACTATAAAGCAGCAAGTTGCCGTGGAGAGGGCAGGAGTGGGCGCCTCTGCGACCGAAGTTGCAGCCATGGCCACGTCTTTACAACCCGCAGATTATGGAGATAAGGTAATGCCGCACTTTATGGTGACTAAAATTCCAGCAGGTTTGGTGGGACTGATAGTCTCGGCAATATTATCTGCAGCAATGAGTACGATTAGTTCGGGAATGAACGCCTCTGCTACGGTATTTTCAGTGGATATCTATAAACGATACTTTAAGCCCGGAATTAATGAGAAGCAAACTTTGAGGTTATTACATGTGGCAACCGTTGTTTTCGGCCTCCTGGGCTTAATTGCAGGAATTGCCATGATCGGAGTAAAGAGTATCCTCGACGTATGGTGGGAGTTATCCGGAATTTTCGCAGCAGGTATGCTAGGCTTGTTCCTTCTTGGGATTATCAGCCGACAGGCTAAAAACCACGAAGCATTAACCGCTACCATTATCGGTATTCTCGTAATTCTGTGGATGACATTTTCACATCTTATCCCAAGCGATTATGAGTTTCTGAGAAGTCCGCTTCATAAAAACATGATCATTGTGGTAGGAACACTTACAATCTTTTTAGTTGGGATCTTTCTTACACGACTGCGAAAGTCGTCGGCAACGGCTTAACAACATTTATTCAGACATTAACACTTTTTTATAATGACAACTACACAAAAAGGATTCATTCCAGTAATGCTCACTCCTTTTAACGATAATGGAAGCATTGATTTTGATACGTTAACAAGTTTAACAGAACTTTATTTAAAAGCCGGAGCAAAAGGACTGTTTGCCAATTGCCTTTCCAGTGAGATGTTCGAGCTGAGCGCTGATGAGCGGATCGCTATTATAAAACATGTGATTAAGGTTACTGACGGAACCGTGCCCGTGGTTGCTACCGGTACTTTCGGCGGACCGATCAAAGAACAGGCCGATTTTGTTAATAAGGTGCATGATACCGGGACAGCCGCTGTAATACTTCTAAACAGCTCGCTGGCAGAGCAGGATGAACCGGATGAGGTTTTTAACGAACGGGTTTTCGAACTGCTTGAACGTACCCCAAACGTCCCGGTAGGTTTTTACGAATGTCCGGTGCCATACAAAAGACTTTTGTCGCCACAGCAATTAAAAACCTTTGTTGCAACAGGCCGAGTGATTTACCATAAAGACACCTGCCTGGATATAAACCAGATCAGAGAGAAGCTCGCTGTAACCGAAGGTACCCCGAACTTTGGATTATACGATGCTTATATGGCGCACGCGGTGGAAACCTTAAAGGCAGGTTCGGCCGGATTATCTTGTATTCAGGGGAACTATTTTCCCGAGTTGATAGTCTGGTTATGCGACAATTACAATAATCCCCAATTACAGGGAGAAGTGGATAGGGTGCAGGCTTTTTTGATCGACAAAATGGATGTGATGCATAATGTGTATCCCATTGTTTCAAAATATTTTCTTCAAAAAAGAGGATTAAACATAGACACGTTCACCCGTCGTAATGTGGGCCTTTTTACTTCCGATCTGAAGTTACAAATTGATACGCTCTACCGCGATTATGAGGAAATTAAGACGGTGATGGGATAGATGCTTGATCCGGTTAGTCATCGGATGACTGATGTTGATTTCTGTAGATCGATAATCGTGTAAGTCATCCGACAACTAATCCAGGGTACAATGCTGTAAAACTTCGCTTAATCCATCGGATGAAATTGATAAATCGACCTATTCATCCGATGATCGAAGATAATTTTCGAGTTGATGATTGCTTCGAGTATTGGTTCCGGAATGGCGGGAATGGATGTTTTTAGCCGAGATTTAAGCGAAAAGCAGGTTTATGCCCGAATGCAGATTTTGTAGTATTGCTTTCGTAAGGTCAAGGTAAGGTGAAGCTAAGGTCAAGGTAAGGTCAAGGGGTGTGTGTCTCGTCATCGGATGAAATTGACAAAGGGGCCTATTCATCCGATGACAATAAATAGCAACAGCTAGGCAACATTCTGCTTAGACTTATTAAGATACTTTCTCTTATACTCCAAAGGAGTAATACCTGTAACTTTCTTAAAATGCCTGTAGAAGTTGGAAACGTTATTAAATCCGCAGTCGAAGCAAATTACCTCGGTTGGTAATTTATCTTCCACCAAGGCCCGGCATGCATGACTGATGCGTATTTCGATCAGGAAGTCGTAATACGTTTTCTTTGTCATCAATTTAAAATAGCGGCAAAAAGAGGTTACGCTCAAGTTACTGATCGAAGAGATCTCTTCCAGCGTAATATCCTTCTTATAATTAGTAAGAGTGTAATTACAAACCTTGTTCAATCTTATAGTATCGGTTTCGTTCGACTGGTAGAAGGTGCTTTGTCCGGAAACTATGGTTTTATATTCATCAGTTTCGGCAAGCGTTTTTAAGATCTTAAGTAAAACGATAATCTTGTCGAGATTGGTAGCGCTTAACGCCTCCCTCATTAACCCTGCAAGCTTTTGTCTGGTTTTACCGGTAATCGCCATCCCGCTTTTAGCGGCTTCAAATAGCTTCGGTAAATGATAGGCTTCGGGCAGGTTCAGTAAATATTTTCCCAGACAATCGGGGAGGAAGTGGATTACAATTACCTCAATCTCATGGTCGGGACTATTTTGGAAATACTCCTCGGTACACCTCCAGGTATGAGGCAGGTTTTCACCTATTAAAACAAGGTCGCCAGGCGAAAAGTTGCTGATATTATTTCCAATAAACCTAAGGCCTTCGCCCTTGATCACGTAATGCAGTTCAAGCTCCGGATGATAATGCCAGATTCCAACGAAGTTGGGCTTAATATCATGCCGGATACTAAAAGAACTTTCAAGCTTTACAGGAACTTTATGAAAAAGTGGCTTCATGCTGCTTACAAATTAGGTTCAACCTGTGTTTAATATATATGAACTTTAAATATAGAAATATATTTCAATGCAATGGTAACATCCTACACTAAATAGATAAAAATCAGCAAAATTTAAGTCCCTCTATTCTACACATTTGTATTGTTAGCGTTAGCGAAAAAGCTGATTATAAACATATATCATTCTCATCATTACGCATCAGTAACGATGAAATTGTTACAATTAATTATTCTATTCAAATCATATGAGCGAAAAAAACGAGATTTTAATTGTCGCAAGCGGAGATCTTAGGCTTTCGGCTAATCAAAGCTGCTGGGCTGCGCAGGAAGAAATGGAGAATTTGCTAAGGGCCGCCATCGAAAAGCAAGGCCGGACGGTAAGGCGAGCACATTTGTATGATAATGCAAAAAAGCACGGCTTTATTGATTCGCAGAAAATGGGAATGGAGGTGTTTCGTGGCATCGATAAAAAACAACCTCTGATTGTAGCGGAAAGCGTATGGCAATATTCTCACCATGTGCTGGCGGGTTTATTTACTCATGAAGGTCCGATTTTAACAGTTGCTAACTGGAGCGGGCAGTGGCCGGGTTTGGTAGGGATGCTGAACCTAAACGGGTGTCTTACAAAAGCAAATGTAAAATACAGTACGCTTTGGAGTGAAGATTTTAAGGATCAGTTTTTTGCGAAAGGATTGAAAGAATGGATAGAAACAGGTACAATCAAGCATGATCTTAGCCATGTAAAAAGCAATGCATTATCTGCTATACCCGCCGAAGACAACCAGACAGGCCGTGCTTTCGCCGCCCGTTTAAAAAGCGACAAAGCAATAATGGGTGTATTTGACGAAGGTTGTATGGGTATGTACAATGCCATCATACCTGACGAGCTCTTGCACCAGACCGGAATTTTTAAAGAACGTTTGAGTCAGTCTTCTCTTTATGCGGCGATGCGCAACGTGAGTAACGAAGACGCGCGCGCCGTTCTGGATTGGCTTTTCAGCAAGGGAATGACCTTTAATTGGGGGAGTGATCCGGAAACGGAATTAACGGAAGAACAAACGCTCGAACAATGCAAAATGTACATAGCGGCAGTTCGCATTGCCGACGAGTTTGGCTGCGATACTATCGGTATTCAGTATCAGCAAGGCTTGAAGGATCTTACCGTAGCCAGCGATCTGGTGGAAGGTTTGTTGAATAATCAGGACAGGCCTCCGGTGTTTTCGGCAGATGGAAGAGAATTATATCCCGGACAGGCGCTGCCACATTTTAACGAAGTGGATGAGTGCGCAGGCCTGGACGCCTTACTTACTTATCATCTATGGAAAGAACTTGGTTTGCCGGGCGAAAACACGTTGCATGATATTCGCTGGGGCGAAAACTTTAATATCGCCGGCAAGGACGAATTTGTATGGGTTTTCCTCATTTCGGGGGCAGCTCCACCTGCACATTTTATTGGCGGATACAAAGGGGCATCAAGCGACAGGCAGCCGCCAATGTATTTCAGATTGGGCGGCGGTACGTTAAAAGGAATAAGCAAGCCTGGTTATATTGTTTGGAGCAGAGTTTACGTTCAAGATAATACACTTCATTGCGATTTAGGTGTGGGAGAGGTGGTTTCACTTCCTGAAGAGGAAACCCGGAGAAGATGGGAAGGAACAACACAGCAATGGCCAATTATGCATGCAGTTTTAAAAGGAGTAAGCCGGAATCAGCTGATGGCAAAACACAAAGCAAACCATATTCATGTGGTGTATGCTGTTGACGAGGCATCTGCACATCGCGCTTGCCGGATTAAAGCAGCAGCCATGTCTGAACTGGGATTGCAGGTTCACTTCTGTGGAGACGTACAATTTTAAATTAATATCATATGAATCAATTAGTTAAAAGAATTACAATCCTGAGTATTGTGGTAATGACCTGGGGTACGTCTGTATTTTCGCAGGAGACGGCTACTGCTGCCGAGAAAGAAGCAGCCTATACTAAAGTGATCACCGAGCGTGCTGATAAAATAGTTCAAGCTTTAAGCATCTCGGATCAGAAAAAAGCGCTTAAAGTACGTGATATCATCGCCGGGCAGTACAGAGGATTGAATAATATTCATGAAGCCCGGAAGGCTTCAGTTAAATCTGCCAAGGAGATTAATAAAGAAAACAGGGCGTTAGCAGATTCCGCTGTAAAAAAGATTGAAGAGGAGGAGAAATTGCAACTCAGTAAGCTTCACACCGCTTATTTAAAAAGCCTTTCTGCAGAACTTAATCCTCAACAAGTTGAAGCGGTTAAGGATGGGATGACTTACCGTGTTCTGCCTATCACCTACAATGGTTACTTGCAAATGTTGCCCAACCTGACAGAAGATCAAAAAAAGCAAATCTTAGCATATCTTACCGAAGCGAGAGAGTTTGCCATGGATGCTGAGTCGTCTGAAAAAAAACATGGATGGTTTGGCAAGTATAAGGGTAAAATCAATAATTATTTGTCTGCTGCGGGTATAAATATGAAACAGGCGAGTATCGACTGGCAAAACAGGATAAAGCAGGAAGAGGCTAAAAAGAAGATGTAACGAGGCCCCGCTTAAGTGTAATTTCGACACTTGGCGGGAATGCTAACATCCTACAATATCTGGAAAAAATGCTATATAAAGCGGTGTGGGTTATGTAATAAATTTATACCAACTAAACCAATAGAACTTTTACAATTTTCAAGGCTTCGCATAAATGATGAGTATATCAGGTAAACCTGTTTGCGGCTATTTAATATATAAACTAAACTAAAGTCTGGGATGAAAAAGTAATTAACGCTCGGGGCCATGTGTAGTCATGCAGCCCAAACCTGTTTAACAGGTCTCGATTTGTCTAATGATAATTTTTAACGATCAACAATTATGAATTTATTTTTACAAACGCAGTATTATTTAAGCCGGGGGAACAAGATGAGCCTTGCTTTACTAATTGCGGCTTTTTTAACCGGAACGGCCAACGCCGAAACACACAATACCGGTTTAACCTCATCTATTAAGAAAAACCTGGAAAATGTAACGGGAACGGTGAAGGATGCAAAGGGAGAACCTTTGCCGGGCGTATCAGTTTTAATTAAGGGAACAAAAACCGCAACAGTTACGGATGTTGAAGGAAGATTTAGAATTAATCTGCCTACGGGAAATGAAACTTTGGTTTTTACGTATCTGGGGTTTGAAACCCGCGAGATTGCAATGTCGGGACGTACCACCATTGATGTTACCTTGAATGAAAGTACAGCAATGTTGGATCAGGTGGTTGTAACGGGTTATGGTACCAAGAAACGTTCTGAAATAGTAGGAGCGATTGCTACGGTAACGGGCGAGGAATTGATGGATATTCCTGCTCCAAACCTGGCGGGCGCCATGAGAAACCGGATTGCAGGGGTAGGGGTTAGCCAGGTTTCAGGTAGACCGGGAGCACCTATTACCTTAAATATAAGGAATGCATCGAGAAGTGACATTGCGGGACAGTTGGGTGCAACTACCGAACCTCTTTACGTGGTTGATGGTATTACCATTACTAGGGAGGAGTTCGATAATATAGACGCTTCAATGATTGAAAACATGTCTATTTTAAAGGATGCTTCTGCCTCAATTTATGGTGCGGCCGGAGCAAAAGGTGTAGTACTCATAACCACGAAAAGAGGGAAATCCGGAAAACCAAGCATTAGTTATAACGGATATGCTGGTATTTCAGACGCTGCCAGTACTCCCGAGATGCTTTCCGGATACGAACATGCGCTTTTGCTGAACGACACGTATCGGTTAAGAAATGAGGAAACCTCAAAGTTTTTTTCTCCTCAGGATTTAGAGTATATAAGGGGATTAAACAATAAAAGCTGGTTCGACCAATTATGGAAACCTGCTGCTACCCAAAGACATAATCTGAGTGTGTCGGGTGGAACTGAGAAACTTACATTTTTTGCCGGAGGCAGCTATCAAAACGAAAATGCGAACTGGGAGGGGATGAAATTTGATAAATATTCTTTCAGAAGTGGTGCAACAGCAACTATAACTGAAGGACTGAAAGCAGATATTGGTTTTAATGTTGATCAGAATGTAAGGACTGCCAAGCATAATTTAACGAACGAAGATCAGGTATTCTTCGAGAGAATTATTTCTGTTCCTAGCTGGGTTCCGATGTCTATTGACGGGCAGCTTGTAAACTATAATGGTAGTAATCCACGAGGCCTTTTAGAATCAGGCTATTTCAATGATCGTAAATCTCGTGGCTACCGTATTAACGCCAGCTTAAGCTATGAGCCGCAATTTCTTAAAGGCTTAACTGCAAAGTTGCAGGTCTCGCAGGGAAGTAACAGCACCAATAGTCGCAGTTATGATGCACCTTACAATCTGTACAACTTTGAAAGGATGGGAAATAATAATGAATTATTTTCAAATACTCCTCTTTTATCAAGTGATCCTGATAATGCTGGGGTTCAGGTTCCGTTCAGCCGAATCAGACGGGCTAACGATGCACAACTTTCACCAACATTGTCTGAGTTCAACAGTTACCAGGCCTTCTTTACACTTCAGTACGCAAAGACACTTGGACTGCATAGCTTCAATGTTTTAGTTGGTGGCGAGCAAAGCGAGGCTAATGATGAAACCTTAGGTGCGGTCTGGGCGAACCAATTAATCCCCGGTGGCGAGGAATTTTGGGCTTTCGACGCAAATCGGTTAACCAGAGGGCAGGTGAGCAGGGGAGAAAGCACAAAAAGATCTTTCTTCGGACGCTTTAGCTATGATATAGATAAAAAGTATCTAATTGAAGGTGTTGCCCGTTTAGATGCTTCATCAAACTTCGCTTTAGGCAATCGTTGGGGCCTGTCTCCAAGTTTGGGGCTTGGATGGGTGGTTAGCAGGGAAAACTTCTTTAAGGATAATGTAGATTTTGTTAACTTTTTAAAGCTTAAAGTTAATTACGGTATTGCGGGCGACGATCGCGTAGCGGCGAGATTATGGCAGGACCGATACATTATTGATACAAACAACGGTTATCTCTACGGGAACAACAACGGAAATTCGTTAATACCTAGTGTCTTTCCTAATCCCGAGATTACCTGGGAAAAGAAAAGAACCTTTAACGCCGGGTTAGAAGCAACAATGTTTAATAATAAGCTTGATTTAGGAGTGGAAGTATTCCAAAACTACACCTATGATGGACTCGACAGGGGGGCTAACAATCTGTATCCTTTGTATTTAGGAATCGATGCTCCGGTAGTAAATTACAGAGAAGTTTATAATTGGGGCTCTGAGTTCACAATTGGATACAAAGCGAAGATTGCGCGCGAAGTAAGCTTAAACGCAAGTATAAATTTTGGCTATGGCAATTCTGTGGTGGAAAGAACTATTTATGCGCCTGGAGACTTTCTCGAAACGAATTTGGCCGATGGCCTGGCCACCTCTTTTGGAACTGACCCTAGAAAATATAATCAGAGTAACATTGGGTTAATCTATCAAGGGACGTTCAGAACCCAGGCAGAGGTTGATGCCTTTATGGAAAAGAATCCTAATTATCGTTTGTATAACCAGATTCCGCAACCCGGATTTCAGTATTTTGAAGATACAAATGAAGATGGGATTATTAACGACTGGGACATGGTTCCGATGTACAACAACACCAATGCGGTCTTTAATTCTGGTATAAACTTAGGATTAGGTTATAAAAGCTTTAACTTAAGTACCAACATCTTTGCCAGAATAGGCGGAAAAGTATTTTACGATGGTCGCGCCAGAATTGCACCATCAACGACCAGAAATATTTTATCAATATGGGAAGACCGCTGGAGCCCGGAAAACCCGGATGGTAGGTTCCCAAGGTTTGATCAACCATCTTTAACGCGCAACTCAACGTTTTGGGCTGTTGATGGTACAACTGTAAGAATAAATAATCTCACCTTGAGTTATAAAGTTCCAGCTAAGTATGCCGGTAAGTTAGGATTAGGAGGTGCAAGAGTGTTGGCTACCGGTAATAACTTGTGGACTATCGTAAATCCACTTCCGTATAAAGATCCTTATACGTCGAGTGCTTATGATTACCCTATACTGAGAACTATTTCTTTAGGATTAAGTGTGAATCTATAATTTATTAGACATGAAAATTTACTCAAATAATATATTAAAAAAGGCGATTCTTGCCGTTACAATTGCTTGCAGTGTTTCTGCTTGTAAAGTAAATGATGATGAGTTTTTTGAACTCCCTGATAGAGGTGGAATAGATGCTGCTTCGTTGTTTGATGCGGAAGGATCTGTACAATTACATATAAACAGAGTGTATGACAACGTTATCCCTCAGTTTATTTATCAGGACAATGTCAGCTCGACCATGTCAGGTAGGTATGGTATACACCTGGCTAGTGATGAAAACATATTTCCCGCAGCAGACCAGTGGGCAAGGACTGCTCTTGGACTGCAGAGTGCTTTGATTAATCACGATGTGCGGTTCGCCGGTAATACTTACAACCACGCTTCGGGAGGTAATAAATATTTTGACATTGCAAAATGCAATGCTGCAATAAAATATATTCCTGGAGGGAAGATGTCTGATGCAAAGAAAAAGGAGTTTCTGGGTCAGTACCACGCGTTGCGGGCTATGACTTATTTTGAGTTGGCCAAAGTGTATGGCGGTGTTCCATTGACCTTAGAACCGATAGACCCTCAAAATATCAATGTGAAAGGCAGAGCGAGTGCAAGACAAATATTTGATGTTGTTTTGTCGGACATTAACAAATCGATAGAGTATTTGGAAGGAGTTCAGTGGCAAGATGCAAATGGCAGAGGTAAGATAGACAAGCTTATCGCCACTTGTATAAAAGCTGAAGTTCTGATGTATTGGGCCAGCCCTCAATTTAACCCGGGTAATGATGAAAGCCGTTGGATTACCGCTCGAGATGCAAATAAAGTTGCTTATGAATTAGCTTATAATACCCATGGTAAGAGGCTATTGCCCAACTATGCCGATATCTTTAGATTAGAAGGCACAGAAAATACTGAGGCGATTTTAGTAAGAACTTATTCCAGTACGCTAGAGCGAAGAGGCCATGACGGTGAGTACCGTGCAAGACCAGCAAGTGCGCAGGGCGGCGCGCATCAGGGCTTCCAGGCAAGCACCAGGTTATTAGATGCCTATCCAATGAAGGATGGTAATCCAATTGGATCAACTGCCAGTGCTTATACTTATGATCCGGTGATGTTCTGGCAGAATCGCGACCCGAGATTCGAAGCCACTATCGCTTATAATGGAAGTACCTGGCCATTAGATGGTGATCTGAATAGAAAGCAATGGACTTATAATACTGCTATCAATGAATCAAATTTAAGAGGAGTTTACAGTAAGAGGTTTACATCAATTGCTCCGCCAACATCCGTCAGATACCAGAGCAACTTAGGCGGAAATGGTATGGACTGGATTGAGATACGGTTAGCAGAAGTGATGTTGAACTATGCGGAATGTGCTAATGAAACTGGAGACCTTGCAACTGCCAAGGATATGGTTAGGGAAATCAGAAAGCGCGCAAAAATAGAGCAAGGTACAGGAACGAATGACTACGGCTTAGGATCAATAACTAGTGAAGGTCAAATGCGTGATTTGATCTTGAACGAACGTATGATTGAATTCGCATTCGAAAACAAACGAAATTCTGATTTAAGAAGAACACGCAGAATGCACCTGCTTACCGGAAATATGGAGACTATCGAGGTTTTGCTACGCAATGGCAATACTACAAAGAATATTCTGGAAGCTAAGGATGCAAATGGTGTTATGTTTAGAGATAAAATTAACATCAACGATAAAGCAACTTACTTACAGTATTTTCAGCAAGCAAGGGTTATATCCCCAGGAAATTATCAGCCCTATAACATTCCCGAATTTCATTATTTCTATACTTTCCATAATGATTTCGTCAACTCGGGAATCGATATTCAACCAACCATAGGTTGGGCTGGTGGTACTTTTGATCCGCTAGCAGATTAGTGAACAGAATACAAATGTTTTTAAAATATAGACATGAAAAATAAAAAAAATAAGTTGTTGAGTTTGCTTTTTCTGACTACGATAACAATCTATTCCTGTAAAAAGGATTCGGAAAATATATTTAATATGTTTGACGAAGTTGACGTGGTTTACACATCAGCTTTAAATAGCGATGAAATATTGCTGGACTTTGAGATTAGTACACCTACAAGTAATCCTACACTTAATCAGATGTATACAATAAATATATCTGAAACAGGCAGTACCACTCCCGTAATTACCAGAACTAACACAGCTGCTGAAAGAAATAAGTATGTGGCGACTATCAAAGTGAAAAAAGGTAGTCCTCAGAGTACCTACGAAGTTTGGGCTACTAACGCGAGCGGAGCTAAAATTGCCGCAGCTACTGTTCTGTATCATGGCAATCCGTTGGTTGACCCCAAGCTTGTTTCAGATTACACCAATGTAAATGATGGCGAAACCGTGTATATTGATTATTCAATTACATCAAGCAATGAAGACATGCACAGTGTTGTTGTTGAAAAAGTTGCCGGTTCAAGTAGTGGTAACCCTGAACGTACTGCGACGGTAGTTTCAGATGAATCAGAAAGAAGGAGTTATTCCAGAACTTTAAAACTAACGATGCAGAGGGACGGAAAAAGCACTTACCGGGTATATGCTTTAAACGAAAAAGGGCATTACATTGGCGATGGCTATAAGGAAGTAACGATAGAAGTAAATCCTAGTTATAAAGTAATTGCGAGCAGGAGAGTATATGCTCCTGATACTCTTACTAAGGTTAATCCTTCATTCTACTCGATTAGCAAGGGTACTTCATTTAGCTACACAGAAGGGCAGGCGAATTCTGCTGATATAGATTTTGGAATTTGGAGAACACCAGATCCCAGACCGGCGCATGCGGGAAGGTATATTTATAATTATTACTCTCTTAGTGCCACAACTAATCCTTTCCCAACCTACGATATCAGCGCATGGACGAAGAGGGCAACGGTATTTAGTGCACCGGTGACAGGTGGAACTAACACATTCCTTTACACATTAGTTTCTGGAAGTGTAATTGAGGAACAGGCAAAAGCAAGGACGCTTAATGTTACTTCTACGAATTTTACTACCTGGCAGGCTGGTTTGGCGGCAGGCAATGTTGTTTACTTTAAAACTCCTGAAGGCAAGTATGGGGCATTTTTGGTGAACGGGGTGGCTTCAGATTATGAAAACAAAGCTTACGTTAGTATTGATGTTAAGATTCAGAATTAATCGTATCTGAATATATTTAGTAAGAGGCCTGATATCTTTCAGGCCTCTTTTTTATTTACCGATTATAAGGTGTCGAAGCGATTCGATTATAGTTTTTGGACTTTTATAGTTTTTATTTCTACGCCCAGTGTCGCCGAACGTTTTTGAGTCGCTCGTTGTCAGACTTCAACCGGTTGGAAGGTTATTATCTATGTACATCGACAATAATACCGCGGAATAGGAGGATCTAGTGCCGTTACTAATAAATAACCTGGCGATGTCTAAACTGGTTTGCGATTGTTGCACTTTCTTAGAATCATTATCTGATTCGCCCCCTTTCAACCCCTTCAAAAAGATACCAAATCTTAACGCGATTTTTAGCGGTCTAACATTTTCAAATTGACGACTTTTTTCTTGGTACTGGTAATATTATAGCTCACTTAGTTGAAAGCTACAGGGCATCATTTATTTTTTGAAAAAAATATTATAATATCTTACCATTTTATTTGACTAGCTAAATCACAAAAATTACTAACTCCACGAATATTATCTTGTAGAAATCTCGATGTGAGTACTCGAAATTGTCAAAGGTGATTTTTTTTATAAAATCTTAATAATCAAATTTTAAGCTAATTTTAAGTTTATTTTAAGCTAATTTTAATCTCTTTTACACGTCTCACTTTATCGTCGTTTTTAAATTTAGTCGCATTGCTCTATTGGATTTATCGTCATTTTCTAATTGGTAAGATCATACAATCTTTGGAAAAAATGCTATATAATCCGCGACGGTTTTCAGGATACATTTGATATACCGTTTTAAACCAATAATCAGCTTTATAAGCGATGAGTTATTCAAATAAGTAAGGGGCGCAGGCAATACCTTACTTACAACGAATTCAGATAAAAAATCGGGAGAAAGTAACACATCAGGAATCATTATCTGACAGATTATCTGCTCCGATCAGTAACCGATAAATGCTAAAAAACACTAACAATTTAATGACTTCGTAATATGAACTTTTCAAAAACGCAGTATTATTTGAGTAGGGGCTCGAGGATAGCCTGCACTCCTTTATTAATAGCGATTTTTCTATCAGGAACTTCCCAGGCCGAGACGTCCAGCAAAATCGGGGTTACGCTCGGCGCAGAACTAAAAGACGCATTAAGGGACAACATCACCGGAAAGGTTACAGACAGCCAGGGTGAACCCCTGCCAGGCGTAACTGTGAAGATCAAAGGAACAACTACGGCGACTGTAACCGATGTTGAGGGTGTGTTCCGTTTGAACCTGCCTACCGGAAATGAAACATTGGTGTTTAGCTACCTCGGATTTCAGACTATGGAAGTGGCAGTTAAGGGGCAAACATCTTTTGATGTCAAACTTAAAGAAGATGTTACTGCTTTAAGCCAGGTTATCATAACGGGGTATGGCGGTACTACAACAAAGGGAGCGTCGACAGGAGCGATCGATAATTTGGACGCTGCAGAAATCGAAGATCTGCCTTTAGGGAATCTGGGTGCAGCTTTAGCGAGCCGGATGTTGGGGCTCTCTGTATCTGGAGGCACTTCGCGTCCAGGTTCTACAGCGCAGTTAACAATTAGAAACCCCTTAACCTTGTCAAAGGATGGAAGTAATTCTCCCTTATATATTATAGATGATGTAATCCAGGTAGACGCACAAGGCGTTCCTGACAACACTCTTTTTAATAATCTTGACCCATCGGAAGTTGAAAGTATTTCAATTTTGAAGGATGCCGCCGCTGCGATTTACGGTTCTCGTGCTGCAAACGGTGCCGTTATTGTTCAAACTAAACGCGGAAAGATAGGTAAGCCGCGAGTAAGTTATAGCAGTTCGTTCGCTATAAATGATGAAGCATACCGAACTAAAATGCTGACAGGCTATGAGTTTGCTCAATATATGAATATCAGAAATGGAGCATATGGTTCTAATAGGATTGCAAGCAGTCCTGGCGATGTTAAATACGTTTTTACAGCAGAAGAATTAGAGCATTATAAAAACAATAATTACGATTGGTTGGACGATGCATGGACCTCTGCTTCGAATATGCGGCATACTTTTAATGTAAGCGGCGGAGCAGATAAATCTACCTATTTTGCCAACATCGCTTATTATACACAAGATGGTAACCTGGGTAGTCTCGATTACAATAAGTGGACCTTCAGAGCAGGCGCAGATGTAAATGTTCTCTCGAACTTAAAAGCCGGATTGCAAGTGTCTGGTACTTTCGACGGACTTACCAAAACATTCAATAAAATCGGTGGTGAGCAGGAAGAGAATGATTACAGAAACCTGCTTCGTGCACCACAGTATATTCCTTACTATGTGGACGGATTACCGGTAAAACTTCCGGGAACCGATGCTCTTTCACGATATAATTATTATGCAATTACTGATCTGAATAACCTGGCAACCGGTGATGATAGAACTACTACCTTTAATTTATATGCCGAATACGAACTGCCTTTTATTAAAGGGTTGAAAGCCCGGGCATCGTACGCCAGGAACATAGGTTCGTCAAGGGGAACCCAAACCGGAACCTGGTTTGACGTGTATGATTATGGAACTGCGCATATTATCGATTCAAATACTCCTCGCAGTAAAAAGTCTTATGAGAATGGAAATCGTTTGTACTTTTCAAACAGACATTTTTTATCATACCAGGCAAATTTGTCGGCAAATTATACGCGCCAGTTTGGCCAGCACAATGTAAGCGGCTTTTTTACAGTAGAGCGATCTGAAGCCGAATCGTCTCAGGAGGATGTATGGCGGTATGACCCGACCTTAACAACAAACGGGCAACTTAACACCGCTTTTGGCGAATACGAAGGAAAAAGTGCCGGAAATGAGTCAGGTACCCTTGGTTATGTAGGTCGTGCTCATTACGATTTTGCAAATAAATATCTAGCCGATTTAGTATTCAGAAGTGACGCATCGACCAAATTTGCACCAGAAAACTATTGGGGAAGGTTTTACTCCGCTGCTCTAGGTTGGGTAGTTTCAGAAGAAAGCTTTTTCAAGGTACCTGCTGTTGATTTCCTTAAGCTGAGATACTCGGTTGGTTTACTGGGAAGAGATGATACTAAGCCATGGTTATGGAGACAGCGTTACAGTTACCAGCAAGGAAAAGGTGGCGTATTTGGCGATGACGACAGCAATCCAGCTAGTATAGGTATGAAAATGGAGGCGTCACCAAATCGTGATGCTACCTGGAGTGATGAATTCAAGCAAAATCTTGGACTCGACGCACGTTTTTTAAACTCAAGACTTTCGACTACTATAGAAGCTTTTTATAATAAAGGAACCAATATGCTAATAGAAAGAACTGCAAATGTTCCTGTTACAGTTGGTGGTAGTGTGGCCTCTGTAAATTTTGGAGCCGTAGATTTTTTCGGTTATGAGATTGGTTTAGGCTGGAATGATAATATCGGAAAGGATTTCAGATACGGAATCGACACTCGTTTCTCCTGGTATGATAATAAACAAACTAAAGGAAATTTCAACGATAACGATGCAGCATATCCATGGAGAGCCCAACCTGGAAAGTCAACAGATATAGGCCAATGGGGTTACGACTATTTAGGAATGTTCCGTTCCCAAGCAGAGATTGATGCGTACGTACAACAATACAATATTACTGAGGTGCATGATGTAGAGGCTGATAATTTAAAGCCTGGAATGCTATATTATAGAGATGTAAGAGGTCCTTTGCAGTCGGATGGTACATTTGCGCCAGCTGACGGTATCATTGACGACAATGATCAGGTTTTATTGGCAAAAAGAGCCGACAACCATTATGGATTCGGCATTACGCTCAGATTTGGGTATAAAGGTTTTAGTTTCGACAGTGCAATAGGTGGTTCTTTTGGTGGTTGGTCTGAAATTGACTCGAGAAAGCCCTTGAACCAGGATATCAGCCGAATTTACCAAAGCGTTCCCGCTTATTGGAACGATATTTATGATCCGGAATTAAATCCGAACGGAAAATATCCAAATCCTCACAACGAAGATATCAGTCTTGAGCCTACTTCAGAATTTTGGAGGGTATCCTCATTTAGAATGAGGATGAGAAACTTCAACCTAAATTACAGTTTACCCAAAAAGATATCAGACAAGTTGCATGTAAAGAATGCCCGGGTTGTGTTTACTGGTGTAAATCCGATAAACTTTTATAACCCCTTCGACTACAAAGATTCTGAAGGTAGCTGGGATGCATTCCCTGCTTTGAGAACATTTTCTTTAGGCATTAATCTTTCACTATAGATTTAGAAATTATGAACAGAAATAAAATTATATGGTTTTTTGCCTCGCTATGTATTATAGTTTCGGCAAGCTGTAAAAAAGACTTCCTGGAAGAGAAACGTGATTTAAATGGCGAGAACGAGCAAGTATTCAAAGATCCTGTGCTTGCCCAGTCATATGTCGATTATATGTACTACTCATTTCAGCCTGGAGATAATGCAGCAGCATTCTCATGGGAATTGGCCCATGGAGATGCCTTTTCAAGAACAACCGAAGAATTCGCAGGACAAACGGATTGGAACAGGGTATGGTCAAAAATCGACTATAATCAAAATCATGCCTCAAAATACTTTGGCGAGAAATTGCCTACAGGTGGGCCTAAAAATAATCCTTACACAAGAATCAAACAGATTAATATCTTTTTAAGTGAAATTGATAAATATGGTTTGCCAGAGAAATTGCGTGAGGAACTGAAAGGACAAATGTTGTTCTGGCGTGCTTTTCAATATTTTGATCTGGTAAGACTATATGGAGGAGTACCACTAATACTAGAACCTCAAAATCCAATTGTAATAGAAGGGGCGGCTAGTATTGAAGTGCCTCGTAGTAAATCCTCAGAGGTCATCGAGCAGATCGTAGCAGATCTGGACGCTGCCACCGAATTTCTTCCTCCTAACTGGGGAAACAGTGATTGGGGTAGAATTACAAGCGGTGGAGCTGCTGCCTTGAAAGGCCGCGTTCTTTTAACCTGGGCTAGTCCGCAATTTAATCGTAACGATGACAGAGCTCGCTGGCAGAGAGCTTATGATGCTAACCTTGCTGCAAAAAATTTGTTAGAAGCTAGCGGATTTGGTTTATACAAAAAAGGAAGCCTCGCTAATGCAACAGCATGGGAAAAAATGTTTTTTGAGGAATACAATAATCCGGAAGCCGTAATCATAACTGGTTTCAATAGTGTCATCTCAGATCAGGTACAGAAAAATAACGGTTGGGAACAAGCTGCACGTCCGAGAGAAATTGAGGGAGCAGGATCTTTATCTCCAACTAAGCAAATTATGGACGCGTTTCCTATGAAAGATGGGAAAGACCGCAATAGTTCAACATATACGTATGATCCAAATAAGTTTTATAAGAACCGTGATCCCCGTTTTTACAAAACATTTGCATATAACGGGTCGCATTGGCCCTTTAACGAAGACAAAAATTACAGGCTCTGGACTTATAGCTGGTTTTCTGCAGCAAGTAAAGCCACTCCGGATAAAACTACTGAAACTGCGGGCTCAAACAGCAGCGGAATTTATATAAGAAAAGGAACAAATCCAGATGCAAGTAACTCCCGCGGGGATTTTGGTTACAGCGGTACCGATTTTATGGAGATGCGTTTCGCTGAAGTGGTTTTAAATCTGGCTGAATCCGCGATTGGAATAGACAAACTTTCTGAAGGTTTAACATTAATCAAGTCAATAAGAGAGCGTGCCGGTGTTGAGAACTTAGATCTCGCTTATGGCTTAAGTAATGTTGTTACCCGTGATCAACATTTTGCGGCAGCTATTAACGAACGGAAAATTGAATTTGCTTTTGAAGGAAAACGCTTCTGGGATTTACGCCGCTGGATGCTATTCGATGACGAGTTTGGTACATTAACTCGTCTTGGTATGGATCCTTTAAATGGTACCCGACGAACTGGAATCTGGATTTACGTGAAAAAAGATGATGGAAGTAAATATGTTGAAGTGACTAAGCCTGATCCTACGACGGATCCGAAAGTTATAGGGGATCCTATGCTGGTAAATAGCCGCGGTGTTGTTCCGGTAATCTCACGTGAGCCAGCTGCTTATCCTCCAGGTATAACTACCTTCGACGAATATCTAGATTATCTATACGATAACCATTTTGTAGTTATCGAAAAAGATAATCTTGATCCTACCAACAACAATTGGAAGTTTAAATGGTACAAGGAATACTATTTCTTGGGTATCAATAAAAGTATATTAGATGTATCACCTTATCTTGAACAAACTCAAGGATGGAATAGCGTGAACGGAGCAGGAACTTTCGACCCATTGCAATAGTTGCTTTTTAAGTTAAAAAAAGGGGGCGCATGCTCCCTTTTCTTTTTTGACCTTCCAAATTGTGTTCTGTAACATTCTTGATGAAGCTAATATCCTACAGCACCATGAGAAAATTCTACAGAAAATAAAGTCCTTTTCGGCTGATATTTGATATTACTATAACGTTGTAGCCGGTTAAACTTAACTCAATGCCACGTCACACACCGAGACATTTTCATTTTGCAGCTAAAGTATTTATAGTTCTTATAGCTTCTTATCAAGTGTCCGTTTTTCAATCTTGTTCGAAATCGTACGGCGTAAATCCGGCCAATACGGTGTCCTACCTGAATAGCAATGGATACACAAAAACTGAAAAGTGCGTTTACAGTATAGATCCTCTTAAAAGCAGACTGGAAAGATCCGAAAAACAATTACGATACTTTGAATCTGCTTAAATAATAGCCATGATGAAATATTTTAAATTTATAAACTTCGGTGTCCTTCTTTTTTTGCTTAGCGCGTCTGCACCGCTGGTAGCTCAGACCGCCAAAACTGCTAAGGAAGAAAAAATCGCCTATAAGAAGGTACTAGAAGAGCGCGCAGATAAAATCGTTCAAAGCCTCGATGTCACCGGAAAATCGAAATCAACCAAGGTAAGAGAGCTAATCGCAGATCAATATTTCGCCCTGAATACTATCCAGAAAAAGCGAGATGAGCAATTAAAAGCTATTGGCAATACCAATCCTGCTAGGACCGCAGCAATTAAAAGTTCGGCCGAGCTGGAACTTAAAAAATTACACACTCAATATCTGTCTAAACTAGGCCGCCATTTATCTCAGGCCCAGATCGAAAAAGTTAAAGATGGCATGACGTACAACGTTGTCCCTCTTACGTTTGCCAATTACCTGCTGCAAACGCCCTACCTTACACAAACCCAGCAGGATAAAATAAAAGGTCTTCTGGTTGAAGCCCGTGAGCTTGCTATGGATGGTAGTTCTTCAAAAGAAAAGCATGCCTGGTTCGGAAAGTATAAAGGTAAGATTACCAACTATCTGGCTGCGGAAGGATTCGACATGAAGAAGGAGAGTGCCGACTGGGCTAAAAGAAGAGATAAAAGCTCAACAGCTATCGAGATTGTTCAATCAAATAAAGTAACAAAAGCTCTTGATATTAAAGACAAATCGCAAAGCGAGGCCGTCAGAAATCTAGTCGCTCATCAATACCAAAAGATACAGGAAATGATAGCGGAGCGGGATGCCAAAATGAAGGCAGCCAGTCAGCAGCCAAAGAGTAAAGAAGAAACCGATAAGGCAGCTTCTGATATTTGGGCCAGCTATCAAACACAGCTTCACGACCAACGCAAGTTATTCCTTAAGAAGCTTTCGACTTTAGTGGATTCGAACAGGGTTGAACTTGCCCAGAATGAAATGACCGACCATCGGTTACAGCAAGAGTATACTCATTTCCAGGCCTTGTTGCCAAACCTCAGTACAGAGCAAAAGAAACAGGTCTACGATTATTTATCAGAGGCCCGGGATAACGCCATGAATGTTTTGGACGAAGGTGACCGCCTTAAATGGTTTATCAAATTCAGAGGAAGGGCGAATAATTATCTGGCCAAAGCGGGTTACAATCTGCGCAAAGCCACAGAAGAACTGGAAGCAAAACTTCAGACCGAAAAGATAAAGTAGTTAGAAATATACACATCCAAATAATATAAAGCATGAATAAAGTTTTAAAACGTTCTTTTCTACTTGCGGGCCTATGCGGAATAGGACTCACAAGTTTTGCGCAGTATCCAAAGGTTCCGGAGGCAGTCGGCCGTGCATCGGCTGCTATGATGGATCAAGCTCGTAAACAATCAGATATTGCCTGGCAAAAAGCTCTTCCGATCATTGAAGCCGAAGCCAGACAAGGAAAACCATATATTCCATGGGCCGGACGTCCGTCAGATTTACCTCAGGCTTCAATCCCGGCGTTCCCTGGTGCAGAGGGGGGCGGTGCCTTTTCCTTTGGTGGTCGTGGTGGTAAAGTTTACGTGGTAACCAGTTTGGCCGATAGCGGTCCGGGTACATTACGTGAGGCCGCCGAACAGGGTGGTGCACGTACTATTGTTTTCAACGTAGCCGGTATCATCCGTTTGAAAAGTCCGCTGATCATTCGCGCACCATATATCACAATAGCAGGACAAACAGCACCCGGTGATGGTGTTTGTGTAGCCGGTGAATCAATATGGATCAATACGCATGATGTGGTGATCCGTTACATGCGTTTCAGAAGGGGAGAGACCAATGTGGGTCGCCGCGATGATGCGATAGGTGGAAATCCGATAGGAAACATCATGATCGACCACGTTTCTGCCAGCTGGGGATTAGACGAAAACATGTCGATGTACCGCCATATGTATAATGACAGCACCGGCAAGGCAGAAGAAAAACTGGGTACGGTGAACCTTACCATCCAAAACTCTATTTTCTCTGAAGCATTGGATACCTGGAATCACGCTTTTGGAAGCACATTAGGTGGCGAAAATGCTACTTTCATGCGTAATCTTTGGGCCAACAACGCAGGAAGAAACCCTTCCATCGGCTGGAATGGTTTATTCAATTTTGCCAATAACGTTGTATTTAACTGGGTACACAGATCTACAGATGGCGGCGACTATAAAGCCACTTTTAATATCATAAACAATTATTACAAACCAGGACCTCTTACGCCAAATACGCCGCTTCGCTACCGTATTCTTAAGCCAGAATCAGGAAGAAGCAAATTGCCGTATGTCGTTTTCGGCAGAGCGCATGTACAAGGAAATATCGTTGAAGGAAATGCAGACGTCACAGCTGATAACTGGAACGGTGGCATCCAGGTAGAAGGTAAAGATGGAGAATTGATGAGCCACAGTGCAGCCAAGCCATATTTCGCTGCTATGAAAGTGGATAAGCCTTTCCCAATGCCTCCGGTTGCTATACTTCCCACGATGCAGGCTTATAACTTCGTTTTAAACAACGCGGGGGCTTCCTTGCCTAAGCGTGATCCGGTAGATACCAGGGTTATTGAGCAGGTGAGAACCGGAAAGATCGTTACACCTAAAAACGTAAAGCTTCCTGCAACTCAATTCGAACATCGCAGATTGCCTATCGACTCTTATAAAGGTGGTATTATCACCGATATCAGTCAGGTAGGCGGATATCCTGAATATAAAGGAAAACCTTATAAAGATTCTGATAATGATGGTATGCCTGATAACTGGGAATCTCAAAACGGATTAAACCCTAAAGATGCTTCAGACGCAAGCCTGGATAAAAATAATGATGGCTATACAAATATCGAAGAATATTTAAATAGCGTGGTTGCAGTTGCTACTGTGAAACCTTAAGACTTCATTGGTTAGTTGGTTTATGGGGAGCTGGTTACTCCCCATTTTTTTTGATTTCAAGAGCTTTTGTGTATGGTAAAATGCTATAATAGCATGAGAAAATAATACAGTATATCGGGGCTTTTAACCTTATTTTTGTATATAGTTTATATGTTCTAATCATTAAATAACCTTTAGAGAAAGCTTGCTTAGGTAATAAGCTTTAAACTATTCGGTTTAACACAAGCTATTTCGAATTTTTAAACTCGATTCATGACGAACAAAATATTTAAAGGGCTGCTTAGCCTTCTTATTGTAGCATCTAGTCAGGCGGTCTTCGCCCAGTATCCTACCATCCCTCCAGCTTTGGAAAAGCAAGGCGATTCTGCCTTAAATGAAGTTAAAAAACTGTCGGACATAGCATGGGCAAATGCATTGCCTCAAGTTGAAAAAGAAGCTAAAGCCGGTAAACCATTTATTCCATGGGCTGCAAAGCCTTCGGATCTTCCGCAATCTCCCGTGGCTGCCTTTCCTGGCGCTGAGGGCGGAGGCGCATACTCCTTCGGTGGCCGGGGCGGTAAAGTATACGTTGTAACCAATCTTAACGATAGCGGAAAAGGTAGTTTTCGCGAAGCCTGTGAACAGGGAGGTGCGAGGATTGTAGTTTTTAACGTAGCCGGAATTATTCGTTTAAATTCTCCTGTAATCATACGGGCACCGTATATCACTATAGCCGGACAATCTGCGCCTGGTGATGGAATTTGCATTGCAGGGGAATCGGTTTGGATAAATACACACGATGTGGTGATCCGTTATATCAGATTCCGCCGTGGCGAAACGAACGTGTTGAGGAGAGATGATGCCATTGGAGGTAATCCGGTGGGAAATATCATCATCGACCATGTTTCAGCAAGCTGGGGATTAGACGAAAATATGTCGATGTATCGCCACGTATATGATGCAGGCGATGGAAAACAGCAAAAGCTTCCGACAGTGAACATCACCATCCAGAATTCTATCTTTTCTGAAGCATTAGACACCTATAATCATTCCTTCGGAAGCACACTTGGTGGCCTGAACAGCACCTTTATGCGTAATTTATGGGCAAATAATATCAGCAGGAATCCATCCATCGGTATGTATGGCGATTTTGGATTTGTAAACAACGTGGTGTTTAACTGGTGGAACCGCTCAGCTGATGGCGGCGACAATAATTCTTTATACAATTTTATCAATAACTATTACAAACCAGGTCCGATGACACCGCGTGACAAGCCAATTGGGCATCGTATTCTAAAACCTGAATCTGGTCGCTCTCAGGATAAAAAGACGCTTTACGGTAAAGTATACGTTAGTGGTAATATCATTGAAGGAAACGAGCGGGTCACAAAAAACAACTGGGACGGCGGTGTTCAGATCGAAGATATGCCCGATGCAGGCAGATACACCGATAGTATCCGGGTTAACCAGCCTATGCCAATGGCAAAGGTCTCCATCATACCTGCTCAGGATGCCTATAATTACGTTCTGAAAAATGTAGGAGCGAGTTTACCCAAAAGAGATCCGGTTGATTCCAGGATCATCGAAACTGTGAAAACAGGGAAAATATATTACAAAGAAGGCGGTAAAACCGATGTAGGCAAAGAGTTTATCAAACGTCGTCTGCCGTCAGACTCTTACAAATCAGGTATAATTACAGATATCAGCCAGGTTGGCGGATACCCCGAGTATAAAGGAACTCCTTACAAGGATTCGGATAATGATGGGATGCCTGATGCCTGGGAAGTAAAAAACAAATTGAATCCTAAAAACGCCGCTGATGCCAGCATGGACGGAGATAAAGACGGATACAGCAATATCGAAGAATATTTGAATGGTTTAGTTCAATTGAACACAGTTAAACCACTATAATAACACAGCGTAGATGATTTTCAAAGTCACCAGCCTTCTTAAGTTTAGTTTTTTTACAGGTGTTTTGGCCTGTAACACGCTTGTATTGGCTCAAAAGCCGAAACCAGCACCAGAACCGGTTGCTTTTAAGGAAGGTAAACTAGTTTATCATCCGAACGAAAAAGGTGACAGGATTCCCGACTTCTCTTTTGCAGGATACAAGGCAGGCGAAGAAGCCATTCCGACTGTTCATGTAAAAGTTTTCGTTCCTTTTAAACAGGGTGATGCTACCTTAAGAATTCAATCAGCGATTGACTATGTTTCATCTCTGCCTGTAGATAAAAATGGCTTCCGTGGAGCAGTTTTACTGGATAAAGGTTTGTTTTCCGTTGGAGGATCACTTAAAATCAACGCTTCGGGTGTTGTTCTTCGTGGAAGCGGCGCTGGAGAAAATGGTACAACAATTTTAGGAACAGGCTTAAGCCGGGAGACTTTGATTTCGGTCGCAGGAGAAGCCGATAAACGTAATTCGACCGAACAAAAGATTGCTGAGGCGTATGTTCCTGTAAATGCGATGAAAGTCTCGGTTGTAAATGTAAACGGCCTTAAAGTCGGAGATTACATCCAAATCCGCCGCCCTTCCACTCAAACCTGGATTGATAAGCTAGGAGCCGGCCATTTTGGTGGTGGAGAAACCTATCTGGGATGGAAACCCGGTCAGCGTGATATTTTTTGGGATAGAAGAGTTACCGCCATCAATGGTTCCACTATATCTTTTGATGCCCCTCTAACAAATGCCCTTGATACCGCTTTTGGCGGAGGATTTATTGCCAAATACACCTGGGCGGGTCGTATTAACAATATCGGAATTGAAAATCTTCAACTTAAATCCGCCTATAATCCCGCCAATCTGAAGGATGAAGATCATCGCTGGATGGCTATTTCGTTCGAAAATGTAGTCGATGCCTGGGTTAGGCAAACGGAGTTCCGTCATTTTGCCGGTTCTGCAGTATTTGTTCAGGAAAGCGCAAAGCGGATAACCGTTGAGGATTGTAAATCACTGGAGCCTGTTTCAGAAATTGGCGGACAACGGCGTTATACGTTCATCACCGAAGGTCAGCAAACTCTTTTTCAACGACTGTATGCAGAAGGTGGTTATCACGATTTTGCTGTGGGATATCGCGCTCCCGGACCTAACGCGTTTGTTCAGTGCGAATCGCGTTTGCCATACAGTTTTAGCGGCACGATCGACAGCTGGGCTTCGGGGGTTTTATTCGACATTGTTAATGTAGACGGGCAGGCTTTGAGTTATTCCAATCGCTGGCTTGCTGGCCAGGGTGCCGGCTGGACTGCGGCAAATAGTGTTTTTTGGCAGTGCTCTGCCAGTCGCGTAGACAATTACGCACCTCCAACCGCTCAGAACTGGGCCTTCGGTACCTGGGCACAGTTTTTTGGCGATGGTTATTGGGCAATGTCTAACGAACATATCAGACCTCGCAGTCTATATTATGCCCAATTGCAAGATCGTCTGGGCGATAAAGTCCAATCACGGATTCAGCTATTAACCATGGATACGGAAGCTTCCAGCAGTCCGTCTGTAGACGTTGCTATGGCGCTAACTGCCAAGGCGGCTAAACCTCTTCCAATTTTGTCGGATTTTATCGACCAGGCAGCGTCGAGAAATCCGATCACTATAAGCACCAAAGGGGTAAAGACTATCGATCAGATCGGTCTTAGGAAAATTACTACCTCAGGAAAAGCCGGAGAATTTAAAGTTCAAAACGGTTTGCTGGTTCGTGATAACACTTTAATTACCGGCAAGCGTCGCGATATACGCTGGTGGAGCGGAAGCTCACGCCCTCACGGCTTAGCCGGAGCAACGCCTCATGTTACCCGTTTCGTGCCGGGAAAAACCGGAAGAGGATTAACCGACGATCTTGAAACGATGTCCGACAGTATGAAGCTGAACAACATTGTGGCTTTAGAACATAACTATGGTTTGTGGTACGACCGCCGCCGGGACGATCACGAACGTGTGAGAAGGATGGACGGAGAGGTTTGGCCCCCATTTTATGAGCAGCCTTTTGCCCGCAGCGGACAAGGAACAGCCTGGGATGGACTAAGCAAATACGACCTTACAAAATACAATAACTGGTATTGGAACCGACTCAAAGAGTTTGCAAACCTGGCAGATCAAAAAGGTTTGGTGTTGATACATGAGAACTACTTTCAGCACAATATTATCGAAGCTGGTGCTCATTATGCAGATTTTCCGTGGCGACCAGCTAACAACATTAACAATACCGGTTTCCCTGAACCTGTGCCGTATGCGGGCGATAAAAGAATTTTTATGGCCGAGCAGTTTTACGACATCAGCCATCCCGCAAGAAGAGAGTTGCACAAAGCCTATATCAGAAAATGCCTCGACAATTTCGCAGCTAACTCCGGGGTAATTCAATCGATCAGTGCAGAATATACCGGCCCGCTTCACTTTGTACAGTTCTGGCTGGATGTTATCAAAGAGTGGGAAAGAGAGAAAGGGAAAAATGCCTTAGTTAGCTTAAGTACAACCAAGGATGTTCAGGATGCGATTCTTGCAGACAAAGACAGAGCATCGGTAGTCGACATGATCGACATCAAGTATTGGCACTATCAGGCAGATGGCAGCGCTTATGAACCTAAAGGCGGGCAGAATTTGGCGCCAAGGCAACATGCACGTTTGTTAAAGCCGAAGAAATCTTCGTTCGAACAGGTTTACCGTGCGGTTAGAGAATACCGGGATAAATATCCTGAAAAGGCAGTGCTCTATTCGGCAGATAACAGCGAAGAATTCGCACTTGCTTCTTTTCTTGCAGGAGGTTCTTTAGCAGCTGTCGCTGATCTTCCGAAACGTATGCTGCAACAAGCAACTGACATGGAGCCTGTGAAAGATAAAAACGGTGTGATGGGCTTGGGCAATAAAGAAAACGCAATTATTTATAATCCCGGTGCCGACTCCCTGCCGGTTGACTTTAGCCAAACTTCAGGAACTTTTAACCTGTCCTGGGTCGACTTAAGAACAGGAGCAATCGTAAAAGAGGACAGGAATAAGAGCGGTAAGGATATTATTCATTTTAAAAAGCCCCAGGGGGGAAATCTCATTCTGTGGGTATCTAAAAACTAAATATGCTAAGAAATATATCTCTCGTTGGTTTATTAATTATCGGATTACTGGCTTGTAATTCGCAAAAAGAAATTACAACTGATGCCGGTTTACAGGCTTTAAGGGTTTCGGAGAACGGACGCTTTTTAGTGACCGCTGATGGCGAACCCTTTTTCTGGCTGGGCGACACCGGCTGGCTTTTATTCAATAAACTAAAACGTGAAGAAGCGGATACATATCTTGAGAACAGAAGAGAAAAAGGCTTTAATGTAATCCAGGCGATGGTTTTGCACGATGTGCCTAACTCGGTAAATGCTTATGGAGATTCAGCACTGGTAAACCTGGATGTGGCAAAACCCGATACAACTCAGGGTAATTCATTTGCGGACTCGACACAATATGATTTCTGGGATCATATCGATTATATCATCGATAAAGCAGCAGAAAAAAACATCTATATGGCCCTCGTTCCGGTTTGGGGATCAAATGTTAAAGGCGGTCATGTTGATCAGAAGCAAGCAAAAGCTTATTCAGAGTTTTTAGCAAAACGGTATAAAGACCGGACAAACATCATCTGGTTAAATGGTGGCGATATCCCGGGAAGTGATTCATTGGACGTATGGAAAGTAATCGGCTCAACCATCAAACAAATTGATACTGCACATTTAATGACCTTTCATCCAAGAGGCAGAACTGCGTCTTCTGAGTGGTTCCACAATGAAGAGTGGTTAGATTTCAACATGGTGCAATCTGGCCATAGAAGATATGATCAGGATACATCGGCAAAAGAGAAGCGTCACTTCGGCGAAGATAACTGGAAGTTTATGGATTATGACTATGCCTTGAGTCCGGTGAAACCTACCATCGATGGCGAACCTTCGTATGAAATGATCCCGCAAGGGTTACACGATACTACGGAAGTGCTCTGGAAGGATTACGATGTAAGAAGATATGGCTATTGGTCGGTTTTCTCAGGAGCGTTTGGATACACTTACGGACATAACTCGGTGATGCAAATGCATCAACCAACAGATACTACAAGCGCTTATGGTTCGAAAGAAATGTGGACATCTGCAATCAACGCTCCAGGTGCGGGGCAGATGATACATTTAAAGAATCTGATGCTTTCCCGCCCATTTTTGGAGCGTGTGCCTGATCAGTCTCTGATTGCCGGACAAAACGGAGAGAAGTACAATCGCCTGTTGGCTACCAGAGGGAAAAATTATGCCTTTATATACGCCTATACCGGCCGAAACATTAACGTTAATATGGGCAAAATAGAAGGGGAGAAGGTTAAAGCTTCATGGTTTAATCCGCGTGATGGAAAAACTACTACCATAGGGGAGTTTGAAAATAAGGGTACCAAGGAATTCAATCCTCCGGGCGATGAAAAGCCTGGGAATGATTGGGTGTTGATACTCGATAGTCTGTAGTGATGGATTTTTAGCGGTTGGTGGGGACACCAACCACGGCGCTGGAATCCGGTGTTGGTGTCCCCACCAACATCTGTAGAAGATCTCTCCCGTAGTCGAGAGGACACAACGTAAAAAGAAACAGATTGAAAAGAGATAAAGCTCAAGTGTAAATGAAAAGATATTTAGTGATATTAATTGTCGTTTTTCTGTCTTCCTGCTCAAAAGAAGTGTATCTATTCTCTTCTTTTCATGAGCCCGCAGATCAGGGCCTGCGCTTCCTTTACAGCTATGACGGCTATAAATGGAATGATCTTAATAAAGTGTATTTAAAACCCGAGATCGGAAATCAGAAAGTAATGCGCGACCCATCTATCGTAAAAGGACCTGACGGAACTTTTCACCTGGTGTGGACAAGCAGTTGGAAAGGCGATAAAGGCTTTGGTTATGCCAGTTCGAAAGATCTGGTTAACTGGTCTGAACAGAAGTTCCTTCCGGTAATGGAGCACGAACCAACAACAGTGAATGTTTGGGCACCAGAGTTGTTTTACGATCAGGATAATGAGCAATTTATTATTATCTGGGCTTCAACAATTCCATTTCGTTTCCCGAAAAAACTGGAAGAAGAAGATAACAACCACCGGATGTACTATACCACTACAAAAGATTTTAAATCATTCAGTCCGACCAAGCTTTTTATCGATCCGGGATTTAGTGTGATCGATGCCGTAATTGTAAGGCGAAAAGCAAATGATTTTGTGCTGGTACTGAAAGATAACACTCGCCCTATGCGCAACATTAAAGTAGCTTTTGGAACTTCAGCTGTAGGCCCTTATACTAATGTTTCGGAACCCTTTACAGGTAATTTTACAGAGGGTCCATCCGTTGCTAAAGTAGGCGATGAGTATCTGATTTATTTCGATTCCTACCGGGATAAAAAGTACGGAAGCGTTAAAACCAGCGATTTTAAAACCTTTACAGATGCTTCCGGCCAGACCAGTGTCCCGGTAGGGCATAAACACGGAACCATTTTCAAGGCGAATAAAGCGATTTTAAAAGGATTACAGAGAACTGCGGGTATCGATACCGCAAAGGTGAATAAGTAATGATGGATTTAAAATATAACAAAGGTTTAATTTTTCTTCTTGGCGCTCTAAGCTTTACACAGCTCCAGGCACAGGATACAGTACGATATACCGGTACGACAATTTCCAATGTAGATTATCACCACGGACAGCTAAGTCCGGCAGTTGGTGTACATAACATTCAGGTTTTTAGAGCGAACAGAGAACGGCCCGAACTAAATGATGGCTTTAGCTGGACCTATAACCACGCACCTATGCTGGCATACTGGAATAATACTTTCTTTCTCGAATATCTAAGCGATCCGGTGGGCGAACATATTCCACCAAGCCAAACCTTGCTGCATACTTCAAAGGATGGCTACAACTGGTCTAAACCGACAATATTATTTCCTCCCTATAAAATTCCGGATGGCTGGAAAAAAGAGGGATATCCGGGAGTAGCAAAAGATTTGTATGCCACCATGCATCAGCGGGTAGGCTTTTATGTTTCTAAAAAAAATAGGTTAATTTCTCTGGCTTATTACGGCATCGCAATGGATGCTAAAGATGATCCAAATGATGGGAAAGGAATCGGCCGGGTGGTTCGCGAGATTAAAAAAGACGGGAGCTACGGACCGATTTATTTCCTGCGCTACAACTCGACATGGGATCCGAAGAAGTCGCAATATCCTTTTTACACCAAAAGTAAAGACAAAGGTTTTGTTCAAGCCTGCAATGAAATCCTCGCCAACCCATTGATGATGCAGCAAATGGTGGAGGAAGCGGATAGAAACGATCCTTTAATTCCGTTTAAGCGCCCCGTTAAAGCCTTAAGTTATTACCATTTGCCAGATGGCAGAGTGGTTGGATTGTGGAAACACGCCTTAACTTCAATCAGCGCAGACGGCGGCAGATCATGGAAATACGATCCGCTTCGGGCGCCTGGATTTGTAAATAGTAATGCTAAGATCTGGGGGCAACGTACTTCTGACGGACGTTTTGCTACAGTATATAATCCTTCGGAGTTTCGCTGGCCACTGGCGGTTTCTACCAGTGATAACGGACTGGACTATAAAGACCTATTGTTAGTAAACGGTGAGATTTCTCCCATGCGTTATGGCGGTAATTATAAGTCGTACGGTCCTCAATACATCCGCGGTATTCTCGAAGGAAATGGAAATCCTCCTGATGGTAAAATGTGGCTAACCTACAGCATGAATAAAGAAGACATGTGGGTCGCTGGTGTTCCTATTCCTGTGGTTTCTACTGTCTCTTCGCATGCAAATGAGAATTTCGGTCAGTTTACAAAGTTATCAGACTTGAAATTGTGGAATATCTACAGTCCGCTTTGGGCTTCTGTAAAAATCGAAAAAACAGCGGATGGTAGTAATGCTTTAACCTTACGGGATAAGGACCGCTACGACTACGCCAAGGTTGAGAGAGTTATTCCTTCATCAAAGAAGGTGGCTGTAGAATTTTCAATCATTCCGGCGCAAGCCGATAAAGGAAGTTTGCAAATCGAATTCACCGACGCTAAAGGTCAGGCTGCTTCAAGATTAATTTTTGATGCTGAGGGTGAGTTTCAGGCGAAAGTCGGTTACAGAAATTCAGGCATAATGAAATACGAAGCGGGCAAGCAGTATGATATCCGCATAGAACTTGATCGCGATAAGCGAATTTATAATGTATTGGTTAATGGCCAGAGCAGAGGAGCGAAGATTCAATTCGCACAGGTTCCATCGTTTGAACGGGTAGTTTTCCGTACCGGCGATGTTCGCCGCTTTCCAGACGCGGATACACCAACTGATCAGAGCTACGACTTGGAAAATCCCGGGACACCGGTTGCTGAAGCTGTATATTATATAAAGTCGTTTAAAACCTCTGCTTATTAAGATGTTAAGATCTGCATTTATCATATTCGCACTTCTGTTTTCAGCCGGTCTGGAAGCGAAAGTAATATTGCCCCGGATTTTGGGGCACGGTATGGTATTGCAGCAAAAAAAGCCTTTAACCATTTGGGGGACGGCATCGCTCGGCGAGCAGGTGACAGTGGAATTTGCCGGTCAGACGAAGAAGGCCCTCGCCGATGCTTCGGGAAAATGGAGCGTGGTTTTAAAGCCATTGAAAGCTTCGTCGAAACCATCTTCACTGGTCATTTCAGGGACAAATACTATTAAGCTTGATAATATACTTGTAGGAGAGGTATGGCTCTGTTCCGGGCAATCGAACATGGAATACACCATGCGCAAAAACAGTAAAGTAAAAAGCCGGCCAATTGTGAATGGCTATAGCCCCGCAGATGAATTGAACTACGCAAAGAATGATAACATCCGGATATTTTTAGTGAACCGGAAAGAGCTAATTAAGCCAGATCCTTTACATAGGGGCTGGAGTGTGGCACGTGACTCTGCTTTGCGTTCTTTTTCTGCGGCTGGGTATTTCTTCGCAAAAGAGCTTTACAAGAATTTGAATACCCCTATCGGGATTATTTCTTCCGCCGTTCCGGGAAGCGCTTTAGAGCCATGGGTTCCGGCCAATGCTTTTGTAGAGTCGCCAAGGTTTAAAGATCAAAAGGTTGGCAACGATCCGGGGAAATTCTATGATCCGATGATAGCTCCGCTTATTCCTTTTGCGATAAAGGGATTTTTATGGTATCAAGGGGAAACCAACTGTTTTCTTAAAGAAACTCTGAGCTATACCTATAAAATGGAAACGCTGATTAATAGTTGGAGAACAGCCTGGGACGACAAGAAACTTCCATTTTACTATGTGCAAATAGCCCCCTTCAAATATTCTGAATCAAAAGGGAAAGTTGCCCTGACAAAAGAGACACTTCCAGAGTTCCGGGAAGCTCAGACACTGGCTCTGAATATTAAAAATACCGGAATGATAGTTACAACCGATCTGGTAGATAATCTGGACGATATTCATCCTGGATTTAAGTGGGAAATAGGCCGGCGACTGGCTCTCGTTACTTTGACTAAGAGTTACGGGTTCAAACAAATAGTCGCATCAGGACCGGTTTTTCATAAAATGAAGGTGAAAGGCAATAAGGCGCAGCTTAGCTTCAATACAGCTGGATCTGGTTTGATGAGTAAAGATGGCCAGCCGCTTTCGCACTTTCTGATAGCGGGTAATGATGGTGAATTTTTTCCCGCGCAAGCGATAATAGAACAAGAAAAACTTATTGTTTGGTCAGATAAAGTTGCTAATCCAACGGCGGTTCGGTTCGCCTGGGATGAAACAGCGCAGCCAAATTTTTATAACAAGGAGGGATTGCCGGCGAGGCCTTTTAGAAGCGATAATCCTTTACTAAGTCAATATTCGAAGATAGATTAATGAATAAAGTATACTTCCATATTATTTGTTTTGCCATTTGGTTCCTGTCGTTCTGCCCGGTAATGGCGCAGCAGACTCAGAAACTATATCTTTCTGGCACAGGTAACGATAACACTGTGCAATGGGATTTTATGGTTTCGGCGGGGATGAATGCAGGCAAATGGTCGAAAATTGCAGTGCCCTCCAACTGGGAATTGCAGGGCTTTGGCAAATACGACTACGGCTTTACAAAAGATAGCATTAGGGGTAAGGAGAGTGGCTTTTATAAACACACGTTTAATGTTCCCGCAGGTTGGAAGGGACGAAAAGTAAACATTGTTTTCGAAGGTTCCATGACCGATACCGAGGTTAAAGTAAACGGTAAACAGGCTGGCGAAATACATCAGGGTGCTTTTTATTCATTTAAATACGATATTAGCCAGTTGCTTAATTATGGAAAATCCAATCTCCTGGAGGTTAGCGTTGCCAAGCATTCGGCCAACCCATCGGTTAATGAAGCAGAACGCAAAGCTGATTTCTGGATCTTCGGCGGAATTTTCAGACCGGTTTTCCTGGAATCGCTTCCGGTAAGCCACATTGAACGGGTTGCAATAGATGCGAAAGCAAACGGATTGTTCAAGGCTCAGGCATTTCATTCTTCAAAGGCTGATAGAATCACCGTACAATTGTATACATCTGACGGAAAGAAATTCGGCGCTGCACTAAGCAAACCAATCAGCAATTCGTCTTCTACCTTAATTTCCGGCAGGTTTGCTTCTCCAAAATTATGGTCTTCAGAGTTTCCGAACCTTTATAAAGCGGTCTTCACACTTTACCAGGGAGGTAAGGCTGTTCATACCATAAATCAAAAAATAGGTTTCCGCACTATTGAAGTAAAGCAACGTGATGGCGTTTATGTCAACGGATCTAAAATCAAGTTTAAAGGCGTAAACCGCCATTCATTCTGGCCAACGTCGGGCAGAACGTCCAGCAAAGATCTTAGCATCAAGGAAGTTAACCTGATGAAAGACATGAACATGAACGCTGTTCGTATGGCTCATTATCCTCCCGACGATCACTTTCTAGAAGTCTGTGATTCTCTGGGATTATATGTGATGGACGAACTCGCGGGATGGCACGGACATTATGATACTCCAACCGGTACCAAATTGGTAAAGGAAATGCTAGATCATGACGTGAATCATCCATCAATCGTTTTCTGGGCTAATGGTAACGAAGGTGGGCATAATCGTGAACTAGATCGTTTGTTCACAGAATTGGATATTCAAAAGCGCCCGGTTTTGCACCCCTGGGAAGATTTTAATGGCTTTGATACTCAGCATTACCGCGAGTACAATTACGGGATAGGGAACTATATGCATGGCCACAGCATTGTTCTTCCCACCGAGTTCTTACATGGTCAATTTGACGGCGGACACGGAGCAAGTCTGGAAGACTACTGGAAAGAAATGCTTTACCATCCTAAAGCTGCAGGAGGCTTTTTATGGGATTTTGCCGACCAGGGGGTGGTTCGTACGGATAAGAACGGGGAACTCGATACGGATAAATTCAGAGGCGCCGACGGAATAGTAGGACCTTATCATGAAAAAGAAGGAAGTTATTTCACGATAAAAGAAGTTTGGAGTCCGGTGTTTTTTGAGCGCAGGGATATCGTACAAGGTTTTGATGGTGTTTTTAACGTCGAGAACCGATATCATTTCACCAATCTTAATCAATGCAAATTCCGCTATACGTTCCAAAGTCTTAAAAATAAAGCTGCTGAGACTGGAGCTATTCCGGCGCCAAATGTTAAGCCTTTCGAAAAAGGTACATTAAAAGTAAAATTCCCGGCCGACTGGAAGAAGTATGATGTTTTATACATCACCGCTACAGATCCGCACAACCGGGAACTTTTTACATGGAGCTTCCCAATTACCTTACCTCAGGAAGAAGCAAAACGACTGGTGGTAAAAGACGGAAATTCTCAGGTAACCATTACTGAGGCCGATACCACCTACAATGTTTCTGTTAACGGCATTAAGCTCGGATTCAGCAAACGTACAGGGATTCTTCAACGGGTAGAAAATTCAAAAGGTGTGATCCCTTTTACCAACGGACCAATTGTTCAGGAAGGTGCAACGAACTTCCAGAATATTAAACACCGGATGGAAGGTACAAATCTTATTATCGAATCAACCTTCGACAGAAAATCGGCTTACAATACCTTACAGTGGACGGTTTATCCTTCAGGATGGATTAAACTGAATGTAAAGTATTTCCCTGCGGAATACCTGACAAACTTCGTCGGTATCAATTTCTCTTTCCCTGAAGCGAAGATCAAGGGAGTCGAGTATATGGGTAATGGGCCTTACCGCGTTTGGCGGAACCGCTTAAAAGGAAACCAGTTTGGCATTTGGAACAAGGCATATAACAGCACCGAAACTGGCGAGCAATGGGTATATCCCGAATTTAAAGGATATCATTCGAATATGTACTGGTGTAAATTCATCACTACAGATCAATCTTTTTCGGTGGTTACCGAGAATGAGGATTTATTCCTGCGCCTGTTTACTCCAGCCTGGAAAACCGACCAGTGGCATAATTACGAACCGATATTTCCTTCAGGAGATATCTCATTTATGCAAGGAATTCCGGGTATTGGCACAAAAACCCAGCGTGCCGACAGAAGTGGCCCCATGGCTGGAAAGAATGTGTTTTACGACTACGAGAAAGAGCCTGCAAGGGCCTTGAACATGACATTATACTTTGACTTTACAGGACGATAAGATGAAATTATTTAAAGGGCTTCTTATTCTGATGACAACGCTCAGTCTCACATCATTCAAAACGAATGAAGTGCTGGTAGTTGTACAGAACCTTCGTATCGAGATGTTGTCAAACCCTACCGGGATTGACGTGCTCCAACCAAGGTTGAGCTGGGAAACGGTTTCCCTGCAAAGGGGAACAGAGCAAATAGCTTTTCAGATCCTGGTAGCCTCGACAGCAGAAAAGCTTTGGACCAATGAGGGAGACCTTTGGAATTCGGGAAAGGTTAATTCAAGCGCATCGCAGTATGTAAAATATACGGGAAAACCTTTGAATAAAGGTGAGAAGGCTTTTTGGAAAGTTAAGGTCTGGACGAATAAAGGCGAATCAGATTGGAGCCAAAACGCTTCATGGACACTTGGTTTACATCAGTACAAAGACTGGGAAGGCCGTTGGATTGGCTTTGATCGCTATTTTCCATGGGATAACGCCGATCAGCCAAGGTTATCTGCACGATATTTCCGAAAAGAATTTGCTACCACTAAACCCGTTAAATCGGCCACTGCATCCATTATTGGATTAGGGTTATACGAACTTTACATTGATGGAAAAAAGATCGGCGACCAGGTTCTTGCTCCGGCACCGACCGATTACACACAAAATATAAAGTACAACACTTTCGATGTTACGCAGCAACTGAAAGAGGGGAAGCACGCTATCGGCGTAATTCTGGGTAACGGTCGCTTTTTTGAAATGCGTCAAACCAAAGCGTACAAACAGAAGACTTTCGGTTTTCCTAAGTTATTGATGCAGGTAAATATTGTCTATGCCGATGGTAGCAAATTAACTGTCAAAACAGACGAGAGCTGGAAAGGTACAGCCAATGGCCCCATTCTGGCAAACAATGAATACGACGGTGAGGATTATGACGCCCGCAAGGAAATGCCAGGCTGGAACCAGTCCGGATTTAATGAGCAAGCCTGGTTGAAGCCTGAATATGTACAAGAACCAGGCGGTACCTACGAAGCCCAAATGAATCAGTTTATGAAGGTGATGCAGGACGTTGCGCCGGTTTCCATCACTAAACGGCCCAATGGGAATCACATTATAGACTTTGGACAAAACATGTCGGGCTGGGTAAAATTCCGCGTAAAAGGCGAAAAAGGCCGCAAGCTGACTTTGAAATTCGCAGAGTCGCTGCAGCCGAATGGTGAGTTGTTTATTGCCAATCTGCGCGATGCGAAAACTACTGATACCTATATTTTAAAGGGACAGGGTATTGAAGAATGGGAACCGCGTTTCGTGTACCATGGATTTAGATATGTGGAAGTTAGTGGTTATCCCGGTACACCGTCTAAAAATGATTTTACAGCACGTTTTGTGTATGATGATATGCAAACTGTAGGCTCGTTCGAGAGCTCAAACCCTCTTCTTAACCAAATCCACCAGAATTCCTGGTGGGGAATAGCCTCGAATTATAAAGGTATGCCGGTAGACTGTCCGCAACGAAACGAGCGCCAACCATGGCTGGGCGACAGGCCTACGCAGGCTTACGGAGAAAGTTTCTTGTTTGACAATACGGCTTTGTACAATAAGTGGCTTCAGGATATCAGGTATGCTCAAAAACCTGATGGGGCTATCCCCGATGTTGCACCGGCTTTCTGGCGCTATTACAGCGATAATATGACCTGGCCGGGCACACTTCTTATGATTTCCGACATGCTTTATCGTCAAACCGGTGATATTTCGGTGTTGCATACTAATTACCCGGCAATGAAGAAGTGGTTGCTTTATATGCACTCCAGATATTTAAACGACGAGGGAATTCTTACAAAAGATAGTTATGGCGACTGGTGCGCCCCGCCCGAGAGTATTGAAGCAGGGCGTGGTGTGAATGCGGATCAGAAACATCCAAGCATGTTAATCGCGACAGCCTACTACTACCATTACTTAAACATGATGTCCCGTTTTGCTAAACTGACTGGCAACGACGCTGATATAGCCTCATTTGAAGCGCTTGCTTCTGTTGCTAAAACTGCCTTCAATAAAAAATTCTATAACGAGAAGGGGTATTACGGTGAAAATAAGCTTACTGATAATCTTCTTGCGGTTCATTTCGGATTAGTGGAGGATCAGAACAAGGATAAAGTACATCGCGAAATCGCAAACATCATCGAAGTTAAAAACAAAGGTCATCTGAGCACAGGACTTGTCGGTACCCAGTGGTTAATGCGCACACTTTCAGATATCGGCAGAGCGGATCTGGCTTATACGATTGTTTCAAAGAAAACTTACCCTTCCTGGGGATATATGATTGAGAATGGCGCTACCGCGATCTGGGAACTTTGGAACGGCAATACTGCTAATCCTAAAATGAACTCACAAAACCATGTGATGATGCTGGGTGATCTGATGGTGTGGTATTATGAAAACTTACTTGGTATTAAGTCAGACTATTCGAATCCTGGCTTTAAGCAGATCATCATGAAACCAGAAATGATTGAAGGACTCAATTATGCCAAGGGAAGTTATAAATCGCCCTACGGTTTAATAAGCAGCGACTGGAAGAAAGACGGGAAGGCTTTCGCCTGGAAGATTACGGTTCCGGCAAATACAAAAGCTTTGGTATATGTCCCGGCAAACTCAGCGGATGCTGTCTCTGAATCAGGAAAGAAAGCCGGTTCTGCTGCTGGAGTGAAATTTATTAAAATGGAGAGTAACAGGGCCGTATATGAACTTGGCTCAGGAGTTTACTCTTTTAATTCATCGATATAGTTAATAGTGCAAAAAGATAAAACCATGAAAAGAACTTTAAAATCAGGGATTTTTAGCGCGGCAATAGTAACCGCTACCATGCTGTCGTTCGACGCATTTAGTCAGGCGCCGGCTGCGCCGAAAACAGAAACCATGTCGCCCGAGGCTCGGATAAAATCGGACGCGGGCATGGATGCAAAGGCCGACGAATGGGTTAAGTCTTTAAGTCTTAACGATGCAGCAAAAGAATCGAGGCTTAAACAGCTTATTTCTAACCATCTGAAAACTACTCGCGACTGGCACAATGAGCATCCATACACGACGGTTCCGGCTGGAATTAATCCGGTAACGGGAACAAAGCTTTCCAATCTGGACCGACAAGTTATCGCTAACTCGGCCATGCCTGTCAGTATTCATCAAGACCTGATGAGTGGCTTAAGAAAAGATTTAAGTGAAGAGCAGGTAGAACTTATTTTGGATAAATATACTATCGGTAAGGTTGCTTTTACTATGAAAGGATATCAGGCCATTGTGCCAAATATTACCGCAGAAGAGGAAGCAACCATCCTGAAGTTCTTAAAACAGGCTCGTGAACAGGCGATAGACTTTAAAAACATGGAGCAGATCTCGGCCATCTTTGAGATCTATAAAACCAAGTCAGAGCAGTATCTAAACTCAAACGGACGGAACTGGAAACAGATGTATAAAGATTATACTAACATGGTAAAGGCGAAAAAAGCTGCTGATGCTGCGGCTGCGGCAGAGAAAAAGAATAAGTAGAAGTATAAGTATAAGTAAGTAGATAGATAAACACTGACAGGCTTCGAAACCCTGTCAGCGTAAGACAAATCCAATGATAACAAACACCATAAAACTCATTACTATCCTGTTGATAAGTTCAACCGGATTTCTATCGGCTCAAACCAAACCCTGGAAAAAGGGGATACTTGTTGACGAATTTATCTACGATAGTGCGCCTTTTCCAGAGGCACATTCTGCAACTATAGTAGAAACACCGAAGGGTTTGGTCGCCGCTTTTTTTGGAGGAACCAAAGAGCGGAATCCTGATGTGTGTATTTGGGTAAGCCGCCACGAAAACGGTAAGTGGACAGCCCCTCAAAACGTTGCTAATGGCATTATGCCTGATAAGCGTTACCCAACATGGAATCCTGTTTTATATCAGATTCCAAATGGAGAGTTAATGCTGTTTTACAAAATAGGGGCAAGTCCGGGTACCTGGCACGGCTGGTTACGCACTTCCAAAGATCACGGATTAACCTGGTCTGAGGCACGTGCTTTACCAGAAGGATACCTCGGCCCGGTTAAGAATAAACCCGTTCTATTAAGCAATGGTAACCTTTTCTGTCCAACAAGTACCGAAGGAAATAAAGGTCCAAACAGTTGGCTTATCCATTTTGAAGTGACTCCGGATTTTGGAAAGACTTGGCGCAAGATCGGTCCTTTGAAAGCTGATTCTGGTATCAATGCCATCCAACCAAGTATTTTGGATCACGGAAACGGTAAACTTCAGATCCTGGCAAGAAGCCGTAATCGCGCGGTAATCCAGTCATGGTCGTATGATAATGGCGAAACCTGGGAACCTTTAAGCAAAACGAATCTGCCTAATAATAACTCTGGCACCGATGCGGTTACTATGCAAGATGGCCGTTTTGCGTTGGTATATAATCACGTGCTGCCTCCCGGCGACCTAGCCAAAGGTCCCAGAACTCCTTTAAATCTTTCTATATCAAAGAATGGGAAGAAATGGTATGCCGCAGCAATTTTGGAGGATTCCCCGATAAGTCAGTATTCCTACCCATCAATCATTCAAACAAAAGACGGATTGCTCCATGTAATTTATACCTGGCGCCGGCTTAAAATTAAGCATGCGGTAATAGATCCTTCGGAGGTGAAATTAAAGAAGATTAAAAAGGGACTTTGGCCAAAGTTGAAAGGCTACACAGCTCCGGTTGCAACAGAAATTACTAACGATTAATGGATCAGCAGTTTAAAATACATTTTCCTGGCAAGCTGGTTTTTGGTAAAGGATGCATAGCTTCTTTAATTGAAGAACTCATTGAAGTTACACCATCTACCGTGTTGATTATTACCATAGAACCGCTTTTATCAGCTTTAGAAAATTTGATTAGCGGGCTTAAAGAGAATAATATTTCAGTTCTGGTTGATACAGGAATTAAACAAGAGCCATCGTTTGATGATTTCAAGTCGCTGATGAAAAAAGTGTCGCAAGGTAATCCTGATGTGGTTGTTGGAATTGGCGGTGGAAGCGTTCTCGACATCGCAAAACTTGTGGCGGCTCAACTCGGAAGTGAACAAAGCCTAGAAGAGATCGTTGGCATAGGATTGTTAAAGGGAAGAGCTAAAAAGCTGATCTGTCTGCCCGCCACATCCGGCACAGGAAGTGAAGTATCTCCAAATGCAATCTTAGTCGACAATAAAGACAATCAGAAAAAAGGAATCATCAGCCCGTTTTTGGTACCGGATTCAGTGTACGTGGATCCGTTGCTAACCATGAGTGTGCCGCCTGCAATTACTGCAGCTACAGGTTTAGATGCGCTTACCCATTGCCTTGAGGCTTACACCAATAAGTTTTCGCAACCCTTTATCGACATGTACGCTTATGAGGGAATGCGATTAATCGCAGCTCATATTGTGCAGGCAGTTCAGAATGGTAGCGATGAAGAAGCCAGAACTCAGGTTGCCATGGGAAGTCTTTTAGGTGGTTTTTGTCTGGGCCCGGTAAATACTGCCGGAGTGCATGCGCTTTCTTATCCTTTGGGAAGTATGTTTCACCTGGCGCATGGCCTGTCTAACGCCATGCTTTTGCCACATGTTATGGAGTTCAATATTAGTGCCTCACCCAAGAAGTACGCCGAAGTAGCCATTGCGCTTGGATGTGAACGCGCGGAGGACGATTTGACCACCGCTAAAAAAGGTATTGAAAAAATAAAGTCATTAATCAGCCTGTGTGGAATACCCGCAAGGTTACGAGATCTTGATATCCCAAAAGAATGCATTACGGAGATGGCCGAGGATGCGATGAAGATTACCCGATTATTAAAAAATAACCCAAGGCCCATCACCCTTGAAGATGCAATAACCATTTATACAGCAGCCTACTAATATGAGTATTAAGAAGAAATATCATGGTCTGATAGTTCCGGTAATAACACCCATAACCCGGGATTACAAACTGGACCATGAAGCAGTGGATAAGATTTTTTCGCATTTGTACAACAACAATGCCTCGCCCTTTTTTCTGGGGACAACAGGCGAAGCGGCATCGCTTCCCGCTTCGGTTAAGATAGATTACTTAAAACAGGCCATAAAAAACAAGCGGCCGGGAACCCTGTTGTATGCTGGGATCTCCTCAAACTGTCTGGAGGAATCGATTGATTTCGCAAAGAGGTGTTTAGATGCGGGAATTGATGCGGTAGCGGCAACTCTGTCGTCGTATTATACCCTGTCTGAAAGCCAGATGCGGAGATATTTCGAGCAATTGGCAGATGAGATAAAAGGGCCCTTGATTATTTACAACATCCCCGCAACCACTAATATGTCAATTCCGGTGAGTCTGATCGATGAGTTGAGCTATCACGAAAATATTGTTGCCGTGAAGGATTCGGAGCGTTGTGAGGACCGCTTGCAAGCATCTTTAAAACTGTGGTCAAAGCGTGAAGATTTCAGCCATTTCCTCGGTTGGGCAGCAAAATCTGCCTATGCTCTTATAAATGGCAGCGATGGCCTTATTCCAAGCACAGGCAACCTTCATCCGGAATTATATGCCGATCTGATGGAAGCAGTTCGCAATGGTGATTACGATAAAGCATATCAGTACCAGGAGCAGTCAGACAAGCTGGGGAATCTTTATCAGGGACAAAAATCATTAGGTGAATCATTATGGGCATTAAAGGTATTGATGCAGGATTTCGGCCTATGTCAATCCAATGTTATGCCGCCATTGCACGCATTATCTCCGGAGGAAGAAGTGCGTTTGCGGACAACCTTACAAAAACTATTACTTAACGAAGGAATTAAAATCAATTTACCATTATCGCATGTCTGAAAAACCTATTATAGGGATTACCATGGGCGACCCGGCCAGTATCGGGCCAGAAATAGCAATTAAAGCGCTTTTGCAGGAAAAAATTTATGAAATATGCCGTCCGGTTTTAGTCGGCGACGCGGGTGTGTTTAACCATATTATCCAGCTGTTGAATCTTGAAGCCACTATTAATCCAATACAGGAGATCCAGCAGGCGAAGTTTCAATTTGGATCTATTGATGTATTTGATTTACAAAACGTTAATCTGCCTGAGTTAAAGTTTGGTGAAATATCGGCAATGGCCGGCGGCGCATCTTTTGAAGCAGTTAAAAAAGTAATAGAGCTGGCTCTTGACGGTAAAGTGGAAGCTACCGTTACCGGGCCAATAAATAAAAAATCGGTTAATGAAGCCGGGCATCATTTTGCCGGACATACCGAGATTTATGCGCACTTCACCGATACTAAAAAATACGCGATGTTGCTGGTGGAAGATAACCTGAAGGTAATTCATGTTTCTACCCATGTTTCGTTGCGTCAGGCCTGCGATCTGGTAAAGAAAGACCGCATCCTTGAAGTAGTTGATCTGCTTCATCATGGCTTGATAAGCCTCGGAGAAACAAATTTGAAGATCGGAATTGCCGGACTTAATCCGCATGCAGGCGATTCAGGTTTATTCGGAACGGAAGACGACGAAGAAATTCTTCCAGCGGTGGAAGAAGCAAAACGTCGTGGATACGACGTCGAGGGCCCCGTTCCGGCAGATACGATGTTCTCAAAAGCAGCCACCGGATATTTTGGAGGAGTCGTAGCCATGTATCACGATCAGGGCCATATTCCTTTTAAGTTAACCGGGTTTAAATGGAACCAGGAAAAACAACAGATGGACAGCGTAAAAGGCGTGAACATTACTATGGGATTGCCGATTATCCGCACCTCTGTTGATCATGGAACCGCTTTTGAAATTGCTGGAAAGGGCATTGCAAGTCCCGATGCAATGGTATTGGCAATAGAATCTGCAGTTCAGCTCTCCAGGAATAAAAAATAAGTATGATTGCTGTTATTGCAGACGATTTAACCGGAGCAGCCGAAATTGGAGGGATTGGCCTGAGTCGCGGTCTTTCTGTTGAGGTTGCCCTGGAAGTTAATCCTTTGTCGACTGCTGACCTTCTGATTATTTCGACGGATACCCGGTCCAAAACGGAGTCGGAGGCGGTTGCGGAGATCGAAGCGGTAAGTAAAAAGATAGCTGCTCTCAAGCCTCGCCTTATTTTTAAAAAGGTTGATTCGGCTTTGCGCGGGCATATCATACCAGAAATTGAAGCTCAGCTGAAGATCTTCGGCAACAGAAAAGCGCTTGTGGTTGCGGCCAATCCGGCTCTTGGCAGAACTATTGTAAACGGACAGTATCTTATCCATGGCAAGCCGCTCGATCAAACAGCATTTAAAGATGATCCCGAATTTCCGGCAAAAAGCTCGCAGGTAGTAGAATTATTGCCAGCTAAAAATCTCCCGATCATAGTAAAAAAGCACGGAGATCAGCTTGCCGACAATCAAATCGCTGTCGGCGAGGTAAGCCACACCACAGATTTAAAAAAGTGGACCGGTTGCGTCGGGGAAAATATGCTGCTTGCGGGCGGTTCAGGTTTTTTCTCTGCGATACTTGATTCACTTGAGCCCCTGCCAACATCTGAGCCGGTTGCGGCGCAGCCCTTTAAGGGAAATAAATTATATGTCTGTGGTACAGCATTTGTAAGCAGTCAATTGCGGGTTGCTGCTATTTCAAATCAGAAAGGCCTCGTTAATTATCTGCCCGAAAATCTGTTTTTGTCCGATGAATTGACACTATCAGTGGTTGAAAGTTTCGTATTGGAAGTTAGTCAGAAGCTCAGCCAACAAGGCGCAGCGGTGATTGCTATAAACCCGCTTACCAGAAACGGAAAAAACATTAATGCTATCAGTTTACGCGAGAAAACAGCGTTATTGGTTCAGGATGTTTTTCAAAAGGCCCAGATTGATGAGATGGTGATCGAAGGCGGTTCTACAGCCACCGCTATTTTTAATGCTTTGAATATTAAAACACTATTTCCAACCAACGAGTACGCGCCAGGAGTTATCAGATGTCGTGCCGGGGAGATAGAAAACCTGTATATTACGTTAAAGCCCGGCAGTTACAGCTGGCCCAAAGAAGTTTGGATTTTTTAAAATAAACCGAAAAATACATGACTAACCCTATTTTAAGTAGTATTGATTATGCTATTATCATTGCAGTATTGCTCACCACCTTGTACTTTGGTTTCCGCTTTTCGCGAAATCAGAACTCGGTAAAAACATACTTTGCAGCTAACGGCAGGGTGCCTACCTGGGCTATCGGCATGTCATTGTTGGCAACGCTGATCAGCAGCGTCACCTTTCTGGGATATCCCGGAGAAGGTTATTCTTCTAATTGGATCTTGCTCGTTCAGGGTCTTATGGTTCCAGTCGTTCTGATGGGCACTATTTGGTTTATTGTTCCCCTTTATCGTAAAGTGATTGGATTAAGTACTTACGAGTATTTCGAGAAACGTTTTGGCCCGGTAGCAAGATATTACAGTTCTATAGCCTTTGTTTTAAGACAGTTCTCCGGCATGGGAACGGTTTTTTACCTTCTGGCAATTGCGCTTTCAAGTATGACAGGAGGCAACCCATATTTGGTTATCGCGGTGGTGGGATTCATCATTATTGCCGTTAACCTGATGGGAGGGATCGAAGCTGTAATATGGCTTGATGTTTTCCAGGGTTTTATGCTTTTTGCAAGTGGGATATTGTGTTTGCTTGTAATCCTTTTCTCGGTCGAAGGCGGCCCTTCAGCCGTCTGGAATATCGCATCAGAAAATGGCAGAACCGGTTTCGGCCCGTATGACTGGGACTTCACTCGCCTTACATTCATCGTAATGGTGATTAACGGAGCTTTCTATGCTATTCAAAAATATGGAACCGATCAAACGGTGGTGCAGCGTTATTTAACAGCCAGAAGCGATAAATCAGCCATCCGGGCATCCATGATGGGGATTTTACTTACTGTTCCGGTATGGACCATGTTTATGTTTATCGGCACAGCTTTATTCGTGTTTTATAAACAACAGCCGCTTCCAGAAGGCGTTCGTCCTGATGCAGTGTTTCCATATTTTATCATGACCCAGCTTCCAACGGGTGTTATTGGATTTATCCTTGCAGCGATGATCTCTGCTGCCATCTGTAGCTTAAGTGCCGATTTGAACTCGCTGGCCGCCGTGGGCATTGAAGATTATTATAAAAAATTGAAGCCTAAAAACTCCGATATCAAATATTTGAAGGTGAGTAAAATATTAGTGGTGATCTCTGGCCTGATATCTATAGGCATTGGTGCTATTTACATCAATATCGGGAATGAAGGAATTTTAGGTATCATATTTACGCTTTACGCGATCTTCTCCGGTGGAATTGTTGGTATTTTTCTTCTCGGTCTATTTAGTGCCAGAGCTAATCAGCAGGGAATTAATATCGCAATCGGGGTTTGTGTGGTTTTTACAGCCTATGCATTTCTCACGTCTACCAAAATAAACTGGGGCGGTACCGAACTCTTATTAATTGATTTCGGCGCTTATAATTTCACCCATAATAAATTAATGCTGGGTGTTTACAGTCACCTTGTAATTATTGTAGTGGGATATTTTGCAAGTCTGTTCTTCCCAAAACCAAAACTAGACAAATTTTTATTGTACAGCGGCTGGAAAGAAAGCAGAGAAGAGCGAAGGTAAGAAGAATTAAGAGAGTCGTCTAAGCGTTAGTATAAGAGTATGATCAGAAAGTTGCTTTTTATTGCTTGGGTTTTATTAGGGATGATCAATACATCATTCGCCCAAACCTCCGACGATGCCTTTAAAGTTCCGTTGAAAGATGTGATCACACAGGTGGAGAACAGGTATAAAGTTAAAATCAGGTATCCCGAGGATTTGGTGAAAGACCGGTTGGTGACCTACGCCGGCTGGCGCTTTCGTCCTTCTCTTGAAGAGACATTAACCAATATTTTGGCTTCGCAGGATATCACTTTTGCGAAAGAAGGCGAGGGTCGCTATAAATTGCAAAATTTCCAGTATCATCTCAAAACCCCACTGCAGGGGAAACAGCAGCTCGAATTTTTATCGGCTTTCTACAATGATGCTGCCAGTTGGGAAAAGCGCAAAGCAGAATTAAAAGACTGTATGCTACAGGCGCTGCAGCTGTCGCCCTTACCCGCCAAACCTCGTAGTCAGCCGATCCGCAGTAATAAGAGAATATTTAATGGATATAGCGTAGAGAATGTCGCTCTGGAAGTTTTACCGGGCTTATATGTGAGTGGTTCCCTGTACCTGCCCTTAAAATCAAAAGGTAAAATCCCAGTAATACTAAATCCTGATGGACATTTTGGTGATGGACGTTACCGTGCAGATGCCCAATATCGCTGTGCCGTGCAGGCGCAGATGGGAGCAATGGCGTTTAGTTACGATTTGTTTGCCTGGGGAGAGTCGCTTTTGCAGTTTAAACCGGAAGATCACCGAAGAGCACTGGCTCAAACTATACAGGCGCTGAACGGTATCCGGATTTTAGATTGGATGCTATCATTTAAAAACGCCGATCCTAAGCGCGTTGCTATCACCGGAGGATCCGGCGGCGGGAGTCAGGCAATGCTTATCACTGCTATCGATCCGAGGATTACCTTAAGCGTACCCGTAGTAATGCTTTCATCATACCATAGCGGTGGCTGTCCCTGCGAAAGCGGAATGGGCATACATCTTTGCGGTGGCGGAACTAACAACGCCGAAATCGCCGCTATGGCAGCTCCTAAACCGCAACTGTTTATCTCCGATGGAAAAGACTGGACACAACAGGTTCCCGAAGTAGAATTCCCCTTTGTACAAAGAATCTACGGCTTTTACGGAAAACAGGGCATGGTTGAGAATAGACATTTACCGACAGAGGGCCACGATTATGGGGTTAATAAGAGACTTGCCCTTTACGATTTCCTGGCAAAACATTTTAAGCTTAATATAAAAAAGGTGCAGGACGGTTCCGGCAAAATAGACGAATCTAAAGTAACGATAGAAAAGTACCCGGCGATGTACGTATTCGGACCTAAAGGCGAGAACTTACCATCAAATGCCATCAAAAGCTTCGCCGACTTAGAAAAGGTTTTCGCGGAAAGTAAAAGAAATTAATATGCAAAACAGAAGAACATTTTTGAAGCATTCGGCACTGCTCGCTGGCACTGTATGTATCCCCGGAAGCCTGACCTGGGCCATGGCTGCCAAAAAGCAGCGCTATAAAATCGCCGTGATCGACCTGATGATCTTAAAACGTCAGAAGCTTAGTGCCTTTCAATTGGCAAAAGATATTGGAGCCGACGGATTAGAGGTTGATATGGGTGGCCTTGGTAACAGAAAAACCTTCGATAGTCAGCTTGCTAAGCCAGAGATTCGTCAGCAGTTCCTGAATAAAGCCAAAGAATTGAATCTTGAAATCTGTTCTCTGGCCATGACCGGCTTTTACGCCCAATCCTTTGCAACCCGGCCTACTTATCAGCGCATGGTTCAGGATTGTATTGATACCATGAAAGCGATGAATGTAAAAGTGGGATTTCTCCCGCTTGGCATTCAGGGCGATCTGGTTAAAAACCCAGAATTACGTTCTGCTATTGTAGAACGCTTAAAAGTGGTCGGTAAAATGGCGAAGAAGGCAGGAGTGGTAATAGGCATCGAAACGGCCCTTGATGCAAAAGGAGATGTTCAGCTTTTAAAGGATATTGACTGCAAGCACATCCAGATCTACTTTAACTTTTCAAATCCACTTAAAGAGGGAAGGGATCTGCATCAGGAGCTCCGCATTCTTGGAAAAAAACGTATCTGTATGATCCATTGCACCGATGAGGATGGTGTTTGGCTTGAAAACAATACTCGCATGGATATGCGAAAAGTAAAACAAACGCTCGATGATATCGGCTACCGGGGGTGGCTGGTAATTGAACGCTCCCGCGACCAGAAGGATCCTACAAATGTTCGAAAAAACTTCACGGCAAACACACGTTATATGAAGCAGATATTTCAATCTGGAAAGTCTGACTGATTTTCTCATTGCCGGATAAGTGCATTCCTAAGCTTGTTCTTATCCTGCAACTAGCTTGTTTCCAAAGGCGTTCTCCATGCCGCTTACTTTTCCAGCGATGGATCGGGGTTTTTCTGCTTTTTCCCCAAAAGATAACATCCTACAATAGCTGGAGAACTTGGTATAAAAAAACAAGGGGCCTCGCGTCTATTTTTGTATAGAGCCGACCAACTAATTCTTAATTTTTGCTGTCATTTATTCAAAAAGACATTGGTTGTCGACGCATTTTTAATCACACATGCGCCATTTTATAATAGTTTTACTAAGCTTATTTACTGTCGCACAGGCTTCTTCGCAAGACCTGCGGATTTATGATGCGCGTTGTGAATCTAAGGTAAATCCGCTCGGAGTGGATATGCTTAGGCCGCGATTAAGCTGGAAGCTTAGTTCCTTAGAAAGAAATACCGTGCAAACTGCCTATCGTGTGCTCGTTTCAGACAATGCACTCACGCTTCGCAAGAACCTTGGAAACATCTGGGACTCGCAAAAGGTAAATTCCAGCGCTTCAATACAAATCGATTTTAAAGGAAAAGCCCTGCGGCCGGCCCAAACCTATTACTGGAAAGTAATGGTTTGGGATAATAAAAAACGGCAATCTCAATGGTCGCCTACATCAACATTCCAAATGGGTTTATTTACCGCTGCCGATTGGAAAGGAGCTAAATGGATAGCTTATGAGAAATTGCCGGACTCCCTGGTGCATTCGTTGGTTACTGATAAGAAACCAGATAAAATAAGCACAAATAACGTCCTGCCGCTCTTACGGAAGACCTTCGTGGTAGATAAAAAAATAAAAAAGGCCTCAGCTTTCATTTCTGGTCTGGGACATTTTGAGCTGAGCCTGAACGGTAAAAAAGTTGGTGATCATTTTTTGGACGCCGGCTGGACACGATATGACAAGGAAGCATTGTATGTAACCTTCGACATCACCAACCAATTAAAATCCGGGAACAATACCTTGGGTGTAATGCTCGGCAACGGCTTTCACTATGTTCCGCCAGTGAAAGGACGCTTTCGGAAATTAAAATCATCTTTCGGATACCCTAAAATGATTACCAGGGTGTTGATTGAATATACCGATGGCAGCTCTCAAAACATCATCAGCGACAGTAGCTGGAAATCTGATAAAAGTCCCATAATTTTTTCAAGTATCTACGGAGGTGAAGATTACAACGCTAATCTGGAACAAAAGGGCTGGGATACTCCGGCTTTTAACGATAGAGGATGGAAACGAGTGTTGTTGGTCAATGGCCCGCCAAAATTGATCTCTCAGATGGCTGAGCCACTTAGAGTATTCGATCATTTTAATCCGTTAAAGACTACTAAACTCAGCAACGGAAACCTGGTGTACGACCTGGGCCAGAACGCATCAGGAATTATTGAACTACAGGTGAGCGGAAAAAAAGGAGATACCGTTCGCATTGCTCCGGCCGAGCTGGTAAAAGAAGATGGTTCGGTAAATCAGAAACCGACAGGTAGCCCCTTTTATTTCACCTACATTCTGAAAGGAGACGAAGTCGAAACCTGGCGCCCACGTTTCACCTATTACGGTTTCAGACACCTGGAGGTAAGGGGTGGCGCACAACCGCATGACCTGAACCCTGAAGATCGTCCTAAAATCATCAGCATAAAAGGTCTGCATACCCGAAATGCAGCTCCACGTGTAGGCCAGTTTGTTTCTTCGAATGAAATATTTAATAAGACAGATGAACTTATCGACTGGGCCATCAAAAGTAATATGGCCAGCGTGTTTACCGACTGTCCGCATCGCGAAAAGCTGGGTTGGCAGGAAGAAGTACACTTGATGGGTGCGTCAATGCGCTATAACTACGATATTTCGAATCTTGGAAGAAAAAACATCCAGGATATGAAAACCTCTCAACTTCCCAGTGGGCTGGTGCCCGAGACAGCGCCTGAATATGTAATGTTTACATGGGGAGGAGATATGTTTCGAGATTCTCCGGAATGGGGAAGTAACAGCATTATTTTTCCGTGGTATATGTATCAGTGGTATGGCGATAAACAAGCGCTTGTTTCGAGTTATCCCATGATGCAGAAGTATATCGCTTATCTTCAGACAAAAGCGAACAACAACATCTTGGCACAGGGTTTAGGCGATTGGTATGACCTCGGACCGAAGCCTCCGGGAGTTTCTCAGCTCACTCCAATGGGTGTAACGGGGACTGCCATCTATTACTACGATCTGAACATCATGGACAGCATTGCCCGGTTGATGGGAAAACCTGAAGACGCTGCAAAATATCGCAAACTGGCCGCCGACGTAAAGAAATCGTTTAACCAAACGTTCTTCAATAAAGAAACGAAACAGTACGCTACCGGCAGTCAGACTGCCAATGCAATGGCTATTTTCATGAACCTGGTTGAACCGGAATACAAAGAAGCTGTACTCGCTAACTTGATCAAAGACATTCGCGACAGAGGCAATGCGTTAACCGCCGGCGATATCGGTTTTAGGTACCTGCTCCGGGTATTAGAAAATGAAGGCCGCTCTGATGTGATCTATGATATGAACAGCCGCGGCGATGTACCTGGTTACGGTTATCAGCTTGCGAAGGGAGCGACTGCACTAACTGAATCCTGGGCAGCATTGCCAACAGTATCAAATAATCATTTGATGCTGGGGCATCTGATGGAATGGTTCTACAGCGGGCTTGGTGGAATCCGCGCCACTGAAGGAGCCATTGCCTTTAAAAACATTGATATTAAACCTGAAATAGTTGGGGATGTAACGTTTGCAAATACCAGTTACGATTCTCCTTACGGGATGATAAAATCGGAATGGAGGAATACAGCTGATGGATTTGAGCTGGATGTTCAAATTCCGGCAAATACTACCGCCACGGTCTATCTTCCTGCACAGCAATCCAGCAGGATCAAGGAAGGAGTAGCCGATTTGGCAAAATTAAATTCTGCGAACTTGAAGCAGATTGGATATAAAGAAGGAAGAGCAATCATTAAGGTGGGTTCGGGAAATTACCGGTTTACAGTATTGAATAAATAGCACACACGAATAATGAGATATATTACAGGTATTTTATTCCTTGCATCTTGTTACACTGCTTTTGCACAGCAAAAAGATACAGTGTCTCAGGTTGAGATGGAGAAGATTTATAATGAGGTTAAAACGCCACATAAGTACGGGCTTATAATTGTGCCTTCCGATGATTCTAAAAAGATGGATTGCCCCAGTGTTTTCCGCAAAGGGAAAAACTGGTACATGACTTACGTGATTTTTGATGGCCGCGGTTATGAAACCTGGCTTTCTAAAAGTAAAGATCTCTTAAACTGGCAAACACTTGGCCGGGTAATGTCGTTCGGCGATACAACAAAATGGGATGGCTCACAGCGTGCCGGTTACATCGCACTGCAGAACAATAAATGGGGCGGAAATTATAAGTTGAAGAAGTATAAAGGAAAATACTGGATGTCGTATTTTGGCGGGGCAGTTAAGGGCTATGAAGCCGGAGATTTAAGCATCGGAATGGCCTATACCACTGTCGATCCTTCGATCCCGCACGAATGGAAGAGATTCGAAAAACCCATCTTCACTTCGAAAGATGCTGACGTGCGCTGGTGGGAAAATCGCAAGCTGTTTAAGAGCAGCGTAGTTTGGGATAAGGGAAAAACCACCGGGCACCCCTTCGTAATGTATTATAACGCCAACGGCGATTCGGCCAAGAATAATATTAAAACCCGTTGGTTCGAGCGGATTGGTATGGCCGTTTCGGACGACATGGTCAACTGGAAGCGTTTTAACCCCGAGCCTGTGGTTCATCATCCTGTTGGAATAACCGGAGATGCGGTAGTACAAAAGATGGGCGATAACTGGGTGATGTTCTATTTTGGCGCGTTCTGGCAAGATAGAAAGGGAGCATTCAACCGTTTTGCCGCTTCTAAAGATATGGTTAATTGGACCGATTGGACAGGGGAGAACCTTGTTCAGTCGTCCGAGCCCTATGACGAGTTATATGCTCATAAATCCTTTGTAGTAAAACATAAAGGTGTTGTTTACCATTTCTATTGTGCAGTGAATAAAAAAGAACAACGGGGTATAGCTGTAGCTACTTCTAAAGACCTTGGAAAAAGTAAGATCAATTTCGTGAACTCAACTAAATAATATGCTCGCTATAAGACTAAAATCCACATTTATTATACTAGCCTTATTTGCCAGCATAGCAGTTGTCGGACAGCCAGTTAGCAGGGAGAACTTTAACAAAGGATGGAGATTTGCACTGGGGGATGTAAAACAAGCTCAGGAAAAAAATTTCAACGATTCGGGCTGGCGTGAATTGAGTCTTCCGCACGATTGGAGTATTGAAGGCTCGTTTGATGTGAAAAATCCTGCAACTAATCAGGGTGGAGCTTTGCCAACAGGTATCGCATGGTATCGTAAGACCTTCATAGTGCCGGCTTCTTCTGCAGGTAAAAATATACTCATTGAATTCGACGGCGTACATCGCGATAGCGAGGTTTGGCTTAATGGAAAATCTCTAGGCAAACGGCCAAATGGATATATTTCATTCCAGTATAACCTTAATCCACATTTAAAATTCGGCGAAGCGAACGTGATCGCGGTGCGGGTAAATAATTCGGAACAACCCGCTTCACGCTGGTATTCCGGCTCAGGGATTTACAGAAATGTATGGCTCGAGACAAAAGATGTTATAGCCGTTGCTCATTGGGGAACGTTTATCACAACCCCTAAAATAAGTGCCGAATCTGCAACGGTGAGTATCAAAACAACGGTTTCAAATTTTAAGTCACCAGGCGCAACAGCGGATATACGGACAATAATTTATGATCCCAAAGGAAAAGTGGTTGGATCGGTTGATTCCAAAAATACTTCGCTTGGAGGTACAAATACCGAGATTTCTCAGGAACTTCAAATTTCCAATCCCCAGCTTTGGGATGTTGAAAATCCGCATTTGTACAAAGCTATAACAACCATTTTTAGCGACGATAAGGTAATCGATACCTACCAGACAACTTTCGGCATCCGTTATTTTAAGTTCGAATCTGCAACAGGATTTTACCTTAACGGGAAGCCATTAAAACTTCTGGGTGTAAATAATCATCATGATCTTGGTGCTCTTGGAGCGGCGTTTAACGTCCGTGCAGCCGAGCGACAGTTGGAAATGCTAAAGGCAATGGGATGCAACGCTCTCCGGACAGCTCATAACCCACCGGCGCCAGAATTACTAGATTTATGCGACAAAATGGGTTTCCTGGTAATGGACGAAGCGTTTGACATGTGGAAGAAAAAGAAAAATGCCAAAGACTATCATCTGGATTTTGCCGAGTGGTCGCAAAGAGACATAGAAGACATGGTAAAACGAGACAGGAACCATCCTTCAATTATCCTCTGGAGCATTGGTAATGAGATTCGGGAGCAGTTTGATAGTACTGGAATTGCTATAGCAAAAGACCTGGTAGGATATGTGAAACGCTTAGATCCAACCCGTCCTGTAACCTCCGCACTTACCGAAACTATTCCAGAAAAGAACATGATCTACCAATCTGGTGCCTTAGATGTTTTGTCTTTCAACTACAAGCACGCTGATTATGCCGATTTGCCGAATCGCTTCCCGGGACAAAAATTCATATCAGGAGAAACTGCCTCAGCATTGCAAACACGCGGACATTACGAGATGCCATCTGATAGTATGCGAATCTGGCCAAAAGACGGGAAAACAAAATTTACGGAAGGCAACGCAGACTTCACGGCCTCTGCCTACGACAATTCATACGCGTACTGGGGATCCCCGCATGAAACGGTCTGGAACGTAGTTAAAAAATTGCCGCACATGGCCGGCTTGTTCGTATGGTCGGGATTCGACTATCTGGGCGAACCTCATCCGTATCCTTACCCTGCCCGAAGTTCGTATTATGGCATTATTGACTTAGCCGGCTTTCCGAAAGATGTATATTACATGTATCAAAGCGAGTGGACCGACAAACCGGGTCTTCATATATTTCCTCACTGGAACTGGGAAGCAGGCAAAACAGTTGATGTGTGGGCATATTACAACAATGCTGACGAAGTTGAATTGTTTTTAAACGGCAAATCGCTTGGTGTAAAGCGAAAAGAAGGCGATCAGATCCATATTATGTGGCGGATTCCTTTCCAGCCCGGCACCTTAAAAGCTGTCTCACGTAAGGATGGAAAAATCGTTTTAAGCCGCGAAATAAAAACTGCGGGTAAACCAGCCAGGATCGAACTAACAGCCGACAGAAAAAAGATCAGGTCAGATGGAGAAGATCTTTCGTTCGTGTCAGTTAGAGTGCTGGATAAAGATGGAAATCTTGTCCCTAACGCAAATAATCTTATAAAATTCAATATAAAAGGTGATGGCTTTATCGCCGGGGTGGATAATGGTTACCAGGCAAGTATGGAGTCGTTCAAGGCGCCATATCGCATGGCATACAATGGAAAGTGTTTGGCGATAATTCAATCCAAAGAGAAATCTGGAAAAATTAGGCTGCAGGCAACATCCGAGGGTTTGCGGCCCATGTCAATAACTATTAAAACCAAGTGATTATGAAGTCATCCTATGCAACTGCAACTCACACCAAGTTTTTTGATAATATCAAGGTCGATATGCATTCGGCCACGCCGAAGTATCTGCAATTGGCTCATTCAATTTTAGAGGGGATTGAGTCAGGGAAAATTCCGAAGAACATGATGCTGCCGTCGCTGAACGAGCTCACTTTTAATCTGGAAATATCCCGCGAGACTGCCGATAAAGGATATAAATATTTGCAACAACTTGGGGTCTTAAATGCAGTTCCGGGAAAAGGACATTTCATTAACAACATTGAGATAAAGCACGAGCTTAAGATTTGTCTTCTGATGAATAAGATCAGCGACGAAAAAAAGGTTTTTTATGACTCTTTCGTCGCCAGTCTGGGTGCACATGTCTCGATTGATTTCTATATTTATAATAACGATTTTAAGCTTTTTAAACGTTTACTGGCTCAAAAAGACGATTATTCTCATTACGCCATAGTGCCTCATTTTCTTGATAATTCAGATGAAGCAGAGCGATTGATCGACACTATTCCTAAAGAAAAACTTATCCTGCTCGATAAAGCCCTTCCAGGTGTAAAGGGAAGATACGGCTGTGTCTATGAAAATTTTAAAAAAGACATTTATAAGGCTCTTGAGCAAGCCGTGTATCAGCTCAGTAAATACCATACCATCAAACTGGTTTTTCCTAAAGACAGTTATTACCCAACCGATATCATTGAAGGTTTTGATTCATTTTGTCTTCAATACGCCTTCGATAGAGACGTCATTCACAGTTTTGACGATGACGAACTTCAGCCTGGCGTGGTCTATATCTGCTTGACAGAGAAGGACCTTGTGGGTTTAATTGAAGATGTTTCTGGAACCGGGTTTAAAGTCGGAACTGATATCGGTATTATTTCTTACAATGAAACACCGATTAAGAAATTTATACTCAGTGGAATCACCACTATTTCGACCGACTATAAACATATGGGTGTTTTAGCTGCCGAAATGATAGCAAGAGACTACCGGGAAAAAGTAGAATTGCCGTTTACTGTTAATTTGCGAGCTTCATTGTGATAAGAAATAAGATCATTTATATCGTCAGGCGCGGCCTGGTATTTTGTTTATTGGCCCTGATGGTTGACGCTGCTGCAGCTGATATCTGGGTATCGCCGAAGGGAAACAATACTAATTCGGGAGCGAAAGATAAGCCCCTTGCTGATATCGGCCTGGCCCTGAGAAAAGCCAGGGAGCTTCGACGCCTGCACGATCCTTCCATAAAAGGTGGGATTTCCATTATCCTTCGGGGAGGGGTCTATTCACTGTCCGAACCTTTATTCGTCAGACCGGAAGATTCCGGCACCGCAGAAAGTCCCACGACTTTTAAGGCCGCGCCCGGTGAAAGCCCCGTTTTAAGTGGAGGGATAACTGTTAGAGGATGGCAAAGAGCTGCTACTGTCGCTGGATTGCCCGCTGAAGCGCAGGGCAAAGTATGGGTTGCAGATGCGCCGGTAATTGGCGATGATATTCTTGATTTCAGACAGCTTTGGGTCGATAATAATAAGGCTATCCGTTCCCGGGATGTTAAGATCGGTACGATGAACCGCATTTTATCCTGGAATCATAAAGAGGAAACCTGTTGGATACCCAGGCCACTTGTTGATGTGAGTAAAGCGAAAGGAATTGAGATGCTCATCCATCAATGGTGGGCCATCGCCAACTTAAGGATAAAATCGATCGAGGCGCGCGGCGACAGCGCAAAGCTTTCCTTTTATCAGCCGGAAAGTCGGGTTCAGTCCGAACATCCATGGCCAGCTCCATGGATTTCGAAGACTACAGGAAACTCCGCTTTTTTCCTCTCCAACGCTATTGAATTCCTCAACGAGCTCGGCGAATGGTATCTCGACAAAAAGAACCGTAAAATCTACTATTGGCCAAGAACCAACGAAAACTTAAGTACCGCTACCGTTACTGTACCTTTTTTAGAAACGCTTGTAAAAATCCAGGGAACGATAGACAGACCGGTATCTTATGTTTTTTTTAAAGGCTTGTCTTTTCAGCATTCCACCTGGTTGCGGCCATCAAAAGAAGGACATGTCCCTCATCAGTCGGGCATGTATATGCTCGATGCTTATAAACTCAAGATTCCTGGAACCCCAGATAAGGCCGGTATGGAAAATCAGGCTTGGGTGGGGCGGCCCGCTGCTGCTGTTGAGGTAACTTTTACGAACTCTACCGGTTTTGAAGGATGTCGTTTCGAGCATCTGGCTTCTACCGGACTCGATTATAAACGAGGTGCCCACAATGACCAGATCAAAGGAAACTTATTTAAAGATATCGGTGGAACCGGAATACATGTAGGTGTTTATTCGGATGAAGCACATGAAGTCCACGTTCCTTACAATCCGCAAGATGAGCGTGATGTTTGCACAAACGTCCTCGTAAGCAATAATCTGGTTACCGATGTAACGAACGAAGACTGGGGATCAATCGGGATCAGCGCCGGATATGTAAAAGGTATCCGGATTGAACATAACGATATTTCCGAAGTTTCCTATACCGGAATTTCGATGGGCTGGGGATGGTCGCGTACTGTGAACACCATGCGTAACAACCGGATAGCTGCAAATAAAATCCATCGCTACGCCAAGCATATGTATGATGTGTCGTCGATTTATACGCTTTCTGCGCAGCCCGCTTCATTCATTGTAGAGAATCATATCGACAGTATTTACAAAGCACCTTATGTGCATGATCCGAATCATTGGTTCTATTTGTATACGGATGAAGGGTCTTCATTTTTTACTGTTAAAAATAACTGGACTCCATCCGATAAATACCTGCGGAACGCCAATGGCCCGGGTAATGTGTGGGAGAATAACGGCCCGCAGGTGGCAGATAGTATCCGGTTCAAAGCGGGATTACAGGCCCCGTACAGGTATTTACTGAAGGAAAGGGCACCAGTTTCGTCCGACAGGGAAATCAATCGTTCTGAAAAGACAAAGGTTGTGGAATTAGTGGGCTCATCAGGTACGAAGCATGATATTGCAGCGATGGCCGAGATTGCGCGAAAACACGGGCTCCCCGGCGAAAGTATCTATCAATGGAATAACCACACGGTAGCGTATGGTGCCATTCAAGATCCTGAAAGGATGCGAGAGGAACTTCTTGTCAAATACCCGGGCAGCTATGTGAAAATATATAATGCACCGCTATACGAGTTCAACCGAAAAAGACATTGCCCCGGTGCGACGCTTGTGAAGGATTGGGAGAACATTATACTTACTGCTGATCTTGTTAAGGATTCTTTGATGCAAAAAGAATACCTCGATTATCACGCTACTCAGTTTAAACAGTGGCCGGAAGTAGCCAAAGGTTTCTGTAATGCAGAGTTTCAGCAATTGCAGGTATTCAAAAATGCGGGCCAGCTAATGCTCATTATCAGCATCCCGAAAGGAAAGACACTGGACGAACTCAATCCGAGAACAACTCAGAATAATCCGCGGGTAGACGAATGGAACAAGTTAATGCAAAAATACCAGCAGGGAATTGAGGGGACGAAACCAGGGGAAACCTGGGTGTTTCTGGGGAAGGTAAAGTGAGGTGAAAGGTAAAAGCTGAAAGGTGAAAGGGAATAGCGAGTAGCTGAAGCTAAAGAGTAAGGGAGAGGTGCGACTAAAAACAAGCCGGCGGGTGAGGTCAAAAAGCCCAACAAAGTTCGAAAACAGATTTAAAAAATATATTAACCGTCAGGCTTATCCATAAAAACTCTCTCCTTAAGGAGGGGGTTTGGCAAAGAGCACAGGCGGATGACGTTTAAACTATGCTAACACAATTAAACTCCTCTCCTTCAGGAGAGGGCGGGCCAGCCAAGAGCGTAAAGGCGGGTGAGGTTCTAAAATTAGGAATATTAGGCCTTGGAGAAGGCCGCAGCACAATATCTGCTGCTCTTACGAGCGAAAAGTGGGAATTAAAAACCATTTGCGATGCAAACGAGGAAATGTGTAAACAACGGGCGAAGGAATTCGACTTTCAACATTACACTACCAGCTATCAGGATATGCTTGATGACAAAGAAATTGATGTTATCGCGATCTATACTCCGGATCACCTTCATGCTGAACATGTGAAGCAAGCTTTGCTGCACAATAAGCACGTGGTGTGTACAAAGCCATTCATAGACGATTTATCGGATGCCAACGATCTGCTCAAAGTTGCAGAGAAATCAGGAAAGAGAGTTTTCGTAGGCCAAAGTTCACGCTTCTTCGAGCCGGCAAAACGTCAGCGAAAAGACTTTGAAGCCGGATTGTTAGGCGATTTAATTACCATTGAAAGTCATTACCATGCAGATCATCGTTGGTTCTTAAAAAAAGGCTGGGCATTAAAGCAATCGTTTAAATGGTTATATGGTGGATTAAGTCATCCTGCCGATTTTATAAGATGGTATCTGCCCAATATCGAAGAAGTGATGGGATACGGAATGTTAAGTGCGAACGGCGCTAAAGAGGGCTTGAAGAATCACGATACCATGCATTTTATTTTCAAAGCTAGTGATGGTCGCATCGCCCGGGTTAGCGGCGCATATACCGGGCCCACCCAACCGGCAAGCCGAGATAGTGGCATGAGTGTGATATTGAGATGTACTGAAGGCGCTTCGCAGGCAGATTACCATGAATTGAGATATTCAGTTACCGATAAGACGGGCGAAGAAAGAGTAGTTCGTTGGGGAGATGACGTGATGAAACATTATTTCCGTTTCGAGGGACAAAGTCATCATGCGGGCGAATACCAAAATTACCTGGATTACTTTGCCGATAGCATTAATGAAAATTTTACGGCCTATCCCGATCTGAAAGAGGGAATTGGAACCATTGCTTTACTACAGGCCATGGATAAATCACTGGAAACAGGTTTGCCCGTTAAAATTGCGGACATATTATCGAGTTTCAATATATCTAAAGAACTTCTTAAATAGGAGCAAATAAAAACCTAACCAATAAATGAAAGACCTGAATAACTTATTACAGCCACTCGATTACACTATCATTGTCGGGTATCTTTTGATTTTACTGGCTATCGGCTACTGGGTGAGCTTTGTCAAAGATAAAAAGCAAAACGAAAACCTTTTCCTTGCCGGTAACTCGCTGGGATGGGCGAGTATTGGTTTAAATATGTGGGGAACCAATGTAGGGCCTTCGATGTTGATTGCATCGGCAAGTATTGGCTATACAACGGGTATCGTAGCTGGGAATTTTGCATGGTATGCCTTCGTATTCATCTTTCTGCTGGCTGTAGTTTTCGCGCCGAGATATTTACATGCCCGGGTTCAGACTTTGCCCGAATTTATGGGTAAACGCTTTGGCGACTCCACAAGGAATATCCTTGCCTGGTACACGTTAATCACCATATTAATATCCTGGTTAGCCCTTACTTTGTTTGCAGGAGGAATATTGATCCAGCAGCTTCTCGGCTTTCCAATGTGGCTGTCAGTGATCAGCATGGTACTTTTGGCTGCTTGTTTTTCTATTGCGGGAGGATTAAAGGCTATCGCTTACACCAACGTCTTTCAGATGCTGCTGCTCATTGCCGTTTCGCTGTTGCTTACGGTTTTCGGTTTTATGAAAGCGGGCGGGGTGATGGAAGTGTACAATAATACGCCCGGGGAATTCTGGAACCTCTTACTGCCTGCCGACGATAAAAATTATCCATGGCTTGCGATCGTTTTAGGTTATCCGGTAATGGGCGTCTGGTTCTGGTGTACCGACCAGTCAATGGTTCAGTCGGTACTTGGCGCAAAAACCTTAAAGCAAGGTCAACTTGGTGTGAACTTTATAGGCTGGTTAAAAATCTTGGATGTTCCTTTGTTTATCCTTCCGGGGATAATATGTGCTGTGCTTTATCCCAATTTAAAAAGTCCGGATGAAGCTTATATAACTATGGTTACAGGGCTTTTCCCTACCGGGATGATCGGCTTAATCGTAGTAGTTTTGATCGCCGCACTGATCAGCACCATCGGCTCTGCCTTGAATTCTTTAAGTACCGTTTTTACGATGGATATTTATGTAAAGAATCATAAGCCCGATGCTAGTCCTGCCGAAATTGTAAGGATTGGCCGGTTCGTAAACATAGCTGGGGCATTAATCGCGATTTTTATCACCCTCGCCATCGACAGCATCAAGGGCCTTAACTTATTCGACGTTTTTCAGTCGGTACTGGGCTTTATAGCTCCTCCAATGTCTGTAGTATTCCTTTTCGGAGTGCTTTGGAAGCGGACGACCACCAGAGCCGCCAATTTCACATTGACAGCCGGAACAGTAATCAGCCTGGGAATTGGAGTGTTATACCTATGGGTTTTTCCGTCTGCAGAATACCCGGCATGGCCGCATTTCCTCCAGCTTTCATTCTACATTTTTGTATTGCTGGCGACGTTGGCTTTCCTGATTACAATATTCGATAAAAATGCTGCCAGCAATGAACGCAATATCCTGGATTATACCAATCTGGCAAAGCCATCGAAAGATGTCTGGATTCTTTGGATATTACTCATAGTGGTGATGGTTGGATTGTATGTGTTCTTTAACGGGCACTAGAAATTCAAATTTAAAAGTCAAAAGCTCTGACGTTTACAGCAACGAGAAAAAAGTATTAAATACAGTTTATGATGAACTTAAAATCTATATTATCCAAACTACTTTTAGTCCTGTCAATCGGAGTCTTACTTCCTGATATGGCTTCAGCTCAATCAAAAGCCACATGGATCTGGTATCCCGGTGATTTCGAAGTTTGGTTAAGCAATAAAATGCAGGTAAGGCGTACAGAACGCGAAGCGGTATTTCCACCGCTTTGGCAATATTACAGTCCTTATGCCTTGGTAACCTTTCAAACAGAAGTAGATATTCCAAAACCAGATCAGGTGAAAATCTACTCAGAAGGACCTTTTCAATTACTTTTGGATGGGGTCCAGATTTATGGACAGCCAAAATCAATAACAGTTCCTGCCGGGAAACACAAAATTTCCTTTAAAGTTTATAATCAGGAAGTGCTGCCGGCGATTTATATTGCTGGTAACTATGTCAAATCTGATGCCTCCTGGAAGGTGACCAATGAAGATAAACTTTGGATTGATGAAAATGGGAAAGCACAACAATCCGGTACACCGTGGGTGCCTGTTGGTTCCTGGAATTTTGATACGCCAGTAAATAAACCTTCAGAATTTAAACTAACAACTACACCCTGGAATGCCAAAAAAACAGAAAAAACAGCAGCTGGTCAGTTGGTGGATTTTGGCAAAGAAACTTTTGGCTACATTAAAATTCACGGTTTAAAAGGAAAAGGTAGAGTAGCACTTTACTATGGTGAATCCCGTGAGGAAGCCATGGATACGGCCAGATGTGAAACACTAGACCATTTATCTTTTGATGGAAACCAGCCTGAAACTTACACACATGATGGATCGAAAGCCTTCCGCTATGTTCAGGTAGTAGCAGATGCATCGGTGAAGTATGATTCTATTTCGATGCTTTATGAATATTTGCCATTAGAGTATCGTGGGGCATTCAAATCTTCAGACCAGGAATTGAATAAAATTTGGGATGTGTCGGCTTACACGATGCATTTAACGTCCCGCGAATTTTTTATAGACGGAATCAAACGCGACCGTTGGGTTTGGTCTGGCGATGCTTATCAAAGTTATTTAATGAATTATTATTTATTCTTTGATTCGCCTTCTGTAGAACGGACAATGGCAGCTCTTCGCGGAAAAGATCCTGTAACGGCCCATGTAAATATCATAATGGATTATTCGCTGTATTGGTTTGTAGGCGTTTACGATTACTATTTACACACGGGCGATACTAAATTTATCAAAACTTTTTATCCGCGAATGAAATCATTGATGGATTTCTGCTTAGGAAGAAGAAACAAAAACGGATTCCTGGAACCATTAGAAGGTGATTGGGTTTTTATTGACTGGGCGAATGGATTACCAAAAACCGGAGAGGTTAGTTTTGAGCAAATGCTTTTAGCGAGAAGTTTAGAAGCTATGGCAGTTAGTGCTGAAATTGCAGGTGAAAAGGATGACCAGAAAGAATATCAAAAATTAGCTTCTGATTTAAAAACAAAATTATTCGATGTTTTTTGGGATAAGAAAGAAAACGTGATGAAGCACCAACGTATCGACGGTAAAATGCAGGATATTGTAACCAGATACGCTAATATGTTCGGTATTTTTTTCAATTATTTTACTGAAGAGCAAAAACAAAGTGTAAAAAATAAGGTGTTGCTGAATAAAGATGTTCTTCAAATCACAACGCCCTATATGCGTTTTTACGAGTTGGAAGCCTTGTGTGCTATGGGCGAACAGGATTATGTTCTAAAAGAAATGAAAGATTATTGGGGCGGAATGCTCAATGAGGGCGCAACATCTTTCTGGGAAGAATACAATCCGAATAAAAAAGGGACAGAGCATTTAACGATGTATGGTCGTCCTTATGGAAAAAGCCTTTGCCACGCTTGGGGAGCAAGTCCGATCTACTTATTAGGAAAGTATTATTTAGGAGTTAAACCATTGTCTCCAGGTTATGAAACATGGGCGATTGAACCAAATTTAGGCGGTTTAAAATGGATGGAAGGAAAAGTTCCAACTCCAAACGGTGAGATTTCTGTTTACGCCAGCACGTCGGAAGTGAAAGTAAAATCGCCGATAGGAACAGGCACACTGCGTTTAAAAAGCAAATCGAAACCCAGTGTGAAAGGTGCAAAAGTTCAGGCTTTGGGTAATGGTGTTTATGAAATTCAAATCCTGAAAGGGAAAGAATATACGGTAAAGTACAGCTTGTAATGAGTATAATAAAGAACTACTCCATTTTTTCAGCTAAATCAAAGTTAGACAAGCCTATTTCGGATGCTACCCATACCTTAACCGAAATTTCGTTTATGGTTTTGCGTATTCGTCTGGATAATGGAGTTGTTGGCGAATCTTATCTGCTTAGCTTTCAATACAGTCCCCAGGCAATTGCCGGGGCTTTGAAAGATGTTGGTAAAATGGTTCTGGGTGAACAAGTATATGATACCGTTAAAGTTTTTGAAAAGATTAATCATGCAAACGAATACTTCGGATTAGAAGGAATAAACCGCTGGGCGCAAGCGGCCTACAATATCGCCATGTGGGATGCCTGGTGCAAAACATTACAGCAACCAATCTGGAAAGTGCTTGGCTCATCACGTACCGAAATTCCTATCTATGGAAGTGGAGGCTGGATCTCCTATACCGTTGAAGAGCTGATTGATGAAGTAAGTAATTACAAATCGCGTGGGTTTAAAGCGGTGAAGATCAAGGTCGGCAAACCGGATTGGAAAGAAGATCTGGAACGACTTAAGCTGGTTCGCGAAGCGGTTGGGAATGACATCAATATTATGATGGATGCCAACCAGGGAATGCAGGTACCGGCAGCTTTACAACTGGCGCGGGCAGCCCGCGATCTGAACATAAACTGGTTTGAAGAACCTATTGATCATACCGATTTCGCAGGATATCAATTGTTAAGAACGCAGGCGGGAATTTCTCTGGCCATGGGCGAAAGAGAATATTCAACGCTTCCTTTGCGGGAATTACTTGTTCGTAATGCTATAGATATCTGGCAACCCGATATTTTACGATTGGGGGGCGTAGAGGCTTGGCGCAATAGTGCGGCGCTGGCAGGAAGCTTTAACATTCCCGTTTTACCGCATTATTATAAAGATTACGACATTCCTTTACTCTGCACCATTCCTAACGGAGCCGGTGCAGAGTCTTTCGATTGGATAGACCCCTTAATCAATTATCCTATCGAGATAAGAAATGGTATGGCGAGCCCCCACAACCGGCCTGGTTGGGGATTTGGTTTTAAGGATGAATTTTTGGTGGAGGTATAAGCGATCTTGCTATCTCTCGAAGCTCAAAACCAGATTCTTCGGAGTATTTTCTATTTGCAACTTGTTCACTGTTTAGGTAACTTTGTTCGTGGTCGAAAAAGTTATTCGCAACATTTTCTATTATAAACATTATTATCTCGACTTCTTTGAAGGCCTAAAACCCGATGTCAGAAAGAAGTTCAATTGGACTTTGAAATTGATAGCAACGCTGGAGCGGGTGCCCGTTAAATATTTCAAGCACCTGGAAGGTTCTTCGGGACTTTTTGAGATCAGAGTTGAAGTAGGATCAGATATCTACCGGGTTTTCTGCTTCTTTGATAAAGGACAATTGATAGTGTTGGTTAATGGGTTTCAGAAGAAATCGCAGAAGACCCCAAAAAACGAATTGGAATTGGCAGAAAAACTTAAAAAGGAGTACTTCGATGAAAAAGACAAGTAAAAATTTGACCTCTTTTGCTGATCATTTGGATGAGCAGTACGGAAAACCGGGTACAACTAAGAGAGAACAGTTTGAACAAGAATTTGAAGCGTTTAAACTGGGTGTAATGATTCAAGAACTTCGCAAGGAGCAAGGGCTTACTCAAGAGCAGTTGGCAGAGAAATGTGGTACAACTAAGACCTATATTTCACGGATTGAAAATAATGCAAGCGATATCAGACTTTCTACTTTAATGAGAATCATTCGCGAGGGGTTTGGGAAACACTTAAGATTAAGTGTTGAGGTTTAAAAAAGCCTGGCCCGGTACTTTCGCGTAACGATTTACTATCTGTGGAGCGACCCGCGCGGCCCGAGTTCTATAATATTTCTAATAGCCAAGTTCATGGCAATCATCAAGCAATCGCACTGTTCTGATAATATTTAAACATCATGTCCGGCTTTTTTAGGCTGTGGAGGGCAATATTCTATAATACAATGAGAACATGATATAAAGATAGAGTTTCGTCATCATATATATTTGTGTACAAGCCTGAGCTCAAAGTCAATAAATCAACTAACACATGTAGGTTATTGATTTATTGAGCGTTTCATATACACAAACCTCATTAGATGAAAGTATTTATATCCATTGCGATATTTTTTCTTTTTAGCATTCACGCGAGTGCGCAACTCGTAGATAAAACTCCCGCTGCTGTTCCCGTGGTTCCTACAATATACAACCGCGAGCCCTGGGAAGATCCTCTTGTTAGCGGCATCAATCGCGAACCATCGCGTGCTACGGCTTACTCATTTTCCTCCGTTACGGAAGCCTTGAAAGGCGATCGTACCAAGTCTGCGAGAATGATTTCCTTAAATGGCGAATGGGATTTTTCTTTTGCAATAAAGCCGTCAGATGCTCCTAAAGACTTTTATAAAAGTCGCGTTAGCGGATGGAAAAAAATAGAAGTCCCAAGTAATTGGGAGATGAAAGGATACGACAAGCCAATCTATAAAAGCGCTGTTTATCCGTTCCGCCCCGTAAATCCGCCTTATGTTCCTCAGGATTATAACGGCGTCGGATCTTATCAAAGAACATTCACCATTCCCGATAACTGGAAAAACATGAACGTAACTCTCCATTTTGGCGGAGTGAGCTCTGCTTACAAAGTGTGGGTCAACGGAAAATTTCTGGGCTATGCGGAAGATAGTTTTCTTGCATCCGAGTTTAACGTAACGCCTTATCTGCAGGCTGGTGAAAATATTGTTTCTGTACAGGTTATCCGCTGGAGCGATGGCAGTTTCCTCGAAGATCAGGATCACTGGCGCTTAAGCGGAATTCAAAGAGAAGTTCTCTTGCTGGCAGAACCAAAGCTTAGGATAGCAGATTTTCATTGGCAGGCAAAGTTGGATAAAGAATATAAAGATGCTGTTTTCAGCATTCGTCCTAGAATTGAAAATTTAACCGGCAAAGAGGTGAAGGGTTATAATGTTCGGGCTCAGTTATTTGATAAAAATGGGAAGCCTGTTTTTCAGAAGCCTTTGGAACGAACTGCAGAAAGCATCATTAATGAAATTTATCCAAGATTGGATAACGTGAAGTTTGGCTTGCTTGAAACGACGGTGAAAAATCCTGCTAAGTGGAGTGATGAGGAGCCAAACTTATACACACTCGTTCTTTCTTTACAGGATAGTACCGGAAATGTGCTCGAAGCAAAAAGTTGTAAGGTTGGGTTTAGAAGCATTGAATTTTCCAAGACCGATAGTAAACTACTCATTAACGGAAAAGTAACTTACCTGTACGGAGTTAATCGCCCAGATCATCATCCCATTAAAGGAAAAGCACTGAGCCGCGAGGATATTCTGGAAGATGTACGCACCATAAAACGTTTCAACTTCAACAGCATCCGCACCAGCCACTATCCAATGGATCCGTATTTATACGATCTGTGCGATGAATACGGAATCCTGGTTATTGACGAAGCGAACCTCGAAACCCACGGTCTGGGTGGCAAATTGAGCAACGATCCGCAATGGACGGCCGCTTATCTTGAGCGCAGCAATCGCATGGTAATGCGTGATAAGAACCATCCAAGCATCATTATCTGGAGCTTAGGGAATGAGGCAGGTCGCGGCCCAAATCACGCGGCTATGGCCGAATGGATTCATGATTTTGATATCACCCGTCCGGTTCAATACGAACCAGCAATGGGTAACCCGCGACTTGAGGGGTATATTGACCCTTCAGACCCGCGTTATCTTAAATCAAACGATCACTCACATCGTATTCAAAACCCTCAGGATTCTTATTATGTAGATATCGTGAGCCGGATGTACCCAAGCACGTACACGCCCAAGTTGATGGTAGAACAGAATAATAACGATAAGCGCCCAATCTTTTTTCTTGAGTACGCTCATGCGATGGGAAATTCTGTAGGAAATATGAAAGATTTCTGGGATATTTTCCGCAGTACGCCCAGGATTATTGGCGGTGCCATCTGGGAATTTAAAGATCAGGGCTTATTGAAAAAAGACAGTGCAGGAGTTGAATTTTACGCCTACGGTGGTGATTTTGGCGAAAAATATTTCGACAACTTTACGATAAAAGGCGTTGTAGCATCCGATGGACGACCAAAAGCACCGATGTTTGAATCGAAGCGCGTTTACCAGGGCGCACAATCCGAGTTAGTTGATGCAGCAAAAGGCCTGATCAAAATAACTAATCGCCATTCCGTTAAGTCTTTGGCTAATTATAATGTAAACCTGATCGTGCGCGAAGACGGTAGAATCGTTGTTAACAAGAATCTTCCAAAAATCGACCTCTCGGCAGGAAAAGAAACAACTCTAAGTATTGCCAAATATCTTCCCAAAATAAAGCCAGGCTCAGAGTACCTCGCCGATATACACTTTACTTTATCAGCGGATGAAGCCTGGGCGCCTAAAGGGTTTGAAGTGGCTTCCAACCAGTTTGCTTTAACCGGCCTGGTCGAGCCGAGGATGATTAAACGTGCTCCTTATCCTTCAATCGTGTTGAATGAAACTGCATCTGCTTATCAGCTAAACGGCAAGAACTTTAGCGTATCCATCGACAAGACAAAGGGAGCTTTAACCTCCTTCAAATTAAACGGAAAGGAACAAATTTTCGCTCCACTGCTTCCCGATTTTACCCGTCCGCAAACTGATAATGATAAGCGCGGCTGGAAAACGCATCGTAAATTGAAACAGTGGTTTTCTACAGACCTGAAACTTAAAAATATCTCTGCCGCTCAAACCACGCCGGGGACAATTAAGATAAAAAGTCTGTATTCGCTGATTAACGACAGTGCTTCTGTAGCTGTAACCTACACTGTAAATGGTGATGGAGTTATTAAAGTTGATTACTCACTGGATGTTAAGCCTGGTTTGCCTAATATCCCCAAAGTTGGGATGCAGGGAGGAATAGCACGGGGATACGATAATATCAGCTGGTATGGCAAAGGTCCTCTTGAGAATTATATCGACCGTAATTATGGTTTTGATGCGGCCATTTATTCCCAAAATATTTATGATTTCATGGAGCCTTACGCCGTTCCTCAGGAAAACGGAAATCGTACAGATGTGCGCTGGATGTATCTCTCTGATAAGAATAGAACCGAAGGTTTACTCGTAGTAGCCGATAGTTTGTTAAGCATGAGCGCATGGCCATACACCGAAGAAAATATCAGTACCGCCAAACATACTAACAAATTAAAAGATGCGGGTTTCATCACCCTGAATATCGATTTAATACAGATGGGAGTAGGAGGAAACGATAGCTGGAGTGACGTTGCAGCGCCTTTAGAACATTATCAGATTCCGGCTAAAGCATATAATTACAGCTTTTATTTATATCCCGTAAAAGGAAAAAAAGAGGTTAGCGAATTGGTTAAGAACATCAAGTTTTAGGCAGACTGAGCGAAAAGAAGAAGAATATTTAAAATGGCTGAGAAAATAATATTAAAAGGAATAACCTGGAACCACAGTCGTGGATTTGTGCCCATGGTAGCCACCGCACAACGGTTCTCCGAGTTAAATCCGAACGTTGAAATTACATGGGAGAAAAGAAGTTTGCAGCAATTTGCCGACTTTTCTATCCAGGAACTAGCCCAGCGTTTTGATCTGTTAGTAATCGATCATCCATGGGCTGGTTTTGCGGCAAAAACAAGGTCAATTGTGCCTTTGGATAAATATCTCAGCAAAGGCTATATCCAGGATCAGCGGCAAAGCACCGTCGGACGGTCGTTCGAAAGTTACTCGTACGATGGCCATCAATGGGCATTAGCTATTGATGCTGCTACTCCGGTGGCTTCGAGCAGGCCCGACTTATTGGATGAACATGGGTTTCAACTTCCCGCATCGTTTGAAGATCTGCTTGCGCTTGCACGTAAAGGATTGGTGGCTTTTGCCGGAATTCCTATCGATGTGCTGATGAGTTTTTACATGTTTTGCTGTTCATTGGGTGAAGATCCTTGTCAGAATGAAGATGCGGTAATATCTGATGAAACGGGTATAAAGGCCTTGCAACTCTTCAGAGAGCTGGCTTCTCATATTGATCCTGAGAATTTTCACCGGAATCCTATCCAGGTTTATGAAGCCATGACCCGGACAGATGATATTGCGTACTGCCCCTTTGCTTACGGGTATTCAAACTACTCGAGAAGAGGTTATGCCAGAAAGCTGCTTCATTTTCATGATATGGTTTCGCTCGACGGAAAGACAAATTTGAAGAGCACTTTGGGAGGAACTGGTCTGGCTGTTTCATCAAATTCCAGTAATATCGATATTGCAGTTCAGTATGTGAATTATGTTGCATCTGCGGCCTGCCAGCAAACCGTATTTTTCGAGAATGGCGGTCAGCCTGGCCATATCAGCGCCTGGACGGATGCTGAGGTAAATCGCCAAACTCATAATTATTTTTCGAATACTCTGCCCGCTTTGCAGCGCGCCTTTCTTCGCCCGAGGTATCATGGACATATGTTTTTCCAGGATCATGCAGGCGATATCGTTCGCGATTACCTGATGAAGGGTGGCAATGAAAAAGAAGTGCTTAATAAAATGAACGAGTTGTATCTTAAATCGAGGAACCTGCAAGTGGCATGAAACGACCGTTAGAAGGACTTATAGTTTTAGAGTTTTGCCAGTTTCTGGCCGGTCCTTTGGCGGGTTTAAAACTTGCTGATCTGGGTGCACGCGTTATCAAAATCGAGCGGCCGGTAAAAGGAGAGGCCTGTCGCCAGTTAGCAATTAAGAACCTTTTTGTTGAAAATGATAGCCTTTTATTTCACACCATAAACCGCGATAAGGAATCATATGCTGCCGATTTAAAAAACCCGGAGGATCTGGAAAGAGTAAAAAAATTGATCGCTAAAGCGGATATCATGACTCATAATTTCCGTCCGGGAGTGATGGAGAAAATAGGTCTTGACTTCGAATCCGCGAAAGCGATTAACCCTAAAATCATATACGGTGTTGTTACTGGTTATGGGGATAAAGGTCCCTGGGCAAACAAACCCGGCCAGGATTTATTGGTACAATCTCTTTCGGGTTTAACCCAATTAACAGGAACAAAAAATGACGGTCCGGTTCCCTTCGGGCTATCGGTTGCCGATACCATGTGTGGCAATCACCTGGCTCAGGGATTACTGGCAGCCTTATTAAAAAGAGCAAAGACAGGAAAGGGAGTGTTAGTTGAGGTGAGCCTTTTGGAATCTACGCTCGACCTGCAATTCGAAGTGTTAACTACTTACCTGAATGATGGTGCCAGGCTTCCGCAACGCAGTGCAGTAAGAGGAAGCGGGCATGCCTACTTAAGCGCTCCTTACGGGATTTATCACACCGCCGACGGCTACCTTGCTTTAGCAATGGGCAATCTTCATAACATTGCTGCTGCAATTGGCTGTGATATTTCAGAACATTTTGCCGAGTCATCTTCATGGTTCGACAAAAGGGATGAAATTGGAGTTCTGTTTTCAGGGATCATTGTACAAAAAAACACAGAAGAGTGGATTTATATACTGGAGCATGCCGGAGTGTGGTGCGCCCGGGTGCTTAATTATCAGGAAGTGTTTCATCAAGACGCAGTTAAACAGGCTGAAGCGATTCAATCGGTCAAAACCTCGCAAAACACCGAGATTAAAACCACCCGAAGCCCAATAAAGATAAATGAGTCCAGGCTTTACTCTGCGAAATCAGCACCGAAAGTTGGAGCTGGAAACACGTTAATAAATCAAGAATTTAACCTGGAAAATATTTAAATGAAGCCCTTAGAAGATTACCTGGTTGTAGATTTTAGTCAGTTCCTTTCGGGACCGTCGGCAAGTTTACGCATGGCGGATTTGGGTGCCAGGGTGATAAAAATAGAGCGTCCGGAAACGGGCGATATTTGCAGAACCTTATATACATCCAATGTGGTGATGAATGGCGAGTCCTCCGTTTTTCATGCCATCAACAGAAATAAGGAAAGCTTTGCCGCCGATTTGAAGAATACCGACGATGCAAACAGCGTATGGACTTTGCTTCGGAAGGCCGATGTGGTACTTCACAACTACCGCCCTGGAGTAATGGAAAGGCTGGGTTTTGATTATAAAAGTGTTAGTGCTGTAAATCCAGGAGTGATTTACGGAGAAATATCTGGTTATGGCACAGAAGGCGAGTGGAAAGATAAGCCCGGCCAGGACTTATTACTTCAATCTCTTACAGGTCTGACCTGGTTAAGTGGAAACGCTGATAATGGCCCTGTACCAATGGGTTTGTCTATCGTCGACATGCTTGCCGGGGCACATTTACTTCAAGGAGTATTAGCTTGTCTGGTGCAAAAAGGAATCAGCGGCGAGGGTGCCTTAGTGCAGATAAGCATGCTTGATTCGTCGCTAGACTTTCAGTTCGAAACGATCACAACCTTCTTGAACGATGGCGGCGCACTTCCTGAAAGAACCAAAAGCAATAATGCTAACGCTTATTTAGGCGCACCTTACGGGATATATCAAACAGCCGACGGTCATTTGGCGCTGGCTATGGGTTCTATTCCGGTGTTGGGTAATCTATTGCAATGCGACGGACTTAAAGCTTTTACCGAGTTATCAGAAGCCTTCACCAAACGGGATGAGATTAAACAAATCCTCGCCAGCCATCTTAAAACCGGAACCACAGAGAAATGGCTTTCTGTTTTAGAGCCCGCAGATATCTGGTGTGCCGATGTTCTTAACTGGGAACAATTAATGAACCATGAGGGATTTAAGGTATTGAATATGATTCAGGAGGTAGAGATGAGTGATGGTTATACATACAAAACTACTCGTTGTCCGATCCGCATTGATGGAGAGATCTTTAGTTCAGCTAAAGCATCGCCGAAGCTGGGAGAAGATAATGAACGGATCATTCAACAATTTCGGCTGGTGAAAACACCAGCCGAGGCGTCCGCCCCAGGGTTGGTGTCTTCACAAACGATTAAACAAGGTTTGAAATAATATGAGCTCAGCAGATAATCTTTTCAGAATAGCAGTCCGTAAGTTCGGCCCTTTCGAGTCGGCAATGGAAAAGCTGTGGAAGAAATATTGCGCTCATACGGGCTGTAAATTGCAGGCAGAATTTGTGCCAATGGATCTGCATCCTCTGCACGAGGCTACTCTGGTGAATAAAGGTCTGGCCAATGGCAGCTGGGATGTTGCTCATATCAATACAGATTGGATTTACGAAGCTTACACTTCCGGCTCGGTAGAAAAGCTGAACCAGTATATAGAGGCTAACCCTCCTGCCAATTATCCGGTAGGATGGAGTAACTCACTTTTACGGATGCAGCAATTTGGAGAAGATATTGTTGGTCTGCCTTTTCATGATGGCCCGGAATGCTTTATCTACCGCAAGGACTTATTCAACGACCTAAAAGAACAGGAAGCGTATTTAAGCCAATTTGGCAAACCACTTCAAGTACCTGCTACCTGGGATGAGTTCCAGCAGGTAGCACGATTTTTCCACCGTCCGGAGCGGAATTTGTACGGGAGTGTTTTCGCTTGCCTGGCCGACGGACACAACACCGTTTTTGATTTTTGTCTGCAACTTTGGACCCGAGGTGGCTCATTGGTAGACGATGATGGTAAGGTAAACGTTCTCACGCGGGAAGCGATTGAGGGCCTGAACTTTTATAGACAGCTAGTGAATGATAAGTCAGCAGTTCACCCAAAGTCAGATGAATATGAATCAGTTCAGGCTGGCTTAGCCTTCGCCAGAGGCGAGGTGGCGATGATGATCAACTGGTTTGGCTTCGCATCGATGTGCGAGGTTTACGAAGAATCGAAGGTAAAAGGAAAAGTAGATATTACTACGCTGCCTCACTCAGAAGGGAAAGATTCGGCCTCCTTAAATGTTTACTGGCTTTATACGATAGGCTCTGGGAGCAAGTACAAAAAAACCGCATACGATTTCGTCCGCTTTGCGGTAAACCAGGAAAATGATAAACTCCTAACCATGGAAGGGGGAATCGGTTGTCGTATTTCAACATGGAAAGATGCTGAAGTAAACGAAGTGATTCCTTATTACCACAAGCTGGAAATGCTGCATAAAACAGCCAGATCCCTTCCGCAAAAAAGTAACTGGGCCCAGATTGCAAGCCTAATTGACGAGGCAGTTTTAACTGCAATGCGATCTGATATGCCTGCCGAAGAGATTCTAAGCAGGGCGCAGAACAAAATTCAAACACTCAACACGTAAACGATAATGCAAATACCATATAAACCTCAGTTACCAGAAACACGACAACCTATCATCATTATAGGAGCAGGAGGGATTGTAAAAGATGCGCACCTTCCGGCCTATAAGCAAGCTGGTTTTTATGTGTATGGAATAACTAATCGCACTCGCTCTCGGGCAGAGAAGTTGGCCCAGGAGTTCGATATCCCTAACGTTTATGATAGCGTTTCGGAAGCTGTTGCGAAGGCTCCCGAAAATGCGGTTTATGATATTACCATCATGCCCGAAAAGTATGTGGAAACTTTAGAACAATTGCCCGATGGAAGTGCGGTGCTGATTCAAAAACCCATGGGCGACTATTACTGGCAGGCAAAAGAGATTCTTGAAGTGTGCAGAAGAAAGAATCTGGTCGCAGCAATTAATTTTCAGCTTCGTTTTGCACCTTTTGTTAGTGCTGCCAGATATATGGTAGAAAATGGAATGATTGGCGAGTTATACGATTTAGAAGTGCGCGTTACCCTAAAAACTCCGTGGGAGCTCTTCCCGCATGTAATGGTACACCCACGATTAGAAATTCAATATCACAGTATCCATTATGTAGACATGATCCGGTCTTTTCTCGGTGATCCCAGCAGTGTGTATGCTAAAACATTAAAGCATCCCGCTAAAGAGTTATCCTCATCACGCTCAACTATTTTAATGGATTACGGCGATACGATGCATGCAGTAATCAATACCAACCATGATCATGATTTCGGTCCGCATAACCAGGAGAGTTTTATTAAATGGGAGGGAACTAAAGGAGTGATTAAAGCCAAGATGGGTTTGCTGATGGATTATCCGCACGGGGTGCCGGACCTGTTTGAATATTGCATCGTCGAAGAAGGCAAACAGCCCGAATGGAAAACTTTAGAACTAGAAGGTTCGTGGTTTCCTGAAGCATTTATAGGTACAATGTCTAACTTGATGCGATATAAAGAATGCACCGACACTGTACTGCCTACAAGCGTAGAAGACGTGATTCATACGATGGCCGTTGTTGAGAGCGCCTATATTTCGAGCGATAAAGGCGGAGTAAAAGTTTCGGAGCAATTGCAGGAAGAGGGTAGTCATCGGATGACTTAACAGTTCATCGTAGTTTAACAATAATTGTGTTAGTCATCCGATGACTAACGCGACCTAATAAGTTAAGAGAAATAAAAACATGTATTTCAAATCAACATACTTCGAAGATTATATTTTAAACGATAAGCGCATTACTCTTGGCCGCACTATCACCGAAACAGATTTCGTGGTACACGCCGGGCATACTGGAGATTTCTTTCCGCATCACATGGACGCAGAATGGTGTAAAATGCAGCCATTTAAACAGCGCATAGCCCACGGCACCATGATCTTTAGTATCGGGATCGGTTTAACAGCCTCAGAAATAAATCCTGAAGCCATGTCAAAAGGTTATGACAGACTGCGTTTTGTGAAGCCCGTGTTTATTGGAGATACTATTCATTCGGAAATTACCATCTCAGAGAAAGCCGACGCAAAGAAGCCCGAGTACGGAACCGTAACCGAGCACGTAGAAATTATCAACCAGCACGGCGATGTGGTGCTGGTATGCGATCATTTACTGATGGTGAAAAGAAAATTATAAAACCTAAACTAAAAACTAACCGACAAAAATGGCATTTGCTACAAATCAAGAATCTGTTTCCGCAAAGCCCGGAACAGAAAACACAGGGAATAAGTACCTGGTTCCTTTTATTCTGGTATGTTCTCTATTCTTCTTATGGGGAATGGCGCACAACCTTGACTCTATCCTTATTCCACATTTGAAGAAAGCTTGTCAACTGAACAACAGACAATCTACCCTTGTAGATACTGCTGTGTTTATGGCTTATTTTCTGATGGCTATACCGGCCGGTGCAATTTTAAAAAAATGGGGTTACAAAAGCAGTATCGTATTAGGATTACTGGTTTTTGCTGTAGGGGCTTTTTTATTCGTTCCCGCTGCAAATACGCGGGCTTATGAAATTTTCCTGGTGGCATTATTCATCATTGGTTGCGGACTTACTATCCTCGAGACAGCGGCCAATCCATATGCGGCAGTTCTGGGTGATGCCAAAACCGCTTCCACTCGTCTGAATCTGGCAGCTTCTTTCAACGGTTTGGCTGCAATGGTTGCACCGATAGTGGGAACCATGTTTATTTTGTCTGGGAAAGAATACACACCAGATCAGCTTGCAGCCATGCCTGATGCTACCCGTATGGCTTATCTGATGGAAGAGGCTGCATCGGTAAAAGTGCCGTACATAGTTTTAGGCAGCGTTCTGGTTCTAATCGCTATTCTTTTTTACTTTATGCATGTGCCAGAAGTGAAACCGCAAAGTGATGACACCACTTCAAAAGGTGGTTTCTTTGATGTTTTGAAGCACAGACATCTGTCCTGGGCGGTAGTCGCTCAATTTTTCTACGTCGGCGCACAGGTATGTGTAACCAGCTTTTTTATCCGGATGGCCCAAAAAGGTGGCGGATTAGATGAGCATACCGCAGGATATTATCTGGGCGTATATGGTTTCTTATTTATGGCGGGCCGCTTTGTTGGTACAGCTTTATTGAAATTCATAAGCTCTCAGGCTCTGTTGTCTCTTTATGCAGTAATCTCCGTACTCCTTTGCATAGTTGCGATTTGGGGCGACGGAGCTTACGTAGTATACGCTCTAGGCGGATTAGGCTTTTTTATGTCCATTATGTTTCCAACCATTTTTGCCTTGGGTATAAACAATTTAGGCGAAGGCACAAAAGCCGGATCATCGTGGATCATCATGGCGATAGTAGGCGGGGCAATTTTGCCATACATTATGGGCACAGTGATCGATTTGAATAATGATGATATTCAACTGGGTTATTCAGTTCCTTTGGTTTGTTTCCTGGTGATTGTGTATTACGGAATGAAGGGATATAAGCCGGCGAAGACTTGATCGGTTTAAATGTGGTTTTTGGTGGATAGTAAAAACCACCACTTAATCCCCTCTTTGAAAAAAGGAGGGGAGGTTGACGCCTTAAATGGGCGCCATATCTAAGCGTCTTGCTTGCTGACCTTTCTTCAAGGAGAGCTGTCCGCAGGACTGAGGGGTGAATTGTGATAAATGTATATAAATGCGATATATTAAGATTTTCATTTCAGTTGTAATTCTGTTAAGCATCACCCAATCAACCAGGGCTCAGACCAGCGAATCCGCCAAGCCATGGGTATTTTGGTACTGGATGCACGGCGCAGTATCCCCGGAAGGAATTACAGCCGACCTGGAAGCGATGAAAGAGGTTGGTATTGCAGGGGCATATCTTATGCCGATTAAGGGAGTTACCAATCCTCCAATGTACACGCCAGCTGCCGCGCAACTTAGTCCGCGTTGGTGGGAAATGGTTAAGCACTCGCTTAAAGAAGCAGACCGTCTCGGACTCAAAATAGGAATGCATGTAAGCGATGGTTTTGCATTAGCCGGCGGGCCATGGATAACGCCAGAATTGTCGATGCAGAAAGTGGTTTCTACCCAAACAAACATTAGGGGCGGAAAGAAATCAAAGATCATTCTCCCTCAACCGGAAACAAAGGAAAACTACTATAGGGATATAGCAGTTTATGCATTTCCCTCCGCTCCGGGTGCAGGGATTTCAACCCAAACCATCGTTCCAAAAATTACTACGAGCACCGGAGCCGACGCTTCTTTTCTGGTTAAGCCTGAAAATAAAGAAGCAATCCGTTCCAATGAGCCGCTTTGGATCCAGTACGAGTTCGCAAAGCCGTTTACAGCCCGTACGGTGTTTATCCACACCAACGGAAATAATGTTCAGGCGCACCGCCTGATAATAGAAGTAAGTGAAGATGGTAAATCGTTCCGTCGGGTTACCCAGTTAGAGCCCCCACGACACGGCTGGCAGGACACTGATGCCGATATTACCCACAGCATTCAACCAACAACAGCAAAATATTTCAGATTTAAATACGATAAAGCTGGCTCTGAACCGGGAGCTGAAGACCTCGACGCCGCGAAATGGAAACCATCTTTAAAATTGGTGCGCCTTGAGCTTTCGGCCGAGCCACGTATCCATCAGTTTGAAGGCAAATCCGGCGCGGTTTGGAGAGTGAGCAAACGATCTACCGCTCAGCAAATCCCAGATAACTTGAGTGTCCCTCTGAAGCAGATTATTAACCTTACAGATAAGCTTAACGCAGACGGCAGTCTAAACTGGAATGTGCCTAAAGGCAACTGGACAATTATCAGAATGGGGCATACCTCTACCGGTCATACCAATGCCACAGGAGGAGCGGCGATCGGGCTTGAATGCGACAAATTCAACCCCGAGGCTATAAAACTTCAGTTTGATAAGTGGTATGGCGAAGCTTTACGTCAGGCGGGTCCTGAACTTGCACCAAGAATTTTAAATAGCTTCCATGTGGATAGCTGGGAATGCGGCAGTCAGAATTGGTCGCCGGTGTTTAGAGAAGAGTTTGAAAAGAGAAGAGGTTACGATTTATTGCCTTATCTTCCAATAATGGCTGGAATTCCGGTAGAAAGCGCTGAGGTTTCAGAAAAGTTTTTATACGATGTCAGGAAGACCATAGCCGAACTGGTAGTGGATAAATTCTACACCACTCTTGCAGGTCTTGCTAAAGAGAAGGGTGTTACGTTTACAGCCGAAAGTGTAGCTCCCACAATGATTAGCGATGGGATTTTGCACTACAAAACTGTCGACATCCCAATGGGGGAATTTTGGTTAAATAGTCCGACTCACGACAAGCCAAATGATATGCTTGACGCAATCTCTGGCGCTCATATCTACGGTAAAAACATCATTCAGGCGGAAGCTTTCACCACAGTACGAATGGCATGGAACGAACATCCAGGTATGATGAAAACTTTACAGGACCGCAACTATGCCCTTGGAATAAACAAAATGGTGTACCACGTATTCAACCACAATCCCTGGGTGGACAGAAAACCTGGAATGACTCTGGACGGCGTGGGTATCTATTTCCAGCGCGACCAAACCTGGTGGAAACAAGGCAAAGCCTGGGTAGGATATGCCGAGCGGGTTCAGAATTTATTACAGAAGGGCAAACCGGTGGCCGACATTGCTGTGTTTACCGGCGAGGATATCCCAAGGCGCTCGGTACTGCCAGACAGATTGGTTCCTTTCCTTCCGGGAATATTCGGTGAAGAAGTTGTAGAAGCAGAGGCAAAACGCCTCGGAAATATCGGCGAGCCCTTGAGGCAAATTCCTGTGGGCGTATCAAACTCGGCGAACATGGCTGATGCCGAGGATTTTGTGAACCCTTTACGTGGTTATGCTTATGATTCTTTCAATCCCGATGCACTGCTTTCAGGACGGGTTGTAAATGGAAATGTGGTGTTTGAAAGCGGAGCCAGTTACAAACTACTGGTTATACCGGGTAAAAGTCGCCTGAATCCGAATAACGATTGGATGAGTTTAGCTATCGTTGAAAAGCTTTTAAACTTAAGTAAATCCGGCGCAAAAATTTTGATGGCCGAAAAGCCTAAATATCAACCTGGTTTGCAACAGGCTAGTGTTACTGCGTTTAACAAAGTAGTGGATGAGCTGTGGAATTCGATCAGTCTGAAAGGCGCTTATCACGATGAAACATTTGACAAGTTTGGCATCGAAAGGGATCTTGACGTAAGAGAATCCTCAGGTAAATATGCCTCTAACATCGCCTACACTCACCGCCAGGATGGAATCGACGATATTTATTTCATTTCGAATCAGGAAGAAAAGGAGAGAGAATTAGACTTTTCGTTCCGTCGCGAGAGCAATGTTATCGAAGTTTTTGATCCGGTAAGCAACCGTAAATGGAAGGCAAGCGATTTTAAATTCTCCGGGAACAGAACGGTATTACCTTTAAAACTCGCAGCCAACGGCTCACTGTTCGTCATCTTTAAGAAAGCGTCTAAGGGACCGGAAGCTAAAAGAACCGCGAATTGGATAGAATTTGAGACGGTCGGGCCGGTTACAGGGACCTGGGATGTGGAGTTCCACGATATTTCGGGCGGCAAAAGAGAATTTAAGGACTTGAGTGATTGGAGCACGCACGCCGATTCTGCTATTAAATATTATTCTGGTACAGCCACTTATCAAAAGGAAATTAAGGTTAAGTCGAAAAAGCCGGTGTGGCTGGATCTGGGTGAAGTAGCTAACCTTGCAGAAGTGAAGGTCAACGGTATATCCTGCGGTATTGTTTGGACGCCTCCATACCGCGTCGACATCAGCAAGGCGTTGAAGAAAGGAACCAACCTGATTAGTGTTGAAGTGACGAACACCTGGGCTAATAGATTAATGGGCGATCAAAGATTGCCTGAGGATAAAAGAGTTACAAGAACTACAGCGCCGTACCGGCTTGCCGGACAGCCATTGCAACCGGCGGGTTTGCTGGGGCCGGTAATGTTATTGGAGGAGAAGTAGATGTTGAGAATAACGCAGACAGCGTTTGGAACGCTGTCTGCGTTCAACATATGCATTTTGTCATCTCGACGTGGGAGAGATCTTTGAGCAAGTTCTTAAGAGTTCTCCTTAGGTCGAAATGACAAGACATCCTAGTAGAACAAAGGAACCAACAAAGTTCCTGCTTTGCAAGCTAAACCTGATGGAAGCGGAAAGCCCGCATCCCGATCTTTTATCGGGAGAGGACTTGCAGCGTACAGCAGGAAGAAAGGAAAATAGCAGCACTGCATCTGCTTTTTAAAATATTAACCCGATGGCAACACCATCATAAGAAATAAAAACGATGAAGATGAACCGGAAAATTGCAAAAGGAACGCTAGCCCTAATTCTTTCGGGCTTTGTGCTGAGTGGCTCGGCGCAGGATAAAAGCCTGGTTAACACCTCTAGAAGTCCGCATGCTAAGCTGCAAAGTTTAAACATGAACGACGTCAACTGGACTACGGGCTTCTGGGCCGACCGTTTCAGGGTTGCCCAGGAAACTATGGTGCCTAATATGTGGAAGATCTACAACGATGCCAAGATTAGTCATGCTTTTAAAAACTTTGAAATTGCTGCAGGACTCGACACAGGCAGCCACAAAGGTCCTTCATTTCACGACGGTGATTACTACAAAACTCTTGAAGCTGTAGCCAGTGTTTATGCCGTTAGCCGGGATAGAAAATTGGATGAGATGATGGATAAAGCCATCGCCGTAATTGCTAAATCGCAGCGGGAGGATGGTTATATCTACACCAAGGCGATGATAGAACAACGTAAAACAGGTTCGAAAAATCAATTTCAGGACCGATTGAGTTTCGAGGCTTATAACATAGGGCATTTAATGACTGCCGCCTGCGTTCATTACCGGGCTACCGGAAAAACTTCGCTGCTTAATGTGGCTAAAAAGGCAGCGGACTACCTGTATAATTTTTATAAACAGGCATCTCCGACTTTGGCGCGTAATGCAATCTGCCCATCACATTATATGGGCACCATCGAAATGTACCGCACTACCCGCGAGCCAAGATATTTGGAACTGGCTCAGAAGTTAATCGACATAAAAGGTAAGATCGACGATGGTACTGATGACAACCAGGACAGAATTCCGTTCCGTGAGCAGACAAAAGCTATGGGACATGCCGTAAGGGCCAATTATCTTTGGGCTGGTGCTGCTGATGTTTATGCCGAAACTGGCGACAAAACGCTGATCAGTACCCTGAATTTGATGTGGGACGATATGACTAAGCGCAAAATGTATATCACCGGTGGATGCGGCTCTCTTTATGATGGAGTATCGCCAGATGGAACATCTTATAACCCATCGGTTGTTCAAAAGATTCACCAGGCTTTTGGTCGCGATTATCAGTTGCCAAACTTTACAGCACATAATGAAACTTGCGCCAATATTGGCAACGTGCTTTTCAACTGGCGCATGCTTCAGATAACCGGTGATGCTAAATACGCGGATGTAATTGAACTGGCACTTCATAATAGCGTCTTATCGGGAATCAGCATCGACGGAAAAAAATTCCTTTACACAAACCCGCTTGCCTTTTCAGACGACTTGCCTTTTCAACAACGCTGGTCGAAAGATCGGGTGGAATATATTGGTTTATCAAATTGCTGCCCTCCGAATGTGGTTCGCACCATTGCAGAGGTAGCGAATTATGCGTATAGCGTATCAGATAAAGGTTTGTGGCTGAATCTATACGGAAGCAATAACGTGTCAACAAAACTGAAAGACGGTTCAAAAATCAGCTTAGCTCAGGAAACAAACTATCCCTGGGATGGAAACATTAAGCTGACGCTTAAAGAAGCCGGTTCTAAATCACATTCTATTTTCTTCCGTGTTCCGGGATGGACAGATAATGCTCAGCTTTTAATCAACGGAAAAGCCGCTGACGTGAAATTAACTTCAGGCGAATACGCTGAAGTGAACCGTAAATGGAAAAAAGGTGATGTGGTAGAGTTAATTCTGCCAATGGAAGCCAAGCTTGTTGAGGCTAATCCTTTGGTGGAAGAAAACCGCAACCAGGTGGCTGTAAAACGCGGCCCGATAGTATATTGCCTTGAGTCTGTCGACATGCCGAATCAAAATATATTTAATGTATTTGTCCCATCGAGCATTGACCTTAAACCACACTCATTAAAAATTGATGGTGCAGATGTTATGAGTCTTGAAGGAGAAGCGAAGATGGTGGAGCCAAAAGACTGGACGAATGTACTGTATCGTGAAGTGTCGGATAAAAATCAGACGGCTAAAATTCGTTTAGTGCCTTATTTTGCCTGGGGAAACCGTGGCCATTCGGAAATGTCTGTTTGGTTACCGCTTAGCAGATAATATGACAATTGTGAATAACTGTACGCTTAGCTTTTAGCTTTAACCTTTTAGCTTTCACCTTAAATGCAAAGAATAACTGCTAAATATTACATTGAAACTCCATATGAGCTCGAAAAGGCAGCTCAGGTTCTTGCGGGCGAACAATCGTCGGGTACTTTCGTTGAGGTGCCGGGTGAAACCGCAGAATTAAAGAGTCGTTTCGCTGCCAGGGTAGAATCGATAGCGCCTTTGGAAACGGTTACGGAGCCTGCCATTCCCGGTGCAACCTCTAAGACCGGGAAATATCAACGGGCAATGATTGAAGTTTCCTGGTCGATAGAGAACTTTGGATATAATCTTCCGGTTATGATTTCGACTTTACAGGGAAATTTGTATGAATTAACACAATTCACAGGCTTGAAGTTAATGGATATTGAGCTTCCTGACTTGTATTCGGAACAGTTTAAAGGTCCTAAGTTCGGGATTGAAGGGTGTCGAAAGCTGACTGATGTCTACAACCGGCCGCTTATCGGAACTATCATCAAGCCCAGTATTGGGATGACACCCGAGCAAACTGCGGAGCTGGTGAAAACTCTTGTTGAAGCTGGCATTGATTTTATCAAGGACGATGAACTGTTGGGTTCGTCGGCTAATTCTCCATTCGACAAAAGGGTGGATGCGGTAATGCGGGTGATTAACGATCACGCTGATAAAACAGGCAAGAAAGTGATGTATGCGTTCAATATCAGTGATGAAATTGACGAAATGAAGCGCAATTACCAAAAGATTGTAAGAAATGGAGGGACTTGCGCAATGATAAGTCTAAATAGCGTAGGCATTTCTGCAACCAGGAAAATTTGCGAGATAGGGGAACTCGCCATACACGGCCATCGCAACGGCTGGGGAATGATGAACCGCCACCCTCTGCTGGGAATTGAGTTTCCGGCATATCAAAAGCTGTGGCGCCTGGCTGGTGTGGATCAGATCCATGTCAATGGCATCCAAAATAAATTTTGGGAGTCGGACGATTCAGTCGTGCGCTCAATTGAAGCCTGTCTGAAGCCGATCTTAAACGGAACAACAGTACTTCCGGTAGTATCGTCCGGCCAGTGGGGCGGACAAGCTCCGGAGACCTATCGACGTACTAAGACTGTCGACTTGCTTTATATGGCTGGCGGTGGAATTATGGCTCACCCGATGGGTCCGGCCGGTGGTGTAAGAGCTTTACACCAGGCTTGGGAGGCTGCGGTTGATGGATTATCAATTGAACAGGCTGCTCTTAAATATCCGGAGTTCGGGAAATCAGTAGAAAAATTTGATTCAAAATAATGGGAAACAACAACAGGCTTTTTATGGCTTTTTATGGCGATGATTTTACGGGCTCAACCGATGCTCTGGAATTCTTAAGTCGTGCCGGTATAAAAACTGTGTTGTTTATTGAACCACCAACTAAAGAGCAATTAGAGCGATATCCAGGATTACAGGCAATCGGAGTTGCGGGGATGACGCGTGCAATGCCGCCAGAAGCCATGGAGAAGGAACTTCAGCCCGCTTTTACTACTTTGAGGGCGTTAAATCCCCGTCATATTCATTATAAAGTTTGTTCAACATTCGACTCTTCTCCAACAATAGGAAGCATTGGAAAAGCCATAGACCTGGGAGCAGAAATTTTCGGTTCAGAATTTATCCCTCTGCTTGTAGCTGCACCTGTTTTGGGCAGACATTGCGTTTTTGGAAATCTCTTTGCGAAAATGGGAATCGGAAGTGAGGGTAGTATTTACCGGCTCGACCGCCATCCCTCAATGAGTAAACATCCCACAACACCTGCCGACGAAAGCGATTTACGCCTTCATTTGGCGAAGCAGACAAAGAGAAGAGTCGGACTTATCGATATTCTACAAATAGAAAAACCTCTTGAAGAGACCCGGCAGCAAATTCGCGAGCTTGTTGAATCTGGTGATGAGATTATCTTATTTGATGCTTTGTATCAGCAACAGCTGGCTTTAATAGGTGCACTAATGGATGAAAATGCCGAAGACGATGAAAGCTTGTTCTCTGTAGGTTCATCAGGGGTTGAGATGGCATTGGCTGCTTATTGGCAAACTAGCGGAGTAACACAACTGGCGCCGGTTTGGAATGACCTGGAAGATGCAGGTCCGGTTTTGATTGCTTCGGGCAGCTGTTCCCCGGTAACATCGGGGCAGATTGCATACGCGATAAACCATGGATTTGAGGAGATTGTGATTGATACTGAAAAGCTGGCGCGAGAAGGAATTTCAAACCCCTTAATCGAAGAATATGTTGCTCAGGCGATTCGGTATATCGAAAATAAATCGGATGTAATTCTGCACACCAGCCGTGGAAACGATGATATCCGGGTACGGGCGTCTGACCAGATACTTGAATCGCGAGGTATCGCAAAAACCGAAACCTCCATGTTGTATGGAACTGTCCTGGGCATAATAGCCAGACAAGTGGCCGAAAAAACATCCCTAAGGAGAATAATAATAGCCGGTGGGGACACCTCAAGTCATGCGGCGAGAGCAATGGGCATCGAAGCAGTAGAAATGATAGCACCGCTTTCGCCCGGATCTCCTCTATGTAAGGCTTATGCGCCTGGATCTTCAATAGACGGACTGGAAGTGAATTTTAAAGGCGGACAGGTAGGGAAGGAAGATTATTTTGAAATGGTAAGGGGAACGATTAACAGTAAATTATAACACTAAGACTTTGTGCCTTCGTGGCTAAAACAATAATATATGAAAATAAAAACATTAGGCCTTGTCCACACCTCCGCAACTCTGGTTCCGGTATTTCAAAAGCTTTGCGCTGATTACCTACCTGGAGTAAATGTCTTCAATATCGTCGATGATAGTTTGATTAAAGACGTGATCTCTAAAAACGAGCTGACCAATAACACGGCCCGCCGGGTGGTTGATTACGTTGGTTCTGCCGAAGCAGCGGGCGCCGACCTCATCATGGTAACTTGCTCATCCATCGGCTCTGCTGTTGAGGCTTCCGCAGCTCTAACGAACGTTCCTGTTTTGCGTGTAGACCAGCCAATGGCAGATATTGCAGTTCAGACCGGAAGTAGAATTGGAGTGATAGCAACGTTACCTACCACGCTGGAACCAACCAGCGATTTAGTGCGTCGCCGTGCAGTGGCTGCCGGTAAGCAAATCGCGTTGACCTCGCGTTTGTGTGAAGGTGCCTTTGAAGCTTTAATGAGTGGCGATACAGATAAACACGACAGCATGGTTGCAAAAGCATTAATCGAGCTGTCGGCCGAAGTTGATGTGATAGTTCTGGCCCAGGCATCAATGGCCAGGGTAGTGGATACACTGCCGGAGGCGGATAAGAGAGTGCCCATTCTTGCCAGTCCTGGCTTGGCCGTAAAACATATTGCCGATTTAACTAAAGAATGATCGTATGAGAAACGTTCGCAAACTTTGCCTCGGATTAAGCGCTATTTCTCTGCTAATTCTAATTATTGGCCTTGTAACCCAAAATCCACAATTGTGGCAACCTGCCGCCCTTGCCTTTGCAGTAAGCGCATCAATCGGCATAGACATTATTCCACTTCTTGAAAACTATCAGTATACGGCATGGATCATTACGGCCGTTGTCGCGGGGATGATTTATCCTTCTGCTTTTCTCAACTGGGGGAGTTTCGATCTGAGAAATAAATGGCTCATCCTGCTTGTTGTTCAATTGGTAATGTTCGGTATGGGTATCCAGATGGCATTAAAGGATTTTACAGGCCTGGCTAGCTCCGGAAAAGGCGTCCTGATAGGACTTTTATGCCAGTTCTCGATCATGCCTACGGTCGGTTTCCTGCTCACAAAAGTTTTTGATTTTGAACCTGAAGTGGCTGCAGGCGTTGTCCTTATCGGTGCTTGCTCAAGCGGACTGGCCTCGAATGTAATGACATATATTGCACGTGGAAATTTACCTTTATCGGTTACAGTGACCGCGATAGCCACACTCATTGCGCCCATTATGACTCCATTTATGATGCGTATGTTTGCCGGCACGTTGATAGAAGTAAAGTTCCTTAACATGATGATGGAGATTATCAAAATTGTGATTGTTCCAATCGGGGCGGCTTTGCTGCATGATTATCTTAAAACTGCGTCTCCTTGGGGCTGGAATATTGTCAGGCTTATCTCTGGTATCTCAGCTCTGTGGCTATTGGCGCTTCCTTTTGGTGTTTGGACTTATCTTAGCAACAACCTTGCAGAAAATGTACTTCAATCTGTAGAAATTTTTAGTTTTTTTGCCGGCGCTGTGCTCGTAGGACTCGGCTATCACCTGCTGTCCAGATCATTGCCAAAACTGGATAGTTTTATGCCTTATCTCTCCATGTTCGGCATTGTTTATTTCACTACGGTTACTACCGCTGCCGGGCGGGATAATTTGTTAAATGTTGGACTGATCTTATTTCTCGCAGCAGTGATACATAACGCAGCCGGATACTTTCTCGGATACTGGCTCAGCCGCGCTTTCGGTTTAAATAGAAATTCTGCACGTACCATTGCGTTTGAAGTTGGCCTGCAAAACGGCGGCATGGCTTCCGGTTTGGCGGGTTCTATGGGCAAACTCGGAACAGTAGGCCTGGCAGCGGCTGTATTCAGTCCATGGATGAATATATCGGGTTCTATCCTGGCAAACTATTGGAGAAAGCAGGTAATCAATGAAGAGCAAGCTGCTCTCAACAAGGAAGAATTAAGCGAAAACGATGCGATAGCAACTCCAAAAGCAACCTTATAATTTATAATGAAGAAAATATTAACACTCCATCTTTGCCTGTTTATTGCACTTTTTGCACATGCAGAAGTTAAACTTGCTTCCATCTTTACGGATAATATGGTGCTCCAGCAGAAATCTCAGGTTCCAATCTGGGGTTGGAGTACAGCCGGTAAGAACGTGCGGGTAAGTACATCCTGGAACGGCAGAAATTATTCAGCGAAAGCCGATAATTCGGGGAAATGGATAGTGAGAGTGGTTACCCCATCTGCTGGCGGGCCTTATGAGCTAAGCATCAGCGATGGAAAAGCTGTTAAATTAAAAAATGTCTTAATAGGTGAGGTCTGGATCTGCGGAGGGCAGTCGAACATGGAAATGCCCATGAAAGGTTTCAAGGGTCAGCCCATTTTAGGTTCAAACGATGCGATATTAAAATCCAGGAATAAACAGATTCTTGTATATACCGTTCCTCGTTCATCAGTTACCGAATTGCAGCAAAACAGCAAACCATCTGCATGGAAGGTAGCAGAACCCGAGTCGGTTGCAAATTTTAGTGCTACAGCTTATTATTTTGGACGATTATTGAACGAGATGCTGGATGTGCCGGTTGGCTTGATCAACGTAAGTTACAGCGGATCGTATGTAGAGGCCTGGATGTCTCCGGAAAATCTCAAGGCTTTTCCCGAAGTAAAAGTTCCTGCTAAAGAGGACCCGATCAAAGCGGTAAGCCGCACTCCCACAACGTTGTTTAACGGGATGTTATATCCAATATCCGGTTACGGTATAAAAGGCGCGATCTTCTATCAGGGAGAATCAAACTATGAGCGTCCAGACAGATATGAGGAGATGTTTCCCGCTATGGTAAAAGAATGGCGTTCATTATGGAAACAAGGGGATTTTCCGTTCTATTATGTTCAGATTGCGCCTTACAATTATGCCCAGCTGCCACCATTTAATTATGGTGGAAAGTTTAATTCTGCGTATTTACGCGATGCACAGCGCAAGTCTTTAACAAGAATACCGAACTCTGCTATGGCTGTTGTCCTTGATATTGGCGAGGAAAATCAGATTCATCCGGCAAACAAAGAAGCCGGAGGCAAGCGGCTGGCACTGCTGGCTTTAGCAAATATTTACGGCCTGAACGGATTTGGCTCTGCCAGCCCTCTGTACAAGTCTATGTCAGTTGGCGGCAGCGTTGCAACCATCAGCTTTGAGAATGCTGGAAATGGACTCACAGCTTTTGGAAAAGAGCTTAATACATTTGAGATTGCCGGCGCAAATAAAACGTTCTATCCTGCCAAGGCGACGATAAACGGTAGTTCGGTTTCAGTTTCTTCGCCCATGGTGAAAGAACCGGTAGCGGTGCGGTATGCGTTTAAAGACTTTATAGTCGGTGATTTATTCAACACCGAAGGCTTGCCGGCAAGTTCGTTTAGGACGGATGATTGGTAAGAGGCCTTTACTAGGTGCAAGACCAGTGCTCAAACAGAATACAAACCAAATAGAAGAAATTGAAAATACACGTCCTTATATTGCTGCTTTTTATAAGCTTAATAACCCAGGCACAACTCAGCTCCTACAATCCGGTATGGCTAACTCAATCCAAAAACTCCTCCGAATCGATGCCTCTTGGCGGAGGAAATATCGGCCTCAACGTATGGACGGAAAACAACGAAATCCTATTTTATATCGCCCGCTCGGGCACCTTTGATGAAAACAACAGCCTCCTTAAACTTGGAAGAGTAAGGCTCACTTTATCGCCGAATCCATTTGAAGGCGGCACATCGTTTAAACAAGAACTTCATCTAAACGATGGATACATCACCATTACTGGAACGAAAAACAAGCAGTCGACGCAGGTTAAACTTTGGGTGGATGTTTTCCTGCCTGTAGTCCACGTCGAAATAAACAGCAACCAGGCGCTGTCGGCCACCGCGAGCTATGAAAGCTGGCGTACCGAAGACCGGCTGCTTAAAGGAAAAGAAAACAACCAAAATTCCTATAAGTGGGCGCCACAGGGAGAAGCTAAGACTTTTAAGGATCAGATAAGCTTTACAAACTCCGGAGTTCAGTTCTTTCACCAGAATAAGCCATTCACTGTTTTTGATGTAACTGCTAAACAACAGGGGATGGATGCGGTGAAAGATCAGCTGTTTAATCCACTTAAAGATCTCATTTTTGGAGGAGCGCTTCTGGGACATAATTTCGTTCAGGCAGGAAATACCCGGGGACGATATATCGATACGGATTATAACGGCTTTACGATCAGGAGCAAGGTTCCATCTAAAAACCACAAGTTAAATATTGTGCTTCATACTCAGCACACGCCGTCGACGGAGGTTTGGAATGCTGGCTTACAACGCACAATTAGCGAAGCCACAAAAAATCAAAAACAGGCTGCCCGCAGATCACAGCAGTGGTGGAACGAATACTGGAAACGGAGCTTTATCCACATCAATAGCGACGTTCCCGCCAAGGATCCCCTTGCATGGCAGGTGGGCCGGAACTATCAGCTAATGCGTTACATGCTGGGTTGCAATCCTTTCGGCAACTATCCCACCAAATTCAATGGAGGATTATTCACTTATGACCCATCCTTTACAGATAGTACGCTAAAATTTACGCCCGATTTCCGAAACTGGGGAGGAGGGACCCACACCGCACAAAATCAACGGCTTGTTTACTGGCCAATGCTTAAAAGCGGCGACTTCGACCTGATGAAACCTCAGTTCAGAGTATACCAGCAGATGCTGAAAAATGCTGAATTACGGAGTCAGGTATATTGGAATCATAAGGGAGCGAGCTTTACCGAGCAACTGGAAAATTTCGGACTGCCAAATCCAGCAGAATACGGATGGAAGCGTCCCGCCGATTATGACAAGGGAATGCAATATAACGCCTGGCTTGAATACCAGTGGGATACCGTACTCGAGTTTTGCTTAATGATGATGGAAACGGAGCGTTATGCGGGTGAAAACATAAAGGAGCATATCCCATTTATTGAAAGTTGTCTCACCTTTTTCAACGAGCATTACCAGTATTTAGCTAAACAACGGGGCAGCAAAGTTTTCGATGGTAATGGACATTTGATTCTGTATCCGGGCTCGGCTGCCGAGACATATAAAATGACCTATAATGCGAGCTCGACCGTAGCCGGGCTGAGGGCGGTTCTGAGCCGGTTGCTTGAGCTTCCGGAATCTTATCTTTCGGAAGAAAAGCGAAAAGAATGGCAAGCCATGCTCAGTCGTATTCCTCCTATTAGCTTCAGAGCCTTTAATGGTAAGCCAACCATTGCACCGGCGAAACTGTGGGAGCGTGTCAACCATACAGAAAGCCCTCAGCTGTATCCTGTATTTCCATGGGGAATTTACGGTTTAGGCAAACCTGGACTTGATACCGCAATTAACACCTTCAAATATGATGCAGATTTGCTCAAGTCCCGCAGTCACATCGGTTGGAGGCAGGACAATATCTTCGCCGCCAGACTAGGCTTAACAGATGATGCATGGCAGCTAACTTCTGGAAAACTAAAAGATTCCGGTCGCAGATATCCAGCTTTCTGGGGGCCTGGTTTCGACTGGACACCGGATCATAACTGGGGAGGATCCGGCATGATAGGTTTGCAGGAAATGCTGATGCAGGCTGACGGTAGAAAAATTTACCTGTTCCCGGCCTGGCCAAAAGACAAAGATGTGCACTTTAAACTGCATGCGCCGTATCAAACAACGGTAGAGGCGAAGTTGAAAGATGGTAAGCTGGAATTTTTGCGGGTTTCTCCTGCAAGCAGGTTGAATGACGTGGTACAATAAAGTCCAGATTCATTTACAAATCTGGACTTTAAAAAAGAAGCCTATTCAAGGACTTCGCTTAAAATTTGATATTATAACTTATCAATAATCTCCTGTTCTTTCAGAGCCGAGATATTATTTTTGTCACTATAATTATCTGTCTGTTCGGCGAAATATTCCAGAATACCAGTAATAGTGTCGAGATTATCCGAAACTAACTGGTGCATTTCCGGCAGGTCTTTGTCTAATCGTTTATCGCCTAACTCGATATTATCGACCTCTATTTTTCCTAATTTTTTTATCACAGCCGTCTGACTGTTTTTCAAATCTTCTAATTCATGGACAATCTTCTCCATCAAATCGAATTTCTTTATCTTATCCATAGTGTTTAAATTTTCTATAGTGCCAACACCCCCTTTTATCAATTGTTTTAAAAAGCAGCATGCAGCGTGGTAAGGAAAACACCTTTATAATAGATTGTAACATCTCATTTACATGGCTTTAAAACTTTAAGACGCGCTTTTTGTACTATATTCAGGGAATCTAGATCTTTGTTGTTATGCCTTTAAATTTACTTATCATCGATGACGATCCAGTCCATAATAGCATTGTGGAGATGGTTGCGAGGCATTCTTCCCATCAAATCGAGTGTCATGCATTTTTAGAAGCTTCTGATGCTTTTTGTTATGTACTAAAGAACAATCGTCTAAATTCGCTACCCGACCTTATTTTATTAGATCTCGATATGCCTCTTGTCTCAGGCTGGGGATTTCTCGAGCTTTTTGAAACCATCGGACAAAACCTGGAGCGGCCGGTCGACGTGATCATTCTGACCTCTTTAATTCACGCTGAAATTAAAGAGAAAGCGGCCAGATTTAATTGTGTGAAAGGGATTTTTTCTAAGCCTTTTACAGAGGCCATGCTTGAGGATATACTTAATTCGTCTTTCATTACTGCAAACAGATATTCAAAGTATTCCAGCGCGAATTTTTTCCAATAACTAATTATTTTACAGTTCAAAAGGAGCTCCCTTTTCGGGGATAGTTACTTTATAACCTCTTTCGTAAAGATCTGCGGCTAAAGAATTCATGCTTTCAACTTCTCCATGAACCAGGAAAAGCCGCTTCAAAGTCGAACGGTCCTGACTCTCTACAAACTTTACTAAATCCTCATGATCACCATGTCCGCTCAATACATCCGTCCTTTTAATGGTCGCATATACTGCCAGTTCTCTGTCGCGGATATGAACATACGGATCGCCCCTTAAAAGTCGGTGCCCCAAGGTTCCCTTAGCGCTGTAACCAATAAAAAGTATGGTGCAGTAATAATTAGATATGTTATAGTATAAATGATCTTGTATACGTCCTCCCTCGAGCATCCCGGCGGAAGATACAATGACGCAAGGTTCCAGGTAGTTAGACAGTTCGCGACTTTCTTTCATATCCTGCACATAGAACAGGTTTTCGAATTCAAATCCATCACCCGCCTTCTGGTAGAAGTCGCGTGCATCTTCATTAAGGTGGCTAAGGTATTTACGGTAAATCTCGGTCGCATAGTTAGCCAGCGGGCTATCCACAAAAATTTTAACCCTTGGAAGCAGGCCATCCGTAAATATTTTATTGAGGGTATAGACTAAAGCCTGGGTGCGGCCAATGCTAAATGCAGGGATTATCAGGCGCCCCGGTGTTTTGATACAGGCATTCTCAATCTCTTCAACCAAAACCTGTTCAATGCTTTTATCTTTAGAATGGTACCGCCCACCGTAAGTAGATTCGCATACCAAATAATCTACCTGGGGTAGCTTTTGCGGATCAACCAGTACGGGATAATTTTCCCTGCCTATATCGCCACTAAAGGCAATTCTACGCTCAAGTCCATGTTCAATCACTGTAATAATCACGGAGGCAGCGCCCAGCAAATGACCCGCCGGAATAAGCTCAACCGATATTTCTCCACTTAACTTAAAAGGCTTGTTAAACCCGATAGTAACAAAGCGCTCGGCTGTCTCCATCACATGCTTCTGGAGGAACAAAGGGCTTGGGCCAGAACTGAACTTCTTAGATCTCCTCCTTTTCTTTTGCTTGCTCTCAAAAATATTCACAGAGTCAAGCAGCAAGAGTTCAGCCAGCTCGGCTGTAGGAGAGGTGCATATCACCTGACCTTCAAAGCCAGCCCTGATTAAAGTAGGCAGGTTCCCCGAATGGTCTATATGGGCATGAGTTAAAATAACTACGTCAATCTCACCTGGATTAAAAGGAAAATATTCATTTTCTTCTAATCTGGTTTCACGCTCATAATCCAGACCGCAATCAATAAGGATTTTATAATGCTCTGTTTCCAGAAGATGCATGCTGCCAGTAACCTGTTGTGCAGCACCCCATATCGTTAGTTTCATCCGTAAAGTTTTGGGAATAAGTCGTCCTAAAACAGACTATGCTTCAAATTGCAATTGGCTAAGATAACGGTATAAGCCTTCTTCATTTTTAAGAAGCTCATCATGAGTGCCACTTTCGATAACCATTCCCTTCTCAAGAACTACGATTTTATCTGCTTCTCGAATAGTTGACAAGCGATGGGCAATAATGATTGACGTCCGGTCTCTCATCAGAATCTCTAATGCTTCCTGTACCAGTCGCTCCGACTCCGAATCTAACGATGAGGTCGCCTCATCGAGAATTAAAATAGCCGGATCTTTTAATAAAGCTCTCGCAATAGCAATTCGCTGGCGTTGTCCCCCGGAAAGTTTAATCCCGCGTTCGCCAACCAAAGTATCATACCCTTCGGGCAAGGCTGTAACAAAGTTATGAGCGTTGGCTTTTTCAGCTGCTGCGATAATTTCTTCGTCGCTCGCGCCAATTTTCCCATATCCAATATTTTCCTTTATGGTTCCTCCGAAAAGAATGACATCCTGTGGAACAATAGCAACCTGATTTCTGATGTCGGTTAGAGCGTACTCGCCGGCGGGTTTGCCATCAAAAAGCAATTCACCTTCCTGTGCTTCATAAAAACGAAGTATTAATGAAGCAATCGTAGATTTACCCGCTCCACTGGGTCCAACAATCGCTACTTTTTCACCTGCACGGGCTTCGAACGACAGTCCCTTCAACACCGTAATCTCCTTACGGGATGGGTATGCAAAAACTACATCTTTAAAGGCCAGTTCCCCTGTTATAATCTTTTTGGTTTGATTTTCGGAAGCAACAATTGATATCGCTTCGTTTTTCTCGTTCAGGATCTCCATGACACGCTCACTCGCGCCTATTGCCTTCTGCACGTTAGCGTATAATTCGGGAAAGGTACCCATTGCAGCACCCACAAACATGGCATACAAAATATAGGTGGTCATGCTTCCTACATACAATTCACCCTGCGAAACAAGGATGGAACCGTACCAGATTACTCCTACAATAGTACCGAACAAGCAAAAGATGATAAACGAAGCAAAGCCACCTCTGTAAGTAGCTCCCCTTAAGGCGATTTTTACTACTTCTCTTAAACTAAGATTGTACCGGTTTGCCTCGTAAGCCTCATTTACAAAAGCCTTAACGCTGCTAATCCCTTGCAAGGTTTCTTCTACTACAGTATTCGATTCAGCAAGCTTGTCCTGAGCCTGGCGCGACACTTTCCGTATCAGCTTCCCCAGAAAAATTGCAACAACCACTAATACCGGAAGAATGCTCAGATTAAGTACAGTAAGCTTAACCGAGATAAAAAATAAAAATGCAACACCGCCAATCAAGATCACAATTTGTCTTAACATTTCAGCCAGGGTAGTAGTAAGTGTATCCTGGATCTGAGACAGATCAGACGAAAGCCTGCTGTTAAGTTCACCAACCCTGCGGTTCGAAAAGAAATCCATCGGGAGGGTGATCAATTTGAAGTAAGTATCTCTACGGATATCCGCCAGCGATTTCTCGGCAACTTCCACAAATAATTTTATCCTGAAAAAAGAAACAAACGACTGCAAGAACAAGATCACGAAAGCAACAATGCCGATCAGGTTAATGCTGGCAGGAATAAAGGAATATTTTTGATTGCCCTGGGCCGCATCTATCATGGCGCCCAAGAGAATAGGGAAGGCAAGGCCCGTTAAGCTGGATAAGAAAAGAAAGATTAACCCGATGATAAACTTCCACTTATAAGGCTTTAAATAATTAACCAAACCCGAAATCCGCTGTAAAGACTCTTTATTAATTTTGGCTTTAGGAAGTTCTTGTTCAGGTGCTGTTCCGCTATTAAATCTGTTTCTCGCCATTAACTATTAAAATAAAAAGCACCCATAAAGGCGCACAAAATTACTGTTTTCTTTGCTTTTAAAGTTCTAAGAAAATCACTGCAACGTCAATTAACTGAATTCAACGCGCACAATATCGCCTAAATGCAAACCCAGCAAACCACTGGCGTTTCCTTTGTTTATAGCAATTTCGAGGTAATTACTTATCCCAAACAAACAGAGTTTCTCGCCTTCAGGAACTTCATTATAATGCCAGCTTAATGTGGATATCGATTCATTTTTCCGGAAGTATAATACAAAATCCCTGTTCTGCTGAATTCTGGAGAACAAATCTTTAGAAATATTCGTGATCACGTTTTGAAAAGAGTCGATATAAATCACGCTCCCTTTAATTACATTATGCTCAATCACCGGCTGTAAATTCACTTTCTCTTCAAGTTCAGCAAGCGGGATCCCTATATCCTCCATTTTTCCACCCTCGGCGAGGTGAGTTGATGCCTTCGCGAAAATGTCCGTTAAAGGGAAATGAAGGAACTTTAAATCCTGCATAATATTCAGCTCTACAATCTCATCCGGCTTCTCGTCAAACATTAACGAAAAGATTCCGTTATCAGAGCCCACAAAAAAATGTCCTTTGTACTTTACAGCAAGGTATTTGGTGTTTTCGTTAAACACCGAATCTATCCCGATAAGGTGCACCGTGCCCGACGGAAAATAGGGGAACGCATTTTTTAAAACGAAAGCTGCCTGCGGAATGTTGAAAGCAGAGATGTTGTGTGTAATGTCAATAATATTCACCGTTGGCCTGATACTCAGAATGCTTCCTTTAAGAGCAGCCTGATAAAAATCTTTGTAACCCAAATCGGTTGTTAAAGTGATTATAGCCATTAAAATGTGAATATTTATTATTAACCTTGCGAGAGGCTTACAACCTGCAAATATTGAATTTTAATTGCACAAAAAATCAGGAAACTAAAAAAACCGTAACTTGAACGAACTAAAAATAGACCTTGAGAACATCAATCCCGTTACACTTTGGGGTTCGAATAACGAATATTTTGAAGTAATAAAAAGGCAGTTCCCTAAAATTAAGATTGTTGCACGCGGCAACGAAGTTAAGGTGTTGGGAGACGAGGCGGAGATTGCCACTTTCAATTCGCGATTCTCAAAAATCATTCAGCACGTAGAAAAATTTCAGAACCTCAGCACGAACGAATTAGAACGTTTGCTTGATGCAAAAATAACCATAGAAACTGAGTCGGCTTCGCCCCAGAACTCAGGCGCCGGAAGCGAGGCGATCGTATTTGGGCATAACGGTATTGTGGTAAAAGCGCGAACAGCCAACCAGCGCAGAATGGTTGACGGAATTAACAAGAACGACATTCTGTTCGCGATCGGTCCGGCAGGGACTGGCAAGACTTACACCGCTGTGGCTCTGGCTGTCAGAGCCTTGAAAAACAAGGAGATAAAACGAATTATATTAACAAGGCCTGCAGTTGAAGCCGGCGAAAACCTGGGTTTTCTTCCGGGCGACTTGAAGGAAAAGATTGATCCATATTTACGTCCGCTTTACGACGCTTTGGATGATATGATCCCACCCGAAAAGTTAAAAGTATACCTGGAAAACCGCACTATTGAGGTTGCTCCTTTAGCGTTTATGCGTGGCCGGACCCTCGACAACTGTTTTGTGATTCTGGATGAGGCTCAGAATACCACCGACATGCAGATTAAGATGTTTCTTACGAGGATGGGACCCAGTGCAAAGTTTATTGTAACGGGCGATGTTACTCAGATAGATTTACCTAAAAAACAGCAATCCGGACTTCAAACCGCCTTAAGAATACTAACCGACATTAAAGGGATCGATATCATTTACCTTAACGGAGATGATGTGGTGCGACATAAGCTCGTTAAACAAATCTTGAAAGCGTACGGAGATATTCAATAAAACCAAAAAGATTAATATGATTCTATATGGAGCATTAGGGTTAAAAGCCTAATTTTGCCTTAATGTTTAATTTCATATAAGCACTAATTTCTTCATGTCAGCAATAAAAGAAACGCACTTTCAATTCCCGGGTCAGACTAATTTTTACAAAGGAAAGGTACGCGATGTATATACCATCGATGATAAACTCCTTGTGATGGTGGTTTCAGACCGGATTTCGGCATTCGACGTAGTTTTACCCGAGCCGATTCCATTTAAGGGGCAGGTACTTAATCAGATTGCTGCAAAGTTTTTAAGTGCGACACAGGATATTGTTCCAAACTGGGTAATCGACGTACCGGACCCATCAGTTACTATAGGGAAAATTTGTGAGCCTTTCAAAGTTGAAATGGTGATAAGAGGTTATTTGGCCGGACATGCATGGCGGGAATACCAGGCTGGCAGACGAGAAGTTTGCGGTGTTAAACTTCCTGAAGGACTAAAAGAAAACGATAAATTACCCGAACCAATCATTACCCCAACTACCAAGGCTTCGGTTGGACACGATGAAGATATTTCAAGAGAAGAGATTCTGAAAAAAGGTATCGTTTCCGAAGAGGATTATACATTACTGGAAGAATACACTCGTTTATTGTACCAAAGAGGAACTGAACTGGCCGCCGAACGCGGACTTATCCTCGTGGATACCAAATATGAATTTGGTAAAGCCGAAGGTAAAATCTACCTGATAGACGAAATCCATACACCTGATTCATCGCGCTATTTTTATAAAGAAGGATATGAAGAACATCAGGCGAAGGGCGAGCCACAACGCCAGCTTTCGAAAGAATTCGTGCGTAAATGGTTAATGGAAAACGGGTTCCAGGGAAAAGAAGGACAAACAATTCCTGAAATGAACAAAGAGCTTGTAAATTCCATTTCGAATAGGTACATTGAACTATATGAACATATAACCGGTGAGTTGTTTATCAAGAGCGATTCCCCCGAAATTTACCAGCGGGTAGAAAAAAACATCAGCGACAGTTTGAGTCGTTTAAATTGAAAATATTTTTTATTATTGTAATCAAGGATTTACTTACAGGAAGAGTGATATGAAGTTCTCAATAGACAAACACGAGAAGTACGTTTTAATAAAGCTGAACGAATCGAAATTAAACAGCCTTATTTCACCGCAGCTTAAATCAGAATTTATTCTTATCAACACAGAGGGGTTACGAAATATAATTCTTGATCTTTCGGCGGTTAAGTATTCCGATTCATCGGGCCTGAGCAGTTTGCTTGTGGGGCACAGGCTTTGCAAAAATTCAGAAGGTAGTTTTATCATTACCGGTTTAAACGAAAACATTCAACGCCTGGTAACCATATCGCAATTGGAGAATGTCCTTTCAATTGTCCCAACTGTCGAAGAGGCAATCGACCTGATCTTCATGGAAGAAATTGAAAAAGAATTAAAAAAAGAGGCCAGATAATTGCTGACTTATATGCATGAGGTTTGATGTAACTATTTTAGGCAGCAGCTCTGCAACCCCAATTTATAACCGAAATCCAAGTTCCCAGCTTCTTAATATTAATGAACGTCATTTTTTGATTGACTGTGGAGAAGGTACGCAGGTTCAATTGCTTCGCAATGGGATTAAAACACAAAAAATAGAACATATTTTTATCAGTCACCTCCATGGCGATCATTATTTAGGTCTGGTTGGCTTATTGTCATCACTGCACCTCAATGGCAGAACCCGGCCTATGTATCTTTACGGTCCGCCCGAGCTGATGGAAATCCTTGACATTCAATTCAAGTACTCACAAACCCAACTTAGATATCCAATAGTATTTAAGTCCACTCAAACTACTCATATCGAGAAAATTCTCGAAAGCAACGATGTGATAGTAGAAACATTTGTATTGGATCACCGGATACCCTGCACCGGTTTTAAGTTTTCGGAAAAGAAACGCGGACGAAAGATTATTAAAGAGAAGTTTGATGAGCTGAAAATCCCCATAGATTTAATTCCTGAATTGAAAAGGGGAGGCAGCTTTACCGATAAAAAAGGACGGACTTATTCAGCCGATGAACTCACCGTAGAGGCGCCCGAACCGCGCAGCTACGCATACTGTTCGGATACTCTCTGCAGCTGGGGATATCTGGATGCGATCAAAGGAGTGAATACCCTTTATCATGAGGCTACATTTATGCACGACATGCTCTCGAGGGCGCAGGAAACATATCATACTACTTCGTTACAAGCTGCGGAAATCGCTATTAAGGCAGAAGTAAATCAGTTGTTATTAGGCCATTTTTCTGCTCGCTACCGTGAACTTGAGCCTCTGCTTGAAGAGTGCAAAACTCTTTTTGCAAACGCAAAACTGGCGATAGAAGGACAAACTTTCGAAATTTAGATCCTACTCTTTTCTTCCACCGAAAACCGAGAAGCTAACGTATCTTTTAGGATTGGCTTTCAGATCAATCATCAGCTTGTCGAGGTTTGCCGATGCATTGTTAAGATTATTATAAAGCCGTTCATCGTTAATTAACTGACCAAGCGTACCCTGTCCGCTATTTACTTTGTTAACGGCTGCCTGCAAGTCGGCAACAGCTTTGTCTGCATTCTTTATAGTATTCTCAAAATTCGCCCTGGCAAACTGATCAGAAACTTTTTCGAGATTTGTCATTACTGCATTTATACGAGCATTATTGTTTTTAAAGTTTGATGAAACCGACTCGAGATTGGCCATTATTGCTGAGATTCTGGTGCTTTCCATGCCAACCAGATTGTCGACTCTTTTGCTGGTTCCTTCGAGTGTTTCCAGAGTTCTGGCAATACTAGCGAAGCTCTTATTGAAGTTTTGCTGAAACTCGGGACTTATGGTGTTATTTACAGATGTAAGTACCGAATCTAATCGGCCAATAATTAGTTCGGCCTTCTTTTGTATAGGCTGAACCTGTTCCATTAAATTCTTTTCGGAATTTGCTCTGAGCGTATCGCCGTCTTCTGCGTAAACCTGGCTGGATCCCAGTTCAAATACGATTGCTTTGCTGCCAAGAAGGTCGGTGCTTTCCAAGCGGGCTATGGTATTTTTTGGGATCTGATAATCGGGACTGATTTTAAGTTGGGCCAGTATAGTGCCGTTGGGCTGTAGTTCCAGGGCGGCTACCCGGCCAATCTGATAACCATTCACCAAGACAGGTTTCGATACGGTTAATCCTTCAACGCTGTTGTAACGGGCATAAAACTCGTTCTCGCTCGAGAAAACATTATTTCCTTTTAAAAAACTATATCCCAGAACTAATATTGTAATTGCTACTGCAGCAAGAATGCCGACTTTGGTCTCATTAGTAATTTTCATCAATTATGGTTGTTGTACGCAGGAATTATCACGAAGGCTTTATTTGTTAACAATCCGTGATAGTTCAAAGCAATCATTTAGCTTGTAAAGATACTATTGTATTTCTACTTGTTTCTTATATGTTTGAATTGCTTTTAACAAACAACTTACTATTTCGGTTTGACCATAATCCGATACCATGTATTCTTCCTCCTGAGGGCAGCTTACAAAGCCTATTTCTGTGAGCACAGCTGGCATACCAGCCTTTGCCAGCACAGCAAGACTTTGTTCTTTTACTCCGCGGTCAATTCTGCCGGTAGCCACGTATTCGTTCTGCATCAAGCTTGCAAGCTTAATACTCTGATCTCTGAACTGGTTCTTCATCAAAGAAAAGATAATTATACTTTCCGGATCATTTGGGTCAAAGCCATCATAATTATCTTTATAATCCTTTTCCAATAATAACGAGGCATTTTCACGTAACGCAGCATCCTGTTGCCCTAAGCGGTTAAATCCCGACACAAAAGTCTCAGTGCCACGCACCGAACTCCTATTTTTTGTACTTGCAGGCATCGAATTGCAATGAATGGAAATAAATAAATCTGCCTTAGCCCGGTTTGCCACTCCAATGCGTTCATAAAGCGGGATGAAAACGTCTTCCGTGCGGGTATAAATAACTTTTACATCCGGCATACTTTCTTCAATCGCTTTCCCTAATTTGAGCGAAACCTGTAATGCCAGGTCTTTTTCACGTGCGATTAACCCGCGTGTGCTTCCATCATGGCCTCCATGTCCGGCATCAACAACGATAGTTTTAATTCTGTAAGGTGCCGGAGCAGGAACTTCCGATTTTCCCGTAAACGACAACATAGGAAGCAATAATAATAACCAGAAACTTGAGGTGAGTGTCTTTACCAAACCAGTTTTTGCACTTGTTTTAATTTTATTCATTTTGCTCGAAAACTTTTTCTAATCGATCTCTACTTGCTTTTTATAATTACGGACAGCACTTACAATATCCTCTACAATCTCTTCCTGACCTTGCACTGAATTCATATATCGTTCCTCTTCAGGATTGCTTATAAACCCTATTTCGGTGAGAACTGCAGGCATACCCGCACGCTGAAGAACGAGTATATTCTGTTCCTTAACCCCGCGGTCAACTCTGCCTGATCCAACGTATTCGTTCTGTAATAATGTTGCCAAACGGATACTTTGATCTCTGAACTGATTTTTCATCAACGAAAATATGATCATACTTTCAGGATCTTTTGGATCATAACCTCCATATTTACTTTTATAATCTTTCTCCAATAGAATATCGGCATTTTCTCTGATGGCCACATCCTGTTCATCTATCCTGCCAAAGCCGGCAACAAAACTTTCTACTCCCTTAATACTCGTTCTGTTTGCCTTAGATGTTGGCATTGAATTACAATGTATGGAAATAAATAAGTCTGCTTTCGCTCGGTTAGCCAGGTTTGTTCTACTGGCATTTTCAACAAAAACATCCGAAGTTCGGGTATATAAAACCTTTACATCCGGAAAACTTTGTGTTATTGCTTTTCCTAAACGAAGAGCAACCTGTAAGGTTACCTTTTTTTCTGATGAATATTTTCCGGAGGCTCCCCCCGCCTTTCCTCCGTGACCCGCATCAATTACAATAGTCTTTATACGATAAGCGGGCCTGGCGGAGTTATTAGTAAAAGATAAAAACAGCAGAGATGTTAAAAAAGGTAAAAAACCTATAAGCAATACTCTCGATGGGTTAATTTTCATTAATTTCGGCCAGTCTTTTATCATTGCAAAAATAATATTCATCATCAAATTTGAAATTTATCAAGAAGTTTTTTGTGAGAACCCTGTTTTTGATTCTGCTGCTGTTTTCAAACTTTGATATTTTCTCTCAAAGTACTCCGCCAAAAACGGATACTTCGCAACTCATTACCCCTATAACGGATACTTTATCAAAAAATTCTACCTCATCTTCCGGATTAAGTTCGGAAGTTAAATACACTGCCGACGATTCGATAAAGTTCAGCATCGACGGCAATATAGTTTACTTATATGGCAATGCCAGAGTATCGCATGAAGAAATGGAACTTTCTTCGAGCTATATCCGCCTCGATCAAAAAAACAAACTTCTATTTGCCAGCGGACAAAGAAACAAATATTCTGTTTATAAAGGACGTCCGATCTTGAAACAGGGCTCTGAACCGCCTGTAACATCGGACTCGCTGGTCTTCAATTTCGACACCAAACGGGGTAAATCTTTTGGCACCTTAACCGAAGTAGACGGTGGATTTATACAAGCCAACCAGTTTAAAAAGAATGAGTACAATGAGGGCTTTTTCAAAAATGGCATTTATAGTACCTGTAGTTTACCCGAGCCGCATACGCATTTCGGAATTCACATTACCCGCGGAATTGTAACCGAAAAACAGGTAATAAGCGGTCCTGCTTATCTGGTGATTGAACATGTGCCTTTACCGGCAGCAATACCTTTTGGATTTTTTCCAAAAACGAATAAACGTGCATCCGGTCTGCTTTTCCCCACATTTGGTGAGGATGGCACCAGAGGCTTTTTTATGCGGGGACTTGGGTGGTATTTCGGTATCAATGACTATTGGGATGCAGAGGTGCGGGGAACCCTTTATTCTAAATTATCCTACGAGACAAGTTTACAAGCCAGATACCGTAAAAACTACAAATACAGCGGGGGATTAAACCTGAGCTATGCATCAAACAGAGATCCTAATAGTATAGAAGGGACCGTGAACGCTAAACCAAGGAAAGACTTTAATATTCAATGGACCCATTCTCAAAGCGCTGAAGCTAATCCGGGAACGAGTTTCTCTGCCAACGTAAATATTGGTACCAGTTCCTATTTTCAAAATACCAGGGTTGCCGGCGACAGAATTGAACAGGCTACCAACAGCAGCGTATCATCAGGTATAAATTATCAGAGGACGTTTGCCAATAACCTGTTTAATTTTAGCACATCTTTACGGCATAGCCAGGACCTGCAAAAACAAAGGCTTTCGCTGGACCTGCCAACCTTCAATCTGGGTATGACTACTATCAATCCATTTGAAAGCAAAAGCGGTTCTGCAAATCCGAAATGGTACGAGCGTATATCTGTAGGCTACAGCATGCAGGGATCTAATTCAATTTCGGATGCACACGAGGATTCGGTTTTTAAAAAAGAGACCTTAAAGCGCTTCAGAAACGGAATTCAGCATAGCGTTCCTATTAGTATGTCGTTTAATGTGGCTAAATATTTTCAATTTAGTTCGGGTGTGAGTTACGGGGAACGCTGGACACTACAGACGATAAGGAAGCGATATGACACAGATTTGAAAAAGGTCTTAGTAGACACAGTATCAGGCTTCGCCAGAAATTATGATTATTCGTTGAATACCGGATTTAGCACCAAATTATATGGCACCAAAAACTTCAGGAAAGGCAATTTAGTAGCTATAAGGCACGTAATGACGCCCAACTTTAGTTTCTCCTATCGTCCCGATTTTAGTTCGGACAGGTTTGGCTTCTGGCGAAATATAGATGTCCCGGCAGATGCTGATACAGTTCTCAGAGATACTCGTTATTCAATCTATGAACGTGCAATAGGCGGCGGGCCTGGGTCGGGACGTTCTGCAAACATCAACTTCTCTTTCGAAAATAATATCGAAGCTAAGGTCAAATCCAAAAGCGACACTTCATCTAAATTTGAGAAGAAGCCCATTATTCAGGGACTGACTTTTAGTGGTAACTATGATTTTGAAGCCGAAGAACTTAATCGACTATCCACTATTTCATTCGGTGGCCGAACGGCTTTCTTTAAACAAAAACTAGCAATCTCTTTCCAGGGAGTTCTTGACCCGTACCGATTAGATACCGACGGATCTAGAAGGATTGGTTTCTTGTTTCAAGAGGGCAGATTGGCACGACTTTCGAGTTTTTCATTTTCAACAGGCTTTAACCTTAATCCTGCAGCCTTTAAAAGGCGGCAAGACAACCTAACAGAGCAACAAAATAATCCGAACACTACGCAACAGCAACGGGAGGATATTTCTGAAATACTCCGAAATCCTAATGGCTTCGTGGATTTTAGTATTCCATGGAACCTCAACGCTTCCTATAGTTTCTTCTTTTCTAATAACGGCGTCATCAGAAATGTTACCAACAACTTAAATTTCACTGGTGATTTTAGCGTAACACCTAAATGGAAGGTAAGCTACTCTTCGGGTTGGGATTTTAAAGCAAACGATTTCACTACTACCTCCTTTGCCATTAACCGCGATCTCCATTGCTGGGATCTGGCATTTAACTGGGTTCCTTTTGGTTTATATAAGAGTTACAGTGTTGACTTACGAGTCAGGGCCTCCATACTTCAGGATTTAAAGCTGAGTCGCAGAAGCGCCAGCAACAGTGGTATTTACTATCGATGATTTTAACCGAAATAATAACTATAGGCGACGAAATACTGATTGGGCAGATTGTTGACAGCAACTCGGCCTGGATAGCGCAAAAGCTAAATGAATGCGGCATCCGCGTCAAGCAAATTACTTCGGTATCTGATGATCGTGCACATATTCTTGAAGCTTTAAACGCCGCCTCCAGCCGTGCCGAAATAGTGATTATGACAGGAGGCCTGGGTCCGACTAAAGACGACATTACCAAAACCACACTCGCCGAATATTTTAATGTAGGTTTTAAAAGGGATGAAGCTACTCTGGCGAATGTATCCCGGATTTTCGAACGTTTTAAAAGACCATTGCTTGAGGCAAATATCCGACAGGCGGATGTTCCGGAAAACTGTACTGTTCTCCTGAATGCAAACGGTACTGCTCCAGGTATGTGGTTCAATCATCAGGAGGTTACTTATGTCTCGTTACCAGGCGTTCCGTTTGAAATGATGTATCTGATGGAAGAAGAAGTATTGCCGAGACTGAAAACCCAGCACCAGCTTGACGCAATTGTCCATCAGACTATTTTGACGGCGGGGCTTGGCGAGTCATTTCTTGCCGAAACTATATCCTCCATTGAAGATTCATTACCATCGCACATAAAACTTGCCTATTTACCTAAGCTTGGCCAGGTGCGGCTTCGTCTGAGCGCCTACGGAGGTAATGAAGCAGAACTGCAAACCGAAATAAACCATTATGTGGATAAAATTGTGCGAATGCTCGACAAGTATGTGGTTGCTACCGAAGACAAACCACTTGAGAAAGCTATTCTAGACTTTATGGAAGAAAGAGGCTTAACACTTTCGGTGGCAGAAAGCTGTACAGGTGGCTATCTTTCGCACCTTCTGACTCAGCATGCTGGCTCAAGTTCGGTTTTCCTTGGTGGTGGGGTAACGTACTCCAATGATCTGAAGATAAAGGTTCTGGGAGTTGCTCCAGACACCATCGATCAGTTTGGCGCCGTAAGCGAGGAGACGGTAAAGGAGATGGCTTGCGGCTCGCTGAATAAATTTAACTCACAATACGCTATCGCGATTAGCGGAATTGCCGGACCCGGCGGGGGCACCGCCGACAAACCCGTTGGAACTGTGTGGGTTGCAGTTGCAGGGCAGAAACGCCTGGTTAGTAAAAAATTTCAGTTCGGAAGCAAACGCGCGCAAAATATAGAAAGATCTGCTATCAACGCTTTAATATTACTTTTCCACATACTACGGGAAGACCATTGTTAACTGCTAAAAAGGTTTATTTTTGCCTTTGCTTGTTATAAAATATGCCTCAATTTGAATTGATCCTTCCTAAAATGGGCGAAAGCGTTGCTGAAGCCACCATCATAAAATGGTTAAAGCAACCCGGAGAACAGGTAAAGGAAGATGAAGCAATTGTAGAGATTGCGACGGATAAAGTGGATTCTGAAGTGCCGTCACCTGTTTCGGGAACACTTATCAAATACTTATATCAGGAAAACGACACTGCTCAGATTGGTGATGTGATCTGTTTAATCGAGACGTCAGAATCTGTCTCGGCAGAAGCGATACCCGCAATCGCGGATGCTACAACGAACGAAGAACTAGCTACTGAGCCCGCAACACCCGAAGATATTCCAGGAATCAGCACTGTGACAGAGCAGCCTGATGAAGTAAAACCTGAAACAGAAACAATCATTTCATCCGGAAGATTTTATTCCCCGCTCGTAAAAAGCATTGCTGCGGAAGAAAACATATCTGACGAAGAACTGGATACAATTCCGGGAACCGGAGCGGAGGGAAGGGTTACCAAACAGGATCTTCTTGATTATATATCCGGCAGGAATCCCTCGGGCTATAAAACAGCCTCTTCCGGATTTTCGAAAGCAGAACAATCAGCCAAACAAATCTATACGTCACCAACCTTTGGCCACTCTGGTACCGATGAAATTATAGAAATGGATCGGATGCGTAAGCTTATAGCCGAGCATATGATGATGAGTGTTCAAACAGCGCCACATGTTACGTCCTTTGTTGAATCGGATGTAACCAATATTGTGAGATGGCGCGAAAAAAATAAGTCTTTATTTGAGAAGAAAGTAGGCGAAAAAATCACCTATACTCCAATTTTTATTGAAGCTGTAGCTAAGGCAATAAGAGACTTCCCACTAATAAACAGCTCGTTAAACGGGACTCAGATCATTAAAAAAGCGGACGTGAATATTGGTCTGGCGGCCGCGTTGCCATCGGGTAACCTGATTGTTCCGGTAATCAGAAAAGCAGATCAGTTAAATCTGATTGGCCTAACCAAAGCAGTAAACGATCTCGCAAATCGCTCTAAGAGCAACCAACTGCAACCCGATGAGATTAAAGACGGCACCTTTACTGTTACCAACATCGGCTCGTTTGGCAACATTATGGGAACGCCCATTATTAACCAGCCACAGGTTGCAATCCTGGCGATAGGTGCAATTCAAAAGAAACCTGCAGTGATTGAGACAGAACAAGGCGACATGGTCGGTATCCGACACAAAATGTATTTATCTTTATCTTATGATCACCGGATAATAGATGGCGCTCTGGGAGGAATGTTTTTGAAAAGGATAAGCGATTATCTGGAAGCCTGGGACATTAATACCGAAATATAGTCGCCCCAGAACGTTTGTTCTAATCGTAGTTAGGTTATCAAACGGTTCGATGTAAATGTATCAGCGCACCCTCTGCCGCCGTATTTTTCAGAAACTTCATTATTTCATACGTGAGAATACCTGTTTCGATTAAAAAACCATCGTGCCCATAATAAGAATCTATTTCCAGATATGAAGCTCCGGGGATTTTTTCGGCCAGAAAACGTTGCTCGGAAGGAGGGAAGAGAATATCTGAACTGATACCCACCACTAATGTCTGAGCCTGAATTTCCCTTAATGCCTCAACAATGGAAGACCTGTGCCTGCCTACATTATGGCTATCCATTGCTTTACTCAAATACCAGTAGCTGTAAGCATTAAAGCGCTTTACTAGTTTATCGCCCTGGTAGTTTTGATAGGAGGATGCTTTAAAATTATCCCACTTTTCGTTGCCATCTTCCATTTGCGAATTAGCGTACGTTTCGTAATTACGGTACGACAAAAGAGCTATACTTCGTGCGGCCTTCAAGCCATCTTTTCCGCCGTCTGGTGTATCATCAAAATAAGTAGGGTCAGCGGCAATAGCCAGACGCTGACTTTCATTAAAGGCAACACCCCAGGGAGAATGGACTGCATTTGTAGCAATTATAATCAATCTTTTTATTCTAAGGGGTTCGCTAATCGCCCACTCAACAGCCTGTTGGCCGCCAAGAGAGCCGCCAATAAGCAAACCGATCTCAGAGATACCCAGATGATCTGCCAATAACTTCTGAACCTCCACCATGTCTTTCACGGTAAATTGCGGGAAAGAGCGGTAGTATCCTTGTTGGGTCTCCGGGTTGAAACTTAGGGGACACGTAGTACCATAACTTGAACCCAGGATATTCGCGCAGACGATAAAATGATCTTTGGGATTAAACAGGTCATCTTCCCCAAACAACCCTTGCCACCAATCAAACACATCCGAATTTCCCGTAAGGGCATGACACACCCACACCACATTATCTTGCTTTTCGTTAATGCTCCCGAAAGTCTGATAGGCTATTTCCAAACTTTGAAGCTCGGCACCGCTCTCGAATTTAAAGGTATTAGTGTGGGTAAATATTTGTATGCTCATTTGGGTGGGAATGACGAAGTGTTATCTTCAGCACCATTAATAATAATTAGTTCTGTTGTGATTAAAATCCTGCATTTTTTGCGATAAACGATCCACAAGAATGCATGCCGGAACTAATAAAATTTAATGGAAGAAACTGAGACCTCGTCTTTTCTTTGTTCATGGTTTTACATAATTTATATTTTCCCGGTGTTTCCGGGAGCAGGATTTGGCACCTTTTCCGGCGAATACCGGTTAGGTTGTCAGCGGGTCCTGGAGCCTGTTCTCTCACCGCTTCTTTATAAATCAAAACCTTGTTGAGGGGTGTTGACAGATTGGTAATGTACCAAATTGCGTCAAATATACGTTCTAAAGCACTATTCACCAAAAATTAAGGGAGAATTATTTTAGCGCCTGTTCTAAATCTGCTATCAAATCGTCTATATATTCCAGGCCCACAGAAATACGCAAAAGGTTTTTGGGAGTTTTGGTATCCGGACCTTCTACAGACGCCCGGTGTTCAATCAAACTTTCTACGCCCCCCAGACTGGTGGCCCTGGTGAAAAGCTTGAGTTTGTTTGAAATCTCTCTGGTTTCGTCAGAACTCCCTCTGATTGTGAATGATAGCATCCCACCAAAATCACTCATTTGTGTTTTAGCGATATGGTGCAAAGGATGATTTTCAAGACCGGGATAAAAAACAGCTTCAACCCGTGGATGCGACTCAAGGTACCGGGCTATTTTTCCCGCATTTGCCGAATGTCCGCGCATACGATACGGCAGTGTCTTAATTCCCCGGACGGCCATATAGCAATCAAAAGGTGCCGGCACAGCGCCAGAAAGAGTTTGAACAGACCGGATGCGCTCCCAGAATCCGTCGTTGTTCTTAGTAATCAGCACACCTCCTAATACATCGCTGTGTCCGCCTAAATACTTTGTAGTGGCATGCATAACCAGATCGGCCCCCAAAGTAAGTGGTTGCTGAAAAACTGGTGTGGCGAATGTATTATCACAACAAACGATAATGCCTCTCTCATGAGCGATTTTGCAGATTCCCGCTATATCCGTGACTTTTAACAGAGGATTAGAAGGTGTCTCTATCCAAATCAGTTTAGTATCCGGTTTGATAGCCGATTCAACAGCTTTCAAATCAGATAAATCTAAATAGTCTGCCGTAAGAATATCCTTATAAACACTATTGATAAGATTTTTTAATCCATGATACATATCATCGGGGGCGACAATATGACTTCCCGGCTTCAGCGATTGAAACACAGCCGCACCGGCGGCGTTGCCCGAAGAGAAAGCGCAGGCATCCACACCGCCTTCTAATTGTGCCATAACGTTTTCCAGCGATTTCCGGTTAGGGTTTGCCGCCCGCGTATAACTAAAGCCTCCGGGAAATTCTCCGTCTTCTCCGCGTTCAAAAGTAGTCGACAATGTGATGGGCTGAACTACAGCCCGCGTTGAAGGGTCGGTATGGTTGCCGGCATGAATTGCAATCGTTTCAATTTTCATCTTCTGAGGCTTTCAGCAAATATTAGATTTCTATTCAAAATAAACCAGTCATAATGGAATAAAAGCTATTGTTACAACAATATGATAGTACAATTTGTGGCATTATCGTATTTTTGTTTTAATGGATTCTGAACACAAACTCCACACCTTAATATCCGACAAAAATCTCTCTCAGGAACTTAAAGATATTGCTTTAAAGGTATCAAACCATCAGCGAATAAGCTTTGATGAAGGAGTTATACTATACGAAAATGGGGAATTAGGATACCTCGGAGTTCTGGCAAATTATATCCGTGAGAAGAAGCACGGAGACCGCACCTATTTCAACCGGAATTTTCATATTGAACCCACAAATCTTTGTGTTTATGATTGTAAGTTCTGCTCGTATTCCAGGTTAATAAAGCAGAAAGAAGAAGGCTGGGAGTATACCATGGATGAAATGTTCGACATGGTAAAAAAATACGATGGACAGCCGGTAACAGAAGTACATATTGTAGGCGGGGTATTACCACAATATGATGTAGCGTTTTATTCCGAACTGTTTAAAAAGATCCGTCAGCATAGACCAGAACTTCATATTAAAGCATTAACACCGGTTGAGTATCATTACATATTTAAAAAGGCAAAAATAGATTATCCTACCGGGATGAAATTGATGAAAGATGCTGGTTTAGATTCAATTCCCGGGGGCGGCGCAGAGATCTTTCATCCTGAAATCAGGGAACAAATCGCTAAAGATAAATGTAACGCAGAACAGTGGTTACAGATCCATGAAGAATGGCACAAACTTGGACAGCGTTCTAATGCCACCATGTTATATGGTCATATCGAGCAATTCTGGCATCGCGTAGACCATATGGAACGACTGCGGGAGTTGCAGGACAGAACCGCTGGTTTCCAAACCTTTATCCCGCTTAAATTTCGTAACCAGGATAACCAGATGTCTCATGTTCCGGAAGTTTCGGTGATTGAAGATTTGAGAAACTATGCTATTTCGAGGATCTATTTAGACAACTTCGACCACATCAAAGCATACTGGGCGATGATTAGCCGCGAAACGGCTCAGCTTTCGCTGAATTTTGGTGTGGATGATATCGATGGGACGCTTGACGATACTACAAAAATTTACTCGATGGCAGGCGCTGAAGAGCAAAATCCAGCGATGAGTACTAAAGAGCTCGTCGATCTGATTAAGAATATTGGACGCCACCCCATTGAGCGCGACACTCTTTATCGTGAGATTACCGACTATAAAGATTTTGTTTTCGAGGAGGTTGCCAAACCTCAGTTCTATAAATTACCTGTAATAAATTAATCGATATTGGAGAAGACTATTTATCTGATTCGTCATGGCGAAACAGACTTGAATAAAAGGGGAGTGGTACAGGGCAGAGGCATGGACACCGAACTTAATGAAACCGGTTGGAAGCAAGCCGAAGCATTTTATAAAGCTTATAAACATGTCCCTTTCGATAAAATCTATACCTCCACATTAAAACGGACGCATCAAACTGTAAAGCAGTTTATTGATGACGGGATTCCATGGACACAGTACGCAGGATTAGATGAACTGGCATGGGGGATTTACGAAGGGAAGGAAAGTACCGAAGAAATGCGGACGGCCTTTGAAAACATGATGGCTGGCTGGACAAAGGGCGATCTTCATTTAAAATTCGAGGCAGGGGAGAGTCCCTTAGAAGTGAAAGAAAGACAGCTCGAAGTTCTGGAGAAACTTATTGCTGAGAATACCGCCAAAAATATACTGATATGTATGCATGGCCGGGCAATGCGTCTTTTTCTATGTCTTCTAACCAACAGGTCTATTTGCGAAATGGATACCTTCCCGCATCAAAATACCACTCTTTATAAGCTTCATTTTGATGGAAGTACTTTTAATATCATTGATTTTCATAATACAGACCACTTAAAATATTTTTGTGAGCAGGATTAGAGTTTCCGCCGTATCATACACTAATACAAAGCCCTTTGTTTACGGACTTGAGCACTCGGGCATAATGGACGAGATCGACCTAACATTAGATATCCCATCAGATTGCGCCCGTAAACTAATTGATAACAAGGCAGATATCGGATTAGTCCCGGTTGCAGCATTGTTAAATATTCCCGGGTATAAAATACTATCCGACTTTTGTATCGGTGCAAACGGCGCGGTTAATTCAGTATTTATTTTTAGTACAAAACCTATTGGCGAAGTAAAAACAGTGAGGCTCGATCTTCAGTCGAGAACATCAAACGCTTTGGCCAGAATTCTGCTTAGAGAGTTTTGGAAAGTTGATGTAGTGTTTTCCGATTCACCGGATACAGATGCCTATGTTGAAATTGGCGACAGGACTTTTGGAAAGGCAGAAAAAGTACCATTTGCATATGATCTGGCCGAAGCATGGAAGTCGTTCACCGGGTTGCCATTCGCCTTTGCTGTTTGGGCTTCGAACCGGGAACTTGAACCCTCTTTTATCACCAGGTTTAACGAAGCTTTAAGCTACGGCCTTGAACACCGGCCTGAATTACTTAAAGCACTGCCTCCAAATCCGGACATAGATTTGGAAGATTATCTTCTGCATAAAATTGATTATGCCTTAACTGCTGACAAAAAAGAAGCAATTGATCTGTTCTTGTCGTATTTAAAGCAGATCTATGCCATTAGTACTTAAACTGCAGGCTTAGGTAAAAGCTTCGGTTGGATGATGGGATTATTCCCGGGCCGGGATATCCGGTAGCTCTTCTGGTGAAATAATATTGGTTGGTGAAATTGTTCACACCTGTTTCCAGTTTAAGATATTTCCATTGTTTTGACAAGCCAAAATCAAAAACATGAAAGGCAGGGATCAGACCCGTGACTGCGGAAGCGCCTCCATTCGAGTCGTTTGATGCATCGGTAAACTGCCTGGACAAATACGTAGCCTGCAACCTGCTTCTAAGAGTTTTCCATTGAGCTTCCAGGCCACCTTTAAAATTTAATAAAGGAACGAATTCTACTTCCTTGCCTTGCACGCCCACATTACTTTTAATATATTCTGATTTAACTAAGGTAAGATTTGAAAAGACATTTAACTCAAGTTCATCTTTCTTAATCAAATCATAAGTGGTAAATGTCTCTAATCCGTAAATCAGAGCCTTTCCAATATTGGTACGCGTACTTATGAGCCGGGAATCCTCCTCTTTCTTGATTAAAAGCTCCCCGATACGGTTTCCATAATTTAAAAGAAAAGCGCTTATATCAAACCTAAACCAGCGATTAGTTTGATTTCTTATTCCAGCATCCCAGCTAAAGCCTTTTTCGTCGGCAATATCTAAGTCTGTTTCAAAAGAGGGGCTGGTAACATGAATATCACTGAACGTAATAGCACGAAAATTCTGACTTAAGTTGGAATAAAAGCTTGTTCCATTTGCATGCTTATACTCCAAACCTAGTCCGGCAATGACAAATGACCTTACGCGGCCTAAAGTGCTTGGGATCACCTCATTCAAAATAATATTTTCAGCAAGGTCTTTTCTTACATCACGGAAGTAACCGTCGGAGCGTGTATTGATATACTCATACCGAATACCCGGAGTTAGTGTGAGATTGTCTTTCAGATAAACAATATTCTCGAAAAAGAACGACTGATTGAAGTTTGGATATTTATAGTCTGACTTTAAGTTCTCGGCGCTTTCTATAAATTCAAAATCAGCCGAATAGCCATTATTGGCAATTCCCTGTTTTCCGGTGTTCGCTACTTTATATGTTCTTGCACCTATTAGTCCGGTGGCATTTAAGCCGAATAACCGATAAGGTTGAAGGTGACGGGCTTCCATGCCAATAGTATTGAACTCACCGATTATCAGTTCGCGATTCTCTTTTTCGGTAGGGGTGCCGTCCTCGACTTCGACCCTATAATTCAAAAAGCCAAGCGCCTTTCTTGAAGCCAGCAGTCCGAAAGCCCTTACGTTGAATTTTCCGCTAGCACCGACCTTCTGGTCATACGTTAAATTAAACAGGTTCCAGTCTATTCCGAACCAGTTTCTTTCACGATTGGATTGCGTCGGGTCTTCGTTAAACATCCTGTCGCTTAAGCCGCCTGCCTGCTGAGATAAATAGTTAAGATAGGTATGCTCGAAGGCAATGGATGATTTGGGATTAAAAGCATAATCGAGATGAAAATAGGTCGACACATTATTATATTTCGAATTTGGGCGCCATCCCTCGGCTTTTTTATAATTGACGAAAGCGTAATATCCGAACTTTTTATTGGTTCCGGAGATACTGTTGAATGTATTGAATAAGCCATAAGACGCAATACTTTCCCTGCTCACAAATTCGAACTTTTTATCTTTTACAGGCTTCTTCATCACAAAGTTAATTAGCCCGCCAAACTGCGTTCCATATTGCAGAGAAGACGCTCCGCGGATAATTTCGATTGATTTTACCGCTTCAACAGGAGGAGTGTAATAGCTTTCGGGATATCCCAGAGCATCCGGACTAATATCGTGGCCGTTTTGGCGCACGTTAAAATTAGCTGCCCGGTTGGGGTTTAGTCCCCGGCCGCCGATGTTTAACTGCAAGCCGCCTTCACTTTCCCAGATATTCAGACCCGCCACTTTAGCATAAATCTCGCGGGCATTATTCGTCGAGAGGTTGGCTATCACATTTTCCATACGAATCACCTCGCTTTTCTTGCCGGCATAGATCGCGGTTCCTTCTACGGCTCTTAAATACCCAAAATTACGTGCCTTAACAGGATCTTTAATAGTTACCGTGCTAAGTACCTGAGAAAGACTTGTCAGTTCGACCTCGATAAAGTATGTGGGATTCTGGATTTCTATTGTGGTATCGCGATAGCTTTCTTTGCTGAAACGTAGTTTTTGGCCTGCTGTAATGCTTGTACCAACACTGAAGCGACCCGTTGAATCTGTAACAGTAGAGAGATTTCTGTCGGATAAAGAAACTTTAACCCCGACTACGGGGCCCGACAGATCCACAACGCGGCCGGCAATATTCTGCGCCCGCAAGCTATCCGCTGATAAAGCAAAAATTAAAATTAGTATGTAGTTAAAATCCTTTAATTTCATGGTTAAACTGTGTAATCCACCCTTTATGCTTGAACCCATCTTCTTTTCCGTAAAGATCTACCTTCGGATCTATAAGTAATTGATTTGACCTGGCGTTTAGTGTGGCATAACATTCCACAAAAACTGCAGGCTCTTGAAAACCTTGCTTTTTAAATTCATTTCCCAGGAAATTAGCGAACTGCACTATCATGTCTGGCTGGAACGACATTTGCTTCTCCTGGGTAGCATTTAAGTAGTTTCCGTTATTTATTATTCTTTGCTGTGATGACTTCAGATCTTTTACGGTAAACGTGGCAATTCCTGCTTTTTCCATCAACATCACCCTCCAGGAAAACCGGTATCCCTGTTCAGTCCAGAACAACTTACCAGGATATAAAAGAAACCTTAAAGGAAACAGCACCTGGAAAAGAAAGAAAGGAATCAATATATAGGATAGCGTGGCCAACTTCTTTTCCAGCAGGATTGATTGAGTCTCCTTCTTCTTATCGAACCATTTTAAAAGATTCAAAGCCATTTTTTCGTCAAAGAAGATTAACGAACCAATGATCATGATGTATGGAAACATGCCGATCGCTGGAAAGAAAATACTGGTGCAAACATGAAAAATAATCACCACCGGAAAGGCGAACTTTCGAGTCTTCTTATACAGCAGGAAAATCCAAATAGTAAGATCATAGAGCGCTCCAAACCAACTAAACAGGTAAGCCATCCAGATCTCGTCCACCAGACCGCCGATTAAAGGCAGGTCGTATTTAGAAGGCAGCCATATTTTCAACGGAAGGGCATGTACAAGCCAATCGGTGTTAAGTTTTGCCAATCCCGCATAAAAATAAACAAGGCACAACATAAACCGGATGGAGCCGACACACCAGCGGGGAACATGAGTATAGGTTTTGGTATAGTTAAAACGCGTATCAAGTGAGCAAAAATTTCCGGCAGGTAGCCAGATTAACAGGAAACCAACAATCGCGATAAAATAATAATGATTAAGATAATAAGCTTTATCCATCAACTCGATGTAGCTAAAACTGAGAAAGAACAGGATAGCAGAGATTCTGTACTTCAATCCGAGCATCAAACCCAAAGCCGACAGGGCACATATCAAAAAAATGAGGTATGTGTAGATGCCAAGGGGCCTTATAAACTCAAAGCCATAGAAAGTAAAATGGAAAGACGGGTTAATATAAAGCTCAGCTATCCATCCCATTAACCAGAATCGTAAAACACTTATAAACATCACCGCCCCAAACATTATCCTGAATAATGCAAGGGGCGCAATGTGAACCGGTTGTTCCAGGTATTTTTTCAATGGATAAATTCCTTATTTGTTAATCTCCATCAGTGTCGGTGTAAGAAATTGTAACGCTTAAAGCTGAAGCTACGTCGGTTTTTATGGTAACCACCATCTGCTGATAGGCTAACCAAACATCCTGCAGCTTTGCCGGGTTAGTTTGTGCTATCGCACGAAAATCAGGTTCAAGTGCGCTGATCTTGGCTTCAGTGGCTTGAAATTGGTTGTTAAGTGTGGAGGCGATCGACGTACCATTTTTACGGTCCATAAAAATTACGTAATTATTCAGGCTACTACCGTTCTTACTAGTTATATATCCAGTTCCGTACCAGGCGGCCTTATATGCATTAAATGCTGCAAGGGCAAGAGCTTTGGAATGTATTTTCGAATAAACGCCTTCCACATTTCCCGGAAGGGCGGTGCCGGTACGCTGGCCTCCAGGAATGCCGAATTTAGCCTCGCGATTATGCATTTCGAGGTAGGGGAGGTAGGTATTATTGAATAACTCACCTAACGAACTTCCCCGATCAACCCCCGATGCATTAATAAAAGTCTGACGATAAGTACTATTCCAGGAGGTTAATACACTTTTGTTAAGATCATTAATCTTCTTTGCCAATGCATTTATAAAAAGCGATTTTGAAGAACTTGAAAAAGATGATATTATTTCCTGATCTGTTTTATTATTACCGTAAAGGAGGTATTCAATTGCAGGAAAGCCCTGGATTGATTTTTGGAACGGACTATTTAGGTCGTATGTGGCGCCATCAGAGATCTGGTCTATTTTTACAGCATCTGCCGGATAAGTATTAGCATGAGAAATAAAGTTCAGATTCATGGCGGGGCCAAAATTCCAGAGCGCAATTTTCTGCCATGCGACGTAAGCATCAAGCCAGGCTGTACGAGCTTGAGCTAAACCACCAGAGGTAGGATTTTGAGTAAAAGCCTGAATATTGCTTACCATCACGTCGGCTTTGGTCTGAAAATCGTTGTAGGAGGGAAGAATAAGGCTGTCGGCCATATTTATCAAAATAAGCTGACGATTAAATCCATCAGCCCCATTGTCGTCATTATTCGTCTTTTTACACGCGAAAATAATCAGGCTTAAAATCCCCGCTACCAACACAGTTCTTTTCATATTTCTTTATTTATGTTAAAATCAGCACGGTCGAAACCATGCTGATCTTGTTTTATATACTACTTAAACAGGCTGCTAGTAATCCTTCGAAGGATCAACTGAATACAGATTGGCTAACTGGGTTTTTACTGTTGCGATTTTTGTAGTGATATCGCCAGCCCAGAAGCCGTCGCCTGAAGTAAGTAAATTCATCCATTCTGTTGCTTTTGCAGCGCTAATTTTAGCAGAAGGAGCGTATTGTAAAGAGTAGATAAATCCAAGTCCTTCAGACAATTCGTGGAAAGCAGAGGCAAAGTTACCCGCGTCAATTTTCTTTTTCGATTCGCCTAAGTAATGTAAGGCTTTAGTCATGCACACCGTTTCAAAATTCTGTCTGATGATGGCTCTTTGCTTATCTCTTTCAGCATAATTTTTAGCAACTATAGCCGCACGGCCTGTACGGAATGCCTCGTAAGTTTTAGAAGCTATTTGGTTTGTAGCTTCAAGACCATAAAAATACCCACCCCAGTAACCACGATCTTGGGTTCCTTCAAACTTCAAGTCATTAACTTTTGTAAAATAACCATAAGCTTCATCCCATGAATGTTCCATGGTAGTATAATTCTTACCACTCTCTACATTATCGTTATTGATAAGCTTGGCATCGCTAAGGTAGTTGTTAACCGCCTGATCCATAAAACAAGCACCCATCAATGCTTTTTGAAATAGCTGCGTATATTCTACTCCTTTTTCGCTTACTAAATATTTAGAAGTGCCACCTTGAACTTGTATTACTCCTGCTTGATTTGGGCCTGCCGGAGAAGTTGAAGTACTAGCTGCTGCCGCGTCGGTCAAAATGGATTTGAACCAGGTGATAGTTGTTCCCTGATGGGCAACATGCGCTGCAGAAGCTGAAGTTTTATCGCTGAGCTTTTTTGAAGTAGCTGCATTTAATGTAGCGTCCGTAAATGGAGCATTGGTGTTCTCGTACATGTTGATCAACTTTGTAGAGTTCAGAACCGCACCGGTAGTAGCAGTCGATAGGTAAGTCGCAATTTCCTTCATCATGTTCTGGCGCTGTGTCTGACCACTGTAATCAACACTGGTAGCGCTGTTACGGGCAAAGTCGTACGTAGCAGGAACCTCTAATTTAACTTCTGGTTCAGGATTGTTTTTATCACAAGAGCTGAATATAACTGTGAATGCAATCGAGGCAGATAGTAGTAATTTTTTATGCATGTGAATTTTTATTTAGATTAATTATCGATAGCGCAAAATTAACCAGAGAATCGGTTTCTCCAAAATTATTTAGATTTTTTCTAAATAAAGACAAGTTGCGCTATTGTATTTGATTAACAGATAGTTAATACATAAAAAGCATGAAATTTGACAAGAGAACTCATGAGAGTTTCTGGCAACTTCCTTTATTGAGTCCGATTTCGGCGCGGTGTTCCTTCAGATACTATCCATATATACAAGACGTAGACTATCGTCGGTTCTAAAAGAGTTGGCTGAAATAGATCATGATTTATGTCTTATAATTAATATTATGTTAAATAGGCTGTTTAATCCCCTAATGCTTCTCTTCTCAAACTATTTTATATCAATATCGTTTATTCTGTAAGTATCATACGATTATGGAAACATCATATCATGAAAATTATACAAAACAGCTTCAACGCTTGTTAAATGCTGTAATTAAAAGCCACAGAAAATATTTGAAAGCTTCTGATCAGATAGAATCACAGGAATTTAAAGACCAGTTTCGCCGCTATACTAACGAACGCAGCCAGATTATCGCCGAACTTAAAGACGCAATTCACAAGTTAGGCGGTCAAACTCAAGACACCGCTGACGCGGAAGCTGCTGTTAATCATTCTGATCACGCAAAAACCGACGGTAAAAAAGACCAGTCGGTGCTTGAAGCTCTTCGGGCGTCTGAGCAGGAAACGCTCGATATTTACGATGAGGTATTACAGGGAAGTATTCTGGAGGAATTCGATCTGAAGACACTCATTATGAGTCAAAGACTCATCATAAACGAGGCCTACACCGAGTTGGACAAGAGATATTTCGAGCTCTTTAAGCTTAGTCAACCATATTAATACCTTATGAGGTCTATCTGGAAAGGCTCGATCGGCTTTGGACTGGTAAATATACCTGTAAAACTCTATTCGGCTGTTCAGAGTAGTTCTCTGGGCCTTGATATGCTCGACAGTCGCGATCATTCAAGAATCCGCTACCAACGGATAAATGAGAAAACAAGGAAGGAAGTGCCTTACGATAAAATTGTGAAGGGCTACCCTATTAACGATAATTACGTAATCCTTGAGGATAAAGACTACGAAGACGCAAGTCCGGAAAAAAGCAAAATGATTGAGATTGAGAGTTTCGTGAACATTGATGAAGTAAACCCAATGTATTACGAAACTTCTTATTATTCTGAACCAGAAACTCAGGGGCGAAAAGCCTACGCCCTGCTTCTGCAATCGCTGAAAAAATCTAAAAAAGCTGGTTTGGCCCGTTTTGTACTGCGAAGCACAGAAAACCTATGTATTATTCATCCGGTAGACAAAGTTATCGTCATTACTAAAATTCGCTTTGCAGAAGAGATTCGTTCGTCGGAAGAGATACTTACGCCGGATGACGTTTCTGTAAACAAAAAGGAACTTGATATGGGTTTGGCCCTGGTGAACCAATATAGCAGTAAATTCGAAATTGATAAGTTCAAAGATGAATACCATCATGAATTAATGAAAATTATCGAGGCTAAAGCCAAAGGAAAGCGTCCAACTATCAAAAAACTTAAACCACAGAAAGCGTCTGATGATAATCTGTTTGACCAACTGATGCAAAGCCTTAACACCAAGAAAGGAGCTTAGCCCATGGGCCTTACAGAGTATAATAAGAAACGTACGTTTTCCAATACTCCGGAACCGAAAGCCAACAAAAACACTTCTAAGGGTAGTTTACGCTTTGTTGTTCAAAGACATCACGCTTCCCGGCTGCATTATGATTTCAGGTTAGAACTGGATGGTGTTTTAAAAAGCTGGGCCGTTCCTAAAGGACCGTCGTTAAATCCGAAAGACAAACGGTTAGCGATGATGGTAGAGGATCACCCCTACTCGTATCGCACTTTTGAAGGGACAATCCCGGAAGGGAATTACGGCGCTGGTGTGGTAACCATCTTTGATGAAGGAACTTATGAAGCTATTGATGGCACTTCGGGCGAGACTGCTTTAAAAAAGGGCTTAAACTCCGGCGATTTGAAATTCCGGCTTCATGGCCGTATACTGAACGGTGAATTTGCCCTAATTAAACTTAAAAACAGTGAAGATAACGCCTGGCTGCTGATAAAACATAAAGACGAATTTTCTACGGATAAAAACTTTGATAGCGAAGAACTGGTTTCCGATAAAATTAAAAAAGAGGGCCTTGCACGCAAAACAAAAAAGCAATCAAATTCTGCTGCAATCGCTACAGAAAAGATTATCGAAAAAACGCCGGTTATTAAGGATAAACCATCTAAAGAAATTAGTTACAAACCTATGCTGGCTAAACTCTCGGCCGATGTTTTTGATGATGAACGATGGATTTACGAGAAGAAACTTGATGGTTACCGGGCTATTGCATATGCCGGCAGCGAAGTAAAACTGATATCGAGAAACGGCATTGACTTTAGTCATAAATATAGAAATATCATAAATGCGCTGAAGCAAATCAAAACCGATGCTGTACTGGATGGTGAACTGGTAGCCGAAGATGACAGCGGAAAAAGCGACTTCCAAAATCTTCAGAATTACGCTACAAAAAGCAAGCAGGTTACCCTAAAATATTATGCGTTTGATTTGCTCGCTTTAAATGGCCACGATCTTCGTCAGCTGGAACTGATTAAGCGAAAACAGCTTTTGAAGGTATTAGTTGAGCAACTCGCTAACCCCTTGATCATTTACAGCGAACATATTGAAAAAACAGGAATAAAACTCTTCGCAGAAGCTGAAGAAAACGGCTGGGAAGGAATCATTGCAAAAGATGGTTCAAGTACTTATGAAAGTAATAAGCGCTCTGACCGATGGCTTAAGTTTAAACTGCAAAATTCCCAGGAAGCCATTATAATTGGCTATTCCAAACCTGCAGGGAGCCGAAAGTATTTCGGCTCTCTGGTATTGGCTATGTATGAACAAAAAGAGCTCGTTTATATTGGAAATTGTGGCACCGGATTCAACGAAACCACACTAAAAGAAGTTTACAGCAAGATGAACGCTCTGGCGAGCGACACAAAACCAGTGCGGCAGAAGGTTCCGAACGAGCGGACAATTACCTGGATTATACCCGAGCTGGTTTGCGAGGTAACTTTTTCAGAATGGACCGGCGATAAACATTTACGGCATCCGGTTTTTAAAGGTTTGCGTTACGATAAAGGAAACAATGAAGTACAACAGGAGATTCCCGAAACATCCCGGGCACCCTCTAAGACTACCAGAATGAAAACAACGAAGGAAAAAGGCGCCAATTCAAACACGCAGGAAAGCCTCAATGATAAAGAAGAGGTTTACGGTAAAAAAACCCTTAAGCTTACCAACCTGAATAAACTATACTGGAAAAAAGAAGGAATTACAAAGGGGCAACTAATCGAATATTACCGGTCTGTATCCAACTATATCCTGCCCTTCCTGAAAGACCGGCCGCTTTCTTTGAACCGGCACCCTAACGGGATTGATGCGCCCAATTTCTTTCAGAAGGATCTGGATACCGATCAAATTCCGGATTGGATCCAATATCAGCCCATGTATTCCGAAAGCAACGATAAAGATATTGACTATCTGATCTGCAACGACCTCCCTACCCTTCTTTGGATGGCGAATTTAGGCTGCATCGAAATCAATCCATGGCTAAGCACCTACAAAAAGGCTGAAAATCCTGTTTTTGCAGTAATGGATCTCGACCCGAATGATGTAGATGATTTTACTGAAGTAGTACGGGTTGCATTAACAGCGAAAGAACTTTTAACCCAGATGGGAATTAAGCCATGGATAAAAACTTCCGGCTCGAGAGGACTCCATATATTTATCCATGTAGGGCAGCAGTATGATTACGATATAATCAAAGATTTTATACACTACCTGGGGCAAATGATCATGAAACATCATCCGGAAACCACCAGCCTGGAGCGCAGTCCTTCCAAAAGGAAAAACAAAATATATCTCGATTTTCTGCAAAACCGCAGAGGACAAACGATTGCGGCGCCTTACTCGGCCCGGCCAAAACCCGGAGCAACTGTATCAACGCCACTCGATTGGGACGAAGTGAATGAACAGCTAAACATAAAAGTCTTTACCATTTTCAATACCTTAAAACGAATTCAGGATAGTGGAGACCTCTGGAAAGATATCACAAAAGAAAAAACCGATCTGAAATCGGCTTTAAGTTCCATGAAATAAAAAGAGGCTGATTCAACGACGAATCAGCCTCTTTCAATATTATAGTAATCCCTTATAACGCTTTTAATCTTGCTTCCAGCTCAGCCACTTTAGCCTTGTCAGATTTTGCATGATAATATGAAATAAGGTTATTCAGCGCTAACTTTGATTTAGGATCTATCTCTGCTGCTTTTTGAAGATATGGTAATGCCTTATCAAACTCAGCAGTCGCTTTTTTCTTTGCTGCGTTATATTGAGCTAACTGCGCCGGGGTTAAAGACTTGCCAGAATACTGCTTGTTTGCAGCGTTGTATAAATCAATTCCACGGTTCATAATAAGGCTTCCTGCATTAAGGTAAGCTTCGATAAAATTAGGATCAACTGCAATAGCCTTCTTGTAAGCTTCTTCAGCCTTAGCAAGATCATTTAACGATCCGTAAGCGATACCCAGGTAAAACGGATAGAATTTATTGGTAGGGTTAGCCTGGATCTGCCCTTCAATTTTAGATATCACATCTTTATATTTTCCAGAGTTGATACTAAACTCTATCTCGCGAGCTACCAGTTGATTACTTTTTGGATATTTGGCGTATCCATCAGATAAGGTTTTAATAGCGGCTGCAGTATCTTTATTGGCGGCATGCGACTCGGCCAGGTTGGCATATACATCCGGCAAGAACGAAAAATTTGTACTCAATAATTCGTTGTAATGCTTGATGGCAGATTTATAATCCTTCACATTTTGCGCACTTGCACCGGCATAGTAAGCCGCAATAGTATCACCAGGGCTATATTCTAATCCCTTAACAAAATCAGGATACGAAGCCGCGTACTCTTTCTTGTTAAATGATTTGATCGCCTTAGTTAGATAATAAGTATATATTAATTGATTTGCTACGTTGATGTTGGCTTTATTTTCACCTTTTATATCTAACTCTTTTGCTTTTGCGAGAGCTGCTACTGCTTCTGTAAGAGCCGGAGCTGCGGCTGTAGAATCGAACAATGCCTTTTCTGCATAAATTAACGATCTGAAAGTCCATGTCGCAGGCTCCAAACTGGTTCTCTTGTGGACAGAAGCCTTATCAATTGCTTCCTGCGCTGCTTTTAAAGATGGCTTTGCAAGCGGAGGAGACTGTTTCAACTTCGTAAACTTGCCATACTCCGTTCTCGCAAGTTCAACCTCTGAGCTTTGCGCGTAGGTATTGATGGAAAGCATAACTACCGCTGTTCCTAAAATTAAAGACTTAAAGTTCATTGTTGTTTAGTTTAAGATAATTTGACTCAATTTATTTTTAACACGTTGTAATTCGAGTGTGTTTCCTGTGTGTGTATAAAGGATCATTAACGATTTCAAAACATTTACAGAATTTGGATTCAACTCTGCGGCCTGCACCAGATATCTGCGCGACTCGGCAAGCAGATCCCTGCTCTTATCCGATGCTTTCAAAAACGAATTTAGGTAAAGTAATCCTAACGCATAATTTCCTTCGTAATTATTCTGTTCCAAAGAAATAATTTTTTTATAATACTCTTCCGCCCGGTCCTTTTTACCGGTCATTTCAAATGAAAATCCGGCCAGATACAAAAGATTCAGATTGTCGGGCAAAAACTCCAAAGCATCGTCTACAAGCTTCGAAACAGTCTCGTAGGCTCCGTTATCAGCATAAGTATTCAATTCTTTAAAAAGCAAATCCTTGTTCCCCGGAAAGGCTTTTCTTCCCTGCTGGATAACAGAAAGTGCCTTAGAACTGTTTCGAGTTTGTTCGTAAAGATTTGAAAGAGCAAGATAATAATCAGAAAGAGAACGCTTATTGTCTGTAATCAAATAAGAATAATATTGGATGGCTTTATCGGTGTAGCCCAGCCTTTCACTTAAAACCGCCAGGTTATGCCGTAAGGGGAATTTGTCGGTGCTTAAAGAGTCTGCCCATATATACGCATTAAAAGCATCGCTATAATTCAAAGCTCTTGAAGCTTGTTTAGCCTTAATTATCCAGGCATTACTAAGTTGTTTGCGAATAAATTTGATCTCCGGCTCATGCACATCGTTGAGTTTGGGGCTTTTCAATCTTTCCAGAGAAAATAAAGCCTCATTTATCGGATCTTTAACGTATTTGAGTTTACGGGTAGAATCGGCATAAGCCAAAGAAGAATAAATCATCCCTCTGATAAGATTAACACGGTAGCTCATAGAATCGCGTTTGGTTTTATACGATTCGTCGATGTTCTTACGTGCCTTTTCTAAGGTCGTTATTTCGGGTTTTTGGGTATAGCGGGCGAAATTATTCGATGCTTCTTTAGTAAGCGTTTGTGCCTTCAAATTAAGGCACAAACACATACCAATAATGCTTAAAAGTAACTTATACATTAGAAGAGTTTACTTCTTTAACGAATCATCCTCCTCATCAGTATCGTCATCTTCGGGATCTGATGCTTCAGACAAGTCTGACGACTTCAATTCGTCAATAACTTCTTCATCGGTTACAGCTGGCTCTGAAGACTCGAATCCTTCAGTTTCTAAAACACCATCCGCTTCCAATATCGCTTCCGCATCCTCCAGAACTTCGTCTTCATGCTCAACCTTAGCTACAGATGCAATTTCGTCGTCGCCTTTCAGATTGATTAAACGCACCCCTTGTGTTGCACGTCCCATCACCCGAAGCTCACTTACAGCAATCCGGATAACGATACCCGACTTGTTGATGATCATTAAATCATCCTTATCAGTTACATCTTTAATCGCGATCAGCTCACCGGTTTTATCTGTTACATTAATGGTTTTAACACCCTTACCTCCCCTGTTCGTAATGCGATAATCCTCCAGGTCGGTACGTTTACCGTATCCTTTTTCAGAAACCACTAAAATTGTAGATTCCGGATCGTTCACACTGATCATACCAATCACCTCATCTTTATCATGAGCAAGCGTTACTCCGCGAACTCCGGTGGCTGTACGTCCCATTGGTCTAACAGTTGATTCATTGAAGCGAATGGCACGTCCGGAACGTAAAGCTACAATGATTTCGCTGCTGCCATCGGTTAAGTTAGCCTCGAGTAATTGATCGCCATCGTTAATGTTAATAGCATTGATGCCATTAGAACGGGGGCGGGAATATGCGGCCAGTGAAGTTTTCTTTATAGTTCCTTTTTTGGTACACATGATAATAAAGTTATTATCAAGGTATTCCTGGTCTCTTAAATTCTTAACCTTAATGTAAGCCTTTATCTTTTCCTCCTTAGGGATATTGATCACGTTTTGTATCGCCCTTCCTTTACTTGTTCTCGATCCCTCCGGAATTTCATAAACACGTAACCAGAAACAACGGCCCGCCTCGGTAAAGAACAACATGTAGTTGTGATTTGAGGCGATTATTATATGTTCAATAAAATCAGCATCACGCGATTGAGAACCCATCGAACCTTTTCCACCTCTTCCCTGCGTACGATATTCGGTTAAAGGTGTACGCTTGATATAGCCTTCATGCGAGATGGTGATTACAACTCCTTCATCTTCGATGAAATCTTCCATGCGCATGTCTTCTGCCGAGTGAACAATTGACGTTCTGCGCTCATCGCCGTATTTTTCTTTAATTTCGCTAAGCTCATCTTTGATGATCTGCATTCTTAAGCCTTCATCAGCTAAAACAGACTTCAAATACTCGATGGTTTTCATCAATTCAGCAAACTCTTCCTTGATCTTGTCGCGTTCAAGTCCTGTTAAACGACGAAGCGTCATATCCAGAATTGCCCGGGCCTGAATGTCGGATAAACCAAATGCTTCGATCAAACCAGTACGCGCATCTTCAGGAGTGTCCGAGCTGCGTATCAGTCTAATAACCTCATCCAGATGATCTAGAGCTATAAGTAAGCCTTCCAGAATATGAGCACGCTTCTCAGCCTCAGCTAATTCAAATTTTGTCCTGCGCACAACCACTTCATGACGATGGTCCACAAAATGCCTGATGATATCTTTCAGGTTCAGCATCATCGGTCTTCCATGAACCAGCGCGATACTGTTGATGCTAAACGAGGTTTGTAAAGCAGTGTATTTGTAAAGGTTATTCAGAACGATCGAAGCATTTGCGTCGCGTTTAATTTCATAAACAATACGCATACCGTCACGGTCTGACTCGTCGCGTATCTCAGAAATACCTTCAAGTTTTTTCTCATTTACCAATTCGGCGGTACGTTCAATCATCATCGCCTTATTCACCTGGTATGGAATTTCATTTACGATGATACGCTCGCGGTCGTGACCAAAGGTTTCAATTTCTGCTTTTGCACGAATAACGATACGCCCTCTTCCAGTCTCATAGGCGTCTTTTGCGCCAGAGTGTCCGTAGATAATACCACCTGTTGGAAAATCGGGAGCTTTAATGTGCTGCATTAATCCTGATATCTCGATTTCTTTATCGTCGATATATGCAATGGTAGCATCAATAACCTCATTAATATTATGCGGTGCCATGTTAGTCGCCATCCCCACAGCAATACCCGAAGCACCGTTCATCAACAGATTAGGAATCTTCGAAGGAAGTACCGTAGGCTCTTCCAACGAGTCGTCAAAGTTTAACTGGTAATCAATTGTGTCTTTATTGATATCAGCCAGCATCTCTTCGGCAATACGCTTCAGGCGCGCTTCGGTATAACGCATCGCCGCCGGACTATCGCCATCAATCGAACCAAAGTTACCCTGCCCGTCAACCAAAGGATAACGTAAACTCCAATCCTGAGCCATACGCACCATGGTATCGTAAACAGACGAGTCGCCATGCGGATGGTATTTTCCGAGTACATCTCCCACAATACGCGCCGACTTTTTATGAGCCTTTCCGCTGGTAACACCTAAATCAAGCATACCATAAAGAACACGGCGATGCACCGGCTTCAAACCGTCCCTTACATCAGGTAAAGCACGGGAAACAATCACCGACATCGAATAATCGATGTACGCGGCTTTCATTTCTTCTTCAATATTTATTAGAATTATTTTGTCGTTAGGGGAGTTTTGATCTTCCGTTTCGTCGGCCATTGTTTGATTTTCCTTTTGTGAAAATTAGGTCTTAATATTATCAATGCGAAGATAAGAAAATAAGCCAGTTTGGGGGCATCTGTGGAAAAGTTTTAGAGTGTTAAAAACATCAAAAAACCAGTTAATGAATGCAAAAAGCAGGATTTGGAAAGCAACTTTCGTTTCTATGGCAAGAGCAGCCCCGCTATCCGTTACAAGCTCGGCCTCCACCTCTTCCACGACTCGCTTTTCTCTACTATCGGGTTTAGGCGGCAAGGTTTGGCTCCCTTGGCGTGGAGTACTTTTCAAAGCTCCCATGCTTCTTTAACTTTTTGAAAGTAATGGCGGAATGGTTAGAACTTTCCAAAAGTTCCGAGACTTTTGGAAGTTGTGCGGTGGGTGTTAGAACATATTGCCTAAAACTTTTAGAAAGTAAACGGACGGAGGGGCTAAAATTTTCTAAAAGTTATACCTACACCCAATCAATACCTTTCTTTAACAGCCTCAAAGTCCTCTCCTCTTCGGTCCCTGGCTCGGGCTTAAAGTCATATACCCAATTGGCCTGAGGCGGCAAACTCATCAGAATCGACTCAATTCTGCCATTGGTTTCCAAACCGAATTTCGTTCCTGCATCATAAACCAGATTGAACTCCACATATCGGCTCCTGCGTTGATACTGCCATTGCTTCTGAGAAGATGAAAACTCTTTTTTCCGGCTACGGTTAACCAGTTCCGAGTAAACGGGTACAAATGCCCGCCCAACAGCTTTCGAAAACTCAAATATTTCCTCCCAGCCGATACCCGCTGTAGCCGGAGTTAGCCGATCATAAAATATACCGCCAATTCCGCGCGTTTCGTTACGGTGTTTGATAAAGAAATAGTCATCTGCCCAAGTCTTAAACTTTGAATAAAACTCAGCGTTGAACTTGTCGCAGACACTTTTTAAAGACTTATGAAAGAAGCGGGCGTCTTCTTCAATTACATAATGCGGCGTAAGATCGATACCTCCGCCAAACCACCGGGTATTTTCATCGATTTCGAAATATCTGATATTCATGTGAATGATTGGAACCAGAGGGTGGTTCGGATGGATTACGATAGAAATGCCCGTCGCAAAAAAATCTTCCTTATCAATCTTAAAGGCTTTTTTTATAGGTTCTGGCAGCTGGCCATGCACCGCCGAAAAGTTTACGCCACCTTTTTCAATAATACCGCCATTTTGAAGTATTCGGGTTCTCCCTCCGCCGCCGCCGTCACGCTCCCAAAGTTCTTCCTGAAATTTTCCGGTTCTATCCAGCGCTTCAAGTCCGGCAGTAATTTCATCCTGGATAAGTTGATATTGGGCAGCTATTTCTTCCTTCCTTATCATCCTGTAAAGATGCTTCTTCTTGTTTAAAACAGCAGATATAACTTTAATTTTGACACCAGAAAGAAAATTAATTTTTTTCAGACACCAACGTTCCTTCTTCAGGCACATCCTCTCCCTCTACATAGTCGAGATCCTTACCGAAGGTTTCTTTAAGCTGGCTGAGCGCGAACAAACCGAGTGCTGCCAGTATGCCTGTCATTAAATATGCAGCGGTAAGCAGATTGTACTGTCCAACAAAAAAATTAAATAAAATCGTGATTGGTATAAGTGCGCCCCGTACAAAGTTGGGTACGGTGGTAGTTACGGTTGCCCTGATATTTGTTCCAAATTGTTCTGACGCGATGGTAACGAAAGTTGCCCAATATCCCACTGCAAAGCCCATAAACAGGCAAAGCCAGGTAAATCTTTCAGGACTTATTCCTTCACTGCCCAAATAAGCTATAATACTGATCACAGACAGAATATGGAAAATAAACATGGTGATTTTCCTGGATTTAGTGATCTGTGCCAATAATCCTGCTACAATATCACCCACAGCAATCCCAATATAGGTATACATAATGCCCGTTCCGGCCTTTATTGGTTGTGTAGCACCAAGTTCTTTTCCGAATTCCGGCGATAGAGTTACTAATATCCCGACAACAAACCATAAAGGCGCGCCGATTAAAATGCAATACAAATATTTAATAAGATTCTTGCGATTGCCGAGTATCAGCATCACATTTCCTTTTGATATGTTCTTGTTGGCTACTTCATTGAACATCCCGGATTCATACGTTCCAACGCGGAGAAACAATAGAACTAAACCCAGGCCTCCCCCCACAAAATAAGAGGTTTGCCAACTACCGGTCCATTCATAAACGAAGTTAGCCAGCACAGCGCCGAACAATCCTACTCCGGCGACTATCATGGTGCCGTATCCCCGGTTTTCCTTGCTCATGGTTTCACTTACAAGTGTAATCCCCGCGCCAAGTTCGCCGGCAAGTCCCACACCTGCGATAAAACGGATGTAAGCATAAGAGTCAACATCGGTAACAAAACCATTTGCAATATTAGCGAGCGAGTAGAGCAAAATCGATCCAAAAAGAACCTTTATGCGACCAAGTTTATCGCCCATTATTCCCCAGAGAATGCCTCCGATCAGCAAACCGGCCATCTGCATATTTAATACATATTGGCCTTGTATTCGCATGTGTTCCTCGGCAATACCTATATCTTTAAGACTTTGAACTCTAACGATAGAAAAAAGTACCAGATCATAGATATCCACAAAATATCCTAGAGCGGCAACAACAACAAGAAAAATAACATTCTTTTGAGAGGATGCAGTTTTAGTCATTCGGTTATCGGTTTAACCGATGAAACTACAATTAAATTTAAGAAAGGAAAAAAAGAATTGTAATTCTGCCTGATTTCGGAGCAGGCAGAATTACAGAAAGAGATTAGGGAGTTGGTGTTGTGCCAGTGCCTTCAGTGCCGGTTCCGGTACCTGTTCCTATAGTATCAGTTCCTGTTCCCGTACCCATGCCTGTGGTATCGGTCATCATGGTATCTGTACTCATACCCTCTGTAGGCATTAAGGTCGAGTCAGAATCGGCATTGCCTGATTCGTTCTGATTCGAGCTGCATGCGGAAAATGTTAACGCGAAGCACCCCGCGATTAGCGCTAATTTAAAAGCTGATTTTTTCATTTCATTAGTTTTAATAAGTAGATATTAAGATCGACCAACTTTTAACCTTGCTTAAATTAAATTGTTTACGAAATGTTAAACTCTTTTGGTTAAAATCAGCATATTCGCTAATGCTTGTATCTGAAAGGGTATTAAAATGGGCCATGCGGATGTATCCTCCGTTTTTGTTTCAGGGAATATGGATACAAAAGTTCGAAAAAGAGTTTACAGGTGCGCAGGTAAAAATTTGCAACAGCATCTTGAACAGGAATTACAACCGGTCTATTTTTGGCGGCACTATTTCCAGCGCTTCCGACCCTTTTTATGTTATTTTGTTCCACCAGATTTTAGGAAGGAAGGGGTATCAAGTCAAACTTTGGCTTAAACATGCATCAATAGACTACATAAGACCCGCGAATTGCAACCTTTATTTTTCACTTAGCCTGGGCGATGAGGATATTAAAGAAGCTTTACAGAAACTTGATGAAGATGGAAAATTTATAAAAACATTTCCCGTTAAAATAACTAATAAAGAAGGGGTGCTTTATGCGATGGTGCATAATGAGATTTATATAAAAAAGCTCAGTTCTTCTAACAACTAATTCCAGAAATGAATTCTTTCAGACCACATCATATAAAACAGCTCATTTTTGAAGGTGAAGGAGTTTCTCTAGATTTCAAAAAAACCATCACCTCCTGCGAAAAGATTGCAAAGACCATGGTTTCGTTTGCAAACAATAAGGGCGGACGTTTATTGGTTGGCGTGGCCGATAACGGCGAAATTAAAGGCTGTAAATCTGAAGAGGAAGAGAAATATATGCTGACCAAAGCAGCTACCTTTTTTTGCAGACCAGCACTTGAACCAATTTTTGAGGAAATATACATTGATAACAAAGTTGTTTTGCTTGTTGATATTCGCGAAAGCGATTCTAAACCGCATTATGCTTTAGGCGACGATAAAAAATGGTGGGTGTATATCCGGGTGAAAGACAAGAGTCTGCTTGCCAGTAAAATAGTGGTGGACGTATTAAAGGGAAGTTCCAGGGACGAAGGTGTATTTATCGAATATTCAAGTAAAGAAAAAGCTCTGCTCGAGTACCTCGATGAAAATGAGCGCATTACCTCTAAAGAGTACGGCAAGATTTTGAACCTATCGCGCAGGCGGGCGCAACGGATTTTGGTAAATCTTGTTTTATCTGGTGTAATCCGCTTACATACCACCGAAAAAGAAGAATACTATACCGCCTCCTGACCGGTATTAACTCCGCTTTTCGCCTATCTATCAGCCAGCTATGTTTTCGAGGTACAAACTCCATTATAAAACCAACCTGATCCTGGCAATCCCTGTGGTAATTTCGCAACTCGGACATACGCTGGTTCACATGGCCGATAGTATTATCGTTGGCCATTTTGCCGGTACGATTTCCCTGGCGGCTGTATCCCTTGTTAACAGCATATTTACCGTGATGATGGTAATAGGGATTGGGATTTCGTATGGCCTCACTCCTCTCATTGCTCAGGAAGACGGCAAAAGAAACTTTAGGGAATGCGGAAAGCTTTTGGCTAATAGCTTGTTCATCAACGTGCTAACCGGATTTTTGCTTTTTGTGGTCATTTATTTCGGATTACTCCTGTCAATAGACCACTTAGGACAAGCTCCCGAAGTGGTCGCTGAAGCAAGACCGTATCTCGGATTGCTTGGTATATCTATTATTCCGCTAATGGTCTTTATGACGTTTAAGCAGTTTGCTGAAGGCCTGGGCTTTACAAAACAAGCTATGGTAATTTCCATTGCAGGCAATGTGATAAATGTCATCCTGGGTGTCATTTTCGTTAAAGGACTTTTCGGAGTTGAATCAATGGGCGTTGCCGGTGTGGGTTGGAGTACTTTGATTGACCGTACTCTTATGGCTATCGTCATGGGGATTTATATTGTAAGATCGGCACATTTTAAGGCATATATCAAGAACTTCGCGATTCGTCGAATCAGCAAAATCAGATCATTTAAAATATTAAAGATTGGCGGGCCTGTTGCTATGCAATATGCTTTTGAGGTTAGCGCATTTAGCGGTGCAGCTATAATTATCGGAACTATCGGCGCTGCTCATCAGGCTGCACACCAGGTAGCTATTAACCTGGCGGCAATTACCTATATGATGGCCAGTGGCATTTCTGCAGCAGCCACCATCAAAACAGGTAATAGCTTCGGGCGAAAAGATTTTAAGGAGTTGCGTTTGTCGGCAAATTCGAATTATCACATCGTGATCGCTTTTATGATGTTTACAGCTTTATTATTCGTTAGCTTAAACCAGTTTCTGCCGCTTTTATACACCACAGACAAAACAGTAGTTATGATCGCATCTCAGCTACTTATCATTGCCGGACTGTTTCAACTTTTCGATGGAACCCAGGTGGTGGGCCTTGGCATTCTGCGCGGTGTTGGTGATGTGAACGTACCCACGTTAATAACGTTTATAGCCTATTGGATCATTGGGCTGCCGGTAGCGTATTTCCTTGGAATAAGCTTGTCGCTTGGAGCTAACGGCGTATGGTTCGGATTGACCATCGGCCTGCTGATATCATCCTTACTCCTTTTTTTGCGATACAGACATATGGTTAAAAAATTCAAACTCGGTGTATAGAGAACCGATTCAAAAATTTACTTTTGTCGGTAATTTAAAAGAAAATGATCAACGTAAACGAATACTTTAACGGAACTGTAAAATCTCTTGGCTACGATTCTTCCGAAGGGAAATCAACCATTGGTGTAATTGAACCAGGCGAATATGAATTTGGCACCTCGAGCCACGAAACTATGATTGTAATTGAAGGCGAACTTGTTGCGCTTTTACCGGGTCAATCTGATTGGAAAAATTATAAAAACTCCGAATCATTCGAAGTTCCGGCGAATTCCAGTTTTAAAGTTAAAGCAAATAGCCAGACTTCCTACTTGTGCAAGTATAAATAGTTTAAACCCAAGAAGGCGCAGGGATATCTTCGAGACTTTGCGCCTCTGTGGTTAAATCTTACCGCTTCATAAAACACTTACTCTAAAAATACATCTCAACTGCCAACCTAAAAGTGTTGCAGTGTGCCTCAACTATATCGCTGATCCGCTGCGAATACCCTCCTCCCATACTTACCTGGACTGGTATTTTCTCACTCTTGCATCGTTTAAGAACCAACCTGTCTCTTTCTTTACAACCTTGTCTTGTCAATCCTAAATGCCCGAACCTATCAGTCGCCAGTACATCAACTCCCGAAAGGAAAAAAACAAAGTCAGGTTTAGTTTTTTCAAACAGGCCGGGTAAAGTCTCCGCCAGGATATTTAAGTATTCCTCGTCCATCATTCCGTTTTTCAAACCGAGATCCAAATCCGATTTCTCCTTTCTAAAAGGAAAATTCTTCTCAGCATGCATTGAAAATGTAAAGACCCTGGGTTCGTTTTGAAAAATTTGCGCCGTTCCATTTCCCTGATGAACGTCGAGATCAATAATTAATATTGATTTAGCAAGACTGTTTTCCAACAGATAAGTGGCCGCAACTGCCTGATCGTTTAAAAGGCAAAAACCTTCGCCCCAGTTTGTACCTGCATGATGAGTACCTCCTGCAACGTTAAAGGCAATACCATTATCAAATGCAAAATGACAGGTGTCGATTGTTCCCTGAACTATTCGCATCTCACGTTCGACCAATTTCGCGGTAAGGGGAAAACCTGTTCTCCGCTCTTCTTTAGCGCTGAGGTGTAGCGTTTTTAGTCGCTCCCAATAGTCTTTATCGTGGGTTAACAAAATATACTTTTCGTCAACTGCTTGGGGAGAAAATAAATTATCCTTACTTATTGTCCCTTCATGGAGCAGTTGTTCGGGGATCAACTCATATTTCAGCATCGGAAAGCGATGGCCTTCTGGCAAAGGATGGGCATAAATCGTATCAAAAGCGATCTTTAACACGTTTCTTCCAACTGATGAATTAATAAACCTGCCGGAAACTTTGGTTCAAAAGATGTTGATTTAGCCGGCATCTTTTCTCCGCTATCGGCGATTTGAAAAAGGCTGGAAATGGAGGGCGGACTTAAAACAAAGGCGATTTGATAATCACCGGAGTTTACTCTTTCTTCAAGCTCCCCTATCGGATGTTTGCCTGATATAAAAGTTATTCTTTTATCTGTATTCGGATCGTCAATATCAAATATGGGCTTAAGCACATGGTTGTGTAGAAGCGATACATCCAAATTATTAATGAGATCTGCTCCATGATACAAAAATGGTTTTGCCTTTAGCTTATGCCAGAAGCCTGCGGCGTACAAAGAAATTTCATGACGATCTAAGCTACCTCGATCGTATTCCAGCACCTCAAAAGTCTGGCCGATTTTCTCTAATAAACTTTCTGCATCAAAATCAGCCAAACCCGATATAAGCCGGTTGAATGAATACAAGCGCAATTGGTCATGGGCCATATATACGGTCGAAAAACAAGTCCTCTGCGAATTTTGGTCCTCCATTTTGCGGCTGTATCTTAGAGCGGCTGCGACGCGGTGATGTCCGTCTGCAATATACGCCGACTTAAGCACCGAGATCTCCGACATGAGCGACTTAATGCGATCTAACTCCGAGATTCTCCAGAGTTGGTAGCGGTCTTCATTCTGCATGAATTCAATCTGCGGTCTGGTCTCTACCGTCGAAAAAATATGCTGATCTATCGATTCAGATCCTGGATATGTTACTAATATGGGATTGGCATCAATCTCTGCGTTCCCAAAATAATCGGCCAGTTGCTCTTCCCGTTCTGTTCGGGTGGTCTCATGGGCTTTGATATTATTGTTTGCAAAATCAGCTATCGAAGTACAAGTCCAAATACCGGTATAGGTAACTTTGTCCCTGGTAAGCCTGTAAATGTAAATCGCAGGCTCCTGATCCCGGATTAGAATGCCTTGTTTTAAAAAAGCAGCCAGATTTTCTTTGATCTGTAAAAAGGACTGCTCTTTTCTGGTCTCGCCCGGACTATCGTTCTGAATATCCGGTACAAGCATCTGCACAAAAGATAAAGGGTTCAAACTGGCCATTTCTTTCGCAACCTCTAGGCTCATTTCCTCTGTTGAGCATATTACTTTCCCTGCATTGAGAGAAAGCGGGTGGAGCCATTTTACGGGAAGAATATTCGGCATAGGCAGCATTCTATAATGGAACATGCGTTTAACAAAAAAGGTTGCCTGCATTTGCAAACAACCTTTTCTAATTAAGTATTTGAAGCTTATTTTTTGAAGTGATCAATAATAAGATTGGCAAGTTCAACGCCAATTCGCTCTTGTGCTTCGTTTGTAGCGGCACCGATGTGCGGCGTTAATGATATTTTAGGATGGGTTAAAATCTCCTGCCGTGGAGTTGGCTCATTGTCAAAAACATCTAAACCAGCAAATGCCACCTTACCCGAATTTAGCGCTTCAACTAAAGCAAGCTCATCAATAGCACCACCACGCGCACAATTTACTACACCAACGCCCTTTTTAATTTTTTCAAACTCCTCTTTTCCAAGAATCGCTTTATCTACAAAAGGAATGTGCAAGCTAATAAAATCAGATTCGGCTAAAAGCTCATCCAGGGTTACTTTTTTTACCGGGACCTTCACATTTACTCCCCCAGCAAGATTTAGTTCAATTTGAGTTTCAAAGTCGTACACATCGTATCCTAAAACCTCCATACCCAAACCAAGCGCCATCTTAGCGGTCTCTTTCCCGATACGGCCTAAACCTATAATTCCGATTTTTTTTCCTTTTAACTCAATACCTTTTGCGTAGGCTTTTTTCAGGTCGTTAAATTTGGTTCCGCCTTCAACCGGCATTTTACGGTTAGCGTCGTGCAAAAAACGAACTCCTGTAAAAAGATGAGCAAAAACCAGCTCGGCCACAGATGGAGACGACGCGGCTGGGGTATTTACCACCGCACGACCTTGTGATCTTGCGTAATCAACATCGATATTGTCCATCCCAACCCCACCACGACCAATAAGTCTTAAGTTCGGACAAGCATCAATCAGATCTTTACGAACTTTTGTTGCACTGCGAACAGTAATCGCATCAAAGTTTTTTAGCGCTTCTGGTAATTGTTCCTGAGGAATATTTTGTGTCTCAACAAAAAAACCGGCAGCTTCAAGCATGCTCTTTCCTGTTGCGTCGATACCGTCGTTGGCAAGAATTCTAATCATTATTATACTGTTTAGTTTTTGTATTTAATTTTACTTTCTTCTATTTCACCGTTTCGGCAAACTCCTGCATCACATCTATCAGGCTATGGATGGCCGTGATCGGTAAGGCATTATAGATTGAAGCTCTGAATCCGCCTACACTGCGATGTCCTTTTATTCCAACCATTCCTCTTTCTTCAGCAAGTTTTAAGAAAGGCTTTTCCAGCTCTTTATTTTCCATGACGAAGCAGATGTTCATACGAGAGCGGTCTTCTACAGCACATGGCGACTTAAATAAAGGGTTACGGTCAATCTCTTCATATAAAGCAGCGGCTTTCGCGATGTTTTCTTGCTCAATAGCTGCCACACCTCCTTTTGATTTTAACCATTGAAGATTTAGCATCGATACATAGATTGAAAATACCGGCGGGGTATTGTAAAGCGACTTGTTGTCAGCATGGATTTTATAATCCAGCATTGAAGGCAATTTACGGCCAGATTTTCCTAATAGTTCATCCTTAATGATCACCAGCGTTACTCCGGCAGGGCCCATGTTTTTTTGTGCACCGGCATAGATAATTCCAAAATCCGATACGTTTATCTCGCGACTGAAGATATCTGAAGACATATCACAAACCACTGGAACAGAAGTCTTCGGAGTCTCAAATAATTCAGTTCCAAAAATGGTATTGTTGGATGTATAATGGAAATAAGCTGCATCAGCAGGGATTTCGTAATCCTTAGGAATAAATGTATAGTTAGATTCTTTTGATGAAGCAACAACTTTTACCTCGCCAAATAATTTTGCTTCTTTTAAAGCCTTACTAGCCCAGGCACCAGAATCCAGATAGGCAGCCGACTGCCCTTCGGCTAACAAATTCATGGGTACCATAGAGAATTGTGTGCTGGCCCCACCCTGTAAAAGCAATACAGAATATCCCTCCGGAACATTCAAAAGTTCTTTTACCAGTTTAATTGTTTCGTCTACAACTGCCTCAAATTCAGGGGCTCTGTGCGAAATTTCCAGGATTGATAAACCTGTGTCGTTAAAATTTAATACTGCCTGTGAAGCTTGTTTAAATACTTCCTGAGGTAAAATACAGGGGCCTGCGCCGAAGTTACATATCATTTTGGTTCAGTGTTTTATGTTCCAAATTTAGAATATTTATATCTTTTTCTCACTTAATTTTTAATTTTAGCAATGAATTTTATATTTAACTGACGGGATGTTAAATAATTAGGAATAGCATATTGATTGTTATTCACATCTTTTATCCATAGAAACGATACTGTATTGTTAATGTTTAACAAATTAAACACCTCAGCATAAGCAATAAAAGAGCTAAAGTATCGATCTAAAAACCCGGTTTTATTCCTGTTGCCACGCTCTAAAAAATCTTTTGAAAAACCTATATCGGCTCTTTTATACGAAGGTATTTTAAAATATCCCCGGTAACGTTCATTATCAGGCGGGCCCGTCGGCAGTGAAGATCCGTATAGAAGGCTTAAATGAACTTTGTAAGAAGGGCTGTTAAAAAGCTTGTCTTGAAAAAAAACAGAGAAATTAACACGCTGATCGGTCGGCCGCTTCAGATAACCCGGATAAATAGTTTTAATGCTACCGTCGGCCTCTTTCACCTGGTAAGAATCATCTTCTATATCTTCAGCTGTCTTCATAAACGACAATCGGAATGAAGACTCAAGGCCCTTTACAAACTCTCCGCTTAAGGCAAAATCAGCTCCCATTGCATATCCCTCAGATTGCTGATCCGCAAGATAGCGTATTCTTAAATTTTCAATCTTGTAAGGAATCAAATTGCTCAGCTTTTTATAGTACAGTTCAGACGAAAACCTGAACGCAGTTGAATTTCTTGTAAACGAATAATCTGTTCCAGCTAGTAAATGTATAGAACGCTGAGATTTTGCGCGGTTATTCAAACCTCCATTGAGGTTCCTCAGTTCGCGATAAAAAGGTGGCTGATTGTATAATCCGGCGGAGAACCGGTAAACAACGTCTCTCTGGCTGGGATGATAAACCGCATTCAGTCTCGGACTTATTAACATTTCTTCGGTGAAAGTGCTGTAGTTGCTTCTAAGGCCACCGCAAAGGGTTAATTGAGATGTAAGGGCTAACGTATTCTGAATGTATGCACTTATTCTGTTTGTAATCACCGAATTTCTTGCGCTGACAGCATTCATCGCCAGTAAGGCACCTGTATTATTGGGAAGTGTATATCCTGCAGAGTCGATTATTTGATACTCATTTAAATAATCGTCGATTTTATCGTACTGGTACCTGATTCCGGCTTCGATGAAAGAGTCGTTTTTTTGAAAATAAGCCCTTAATTCCGAACTATATATATGCGCTTGGAGATTGTTTCTCGCATACTCGTAATTCACGCCAATACCTCGGTTAATTCCCGCGCCTGGTATCCCTTCATCCTCAGTGCTCTGTTCTTCAAAAATATAACTACCTTCAATGTCAAATGTCTCCCGCTCGCTATTGTTAAAAGCCGAGTTGATCCATTTGAACCATAGATTTTGCCAGGGCTTAAATGTTAAAGTAAGCGCAGCGGCCACAGATTCGTACTTGTCTTCTTCTTTCCCCTGATAATTTATATTTAACTTGAATTGCCGGTCTAGCGTTCCGAAAGTCGTTTCACGGCTTTCAGGAATCAACGTGAAACGGCTTAGATTATAGTCGCCGAAGGCAGAGATATTTAGTTTTTTGTTAATGTCTATATTGTAAAGAATCTGAAAGTCATAAAACTGAGGTTGATAACTGCCTTTAACCGGCTGTGATTTCAACAAACTCCGATTGGTCTTTTGCCTCAATCCAGCCAGGAGAAATGAATCTTTGAAGGGCATCTTTGCGGAAGCAGACAATCCCAGCATCCCCAACGACGCAATGTACTGAGTGCTATCTGGCCTGCTATATCGCACATCAAGCACAGAAGATAACTTATCACCATATTTTGACTCGAAACCACCTGCCGAGAAGCTGGCTTTGCTTAGAAGTTCCGGATTGATAAAACTTAAGCCCTCTTGCTGACCATTACGGACAAGCAAGGGGCGGAAGATCTCCACATCATTAATATAAACGAGATTTTCATCAAAATTCCCACCTCGTACAGAGTACTGCGAGCTAAGTTCATTATTGGACGAGACGCCGGGCAAGGTTTTTAAAATGGCTTCAAAATTTCCGGAAGCCAAAGGAATATTTTGAATCGAGCCAATATCTATACTTCGTAAATTCCCAGGCCGGTCTCTCTCTGAATTGATGGTAACCGGGTTTAGCTGTGTGATGTCGGTAACAAGAGTGATGTTCTTTTCTACATCATTTTTTGAACTGGTCACTACATCGAGTACCTGACTGAGATATCCCGTTAGTGAGTAAGATACTTTTAAGCTGGCTGCCCTTGCCCTGAATGTCAATGTATAAAAGCCTTCCTTGTCGCTGACGGTAGAGGGGCCGGAATTTAAAAGCCGGACATTCACACCTTCTAAACTTTCGTGCTTTTCGTTCGTTATCTTTCCCCGAACGGTCACCACTTTCTGGGCCCAGGTAAAGCTTGTAAGAAAAAGCAGGAAGATAATGAAGGTGCTTCTCATCTGTCAGGCTTGCAGAGTGTGGCCTTGAGGTAGTTTTAATTGAGAAATTACGTGACCAGGGTTTTCGGCTGTAAATACAAAATTACCCGCTACTAATACATTCGCACCGGCATTAATTAATGCAGAGGAGTTACCCAAATTTACGCCGCCATCTATTTCTATGTAAAGATTATCGTTTCTACCTGCAGCCATTGCTTTTAGTGCCCGCACTTTACGATAGGTGTTCGGAATAAACTTCTGTGCTCCGAACCCCGGATTTACCGACATGATCAGCACCAGATCAAGGTCTTCGATGATATCATCCAAAACATTAACCGGTGTGTGAGGGTTAAGAGCAACTCCCGCAATACATCCTAAATTTTTTATTGCCTGAATGGTGCGGTGCAGATGAGTACAAGCTTCGTAGTGAACGGTGATAGAGGCAGCTCCGGCATTTTTAAACTGTTCAAGATAACGATCGGGGTCGACGATCATCAAATGAACGTCTAATGGCTTTTGGGCGATTTTTGCGATGGCATCAAGCACCGGAAAACCAAAAGATATATTAGGAACAAATACTCCATCCATAATATCGATGTGAAACCAATCGGCCTCACTCGAGTTTACCATGTCTATATCACGATTTAAATTGCCGAAATCTGCAGCCAATACAGATGGAGCTATAAGGTGGTTCATGCATCAAATATACTTGATTTGACAAATTAAATTTGCCAGTTTTATCAATTAAAATGATTCGTTGTGCCAATAATCCGCCATTCTAGGCAAGCGCCTTTTCTATCAGCCCCTTCCCTCTTTCAGAGTATGTTAAGGTAAGGGCAGCATTATGGCCTGGTTCAGTCATTTTCCCCCAGGTTTTTTGCAATATGCGGACAACCTTTGCATCGTCGTGCTTTTCAATAAAGTCGTCGTACTCAAACTGCAGGAAAACAAGACAAAGTGCGTTTTCCATAGTTTGAACTTCGGGATCAGTTTTTAACTGTTGTTTAAGAACTATGCGGCGGACATCTTCAATCAAATCATCAGAGTATCCGGCTTTATGCAGTAACTGAGCAGCTATATCGGCATGATACTTAGCAAGATTGCTTCGCCAGTTTAAGTACCCCGCTTTTCCTTCGGGATATGATTCTCTTGGAATTTCCCAGCGACCAATATGCTCACATCTTGAAGCAAGCAATAAGGCTTCACTTGCGTTGGGATCTAATTTAGTTACCCATTGATAAACATTTAGTGCAAAAAAAAGCTCTTGTGGATATACTGCGCCGTTCCAGGTATAGCGTTTAGGATCGCGGCTGTTATAATCGTCAAAAAGCTCCAGGGCTGTTTCGAATTTGTTTGTGTCCATAATAGAATTGAGATGGGTATAAAGCAAAAAAGCACACTTAAACTCAATGAGTTAAAAGCGTGCTTCATGTATCCTTGTCGCGTGCTAATAAAGTTTCAACACGCTATTGGTGCTTCCAAATTCATTTGGCACCTGTACGTCTGCTTCCTCTTCGTTCATCCAGTCAGTTTCGTTTACGCGATATTTAAATTCGTGTTTAGAGTCTTTAGGTAAAGCGATTTCGGCAGAGAATGAACCATCCTTCTTTTTCGATAGCAGGACTGGAGTTTCCCAATCATCATTCAAACCAAGTAACTCAACTGTCTTCGCGCCTTCAGCTTTTACAGTAAATTTTACTTTATATGCACCTTTCGATTTAACAAACGTTTTTTGAAGCATTTCTATAGGATTTTTTTATTTTTTTATACAAATCACGCAATTATTCTGCGTATTTCATAATAATTATTTGATTTTTTTGAGTTTTCTGCAAAACAATTATCAGAGAAAAATGTTTCGATGACCAATAAAAAAGCCCCTTGCGGGGCTTTGAAATCTATGCTGTCGGCGCAGAGCCTTCAGGTTGCTTCTCTTCTTTAGGCGGACGAGGGATAAGTGCCTTCCTCGATAACTTGAGTTTACCTTGTTTGTCAACTTCAAGCAATTTCACTCTCACTTCATCTCCAACGTTAAATATTCCATCCATGGATTCATAACGCTTCCAGTCGATCTCAGAAATATGCAGCAAACCGTCTTTACCTGGCATAATTTCAACAAATGCACCGAATGGCATGATGGATTTCACTTTTCCTTCGTAGATTTCTCCGGGCTCTGGTTTAGCAACAATATTTTTGATACGCTTTACCGCTGCATCGATGGCATCTTTACCAGGAGCAAAAATGCTGATAACACCCTGATTGTCTTTTTCTTCGATAGTTATGGTAGCGCCTGTTTCGCGTTGCATTTCCTGGATAACTTTTCCACCTGGCCCGATAACCGCGCCAATGAATTCTTTATCAATTCTAAGCATCTCTAAACGAGGAGCATGTGGTTTTAACTCTGCACGAGGCTCGGCGATGGTTTTCTTCATTTCGTTTAGAATATGAAGGCGACCTTCTTTAGCCTGATGTAAAGCATCTCTTAACACTTCCCACTTCAAACCATTGATTTTCAAGTCCATCTGACATGCTACAATGCCTTTTTCAGTTCCTGTAACTTTGAAATCCATATCTCCTAAATGATCCTCATCACCCAAGATATCAGACAACACTGCGTATTTACCTGTTTTCTCATCAGTGATTAGTCCCATCGCAATACCTGATACTGGTGCTTTCAATTTAACACCTGCATCCATAAGTGCCAATGTACCGGCACAAACAGTTGCCATAGAAGACGAACCATTAGATTCTAAGATATCAGATACAATACGAACTGTGTAAGGATTTTCGTCATCACCAGGCATTACTTTTTTCAACGAACGCAATGCAAGGTTACCGTGACCGATTTCACGGCGGCCGGCTCCTCTGTTAGGACGAACCTCACCGGTTGAGAAACCAGGGAAATTATAATGTAAGATGAATTTTTGATAACCATTAAAGAAAGCTCCGTCGATCATCTGCTCATCAAGTTTGGTACCTAATGTAACCGTCGTAAGGGCCTGTGTTTCACCACGGGTAAAAACTGCGGAACCATGGGCTGCTGGCAAATAGCCAATTTCGCTCCAGATTGGGCGCACCGTGCGTGCATCACGACCATCTAAACGAATCCCTTCATCAAGGATCAAGTTGCGGATAGCATCATATTCCACATCGTGGAAATATTTCTTAGCTAACCCCTTTGTAATATCATCGATATCTTCTCCTAATGAAACGATAAATGTATCGCGGATCAACTTAAAGCTGTCAGAACGATCATGTTTAGATGAACCTGATTTGGCTACATCGTAAACCTGCTGATATGTAGCTGCAAAAACCTGCTCTCTTAATGCCGGATTGCTATGCTCGTGAGAATATGTGCGCTTAACTGTTTTACCAGCTTCCGCCATTAATTCTTTTTGAACAGCTACCTGGATTTTGATCGCTTTATGAGCGAATTCGATCGCTTCGATCATTTCTTCTTCATCGATCTCGCTGCACTCACCCTCTACCATGCCGATATCATTTTCTGAACCGGCTACTATAAATTCTAAAGTTGCACGCTCTAAATCGCTTAAATAAGGATTGATTACAAGTTTTCCGTCAATTTTGGCAACACGCACTTCAGAAATAGGCCCGTTAAAGGGTATATCTGACACAGCAAGCGCTGCTGATGCAGCAAGACCAGCCAGGGCATCAGGCATAATATTTTTATCAGCTGAAATAAGTGAAATCATCACTTGAGTATCGGCATGATAATCCTCAGGGAACATCGGGCGCAATGCACGGTCCACAAGGCGTGAAATTAAAATCTCATAATCAGATAAACGTGCCTCACGACGAAGGAATCCGCCGGGAATCCGTCCGGCTGCAGCATATTTTTCCTGGTAATCAACAGATAAAGGAAGGAAATCAACCCCCTCTTTTGCCTCTTTCGACGACACAACAGTAGCCAGCAACATGGTATCACCCATTTTCACTACTACAGAACCATCGGCTTGTTTGGCAAGCTTACCGGTTTCAATTTCGATTATACGGCCATCGCCCAAATCGAAAGATTTTGTAATTAAGTTATAACTCATTTTTTTTCATTAATGATGCGCTTTTCCTCTTTAATAACGCATCGGGATATTTTATTAAAATTTATTGCGAAGTTAAAAAAAAAGCCACCCTTTAATGGATGGCTTTTGATTTTTTTAAAAAGAATTATTTTATGATATCTCTTAGCTCAAGAGCTTTGATGATAGCACGATACCTGTTAATATCTTTCTTATATAAATAAGCGAGTAAACCACGACGTTTACCTACTAATTTTTGAAGAGCTAACTGAGTAGAAAAATCTTTTCTGTTGTTTTTCAAATGCCCTGTTAAGTGAGCAATACGAGCTGTAAATAAAGCTACCTGACCTTCTGTTGAACCGGTATCAGTTGCTGATTTACCGTGTTTGGCAAAAATCTCTGCCTTGTACTCTGTACTTAAATACATTACCTGAATAATATTAAAGCGATTAAATATTTTTGTTAATTGCCTGCAAAGGTACTGATTGTATCTGATTTTACCAATATAATCGATAAATTAAAACTACCGGTTATTCTTCAGGAAATCTTTCAGGATACGCATCTCCCTGCTATCAATATTAAAGCACTCCTCTAAATAAGCTTCCATCTCCGGATTACTGAAATCATTTAGAACTGAATGGATGTCGCTCATAAATACGTAATTTTCAAAATACCGGTGGGTGGAACTGTGGTCAAAAAGTTTGATAATATTACTTAGGTTAGGATTTCGCTTAACGTCCTCGTATTCCTCTAACACCTTTTCCTTATTACCTTCGATTAAACGAAGCACATTTCCTCCTAAAACCATCACAATACCGGTTAAACCACGTGAGGTAGCCACTTTACGTTCAGCATCGACAATAGCAGCCACTTCTTCGGTCTTTAAAATTTCTGTCACCGAACTTATGAAGATAATTGCATGCAAGGGCGGGCTATTCATTGTTTGGTTAGTTTTTTGATTATAAAGCGGGAAATATATAAGTTATTTAACACAATCGCTAAATATTTTATTGATTTTAAGGCAGCTGATAACCATTATATCTTTTGTGACGGATATCCCAAACCACTTCAATTGGACGGAAGCCAGCTTTGACTTTGATTAAAGGAAGCCTCTCACCACCCGCTCCTCTTTTCGTCCAGACATCAGAGGATGGTTTATTGAGACGGATGTGCCTTAATTTCAAAGGGTGCACAAAAACTCTTGTAAATATAAATGCGAGGTAGGTTTTTAGTAATCCATTATTCTGAATAATGGATGTAAACAATATAAATTAGCGCAAAAGGAAAGTATTACTATTTTTATGAACTCTTAAATAATTTCCTTGTTAGCTTTTTTTGAAGCAAAAGTTTTGAATGGATAAACATAAAGAATACAGCAAATTCACTACCGAATTGAAGGTACGGCCGGACGATATCGACATGTTTAATCATGTCCACAACAGTAAATACCTTGACTACGTATTAGCAGCCCGTTACGAGCAAATGGAAACTTGCTATGGCATGTCTATGGAAGAATTTATAGATATGGGGTATGGATGGGTAGTTAAAACCGCCCATGTAGAATTTAAACGTCCCTTAACTTTGGGCGAAATGTTTACGGTAACCACCTGGATCATTTCGATGGATGAAAAAAGCAGCAAAGTAAAGTTCGAAATTGTAAGTTCGAAAACCGGAAAAGTATGCAGCGACGGTTGGTTTGATTATGTATTAATCGACATTCAAACCGGCCGCGGCATGAAGATAACAGAAGAAATGATCGAGAGATATTCTATCTGATCAGACAATTGCCACTTCAATTAACTCGGTATAAAAGTCTTTTATGGTTCGGCCAATGGCCCGGACCTGTTGCGGAATAATACTATTTTCAGTTTGCCCAGGGACGGTGTTCACTTCTATAAAAAAGAATTTGCCCGTTCCTTCCTCCAGGATATAGTCTATTCGCACAACCCCTCTGCAATTCAGCTTCTTATAGGCCTCCAGAACAACTCTTTCCACCCGATTCTTTTCCTCGTCGGACATTCTGCCCGGCGTAATCTCTTCGGTAACGCCAGAAGTATATTTTGCCTCAAAGTCGAAAAACTCTTTTGAAGTTACAATCTCGGTCGCCGGAAGTACTTTAACACCTTCTTTTCCATGATACACACCAATGGTAAATTCGCGGCCCTTTATAAATTCTTCAACTAATACCTGGGTATCTTCCTTAAATGCTTTTTCAAGCGCTTCGGGAAGTTCTTCGGCTGTTTTAACCTTACTCATCCCAATACTGCTTCCGCCATTATTTGGTTTGACAAATAAGGGAAGATCGAGTTGCGCCAGTATTTGAGCGGCGGTATCCTTCCCATTGGAAAATAGTTGCACAGAATGGGCAATATTCAAGTCCGCCACCCCATTTACGATAGCTTTGGTGTAACCTTTATTCATGGTAATTGCCGAAGTGGGCGCATCACAGGTGGTATACGGAATGCCGATCATATCGAAATAGCCCTGTAATTTTCCGTCTTCGCCGGGCGAGCCGTGCAATCCGATAAATATCCCGTCAAAACGAATGACTTTTCCCTGAATTTCAATCGAAAAATCGTTTTTGTTAACCTCATGCTTCACACCTCCCTCATCCTCATGAAACCAGCTTTGCGCCGAAATAATAACTTTATACACATCAAACCTGTCGCGATCAAGATTTTTATCAATCACTTCAGCACTTTTAAGGGATATCACAGATTCGCCGGTGAAACCTCCGGTTACTAAAGCTATAACTTTCTTCATGTCTAATATATTGAGGTACGATTTTTGAATTCAATGAGAGGCGAAACTAAAAATAAAATTAATGTCCTATATTACTTATTTCAATAAAAAAATTACCTTAGGGACTAAATATCTAAAACCTCAAACGCGCAATGAAAACTGTTCTTGTAATCGATGATATCGAGATATCTACTTTTATTGTTAGAAAGTTAATCAACCAAATTTCTCCGGAAACCGTGGTATACGAATGCAACGATCCCGTTAAAGGTTTGCAAATGATTACAGAAGTAAATCCTGATTTTATCTTTCTAGATCTGAATATGCCATTAATGGATGGCTGGCAGTTTTTAAACCAAATGGCGAAAAAAGACCTTGACCACAAGGTCATTATCCTTACCTCTTCCACCAGTTCAGACGATCATGGTGATTCTTTCAACTTCCCGAATGTCTACACTTTTCTGGTAAAGCCTCTAAAGCCTTCCGATATCACGACTTTACTTAATTCTATAACTTTATAAAAGCCTTAAGAAATAAAGCAAATCATGCTTTCCGGCTTTCCGGCTACCCCAACTATGCTTAAAATCGAAAATATAGTCAAGCAATATGCCGATCACAGGGCACTCGACAATGTGAGCCTGGAGGTCGAAAAAGGCTGTATTTTCGGTTTGCTTGGCCCTAACGGTGCCGGAAAGACCTCGTTAATAAGAATCATCAATCAAATAACGGCTCCAGACGAAGGAAGCGTTTATATTAACGGCGAACGTCTAAATCCTGCACATATTAACCGGATTGGGTATTTACCCGAAGAACGGGGTCTCTATAAAAAGATGGAAATAGGCGAGCAAACGCTTTATCTGGCCCAATTAAAAGGACTTAGCAAAGCAGAAGCTCTTCAACGCAGCCAATACTGGTTTGAAAAGCTGGAGATGCAAAGCTGGTGGAAAAAAAAGGTAGAAGACCTAAGCAAAGGCATGCAGCAAAAGGTTCAATTTGTTGCAACGGTAATACATGAACCAGACCTAATTATATTAGACGAGCCTTTCTCTGGCTTCGATCCCATTAACGCCGAGGTGATTAAAAATGAAATTCTGGAATTGAATAAAAAAGGCGCAACTATTATTTTCTCTACCCACAGAATGGAATCTGTTGAACAGCTTTGCGATAGTATCGCTCTGATTCATAAATCTAAAAAGGTACTCGATGGCCGTCTGAAGGATATCAGAAATTCGTATCGCAGTAATACTTACTGCATTGAGTATCTGGGTGAAGAAATAAAGCCTGAAGCCACCGAACTATACGAGGTTGTTAAGTCGCGTAACCTCGAGGATACCAAAGAGATTGTTTTAAAGCTTAGAAATGGAGTGAAGGTTAATGATGCGCTGCAGTACCTGCTTTCGGTGGCGCAAATTCAGCAGCTTACAGAAGTAATTCCAACAATTAATGAAATTTTCATTCAGCAGGTAAACGGTATCGATCATGCGTAAAACCCTACTCATCATACGACGGGAATATCTTAGCCGGGTAAAGAAAAAAAGTTTCCTGTTGATGACTATTTTGGTTCCTCTCCTATTTATGGGAATGACCGGCCTGGTTGCTTACCTCACTCACACCGGTGGCGATGCGATAACGGAGGTTGCCGTTATTGACAAAAGCGGATTTTTCTTACCCCAACTTAAGAATTCAAAAAGCCTTATTTTTTTACCAACAGCGGAAGAGTTTAGCGACGCTAAACTACGGGCCAGAGAAGACGGCAGTTTTGTATTGTTTATCCCGAAAGATATTGGGGATCAATCGCAGGTGCAACTTGTTTCGGAAAAGAAGGCCCCAATGTTTATCACCAACGAAATAGAAAATCAAATCAATAATATCCTGCGAACCAAGCATTTGCAGGAAGCCGGAATTGATATTGCAACCCTCGAACGGATTAAGCCTAACGTAAGCATAGAATATAAGGAACTTACCGATGAAGGCGAGAAAAAAACCGACACAAAAGCCGCTTACGCTATCAGCTTTGCGGCTGCAATACTTATCTACATTTGCCTCTTTATTTATGGTGCCCAGGTAATGAGAGGTGTGATAGAGGAAAAAACAAGCCGTATCGTCGAAGTAATTATATCGTCGGTAAAGCCGTTTCAGTTGATGCTGGGAAAAATTATTGGGATCGGAATGGTTGGCCTGACTCAATTTCTGCTTTGGGTTACTTTATCTTACCTGGCCACAAAGATCACCGACGTTCAGGCTCTCCCCATGTTAAGTGCCTTACAAACTATTCCTGTAGGATATATACTGGTTACTTTCTTAGCGTATTTTTTAGGAGGGTATCTGTTATACAGCGCCCTATTTGCTGCGGTGGGTTCGGCGGTTGACAACGAAACTGAAACGCAGCAGTTTATGTTTCCAATTACACTGCCGCTGCTATTTACATACATTATGGCATTCAGCTTTATCGTAAACAATCCCAACAGCACATTGTCGTTTTGGCTAAGCATGATTCCCTTTACCTCTCCCATCGCCATGATGGTTAGAATTCCGTTTGGTGTACCAGACTGGCAGTTATATTTATCCATAACCTTTCTAATTGCGGGCTTTATCTTTACTACGTGGGTTGCAGCCAGGATTTACCGAGTTGGCATTCTGATGTATGGTAAAAAGTCAAGCTACCGGGAATTGCTTAAGTGGTTTTTATATAAAGAGTAATAACCATGTCCAAACGTATCGCGGCGCTCGACCTTGGAACAAATACTTTTCACTTATTGATAGCGGATATTTTCGAGGGTGTAATCACGCGAATTATTTATTCAGACCAAAAACATGTGAAGCTGGGTGAGGGAGGTATAAGTACGGGAACCATCACCGAAGCGAGTTTCAGCAGAGGTATCGAGGCTTTATCTGATTTCCATCAGGCAATTATCGAACATAAAGTAGAATTCATTAGGGCGGTAGGAACAGCGGCATTGCGAAGCGCCGCCAACGGCCAGATGTTTATTGATCAGGTAAAGGCAAATACGGGAATTGCAGTTGAGATAATAGATGGTGATCGCGAAGCCAGCTTAATCTATTTAGGCGTTAAGCAGGCCATTAGATTGCAGGAGAATTCTCTTATAATGGATATTGGCGGCGGAAGTGTGGAGTTTATCTTCGCGAATGCAAATGGAATCCTTTGGAAAAAGAGCTATCCCATTGGTGCGGCAAAATTAATGGCGCTGTTTCATCATATCGATCCAATACCTGATGCAGAGATAAAAAATATAAAAAATCATCTTCAAGACGTCTTGACTGACTTGAAAGCAACATCGCGTGATCTTAAGCTCCAAAGACTTATCGGTTCGGCCGGAGCGTTTGAAACCTTCGCTGCACTTTGCCAAATTAAAACGCTGGGAGCGTCGTTGCCTGTCGGTAAACATTTTTGTTTCGATTTAGGGGTGCTAAACGAGGTATTGGAAGATATCTTAAAATCTACCCACCATCAACGTGCGGCAAATCCTGCAATTCTATCGGTAAGAACCGATATGATCGTGGTGGCGTCTATTCTTACTCAATGTGTTATAAACGAGTTGAAATTTAGGTCGGTAGAGTTAAGTAGTTTTTCTCTGAAAGAAGGACTTTTGGCGGAGCAATTGCAGCCTCGATATTAAGCGATTAAATACTTTACTTCTTGCTGAACTTTTGCAGTTCTTCATACACTCGGTGAGTAGGCAGGCCAACCACATTGGTGTATGAACCTACTATTTTTTCGATACCCACCAGCCCTGGCCATTCCTGAATACCATACGAACCGGCTTTGTCGAAAGGTTTGCAGGTTTTTATATAGTGTCTTATTTGTTCTGGTAAAAGCACTTTAAAGTGAACTTCCGAAACTTCATAAAAAGAATGTAATTGATGATTCTGAAGAAATGCAACACCTGTAATTACCTCGTGCCGTTTGCCTGAGAGTAAGCTAAGCATTTCAAAAGCATGCTCTTCGTCTTCAGGCTTTCCAAGAATCAGGTTATTAACACAAACTATAGTATCTGCAGTAAGTACCAGTTCATCTTCGGCTAAAGTTTCGTCGAATGCAAGAGCTTTCTTTTCTGCAATGTGAACGGCGATTTCTGACGGCTTTAACCCTTCAGGATAGCTTTCATCCACATCCTTCAACACGATGCGGAAATCGAGGTTCATCAACCGGAGAAGTTCCTGACGGCGAGGCGATTTTGAGGCTAATATAATCTTTGGAAACTTATCCATGAGTTAAGCAGATGGGATACTGTCTTCTTGAGCAGTCGGATTATTGTCGTACCAGTTATCCTGAACCTTTAATACTTTTTCGATGATATCCCTCACGCAGCCTTCGCCACCGTTTTTCGCAGAAATGTAGTCGCTTATTTCTTTTACCTCTTCTACTGCGTCAGCCGGACAGGTACTCGCCCCTGCAACTTTCATCACCGGCAGATCGGGAATATCATCTCCCATATAAATCACCTGTTCATCACTCAATTTATGCTCGGCAAGAAATTTGTGATACACCGCCAGCTTTTGGGTAATTCCGAGATGCACATCCGTAATTCCCAGGCCTTTCAGCCGTAAAATAACGCTCTCAGATTTCCCTCCCGAGATCACACAAATAAAGTATCCTTTCTTTACCGCTAACTGCATAGCGTAACCATCGCGCACATTGAAACGGCGTAATTGCTCGCCAGATTCTGTGACGTGAATGGTGGCATCGGTTAGAACGCCGTCAATATCCAGAACAAAGGCCTTTATCTGTTTTAACTTATTAAGAAACATGATTAGATGTGCAGATGGATTGATGTACGGATACGCAGATTCATGTAAAGCGCGTTAAAAAGTGCAGATGGATTTTCGCACTTACCCATTTCATACCTGAACATAGATATAACGGTTTTGCGATATCTACCCATTGCATATCTACACATCTATTATTGATTATCCCGCCATTCGTAAACCCAGGCAGATTGAATTTGCTCCAAATGTCCTTCGTTACATTCTTCGCGGGTGCCTGCAAAATTTGGAAGCGATAACACCCATTCCATCAAATCTGTAAACCGGATGCGATAGATCTTCGATTCGTTAAAATCATCGCCGAACTTTTCGTAAAGCCCCATAGCGATATCTTCATGATCCTTCCAATAAACGGGTAAGGCAAACTTATGCTGATTCATGTGAGAATATTAGTGTCCTAAGAACTGGTTTTGGTCTGGTAAAGTAACTTCTATATCGCCATCAATTACCACACATTGACAACCGAGGCGGGAATTAATACGAGGGTTGACAGCGCGGTCGATGAAATCTTCTTCCTTATCTGATATTTCCTGAAGATTGTCCATTCCTTTGTTTACGTACACCTGGCAGGTACTGCAACCGCAAACACCACCACAATTATGCTGAAGTTCAATTCCGTTGTCAAGGCATACGTCAAGTACCGACTCGCCCTCTGCTATAGGAAGTTCGACAGACTCTAATCCCTGCTCTTCGAAATTTATTTTTAATTTATACAGATTCATTGCGGCAAAATTAATAAAAATGAGCAGGCCCAGTGTGTTTTAATCGAAATTGATAATGCTTTGACTTAACCTCTCATATAAATCCCGTAAGGCTGGATTGTTTTCCAGGAATTCAAGATGTTTTCTAAGCGTGATCTGGTCATTTCTTATAGCAGGGCCCGTCTGAACCGAACGAGCTGAGTGTGTCTGAATTTTCTTTGCCGTTTCCATAATTAACGGTCGTATCATTTCGAACTCCAGACCATCGCTCTGTAATATCTTATCGGCGATGGCATATAAATGATTGCTGAAATTACAGGCAAATACAGCTGCAAGGTGTAAGGTCTTCCGCTGTTGACTACTTATTTCGCTTACTTTTGTAGAAATAGTTCCAGCAAGTTCCAACAATTTCCCGCTAACCTCGGGATTAATGCCTTCTACAGCAATTGGAATATTTGAAAAATCAACAGGACTTTGCTTTGAGAATGTTTGTACAGGATAAAAAACACCTGATAAGCCGGGGATATTTAATTCTGATGTTCCTGCAGTATGGATCAGAATTTTATCCCGAAAAGGAAATTTAGCTGACACCTCCCTGATACTATCGTCGCTTACCGAGATAATATAAATCTCGGCGTTGGGCGATAAAAGGGACATCTCTCCGCAATACCGTGTTGAAAGCTCAATTGCTAGTGTCTTTGCATTTGCGGGAGTTCTGCTCCAAATCTCCACAATTTCGTGCCCTGCCTGTTTAAAAGCTTTGCCTAGATGTGTTGCCACATTACCGCTTCCAAGCAAGGTTATCCTCATCTATCTGGTCGGTCTTGATTCTTTTTGCCTGCGGAAAATCGAAAGAAGGAAGCCTATAACCATAATAATGGTTCCGCCCCATAAGAGGTTGATATACGGGAATTTGATAGCTTTCAACACAATCCATTTCTTTGGAGCTGCGGGTTTTTGATAAACCATTAACTCTAATTTATCTCTATCAGGATAGATATTAGAGAAACGCAGTTTGAGCCCTGCTTCTTCAATAGTTTTGGCGAAATCAAATTTGTTACCGTTTTTGATCAGATACAGTGGTTGCACTGTAAATGTTTTGCCGCCTGTAACGACATCCAGTTCCATACCTACCGCAATATCATTTGGAGCCAATGGAATTTTTTCAATACTCGCATCTCTGTTTACAGATTTTACCACAATAAATCCTTTCGAATAATTTATGGTGTCGCCAGGAGAAACCTCCTTGGTTAGCGGAGTATCGTATTCTTCATCTTCGCTGTGTCCTTCGTGCGGCTCATGTTTGTCTTCCTTTATTTGCGGAGCAGCAGTAGCGTGCGTGTATATATCGTAAGTGAGATAATGGCGTGTGTCTGGCGAGGCCACCAATCCCATTTTCGGGTTTTGCTGTGCATTCGGGTAAAGATCAAATTCCTCAACTACCTTTCCTGTTTTTTTATCGATATTTTTATAGTTTACCCGATAATATACGTTCGGACCATCAATTGAATCGCCAAGGTAAGTAATCGTATAATTGTCCATTTCCATCGGTTCTCCCTCATAAAGCATGAGGTTATCCTTTGGCTTTTCCACTTTATCAAAGCCTTCCACTGCGATCGTACCAGAGGTATTCACTGAAACTACTTCACTGGTGGCGGCAGAAACCAACGCACCAATCAGCAATAATGCAAAACCAATATGCGCGACCGATGAGCCAGCCAGTTTCCACTTCCCTTTCAATGCATCGTACAGCACGTCGAGGTTGCTGACAACCGAGAAGATCCCTGCAAAGGTTAATACGATATACATCAGGTTAGTATACACTTTAGCGATATATACAAATCCGGCAGCGGCGATAAGGGCGATCAGTAACGCAATTCTGATTTTCCTCCAGAACTTAGCCGGGTCGGTATGTTTATATTTTAAAAACTGGGTGAAACCCGAAATAATGGCCACTACTACAGCAAAGGGAACCTGCCACTTATTATAATGCTGAATCTCGTCGGCTGGCGGAGCTATCTTTGTACCAAAAGCGGCGTTAAATACCGGAATGGAGGTTGTGGCTAATACCTGCACACATGAAAGACCCAGAACTAAGGCTCCTATAAACAACCAAAACTCGCGCGAGTAGGTTTCTTCGTCTTTTTCTGTGATGGGCATCTGCTTCCATCGCGTCCACATTAAGGCGATGGCTAATATGGCAAATGCTGCGATATAGAGAAGCAAATGTCCAAACATCCCCAAGTCGGTAAACGAATGGACGGAGGTCTCACCCAAAATTCCGCTTCGGGTTAAAAATGATGCGTATAAAACCAGTATAAAACTTATAAGCGTTAAAAACGTAGCTGTAAAATACGAATGCCCGGTGCTTTTATACGCAAGGATTACGTGAACAGCGGCGATCAGCATCAGCCATGGAATAATTGATGCATTTTCAACGGGATCCCAGGCCCAGAACCCGCCGAAGTTCAACGCTTCGTAAGCCCAGAAAGAACCCATAATAATTCCCGCTCCTAAAATCATCACCGCAAAAAGCGCCCACGGTAATGCGGCTGTCGGCCATTCTTTAAAGCGCTTCTCCCAGAGCCCGCCAATAGCATAGGCAAATGGAACAATCATTGACGCAAATCCGAGGAACAATGTGGGCGGATGTATAACCATCCAGTAGTTTTGCAGAAGCGGATTTAATCCATTTCCGTCACCTATCAATGTCAGGTAATCCGGTCTTGAGAATATAGGGCCTTCTACAGCTTCACGAAGAAGGATAAAAGGCGAACTACCGATTCGTGTCCCAAGAATTTCGACGCCAAGGAGCATAGAAGCAAGGAAAGTTTGCGATAACATCACGGTTGTCATGACCGAGTTTTCCCAGCTTTTTGCCTTCCACATTAAAATATTGGCTAATGCCGACTGCCAGAACATCCATAACCAGAAACTTCCCTCCTGCCCTTCCCAAAAACTGGAAATAATATAGTAAACCGGCAGGGACCTCGACGAGTGCGAGTAAGCGTAGTGGTATTCGAAATAGTGATTATAAATAATATAGAAAAGGCAGGAGCCTATACCGATCACAGAAATGGTATTCAGACCACTTGACAGACGTGCAATTCGTTTCCATGAATCGTCAAGGGTATCTTTTACTGTGGCAAAGTAGTATGATAGTGTGGCTAAAAGGGCTGTACCGAAAGATAAAACGATAAAAAACTGACCTAGCTGGCCAGGAAGCAGGTGCTCACCTGCAAACTGTGTATCCATTTATGACGATTAATTTAAGAAGCAGTACTTACTTCCTGAACTTCAATTTGATCCTTATTGTACTTGGAAGGACATTTCATTAGAATTTTGGAAGCGTGAAACTCGCCATCAACCATTTTACCTGTTAATACGATCTGCTCCGAGCGTTCAAAGTCCTGCGGCTTGGTACCGTTAAATACAACTTTGCAAGCTTTACCGTTATTGTCCTTCATATAAAAGGCAAAATAATTAGCATCTTTTTCAGGATTATAGATAAGTTCCTGATTTTTATCTAATTGCCCAACCACATGCAATTCTGAGGATGATTCCTGAGCATCAGTAAAGGTGCCATAGGTGCTTGAATCGGCATAAGTGCTGATAATTGTACCTATAGCGATTGCAATGATAATAATCCCAATAATAGAGCTTCTTTTCATGAATTTTCCAAAACTTATTTCTCCAACGAAATTGGTTCCGCAAAATTACAAAACGTTACTCATTACTAAGACGAATATCAACAGGGAAGTTTATTAAGAATTAATCTAAATAAGCATGTTAACTATGGCCAGATACCCAGATTCATATAAGAAATGGCGATTTTATTTATCGAACCTACAAAAGCCGCTGTTCTGAGATCATGGATTTTTGGATTGCTCTGCTTGATTTCTCTGATCTCATGATAAGCCCGGATCATGGTTTCTTCGAGGCCCGAGTTTACAAGTTCAAGTTCTGAAGGCCCTTTCACTACTAATTTCTTTTGTTCCGGACTTAAATTCACCCCGGTCATTTTCTCCATAAGATTGATCAGGTTGAGACTGGTATTTTCTTCATACCGTTTATCCATACGTCCAAAAGCAACGTGAGAAAGGTTTTTAAGCCATTCGAAATACGACACCGTAACCCCTCCGGCATTACAATACATATCAGGAATAATGATTCCACCGTTTTTAATAAATATTTCGGCAGCTTGCGGAGAAGTAGGCCCGTTAGCGCCTTCAGCTATGATTTTCGCCCTTATTTTAGCAATATTATGAAGAGTAAGCTGGTTCTCTAGTGCTGCCGGCACCAGAATATCGCAGTCCTGCTCAAGCCCATCGGCAGAGTTATTGAACCCGGTAGAACCCTTAAATCCAAGAATAGAGCCGGTCTCTTTTCTATGTGTCATTACCGCTTCCAGGTCAAGGCCTGCGGCGTTGTAAATAGCTCCTTCAAATTCGCACAGACCCACAATTATTGCCCCGAATTCGGCCAGATATTTTGCCGAATGGTATCCAACATTACCAAGTCCCTGAACAATTATTCTTTTACCTTCTAAACCCGGACTTAGTCCCAGCGGCTTCATATCTTCGGCAATACTTACACATTCTTTTGTAGCAATCGCCACTCCCCTGCCTGTAGCCTCTTTACGTCCGTGAATTCCATGCAGGGCGATGGGTTTACCCGTTACACAACCCAGAGCATCTAACTGACCAGGATTCATGGTTAGATAGGTATCCGCAATCCAGCTCATCTCGCGCTCACCCGAACCGTAGTCTGGCGCCGGAACATCAATGGCGGGCCCAATAAAGTTTTTCTTGATTAATTCAACCGTATAGCGGCGGGTGATATTCTCCAGTTCGGCAAGAGAGTAATTTTTGGTATTGATCTTTATACCGCCCTTTGCTCCACCAAAGGGAACGTTCACTATGGCGCATTTATACGTCATCAGCGCCGCTAAGGCCATCACCTCATCCTGGTTTACAATTTCGCTGTAGCGAATACCGCCTTTCGTAGGCGACATATGATTTGAATGTTCAACCCTCCATCCGTCTATCACCTCTACATTATGGCCTTTTCTAATAGGGAAGCGGAAATGGTAGACGCTGTTACATGCCTTTATCTGGTTGAGAAGGCCGGCAGAATGGTTAGTAAATTGTGCTGCGTAATCAAAATAAGAACAAACATCGTCAAAGAAACCTGATGGATTAGGGTTAACAATATCTTTTGCCATATCGAAGGGTTTTTAAAGTCTTTTTTGCAATTTGATTAATTAAATCAATACTGCAAAACAATCTTAACTTAAACCTCTAAACGGCGGGAATGTTCGATGTGAGTGGCTGCTAGTCTTTTTTCTCCAGCTTTTTCACGCGGCGGTCTATAGAAAAAAGATACATCACCAAGCCAAGAAAGATCACACCTATTACCGCTACCACCACGTATATCTTACCCGAGCTCCTCATTCCGGTAGCCATGTCGACATCTTGCGAACGGGCCTGAATGAAAGTGAAGATCAATGCAAGAATGCTAAGTATCTTTTTCATATTGAGTTTTCTATGTTTTCAAGTTTGCGCAACCGATAGCGGATATTCATAATCCAGGTTCCCATTAATATCCATCCGATTACAGCGGGATAAAAAACAAGTTTCATATTATTATCCAGGTCATAACCTCCAAAACCCGGGTTACCACCGTTTCCGGGATGCAAAGAATCTGTCATCCGGGGCAAGATAAAAAGCAATACAATCATTACCGGGAATGCAAAAATATTGTATACCGCCGAAATTTTAGCTCGCTTTTGTTCTTCATCCACAGAATTTCGCAAAACCAGATAAGCAAGGTACATCAATGTAGAAATTGCCGATCCGTTCAGTTTCGGATCATTAGGCCAAAAATCTCCCCAGGTAATATTTGCCCAAAGCATCCCGCTTGCTAATCCTAAAAAACAAAAAATTACCCCGGTATTAACGCATTCAACGGCGATTAAGTCATGGTTAGTTTTTCCAGAGGCCAGGTATTTGATACTATAAATTACAGAGATAAGATAAAGCAAAATCATAGCAAACCACATAGGTACATGGTAATAGAGATTGCGAATTGACTCGTGAAGTATGGGTAATGCCGGAACTTCTATCAGTAAACCTCCCGCCAGCGAGTAGAGTACCAAAACTGAGGCAAGAATCTTCCACCAGTTTTCTTTCATCATTTTCTTTATTTAGCGCTCAAATGTAAAAAAGAGCGGCGGTGGTTCAAAATGAATAATGCCTTTCACCTTATTTATTTCGAGTAAGGATAATATAGTACAACTTTTTTGGGTGGTGTAAACCGAAAACGTGAAAAAAGATTCGCTGTTCGGTTTTATGTTCTTCTATATTTTTTTGGGAACTGTAAATTAGGATTCAATTAATACATTACCTTAGTGTCAATATAACAATTACTACATTGAAGGATATAAAAGATAAATTTTCAAATCAGGCTAAGCAATATCAGCAATTCAGGCCGGTTTACCCTCAGTTGCTATACAGCTTTTTAGATAGCAAAGTAACGGCTTTTGATGCTGCCTGGGACTGCGGAACCGGTAACGGGCAAGTAGCGACTCAATTGGCAGAAAGATTTACTGAAGTTTGCGCTACCGATATCAGTGAAAAACAACTGGCGGAGGCTTCCCAAAAAGAAAATATCAAATACAGCCTGAGCCGGGCAGAAAAGACTGGGTATCCGGACGACAAGTTTGATCTGACTACCGTGGCTCAAGCGGTTCATTGGTTTGATCATGATAGTTTTTTTAAAGAAGTGCTACGGGTTTCTAAGCCAAACGCCGTCGTTGCTATATGGGGCTATAATCTACTTAGGATATCTGCCGAAATAGATAAGCTGATCGACACTTTTTATGGCCAGACTCTCGGCGAATACTGGGATTATGAGCGAAAACTTGTTGAAGATGAGTACAAATCCATGCCCTTCCCTTTCGAAGAATTTGAAGTACCGCGGTTCGAGATAGTTGCAAACTGGGATGATCAGCAGGTATTAGGCTATTTCAATTCATGGTCGGCCGTACAAAATTTCATCGAAAAAAATGGAACTAATCCGGTCGACGATTTAGCCGGTCAACTCAGTTCATATTGGCAGGCTGATGAAACTAAGAAGATTCGTTTCAGAATTTTCACTCGTATGGGTAGAGTTAAGAAGTAAGCGGCTGCGTTTTAGCTGCAACGAGGGTCAGAAAAGAATAAGTACAAAGATATCTGGCTATCTCTTAATTTTTTTGACGCATTTTTCATCCTTGTAAAACCAATCCGACGCTGTTATGTTGTTATAACATCATGAATACAGCCCAAACAGACAACACCAAACTCAAAAACCAGGAGGTTCAATTTATTCTTACCGGATTAAAAGATTCATTGATTGTTTTGCTGGCAGCGGGCGCCTGTTTGGCTTCTATGTATACTTTTATCTATTTTTAATCCTTCCATAGATAAGGAAAAAGAAGCAGGGAGACTGTTATCACAATCAAATTAATAGCCGCTAACACACCTATTTCATTCAAGCTGACACTTCTGTCGAGCCCGTCCATTGCATTTTTTGAAAATTTAATCAATACGATCAATAGCGGGATAATTACCGGAAAACTCAAGATGGCCATTAACGCACCGCTATTGTTTGCCTTTGAAGCGATGCCCGATATCATAGTAAAAACCGAAGCAAAGCTGATACTTCCGATTAACACGGCAAGCAGGTAAAACCAGGGATCCCCTATCGGATTTTTAAATACCAGCATATAAAAACCTATTGCGATAATCGACAGCAGCAGCATTAACATGATGTTATAGATGATTTTGGAGAGAATCACCGCTTTCGCGCTTGCAATGGTGTAATAGTATAATTGCCGGTTTTTATTCTCCTGAAGAAAACTTTTAGCAATTGCATTTACCGATGCAAAAAGCATAATGATCCAAAATAACGCGTTCCATGTTATAGGATTAATCTGCTTGAACGAAAGAAAACAAACAAAGATGGTGGAGACAACGTAAAGTAATATTCCATTAAAGGCATATTTAGAACGCCATTCCAATATCACCTCTTTCTCAACCAGAAATTTGATCTGTTTAAATAATTGCATCGCTTCAAAGATAAGCAGAACTTACTCATTAATTAATCCGGTCGCCACCGGATATTTTTCAAAAAAAATGTAATTTCGAACATGTTTTGCTCTACCCTCAACACTCCTATAGGCTTACTGATTATAAAAGCAACAACAGAGGCGTTAGAATTCATAGGGTACGATCTTGACGACGTTGAAGAGAACCCTGGCGAATTAACCGAATATGTTAAAGGTCAGTTGCAGGAATATTTCGACGGAAAACGAAGTATTTTCGATTTACCCCTGCAACAAGCCGGAACAGACTTTCAGAGAAATGTATGGAACGAACTATTGAAAATTGAGCCAGGCAAGCCAATAAGTTATGCGGCTCTTTCTAAGAGAATGAACAATCCTCTGGCAATCAGAGCTATCGCTTCTGCTAATGGGAAAAACAAACTAATGATCGTGATACCCTGCCATCGGGTGATAGGCAGTGGCGGAGAACTGGTAGGTTATGCGGGAGGCCTGTGGCGAAAAAAATGGTTGTTAGAGCACGAGGCCCGCATGATGAACACGGGCCAGGCTACTCTGATGTTTTAAATTATCCTCTTTGTTTTTCTTCCGCCAATAATCGACAATACAGAACCTAAAATCAATAGCATCCACCCGGTCCAGCGGTAGTGAACCACTCGTACTGCGGCAGCTGCCAGCTTTTTGAAGGGGATAAAACTAAACGCGTCATTCACTTTAAAGTAAACAGCAGCCAGCGTAAAAAGCACAACAATTAGCGATGCCCAGCCAGCAAACCGTAGCAAGCCGGGCTTGTTGATAAGTGACGCAATAAGTCCGAGAACGGCCAAGGTCATTACGATAGATGCCAATGCAACATCGATATCATAGTAGTTCCATTCTCCAATAATGGGAATATGAAGCATCGGACTCAGACCGCCGGCGATGATTAGCAGCGAGCCTAGTAGGCCTAAATAATTTAGAGATTTCATTTTACTTTTTTTCTGTGATTTCCATTTTTTCGGCAAAATGGGCGCAATAATCGCGAAGATCTTCAACAATGTTTTTTTCACCGGTAGCTCTTAAGAAACTATCCCCCATGGTTTGTAAGGTTTCGTAAAAGAACCGCTTCATTTCGTCAACAGGCATGTCTTTCGTCCACAAGTCGATACGCAGGGAATTTTTATATTGATGGTCCCAAAGAGCCAGCATCATGGACTTTACGGGCAATTTTTCTTTATTTTCAGAATCTGTAGATTCCCAGGTGATGTTTTCAGGAACATTGTTATCGTCCAGCTCTATCGTAAGTTTTATTTCTGCTTTCTTCATTTTTATGTATAACCTATTTTTATATCCGTTGCAATAGCACCATCAATACCGCGGCAAAGATGATAAATAGAAGTTCTATAATCCAAATGCGTTTTATATCCCTTAAGAACCTTCGAAATATCAGATCAGTAAGAAAACTAATCGCCGTCAGCACCAACAGTGAAATGCTTCCCAGCACTCTCCATCCTTCAGAATCTCGAAAAACTGCGAGATAAACCACACTTACCAGAAGTGCAGATGTTAGAATATTGAGAGGAGTTAAACGCAAGTTCACCCACGCCTCCTGTTGTTTCCTCTAAAACTGCTTTTCACGCTGCTCGATACTTTGGGCGCTTTTCCGGTTCCGGATTTATTACTTTCCGGCTTTTTCGACTTAGCTATTTTCTGAGCTATTGCTTTAGCGTTTTTCTTATCGTGAAAGGCTCCTTTGAATTCCGGGTCTTCTTTCCGCTTTTGATTATCAATTTCTTTAGCAATTTGCTGTCTTTCCTCGTAAGGAGTTTCCTCGATAAAAACGCCCTCCGGGATGTTCTCTACCGGGATTTGCTGCCGGATTAATTGTTCGATTTTATGAATATAATACTTCTCAGCTTCATTGCAGAAGGTAATTGCCTCGCCGATGTTATTTGCCCTTCCGGTTCTTCCAATCCGGTGTACATAATCTTCAATAATAATAGGAACATCGAAGTTTATAACATGACTCACGTTACTTACATCGATTCCGCGTGAGGCGACATCGGTGGCAACCAACACCCGAACCCCGCCTTCTTTAAAAGCATTCATCGAATTTATTCGGGTATTTTGCCCTTTGTTGGCGTGGATCACCCGGATTTCGTCCAAGGTATACCGACGCTCCAGGAACTTAAAAATATTATCGGCCGTAGTCTTTGTCTTACAGAAGATAATCAATCTGCTAAACTCTTCACTTTTCAGCAGATGCTGAAGAAGGTTGATTTTCGTTTTGTTATTAGGCACATAATACAGTACCTGCTTAACAGATTGTGCCGGCGTTGCCGGCGCCGAGGCCTCAATAACAAGCGGGAACTTTAAAAAGTCGCCTGCAATTTTGTGAACAAGCTCGCTCATCGTTGCAGAAAAAAGGAGGTTCTGGCGTTTTCTGGGAACAACTTCCAGAATTCTATGGATCGAGCCTATAAAACCCATATCTACCATTTTGTCGGCTTCATCCATCACCATTACCTGAAGGGAACGTGTATTGATATCGCCGGAAAGGTACAGATCAAGAAAGCGGCCGGGTGTAGATACCAGGATATCAACTCCTTTTGCCAGCTGGGCCTTCTGCATTTTTGGCCCTAAGCCACCATAAAGAACGATGGTCCGCAAGTCGGTATATTTGGAGAAAAGCTTAATGTTTTCCTCGATTTGCATGGCCAGTTCCCGGGTGGGCGCAAGAATAAGCGCTCTGGCATCATTACCCTGAGCATATTTAAGCTTCATCAGTATGGGTAGAACGAACGCAGCTGTTTTGCCCGTGCCCGTTTGTGCAATACCCATTAAATCCTGACCCGATAAAATCGGTGCTATTGCTTTCTGCTGAATGGGCGTTGGCGTTGTAAATCCCGCCTCAGCTATAGCATTTAAAATCTGTGGATTTAATTTGAAGTCTTCAAATGTTTGCGACATGCCGCAAAGATACACGGATTTACGATTTGTGATTTATCATACAGGAATTAAGTCATACTTTAGCGAAATAATCACGCGAGCCTGACTAAAGCCCGTAACTCAGTCACAACATTTTGAATTTTTCATGTCTTCGATCCTAATCAAATCAGCAACAATTGTTAGCGAGAACCGTCAGTTTGTGGGCGACGTATTAATTAAAAATGGCTTCATCGAGCAAATAGGGCCGTCATTAAATATCAAAGCCGACAAAGAAATCAATGCAGAGGGTAAGCATCTCCTTCCGGGATGCATTGACGACCAGGTTCATTTTCGCGAACCCGGGCTTACTCATAAAGGAGAGATTTTCACTGAAAGCCGTGCTGCCGTTGCTGGAGGAATAACCTCATTCATGGAGATGCCGAACACGGTTCCGAATACGGTTACCCAGGAATTGCTGAGTGATAAATACGAAATTGCATCGAGCAGGTCGCTGGCCAACTATTCGTTTTTTATGGGAGCTACCAACGACAATCTGAATGAAGTGCTGAAGACGAATCCCAGGGAAGTATGCGGAATAAAAATTTTTATGGGTTCTTCAACCGGCAACATGCTGGTTGATAATGAAAAGACTCTTGAATCTATTTTCAGTTCCACTCCTATGCTTATCGCAACCCATTGCGAAGACGAAGATACCATTAAACGTAACCTGGAGGTTTTCAAAGAAAGATATGGTGATAACATAACTCCCGAAATGCATCCGCTGATTCGTGATGCAGAAGCTTGTTATAAGTCCTCTTCATTTGCTGTGGAACTCGCTAAAAAACATGGTTCCAGATTGCACATTCTTCACATATCCTCTGCTAGAGAAACACTGCTTTTCGAAAAGGATATTGAGCTGAAGGATAAGAAGATAACAGCCGAAGCCTGTATCCATCATTTATGGTTTTCTGATAGAGATTATGCAGAAAAAGGCAACTGGATTAAATGGAACCCGGCAATAAAAACGGAGGAAGACCGGCTGGGAATATTCCAGGCTGTGCTTGACGGAAGAATTGACGTAATTGCTACCGACCATGCTCCGCATACCATCGAAGAGAAAAAAAAATCTTATTTACAGGCTCCCTCCGGCGGCCCGCTGGTTCAGCATTCTTTATTGGCGATGCTCGAGTTTTATCATAAAGGATTAATATCGCTTGAAAAGATTGTCGAAAAAATGGCACACAATCCGGCAATCTGCTTTAAGATTGAAAACCGGGGCTTTATCCGTGAGGGGTATTGGGCGGATTTAGTATTGGTAGATTTGAGGCAAAGTTCTGCAGTTTCGCACGCCAATATCTTATCAAAATGCGGCTGGAGTCCGTTTGAAGGCTATACGTTTAAATCCGCAATAGTTGATACCATAGTGTCAGGCAAGCATGTTTATCAGGATGGTAAAATTATTGAAGCCGGAATGGGCAGAAGGTTAGCCTTTAACTCTTAAATTTATCATGATCGTCCACAAAAAAATTCCAACAATACTTTGTCTGGAATCCTCAATATAGCTAAGCACTTGGTTGGCAGTGGATACTTAATTTGTCGAGTTGGTTCCCTGCGAAATAACTCTTGAACTCAATATTTTTCCGGCTTTATCCTGAACAACCTCAATAACTGACCCCGTTGTATCTCTAAGCCGCTTTACAGTATTTCCAGCTGCATTAGTAGTGGTGCTTATCACTGGCAAATCCAGAATTTTTCCTACAGTTTTCGTATTGACAACTTTACCTGTTGTATCGAGGGTTTTCTCCACAATATTACCTGCTGAATCCAGTGTTTTCTGAACAGTTTGTCCAAGAGTGTTTATCGTTTGAGATAATACCCCTCCTGGCTGCAAGGCTGTATTTGCGACGCCGCCTACTGTGTTAACGGTATTATCGACCGTGTTTAATAATTGCTCAACCAATTGCGGGTTGTCATTCACAGTTTGTAATGTTTTTTCGATAATAGCTCGCACGTTATCAAGCCTGACAACTAAAAGTGCACTGGCTTCCACTCCTTTTATGCCGATTTTTACCTTATCGATGTTAAGGTCAACACCGGCCGATAACTGCACCAAATTTGCGACCCGTGCATCCAGCGCCAACTTTGCGGTGAGGTTTTCTACCTCCAGGGTAATCTCATCAACATATAGATGAGGAACGTCCAGCAACACGTCAGGCTGATCAGATCCTATTGGATCGTTCGGGCGATATGGACTTTGCGGGAGCTGCTGCCGTTGTGGCCTTTGTACGTTAGTTCGGCTGCTAGATGAGATTTCGGTATTCCGGTCGCCTCTGGTGTTTGTACGCCTGCGTCCGGTGGTGTCGGTTTGAGCAATAAGCACCTGACAAACCGATAACATAGATAATAAGAGAAATATTTTTCGCATAGTTAATAGTTGGTTTAATATTAAGACAAAAAACCCTGATAGATGTTTTTTGAGATCGTTAATGGATAATTTTGAAAACCAATTCTTTTAATAACTCACCATCCGTGGTATTACCAGAAGAGTCAACACCTTTTGATTTCAAATCATATTCTCTCAAGTAACCGAACACAGAGAACACCTTGAAGGCATCATAATTTCTGGCAGCCAACTCATAATCTTTTACGAAATAGGGATTTACTCCCAGTTCTCTCGCTAAATTCTGCGGCGATTTATCGGCCACATAGTGATATTTAAGAATTTTGGTAAACCAAGTGTTCAATGCACCAAATACCAGTTGAATAGGGTTTGCTTTGGGGTTAGCAGCGAAATAATCTATAATTTGATTGGCTTTAAAAGGATCACGCTTAGCTAATGCATCCTGAAGTTCAAAAACATTGTACTCCTTGCTGATACCGATATTATTTTGAATATCCTCAACGGTTATTTCCTGGCCCTTGGGTACATTTAACATTAACTTTTCGAGTTCATTGGAAATCTTAGAAAGGTCATTTCCCAGATATTCAGCAATCATTGCTGAAGCGCGGGCATGTATTCTGTACGACTTCTCTTTAACAAACTCTTCAACCCAGGCCGGCACTTTATTTTCATAAATTGTGGCTGATTCAAACACAACGCCTCTTTTTTCAATGGCCTTATAGGTTTTTTTCCGCTTATCGAACTTTGCATGTTTATAGCAGAAAACCAAAATTGTACTTGGTACAGGATTTTCCAAATAAGTTAACAGTGGGTCGGCAGATTTTTTATCATCGCCCTCCTTTCCCCATTTCAACTCCTGCGCTTCCTTGATCAAAACGAGCTGGTACTCGCTCATCATCGGAAAACGCTTCGCAGCATTCAATAAGTTCATTACATCGGTGTCGCGGCCATATAATACAGTTTGGTTGAATCCCTTTTCAGCGTCTGTTAGTAAATTGCTCTCAATGTAGTTGCTAAATAAATCTATATAGTATGATTCTTCACCATGGAAGAGGTATACCGGTTTAAATTTCCGGCTTTTCAGGTCGTTTAATAATGCTGGGGCGGTCATATCAGAAAGGCCAAATTAATAAAAATGCCAAAGTAAATTTTAAGAAATCGGGATGATTTAAAAGAAATTTCGGAAATTAGCGGGGTGATCTTTGAGCCGGTTCCTCTAAACTTCCCTTCCTATCCTTTCAAAATAAAAGAGGAAAATTCCATTCACTACATTTTTGATGACATAAGAAAGAAATACCTCGTTTTAACACCTGAAGAATGGGTGAGGCAACATGTGGTACAATACATCATCAGGGAAAAAGGATACCCAAGATCGTTGATAAAACTTGAAGGAGGCTTAAAACTCAATTCGCTGCAGAAAAGAACGGATGTTGTGGTATTTAATCCCCAGGGTGAGAAAATCCTCCTGATCGAGTGTAAGGCCCCTTCTATCAAAATCACACAAAAGGCTTTCGATCAGATAGCTAGATACAATATTATCCATAAAGTACCGCTATTATTTGTCAGTAACGGACTGCAGCATTATACCTGTAAGATCGATTTTTCAGAAAACAACTACCAATTTGTGGAAAACTTGCCACATTTTTTGAAAAAATTGTAACCCTTTATCACGAGCTTCGTAACAAGCTGAAAAATAAAGAGCTATGCAAGTTCATCTATCCAAGCAGCAGAATTCTATAAGTACCTCAAATAAGGGGAATTTATCCAGCGCAAGCATTTTATCTGGCATTGCCATCATTACGGCAACATTAACGGCTATGGCCCTTATACCAGGTTACTCAAGTTTTATTACAGGTACTTTGGTTATTGGCGTAACTGTTAGGTATCTAATCACAGCGACGAATAAAAAGCCGCTATTGCTTGAAATTACCGATGATAAAATCACCTATCTCTCTGAAGAGAAAAACGAATTGATCACTATCCTGCCTGAGGAGATATCAAATATCACTCATAAGTTTTGTGAGCTTCAGATTCACACAAAAGACGACAAGGTGCACAATATAAACCTGTTAAATACAGGAAGTGAGCAAACTCGCTGGGAAATTAAGGAGCATACCAGAATGCTGATAGAAAAGATTCAGGGATAATTTCTGGCTTCTTATTTATTAGTTAATCTGATAGCGCCCAGCGCGATGTCCATTCTCTGAAGAATCTGGTCGAACGACTTTACCTCGTCTCTGGCCTGAAAAGCTCTCAACTCCTTTATATCAATCGGTTTTTGGCCCTCCCATTCTAAAATTCCGCCAAAACATGGGTTAGTTTTGGGAATATCCCCATTATTAAAGCCTGTGATTAAACCCGGATCTGATGATGTAAAGTTTTTGAATGTAAGCGCCATGTTGTTATTCTTTCGAACCAGGTCTCTGATAGACATTCCAACGGTAATACTGTCTTTAGTCATATAGGGCGACATCTTATCAACAGCCTCCACGTATCTGATCGTCTTAAACGGCGCTTGTTTTTCTTTCCAATATACATTTATATGTTCCGGGGAATTCTCCCAAACACTGGTAAACTTGCCTGCGAGGTTATTTTCATGCTCGGTCAATACAGAATCACCAAACTTTTTTTCTAAATCGGCATGACTATCAGTAAGTTTTACCTGCCCTATTCCTTCACAGCTTATCAACACCTTCGGATCAATTGATTCTACTTTCTCCGTGGTTTTCTTCTGACCGCATGAAGCAAAAACTGCTACTGCAAGTGCTAAACATAAATATTTCATGATATTAAATGGTCTAAAATATATTCGTCGTTAGAGTGCTCCGAGGCTTTGCTGAAGCATGGCGATCTTAGCTTCTGCATCGGCCTTTTTATTCCGCTCGTTTTCAATGATCTCCGCCTTCGCATTCTGCACAAAGCGCTCATTCGAAAGCTTTGCGTTCACCGATTTTAAGAATCCGGCCAGATAATCAAGCTCTTTGGTAATTCTCTCGCGCTCTGCCTCGGTATCGATGTTCCCGGCCAGGCTTACAAAAAACTCGTCACGGCCAACGATAAAACTTGCAGCGCCATCAATCTTACTCTCAACAAGAGAAATCTCAGAAACATTTGCCAGCTTATAGATGATATTGAAGTAATTTTTAAAGCTGATTTCGGAATTAACCTTTATGCCAAGCGGAAGAGGTTCTTTGGGTGAAATTTGCTTACTATTGCGAATATTTCGGATTTCAGAAATCACTTGTTTTATGGAATCAACATCCCGCAGTAACAAGCTATTTACTTCGGCTGATTTAGGATAGGGAGCAACTATACAGCACTGTAGCTCATCCCTCTGGCCAAACAACTCGTCATGCCAAAGTTCCTCAGTAAGGAAAGGCATAAAGGGGTGTAACAGCGTGAGTATCCGCTCGAAAAATTCAAGCGTAACATCAAATGTCTGTTTGTCTATTGGTTGCTGATAAGCGGGTTTTACCATTTCCAGATACCATGCACAGAAATCGTCCCACACTAATTTATAGGTTGCCATTAAGGCCTCAGATAAACGATACTGATCAAAATGATTTTCTATTTCGGCCAAGGCCTCGTTAAAGCGACTTTCGTACCAGTTTACAGCCTGCTCGTTTACGAAATCTAATTGGGGATCTACTTCCCAGCCTTTAACGAGCCTGAACGCATTCCAGATTTTATTAGCGAAATTTCTGCCCTGCTCGCAGTACGACTCATCAAACATCAAATCGTTCCCGGCGGGAGAGCATAGCAGCATCCCAACACGTACGCCATCTGCACCATAGGTTTCGATCAACCCTATAGGATCGGGGGAGTTCCCTAACGACTTTGACATTTTCCGGCCTATCTTATCACGGACAATTCCCGTTAAATACACGTTCCTGAAAGGCAACTCACCTCTAAACTCGTGGCCCGCCATTATCATTCTGGCTACCCAGAAGAATAAAATTTCAGGCGCGGTAACCAGATCATTAGTCGGGTAATAATAATTCAGATCTGCATTACCTTTAGCTTCCGGATTACCGCAAACAGATGGATCAAAGACCGAGATCGGCCACAACCAGGATGAAAACCAGGTATCTACAACGTCTTCGTCTTGTTTTAAATCTTCGGGTTTCAAATCAGCTGGTGCAGATTTGATTCGCTGGGCCTCTAAAAAAGCCTCCTCTCGTGTTTTTGCAACAACATACTGTCCGTTAGGCAGATACCAGGCTGGAATCTGTTGTCCCCACCATAATTGTCTGCTAATACACCAGTCTTTCACGTTTTCCATCCAATGGCGGTAGGTATTGATAAACTTATCCGGAATAAGTTTTATATCGCCCTTTAACACATACTCGAGGGCCGGCTGCGCCATTTCGTCCATCTTACAAAACCATTGCATAGATAGTTTAGGTTCGATGGCTGCATCGGTACGCTCTGAAAAACCGACTTGCGATTTATAATCTTCCACTTTTTCGAGCTGAGCAGCCTCTTCAAGGAGCTTCGCGATCTTCTTCCGGGCGATAAATCGCTCCTCACCTATCAGGATCTCTGCTTTCTCGTTTAAGGTACCATCGTCATTTAGGATATCAATTACTGGCAAATTATGTTTAACACCCAGCTCGTAGTCATTCAGATCATGTGCAGGAGTAACTTTTAAACATCCTGTTCCGAATTCCATTTCTACATACTCATCTTCGATGATTGGAATCTCCCGGTTGATTAAAGGAACTAAAACCTTTTTACCTTTTAAATGCTGGTAACGTTCATCGTTCGGATTGATACAGACTGCTGTATCCGCCATAATAGTCTCGGGCCGCGTGGTAGCAATCACTATATACGCATTAGAATCGCCGGCCACTTTATATCTGATATAATATAATTTCTGATTGACCTCTCTGCGTATAACTTCCTCATCAGAAACGGCGGTTTTACCTTTAGGATCCCAGTTCACCATACGGATACCACGGTAAATAAGTCCTTTTTTGTGAAGGTGGATGAATGTATCTATAACCGCTTCAGACAGGGGCTCATCCATAGTGAAGCGGGTTCTGTCCCAGTCGCATGATGCACCAAGCTTTTCAAGTTGCTTAAGAATAATGCCGCCATATTTTTCTTTCCACTCCCATGCGTATTTAAGGAACTCTTGCCGGCTGATGTCTTTTTTTTCAATGCCTCTTTCTTTGAGCATTGCAACCACCTTGGCCTCCGTGGCTATTGAGGCGTGATCTGTTCCCGGCACCCAACAGGCATTTTTTCCTAACATCCTGGCTCTCCGGATCAATACATCCTGAATAGTATTATTAAGCATATGCCCCATATGCAACACCCCGGTAACATTGGGCGGAGGTATCACTATGGTGTAGGGTTCGCGCTCGTCTGGCACCGATTTAAAAAACTTCTTTTCAAGCCAGTAGCTATACCATTTATCTTCAGTTTCTTTAGGATTATATGTTTTGGAGATACTCATATTTTCGATTCAAATTCCAGCAAAAAGGGACGGCAAAAATAACTTTTTAAGTTTAGTTTCCATGGATTGATGAAAGCGATTACAAAATCAATTTTCAGAAACAATATTTCGACAGGACGGCAGTTATCTATTTATATCAGCCAATAAGTAATGAAATCTCTCTTCAATCTTAAATTTGACCTCTTTATTAAGGCATTATGTGTAAACCGGATCATCAAATGGTTTAACAAATAGGTAAAAAAGAGAAAACCTTCCAAGGCGGCAGGGCCGGATCTTCCGCTTTATATCCCTTCATAAAAGACATCCATAAAAATCGTAAATTTGCGCCGTGATAGCGATTAATAACCTTACGTTCGAGATTGGTGCAAGAGCATTGTACGACGAAGCCAACTGGCACATTAAACCAGGAGAAAAAATCGGCCTTATTGGGGCCAATGGTACCGGAAAAACAACCTTACTAAAAATAATTGTAGGCGCCTATAGTCCCACCAGTGGAGCTATTTCTATGGCAAAAGATTTGAAAATGGGATACCTTAATCAGGATCTCCTTTCTTATCAAACAGACAAAAGCATCCTGCATGTGGCCATGGAAGCGTTTGAACGTCAGAATCAGCTACACACCGAAATAGAAAGTCTGCTCAAAAAACTTGAGACAGATTACTCTGATGATCTTTTACATAAATTGAGCGACAAACAACACGAGTTTGAAGCTCTTGACGGCTACAATATTGAATTCAGAGCCCATGAGATTCTGGCCGGTTTGGGATTTAGCGAGGATGATCAGAATCGGAACCTGATGGAGTTTTCAGGCGGATGGAGAATGCGGGTTATGCTGGCAAAAATCCTTCTCCAAACACCAGACATTCTTTTGCTGGATGAGCCCACCAACCACCTTGACTTACCTTCTATCAAGTGGCTGGAAACCTACCTTCAATCATTTGAAGGAGCCATAGTAATTGTTTCTCACGATAGATACTTCCTTGACCGCGTAGTTAAAAAGATTGTAGAATCGAGAAAAGGAAAACTTATTCCTTACGCAGGTAATTACAGTTTCTACCTGGAAGAGAAAGCCTTACGCGAAGAAATCCAGAGCGGTCAGTATAAAAACCAGCAGGCTAAGATCCGCCAGGAAGAGCGACTTATTGAGCGCTTCAGGGCAAAGGCGAGTAAAGCCAAAATGGCTCAATCACGTATCAAGGCCTTAGAAAAGATGGAACGGGTTGATGACGTAGACGACGATAATCCGACTGTAAATTTCAGTTTCAAATTCAGCAAGCAATCCGGAAGGCACGTAATCCGGATGGAACATGTAAACAAAGCATATCCCGGTCTTCAAATTCTTAAAGATGCACATGCGGTAATTGAAAAGGGTGATAAAATTGCGTTAATTGGCGCCAACGGTAAAGGTAAATCCACCTTGTTGCGCATCATAGCAGGCACGGATAAATCTTACGAAGGGATGTGTGAAACCGGCCATAATGTAACTACAACATTCTTTGCCCAGCACCAATTAGAATCTCTGCATCTCGAAAACGAAATTTTACGTGAACTTCAGGCCTTCGCTCCAAAACATACCGAGACTGAGTTAAGGTCTATTCTGGGATGCTTTTTATTCACAGGAGATGATGCCTTTAAGAAAATCAAAGTCCTTTCGGGAGGAGAAAAATCCCGCGTCGCTTTAGCCAAAGCACTTACTGCAGATGCTAACTTTCTGATTCTTGATGAGCCTACCAATCACCTCGACATTCAATCGGTTAATATTTTAATTCAGGCGCTACAGCAATATGAAGGTACTCTGATAGCCGTTTCACATGATAGGTATTTCCTTGATAATGTTGCCAATAAGATCTGGTATATTGAAAACCAGCAAATTAAGGCATATCCCGGAACTTATGCAGAGTATGAGGAATGGCAATCAAAACGGCCTACTGTAGTAGAGAAGCCTGCTGCTCCCGCTGTTAAGAAAGAAGAAAAACCAATAGAAAAACCGGCTGCCAACGATAAAAGCAAAAATCTTAAAAAGCTAAATCAAAGCATGCTACAGCTTGAGGAACGGATTTTAGATATAGAAAATGATATCAAAACCGCCGAAGCTGAACTTGCCACAGATGCTATTTACCAGGATTCAGCACGGCTGAAGGCCGTAAATGAACAATACAAAACCGCTAAGGACAACCTGCATAAGGCACAGGCAGAATGGGAAACTTTAGCTGAACAAATATTAGAACTTGAAAACGCCTCTATCTAATTTGTGTTAACAAAGGAGTATGAAAATAAACATTACTCCTTTGCTCTCCCTTTTTCTACTGCTTGCAGCCTGCACGGCTCAACAGGGAGCGCAGTCAGGATCGGGATCTGCAGCCATACCGCAAACACTTGTATATGCCGATAAGGCTTATTTGCCGGGCATAAAGAGTGTCGAATTTTATAACCGCGCTAAAGAACAATCTCTGCCGGTTATCACCCTGGGTTCTGAAGACGAGTTGCTTTTGGGCTTTGATGATTTACGGACGGGCAGCCGGAATCTTTACTATACCATCGAACATTGTGATGCCAATTGGAACAGCAGCAGGCTTTCGCCGATAGATTATCTGCAAAACTTCACAGAAGACAGGATAAACGATTATCGCGTTTCCTTTAATACCCTGACTAAATACACACATTACGAGCTCATACTTCCCAATTTCAGCATTAAGCCAAAAATTTCAGGAAATTATTTACTCAAGGTATATGAAGACGGTGATCAGCAAAAGCTGGTTCTGACCCGCCGCTTTTTTGTAGTAAACTCCATGGTAACTATCACTGCCGAAATGGTTGCCAGTACACAGGTCCCATTGCGTGAAAAAAATCAGAAAATTAATTTTTCAGTTAATCACCCCCAATTAAATATTCAGAATCCTTACGTCGATGTGAAAGCGATGGTGATGCAGAACGGTCGCTTTGATAATGCTCAATGGGCGCAGCGACCAACTTATGTGAGGCAGCACCAATTGATTTACAATGACCTGAGAAGCTTTGACTTTGCCGGCGGTAATGAATTCAGACGTTTCGATATCAGAAGTCTGCGTTTTCAAACCGAACGTGTGGCTCGAATAACCAGGGATTCTGCTAATACCGTATATCTTTTGCCAGACGCAAATTGGAACACCAACACCTATACTTTCAATTACGATGAGAACGGAGCTTTTTTTATCCGGAACCAGGAAGGTCGCAATGACCGCACAGATGCCGATTATGCCAGAATCCTGCTTCAACTCGTATCCGAACCGCCCTCCGAAAACGGACAGGCTTATATCGTAGGAAAATTTAACGACTTCCAGCTTAAAGAAGAAAACAGAATGGTCTATGATCCCGCCAGGCAAAGGTATCATGGAAACATGTTTGTAAAACAAGGCGTATACGACTATCAATATGTCTGGGTAGAGAACAACTCGGTTGACCCCAGCCCTTTTGAGGGCTCATTTTATCAGACAAATAATTCGTATCAGATCTTCTTTTATTTCCGCCGTCCCGGCGGAAGATGGGAAGAACTGGTAGGCTTCTCTGAAATACAGAAATAAGCTTAATTTTATCTCAGCATTTTATATATGAGCTTAGAGTTTAAAAACGCCAGTGAATCTTTTACTATAATGAACGAACTGGTTCTGCCGAATGATACCAACACGCTAAATAATCTGATGGGGGGGCGCCTGCTTCACTGGATGGATATTGCGGCTGCAATCTCAGCTCAAAAACATAGTAATAACCTGGTAGTAACGGCTTCAGTAGATAACGTATCCTTTAAACAGGCAATCAAGCTTGGTGATGTAATCACTATTTCTGCAAAAGTAACCAGGGCGTTCACCACTTCTATGGAGGTAAGACTTGAGGTTTGGACAGAGAACATTCCTACCGGGGTAAAAGCCAAAAGTAATGAGGCTTATTATACGTTTGTAGCATTAGACAGCGATGGAAAAGTAACAAAGGTACCCGAACTAATTCCTGAAACAGAAGAAGAGAAACACCTGTTTAGCAGCGCTTTAAGACGCCGACAACTTCGTTTGATTCTGGCTGGAAAAATGAAGCCTAACGATGCAACCGAACTGAAAGCACTTTTCTCAGACGAGGACTGATCTCAGCGGCCCGCGTCAGTAGTGAAACTCCGGATCAGGCTAAGCGATTGAAGATAATCTTCTGTTCTCCCGTTTATGTGTACAACTTCATCAGGGTGACTTGAAATTGCGCCGGCTATCGCGGTTGTTGTAAAAGTTAGCAACACTCCACCAACAACCCGCAAGGTATTTTCCAACCTGTCGTCATTATGAAGCGCAATCACCATTCCGGTACCAGCTGCAATTCCTGCAAGAAAGCCAATTGTAGTTCCGGTATTGGTTTTAGATTTGCGTCTTAACTTGATTTCCTTTATTGCGGCTGCATTAACGAATTGAGCAGAATCGCCCAAACGCCTCACCAAATATAATCCTTTATCATCAGCCGAGTTTAAAATGCCACGCACCACTTTATTGTCCATGGTGTACACTTTAGCAACGTAAACACTCTTTTTTGACTGAGCAACAGAGGGTTCAACCTGGAGCCATGCAGCGATCAAAAAAGAAAAAGTGAAAAGTAAGGCTGATTTCATATTATCCCAAAGATAATTATTCCAATTTGAAACCAGGATTAATTATTAGCAAGTTCGAGAATACGGTCAAACTCTTCGGCCTTCAAACTCATTACAGAAAGCCTTCCCTGTTTCACTAACCCGATATCTTTTAAGCGCTCATCCGCCTTTATCTCTTCGAGAGTCACGGGTCGCTTTAAGGTTTCTTCCGGCGCCAGATCAACTACCAGCCAATTTTTGTCATCGGTCGTTGGATCCTGATAAGATTCCTTAACTACTTTGGCAATTCCTACCACCTCTTTTCCTTCATTACTATGATAAAACATAACTAAATCGCCCTCCTTCATATCTCTCAGGTTATTCCGGGCTTGAAAATTGCGAACGCCATCCCAAAATGTACGGCCGTCCTTTTTGAATTTTTCCCAGCTGTACTTAAATGGCTCTGATTTCACCAACCAATGATTCATGTTTCGAAATGTTTAAATTAAGTTGAGTCTAAAAACCGCTTCCTCATCCAAGAGAATTTGTAGACCATTTTCCCGCCACTGAAGGCTTCGGCAAGCTCAGCCCGACCGCAACCAATGACTAAACGCGGGTCAAATATATCTAAAAAGCCAAAGATTAAATAAAGCGTACATAAAACAAACAAGTTTATCACTTTAGCGATTATGCTATTTTATAATCTTTGTATACTTGCAAGCAAATTAAAATCAGCCAAATTAAAATATCTATATGCACGAATTAGAGCCCTCTGTATCACACAAGATCAACACCTGGCTTCAGGGAAGTTATGATTCAGAAACCAAACAAAACATTCAAAAACTATTAGATCAAAAAGCTTATACCGAGTTAACCGATTCCTTTTACAGGGACCTTGAATTTGGAACGGGCGGCCTGAGGGGTTTGATGGGAAACGGCTCGAACAGAATAAATAAATATACTATAGGTACTGCTACGCAGGGACTTTGCAATTATCTTTTAAAAAAATATCCTGCAGAAAAAATTAAAGTTGCCGTAGCACACGATAGCCGGAACAATTCTGATTATTTTGCGAAAATCACCGCCGAAGTATTTTCGGCAAATGGTATTCATGTATACTTTTTCAAAGAACTCAGACCAACTCCCCTGCTTTCTTTCGCCATACGTGAATTGGGTTGCCGCAGCGGGGTAATGCTAACAGCTTCGCACAATCCGAAAGAATATAATGGATACAAAGCCTATGGTGCCGATGGAGGTCAGTTTGTATCGCCCGACGATAAAATGGTTATGGACGAGGTGGCAAAAATCGGCTCTATTGATGCCGTTAAATTTGACCGGGTGGAAGAAAATATCGAACTGTTAGGCGAGGAAATGGACAACCTGTACCTCGACAAAATCGCAAAACTGTCTGTTTCACCCGAAGCAATTAAACGGCAAACCGATCTGAAGATAGTTTTTTCTCCAATTCACGGAACCGGGATCACTTTGGTGCCTCAAGCCCTAGAACGCTTTGGCTTTAGCAATGTGATACTTGTTGAAGAGCAAATTACGCCGGATGGTAATTTTCCAACGGTAGTTTATCCAAATCCTGAAGAAAAAGAAGCCCTGACTCTTGCTTTAGCGAAGGGAAAAGAAACCGACGCTGACCTTATTCTGGCTACTGATCCAGACGCCGACCGGGTTGGTATTGCTGTAAAAAACAGCGAAGGTGAGTTTATTTTACTCAACGGCAACCAAACAGGAAGTCTCCTGATAAACTATTTGCTTACCGCCTGGGAAGAAAGCGGAAAGCTTACCGGAAATGAGTATATCGTTAAAACAATAGTTACATCATATATTATTGACGAGATCGCGAAGGCGAAAAAGGTAGAGTGTTTCAATACCCTTACCGGATTCAAGTACATCGGCGAACTAATGACTAAGCTTTCCGGACAGAAAACCTTTATTGGCGGAGGAGAAGAAAGCTACGGTTATTTAATCGGCGAACTTGTACGGGATAAAGATGCTGTGATATCTGCTGCTTTTATAGCCGAAATGACTGCCTATTACAAAGACAAAGGAAGCAGTTTATTCGAAGCGATGCTTTCGATGTATGAGCAGTATGGTTTCTACAAAGAAAAACTGGTGTCGGTTACTAAAACCGGCAAAAGCGGTGCCGAAGAAATTAAAGCAATGATGGAGCGGTTTAGAAATAATCCTCCGGCAAGTTTAGGCGGGTCTAAAGTATCTCTTTTAAAAGACTATGAACTTCAGAAAGAGACTGATTTGAAACTTGGCTCGAGTGCTGTGCTGGATTTCCCGAAATCTGACGTTTTACAATTCATCACAGAAGATGGTAGTATCATTTCTGCACGCCCATCAGGAACCGAACCGAAAATCAAGTTTTATTGCAGCGTGAATGCGCCCTTACAAAATAAGTCCAGCTACAAACAGGTAGATAAAGAATTGGACGAAAAAGTGAATGCCATTATGAGCGATCTGGCCGTATAAAATTTAGAGGCTTTTATTGTTCTGCAAACAAGGCTTCCCAGTCGAAGCATTTGTAGCTAATGAAAGCCTCTATTTTTTACGATGTGATTAGCACCAGGGATTCTTAAAGGCTTGCTAGGTCACTTTATTAATCGTTGCTCCATTTATATAAGCCTGAATATTCTGGAAAGTTATCGCCATTATTCTCTCTCTGGCTTCTCTGCTCATCCACGCATTATGCGGAGTGATCATGCAATTTTTTGCAGTCAGAAGTGGATTGGTTACCGGAGGCGGTTCTGCCGATAAGACATCAATTGCTGCCCCTGCAATTGTCTTCGAATTCAGTGCATCAGCAAGATCTTGTTCATTGATCAGCTGCCCACGTGATGTATTAATCAGAAAAGCTGTCGCTTTCATCTTGCTGATCAAAGCTTTATTAACGAATTCTTTATTGTCTGCCTTTAAAGGCAGATGCAGTGATATAAAATCGCTGGTTGCAAAAAGGTCTTCCAGTTCAGCGTACTCGGCTAAATCAGTTGTCTTTTCAGATGGTGTATGATAAATAACCCGCATGCCGAATGCCGCGGCAATTTCTGCTGTCTTTTTTCCAATGCTGCCAAAGCCAACCAAGCCCAGTATTTTGTCTTTTAATTCGATGAGAGGACTTAGCGCATAACTAAAGTCCTTGCACACCTGCCAATCTCCTCTGGCTACAGAATCGGCGTGGAGCCCTACCCGGTTCGTAAGCTCCAGTATTAATGCAAATGTATGCTGCGCTACAGAATCGGTTCCATAATCCGGCACATTGCAAACAGAAATTCCCTTGTTTCGTGCAGCGTCAATATCAATGATATTGATGCCCGTAGCAGTTACTGCAATCAATTTAAGATTTGGAAGTTGTTGCAGAATCGCGTCGTTAAAGGCCACCTTATTCGTTAACACGATATCGGCATCCTTACATCGATCTACAACTTCAGAGTCTACAGAGCGGTCATATAAAACCAGATCACCTAATGTGTTTATCTGTTCCCAGGATAAATCTCCGTGGTTAAGTGTATAAGCGTCTATTGCAACTATTTTCATGTTCTGCCATTTTAGTAAATACAACTGAGATCTACAAATGGTGTTATGCCTGTAATTTGATAACAATGAAGGCAGAAGATCAGTACCGGCGTCGAAAACCGAATCGTCTGTTATCTATCTAATAAAAAGAGCCAGGATACCTGGCTCAACTAAATAATAAAACAGTGTATTATCTAAATCAGATGGACCTTACCCGCTAAAGCTTAAATGCTTGTCTTGCTAATAATCTCCAGTCGCCGTTTTGCTTCTGAAAAACTAAAAGTACTCCGAGGCTAACGGTACCTGGTTTGCCGCCATCGGCAATATCCGCAGATAACTTATGACGAACTAAAGCAGTTTTACCAGATACATTTATTGTCTGATCGGTTAGATTGATTTTTACAAAATCAGATTTACCACTGGCAAGTGTCTCAACGAAAGTTGCCTTGTCTTCCACTTTTCCGCTGGAATGTCCGTAACTCAAACCTTCCGCAGCGATATCATCAAGCTGGCCGCGATCCCCGCTAATTAGCGCTTGTTTCAAACTTTCAACTGCTGCTGCAACCTGTCTTTCGGCTTTTGTTTGTGCGCTTACTGCCGAGACCATCAAACTGCAAAGCAGTACCAGATAAATTCTTCTCATTTTATAAATTTAAAAGTATGTGGATGTAAAAATAGGGTTTTTAAATTTATCATGAACTCGGGCGGTGTCTTTTTACGCCCCTAAAGAGAATAAATTCTCTGCTAAGGTAATAAAAGAGTATGACGAAGAGACCTGAAGCGATAAACGTCTCAGATATCGCCTCCAGGAAGAAATTGGGTACTGAAGGGTAGTATAAAAAAAGAAGAATATCTTAAAGCATCGGCCCATCATATAACGGGCCAGAGTACTTTTAAGATATTCCTTATGTTACCAGCGGTTGCCGTCTTCGTTGTTACGATCTCTGCTTCCGGATTTATTATAATCTCCTCGTCCAGAGCCACCTTTATTGTATCCACCACCACTATTTCCTCCTCTGTAGCCGCCCCCGCTCCTGTCTGGACTAGAGTAACTTCTCTGTGGACGCGGGCTACTCTCGCGTTTATCTTCAGCTTTTGATACTGAGATATTTCTCCCGAAAACCTCCAAACCATTCAGTTCGGTTATTGCTTTCTGAGCTTCGTCGTCGTCTGGCATTTCTACAAAACCAAAACCACGTTTCTTTCCTGTCTCTTTGTCCAGGATAAGTTTTACTGAAGAAACCGTGCCGAATTCCTCGAACGTTTCTTTTACATCAGCTTCTTCCAGCTGATATGGGAGACTTGCAACAAAAATATTCATGTGAAATTAATTGGGTGATAATCAGGGGGGATTGGTTTTTGCTTAAAAGATTATTTTTTAAATATATCAATAAATAATAATACAAATGAAAAATTGTTTTGTTCGGAAAATTTATGAATTATATATTTTTTTTTAACGGCTACCCTGTTGACATCCAAACCGTCAGCCTCGCTTTCAAGGAGCAGCTTACATTCTTTATTGGCATCATTTTTTTGGTAGATTAGCCCTGAGATTTTAAATATGCTGAAAGAAATCACAGATCCAAATAATAATAAATTAAAATGGATCGACATCACTAATCCTGAAAAAGAAGAACTTCAAGAAGTTGCCCGACAATATGGGCTTCATGAAGCCCTACTTAACGATTGTCTTCAGCCAGACCATCTCCCGAAGTATGAAAGCATGGAGGACTATGTATTCATGATTTTCAGGATTTATACCGACCAGGAAACTCCTGAAGCTGATTCTGTACAGGAGCTTACTCATAAAATTGCAATTTTTTATTCGCCAGACTTTATCATTACCGTTCACCGCAAACCGCAACGGGTGATAAATGAACTTGAAGACCTGCTTAATGACGGCCACTGTAAAAGTTGCAGGCATATTCTTAACTTGTTAATACGTCTTTGCCTGCTGACTTATGATGTACCCTCAAACAAAGCTGCCCGTCACCTTGAATATTTTGAGGAGCAGGTTTTTATCAGAACCCGGAAAGTCCCTCTTTTAAGAGCATTATATTTCTTGAAAAGAAAAATAGATGTTACCCGGCGCATGCTTATTCTTTCGAATGAGATTATTGATAACATCGACACCGCTGAAGGAGATGTGAACACACGTGATACCCGCGACCTATATATAAGGCTTCACAACGTTTATGACTCACTATCGGAAAATATCAATCAGCTGCTAAATTTGTACTTTTCGGTTTCTTCGCAGCGCACCAACGAAACAATGAGGGTTTTAACCGTATTTTCGGTATTTTTTATGCCGTTAACATTTGTGGTTGGCGTTTACGGAATGAATTTCGAGTACATGCCCGAACTGCATACCAAGTTGGGGTATCCCGTTGTGCTGTTCGTAATGGTGATGATCACCCTTGCTATCTATCTTTGGTTTAAAAGGAAAGGCTGGCTGTAAACGGGAGTACCGGGCAGGTAATTCAATTTCTTATCTGAAGAATTTAATTTTTTTTAATTCTTCATCTTATCTTCATCTAACATCCCTAAACTTGCCTCACCTGAAAAACACACATTTACCTAAATGTAAACTGAATACCAATGGGACTCTTCAACATCTATTCAAACCATACGATGGAGTTATCGCAGAAACAAATGTTCCTTGAATATGGAAACATATTCACCGAAGGCGAGACGATCGAAAAAGCAGTGAAATTAGATTCGGATAAATTTATTTTAACGAATCAACGTTTATTTCTCATTCTTACCAGCAAAGGCGACAGACATGAACTATTAAGCATTCCATACTGGTCTATCAGAAAATTTTCGATGATGAGAAAAGCTTCGAATGAAGACGACGCCGAATTGAACATCTATCTTCAACACGAAGAAAAGCCGATTAAAAAAACGATCAGGAACACAGAAATCGCTAATGAGATATACAGGATATTAGCAACGTACCTTTTCAATGCAAAAAGCCTCACCACAGACTTTCCTTTGATGAAGTTTAATTGATGAGGCCGTTTCCAAAATCCAGAATAAAGATATGAACGCCCTGGCTATACAAACCCGGGCGTTCATATATCGGTATAAAATTAAATGTGTTCGTTCAATTAGCTGTTCGCTCCTCCATCTACCGTGAACACTGCGCCCGTAGTGTACTCAGCATCCTCACTCACCAGATATGAGGCCATAGCTGCTATATGTCTGGCTTTGCCATATTTGGGAATCGCCATAAGACTTCTTTGAAAATCTGCTGACGGCGAATCTTCCGGATTCATATCAGTATTTACCGAGCCCGGCTGTACCAAATTAACGGTGATTTCTTTAGGCCCTAGTTCTCTTGCCAAACTTTTTGTAAGTCCCTGCAATGCGCTTTTGCTCATGGTATAAAACGTAGCGCCGGCAAAAGGAACTTTATCGGCCATTCCGCTTCCGATCGTTATAATTCTTCCACGCAGATTCATGTTTTTAGCTGCTGCGAGACAAGCTTCGGTTACGGCTCGGACGTTTATGGCAAAGATCTCATCAAACTCTTCCATAGTATGTTCGTGGAAAGGCTTACCGATAAAAACCCCTGCACTGTTCACCAGGATATCGAAGCGCTGATGTTTCTGTATCAGGTCGTCAATAGCCCGGCTTACTTCACCAGAAACAGAACTATCAGCCCTGATAGCTTTTACCCTGCAGCCTTTAGCGCTGAGATCGGCTTCAAGTTGTTCTGCTTCCCGCACGCTATTTACATACGTAAAGTAAACCACTGCGCCTTCTTCGGCCAATTGTTGTACAATTGCGGCCCCAATGCCCCGGCTCCCGCCTGTTACTAGTGCAACTTTGTTGTTTAGATGCTGTGTCATTTTATTTATAAATTTCTTCGAAGCTATAGCTAAACACTTAAATTCGCCCGTACTTATAAATTTGTTAAGTACTTACACAAATGTAAGTTATGCGAAAACAAAGCTCCACCAACCTCGAGAATGAAATTGTAATAAACCAGGGATGTGGTATGGCTTATACATTGAAGGCCATTGGCGGCCGTTGGAAACCTTCCATCTTATGGCAACTTGTGTCCGGAACCTTGAGGTACAGTCAGCTTAAAGCGGTATTACCTAATATTTCTGAGCGAATTCTTGTATTACAACTCCGCGAGCTGGAAAAGGATGGGTTGGTTGAACGCACCGTTTACCGGGAGGTTCCTCCAAAAGTAGAGTACTCGCTAAGCCCTCTGGGGCAGACTCTTAAACCTGTTCTGCAGGTATTATCTAACTGGGGCGATGCTCACCGTCCTCTGTAATTTTCAAAATCCTTCTTATAACTTATGACTAAAAAGAGAAAATTCCTCACCATATTAATTCTTGGGCTTTTAACCGCTGTTGTCCCCTTCTCTATTGATATGTATCTCCCGGGTTTCCCCGAGATTGCCACGGCTCTGAACACTACGGTGAGCAAAGTCGCCCTTTCGTTATCTTCTTTCTTTGTTGGAATTGCCATTGGCCAGCTGGCTTATGGTCCAATTTTGGACCGTTTCGGCCGCAAGGCTCCTCTCTATGCCGGACTTATTTTCTATTGTATCACATCCATCGGTTGTTCTTTCGCTACCTCTATTGAGGTTCTGATCGTCCTTCGTTTTGTTCAGGCTATTGGCGCCTGTGCCGCCTCAGTTGCAGCCACGGCGATGGTCCGCGATCTGTTTCCTGCCAGCGAGAATGCAAGAATATTCTCTTTTCTGATGCTGGTTCTTAGTGCCTCACCAATGCTGGCGCCCACCATTGGCGGGTATGTTACTGCCTGGTTTGGATGGCAGGCAATTTTCATTGGATTGACGATGCTTATTTCAGTGATACTTTTAGGGGTATTTCTATTTCTTCCCGAAGGCAGGGCGGCCGACAAGGAGCATTCCCTGAATGTGCGTTCTGTATTAAATGGCTATAAAACGGTTGTAAATGAAGGATATTTTATGGTTTATGCCTTTTCGAGCGCAATAAGTTTTGGCTGTTTATTCACTTATATCGCTAGTTCGCCCGGTATTTTTATGGGAAATTATCATTTAAGCCAACAACAGTATGGCTTTTTGTTCGCGTTTATCGCCTTCGGACTGATTACTGCCTCACAGATTAACAATCTTCTTTTAAAGCGCTTCACCAGTGAACAGATCGTAACAAGAGTATTTGTTTTTCAAAACTTGTTTGGTGTGGTATTGCTCACGGCAGCTCTTTTTCAGTTTGAGGGCTTTTGGCTTGTAACTGCTATGTTGTTTTGTTTCCTGGCGCCTATTGGATTTGTGATGCCTAATGCTTCGGCATTGGCCATGCGGCCTTTTAGTCAAAATGCCGGAAGTGCTGCAGCCTTGCTTGGCTTCATTCAAATGGGACTTGGCTCTGTTGCTACTATTTTTATAGGCCTGCTGGATATAAAAACCATGCTTCCCATGACAGTCGGATTAGTTCTCTGCAGCGGATTTGCACTGATAGTTTTACTTGGCGGCAGGAAGTATTACAAAATAGCCTAAGTACAAATGTAGAAACGTCTCCCCTTTCCAGTCTTTATTTCTACCAAAGGAACCTATACACCATAATTTTGGACCGGCAACACACGGATATCAAAATTTAAACCTTTTGTACCGCTTTTTGAACCCGTAGCCTGCAGCTTACACCGAAGTTTGCAAGTACGAATACAATAGTAAACCAATAAACTACTAACTAAAATCGAATACAGAAGCGACGAATGCCCGGTTGGTATTGTTTCCTCCTGCTATTTAAACTTCCTGAAAACTGATATTATGAACTTGAACCGTTTACTTACCCTTACACTAGCCCTGGCTTTAACATCATTAACTTTTTCTTCCTGCAAAAAAACATCTCCGCCAGTGCCAGAGGAGAAAAAGGTAGTTGATACCCCGGTAACGCCACCACCGCCAGTACCACCAACACCGCCCACGCCCGTTAATGAAACGGCCATAGCTTTTCCAGGAGCGGAAGGGTTTGCAAAAGATATAACCGGAGGACGCGGAGGCAGGGTTATATCTGTAACCACCATTTCTGATGGAACACAGGAAGGAACCTTACGGTATGCAATTAATCAAACCGGAGCCCGGATCATCGTTTTTAAAGTTTCGGGCACTATAGCCCTGAATTCAAATCTTGATATAAAAAATGGAAACGTTACTATCGCTGGTCAGACTGCTCCCGGAGATGGTATCTGTATAAAAAACTACCCGGTAACGATCAGTGCCGACAATGTTGTGATAAGATATATGCGTTTCAGAATGGGAGATGAAAAAGGCGTTGAAGCCGATGCCCTTGGTAGCAGGTTCCGTAAAGGTTTAATGGTCGATCATTGTTCTGTAAGCTGGGCGGTAGACGAAACGCTGTCGTTTTACGCCAACGAGAACACCACCGTTCAATGGACAATCATCTCTGAAAGCTTAAAAAACTCTGCTCACGATAAAGGCGCGCATGGTTATGGAGGAATCTGGGGCGGTAAAAAATCATCTTTTCATCATAACTTACTGGCTCATCACGACAGCCGGAATCCTCGCTTTGGCGAGGAAGCTGGTAAGGCTTTCGCACTTACCGATCTGGTAGATTTTAGAAACAATGTAATCTATAATTGGGCGGGTAACAGCGCTTACGGTGGTGAAGCCATGAATATTAACTTTGTAAATAATTATTATAAGCCAGGGCCGGCCACACCCACCGGGTCGAAAGGCGGAAGGATTTTCTCTGCTGATAAAAACAAGACTATAGGAACGGAAGTGTACGACATCTGGGGTAAGTTTTACATAAACGGAAACTTCGTTGCAGGCTATCCTAATGTTACCGGTGATAATTGGAATCTTGGAGTATATAATCAGTTTCACAGCAGTTATGGAACTGTTTCTGAGGCCGACAAAGCCGCTATGAAACGTGATACTGAGCATCCTACCAATAATAACGTAACCACTCATACCGCGGAAGTTGCCTATTTACGTGTGCTGGAATATGGCGGCGCTTCATTGAAAAGAGATGCGGTTGATCTGAGAATTATGGATAACGTTAAAAATAAAACGTTTTCTTTCCCTGGTTCAAAAGGAGCAATAAACGGTATTATCGATTCGCAGACAGACGTAGGCGGATGGCCGACGTTACAATCGCTGCCAGCACCAAATGATACCGACAAAGACGGCATGCCTGACGATTGGGAAACCGCGAATAAACTGGATCCAAAGGTGGCTAATGCAAACGGAAGGAATTTAAGTACCGGATATGATAACATTGAGGTGTATATCAATAGCCTCGTGAAAAAGATCACGGAAGATCAGGTTAAATAACTTTTATCTTTCTGTTGCCAGAATCTGCTAAAAAAGCCGATCAGAGATAAAAATCTGGCCGGCTTTTTTTAATTGATGAAATTAAGATGAAAGAACTCTCGGTCAATAAGATTTTTGATACCGTTCCTTCAGTAGGTTCATCATGTAAACGTTATTCGCCCATTGATCAGAAACAGGTTTCTGCGAATATGGTAAATGCACCATATATGGATACGGACCAAACTCTGGCGTTATGGTTACTAAAGTCTCCCCTTCTAACCGCTTCCGTTCAACAACCTTATCCCACCAGTTCAAATGAAACTGCAGCGCTTCGTTCCATTCGGGCGCTGCCGGGTCTGGAACCTGCGGGCCCTCGGGATATCCAACACGGGCGTGAATATGCTCTGTTCGCAGAATAGCGAGATCCATTGCTTCTTGCTGATCCTCCAGAAACGATTCGGCCACGTTTACCCAATGCGAAGCATCGAGTGTAATCCGCAAATCAGGAAGCCGGCTTAGATACTCAAACGTAATATGGGCGGCAAAAGTAAATTTATTGCGATGGGTCTCGTGAAATACTGCGACCCCAGATAAACGCGTATGCTCTGCCGCCAGTTCGATCAACCGTTTATTCCGCTCAAAGGAAAAATAGTCCTTTCCGGTTTGAGAATCAATCTTTAGCGCCGGATAGGGCCTTACCATTTCAAGCCAGCCAGCATAGTTATCAAAGTGACGCGAAAAATCAGCGTCATAAGTGCCATAATGCTGGGGAATCACGTCTAAGCCATGCTTTTCAAAACTCTGCCAGGCTTCATCCAGCTCCCTTATTTCAACTTCGTTCGGAATACCGTATTCCACTCCGTCGTACCCTTCGTTTTTCACTCTCTGGCAAAACAGATCCCAGCTAATATTTTCACTTCCCCATCTGGGGCAAAAGAACTTGAACTTCAATTCGTTAATTTAAATACGAAAATAATTACTTCACCTTTAAGGTTATCTCATCTTCTTTTTGAAGGAAGTCACGATCTGCAGATAAGCCCTTAACGCCAGACGACATAACTGCATTATTAGCAACCGTTTGTACCGGCGTAATACACGACAGATTCTTTTCGCGGAAAGGTTTATTATAGCTTAAATTGTAAGCTGAGATCATCGACCAACGAGGCTTATCTGAAGTATTCGCTTCCGACATATGTAAGGTGTTGCTGTGGAAAAACAGCAGATCTCCTGGTTCTAACTCTACATAAACACGCTCGAAACGGCCAATTGCCTCATTCACAAAGTCCATATCTGCACCCTGCTGTTCGCCTGCAAAGCTGTGTTCAATGCGGCCAATTTTATGTGAACCCTTCAGCACCTGTAAGCATCCATTCTGTATCGTCGCTTCTGTAAGCGCAAGCATCGCACTGATCATGGCATCCGGAAACAGGAACCCGTTTTTATACCAATACCCATAATCCTGATGCCATTCCCAGGCGCCACCTACCTGCGGCTCTTTTTGCATCAATTTTGAATGGAAGTGGCAAACCTCTCCCGGGCCCAGTAAATCCTGTACCGATTGAACAAGAGCTTCGCTACGGGTTAACAAACCATAAGCGTCATCGCCGGGTGTGAACCAAAGAGTAAGCTTTGTCCGTTTACCGGATTGATCATTAAAATCAAATGCTTTGTCTTTCAGCACATCATCGCCGGTAGCAAGGTTATAAAGTAAACTTACCTCTTCCTTAGTCAAGAAGTTCTTCACAATAAGGTATCCGTCCCGGTCGTATGCGGTTTTCTGCTCAATACTTAGTTTCAAGTCGTTCATGGTATTAAATTTTATTATAGTAGAGTAATATTATATCATAGAGGCCCGATGCGTTAGTCACCTCCGCCAGCAGAGAATAGCACATCGCCTTAATATAGCGCTAAGCCTACGCGCCGATTGCTTTTAATGTATCGTCTACGAAGCGTTTAGCGCGCGGAATATCCTCTTCGTCTAAATGCTCAATAATCAGCGGAATATTTGGATGCTTTTTGGAAAGTAGCTTTAAATACAATTCGTAATTCAGCACGCCGAGGCCGGCTGCCGGAAGTTCGACATCACCAGCACCACGGAAAGTATGAGATTCTACCGCATCAATTGCAGCATGCTTTTCCTCATTGCTTTCGGCCTGCTTTATGTCTTTGGCATGGGCAATTTTAATTTTGTCTTGCAGGGCATTGAAGATCCGGTAAAGTTCTGCATTCACATTCTTAATATTAGCGCCATCAAAATAGTTAGTTGGATCCATCAGGAGCCCTAATCCCGGATGATCTACCTCTCTGAATAACCGTAGCAACTGATCTACGCTACCAATTACGTTGTTCACGTAGTTTTCTACCAGAAATACAGCATCATGCCTGTAGGCAAACTCGGCCAGTTCTTCAAGTACGGCCTTAATTTCCTGAAAAGCTTCCTCTGTTGCGTTCTTCTCATGAAAAACCCAGTCGCTGCTCGGCTCATAAGTTCCGGTTTCACTAATAACATAAGGCGTTCCAAACTCGCGGGCAAACTTTAAGAGCGTTTTTACATACTCTATGTTTCTACGCTTTTTTTCCGGATCGGGAGATATAAGATTCGTATATCCCGAGATTGCGACAATTTCGATATTGGCATCGCGAAAAGCATTACGTATGCTACGCGCTTTTTCTACGGTTAGCGTTTGAGGCAGGGTGTGCGGATCGTTCAGGTCGAAGTCTTTAAAGCTAAGATCAAGCTGAATGCAATTGAATCCATCCTTTTTTACTTTACTGATGGTTTCTACTAAGGTATATGGATAATATCCATTAAAAATTCCTACTGATATCATTTGGCTTATTTAAGGGTTAGTAATGTTTCGGATAATTTTACAGTTCGCTCTTCTTTGACAGACAAGTACAGCGCCTCGATAGTTGCCATAGTGTGCAGGTTATCGCGGCCATTTATTTCGGGAAGTGTATCCTCTTCAACGGCGCGAAGCAAAGACGCCATCGTACCTTCAAAAGCATCGGGAAACCAAACCGTATCCCAGCCGGGTTCAATCCACTGCTCCGGGAATTTGCGGCTGGTAAACTTCAGCGTACTTAATCCCTTTTCAGGAAATTTCGGCCAGCCGATTTCGCCCACAGCCATTCCTTCTAATCCCTCTACCCGCCATCTGATGTACATGTCTTTTTGAGTACCTTCTCCCTGCCATGCCCATACGTCGTCCAGACTGGTTGCCATTAGCCCATCTGCATATTGAAAAGTATACTGGCTGATTCCGTCGATGTGAGAGAATTTTGTTCTCGGATCGCTCCTGGTTATGGCGGTTACTTTCTCCGGGTCGCCGAACAGGTAACGAAAGGTATCAATATGATGAATGCCCATGTTTAACATTTCAAGGCGATCATACTTTTTAAGAAATTCCTGCCAATGAGGTATGGCTCGCATATCGATGGTCGCAAGGACTATTTCACCAAAGTAATTATTGTCGAGTAAAGTTTTTAAAGCCCGTATCGACTGGTCGTACCGCATATTGCTGTTTACGGCCAGCTTAACGCCGGCCTGTTCACACAAAAGAACAATTTCATTGGCCTCTTCAAGGTTCATCGCCAGTGGTTTCTGACAAAGAATCCCCTTGATATGGTCGCTTTCTTTCACGGCTTCGCGTACTATTTCCAACTGGATGTCTGGTGGTACAGCAATATCCAGAATCTCTATATTCTTATCCTTAATTAACTGTTGCCAGGAATCGTAAACATTAGGGATGTGAAATTCTTTTGCGACTTCTGCTGCGTTCGACTTGTTTTGAGAGGCTATTCCAAAAGAGTTAAAGCCCGCGTTACGGTATGCTACCTGATGACATCCCTTCACAATTGCACCCGCGCCGATAGTGCCAATCCTCCAGTCTTTTCTTGAAGGCATTTGAGCAGCTATCTTGAGATCTAATGTAAATTCATGCATTGATTACGAAACTGGTTAAATGGTTAGCTAAATTCTGTGAGCAAAGGGCCTTCCGACCTTAATGCTTACAATGTTCTGCCTTCGCAACCTCAAGGTTGAATTCTGATTCACGAGCCGCCCTTAGAGCTTATCAGTATTGAAGGAGTTATTTGTTAATTGGTTAGGTTGTTTAACAAATCTAGTGAGACGGGTAAAGTTTATTTTATAGGATATTTACATGATATTGTAAAATACTATCCAAGTATGGCCGCATAGAGAAGTTTCTTAGCCAGCTTAAAACATCGGCTATCGAAACCACTTTAAAACATAGCGGGGAAAGAACGTCGGCAGCATATTGAAGGGAGCTTCAGACACAAAAAAGCCCTGATACTATGAGAGCATGAGTATCAGGGCAACCTAAACCTTATCACAAGTTATATTCTATAGACGAGCAAAGCCCATATTTATTATATAATCTTGATTTTTTTATTTTTTTGTACCATTTTAAACATTGTTAGACAAGAATCGCCCGGCGATTACATCCCTCAAATTATCCAAAACCCTCATCCAGAATCTCAAACAGGGCAAATACCTTCTCATCCGAAATACAGAAAGAATCTTCAGCATTAGTTAACGTAACACTTTTCTGGTCATAACCCATAGACCAATCCGGAAAGAAGCGTTGTTCCAAGTGGCCTTCTTTCAAGATAGTTACCGTATGATGGCGCTGGTCGCGGCTCAGGTTTAAATATAGCTGTCGTATATCAGCTTCAGCGCCTTCAATTAACTGAACATACATTTCTGGCAGGCACAGCAGCATACCGGTTATGTCGCGAAGTTTGTTTTCTCTTCGGGCCACCAACAAAAGCTCTTCAACTTCCTCATCACTTAACCTCCTTGCCGGAACACTGCAATAAATCAAATAAAAGTAATTCATTCAATAGTAAGTATTTGAAATTAAGGCCCCTGCAATGTCTACTGATGTTGCCTGTGATAATCATAAGTTCGCAGAACAATTTTTAGTTCGAAATGTTTAAGGATTAGAATGAGTGAAGAAAATTTATTCGCAAACGGGCAAGCCGATAAAGCCGAAACGCAATCTCTTCTCGACGATCTACCAGTTGCAGTATACTCATGTAACGCGAAAGGCTATATCACGGCCTATAATAAAGCTGCAGCAAAGCTATGGGGAAATGATCCGGAAATTGGCCGCGATCTATGGTGCGGCCCCTGGAAGATCTATTACCCCGACGGGCGGCCAATGCTGACCGAAGATCATCCGATATCCCGTACCTTAAAATACGGAGTGGCAATTGAGGGGGAAGAAATTATTGTAGAACGACCCGACGGAACCCGATTAAATCTCCGTCCACTTCCTGTGCCGAAGTTTGATCAGGAAGGAAAGCTTATCGGCGCCGTAAATACCCTAATTGACGTTACCCACCAAACGCGGTCCGATGAAAAGCAGGCCATACTTGCAGCCATTGTGAATACTTCAGATGACGCCATTATCAGCAAAACACTTCAAGGCATCATTACAAGCTGGAATAAATCTGCCGAAAGACTTTTTGGGTATACCGAAGAGGAAGCTATTGGGAAGCATATCACCATGCTGATTCCGCCCGAACGACTAGATGAAGAAGACTTTATAATTAAAAATATTTCCAGAGGGAACCCGATTGATCACTTTGAGACGATTCGCATATCGAAAGATGGCAGAAGAATACCCATCTCCCTGTCGGTATCGCCGGTAAAAGATAGTCGCGGAATTATCATTGGTGCATCAAAAATTGCCCGGGATATCACTGCGGTAAAAAAGGCCTACGAAAAACAGGCTATTCTTGCCGCGATCGTCGATACTTCAGACGATGCGATTATAAGCAAAAGCTTAGAGGGGATTATTACCAGTTGGAACAAAGCCGCCGAAAGACTCTTTGGTTATTCTGAAAAGGAAGCTGTTGGTATGCACATTACCATGTTAATTCCACCAGACCGCTTGCATGAAGAAAATCTGATCCTGGATAACATTTCAAAAGGCCTCCCAATCGATCATTTTGAAACCTTTCGTCTCACGAAAGATGGGCGCCAGATTCCAATCTCCCTATCCGTTTCACCTATTAAAGACAGTCAGGGTCAGGTTATTGGTGCTTCGAAAATTGTCAGGGATCTTACCTACTTAAAAAGAGCGGACGAGCGGCAGGCCACTCTGGCTGCTATTGTTAACACATCCGACGATGCGATTATCAGTAAAACGCTCGACGGCATCATTACCAGCTGGAATAATGCTGCAGAGAAAACTTTTGGTTATACCGAAGCCGAGGTCATCGGAAAACATATTTCGTTATTGATTCCTGACGACAGGCTTAATGAAGAGGATGTTATCATTGGAAAGGTATCTCAGGGTGATAAGATTGATCATTTCGAAACCGTTCGAAAATCTAAAGATGGAAAGGAAATTCCGATTTCATTATCGGTGTCTCCTATCAAAGACAGCAAGGGAACCGTTATCGGGGCGTCAAAAATTGCGAGAGATGTAAGCGCGCTTAAAAGAGCTCTTGAGGAAAGTGAACGCAATGCAGCAAACTTAAAGATTATCAATACCTTGGGAAAAGAGATTGCGGAAGACCTGGATATCGAAGCTATTCTTCAAAAGGTAACAGATGCCACCACCAAACTGACAGGTGCGGCGTTTGGGGCGTTTTTCTATAACACTTACGACCAGGACGGAGAAGCTTATATGTTATACACGCTTTCCGGCGCTCCGAAAGAAGCCTTCGAGAAATTTGGTATGCCAAGAAATACTGCTGTTTTTCATGCTACTTTTTCGGGCGAGGGAGTTGTGAGGGTAGATGATATCACCACGGATCCAAGATATGGAAAAAGTGCGCCTCATTACGGCATGCCAATGGGACATTTACCGGTTGTAAGCTACCTGGCCATGCCGGTAAAAACCAATTCGGGCGAAGTAATTGGCGGATTATTTTTTGGGCACCCGGAGGCCGGCAAGTTTTCTAAAGAGCATGAAGACCTGGTAGCTGCGATTGCTTCGCAGGCGTCCGTATCGTTAGCAAATGGCAAGCTTTATAACGAAGTGGTAAGTCTTAATGCCAAAAAAGATGAGTTTATCGGTATGGCAAGCCATGAGCTTAAAACGCCGCTAACCAGCATTTCGGGCTATATGCAGATACTTCAACGCTTACATCCTGATGAAAAGTCCAAATCATTCATTTCAAAAACGGTACAGCAGGTAAGGAAGCTGTCGGCACTGGTAAATGATTTGCTGGATGTTTCTAAAATCGAAGCGGGCAAACTTCAATTGGTTAAACGCGACTTCGATTTAATCAAAGTGATGGCGGACGCCGTTGAACTTATCAGAAATGCTCAGACGAGTCATTCAATATCATTTTTATCCAATTCAGAAAGCATTATTATTAATGCCGACCCTAACAGAATTGAACAGCTTATCGTCAATCTTTTAACTAATGCTATAAAATATTCACCTTCTGCTAACCAGATAGAAGTAATTCTTCAAAACAGTAAAGAACAGGTTACCGTAGGTGTAAAAGATTGGGGCATGGGTATAGAAAAAGAGAAGTTGAAGAATATTTTCACCCGGTTTTATCGGGTCGAAGGGCTCAATCCATCCATTTCCGGATTGGGTATTGGTCTATACATCTGCAAAGAAATTGTTGACAGACATGGCGGGAAGATTTGGGTCGAAAGTGTATACGGCAAAGGCAGCGCCTTTTGGTTTACTTTACCAAAGACATGACTGCAGTAAGCATAAGCGGATACATAAATATGTCGTCATGTGAGCTGATTTTCCGCTACATTTCAACTCTTTCCCATAAAATCTCCGCTGAGCGTTCCCTTAATAACTTACCTTAATTTTTTGCCCGTTCGCAAGTGATACCTTAACCGCATTTGCTGAGGCCGAATACTTAAGCTTTTTAACCGGCATCAATTCCCTGTCGGCCCACTTTTCGCCGGATTTTTTCCAAAGCATTAGGGTGGCATACAGGTTATCCCTGCCCGGAACAAAATTATCCGATACATCGATCACAGCGCTCTGTTTGGCAGAAGGGTGTAATCCATCGGCATACACCGTTTCTAGCTGATCCCAGCCGGCCAACGACACTAGTGCCAACTGATAAACGCCATTATCAATTATCCTGACCTTATGGCCTTTTATTGTGCGGCTTTCGTCCCTTATCGGAGTCGAAAGAACGGGCAAAGAATAATGTCCCGATCTGACTTGCGCGGAAACCCTACTGTTATTTCTGTCTAATCGCAGGATTCCGTTAGGAAGAGTGATCTCTGCAAGATTCAGTTTAACCGAAGTATCCGAAGCAAAAACTCCATCGCGATAATATACATTGTCTTTGTATTTTTTGAAATTAAACATCCTCATGCTTTCCCAGGCACCTTTTGATGTTTTATAAACGTAGGCCATTGAAACCTCTCCGTTTTTTCCGTCTGCCTGCCACGGAAATGCGCTGTTATAAGCTAAACGAGTATAATTTTCTGTTCCCTGGTATACGCCCACAGTTTTACTGAAACACCATGATCTTATTTCTGATGCCCCGATGCCCGGATAATTCGTAATAAGGAGATTCGACCCGCTTGCAAATTTGTCATAAACCTCGCCTGCTTTCATTTTCGTTTCCCAATCACCTTCGTTCTCTACTGCGGTCCAAAACGGACTGTTAGCCGGCACCAGCAAGCCCAAAAACAGTTTACCCAGCCAGAAAGCGCTTCCACGGCAGCTATACGTTTGTACAGCTGGCTCAAATGGCCCGTAAAATCCCAAAGTCGGAACGCTGTCCTGCAAGAAATCGGGGTGTTTCATAAACTGAAGGATCGAGCCTGATGCTATTCGGCGCATCCAGCCATAATTAATTTTAGGGTCGTTTTTAAAACCCATCATCGGGAAGGGAGCAGCAGCGCCCATGCGGTAAGCAATGCTCCTGCCCCACATAATCATTTCACCATTTCTGGAGAACATATGCGGGTAGTTGTCTTGCAGATCGTCGAAATAAGATGCCAGTTTGCCTGCATATTCCGGGTAATACTTCTCGCCGAAATACTGAGACCAGATCTTACCATACATCTGGAAAGCCCACATGCTGTAGTAATCGTAATACGGGCTATCAGTATACCATCCCTGGCCTTTATAATCTGCGATGACCTTTTCCAGCAAGCTTTTTAAAAGCGTCTCGTTTACCTGATAGTTCTGACTTTTGTAAAAGCTGAGGATCAGGATATTAAAATACCGCCAGTTCATGTCTATGGTTGGCCCGTCGCCGTAGCTCAACATGGTTTTCGACAAAGACTCTTTAACGCTGGCCGGCAAGGGTTCCCAGAAAATCTCGGGCGAGGTAAGCAGGGATGCAGCAAGACCGCCAAATTCTACGAGTTTCTGACTGGGCCCTCCGTTTGCAGGGCGGGCCTCGATATAGGTATCGCTTTTCGGATCGAGCATTTTTGCGATCTGGTAGCGGTAATAATCGCCAACCTTAATTCCGTTTATTTGCATTTCGGGATGCTCTTTGAGTAAGGGTCCGGCAATAAACATGGTGCGGCACAATCCTTCCATCTTCTCAGTTGGAGTTGACTTTCCGTCGCGCGGATAACTCTTACCTGGTTGCTTTGGGAACTTCATCGGATCGTCGAGCGAATGGATATGGCTGAACGCCCCGCTTAGCAGATACAATGCCGCTTCCTTCCAGTGCTTCCTGGTCATTCCGGTGTGGGGACTTATTTTCTGGTCGGGTTGATTTACTTTAAAGATCTGTTTGGCACCTGCCTGCGTTCGAAGTGCGGCAAGACTATCTGAAGAGATCGTTTGAGACCGCACAGCGTTGTGAAGTATGGCTATGCAAAATATGAGAGGAACTATTTTTAATTTCCGGAACATGGTTTTTATGGTAAAGTTTAGCAATTGCTAAGAAACAAATAATTACGCTAATAAAGGAGGGGCAAAACAGGTGTTTATGGTGGGAGAATTATGCGCCTTTAAGAAGGATTGAAGTGCAACCGAGTCGGAGACTCTTTTCTATTTGTGAATCCGTAGAGCCCTGCGGAACTCTACGGATAGTTGAGAGGAGTTTTACTACGGATTACAAATCTACCATAGGAACTTCGGAATTATAAATTGCGACGAGCAGCAGCCGTCTTAACTTACGATCAAGACTTCATGCCCTCACAATCGTAATTTTAAGCCTCCATTAACTACAAAACCATCTAGCGGAGCATAGATATCCCGGAATACGGGGTTGGATATGCTACCTGTATAAATACTGTCGAAGCGGGTTTGGCGGGTGTCGGTGAAGTTCTCAAAATTGATATATATCGAAAAGCGGTTCCAGAGCTTCTCTGCCATAAATCCGAATATCCAATAAGGCTTGCCTGCGGCGCCATCGTTCAGGGTTTGTTTACCGTAATAATATCCTTCGGCTCCAAGTTTCCATTTATCTTCCACCTCATACATTAAAACGTTATTTAACCGGTGTTTTGCCGTCAGGGGATTTTGCCGCAGATCATCACCCACATGAATTTTAGCATCAGTTAAGCTATATCCCACAAAAAACTTAAAGTCGTGGTAAGCAAACTTTACGTTGGTTTCCATACCTCTGCTATCCATGTGCCCGGCTGAATTGGTGAACCTGTATTCACTGCCCGCTTCTGGTTCCATCATTAAAGGATTATTCAGAAATGTATAAAAGAACAGATGGTTGATACTAAAAGAGAGCTCATCATGAAAGAGAGTTGTACGATAATTCAGGTCCCAATTAAACCCGTAGCTTTCTTCGAGCTTATTTACTGTTGCAGAGATTGGAAGAACATTCTGGTATTGGATCCGTTCGCTTTCTTCGGTGAATATGGTCGGCGTCTTATACCCCAGGCCTCCTCCTACCCGCGAGTTAAACTTTTCATTTACTTTAATCAGGGCAGAAATCCTGGGGAGCAAAACAAAACCGTAGTCGACGACATAATCGCCTCTTAAGCCTGTTTCAAGCTCGAGCCATTCAGCGGCATGCAGATTATTCTGGATAAAGGCGCCGTAGGTTATCTGATTGTAGTTTCTTAAGGGTACCGCGGTCTGCTGGTTCTCACGGAATTGATCGGTCCAGAGATTTAGACCGGCCACCCATTCGCTCTTGTCGCTGCCTGTTGTAATATTGGCTTCAGAGAATGTTCCATATTGCGTACCATCAAATGAATAAGCCGGAATACCGATCTTCCTGTTAAAGTAACTTACGCTATTGCGGAGGTTTAGTTCGGTATGTTCTGACAGTTTATGTTTGAGGGCAAATTGCGAAGACAGGCGCTTAGAATTGTTGCTTTCGAAAAAGCTGTGGGTGGCGTCGCCCTCTCCTTTTATATAGTGAAGGTCGCCGCCGGTACGCTCTTCAAAGCTACTGTTGACCCCCAAATTTAAAGAGGTTTTATCGTTAAAATACAAAAATAACTTAGGGTTGAACGTGTAACGGGTGAACTCTGGTATTGCCGTAAGGTCGATGTTTCCGGGTGCATACGCTTCATTACTGTTTCTCGACGCGAATACGGTTATGCCGGCTTTTCCGAAGCGCTCTCCGTAGAAACCATTCAGATCCAATCCGCCTGCTGATGTGCCGTTGAGGTGAAAGTTGAGTTCCTGCTCTTCCTTTGGCGTTTTGCTGATCAGATTGACTAATCCGGCTATTGCCCCGCCTCCATACAAGGTAGACGATGAGCCTTTGATAACTTCAACCTGTTTCAGGTCCAGCGGCGGCGTTTGTAATAAACCGAGTCCGCTTGCCGCCCCCGAATACAGAGGAAAACCATCCTTTAAGATCTGGGTGTATCTTCCATCCAGCCCCTGGATTCGTATCGATGCGTTTGCACTCGTTGCCGAGGTCTGCTGTGTTTGGATACCGGTGCTTTCGTTCAGAACCATACGAATATCACCCGGCTTCATGTTCGCTTTCTCGTCTAATTCTTCGCCTGCAATTACTTCAATCCGTGTGGGGATATTGGCGATTGTCCGGCTGCTCCGGGTGGAAGAAACCACAACCTCTTCTAATTCTTCGCCTTCAGCTGCTTCTAATAAAACAACAATGGGACTTGCGGCAGCTAAAGGAAAGGAAATACTATCGATTTTGGTTGTATAGCCCAGATAGCGGTATTCGAAGCTATGAACGCCATTGGGCAGACCTGAGAATGATACATTTCCATGTTGGTTTGTCGACGATACTTTTTGGAGGTTGATTATTGCTACACTAGCGCCAATAAGGGGCGCCTGAGTTTCAGCGTCTTTAAGGGTTATGGTGACGGTATTTTGTGCAAGGGCGGTAAAACCACACGCCAGTACAGCAAAAAATATAAAATATCTTTTCATTAAAATATGATTTAGACCGGCCTTTTTACGGGCCTGATAATATGAATAATAAATTTCAGATACTCTTACGAATACTTCGGCGGCTGCCAGATTGAAGGGCTGAACTGGATTGGAGTTAGCGAGATGTATCCGTCAAACTTTTCAATCTTCAGGAATGAAATGATATGCTGGCTGGGTACGGATGGCAGTACTACAGAGAAGGGACAGCGTGAACAATGACAAAACGGGGTACATGGTTCCTCTTCCTGGTGGCTATCATCAGTTGTTTTACAAGACTCCACCCTGCCCTTGTTTTCAGAGCCATCTTGATCCTCACAGAGGTCGGACCCGGTAAAGAGCATTAGAATCGTCATGAAAACGGCCAGTACTTTCATTACGACAAATATAGTGATCGCGGTAAAATATGATCGAGGGGAATGCAATAGAATTGCAAGGTTTGGTATTAATGAGTGTAATGCCTTCGGTCCCCAGAATGTCCGTTTACACCGCCGTAGTGACGATTTACGTCGTAGTAATACTCGTAATGCGTGATTAATCACCGCAATGCTTCCATGTACTGCCCGTTTACTTTGTAGTAATGCCGACTACCTTTGCGGGGAGAAACGAACCCTTAACCTCGTAATATCAACTTTTACTTCCCCTTTTTTTATACAAAAAGTTACTCTCAACATTTTCTGTCTTTCCGAACTTCCTCTCATATTTAATACCCTCATCTTCCCCAAAGGGATGTCCGCCGAAACCATGGCGCATCATGGCAACTGCTTTATCCGAAATGCGGACCGTATCGCGTGAAGTGAATAATTGCATCACCGACTGTGCAATAACGGGTACCGGCACTTCCATTCGCATCGCGTCGGCCACCAGCCAATTCACTTCGCCGGTATCTTCTATGTATGAAGGAACCGACTCGAATCCCTGCTTTTCGTTGTAAACCCTCGCCATTAATTCGATAAGCCACGACCGGATCACCGATCCATGGTTCCAGGTTTTCAAGATCTCTGGAAAGTTTAACTCTTCCCTGTAATTCGCCAGCAGGGCCATGCCTTCGCCGATAGCCTGCAGCATTCCAAACTCAATTCCGTTATGAACCAGCTTTACAAAATGCCCTGAGCCGGGCGAACCGGTATGGACAAAGCCATTTTCCACGGCAAGATCCTTTAAAACTGGTGCAACATGTTCCATCGCCTCCGGTTCGCCGCCTGCCATAAAACAGGCCCCGTTGCGTGCGCCATCTACTCCGCCGCTGGTACCACAATCGACAAAGTATATTCCAAGCTCTTTTAGACTGTGCGAACGCCTGATTGAATCGCCCCAGTAAGAATTTCCACCATCGACGATGATATCTCCTTTTTTAAGAAGAGCGCCAAGCTGTTCCAGTATCCGGTCGATAACAGCGCCGGCCGGAACATAAATAAAGATAATTTTAGGCCCGGGAAGCTTTGAAATCATTTCTTCTACGCTGCCACTCTGCTCAAGACCGTGGTTCTGAAGCTCCTCGTTCGGGTGTAAATCATACCCCAGCACCTTATATCCTTTATCCATAGCCTGCATCGCCATGTTGCCGCCCATCTTTCCCAGTCCTATAATTCCAATCGTCTTGTTTTTCATATTGTCTATTGTAAACCGCTGCCGGGATGACTATTCGTGACCATAATCCCGAACTATATCTTCTTACAACAGAAAAGCAAGCAAACAGTGTAAATTATTTCATAGACCCGATCTTTCCTATTTAAGACTTAACAAAGGCAGGATGAGCAAATCAGACTCTAACAGTACACAAGTGCGTTCAGCCAGCGGCCTAAATCATATCTAAAAATCGGGATTAGCGAAGATCAATTGGAGGTTTTAACTAGATACTCTTGATTACAATCCCGACGATAGCAGCAATAATGATAATATGCGGCTCCTGTAATTTTTTGACATAAATCAAAGCCAGCATCGAGGCTATCGCTATTAGGGCAGTTGGAATATCGACAACTGACCGTGAGGCGATCACGATCACCGCTCCAACAAGAGCACCAATAACCGATGCGGTAATGCCATCGACAAAAGCTTTAATACTTTGGTTCTTTGCTATCTTATTAAATGAGGGCGCAAGAATGATGGTAAACAGAAAGCATGGCAAAAAAGTTGCAGCGGCGGCTACCGAAGCTCCGGGAAATCCGGCAACCAGGTACCCGATAAAACCTACGGTGATCACCACCGGACCTGGAGTGATCATGGCAACAGCTACCGAATCGACAAACTGGGCCTCATTCAACCAGCCAAACTCCTGAACAACACCAGCGTGCAGGAACGGAACAATTGCCAAACCGCTGCCAAACACAAAGGCTCCTGCTTTGGCAAAAAATAAGGCTATTTTAATTAAGGTATCGGTAGAATATTCCCAGAATCCGATACCCGCCAGTACAATAGATGGTAAGGCCGGCTGCTTCTTTGCCCAGGCCGGAGGAGCCTTGATAAACATATAGATTAAGCCTGTAGCGATAAAGAGTAAAACTTCTTCACGCTGAGTAACAACTGTCACCACAATACCAATGAGGTAAAATACCCAGAGCAGCCAGTTAGTCTTGACAGAAGACAGGTTTAGCTTACTGATAGACTTGATGGTAAGCTTATAAGCGCTGATACAGATGATACCGATCACTGAGGCGCCCACGCCATAAAATACAGCTTGCATCCAGGGTAAACCACTATACTGCTTATAAGCCATCCCCAGCAATACAACCATTATAAATGAGGGCAGTATAAAAGCCAGTCCGACTAAGGTTGCCCCTAAAAGCCGGTAATGCACAAAGCCGATGTAGATACCCAGCTGTGCAGCCAGTGGCCCCGGAGCTAACTGAGCCAATGCCAACCCTTCTTTATACTCGTCCTCTGTGAGCCATTTTTTATCTTCCACCAGATCGCGGTGCATGTAGCCCACCAGCGCTACCGGACCGCCGAAGCCCCAGGTTCCGAGTTTGAGGAAATAGATCACAAGATCTTTTAAGGTATATGGTCTGATCATCTGCATAGTATTTCTAGAAACCTAAACCAAATTGAAAAGCTGCCGTAAATGAAGCGGGTTTGTCGTTGCCGAAACGAACGGGCAATGGAACCGCTACAAAATAATTACTGTGCTTGTTTCTCTTTACCACTTTATTCAGAATCGGAGTAAATCCAAACCTTCCCGAAGTTTCAAAAGCCGCACGGCCCACAAAAGTGTAGCCCTTTCCGAGGGCAGCTAAAATGCCGGGATGAAATAAGAAGTTGCTCATTTTACTCACACCATCCTCTGTTCTTACAAAAGGAACCGCTTCAAACGAAAACCCCACCTTCGGACTCTTCCAGATATTAATGCCCGTTGGCATCCCTACGGTATAAGAATGTTTAAAGTTAGTGTGCGTAGCATCACTGTCAAATGTTACGATAGGATGAATGATACCCACATAACCCGCCATTCTGGGATAGATATGAACTGGTGCCTGTATTGATGGAGTTTGTGCAATCGACGGCAACGAAACGCTTAATAAAATTAAAAGTAATCCTGTAAAATAATTTCTCATGTTAACACCTTGTATCTTGTAGTTCAATTAAAAGTCTACAATGTTACTAGGATACTCGCACATGAAATAGAACAGATTTAACTATTGGTATCCTTTTTACTTTTTGAGAGATTTTTCTTGTATCCTGAGGGACTTACACTGGTATGTTTTTTAAAAATCCGGGTGAAGTGACTTTGGTCGGAAAATCCGGTTAAATAAGCAATCTCAGACAGAGAGAGCTTAGAGCTGCTGATAAGATCCATCGCCTTTTCTATGCGAAGCTTTCTGATATATTCTCCAAAAGATAAATTATCGAAGTGCTTTGAAAACTCTCTTGACAAATATGCAGGATGAACATTAAGCTCCTGCGACAAGCTTTTCAGGCTTAAACTTAAATTCGTGTCGATCTGATCCTGGATCATCTCTTTAAGCTCAATTGCCCAATCGGGGTTCTTCTTTTTACTGTCTTTTTGCTCTTTGATATACTTATTGAACACCTCAATAAGCAAATACTCTATCGGGTTTTGAGTATGACGTTCTTTTTGAAGATGCTTTGCCCAACTATACAGAGCATCGTAGATCAGCATTCCCCGTTCTAACAGCTCGAAATCGTCAGAGGTATTGTATGCCAGTCCGGCCGAGATTGCCCATAACCCGGAGGATTGAGAGGCGAGATGGTGGGCATCGGTATCAGCCCCTCTTACAATTACAGCCATAGACTGTAACGCAGGGTCTTTAAGATTATGCTTTTTCAGGATGTAATCGAAGGTGCATTTGTCTTCGTAATGGGTATACTCTACATCAGGAATATCAAAGGGAATGGCGTTCAGTTCGCGGGCTTTAGTTAAAACATCCTGAAAAGGGACGTAAATAAACTCTGCTTCGTTGTCGACAAACCGCTTAATTAGCCAGGGACATGCAATACGGTCAATTTTAGGACGCTCTCTGGTGATCCACTTCATCTGGAAATTTTGATGCTAACATAAATAGCTTAAATTATTAAAACATATAAATAGTTAGTGATTACTAACGCCGCTATCCATCCGGCTGTAGAGGTTTGCTTGATCTGTTGAGTGGTATAGAATTTATTAATTTGAGTTACACCTTAGTCTATTCTGGAAGGGATGTACTCTTTTCAGAAGAAGTCGGTGATTTGAGTATTTTACAATACATAAGGTTAAAACATTTTAGTAATTAAGATCTTATCGATTCGCGTGGAATCCATATCAACTATCTCCAATTCAAAATTTCTCCACCTTATCTTTTCGCCAGTAACCGGATAATGGCTAAGATGCTTTAAAATAAGTCCTCCCAACGTTGTAAAGCCGTCAGGCTCTCCGGCGTCTTCTATTTCAAAGTAATTCACGAATTCATAATACGCATATTGGCCGTCAGCTAACCAGGAACTCTCGTCGCGCTGAATAATATCAGCTTCTTCAAATGCCGGGTTTATTGAAATATCTCCGATTAGTTCATCAACAACATCCGTAACAGAAAGCACACCTTCTATCGATCCATACTCATCCACTACCAGAACCAGGTGAACTTTATGCTCTTTAAACTTTTCCAATACCTTATAGGCAGCTAAATTCTCTTGAACATAGTAGGGCTTTTGAATAAGATCGAGCAGGTTGAAACTTTCGTTTAAGAAACTCTTAGTAAATATCTGATTCACAGACACTATCCCCACTATTTTATCGGGCGATTTGTCAATTACCGGATACACCGAATGTGGTTCGGCCTCGACTTTCCGCTTTATTTCTTCTAAAGTATCATGCAGGTCAATATAGGTCAAATCTGATCGGTGAGTCATCAATTCACCAGCCTTCCTATCGCCCAAAGCGAATACCCGCTTAACGATGTCCTGCTCTATTTCCTGGATCTCGCCTAAACTTGTACTGTCAGCTATAATCGACTTTATTTCCTCCTCAGTCACTATTCCGTCTTTCTTATCCTTGATGCCAAAAACGCCGAGAACAAAGTCGTTGGTCTTGGCCAGTAGCCAGATGAATGGCCTGGTCATTGTCGAAAGCACATTCATAGGTCGGGCTACCAGAGTTGCTATAGTCTCAGGAAAAGCCAGCCCTATTCGTTTAGGTATTAATTCTCCAAATACAATAGAAAAATAAGTGATAATGATTACAATTAAAACTACCGCTAAGGTATCGGAATAAGGTGCAAGATAGGAGACATCGTTAATCAGATCAACTAAATCAGAGGTGAGTTTCTCGCCACTATAAATACCCGTAAGGATACCAATAAGAGTGATTCCAATTTGAACAGTAGATAAAAAGGTATTCGGACTAGCGGCCAGTTCAAGTGCCTTTCGGGCGTTTCCATTGCCTTTCTTAGCAGCACTCTCTAATGTAAATTTCTTAGATGATACCAACGCGATTTCACTCATAGAAAAAACTCCGTTTAGTATAATCAGAAAAAATATTATCAGAATTTCCATATTGCAAATCTAAGGAGATATGGTGACTCCCGGTTGATTGTAAAAAATTAATCAGCTAATAGCGCAATCACTGATTGCGCTATCTTGATTGAATTATTCCTGAGTAATCGCTTTTGCCAGTAACAAATGCAATTTCAACTTTAGCTCATTTAAACTTGCAATCTAACCTGATGGTGATGGCTTACTGATAAACGGAATGATATGGGCAGACTAATTTAAGGCGGGCTGAAAAGGCTTTAGGAGAAGCCTTATAACACAAAGCAACCATTTCTTTGATAATATTTTAATACTGCAACACACTAAATCCTTCTCCGGATCCTTACCGACAGCTGTCCTACCAACAGCAAAAAGATTAGTAGCAAAATGCTCTGTCTGCCCCCGTTTTTGCGATGCAGCGATCTGCTCACGTTTTTCACCTGCACCTCACTTTTAGCTACAGTCGTGCCAGCAGAGTCGAGCCATAGTTGCTGCTCCTCAGCGCCTATAAAGCTTCCTGCCTTCCAACTTGCCTCTTTTCCCGAAATAGTCAGCGACTTTGCCCTCCCTTTAAATACGGCTCCCGGAGAATAGCTAAACTCGCCTTCCGGAATGATCTCTACCCTATAGCTTATTTTATCAGAATCGGTGTACGAAAAGACCATATCTCGATTTATTTCTGCGTTTAGCGTGGTGTTGCTTTGAGATTCTACCTGTTTGAATGAAGTACTGTCGGATACCGATTTATTTACAGAACGAAAAACAGCACAAGCTGGTGCAAAAAGCAGCAAGAGCAGCAGCGAGGCAGCAGGCAGAACAATCCTGCCTGCCGCCAAATTTGAAATGTCAAATGCCTTGCTCAAATCCTCTTGTCTTGTATAAAATCAGCCACTTTATAAAGGGAGGCAATAAGCCTGCGCTTCCGGTACACCCCATCGCCTTCGGCACTTCCTGCACCGTTGGTATTGCCTTCTACCGATATTATCCATTTCCCATCCCATTTATCAACAAAACCCACATGAGCAATCCTGCCCTTATCACTGTACCAGACACCAAAAACATCTCCTTGACGCGGAGTGGCAATATCACCAGCTGCTATGGCTCTTGTCCGTTGCCAGATCACTTTGGAAGCAGGAAACAGATCAGGCGACCAACCACTTCGCGGATTCTTAATACCAGTTTCGCCGAGTGCCCAGCAAACAAAAGCGGCACACCAGGGCTGGCCCTTTTTCAGCCTTACATAGCGGAGGTATTTTTCTACATCAGGCCCATCATTTCTGCTACTAAACTCGCGCACACCCAGCTCATCCGTATAAACCTCCTTAAGTATTCCACGTTTCCGCTTGAGCTCATTGCTATTCCCTTTTACCTTTAACCTTTCAACTTTAACCTCCCTCCCAAACTTAACCTCTCTACCATTCCCTTTTACCTTTCCGCTTTCACCTTTCACCTTTCCTAAATCAATGCCATAAGCGTGAACACAAACGAGAATAATAGCAGCAGATAGAAACTTAAGTAAATAATGACTTTTGAACATGGTTGCAGGGATTTAAAATTGTACTCGAAATGATATGTTGAATAGGTGCCTAACACCGGCCAGATGGCCCGGATGAGCTGCCATGTAAGGCTTTTAAAAAGCAGCAAAGCCAGCACGGCCATTAATATGGCGCTTAGCGCACCCGGATCTATGGGTGCCGAAGCAGTATCGATAAACCTCGCCAGGAAAGGAAAGTTAAGGAACAACAATAACCAAAAGGTAATGGCCAGGTACTCGCGTTTGATGCTGAATACCGGGGCTAAATAATTTTGTAATACTTGCATAATAAAATTAGTAATGGGGCGCCGTTAAGCGCCCCTTGTTAAAAAATCAGACCACTAAAATGCTTCCGGCATAGGTACTTTCCGACTGCTTAGTCAGATCACGCGAGCTGAAGAACATAAAGACATGCACGGTGTCGCCGGTAAAGTCGCCCGGAAGCGGAACATCCAGCGCACCATCGGCACGCAGCGCTCCTTCAGCGGGCAGGTAGATGTTCTTTACCGGATTATAAATTAATACCGTAAGCTCATCATCCGCAAAAGCGCCGTACTTCGACACCAATACCGACCAACTGAGTTGCAGCACGCCTGCATCCACCAGCATAACAATGTCGGATGGCTTGATCAGGCTGCCCTTACTGATCTTCATTTTGGTATAATCTACCGTATAGTTTGGATAAATACCGGTTATCGCATTGTTCAGAAGGTGCTGCATCGCCAGGTTATATCCGCTTGCCCTCGTAGTCTTCGAGCCTTTAAAGCCATCGTTCAGCAAAGCCGTGATTGGCTGCAAGGTTTGGATGGCCAGCGCAAATTTAGCCTGCTGCTCCAATTGCAATTGCGTTGGCGCTTTACTGCTCTTGCGGGGTAAACCCTTGATGTAATCTACATCCTTCCAACTACTGCCGACAACGCTCCCTGCCTTGCCGGAAAAGCCTCCATTGGCTCCATTTCTAATAATTCCCATTTTCTAAAATTTAGTTAAACCATCTGTTTAAGAGCCGTACCTTATCTGCTCATGGAACAAACATAGAGCGGCTGGAACCCGGGCTGGATCAATCATGTCGCAATCGGCATTTCGGTATAAATGGGCCGCTATAAGGCCAGACGGGCATATTGTGGCACATTACAGCGTTTTTGCTATTTCCTGGCAAATTGCCGGTTGCTATACTCCGGCATGCTGGGGCGCCGGGATACTGGTGGTGATTAAGGCCGAATTGAGAATTACCTGGCTCTTACCAAATTCGCGACAGGTTTGCAGTATTTCCGAAGCTTCCCGAAGCTTTCCCGAACAAAGTGGCGGATTTCCCGAACAAGTCCCGAAGAACTCCCGAACAACACTCAGGGAAATCCCGAAGCTGGCCGAAGGATTTTGCACAGCTTTCCGGTACCAGGTAATAGCCAGGTAATAAGCAGGTACCTGCATTTCCTGAAGAATGATCGAAGAATTTCCGAACCAAAGCGCATAAAAAAACCGGGCGACAGGCCCGGTTTCGTTTTTATGTACTAAATCCTAAAGGTAGAGCTCAACCTCTTCCCTTGGCACACTCATGTAATCGCAATACTCGGCTACGGTTACACCCTGGTGCTTCTTTTTGCCATAAATAGCTCTGATTAGCTGGATAAGATTGCGGCAATAGCTGCTTCTCTTCCCGGTGATTCGTTCCACGTCTTTCGGATAGATGTACATTCTTTTCATAGTATTGATTTTCATTTACCTCCTTTTTTAAATTCGGGGGCTAAATTATTTGTGGGTATTATTACCTGAAGGGAATTAATCGGTATTTTTTGTCAATTCTGGTTTTGGGACGGATATTCCATTTAATTCCCTTATCCTGCATGAGGTGTTTTGTATATTAGCGGGATAATTTAAAAGACAGAAAAATATAGAGTAAAAAGACATATAGAAAATATCGAATAGTAGTAGCTATTAAACTTGTAATCTGAAACCGCGAAATCTCTAAACAAACAAGGCCTAATAGACTGACTGCTCACGTTATGCGTGGGCTCAGTTTATCTTGTTTGTTGGGTCTTCGCGGACCTCAGATTACAGATTGCTGATGTCCCACGCTATTTGTTTTCACACCCTTACTCCGGGACGGTAAGAATCCTTCTACCGATAATGCAGGAGCAAAAATTTAAGGAAAACTTATTGAATCAAGCCATCAACGAACTTGCTGTAAGCGAAGAGTTTAAAGTTGTTACGGCCGCGTATGGGTATAGGACACTGGAAGATATTTTAAGAATGGGTAAGGCTTATGAGATGCTGAAGCATGAGGGCTTTGGGTATAGGATGTTGTTTGAGTTGACGGGGATTTTGAGGGGGAATGGATTGGGAGGGTATTTAGATTAGTAAGAACCTGGCTAAGATTTTACGGAATTTGAACCACCCTTTTAAAAGAAAATGCCCTAACATCGGTTAAGGCATTAAAAAATTTGTTTAACCCCAATGTTTTTGTTAACATTGAACGTCCTTCCCAAAAGGACGTTTTTCATAGGTAGATGTAGGGTTGTACTAAGTACAACCCTTTTTTATTAAAGTTTGGATTGTTTTAAAATCGTTGAAGAGAGGTTCACTTTGATTGTGGGCCTCACGAACCAATAAAGGCATCCACGTGTTGCCTGAGACTCGAACCAGGGCAACAGAATTAATACGTCGGATAGAATACACTAACATTTTTAAAGTCTTCTGACAGATATATGAGGGCTTACTTATTTTATTGCCTTCCCCTAATTCTTGTCGTTTTCAATCCAACAAAAAAGCACCGGATCTGCTTGACAGTTAAAATCACATAAATCAAGAGTATTCTCTTCTTTGAATAAATACTCTTGAAACATTAAACCGGAATTATAGCACTTGGACGTATTTTAGCCTTCAGCACTTATTTTAAGAAACTGTCTGTTACTACCTGTGCCTACCAGTGTGCCAACAATCCCGATTGAAGCCATCTTCTCCCGGGCAACATCAAAACTTACGCTATAGGTAGTGGTGCCGACCCGAACTGGTCGTAGCTTCTTCCAGTACGAGACGCCTCAAAGACCTCCTTTCAGTATCAGAACCCAATCAGTAGTGGCATCTGGAGCTTTAAACTGTACAGGCTTTTCGGAGCCCGTGGACTGGACTGCTGCAGCGGCCGTTCTACGACCTGTTTTGGCGTCAACCCAGGTATTTTTAGTGTAGCTGCCTTTCTCAAGCTTCAAGGCGAAGTTTTCCCCCTGGGGTGCGAATACGATGTACTGTTTTCCAGGTTCGGCAAGGGCATAAACGCGAAGGGTTTGATGTTCTGAAAGTAGTTCGTCGTTGGGCTGCATCCGCTCGAAGCGAATATCATTATGCATTATTTGTGCAATAATATCTATTGCTTTTTCGGAAGCAGTAAATGGGTTCTTGTCATTGAAAGGCAGGCCGGATTCGCCCCCGGCATACAGTTCATATTCTTTCGCATGGCCGTTCCATGTAAAAGAGGCTCCGGCTGTTGCACAAGCCCAGGCCGAGCGGCGCAAATCGTCTTGTGTCGCATTTACCCGTTCGTGCCAGAATCTGCGCCAAAGGGCGTTTCCTTCCGACATGAAAACAGGTTTCCCTCTATATCCCAGCTTGCAGGCCATATGATGCGTCCAGGCATCGCGCCATAACGTGCGTTCTTCTGCTTTTTCGGGAGAAGCGATCTGATGGTTCTCGATGGCTGCAAAAGTATATTCAGGAAGATTATAATGGTTTTCTCTCGGGAATTCGTCTTCATAAGTGCGCAGGTGGTTAAAAACATCATATTTCTGTACTAAGCGGGTAAACCCCAACTCATGACTTTCGCGGTTGCCATCTACTTCCCACACAAAATTCCATCCAGCTAGATTAGCATAAGGAGCAAGCCGGGCGGTCATATAGCGTACAAAAAAATCTTTTTCTTCCGCAGATAACTTTTCCCAGACCGGGCCTTCGTTCCTGCTCCCGTCCACCCCGAGGAACATGTGTACATTGATTCCATTGTTATTTAACCAGGAGAGATGCTGCTCCATACGCTTCCAAACGTCAAAATTCATTGTACTCGAGGCCTTTCCTTCCTGGTAGAGGGCCAGGTCAAGGGTTTGCGGAGCCGGTCCATCAAGATAATATTGTTTGAAACAACAAAGTGAAAGCAGCCAGTTAACCTGAAGATGGTTATAGCCATGCTCCTTGAACTTGCTGTATACATTGTCTACAATCCAGTTAAAGTCTTGCCCGATGGATCCGTGACCGGTTTCGTAATAGGATTTGAGCCACACGGGCTCTGTGCCATTATAAGCAAACCATCTCGGGTTTTTAAGGTAAGCCTGCAATACGCCTTTTCCTTGCCCCTGCGCTGTGCAGTCGAAACTACCCTTTCCCCCAGGGGTACCATCTGTCCAGCGGTACACATATTTCCAGGTGCCCAATTCATCGGGCATAAAGCGCATTTTCCAAACGTTGCCCAAAATTAGGTTGCCAGAGCCTTTTCCGTCTCCATCAAAGAAACCCCGAAAATCAATAAGCCGGCCGGATGGTGCCTGGTACTGAACGAGTAATTCTACAGCGGTAAATTTATTTTCATAGGTTTTGTTATTGGTGATACTCGCTTCAAACGTGCGGTAGCGGCCAACTTTCTCTGTTACTCTGATAAGTTTCGACAGGTTTGCCGCGTGCCTTGTGTCACTTTTCCTATCGATGCTGTAACCGCTCAGGGGAATGAGGAAGCAGGTAATAACAAACATCCAATATTTCAGGGAAGGAATGGCTTTTAGCAGTATGTTTTGCATGAATGGTTTAATTGTTCAGGCAAGATAGCGATGATGAGAGATATAAAAAAACGGTAAAGATATGTAGTCCAGAAAAATAAATCATTGAAAGATCAGTGAACTTTAGGGCTTACCGGACGATGATACAGCCTTACTATTATTCCCCTCGCTTAGCTTTTACAATATGTATTTCTGTAAATCTGGTTTTTTCATTAAGCAGCACAAGGGTAAACGTGTATATAATGCTGCTTTGCAGGAATTTCTTAAAGCGAGATAACGCCACTTGGCTTCGTCTTAGCTATATCCAGATAGAATAATGATTGAATAAAGTTCGATGGTACCCGAATAAGGCTCTTTTCCCAAAGTGCCTTGAAGCTTAACTCTGGATCTATGTAACCAAGCCATGCACGTTGCGTTGTTATTGAGGCAGCGTCATCTTCGGGGTTGAAGTTTCTGATGCAGCCTTTGATAATATTTATTTAAAAGGCCGTCGTATGCTTCTGCAGCCTGGTGGACAGCGGTCTCATTACTCGTATCGTAATCATACTTAAGGCATTAGCCCCTCCGTCACCCTCCTGTGAAAACAATGTCCAGCCCCAGGTGTCAGTCCGGTATTGTAAATATTCTTTAGATTAGAGGCGATGATACTTAATTAAACAGACTGTCAGAATTTGTATATTGACGACAATATGAAAGCCAAATTAATTTTATCGTTCCTGCTCTTGAACATAGTTTTTGAAGGCAACAGTCTCAGAGCGCAGAGAATCCCCGAACTAGGAATAGTTGCTACCCTGGAGCAAGACTCACTGGTATATGCATCTGGTTTTAAAATGCTGGGCGAATCTGTAGGACGCATGCTGTCGCCTGCTCTTAGCAAGAGTCAGTTTGCCAATAATTTAAAAAGAATACAACAGGCACACTCAAATGTATTCCTTTGCAATATTTTCTTCCCCTCAAGGCTCAAAATTGCCGGCCCGGATGTAAACGAACAACACGTATTACGTTATGCTGACAGCGTTTTTATGCGCGCAAAACAAGCCGGAGTAAAACTTATAGTGCAGGGTAGCGGAGGGGCAAGACGCCTTCCTGATAGCTATGATATTGAGCGGGCAAAGACTGATTTTTCGGCTATTTGCCGTAATCTCGCTTTTACTGCAGAAAAATATGGTGTTATGATTGCACTTGAAAGCCTGGAGTCTTCGGAAACAAATTTTCTGACTACACTTGCTTCTGCTGCAGAAATCGTTCGTAGAGTTAATCACCCTAATTTTAAATTAAATGCAGATATTTTTCATATGATGAGAGAGAGCGAGTCGCCTCAAAGTATTTTGGATGCGGGTGAACTTCTGGTTTACTGCGAAATAGCTGAAAAAGAAACCCGCTCACTGCCGGGCGTAAAAGGCGACAATTTTAAGCCCTATCTAAGAGCCCTTAAAGCCGCTAAATATAGCGGGCCTATCTTTATTGAAGGTAATACTAAGCAACCCGAATTAGACATACCGCTTTCTTTTATCTATTTAACGCGCCAGTTGAAAGAAGTTTATTCAGAAAAGTAAGCAGTCCTGTTTAGCTCTATGCCTGGGTTCGTTTCCTCACGAACCAACAAAAACACTCACCTGTTTCATGAGGACACAATCAGGTCAACAGAGGTATTACCATTTTTTCCTGCTAAGTGGTCTCCTTTCAGGAACTCTGCAGTGCTACAAGAAGCTAGTGAATTCCTCTGCCGATTGAACCATAGTGTTCAAAGAGTTCAACAACCCTTTTTTTGATCATATCCAGATAAAACGAAGATTGAATTAAAGTCTCGATAGTGCCACCTCCCGAGTAATGGCTTTTGCCAAGAGTACCTTTAAAACTTAATTCGGCATCTCTATAGGTAAGCCATGCCCGTTGCGCTGTTAGTAAGGCAGCCTTATCCCCGGGTTTAAGTTTTTGATTCAGCTTTTTGTAGTATTTGTTTAACAGGTTGTCGTAGGCTTCTGCTGCCTGATGGACAGCTTTTCTCATTCCCAGGGTGCTGTAATCAACCTTAAGAGATTCGGACATGTAATGATTAATCTCAAAAGTGTCGAGTTTAAACTCGATTTCGTCTGTGTTTAAGTTTTGCTTTTTCAGCCTGTCGTTAAATTTAGCTGCCGACTTGCTAACCAGTACCCGGATCTTAGCCTCGATTTCAGGCCTAATGTCTGTTGGTCCTTTTTGCTGAGAATAGCCGGTTGATGACAGTAATAATGCAACCAGAATTAAAAAGTATTTCATGAATGTGACTAATAATGGTGAAGCTAGAAAAAGCAAGTGAAATACAGTGATAAAAAAGCGCCCGCAAACGGGGAGAATGCAGGCGCTTAACTAACCAATTATAAACCTACTCATTAGACGGGCTTCAGGATGAAAGGTTACAGAATTTTTGAAAAAAATGCCGGACTGGCGCCTGAATTAGCCGCTACCTCAACAAATCTCCTTTTTCAATGCTTTCTGCTCCTCCAGCAACCATCTCAGCAAAGCTGTCTTAGCCGGTACAAACCGGCTGTCATAAATAAAGGCAGCCTCTGTTTCCAAAGCCAGCAGGTTCTTCTTTTGCATCCTGATAAATCTCCGCTGCATGCGTGACTGGCGGATATTGCCTAAAGCACTTTTCCATTCCGACACGCAGAAATCAATAAACTGCAGGTTGTTGTAGTTGACGGCTATCAACTTTTGGCATAAGATGTCATCAACCTGTTCAGAACTTTCAGCAGTAAGAACAAGTTTATTGAGAAGCCGAAGGTGCTGCATGATATACTCAAAGCGTTTGTATGCCATTGGCTCGTTCTTCATCAACTGGTGGAGAGGCAACAATGCCAGCTCAATCAATTCGGCAGATACACCCTGAACCGCTAAGCCCATGTGCAAATGATCGCAGCTCTTCCGGTATCTGCGACGTGCGCGGTCTAACAATGCTCTTGGAAGAAGTACTTTTTGACATGTTGCAGGAAGTAATGCATTAAGCTGTTGAACCAGTTGCAGCAACAAAATCAGCGCACGAGCCAGCACAGGAGGCCCGCAGTAGCGCCATTCGAGATAGAGCTGGTCGATATACCGGATCAATACAGCAGTTTGAGTGCAAATGGAGCGTTGGCGCCGGATGATTAATTTGTGCTTAGCCGAGGTGGTTTGTATGTAAGTAAGCATTTCGGGGATAGCCGATGCTAACACGCGGGCTGTTCTGAGTTTTCTGGTCTTTCTATTAATAGGTTAATACAGAGCCAAAGTTTTGGTTTTTCAATCATGAAGGTATTAGGTTTTGACAGTAGATTTGGAGAGCACGGGCGATTAACCGGGCGGCTCGCTGGCGTCCCAAGCCCATTCCAGGATCTGCCCGATAGCATCACGCAGGCTTTGCTGATCCGCCTCCCTGCTAACGTCTATTCCGCACATCGGACTGTTACCGGTTTTACTTTGCAGCACCACTGCGTAGATTCCTCCAACCAGAAGGGCCAGAATGGCATTTAAATTCACCGAAGAGGCAGAAAAGCGCTCCTGGCACATTTCCAGCAAACGCTCTACTTCCTTTTCCCGTAGCATGGCAACGCTACTGATTACCGGGTGGTATTCGCTGATCTGCCAATGAACGAATTGTTGCATCTCCTCATTTCTGAGGAAGTATTCCAGCTGATCTTTAAGTACACCGAAAATGTAATCTCTGGGATTGTCAGGTGTCTCAAATTCACGGAATACGGGCATCCAGAAATCCCGTTCATGGATATAGGTTTTGAGCAGGTTATTTACGGAGCCGAAATAATAATTGATCAGCTTTTTGTCTACACCGGCAGTCCGGGCAATCTCTGCAGGAGTACAGTGTGTGTACCCTTTGTCTACCAGAACCTTTCCGACAGCTTCGATCAGAAGCCGCCGCGAGGTATCGGCATTCCTTCTTCGGGAAGGATTATCTTGATTTTTCATAGTTCTCCTTAGGTAAACTTAATTTCTTAGCGATATCATCGAAGGCGTTGAGTACTCTATCCAACTGTGTGCGGGTATGTGTTGCCATCAGACTCATCCTGATGCGGGCATCTTTACGCGAAACAGCCGGATACATGATCGGATTGGTATAAACCCCTGCACGCAAAAGCATGGCGGCAGCTGCAGCGTTGAGGACGGGGTCGCCTATCTTAACCGGGATGATGGCTGAAGCGGTATTGCCGATATTTAAGCCCAGGGCTTTAAGTCCCGCGCTGAAATAGTTAATATTTTCCCAGAGCTTCTCTTGCCTGTCCGGCTCTTCATCGATCAGATCAATAGCCTTCAAAATCGACATGCATGCCGGACTCAGCGTAGCTGAAAAGAGATGCTGCCTGGACTGGTACTTTAACAGATCGATAATATCCCGGCTGGCGATCACGTAGCCTCCAATATGGGCGAATGTTTTACTGAAAGTGCCGCTAATAATATCCACTTCCTGCAGGAGGCCATACTGCTCGATCAGGCCTCTTCCGGTCTGTCCGAGAACTCCCGTACCATGGGCATCGTCTACCATCAGGTAAGTGCCATATGCCCTGCATAACCGGAGGATACTATCCAGCGGCGCCAGGTCGCCGTCCTGGGAATACACTCCGTCTATGATCACCATCCGGGTGCGGTAGCGCCGTTGAGCATCAATTAGAATGCGTTCGAGTGCGTCAAGGTTATTATGAAGAAACGATTTTACGTTGGTGGCCGAACAACCTTCATACACACTGGCATGTACTGCCATATCCAAAATTGCCAGGTCCTCTTTCTTCAGCAAACACAAGAGCGAAGCACTGTTGGCGGTATACCCTGTGGTATAGACAATAGCATCGCTGCGCTTGAAAAAGCGGGCTATTTTCTTTTCCAATTGCTCGTGAAAACTGTAGTGTCCGCCAATAGCGGGCGATGCACCCGCTCCTGTACCGAACTGCAGGATACCGTCGATTGCCGCTGCGATAACTTCGGGATGCTGGGTGAAACCGAGGTAATCGTTGGAAACAAGACTGACGTACGAGCGCCTTCCTCCCTGACCCGGGATATTCAGCTCCAGCTCGGGGCCACAGCCGGTTTTGGCTTCGAACCGATAGTTAAGACGGGATTCGGATTTAAGATAATTAAGATACTCAGCAAAATATGCCGCTCTCTCTCCCAGTTCGGCGCCGGGGATGTTTTCAAAATCCTTGAAACTTGCGCTTTTAAAATTGATCATCATGATTTTGGCTTTTTTGTTAGCCATAAAACTAATGGGCTGCAGAGGTGTATGGGGGGAATTAAAAGGACTTTATTATCAGTTTCGCTATCTTTTTTTTCAGGTAAAGACCTTGATTATATTGGCAGACGAAATAATAAAAAGGCCGCCAGACATGTGTCTGACGGCCTTTAGCAACTACCTAACCATCTCAAGCAGGGGAATATATTACTCGACTGAGTATCATATTTTATTGAATTTTACCTTTTTTAACGATAATGTTTTTAGCATAAAAGAATGTATCCCCTAAAGGGCCAGAAGAGCCACTTGCACCTTCCATTTGCATATTGATAATAATATTAAATGTCTGGTTAAAAAAGTTAGTGCCTGTATGGGTCCCTTTCAATACTCCATCTATATAGTATTCACATTTTACGTTATTTGTAGGAACTCCTCTCCTGTCGTTAAGCCGGGTAAGTACAACCTTATAATTATGCCAGTTTGTAGGTGCATCTGCCACCACCGTTTTCACGGTTTCCCAGCCAACGTTTGTCCAGTCGGGACCATCTGCTGTATTCTGCCAACATAGATTGTTCCCTTTGAATTCCAATATGTCGCTTTCTGGCGGCCAGCTGTGGGCACCGGTAATCCAAAATGCGGGCCATGTACCGGAATTAATCGGAGCCTTGAAGTCTCCGCTTAGCTCCCACGCATCGTATTGCGAATTTATCACCACCTGAGGCTTCGCATGAATAGCTCCGGAATGGTAACGTATGGGTAAATGCGGATCATGGCTGCTTACCCCCTCTGTTTGCGGAACACGCGTCGCCTTAACGGTAAGAATACCAGATGTCTCAATATATACCTGGCTATGGTCGGTGGAGCTTGCATACATTCGGGCCGAGCCGTTGTGATCAGAACCCCAGGGATAGAGGTAATTCCATGTACTTTCCAGAGAACTATAATTAGTAAAACTTGTCCCGTCCATTACGGTTTCCCAGGCAATTGTTGGTGTTCCACCCCCTGGCTTACCCATTATAGAGGCCGACTGCTTTCCTGATCCGGATGCATTTACATCTGCATTTACCCCTTCTGGTCCGGCTTTTCTACAAGACGAGAATAAAAAAATCGTTAACAGGGGAAGAATACCCAATTTAATTTTTGTGTTCATAATTCGTTAGTTATTAAGTTTATAAAAGATCAGCCGGTCTGATAATTCAAATATTGTACTGTTTTTCCAAATCGGAAGGGGGGATTACCACAATTACAAGGGGGGTATCGAAGATGCTGTAACAGAATTGACCCTAACACAAGAAATAATCGGGAATCTTTGTAAAGAGACAACCACTTTCAATACCCTGTTAGATCCTAAATTAACTACGCTAAGAGAAGTTCTTGAACATTACAAGATTTCAAATCGCCGGACAAATCAACTTCTATTAACCTTTTCGTTGAACTTGTATAACTTCTTAAAGGCTTTCCTATACTTTTTAATATATTCGGACGGATTCATCCCGTATACCTTGCTAAACTGTTCACGAAAGTGCTTCATATCATTAAATCCGCATCTAAATGCTCCTTCGTTTATCCTGCAGTCTGTATTTATGAATAACTCAGCGGCTTTCCTCAAACGGATAAAACGAATAAACTCATTTGCAGATCGCCCGGAAATGGTCTTAACTTTTTGATAAAGAGAGGAATAACTTATCCCCATTTCCGAGGCCAGAGTATGAACGCTAAAACTGGAATCACTGAGATGTTTCTCTGTTATTGCAATACATTTTTCCAGAAACTCCTTATACTCTGCGGAAACAGTTGAATCATCCGATTTAAAGGTGATCTGGTTATAGAAATAACGCTGAAGATTACTTTTACTTTTCAAGAGATTGGCTACCCTGGCAGTTAAGATCTCCTTGTCAAAGGGTTTAGTGATATAATCGTCTGCGCCACTTTCTATGCCTTTCAGCTTAATTTCAGAAGAAGAACTGGATGTGAGCAAAATTATTGGTATATGATTAAGGGAGGCTTCATTCTTAATTTGCAAACACAGTTCAACTCCACTTAATTTACCCATAATTACATCAGTAACGATAATGTCCGGGATATGTTTTCTTGCAAGCTCATAGCCAGATTCGGCAGAATCTGCTTCATAGATTAAATAAGATGGCTGAAACAACTGTTTGATATAGCGTCTTAAATCTTCGTCATCTTCCACTATCAACATAGATGATTTTTCTGATATCATCTCTCTAGACGGATCTTCATTCACGTTCTCCGCCAGACTATTTTCTTCGTAATCTTCAACTAATTCCTCAAGAAAGACAGGCAGCTCAGTGACTTCAGGTTCGATCACAGACGGATCAAAATGTTCCTTTCCTTTAAGCAAGTTAATTTTGAACTCTGTACCAACCCCCTTTTTACTTGTATAGGAAACCCGACCTGCGTTTCCCTCAATAAACTTCTTCACCAGATGCAAACCGATTCCAAAACCAGCCTTCCCTGATCGGTCCTTTTCACGTCCTTGATAGAACACATCAAAAAGCTTTGCTCCTACATCCTCAGAGATTCCCATTCCTGTATCTTTGACAAGTAACTCCACCTCTGAATCCAAATCAAAAAGGGTCAAAGTTATCTTTCCTCCCGAGGGGGTATATTTAAAGGCATTCGAAATAAGATTAAATAATGCGATTTCCAATTTTTCCTTATCAGCATAAATCTCAATCTCGTCTTCAGGAGAAATAAAATCAAAATTCAAATCCTTTATTTTCGCTTGCTGAATGAAACATAAATATACCTCCCTGCAGAACGTCACCAAATTAACTTTGCTAACTTTCAAATCATCTGTATCAGATTTCCGGAAGTGTAGCAACTGATCCACCAGGCTCAATAATCGTCGGGCGTTTCTATAAACCACTATCAGGTCTTTGGGATCTATTTGACCATTTTTGTCGTTTAAAAACTCTTTAATCGGGTTGATAATCAGTGTTAAGGGAGTCCGAAATTCATGAGAAATATTCGTAAAAAATGATAGCTTTCTTTCATTTAATTCATGCTCTTGCTCGACTTTTATATTCGCTAGCTCGATTTGATATTTCAGGCGTTCTTGTCTCCTTTGGTAAAGACTATAGCAATAAAGAATCCCGACAAATAAGGCCACATAAAAGCAATATGCCCACCAGGAGCGCCACCAGGGAGCGAGGATCTTTATTTTCAGCACCCGTTCATTGCTTGCCCAAACTCCTTCGGTATTAGTAGATTTAATCTTTAACAAATAGGTTCCTTCTCTTAATCTGGAGTAATTAGCTATTCTGGATTTGCCGGCGGTATTCCAACTCTTATCCCATCCCTCCAGGTAGTATGTATAGGCTATTTTATCGGGGGCCGAATACTCTAAGGCTGCGAAGTCAACCGAAAGAACTGCCTTATCGTAAGGGATAACTATCTCAGTGAGTTCATAAACGCTTTTTTTACGATTGGAGCTTCCGTCCGCTTCGTATGGAAGATTATTTATTCTTAAGCCGGTAATAAAAATTTCCGGGTTTCTATTTATTGGCCTTATGTCTTTCGGATAAAAAATATTAAACCCTTTTATACCTCCAAAAAGAAATTCTCCTGAAGACAATTTTAGTGCTGCATTATAATTGAACTGATTGCTTTGCAATCCATCAGAGCCATAATAGTTACGAATATTCTTTCTATTGGCAGATAGTTTGGAAAGCCCAGTAAACGTACTGATCCATAAGTTTTGCTGTTTATCTTCAAGAATATTCAGAACTGAATTCCCTGCCAAGCCGTGTTGCCTGGTTATATTCGTTGAGCTTCCATTTTTCCGATTGAACAACAACAATCCTCCTCCCTCTGTTCCCACCCAAAAATCGCCCTTTCGGTCTTCGTATATCGCCCTTACGGCCTGACCAATAGGATATACATCGTGCCTTTTATGGATCGTATCAATTTTAAATAACGAATAAAATGTTCCCGCCCACAATTGCCCGCTCTTATCTGCTGTAAGTGTGATTACGTTTTTTAGATTATTGTCGAATAATTCAAACTTATTTCGCTGGCGATTAAAAATGTAAAGGCCGCCGTCTGCGCAATTGCCTGCCCATAAATTCTTATTCCTGTCCTCGAAAAGCGTCCAGGAGTATCTTTCATGAAACTTCAGATCAGGGTTAAAACAAGGATAATATTCAAACGATTTCCTGGCCTTATTGAATTTATTAATACCTCCTCCGTAAGTAGCTATCCAAATATCACCCTTGTAGTCTTTTATGATTCTGGCTATATTATTACTCGTCAACGATGCTGGGTTTTTACTATCGTGATAATAATGACTGAATACATTCTTGTTCCTATCCCAATAACTCAGTCCGGCACCGTCTGTACCTATCCAGAGCTTACCATTGTCATCCTCACAAAACGAAAGAATAAAATCATTGATAATGCTATTCTTGTCAAATGGGTTGTGTGCTATAGTAGAAAAGCGATCCTTTTTTTGATCGATCAGATTTATCCCCCCTCTTAAGGTTCCCAGCCACTTTCTTCCATCTTTATCTTCAAACATGGTACTAACCGCCAGACTCGTGAGCGAACCCTTATTTTTATTGGTATAAATATGTTGCGCAGCGAAGGTTGTGGTGTTTAAAACAGTTAAACCATTCGCATCTGTGCATATCCATAATTCACCGCTTTTATCGAAGGTCAAGCCATGAATCAAACCCATGTCAGAGGAGTTGGGAACATCAATAGACTCAAATTTCCTGCTCTCCACTCCATACCGGTATAAGCCATTTTCATTGCCCACCCAAATATTTCCGGATAGATCCGTTTCCATACAGATCCCCGTTTTGATGCCGGTATTTACTATATAGACCGACTTTGTTTTATAGTCAAATCTGCATATACCCTTATTTTGAATAAATAGCCACACACGATTCGAGTGATCGATATCTATTGACTGAACGTGATAACCATACTCCAGCTTCTTGCCAACTCTCAAAGGCACTTTAGATGCTTCCTTCTTTGACCATGTATAAAAAACAAGGCCCTCTCCAGCACTACCGATTAAAATATTGCCACCCCGGTCAGACTTAATATCGTTAATGGGATTTGTGAGTCTCCTTCTCTCCTTTCGAAAAGTGAATGAAAGAGAGCTGAACTTTGAATTTATTCGATTGTAGATGCTAACCCCGTTTTTAGTCCCTACCCATAAATTATTTGACCTGTCATCATGTATTGTCACCACCCTATCGTTTGATAAGGACGTAGAATCGTTTATTGTATTACGGAATACTTTAAAGTTGTAACCATCAAACCTGTTGAGTCCGTCATAGGTGCCAAACCACATAAATCCAAACTTATCCTGATATATGCTGGTTACTGCATTATTAGACAAGCCATGTTCGATGCCCAGATATTCAAACCTGGGATAATCCACAGCACTTGATTTAAAATACAAAGCAACTATCAGACTAAAAGATACAAAGAAATATTTCATGGTTCTTTCCTTCAAGGGCGAACTGATGGGTTCTGATTAACAAGTTTGAATAATAAAGTTAAATGGTTTATAATTTCAACGTAGCTACGTAATATATAAATAAACGTTGCATCTGATCGATGATTTTCAAAACCATTTATTCCAATACGCTTTAACTCCTGGCACTGTCAATTCCCTTAGATTCGTTCCCTTTTCCTAAAAAAAGGTGAACTTCCGGTGTTGATGATCAGCCCGCCGTTAAATATCCTTTTGATTTTCCTAAAAAGACTCATCTGACGGGCGTCAGACAAGTCTTATATAACCAATTATTGAGGAGGGCATACTGATATTTAACTATTGATCGATGCCAGGTATTTACGGCTGATAAATACCTATGGCTGGCTTTTTGTCAGAAAGCACAGGGTTGTTGAAAAAATCCACGATACTAGTTGAGACAATAACCTTCCCGGCATTAATACACGGAGAATCGTCTTTTAACTGAAAACACTTTAATGCATCAAAGCCTTGAGATCTACTCACCGGAACACTTACGAACATGGGATCAGAAGTCAATGCATGAGGATCATCAGGAATGTTGATATGCCGGCCATGATACAAGTTGTTTTCAAAAAAATTCCTCGTGCTTTCTCCAATTTGATAGTTGGCGACATCGGCAACCCAGAAAATGTTGTTAGCTATTAAGGTACTATCTGCGTAACCATGCCAGCTGGTGATGTCTATCATGGTACTATCTATTCTAGAAGATTCCTTTTTAGGAAGATAGATCACATTATTATAAATCGAGGTATTACTCACCGGGCCGGCAATATGAATTACCGGCGAAAAGCCAGCGGACTTTCCGGTTAGCCTGGAACCATCATTAACACTCACATTATAGCGGACAATTGTTCCTACATTACCAATATTTCCAGGCTTTCCTGCACTTCCATCATTACAAATGAGTAAAAATCCGCCTGCGTTGTCATGGCTATAATTATACTGTATAATCGTGTTCCTGCAATTCCAGTCTGAATCGAAGCCCTGTGAGTCCCAGGGACCTGCCGTGTATGCAACCTCATTAAATTGAACAATGGTATTATCGCAACTCCAGGGCCATATTCCGGCGGCTGCATCACCTTCCGGAAAACGCTGGCCTGCTTTGAAAACTACATTATGTTCTATCAGGGCTCCATCGCATCCGATGGGGACAATTGCGTCCCCACCAATGTCATTAAGTGTGTTGTTCCTGATAACTACATTGTAACTGGGAAACCAATTTAAGCGGGAACTGTAAGCTGAGCTTGTGATTCCATTTCTATCGGTCCGCTCGATTCTACAATTTTCGATAAACAGTCCATTAAATGCAGACTTGACGGTTTTCCCCTTATTCGTCCAGTGTATTCCGGCCCCGCCACCGTCTTTCTTTACATTCGTTCCATTAACATCATGAACATATAGATTAGAAATCACGACATTATTTGCGATTCCAAAATCTTCAATCAATATGTGCAACCCCATCCTTCCTGCTTTATAGGTAGCGCCTAAATTGGTAATCTCCAGGTTTTCTAGTTTAACGTACTCAGAATTATAAACCAAAACTGCTTCAGAGAAATCGCCTGCGCCATTAATTTGCGGCTTGTTCCCGGCACCATACGAACCAAACACTACGCTCATTTGTGATGTACCGCGGCAATTTATTTTCAAGTGGCCGCGATAAACTGTTGAATTTGAGAACAGGACTGAATCGCCGGGACTAAGAACCAGGCTATTTACTTTTGTAAGGGATTTGAAAGGAGTCTTTCGCGATAGCCCGTTGTAAGCGTCGTTACCTATAAGTGCATTTACATAATAAGTTCTGCCAGCAGCACGTGTTTTAGTTAGCTTAGCAAGTAATGAGCCCGGCGATAGTATAAATAACACTGCCATTAAGCAAAATAATATAGCTGGCTTAAAGTTCCGTTTTTCCATAAGTGGTTCAAACTTCAATAATTTGAAAAATCTGATCATAACTTTTAAATAACGATTTGAATTACCACTGAGGATTCTGCGTCAAGCTTCCCCCGGCTTTATCTATTTCCGCTCCTGGAATTGGATACAAATACATTTTATCTTCGAATACCCTGTTCTCCACCGGAGTTTTTTCAAAGGAGAACGAGGTTCCGTTTTTGAGAATTTTCATTCCATAAACAGGAGAAGCAAACACCTGCCCTATCCTCCAGCGACGAACATCCCAGAAACGATGTTCTTCGAAAGCTAACTCCACCCGCCTTTCATTCCTAACCTTTTCCCGAAATTCTGGTTGAGAGGAGGCGATCACATTTGGCATATTTACCGACGATCTTTTGCGCACAAGATTGATTGCTTGTCGGGCCGATAATGTATATCCGGCAGGCGTTACATCAGGACCATATGCTTCATTCATTGCCTCAGCATAATTCAACAGAATTTCAGCGTATCTGAAATATACCCAGGCATGATTACTCGTACGATTGAGCGACAGATCAAGTCCTTCGTCGGCAAACTTCTTAAGGTAGTAGCCGGTTCGGGTAGCTCTCGGTTTCCCAAGGCCGTCTTTACCTCCTATCCAGGCTTCTACGGGCCTGCCTTTATAGGTAGAACCATTAACGATAACGGTCATCAAGAGACGCGGATCTCTGTTGACATAGGGATTCTGACTATTATACGAGGGGTCGGCATTAACAGGTAACCCATTTGTGGTCTCATAAGAATCTATCAAATTTTGAGATGGATTTATTCCACCAACAGCTCCGTCAAATCCTGCGGGAAAGGTTGTACGCTCTAAGTTGTTAGATGCAGAATACCGGCGTTCGAAGATAAATTCGTTATTAGACATGGATCGAAACAAGTCTCTGTAGTTTGCCAATAACGAATATCTATTAAGAGCTATTACGGCTTTTGCAGCATCAGCGGCACTGACCCATTTTTGTAAGTCATTTGCCGGATTATTTAAAGGACTGGCAGCGTACAAAAGAACTCTGGACTTTAGAGCTAGTGCAGCCCCTTTGGTAGCTCTGCCAATCTGATTGCCACTATTCAGATCACTCCATGTGTTCCTTAACTCATTGTTGATCGCGTCAATCTCTGTTACGATAAAGTTGGCACACTCGTTAAAGGTATTCCTGGGGCGGGGAGATTCATCTGCTGACATTGTGGTAAGTATAAGTGGAACACCACCATACCTCTTTAAAAGCTCGAAGTAAAAATATGCTCTTAAAAAGCGCGCCTCGGCGCGTAACCATTTTATATCATTAATTTGATTATTGTAATTAGTTTTTCCAGCTGCGGTAATGGTATCGCGGTAGAGAACGTTTTTATAATCCACCGTCTTTTCGAGAAAAAAGTTAGCTTTTCGAACACCTGTATATAATCTCGCCCATTGGTCATCCGGGTTAATGAAAGGACCCCAACTACCATTATTAAACCGCTGAATGGTGGTTGCTGTACCCGAATGCACCGCATCGTCGGTGGCGGAAGCTAAAAACGCGGCATCAATTCTGTTGAACCCTTCGGGCAACGAGGTATATATAGCTATACCAAAATCACGCATCGGGGTATAAGAAGAAAACACCTGCTCTTCGCCGTAATTTGTGTCGAGCTTTCTATCGAGAAACTCTTTATCACAAGATATTGCGAGTACTGAGATTATGGCATAGATATATAAATAATATTTTTTCATCACTTTATATGTTAAGTCGATTATTAAAATTGAACCTGAAGACCGGCGTTATATGATTTCAACGGAGGATATCCTCCCATACCTTCGGGATCAACTGTTTTGATTTTATCCCAGGTAAAAAGATTCACACCAGAAACAAAAAATCTTGCAGACGAAATCCTGAGATGCTTAAGCAGGTTTGGGGCAAGAGAATAGCCTAGTTCAATATTTCTAAGCCGTAACACGCTTCCTGACTTCATCCAAAATGATGAGGTCCGATAATTATTCTCATTCGGGAGTGTTGTTAACCTCGGATAAGTGGCATTAGCAGCGTTTTCCGGAGTCCACCTGTTTAAAGCATTTTGTGTTACGTTATTATTATTTATCAGAGCCCAAAAATAAGTCCCACTGGTAAAAACATTACGATTGGTAATACCATGAAAAAACAGTTCAAGGTGTAATCCCTTAAACTTAGCTCCCAGGGTGGTGGTGTAGGTTAACTCGGGATAAGAACTGGAACCAAGAGAAACTTCATCATATTCATTAATAAAGCCATCGCCATTTTGATCCTTATATCTTATGTCGCCAGGCTGAACCGGTGAAAAAGACTGAACAGGACTGGCCGAAATCTCATCATAACTATTGAAAAGGCCTAGTGCTTCAAGTCCGAAATATTGATCTATTGCGTGCCCGGTCCGTTTCATATACTCTTCCGGCCGGGAGATTTCATTCATCTCTATAATTTTGTTCCGCGCCATAGAAGCTCCGGCCTGGATATAATAGCTAAAATCACTGATTTTACTATTAAACTTCAGGTCGAGCTCGAAACCACGATTATTAACTTTTCCCAAATTCTGGAATGACGTAGGCACTCCAACATAGGAAGGCACAGAGCCGTCGCTTGTGGCGAGAATATCAGAACGAGTTTCCGAAAACAGGTCGAGAGTTATATCCAGGCGCTTTAATAATGTGGCATCAACCCCCATATTGTATTTCAGGGATTTTTCGAAGGTTATATTCGGATTGCCCAACGGCCCCTCAACTATTGCTCCCCATACCGTATTATTTGCTCCGAGGTTATAACCACCAGAATAGTAGAAATCCTGCTCATAGGCAAATCTCCGGCCTGCTAACCTGTCATTCCCCACGAGACCGGCGGAGGCCCGTAGCTTTAAGAAATCAACAACTTTGCTTGTATTTAAAAAGTTCTCATTGCTAAGCAACCAGCCTGCTGATAGTGCCGGAAAGAATCCGAAGCGGTTGCCTTTGGCGAAGCTTTCAGATCCGCTATACGAAAATCCAAGTTCTGTGAAATACTTGGATTGATAACTATAGTTGAAGCGGCCTGCGATATTTTGGGTGGCATAATCCACATCATTCCCGCTAACTTTCAGCACGTCCTGATGGTACATCAACATAGCCGATAATCCATGTTCTTTTATCAACTTATCGTAATTCAAGGCCAACTGGAAATTTGAACGATTCCATTGATCATTCCCTCCCCGATCTACTGAATAGTCGCTAGTATTTCCCCTATTCTGATATACGATAGATTCCTCGCCAGCCGGATTAGTTACGACACTCATTTCACTATAAGACAGCGATCTGGTTCTGTTGTAGTTTCCCCGGTGCCAATTGTTCAAAGACATTAACTGACTAAATTTCAAGCCCTGAAGGAGAAACCCGAGATCTTCGGTAATTCGCATAGTGGCGTTTAAGTTGCGGTCGTTTGAAGTTCTATAACCTCTCCCCAGCACTGCAGCTACAGGGTTATCCGTATAAACAGCATTTCCGGCCCATGCCTGATTTGGATACTTGACAGGATAAATATTCGATGGGTACCTTGCTAAATTGTTCCACAAAGTCGGACCGTCGTAATTAGGAAAAGCCCTGTCTTCCAATCGACCGCCAAGATCAAAAGAAGCCGATACTATTTTATTCAGTGTTAAATCGATATTAGACCGAAAATTGTATTTTTTGAAGTTTGCATTGGAGTTAGCAACCGGCTTTTTATCAGTGTTAGCATACAGTCCCTGGTTGTTTAAATACCCTAACAGTATAAAATATTTAGCATTTGTATTTCCGCCCTGAAAGGTTAAGCTATAATCACTTAAGGGAGCACTTTTGCGCAAAACTTCGTCGTACCAATTCACATTCGGATATCTGTTAGGGTCGGATCCGGTTCTATAAGCCTCGAGAGCAGCAGCTGAGTACTGTCCGGTTAAATTATCATTGGTCAGAGCTTCATTATAAAGTCGCGCATAATCATAGGCACTTACAGACTGAGGAAGTCTGGATGGCTCTTGGGTGCCGGTTCGAGCATTTAAGGTTATTTTAGTTTTACCGATCCCGCCCCTTTTTGTGGTTACCAGAATCGCGCCATTTGCACCTCTAATACCGTATAAAGACAATGCCGCGGCATCTTTTAATACCGAAACACTCTCAATCTCATCTACCGCTAATTGATCAAAGGAACTTTCAAAGCCATCGACAAAAATCAGCAAAGAGTTATTCTGATAAGTCCCCTTTCCCCTGATAAACATGGCGGGAGCGTCATATCCGGGCTCGGCAGAAGTCTGCATTACCGTTAAGCCTGGCAATCTGCCGTAAAGTGTATTGCTTAATGTAGCCGCAGGAGTTTTACGAAGTGTTTCGGAACCGACTGTTGAGATGGCGGAGGTGAGCTGCTGAAAATTTTGAGTGCCATAAGCAACACTCACTTTGTCTCTACCTGCGTGTTCTTCTACAAGCACTATATCCCGTTTATTTGCAGACAGAAAAAAAAGATGCTCCTGAGTAATATAGCCTGCCTTTTTAAACACCAATGTGGTAGAATCACGCACCTGAATTATAAAGCTCCCGGTTTCATCAGTTTTGTATTCGGTTCCATTTTTAGCATCAACAATATTAACACTTGATAAGCCCCTGCCATTTTTGTTCTTAACAGTACCCGATACAGAGATTTGGGCATTGCTTATATTGGTACAGCCTAAGAGAATGGCCAGAACAAGATTTAATTGTATAAATATTTTATTCATTTTCTTTCGTTTATCTGTGGATATTAAAGCCAGCCCGGTGTCTGGATTACGTAGCCCTTATCGATCTCTGATTGTGGTATTGGATACAAATACATTTTATCTTCCCAAACTCTATTTTCGAAGGGCTCCTTTTTGTATATTTTGCTTCCATCGGCTTGTTCATAGACATTCAGCCCCCACATCTGGCCTTTCATAACACCCTCTTCTCCTGCAATCTTCCAACGCCGCACATCAAAAAACCGGTGCTCTTCGAAAGCGAGTTCTACGGCCCGTTCACGTCTGATTGCTGCTCGTAATTTTTCCTGAGAGTTGTATCTTGGATCGGCCGGTAGAATTAGAGGCACGCCTGCACGTTCCCTGATTTTATTTAAAGCAGAATAAGATTCGGCAGCCATTGGAGTAACTTCATTTAGCGCCTCTGCATAATTCAGATAAAATTCTGCCAGACGAAACACTATCCATTGCTGATAGGTATCGCCCCATCTATCTCTGGTCAGGAATTTCTTCATAAAGCCAACTCCGTTGACAGGAGCTCCGCCCGTCCAGCTTCCGTTCGACCTTTTGAAAAACTCCCGAACGCCGAGTTCATCATTCCATTTTCCACCAGAATAAAAAACTGATTGCTGGAAGCGAGGTTCCATTTCCTGCATTTTTTGAACAAATTCAGCAAAAGAGCCCTGAGTGTCCCATACCTGATCGACACCTGCTGTTGTCTGATATTTTTGCGCATGTTGAAGTGTTACCCCATGGCCATACCATCCCCCGTAAAAACCTCTTGGCATGAGAAATTGGCCAGTCATAGGCCACCAGTCTCCCCATGAACCTTCACCTTTATTAGCAAGAATAATTTCCGAATTATCTGTTTGTGCTATCGCTGCCTCATAATTCATAGCAGGATCTGCATGTGTTTTTACCAGCTCTACACCATTATCAGCGGCCCAGTCGAGTACGGCCTTATTAGCGTCGGCTGCCAATTGCCATCTTTGGACGTCAAAATTTCCATATCCTGTTAGTTTCTTTTGGTCGTCGAGGTAAGGAGTGCCATTGTGTAATGGGCTTGCTGCATATAAAAGCGTTCTTGCTTTTACTGCCAATGCTGTTCCGCTGGTAATTCTGCCACGACTTGCTTTGGGGTAAGTTTGAGGAAGAACAGCTGCTGCACTATCACAGCTTTTCACTATAAAGTCGACGCACTCCTGAAAAGAACTCCTGGGGATTTTTACGTTACCTGTTGCCTTCAACGAATGAAGCACCAAAGGTATTCCACCATATCTCTTCAATAACTCCGAATATTGAAGCGCACGGAGCACGACTGCCTCTGCCCGCATCTGTTGCTTTTCAGTCTCAGAGATGTCTGATACCCTGCCAATATTTTCTATAAATAGACTAGCATTCCTAATCCCTTTATAGTGATATCCAAACTGATCCTCGGCGTTGTAGTTTGGGCTCCAGGAACCAACATTATGCACATTGGAACTCGGCCAGCTGTCATAAACATCCCCTTCATCGCTAGCTGCCATCAACATGGATGCGTACATTCCATCATGGTGATTCTCTCTTCCATCGGCACCCCAGTCATGTGGAAAGCCCTGAGGAACGCTGGTACGATAAGTTTCCCATAAAAAACTTTCCGCTTTTACCTTCGTAGAAAAAATTGTGTCGATAGTTACATCACTGCTCAAGGGCTTTTCAAGAAAATCCTTATTACATGAAAGCAAAAATCCGCTCAATAAAAGGAAACACATAGTTCCCGCTGTTATCTTTAGTCTTTTCATAATATTTTTAGAATTGTAAACTTGCTCCGAAATTGTAGACTTTCATTTGAGGGTAGAACTGTCCTCTTCCCGCGGGAGCTTCAGGATCGTAATTTTTGATCTTGCTCCAGGTGATCAGGTTGTTACCATTAGTGAAAACCCTCAAAGATTTCACGCCAACTCTTCTCAGGGCATTCCCCTGAAAGCGATAAGCAACTTCCATGTTTTTTAAGCGTATATAACTTCCATCAACAAGCCAAAAATCTGAGGGTCTGTAATTATGCTTGCCTTGCGTTGGAGAAAGCTCCAATCTCGGATAACTGATGGTTTCGCCGGCTGCATATCGCTCCGGAGTCCAACGATCATGTATGCGGGATTGTGCACTCCGCCAGTCTGTATCAAAAGCCCAGGCAGCCATTTCACTTAAATAAGTTGACACCTTGCTTGCTCCCTGGAAAAGGACAGAAAAATCAAATCCCTTAAAATCGAATCCGGTGGAAATTCCGTACGTGATTTGCGGGAAGGTCGAATGTCCGATCGCCGTCATATCGTTGTCGTTGATAACGCCATCCAGATTGAGATCTTTGTATTTGATGTCGCCCAATTGCAATTGATTGGTCCATGCTGATTTAGGAGCAGCCGCCAATTCTTCTGCAGTATTATAAAAGCCTTCATTCACTAAACCAAAGTACTGTCCTACCGGCTGACCCGTTCGCTGCAACCATGGATAGGCACGGGGAGGCTCATCCTGATAGACAATTTTGTTTTTTGAGAAGGAATAATTTGCTTTTACCCAGTAATTTAATTTTCGGACACTGTTATTAAATCCGGCATCAAATTCAAAGCCCTCATTGTCTACTTTTCCAATATTGGCAGCCGGCAAAGTGGCCTGAACCAGGTCTGGAACTGTTTGGAGATTCCAAAGAATATTATCTCGTTTCTCCCGGAAAAAGTCTCCTGTGACACTTAATTTTTCATTAAAAAACTTTGCATCAAAACCGATATTGGACTTTTTCGCTCTTTCCCATGTGATATCGGGGTTACCGAGGCGGCCTTCTCTTGCTCCGTTATAAAACTGGTAATTAGTCCCAACCTCTCCAAAGTAATAACCACCTCCGTATACATAAGTATCGGGCCTGTACATAAACCGCTGAGAACCTAATCTATCATTTCCCACCTCACCGTAGGTTCCCCGAATTTTCAATAAGGAAAGTATATTATTCTTCGGGATGAAGGGTTCTTCTGTAAGCACCCAGCCAAGGGAGAAGGAAGGAAAAAAGCCGAAACGCTTGTTTTCGGGGAAATTTTCCGAACCATTATATCCCATGTTCATTTCGGTGAGGTAACGGCTTTTGAAGTTATAGGTTACCCGGCCAACCAGCCCCATGTAAGCTCTTGGAATTTCGGCAAACTCATACCCCACGCCATTATAGGTATCTGGATTATGGATTTTCTCCAGATTGTATAATACCAGCCCGGTAACATTATGCCCTCCGAAACTGCGTGCGTATTCGGTAGCCAGCTCGCTGTATATTTTTCTCCATCTATTGTATCCTTCTGAAAAGCCAAAGGGAGCTTCTTCACCGTCCTGTAGGTACACCGGCCGGCTTGGATCGGAAGGGTCTTTCACAATTCTGTATTGAAGACTAGACTTTTGACGGCTTACTCTATGTTGGTAATAACTATCGTAAGCCAAGGCTCCTCTCACTTTCAGCCCGGAGGTAATGAAATCCAGTTTGTGCTGCAGGCCTATATTGGTGTTTATGGTGCTATTAAAATTATTCTGGTACCCGCTTGTAGCGAGGAAGCCAAGGGGATTGCCGGAAGAGCTTGGAAGACCATCCACACTGCTTATCAATTTCCCATCAACCACTCCCGGGTTCATCATAGGGTTGGTGTTCAACACTCTAAAAAATATTTCGCCAGCCGGAACTCCAGGATAATTTACGTCGGCAATCTGACCGCCAAGTTTGATCGAAGCAGAAAAGTCTTTAGTAAAATTGACATCAAAGTTCGACCGGATATTATACCGTTTATACCGGGGGTTAGCAGAATACTCTTTCTGTAACTCGCCTACGTCATATGAGCCGTTTTGATCAAAATACCCCAAAGAAATAAAGTACTTCGTATTGTTATCTCCCCCGCCAATATTAAAATTATGCTGCTGTTGAAATGAGCTTGGTTTTAAAACCGCATCAAACCAATTTACATTCGGGTGGAATATCGGATCCGTTCCATTCTTAAACGTCTCAAGATCCTGGGATGAAAAATAAGGGGCTTGTCCCATATTCTTCTGCGCTTCATTTCTAAGCGTAGCGTAATCATAACTATTCAGAAGTTTTGGAAGCTGGGTAGGATTCTGCATACCAAAGTTCGATGAATAGCTTATCTGAGGCTTCCCTATCTTGCCAGTTTTGGTTGTAATAATAATAACGCCGTTTGCCCCCCGCACTCCAAAAACCGCAGTAGCCGATGCATCCTTAAGGGCGCTGACTGTCTCAATTTCATTGGGATCTAAAAGATTCATGTTTCTTTCCACTCCATCTACTATCACCAAAGGATCCGATTCAAAACCCTGAGATAATGTAGCGATACCCCGGATTTTAATCCGCGACTGGTCTTGCCCGGGCTCTCCGCTTTGCTGAACAGCTACTATTCCGGAAAGCCTGCCTGCCAGCGAATTACTGATATTTGCGACCGGAGACTGAACGAGTTGTTTATTGTCTATGGTAGATATGGCTCCCGTCAGAGTAGTTTTCTTTTGAGTTCCGTACCCAACCACCACCACTTCTTTCAAACTTTCGGTATCGGGTACTAAGCTGACATTGATAGTGGTTCTACCATTTATCGGGATCTTTTTTGACATAAATCCTATATAAGAGAATATCAAGATGCCTGTTTCAGGAGCACTGAACTCAAAATCTCCGTTAACGTTTGTGATTGTTCCGGCTTGTGAGTTCTCTACTTTTACACTCACTCCTATCAAGGGGTCACCATTGTTATCGGTTACCGTTCCCTTAATTCTAATATCCTGAGCGGAACTCATTGTGGCCAAGACATTAGCAGACGCGTCTGTTCCTATCAAAGCATATAAGGTTAATACCGCAAGAATCCGCGAAACTTTTTTCTGTAATAATTTCTTCATTTAGTACTTGGTTAGTTGAACAATAATTTGGTTTCTGATTAGGTTGAGAATCTTTTAGACCCCCGGGTGGAAGATGCTACTGCTTACAATTAGTTCCATTTTAATTAAGTTTAGTTTGAATACGGTTTAATAATTTTGCTACTCAAGAACTCATACTCATGTTAAGAACTGAGTAATCCATTTCTAATGATCCAAATTTATAGGAACAGTAAGGAAGCAAAAGGGGGGAAACCCACATATTGAGGGGGGGCTAAAAAACGATAAGAAAATTACTCAGCTGCATCCGCAAAACCTATCGCCGAGATGGCAAATCAGTCTTTAGATAAGCAGCCTGAAAGCTTTAGATAAATTTCCAGACTCCTGGAATTTAGGTTGTCAACTGGGGCAATCTGACGCGTTCATATGACTGGTCTCAATCTATCCTCAGGACTCGATGAGAGAGTACCTGATTGTAAATGACCAAATCGGGGAGCCTGCATTGCTTGGTTTACCCATATCTTATTGAATATAGAACCCGCCTGATGGCCAGCGGCCAGACTCGCACAGGTAGTAGATTCCGGTCCAGAGGAACTGTCGAAACGTTTCGGATAACGTTTATGATTTTGAATGTAGCGGCTCTCGGTATAACTATAGCCCGCAATATCTAGTGCTCCGGGATATTCCGTCTCGTTCGACATGGCTACACCGGCCAAGCCAGCTGTTACCGGCCGTATCGTATCTCCTTACTACTGCAGCAAGCCGCTTTGCAATATCACCCAAACGCATGGCATCGGAAGCATCTTTTTTGTAGCCGCTATACATGGCCTGTGTAAAGCCGCCTTCGCGGTTCCCATCAAGTACAGGGTGCGAATAAGGATCGTTCGGATAATCTACTTCGTTACCGATGCTCCAGGCAAATACAGAAAGATGGTACTGTCTCTTTTTACCATATCGGCCAGGCATCTTTCTCTCCATTCTTTAATGTAATCGTCTCCCCCTGAAGTCCGGGAGTTCCTACGTTCCAGCCCTAAAGCCATTTACGTTTAGGGAATTCCAACTCATCAAAAGCCTCGTCCATTGCCAACAGTCCCAGGCCTGCTCTTTTCAGTTCATCAGGACCCATGCCTTCTTTTTCTAAAAAACGTTTTATAACGTTGCGACCGCATAATATTCAGCCCCAAAGTATGCCATCACTTTTTCGGCCATTCACTTTTCAGGAGAAAATGATAGGTGCTGTTAACCGCGTTTGGTTTTGCTTTCAGAATCTCCAACTTCTCATTCTGTAGCAGGCGAATCATTTCGGCACCGGCATAAAGGACCGGTCCATACCCATGTGTAGCCTGCGTACTCTTTCCCCGGTAGTAATAGTACGTATTGTCGTGGGCAAATGTAGTACCCTCGACGGTGCCGTCAACAGCGCCATTGGGAAGAACCTTGGTGGTAATTGCATTCCAGCCGGTAAGCGCTACCGGACCATAAACATGACTGATCCATCCTTCATTAATGCCTTTTGCAATGGCGTAAGTAAACATAGCTGTGCAGGAAGTTTCCAGATAAGTATCGGGTTTGTCGAGCAGGTTGTGCCAGTGCCCCGTACCGTCCTGCAGACTGGCTAGGCTTCGCACCATCGAGCGGTAAAGATGAAGGATCTTATCCCGGCTCTGATGATCTTTGGGCATCGCACTTAAGAGCTCTGCCATCGCCATCAAACACCAGCCGTTGGCACGGCCCCAGTAGAACCGTGGGTCGTAAGCGGCTGAAGTTAGGTTCCAGCCATGATCGAATAATTCTTTCCCGGGAACATACAATCTGTCGCCCATTTGCAGCACCTGCTTTGCGGCATCATCAAAATACTTCTTCTTCCCTGTTAACACTCCCATATTAGTGAGGAAGGGGACACTCATATACATATCATCAGCCCAAACTGATTGATACTGCGGACGATTACGAGCCAGAGTTCCATCGGTTAAGCGGAACTGATTTTTGGAAACATGCTCGTCTACCCTGTTTATAACCGGAAGATACTTACCGTTTTTATTCCTTTGATAGGTTTTGATCATCGCCGCGCCAATGGAGCCACAATCGTCGAGCGCCTCAAAATGGAGAATACGTCCCCAGCTGCCTATTTTTTCCCCCGGTTTTATCGTAGTAGCCTTTTCAAAGTAAGGCAAGTTATCCACCACATAGTTGTAAAACCTGGTATTAAGGGCAGCGTAGCTTTCGTCGCCTGTTACCTTTGATATATAGTCGAAAGCAGACAACACCACACCGTGTGTGTACGACCATTCACTTGCGAAACCTTTGGAAGGGATTGCCAGCGGGTTGAACGACGTAAAATCTTTTATTCTTTCTCCGGTTTTGGAATTGACGATCGTTTGCGGACTTGTCGCTTCATAATACGAGCGGACACGCTGAAGCACTCCTTTAATGCTGTCTGTAGTAGGGAATTCATACGGAACGGGATAACTCGGTACCCGGCCAGGAGTAGTCTCCTGTGCGAATAAGCTGGCAGAAAGAAAAATAGGGAGTAAAAAACTTAGAAGTGATTTGAGTCTGCACGTTATCGCAGAGAGATTTTTTTCCTTCAAAATTGAATAGTGAGTATAAGTAAAGGGGCTCATAATTTTTATTGAGATATGATTGTTAAAATTGATAAAAAGCCGGAAAATATAATCGTTTATGAATTGGCATGCCCATTATTCAGCAGTTAATACTATCCGCTGATACCTGGTCAACTGTGGCGTGCCATTATCTTTTACCTCACAAATAATATGAAGCGTCTCCCCTTTTTTAATGTCGGATGGAACGGTGAAAGAAGCTTTTTTGCTATTGGCATTCGAAATGCTTACTCCGCCCTGGTAGCTGTCTGCTTCAACATATTGCCACCAGCGGTAGCTAAGCTTATCGTCATCAGGATCTTTCGTTTTCTTAGCGTTTAATTTAACCTTATCATTAGGCTCTGCTTTTCGATCCAAATCCCCACGCAACTTTAGTACAGGTGCATGATTAGCTTCCTCATATGGCTTTACACACCAGTCTGCTCTTGCAGCAAAGTCGTTTTGAAAGGCCTCAGACCAACGCCAGATAGGTTTAAAATAAGCGCGATGATTACTATCTGTTTCTGCTGTGGCGCCTCTTTTTGAACTCATTCTGCCCCATCCGTTGCTTCCATACCAGCGGCCCGTAGGGTATATATACCCCTTTTCCGGCACAGGATCATACCATGTATTTTCACGAACCTTAATATAACGGCCGCCCCATCCGCCCCAATCGGGGTTTTCCAGATTGCGTAAGCCGGTAACTATGGTGTGCATGAAAGCGGGCGAATCGCCCTCCGAGCGGAAATCGCCCTCAGCAAAACCTTTGTCACTTTTGGTGTGAGCTTTGTAAAGTGAGCAGAGCGGTCCGTGGTTGTTCAGGATATTTTCCTTCATCCATGCACCTTCAAAAAAGCGATGTATTTCTTTGGGTTGAGTGTCTTTCCAGCGATAAGCGATTGCTTCAAACTGGTCGGAGTTGATGGTTAAAATCTTGTATTTACCCCAATGCGGGCGGATATACGATTGATAGGTGGAGTCCTGCTCCCAGATTAAATAAAGGCGCATTTTAGCAGCAACTTCCTCCATGCGTTCCGGGTGTTCCTGCTCAATAGTTTTGAGTGCCCTGGCAATGGTGTTAGTGCCGCCCCAAGCCTGCAGCCAAACCGGGCGACTGTCGCTTTTGTCGAGCAACTCTTTTACGATAAGCTGCGAACCGGCTGTTACCTCATCCATCTCGCCCTCTGTTTTTACGTTCCCAAGCACAGTTCGCTCCCGAAGGTATTGTGGAGTAGGATAGCCTTTGTCGTGTTTAATCAGGTTAGGGTATACTTTCTCATAGGCATCCAGATAAGGATTCATCCAGTCGTCGCCTGCCCATTTGTGGCCCCGCCAGTGATACTGTGAACTGGAAGTTACGATTCCTTCTATATCCCACTCGTTAGCATACAGCAGGCAGCGTACCATAGAACATTCGTCGTCAATCTCTCCGTCGGACGTGATGATCACACGTGTCTTAACTGCCTGCTGCTGAGCAAACGTGCCGCTGATGACGAATGTAAACAGAACAACCAAAATCTTATTCATCATTATGGGTGTTAATGAATGCTGTTAATATATTTTTCAAGCATCGTGTAGCCATCTTCAGTTATTTTATTCCGGTCTTCCGGATTTTTCGGATCAAGGCTATTCTCCTTTTCCCATTTATCAGGCATCCCATCATGGTCTGTATCAGCAGGTGGAGTCGCTGAACTTAGTTTTGGCCAGGCTCCAACATCGTTCTGAGATTTGATGATCTTCCCTGTTCGGCGCCGGATATCATTCACTATACGGGAATCAACAGCATCCCGTTTGGGTAAAATTGCTCCTCCCCTTTCAAGCACACGTTTATATGTAGTCTCTGCATCTTCTGAATCCAACGCCCCCGTTCCCAATGGCTTGTTCTGCTTGTAAGCGCTGATTTGTTCGGTCGTCCAGCTTTTTGGAAAATTTACCACACTCCATGGGTTACCAGGAAGTTTGCCATTATAATAATTCCCCGCAAAATAGCCGCGGTTATAAGGCGAACCTTCAGAATATGCAAATCCTTCGGTTTTAGAATCCGCTCCGGGAACCAGGTAGTTGTTTACATAATTGAGGTTTGTAACACTTACTTTATCGGCGTTATAACCAGCATGTCCTCCTCCCCAGTTATAGATAACATTGTTCCTGAAATCGAGCAGCAATCCCTGTGGATCCTTGTCGTGCGGATTAGAATCATAGTTGCCGGGACGAGGATTCCGACCCCTGTTATTCGCATAAAGATTGTGAAGGTAGCTATACTTCGCCCCACCTGTTCCGCGAATCAGTGAACCAAAACCGTGGTTGTCCGGATTAAGGCCTTCTGTGATAAAGCACCATTGTACGGTCACCCTGGTAAGATCCGGCTTCCTGGTAGACGTTGACAATATTTCATCCAGGCTCCAGCTTGCCGAACAATGATCCACAATTATATCATGACCTTCCGAAATACTAATGGCGTCCTTTCCCTGCAAACTACCCTGCCCATGCAAACCATCACCCAGACGAACACGGATATACCGGACAATGACGTCATGTGTATTGATCTGCAGGGTCTCACCTTTTAGGCAAATACCCTCTCCTGGTGCGGTTTGTCCGGCAATGGTGATATAGGGTCTGTTGATGTTCAACCTGCTTTTAAGTTCAATAGTTCCGGATATTCCGAACACAATGGTACGCGGACCTTCCTGATCCACAGCCCATCGCAAACTACCGGGGCCACTATCATCCAGATTGGTTACGTAAATAACCTTTCCGCTACGTCCGCCTTTCGCGTAAGCACCAAAACCCTCGGCGCCCGGAAAAGCAAGTTGCTGTGCAGTAACAGATTGCAGTAACACAGAAAAAACAAGTCCATAAAATATCCTTTTCATCATATTAAATTTTTAATCCCTTAGCATTGAAAAATCAATGGCATCTTCCCGGTTGCAGCCGGATTTAAATCAAATCCCGTTTATTTTTCCGCAAGCCATTTCCAGCGTTTTGCCCAATCCAGTAAAACATCGTTACGCCATTTAAGCACTGTTTTGGCGCCCTGCCATAAGCCGTCAAACAACTCGGGATCTGGCTTATCTGTAAACCAGCTAGCTCCTAAATAATAATCTGTAGGATATTGCTCACCCGGCCAGCTATTACTTACCACTAATGCTCCGCTATGCTCCTGAAAGCCCGGAATGGTTGAGGTTACTTTATACGTGAGTGTTTCCTTCTGTTTTGGCGCGTACCTTACCGCATAGTTTCCGCTACCAAGGTAAAATCCATCCCATTTTTGGTTGCTTACAGCCATCGTAAAACATGCAGAATCTACCGGTATATTCACCTCTGGCCCTTTGAAGCTGAATTCAACTATTGAGTATACCGGTACTGTATCGGCCAGGGTAGTATTACGGTTATAAACTATTCTCGGACTGCGGCTGAGTTTTTCATAGCTCCCTCCCCAATTTTCCCTCATCGGATTATCCGGATCGCCGTCCATCAGGTAAAGTAATGTAGGCGTATCGCCCATTTTGACGTTACCTTCGTAGCGGTTGTTTTTAAAGTCTTTGCCCAGGTAACCTGCTCCACGAATATAATTGGCATAATAATTTTTACCGCTCAGTTTTTCCGGCGTTGAATTGGCAGAAAAAAAGCCTCTGTAGGCAGCATTAGATTCTATAAACCAAAGAGCGGAAAAGTTTTGTGCTATATAGGCATAACTGTTGGTACTCCATTTTTTGTTGGGGCCACCGATCCAGTACACTTTAATCTTGTTTTGAATTTCGGGAGCATCGTGCAGGGCCTGTGCTAAGTCATCGAGGCCACCCCAAACGAGCACCCACAACGGCCGGTTACTTTTTTCGTTAGCCTTTTTAATAATCCAGTTAGAACCCTCCGTTGCAGTTGTGTAGCCGAGATAGGGAGCCCCGCCTTTACGACCTTGTTTAGTTACTGAACGCAGGTAATCAGGAGTAGCCATCCCTTTGATGTGCGTTTTCATTTTAGGAAGATCTTTCTCATAAAGATCGATAGTGCGCAGAATTTCCTCCTTTTTGCCATCTCCGTATGATGGTGAAGATACCAGACCTTCAATATCAAACTTATCACTATACATTAGTAGATGGATCATCGACTGATTGTCGTCGGGGTCGGTGCCGCCAATGTCTGTGCTGACTATAATGCGGGGTTTGACCGGCACAGGATTCTGACCCACCGAGGCAAATGAACTCATGGACAGTAATAAAATCAACACTAACCGATACTTATACATAATTGGATATGTTTTGCATGCTTTTTAAGCTGATTAGGTTAATTCTCTACGAATTACATAATATTTTCCGAAGACTCAATCTTTTGTACCCTCATTCTTACATACATTGTTAATATCTCTCCTGCTAGCTATGGAACTACATTAACTATTACACGCTGATAGCGGGTTAGCCGGGGCGTACCGTGGTCAGTAACGGCAAGAATAACATGTATGGTACCCGTTCCTGGCGACATTACACGGTTTGTTTTAACAATGAATGAGGCTTTCGGCTGGTCAAAATTCTCAATATCTAACACCGCACCTGTACGAGAGTTCGACATTGCCCGTGTACCTGCCTCTCCATAGCAAAACCATTCATAAGAAAGTGCATTACCGTCAGGATCGGATGAACTAACAGCGCTAAGGTTAACACGTTCGCCCTGACGGGCAGTTATCTCTTTTGGATGATCAAGCTTTGGAACCGGCGGATGATTTGCTTCATCGTAGGCTTTAATGGTCCAATCCATACGAGCGGCAAAATCATTTTGATAGGCAGAACGCCAGCGCCAGATAGTGGCGTGATTGCTGGTGTGCCATTCGCCATCGTTACCTAATACTTCATCCTGCACGTTGGTCCAGATGGGGCGGCTTTCTGGTTCCAAAAACCATTTTTCTTTCCTTGGTGTGTATAGTTCATAACGACCGCCCCAGCCTCCCCAATCCGGACGTTCGGGATTGCTCAGACCATTATTGATCAGATGAAAAAACGAAGGTGTATCGCCCTCCATCATAAACTCCCAACGGGGATAAACAGCTCCGAGCGGCCCTTTGCTACGGATATTTCTGTCGAGCCACTCATTGGTCACCAACGAAAAGTCGGCTCCGTCGAAGCGACCATGAAATTTGTCTCCGCCGATAGCGATCCATGTTGCATGATGGAAACCGCCGCCGGCATTGACGCCCGGAGTTACAATGTAGAAAAGTTCAGGAAACTCTTTACGTATCCATGGACCGCTGTCGTCCTGATCTGATATGGCGTACACCCTCAACCTGGCCACAAATTTAGCCAGTTCCTTCGGAGATCTTGTGGCTCGTACTTTCCAGAGCGCCTGAGCAAGAACATTGGGACCACCCCATACCGTTACCCATAAAAGCCGGTCGTCTTTTTGATCTGCAGCACGTATCAGCAGTTCGGAGCCGGGAGAGTCCTTCCCTTTGCCAACGGCCTGCATTCCATCCAGTGATAGTCCTTGTGAAATGCGCTCCCGTAGATATGCTGCGGTGGGATACCCTTTTTCATGCAGTTCCAGATTATCACGAACCTTTCCGTAATTAGCTATTATTTCGTGAAGATATTCCGGAGAAATCCGGTACTCGCTTCCATAGGAAGTGGCGACAAGTCCCTCGATGTCAAAATGATTAGCATAGGTCATGAGCCGCACCATTGACATGCGATCATCAGGATCACCACCAATATCCGTAAGTACAAACAAACGATTTTTCTCTAATGCACTCGCAGATACAGCGAGGAACAGGATCATGACAGTCAGCCTAAGGCGCATTTTAATTTTTAACATATTAAACTCAATATCTTACTTTTACTTAATGCTGTTAAGAAACTTCTCCAGCATGGTATAGCCATCAGCAGCTACTTTATTTCTGTCGTCGGGGCTTTTTGGATTAAGGCCATTTTTACTTTCCCATGCATCTGGCATCCCGTCATGATCGGTGTCTTCTGGTGCAGGCGAATTTTTCAACTCAGGCCATCCGCCAACATCTTTCTGTGAATCAATAATGCCTGATTTCCCCGAGAGAGCTCCCTCTTTCTGGTCCGCCTTGTATCCTCCGCCATAGGTAGCATAACCGCCCTTCGTTTCACTTACAACTCTGGAATCGACGGCATCTCTCCGGGGTAAAGTGGCTCCCGCATTTTCGAGTACTAACTGATACGCACCCTCAGCGCTTTGTTGACCGATCTGCATAGATGGCCAGGGCTTATCAAGTTTAATTCTTTCGAAAGAGATTTTTGTTTGTACGCCTCCTTCCCAATTATTGGCCGAGACCGCTGGATTGCCCACCACAACATTATCCGCTATGTACCATTCGCCAAAGTCATCGGTTTCGTTTCTGGCCCCTGGGTTGGCAATCCGGTAAGATATTTCTCCGGCTCTTGTAGCCGGGCCTGGTTTATAGTAATTAGCCACAACATTAAAGGTCGAAAAATTGAACTTCCCCAGGTTAGCTCCTTTTTGCTGAGCCTCGCCCCCATACAGACTGTTATAGCCCCAGTTATAAATAACGTTGTTTCTATAATCGGTATAGCCAGCACCAGATGCCATCCTGGGATTACGGCTGCTATGGTGTGCCAACAAATTATGATGGTAGCTGCTATAGTTGCTACCCCAAATACCCCCGAATCCATGGCTTCCTTTTACATGGTTTGATCCGTACAAACTTTCAGAAATCAAACACCATTGAACCGTAATACTGTCGCAATGGTAAATCGAAAAAGCTTCGTCGATACTCCAGCTCGCTGATATATGATCCAATATGATATTCTTCGTGTACCTGCTGGAAACCGCATCGTAATCCTTACCGGATACATCGCCGGGTCGTACCCGGATGTATCTGACAATAACCTGATCGGCATTGATACCAAGAGGGTGATTTTTCAAACATATCCCATCGCCGGGCGCGGTCTGACCCGCAATAGTAACGTATGGATTTTCAATGGTTACCGGACTTTCGAGCTCTATATTACCCGACACCCTGAAAACAACAGTTCGCGGACCGGACGCTTCTACAGCAGCCCGTAAGCTTCCTTCTCCTCTGTCGTTTAGATTCGTTACTTCGTAAACCTTTCCCCCTCTGCCACCGACGGTAAACTTTCCGTACCCTTCTGCGCCGGGAAATGCAAGTTGCTGGGCAAAACTGTTGACTCCTGTAAGTAATACTAGACCTGAAAAAATGATTTTCTTCATTTGGATATCTTTAAAGTTCAGTTTTTAATTATTGCACCTTCACTATTACGCGTTGATATCTTGTTAATTGCGGCGAACCGTTATCTTTTACCTCGCAGATAATATGAATGGCTTCTCCTGTAACCACATCTTTAGGCACTGTAAACCAGGCAACCTGCTGAGTCGCATTCTCAATGGTGACGGCTCCTTTATAAGTATCTGCTTCCTCATACTGCCACCAGCTATAGTTCAGTTTGTCACCATCCGGATCTGTTGTTCCTTTAGCGCTCAATTGAATTTTGCTGCCGGGCTTTGCCTTTCTATCCAGCGCATGGCTCAGTTTAACAACCGGAGGATGATTGGCCTCTTTGTAGGATTTGACACACCAGTCGGCCCGGGAGGCAAAATCATTCTGAAAATCGTCAGCCCAGCGTACAATGGGGTCAAAGTACTTGTACATCAGGTCCTGATTTTTGGGATATGTCTCCCGCATATATTTTCTTCCCCAGCCTGTTCCTGTAAACCATCTTCCCTTGGGATACTGATACCCCGATTCCGGCACCGGATCCAGCCAGGTATTCTCCCGCACTTTGATATATCGGCCCGCCCAGCCCCCAAATGACGGCGACTCGGTACTTCGTAAACCGGTATTGATAAAATGCATAAATGCTGGTGAATCGCCTTCTGACCGAAAATCTCCCTCTTGAAAGTTCGTATCGCCCGCCAGGCCGTGACTTCCTGGTACGTGCGACTTATAGAGCGAACATAACGGACCGTGATTTTCAAGGATATTTGCTTTCATCCAGTCGGCCTTGAGATAGGCTTGCTTGTCTTCAGGCAATATTTTATTCCACTGGTAAGCAACTGCCCAGAACTGGTCCGAAATAATGGTTTCGACATTATATTTGCCCCAGTGAGGGCGAATGTAAGATTGATAGGTGGAGTCCTGTTCCCAAATGAAGAAAAAGCGCATCTTTCCGGCGACTTCGGCCATACGCTGCGGATGTTCCTGCTCAATGGTCTTCAAAGCCCTGGCAATGGTATTGGTTCCGCCCCAGGCCTGTAGCCAAACCGGGCGTGGATCACTCTTATCAAGCAATGCTTTTACTATCAGTTGAGAGCCTGCGGTAATTTCATCCATCTCTCCCTGAGCTTTGACATTTCCCAATACTGCACGTTCGCGGAGATATTGAGGTGTCGGATACCCTTTATCGTGTTTAATTAAGTTGGGATAAACCTTTTGATAAGCATCAAGATAGGGGTTTAGCCAGTCGTCGCCTGCCCACCTGTGTCCCTGCCAGTGGTACTGTGAACTGGAGGTAATGATGCCTTCAATATCCCATTCGTTAGCATATAGTAAAAACCGGACCATAGAGCATTCGTCATCAATCTCTCCGTCTGAAGTGACGATCACTCGTGTTTTATCTGGCTTTTGCTGTGCAAACGTAGCTGTAACCGAAATCATCGTAAGTAAAGCAATAAAAATTCTTATCACTGTATGTATTATTTTAAATCGTTTATACACTTCTCTTGTATGATATATCTTGCATCAGATCGGTTCAACAAACAAAAGCCGGCCCCAAAGAGGTAACCGACTTTTTATATGACGAATTAATATAAAGGGTAAAAAACATAGACACTTATTCAAACATATCGCAGTTGCAAAACGGCAAGTAATTTACTGTAAGGACAGGGGGTTTTTCGTATCAGATGACCAAAGAGGCGACCATCTTCATTCGCCCAAACCAGTTAGAACAGCTTTTTCCTCAATCACAGCTTTCCATCCCTGGTAATAGCGCTGAATATTGGCTTTGTACTTACCCGATTCAATGATTGGTTTCTGTCCGTGTAATTCCTTTATATCATCAATGCTACCAAATATCCCTATTCCGAGTCCGGCAAGATAAGCCGCACCCAGCGCTGATACGTCAGGCATTTTTCCATTAACCACCGTACAATCCAAGAGGTCTGCCAAGAATTCGAGCACAAAGGTGTTTGAAGTCATCCCCCCGTTAAGCATCAATTGATTTATCTGCACTCCGGTGTCTGCTTGCATTGCATCCAAAACATCTTTAATCTGAAACGCAATTGCTTCAAGCGCAGCTCGCACGATGTGATTTTTGGTACAATCGAATGTTAAACCTTGAATAGATGCCTTTCGGGTCATGTCCCAGTAGGGCGCGCCCAATCCGCTAAATGCAGGAACAATATAAACTCCGTTATTATCTGCTACCTCATTCGCCATCAGTTCGGTCTGCCTGCTATCTGAAAACAAGGCTAACTCATTTTTTAACCATTCGATAACTGATCCGCAGGAAACGATAACACCTTCCAGGGCATAATCTACTCTGCTTTCGGTGCTCCAGCAAATGGTAGTAATCATTCCAGACTCAGAGGACTTTGAGACCGGGCCAATATTTTTCAGAACCGAACAACCCGTACCCAGAGTTGCTTTAGCAGTGCCGGGCGAGAAACATCCTTCGCCAAAAGCTGCAGCATGCGAGTCCCCGATCATTGAGGAAATAGAAAGCGGTTCTGCAAAAATCCCTTCAAACGAGGATGAACCAAAATTATACGCAGATGGCTTCGGTTCAGGAAGGTTAATCCCAGTAAGGCCGAAAGTCTCAACAATATCTAAGTCCCATTGCAAACTGTGAAGGTTAAACAATAAGGTACGTGACGCATTACTATAATCTGTAAGATACTTCTGGCCGTTGGTTAACTTATAAAGCAACCAGGTATCAACTGTTCCGAAAAAAGCCTCGCCACCGCTAATTGCATTCTTTACCTCCGCATTATTTTCATTTAACCAGATGAGTTTACTTGCCGAAAAGTACGGGTCCACGATCAGTCCTGTCTTGTGTTTCAACATCCCCTCAAGACCCCTTCTTTTAAGTTCCGAACAAACTTTAATTGACCTTTTGCATTGCCATACTATCGCCGGATATAATGGGTTTCCAGCCTTATCCCACACAACGAAAGTTTCTCTCTGGTTCGAAATACCACAGGTTTTAATATCGGCAAGACTCCCACCATTTGACAGAAATTCCGCGACACATTTTTCAACCGACGATATTACATTCTTATAAATCTCATCCGGATCCTGCTCCACCCAACCACTCTCCATGTAATTGGTAACCAGGGCCTCGGTGGTTTTTGCTAAAACAGCACCTTTATTGTCGAATACTATAGTTTTAGTACTGCTTGTCCCCTGGTCTATCGCTAGTATGAGTGAATTTTGCATAGATTACTCTGCCTTAGAATTTACTTTATCAATTATTACTGCCAGAAGGATAACCAGGCCTTTAACAACTTGCTGCCAAAAGGGCGATACATCGAGTAATACGAGCCCGTTGTTTAATACTCCGATGATAAGTGCTCCGAGCACCGTTCCCATAATCGATCCACGGCCTCCTGAAAGTGAGGTTCCTCCGATTACTACCGCAGCTATAGAATCCAGTTCGTAACCCATACCGGCATTTGGTTGAGCAGAATCCAATCTGGACGTTACCATAATGCCCCCCACTGCAGCAAGAGCACCTGCGATAGTATAAACCAGAACTTTTACCTTACCGATATCGATCCCGGACAGCTTTGCAGCGCTCTCATTTCCACCTATAGCATAAATGTATCGTCCAAATGCTGTCTTATTCGAGATAATAACAGCAACAACCACAACTATAAGGGCAATCCACACGAGAACCGGAACACCTAAAAACCAGCCCGTTCCAATGAACGCAAAGTTAGGCCCCAATCCGGAGATGGGATACCCTTTGGTCCATAGCATCGTAAATCCACGGGCAATTGTTAGCATGGCTAAGGTTGCAACAAAAGGAGGCACTTTAAACCGCGTTATCACCCATCCGTTAAAAAAACCCAGGAAAGAGCCGGTTATCAGGCCGACTACAATAGTTCCAAGCAGGGTAAAGCCGACAAAAAGATCATTTGAGGGAAGCTCTATCCCAGTTTTTAAAAGACCTGCAGCAACAGCACCGCTAAGAGCGAGCACAGCCCCGACTGAAAGATCGATACCCGCAGTGAGAACCACCAGGGTCATCCCTACCGAGATACAAACGTTAACTGAGGTTTGTCTTAAAATATTCCAGCCATTTTCGGGAGTTAAAAATTTATCAGACAGAATACTTAGAGCTAAACACAGTACAAAAAGCGCTATAGATGATTGAAATCTTGCAAGTTTCGAACGATATTGAGAAATATCCATTTGTTGTTTGTAATTAAATTGTTTTAGGAATAGCAGCCTTTAAAATATTATCTTCATTGGCATCATGGGAAGAGAACTCTGCGGTGATTTTCCCTTCTGACATTACAAGGATGCGATCTGAAACGGCCAGAATCTCGGGCAGCTCTGAAGAAACCACGATAAGGCCTAAACCCGCTTCAGAGAGTTCAAAGATCAACTTGTAAATTTCATGTTTCGCATTTGCATCAACTCCGCGAGTTGGCTCATCCAGCATCAAAAGTTTCGGCCGGGTGGCCAGGCATCTTGCCAGAACTACCTTTTGCTGATTACCTCCGCTCAAATTCTTAACCTTTTCTTTACAGGAAGGCGTTTTTATTCTCAACGACGAAATGTATTGCTGAGCAAGATCAACTTCTTTTTTGTCGCTTAGAATGCCCGCATAACTCACTTGATCCAAAACACTTACACTGATATTGGTTTTAACATCCAGCCCTAAAACCAAGCCATCCTTTTTGCGATCTTCCGGAACTAAAGCGATACCCGCATTAATTGCATCCTCAGGAGAGCGCAGCTTTATCTTATGTTGTTCAATACTGATCTCTCCCACACATTTTGATGGGTGCAATCCAAAAACAGACTCCAGAAGTTCAGTTCTTCCTGCGCCCATTAAACCAAACACACCGAGTATTTCTCCGCGAAAAAGGTGAAATGAAATATCATCCAGCAACATTCTTTTCAAGCTATCCAGGGGTCGCAATGACAGTCTGTTTACCTCGAGAAGCTTTTCGGTCCCTACAACGCGGCTTCCCTTATTTACCATTTTCACCTCTCTGCCAACCATTTTATTTATGATAGCATCGTGGTCGATACCTTTCATCTCACCGGCTTCGGTAACGCGGCCATCTCTAAGCACTATATAGCGGTCGGCAATGCGAAACAGCTCATCCAACTTATGAGAGATATACACAATGGCTTTATTTTCACGTCTGAGGTTTTCGATAATTCCGAAGAGGATGTCGACTTCATGATCGCTTATTGCAGAAGTGGGTTCATCCATGATAATAACCTCTGCGTCTGTCAGCAGCGCTTTCGCGATTTCAACTACTTGTTGCTGGCCTACTTTCAGATCCCGAACAAGTGTATCCGGATTAACCGTCAGCTTTAGTTTGTCTAAAAGCTCCTGGGTTTTTTCCCGCATCAGCCGTTTTCTCAACACTCCAAATTCGTTGGTAACCTCTCTGCCGAGATAGATATTTTCGGCAATACTGAGATCCGGAATAAGATTTAACTCCTGATGAATGATAGCAATTCCGCATTCCTGAGCTTCCTTGGGATTCGCAAACTTAACTTCCGTGCCCTTATAGAGGACTCTTCCTTCATACTCGGGATATACGCCCGAGAGAATTTTCATTAAGGTTGACTTCCCTGCTCCGTTTTCGCCTATTATTGCAGTAACCTTCCCTGCTAAAAGCTCCATAGATACTTCATCCAGGGCAACTACGCCAGGAAATCTCTTTCCAATTTTTTCTGCTACTAACACTCTGATATCGCTTAATGTGGCTTTATAACAAGTTTTAAAGGAATTAATTCGATATCGGTCAGTTTGGGGGCCGTTTCTCTGATCTCCAGGGCCGCTATAAAATTCACTGTGTCTCCTTTCCTGGCTTCCTTTTTAAAAGGGGGAAGAATTTGAGAACGTATCAAACGGTTAATCTCCTCTGATACATTGTTAAAATCCATGGTGTTGTCAAACTGATCTGCTGAAATGAGGCCCGCAGCGTTCCTGGAAGCATTCCCGAAAATATATTCAGTCGCGATTTTAAGCTTAACAGAATCCCCGGAGCTGTTCAACAAAACATATTCCTCAGCAACTTCGACAATCTCAGCCTCTCCTTTTACCAAAAAATAGAGCTGATCTCCGGCTCTTCTTGATTCGGGAACAGCATTAAAAACCGCTTTAGGGTTGCCCGACACCCTGGAAATAAGTTCAGTAATATTTACAGCTTTGCCGACAGACTGAGGGACTTTTTTGAACAGATATTCCTGAGCATAGGCTTTTACATCAAGCGTTTTCTGAACGCCGGATTTATATTCACTCAACCTTTCGACATAAACAGAATTATAGCCGAGCAGTCCGACAGCTAAAACTATAAGCGCATATTTTAATCCACCTGACAACATAGCTTATTCTTTTTTTCCGTATGCAGTAAACTGGTCGATATTACTTTTATTAACAACATCAACCGCTATAGGCAATTTTTGAGGAAAATCTCTTTTGCCTCCAAAATATTCATGTGCAAAAGTTGCAGCCTTTTCGGCGATATCTTTAGGATACTGCATGGCGGTTGCGGCTAATTTGCCCTCGCTTACCGCAATAACGGCATCCTCAGAGCCGTCAAATCCAAATACCTTAACGTGCGACTTTCCCGCCGCCACTAAAGCCTGGATAGCTCCCATCGCCATAGCATCATTACCACAAAACACACCATCAATCTGCGGATGGGCCTGCAGTATAGACTCCATTACCTCCATGGCCTTGTTCCTGTCGAAATCTGCGCTTTGCTGAGCCACCATTTTCAGGTTAGGAAAATTATCAACAACACTATGAAATCCCTTCGAACGGTTCCAGGTATTGTTATCCGAAACTATTCCAAGAAGTTCAACGTATTGTCCTTTCTTTTGAAGAGTATCAACAAACAGCTTCCCAAGCTCTACGCAGGCCGAATAACTGTCGGACAGTATCTGGGATGTGGCGGCAGTTCTGGAGTTGATTTCCCTGTCCATACAAAACACAGGAATTTCAGCCTTTTTTGCTTTTTCTACATTGGATACCGAGCCGGCTGCATCTGTTGGATTGAACAAAATTGCGTCATATCCGGAAGCAAGAGCATTTTCGAAATGATCACTTTCTAATGCAGTATTGTTCTGCGAATCAAAAATCTTTGATTCATACCCGAGTTCCTTGGCTTTTTTTGCTGCGGTTTCAGCCAAAAAGACGAACCAGGGGTTATTTAGCGTGGAAACCACTATTGCCACCTTTTTAGGCTCATCAGATTTTTGGTTATTTCCCGAACAACCTGCAAATAATATCAGCAGAAGAACAAGCAGTTTAAACTGTTTCATAATTGGTTATTTAGATTTATTTGGGTTTATAAGTTAAGCAGATCCAGGGAGGCGGCTATAATGCCGGCCTCAGAAATCCCGTAATGGTTCATTATTTCAGCTTGCGAGCCGGTGACAGTATATTCGTCTGGAATGCCCATAATTTTAAATGGATTGCTGTAACGGTTCTCCAGCAGGTAAGATGCACAAGCTTCGCCTAAGCCACCGTAAACACTATGTTCTTCAACGGTAAGTAAGGCTTTTGTATTAGCGGCAACCTGTTTCAAAAGTGCATAATCAAGTGGCTTTATGGTATGCATGCTAACCACAGTGGCATTCAGCCCGTGCGAACTTTTCAATTTTTCAGCCGCTTGCAAGGCTGGTAAAACTGCTTCGCCGGTGGCGATGATAGCTATATCTTCGCCTTCGGTGATCACTCTTCCTTTTCCCAACTGAAAGCTGTTACTCTCGTCATTTGTCAGTAAAGGCATTGGCTTTTTTCCAAAGCGGAGATATATGGGCTTGTTAAGTTCTGCCGCCTGTTTGATTGCTTGTTGGGTTTCAAAGTTATCTGCCGGAGCAACGATGATCATATTATTGATTGCCCTCAAAACCGCATAATCGTGTAAACTATGATGCGTTGAGCCCAGGGCGCCGTAACTAACCCCTGCACTAATCCCTATTAACTTTACAGGATTATCAGAGTATGCCACGTCATTTTTTATTTGTTCGAGCGCGCGGGCCGTTAAAAAACAAGCCGGCGAAACTGCGAAAACCTTTTTCCCGGCAGACGCAAGCCCTGCAGCCACTCCTACCAGATTTTGTTCTGCAATACCTATTTCAATAATCTGATCGGGAAACTTTTGGCCAAAAGGAACCAGTTTACCCGAACCGCGAGAATCGCTGGTTACCGCAAGGATATCCCGGTCCCTCTGTGCCAATTCCTGTAAAGTGTTCGAAAACACCTCGAGATTTGCTACGCCATTTACTACCTGACTTTCTACAACTGTTCCCATCTTATAGTATTGCTGCTTTCTTTTGTTCTAACTCTTTAATTGCTTCTTCATATTGCCCCGCGTCTGGAACGCCATGATGCCATTTCACCTGATTCTCCATAAAGCTCACTCCATTTCCTTTCACGGTATGTGCTATAATTAAACTGGGTTTGCCTTTTTTTAACGGCAGAGAATCAAAAGCCTGTTTTAATTCTGAAATACTGTGTCCGTTTACGTGTTCAACTTCCCATCCAAAGCTCTCGAACTTTTCATCAATCGGATCTGTATTACACACATCGGCAGTAGAGCCTGTAATTTGTAAGGAATTTTTGTCGATTATGGCGCAGAGATTGTCAAGATTATAGTGAGATGCCGTTAATGCCGCCTCCCAGTTAGATCCCTCGGGAAGTTCTCCATCACCCAGCAAAGTATAAACGCGATAGGGCTTATTATCGAGCTTGGCCGCTAAGGCAGTACCTACACTTAAAGACAGGCCATGCCCAAGAGCGCCGGTATTTTGCTCAACCCCATGTACCTTTCGTGTAGGGTGACCAATGTAATGGGATTTATACTTACATAAAGTTTCAAGATCCGATTCGGGAAAGAAACCTTTATCAGCCAAAACAACGAATAAGGCCTCTACACAATGTCCCTTACTCTGAATATACCGATCCCTGTCGGCGGCCCCGAAGTTCTTCGGGTCGACATTTAAAACATAGTTGTACAGAACGTTTAAAATATCGATACATGATAAACTTCCACCGGTATGCCCGGCCTTAGCGCCGACAATGTATTTTAAAATTTTTTGCCGGTACAAATTTGATCTCAACTCCAATTCCCTGCCAGTCATCATCTTTTTTAGTTATGCTGATAAACTTCCCATCCCATATAATTACCCAATGCTTCTTTCAAAATTCCGGCTGTTTTGGAGGCATTCATCACCACGTGATGCTCAAATCCGTTACGGCAAACATATTGCATCAAGCCTTGTAAATCTGGTATTTTAGCTACTGCGCGATTGCCAAAAGTGTTCAAAGTGTCGTCGGTTAATGCACCCTCGCCGATGTAGGCTTTGATAATCCCTTTGCTGTCATCGGTGCTTATCCTTCCGTATGTAAGGGAAGAAGCCGGAGTACGCCCTGCAAGAGCGCCATAGGTATTTTCTACGCCAACGGTTGTCCCTAAGATGGGGGCCGTACTTATTTCGATATCCGGCAGAAAAGATTTGGCCCAGTTACCACAATGGAACAGAACACACTTCTCTTCATCATCCGCGTAATTGTTATTCCAATCTACCAATGCGCTGGGCGAGCCAGAAGCCAATTGCATGGCGTACATGGTAAGAGTACCGGTTACATCTACTTCACAGGCACTGGGAAGCATATTTTCACTCATCATACTCATACTGGTACATACGTTGCAGCCATAATTTTGCTGCAGAGAAGTCCAGCATTGAATAGCGGTCGCGTCGAGCGCATGATCAATCATAAACTGATTCAACACTACGTCCAATTTGGCTATTTGAATTAAAGCCTCATCCGGCGTTTTACCCGCAGGGGCATAAGCCAGTATTTTGTCGAGGTTAGCTTTAACCACGGCGTCGTCTTTAGTGAGTCGGTTAGCATGACCTAAAATCTCAGAAAGGTCGACAGTAGTAACTGATATTCCGTTACGCTGTAATATTTTCTCGCTGTAGCGAACCGTGTTAAAAGCGCCCGGACGGGCACCTACTGCTCCGATCCTTACCCGGCGCAGTCCCCTCACAACGCGACATACAGCTGCGAAATCTAACAACTCCTGGCCAAATGCGGCATCTTTTGGATGAACTACATGCTTACTGGTAAGGCTGTATTTAATTCCGTATTGATAAAGATTATTGCAAACGGAGATCTTTCCACACCAGGAATCTCTGCGGCGGGCAACATCAAGTTTATCTAAGTCGTCGGGATAAGCCTGTACCAACACCGGCACATTCAGTCCCGACAACTTTAGCGTCTCGGCCACTCCTTTTTCATCACCAAAATTTGGCAGCAATACCAGTACCCCGATAATCTCATCCTCATGTTTCTTAAACAACTGCGCGCACTTCTGTGCATCTCCAAAGGTTTCGACCCCTCCCAGTTTGGATTCGTTTTCTTCAAGTAAGATTGGATTGAGATTTAGATTATTGAAAATCTCAATAATATCCAGACGGGCCTCGGCCACCAACCTGTCAGGGAAAAAATCCCTGTTACCTATAATTACACCTATACTAACCTTATTTCTCATTCACTTATTATTTTCAGGAAAGAGGCTATCACGTAGCAGGTATCAGCCAATTTTATGACCTTCTACACGCCTTGCGATGCTTCAACTATCTTTTTATTTCGCTATTATTATTTCGATTTCATTTTCTTCCAAAACCACCTTATCCCTCTCGCTTATTTCCGGGTCTGTGATGACGTAATTTATCAACGACAATGCCCCCAAGCTAGCGAAGGAACTCTTACCTATCTTTGTCGAATCAGCGACAAGAAAGGTGGTTTCAGCAGCTTCGATCATTGCCTTCTTTACTACAATATCACTGATGCTCGGATATGTAAGCCCTGCTTTCAGAGACAAGCCCGCCGTTGCCAGAAACAATTTTTGAACAAATATCCCCTGGAAGAAATCTGCTGCCTTTTGGCCTGTCAACGAAAGCGTTGGCGGCTTAAACTCTCCGCCGGTTACAACAACTTCGATTCCCGGTTCGGCACCTAACATCATCGCGATGTTAAGGGCATTTGTAATAACCGTAAGATCACGGAAGCCTTTAAGCTTTTTCGCAATTTCGGTAGTGGTAGAACCCGAATCCAGGATAATCGTATCTCCACTTTCAATAAACTCCAGACACTTGTTCGCAATCCTCTCCTTTTTATCAAGATTTTCCTGATGACTTAAGGAGAGGCTTCTCACCTGATCCTCGATATTTTTCAGATAAGCTCCCCCGTGCTCACGCACCAGAAGGCCATCCTTTTCCAACTTCTCCAGATCCTGCCTGATCGTTACCTCTGTAACTTTGAATAATTTTGACAGGTCAATAACCTTTGCCGATCCGTCTTCTTTTAGTAATTCTAAGATTTTTTCTCTTCTTTGATTGGGTAACATATTCGTTCGTTAAAAACCCGCCTTTAAATTGGAGAAGGCTTTCGTTTTACTTTCATTTAACAAACATGCATTAATAAAAGAAGAAAAACAAAAATTCATCCTAAAAAGAATGTTAAAAAATATTTAAAAAATAGCATAGCCCACTACCCACGCCTCTATTCGCAAAAAATGTAGTTATAATTTACTCCAAAGAAAACAAAAAAACTAGAAAACAAACGTTCATTTAGAACACAAAGAGCAAGTCATTCGAAAGGTTAGCTCATAGCTAATATTCCCCCAAGATGACATCAGTAGTAATGAAACAGTGGTAAATCAATATGCCTCAGCAAGGGCTTGAGACTGCGAGATATCGTCACGAATAATATCAGGATGCTCCCCTCCATAGAGACAGGAGATTTATATTAATGACAGGGCATTTTTAAAAACGAATAGGATGACGATCACAGATGAAATCAAATAAAGCAGATAAAAACAAGTTTTCAGTATTTTTGTGATAATGTGAATGCCATTGAGATTACCTTTCGATAACGAAGATTACTGATTTAAAATTGCGAATGCCTGATAACCAAGGAACGGTGGAGATACCGATTTTATCCGAGGGCGAATAAGTCATATTGACAAGAAAAGACCTTCTATGATAATATTATAAATAACAGCACATATTAAGCTTAATTTAAAGAGTCGCTTAGGCTTCGGAGCGTTCTTGAAGCTTAGCGTTAGCTAATTATCCAACTGTTTGTTAGTGACGTATCACTTTTATTGAGAGACAGCTTTTTTTTCATTGATTAATATTCCTGTTATACTCTTTACCTTTCCACCAACTCCTTTACCGTATCTCCATAATAATCCACCTTATCTGCTTTCATTTTCGACAATTGATACCATCTTTTAAAGGAGTTCACAAACACGATGAACATCAGTACCATGGCTACGCAGGCCAGAAAAGCCAGTAAATATTTGCCTTGGGGCATGTACATATTCACCACCTGCTCGTAACCTGCCCAGAATGTAATGAGCGCCATGAACACCCCGGGTATAGCAGCAGAAAGGGCGTACTTCTTCCTGTTCATACGGATGAGCATGGTGGTACAAACGATCAGACCGCAGGCTGCCAGCAATTGGTTGCTGATCCCGAACAATGGCCAGATACTGCTTACGTTCCCTGTATACACCAGGTAGCCCCAGGAAAAGGTAAACAGCAAACTGCTGATGATGATGCCAGGCATCCAATTCTTATCATTGAACCTGGGGATTACCCTCCCTATCATCTCCTGTAAAAAGAACCTACCTACCCGTGTGCCTGCATCAATTGCTGTCAGAATGAATACCGCTTCAAACATGATGGCGAAGTTGTACCAGTAAGCCATCACGTCATCCATATAAGGGATTTTATTAAATATATGGGCCATACCTACTGCAAGGGATACTGCTCCCCCGGTCCTTCCCTGCAACTCTACTCCTATCTTCTCACTAAAATGGGCTAAGTCTACTGCCTTTAAATTTGGATTTAGGGCAATGAAACTTTCATACATCTCTTTTGGGGTATTGATGGCGAAATAATCTCCAGGAACTAAAGTACAGGCTGCGATCAAGGCCATCAATGCTACAAAGCCTTCCACAAGCATGGCTCCGTAGCCTACAAATAGAATTTCCTTTTCGTTGGTCAGCATTTTTGGAGTGGTTCCTGTGGCAATAATGGCGTGAAAACCAGAGATCGCTCCGCAGGCAATAACAATAAAAATAAAAGGTAATACAGGACCGCCAATAACCGGACCGCCTCCGCTCACGAATTGGGTGAGTGCAGGCATTTGCAGTGTTGGATGTACAAATATCACTCCTATCGTCAGCATAAGGATAGTTCCTATCTTTAAATAGGTAGATAGATAATCTCTTGGAACTAATAATAACCAAACAGGTAATACGGATGCTAAAAAGCCATATACTGTTATCGCTATGGATATGGTTTCTATCTTCCAGTGAAAAATATTGCTAATGGCAGGGATCTGCATCAGCTCATGACCTCCCACTATAGAGGCGATCAACATGATCCCCCCGAAAATACTTGCGAGGGTAACGCTGTCTTTCCGGTAGCGCATGATGAGACCCATGATCACGGCGATGGGCATGGTTGCTATAACGGTAAACAAAGACCAGGAAGCTTCATGCATGGCGCTGATACAGGCTAAAGAAAGGCCGGCGAGAGTAAGGATAAGGATAAAAAGTATGGCTATTCCTGCTATCAAACCGGTCCCTGTTCCAATTTCTTTTCCGGCTATGGTTGCAAGGCTTTCTCCTTTATGTCTTACTGATGCAAAGAGTACCACCATATCATGCACCCCACCTCCCAATACGCAGCCTATCAAAATCCATAAGGCTCCCGGCAGGTAACCAAACTGGGCTGCCAGCACTGGGCCCACTAAAGGCCCTGCAGCGGCTATGGCTGCAAAATGATGGCCAAATAGTACATTCCTGTTAGTGGCCACATAATCTTTTCCATCCGAAAATTCTATGGCAGGGGTTACGTTTGCAGCATTGAGCTTTAATACTTTATTGGCCAGGAAAATCCCGTAAAATCGATAAGCAATAGCAAATACCAATAAGGCGATAAAAACTAAAGTGAGGGCGTTAACCCCATTTAAAAAGTCCATACCTTAAATTTAGTTTTGCGGTCTATAAGTAATTACAATCTGACCTTCGGATACTGGTTTTGAGACAGAAATACCAATACGTGTGTAAGGCGTACCACCTTCTGATATTTCCTCTGATTTTAGCAATAGTTTGTTACCCGGAGAAGAAAAGGCAACCAGCATTTTTTCATTTTCTCTTGTCAGCAACAGAGTGCTATCAGAAGTCTGCTTCCATTCGGAACGAGTGGAAATAGCAGTTTCAAACCATTCTGGTTTAGCGTATTCAAAATAATCTGTAAAAGTAATGCTCCCGGCACCTGTTCTGTCGTAATCCATGGTGCGTTCAAGTTTCTTTAATCCCGGCACATTATATGCCGAGGCAATATCCAATGTGATATTATCTTTTTCCTTCGTAAAATCCGTACGCACAGTTCTTGATCTGGCTTGGACACCCGGCTGTTGCTGAGTACCTGCAACAAGCGGAACAGGGTGACCAAACGATCCAACCGTTTTATAAGTATAACGGTACTGAGGATCGAAAATATTGCTTGCATAAGGGATTACCCCGGGATCGCCAGCCATTATTTGATTTCCCTGTACAACTGTATACGATCCGATATCGTTATGATTATGGGATTCGTCATTATGGCCGCCTTTAAGAGCCACACCTATATTAGCGGGAGAGCCTGGTAGCGGCCTGCAGACCAACACACCTGTTTGTTCAAAAAGAGAGCGGATTTTTGCTCCTTCTTTTTGAATATTTTTTCCTGGCTGCGACTTAGAGGATGAATTCGGGAAGGCCATCATTACATTTAAGCGGTTATTACTAGTTGCGCTTTTATTTGTAAGGGTGTCATATTGGGTTATCCCCAGCGCTAAACTCCTATTGAGATAAATCATCATCTCCTCACTAGGCTTTGCTCCTTCCCGACAATCAGAAATAGCAGGATATACTCCGTTTATAATCTCAATATTCGGCGCATAACGGGCAATCTTCTGAACTTTTGGGTCGTCAAAAAGATCAATCTTTCCTCCCGTAGCCTGCCAAATACTTTCCCTCAATAAAATATAATGTCCAAATCCGTAGTTGTAATAAGTTACGCCTTCCACACAATATCCATCATCATTAAATCCGGCTAATCCATTTCTCGAATAATATTCTCCAATGTATGTAAATACAGCTCGCTCATGCTTATCCTCGATTACCGTAAGCGCTGCTCCCACCAATCCGGCCAAACAAACATGGTTCCAGTTGTTATCTGCAGTTAGAAAATCGTTTTTATCATTCTGTGTGCTAATTTTGCGATGTATTGGATTGAATATCCTTGTATATAAAGCATCCATAGCCTCTTTTCTTAATTTGGGACTTATCTTATTTCCCATCATATAAAGCGTTTGGGCAATGGTATGAGCATATAATGAGGAAGTCAGTTCTACTGAATACTCTACTCCATTATAATTCTTAAAATCATGATCGCTGCGGGGCGAAACCCAGGATTTTTGGTTAATAATATCACGTAAGCCCTCTTCTACCATTCGGGTATACTTCCCTTCGTTTTGCAAGCATTCGGCCCAGGTTACTTTTGCCAAGCCTTCTGCTCTTTTTCGCATCATCGTCAAACCTGCGTTTGAAGAAGAGGCACTACCGTTTGAGAGAGAGAAATAATCGTCCTTGCTAAAGGCGGGAAAGGTGTAATTTTTCATTGCCCGTAAAAACTGGTCGTAATCACCTGATTTTAAGAGGCTATTCCAAACTTTACGTTTATTATAAGGCTCGCCAAAACCCGAGGGTTTGTCCGTCAGCATTGCTTCAATTTCCTGAACGCGCTTTTCATCAATAGGTTTAAAAGGAGCCGTTTGAGCAATTGATACCGAAATCTTGAAAGTTAAAAGACCGGTAATAACAATAATTTTAGCCCTTAGCAACAAGTGCGTATAATAAGCTGATTTAGACTGTGTTTTTTTCATTTCTTTATGGTTAACCATTTAAAGATTCTTCTAAAATCTTCATTGTATCCCTTTGGTATTGAGTTACCAGTTTCTGGGCTTTCTTTACTTTTTCTTTTGAGGCTGCAGGATTTTTCACCATCTCAAGCACAGTAGGGACAATTCTCTCTACATCTTCTTTTGTATCCAAATCGAACAGCCACTCTTTTAACCCAATGTCCTGCCACATATATCCTTTAGATGTTTGCTCGGTAAAGCGACAAACGATGGCCGGTACACCCAGGGCTATACACATAATTGGCGAATGCATTTCGATCCCAAATAACCCTGCCGAACGGGCGTAAGTGCTAACCGCTTCATCTGTGAGCCAGTATTTATCCCGCCAAATAACGCGGGGTTTAACATCCTCTGGCAGGGGATCATACAGCATTTCCTTGCCTATACGGATTTGCGTTTCATTTTCCGGAACAAGCAAAACTTTAAGATCTGTTTGCCTAACTACTTCGATAATTGCATTTCGAATTGGGAGGTTATCATGTTCTTTCATCTTCTCATTCCACGCGTGTTTTTCCTGATTAACTGGCAATTGCTTTGACGGGATCTCCCACCATGGAGAAAAACGAAGCTGGGGAATTACACAAACAAACTTTCCGGTTTCCAGCTTATGCTCTTTCAGAAATAGATCAGCAGCTTTATCATTTCTCACATCTACGGCAAATGCACCGTCAGGACAAAAACCCATTATAGGGCATTTTGCGCCATGTCGTTTTGCAAATTCCAGTGACACAGAATCCCTGAAATAGGTAAAAGCGGCACCATTGAACAGTTCCATATCTACAGGCTTGTAAGTACCATCCTGTGCCTGAAACCCATAATTACCTGGAAAGGTAATTCCGTAAATTCCATATGGCTTGCCCGTGTCTCTCCACCGAAGCATTTCGTTTCTGCCTAACAAAGAAGGGCCCGATCCGTGAAGAAAAAAGTCGCACTCCGATAGTGCTTTTTGTTGTTCTTCTTCTGATTTTAAGATCTTTAATTTAGGAAACCTGGCCATGAGCATTTCTTCCACGCCAGCCTTTACGTCACTTGGCCACAGGCGAACATCTACATGCGGCAGGTATTTCTCTATCAGTGCCAACACGCCGGGTGTGTGCGCTATATCACCGATATTTTCGACTTGCCACGATGAACGTAAAAGAATCGTTCTGTTTCTCTTGCTACTGCAACTGGCTAAAGCCGGAATGGCGGCCAGGTAGCCTGCAAAAACAAGCGAGTGTTTCAGGAAGTCTTTGCGACTTATGTGATTCATATATCTGTATTTTTTATTAGCTTTTTTTTTTAAAAACCGGGATAATCCGGTCTTCATTTACGAATGGACTGGCCATACCATACCCTCTCAAAATTTTTTTTTGTTTGGGGATGGTCGAATTGGTTAGTTTAGTTTATTATAGCTTTGTTTTGCTGTACCTTATTAGCGCCTCCAGATAATAATAATCTGCATAGATAATGGGAGTATTTACTTCCGAATTTTCCGGTTTCGACCCTACAGAATGTTTTAATAGAAAATTATGATTCTCGCCCGGTTTGCTTTTATATGCTGTGCCAGATAAACTCACCAACATTTCTTCAGCGATAGTATAATATTTCTTTTTGTTTGTTAAAGTCGAAAGATCTAATAAAGCCGAAGCCATTATGGTAGCGGCAGAAACGTCTCTCTCTTCCTTAGGGATATAAGGTGCATTAAAATCCCAATAAGGTATTTTATCGGCCGGCAAGTTTGGATGATTGATAATGAACTTTGCAATCTTTTCTGCCTGTTTCAAATACCGTTTATGTCCGGTCTCTCTATACATCATTGTATAGCCATACAATCCCCAGGCCTGACCTCTGGCCCATGCCGATTCATCTGCAGCGCCCTGCGCTGTCCTTTTTGCCACCACTTTTCCATTATCTTTATCATAACATACTACATGATAGGAGCTGTAATCTTTTCTGAAATGGTTCTTTATGGTATTATCTGCATGTGTTATACTGATATCATAGTATTTTTTATTTTTAGATACTTTAGACGCCCATAGCAGGAAATCAAGATTCATCATATTATCTATAATTACCACGTAATTATACATGCCTTTATATCTTCCCCAATCATCCCATGATTTTATCAATCCCACTTTTTCACTGAACCGGGTTGATAAGGATTCGGCGCCGGTTAACATAACCTCTTTATACTTTTCGTTATTGGTTAAGCGGTAGCCATTACCAAAGGGGCAATACAACATAAATCCTAAATCGTGTGTGGTAGTATTGTGCTTTTCTTTTTCTACCGCCATCGTCCATTTATCCGCAGCTTCTTTCCACTTGTTATCTTTAGTGTATTCATAGATGTACCATAATGAACCACCGAAAAAACCGCTGCACCACCATTCTGATTTCCGGGTATCTAATGTTCCATCTTTTTTGATGGATTGGGGGAACCTGGTAATATCCGTATTTGCTTTTAACATTAAATCATATTGTGCTTTGGCGAATTCAATTTCTTTTTGAACATCTACTTTAGGTTGGGCATGTAAACCCATTGAAAGGAGTACACAATACATCCCCATAATAATGGTTTTCGTCATCATACTATCTAAGCTATTTGGCTTTTATAAATCAGTTGGTTACCGTAATGTTAAGTTGCCTTACCGCCTTTTTATTTCCATAGACATTATTTGTTTCACCTATGAAAGTGGCGGTATAGGTGCCGGCTTCATTATAGGTATAGGTGTAACTTTCCTTTTTTGGTTCTCTAAACAATTTAAGCGCTGTTGCTTTATCATTACTCAGGTCGTTAGGGTTGATATAGATAGCCCTGCTAATCCCCCAGTCTTCTGTATATTCTTCCTTAAGTTCCGCAGTTGCATTTCCTTTGAACTGAATCGTGGTCGCGTTTACAAGTGATCTGCCTTCTTGTTTGTTTCCGTAAGAAAATACAGAAAAATTACTGCCTGAACCATAGTCCATTAGCGTGACCTCTCCATCGTCAAATTTACTTTTCACCAATACAGCAGTGATATTCCAATCATTGGCGGCTAAAAATTCCGTCTGAGGCTTGGTAATATATCTAAAGGCCAGATATAATGGTTTTCCTGCAACGGCAAGATCCATGATATCAACTTCCGTAGAGGGCTTTACTGTGGCATTCGTTGCAAGTTCAAACCGGTTGGTGATGTCCACCCAGGTAGCAGCCTTGATGTTGGCAATCGCATATTTACCATCAAAATCAGAAGACACCAGCACAGCCAATTGATTGGCCTGTTTTATAGAGGCTACCGTAGCGCTTGAGAAAGACAAATAACAATTTTCTAATTCTCTGGGACTTGTCGCATAGTTATAGTCCTTCAGGAATTCTCCCGAATAAAAGGACAACATTTGTGGGTTCCCTTCAAATTTGAAAGTGACAGGATTACCAGCCTTAATAGTGGTTGTTTCAGCCGTAACCTCAAACGCTGGATCATCAAGCTGATTTTTCTCGCAAGAAAATAAAACAACCGATATCAGCATTAAATAATATTTGATATATGTGTTCATTAGATTATCAATAAATAGTAAAAGGAATAACAATTACCAGCCGAAATTCTGGCCGATTGCCTTATTGACTGTAGTTTCAGCATCCGGGATAGGCCATAAAACATCTCTCTCTGTGGTGTTTACTCCTGCTTTTCCACCGAAGGCCCTTGATCCCAGAGGGGCAAAATCCAGAGCGATCTGTTTCATTACACGGTAGTAATCACCCCAGCGCACCAAATCTCTCTTTCTCATGGCCTCAAATGCCAATTCTCTTGAACGCTCCGCTTTCAGGAACTCCATAAATTTGGCATAGTCTGCAAAGCCGATGGTTTTTACGTCGCCCTTAAAATCGGATAAATTGGTCAGGGTTATGGTGGCCTTTGCCTGTACCCCTGCATAGGTGAACACAGCACCGGTAGTCGCTGCTGCAGATGCTCCAGAGGTTTGTGTTGGGGGCGTGGAGGTTGTTGTCCCTGCGGTGGTTACTGTATACAGTTTATTAGCATTATAAACTTGTTTACCTGCAGTATAAGAGACGTTAGGCATCCAGGATTCACCAATAGTAATGGTTGGTGTTGAATTATAATTACCACCCCTATTCTCCAAATAAATCGCGGTTAGCGCTCTGGTTCCGCTCGTTGCAACTGTTGCTACAGCAGCGCCACCTGCACCGCCACCACCAGAAATTGTAACCGCGGGCGCTGACGTATAACCTGAACCTGCAGTCGAAATGGTAATGGTATCAATCAGTTCTCTATTTGGCAACAGGTTTCCAAAAGCTCTTCTTCTCACTTGATTCACAGTCTGGTCCAGTACATCTTGATCTGGTACTGTTCCATTTTGGCTTGCTACTGCTTCTGCATACATCAGCAATACATCTGCGTATCGCAGCAGCGGATAATTGACCGAATTACCTCCTTGCTCCTTTGGATAAACGGTTTCGTACTCCCTTTTCCATTTGGCTACGTGGCGTTGACTTGCCTGCATAGCTGTAGGATAGATTGGCAGATACGTTTTAGTGGCGGGATTTGTCGACGACAAAGTGTATGTAGAGATGGTCCAGTCCCTTCTCAGATCACCTTTTGAATAGGAAAAATACAACTTTGGTGTGATCGCTACATATCCAAAGCTGTAACCATGATTTGGATCTTGACCACCGTGTGAAATGCCATAATGAATGCCGACTTTTCCGGTAGCATTAAAACCATCTGTGCTATAACCGTAGAACTCAACCTCCCAAATACTTTCTTTTAGATCATATTTATCCTGGCTCATATTGATGAATACTTGCCTGTAATCAGGGTTAAGGCTATGAAATCCGTCATCAATCACCTTTTTCGCCCAAATTTTCGCCATTTCGTATTTAGATACATCCTTTACAGGGTCTCCTGCCATATATAGACATACTCTGGCTAATAAACCACGTACTGCAGATTTATTGATGTGACCTGCGTTGGTGACCTGCCTTACGTCAGGGACCAAACTTTCCGCTTCGGTCATATCTTTGATGATCTGCTCGTATACTTCTTTTGAAGGTGTTCTGGGATTATTGGTTTGTGCAACAGAAGAGGTAGGTTCCAGCAGCAAAGGCACATCTCCCCAGTAACTGACCAGTAAAAAGTAAAAGTAAGATCTTAAAAACAAAGCTTCTCCTTTAATGACCGCCCGATTTGCTTCACTCATTGTAGGCTTATTGATGTTGGCGAGCAATAGGTTCGCTCTTTCTATTCCACTATAAAGTGCTGTCCATACGGTAGTAACATTATTTTCGGAAGTGGTAACTAAGTTGACGGTAATGCCAGTATTCTGTGCAGAACGGTTATAAAAACCTTCATCTCCATCCAATGACATCACCCCCTGAAAGCTGTGCGCATAGATTTTGGTTAAAGTCTGAAACACTCCAGCCAATGCTGAATTGAGCTGTTGTTCTGTCTCGTAATAATTTAAATTGGTGATCGTATCCTTTGGTACGGTATCTAAAAATTTAGAGCAAGACGTAACCATACAAACCAGGGCTACAACAATACAGATATATAATTTCTTTTCCATAATATATTTTGGTTTATAATGAAGCCTTTAGTCCAAAAACTACTGTTTTCGCAATGGGGAATGCGGAATAGTCAAATCCTGGAGTTAAGATGGAGTTGCGCGTGGACACTTCGGGATCCATACCTGAATAGTTGGTCCATGTAACCAGATTCTGTGCGGAAGCTGTCAACATGATCTCTTTAAGTCCTAATTTTTTCGAGTAATTCGCTGGTATGCTGTAAGCTAATTCCACAGTTTTCAACCTTAAATAGGAAGCATCTTCCAATTCCCTGGTCGAATAATACCCCTCCGGAACCCCTCCTACAACGGGTATAGTCGTACTCGGATTTGTAGGCGACCAACGATTCGCATAACTCGCATATTGGTTCAGCATGCTGTATGCTTTTGCTTCAAAAATGAGTTTGTTTGCGTTGTACACATCATTGCCATAAGACCATTGCAAGAACACATTCAGACTTAAGTTTTTATATGTAAAATTGTTAGAAAAGCCACCAGTATGGATAGGTAAGCCCCTGCCGATAATAGTTTGATCTGCCGCTGTGATGATTCCGTCGCTGTTCAGATCTTTATAGCGGATATATCCTGGTCTGATAACCTCTCTGGCCATACCGTTTGTCGGCACAGAATTCTTGAGGCTATAACCGCCATTTGGCAATTGATAAAAATCTTCATACTGATAAATCCCATCAAAGATGTACCCAACGAAATTACCTATTGAATGACCTATAGCGGCGCTATACAATACCGGGTCAGCATATCCGGACTGCCATCTGGGTGAGATACTATTTAACAAACGTTCCTCTCCATCAGCCAACTGTAAAATGGTATTTCGGTTAAAGCTGATATTGAAATTACTCCGCCAGGCAAAATCAAGCTTATTGATATTCACCGTATTCAAGGTAAACTCCAATCCCTCATTCTTTAATTTACCTACGTTTTTGTAGGCACGGGCATAACCTGTACTGGGCGACATATTGGCTAAGAGCAACAAATTGTCTGTTTTCTTTTGGTACACATCAACCACTAACTCAATTCTATTCTTCAATAAAGATAAATCGTATCCTAAATTGAGCTGCGCAGTAGTTTCCCATCTTAATTGGGGATTGCCAATCGTAGGGATCGCAGCTGGTGTTGGCACTTCATTCCCAAAAGAATAACCAGTAGAGTTTTCTACGGCGATTGGTGAAAGCGCAGAAAAATCTCCTACCCGGTTGTTGCCGGTCAGGCCGTAACTTACACGTAATTTGGCTTCTGTAATGGCTTCAATTCCCTTAAAAAAGGATTCTTCCTTCATTTTCCAGGCTAAAGCCCCCGATGGAAAGTAACCCCATTTGCTATTCGGAAATTTAGAGGACCCGTCTGCCCTGAATGTTGCTGTGAACAGGTATTTAGATCGATATCCATAATTCACTCTGCTGAAATAAGATTGCAAAGTATTGTATGTACCGGAAGAACCTATCGCTAGTGGAGTACCTTGTCCCAGTCCATCTATGCCTAGAGTTTCATTGGGTACTTTAATCGCTGTATATTCATTTCCCTTTCTGTTTTCCTGCTGGAAACCAACCCCACCCAATACTGTAAGCGAATGGTTTTTGTTCACCTTGCTATAGGTAAGAGTATTGTCGTTAGACCAGGTGGTGCGACTGCTAAAGTCCATTGAACCCCACTGTCCATTGTTGTTTCTAGGGCTTATGGGGCTTCCTTGGCTCGTACCGGAATTATAGAACGTACCCAATTGAATGGTATTAAGGTTAATGGCGCCGGTAGATTTGAAGACCAGGTTTTTAGTGATATCATAAGTAAAATACCCATTAGCAACCAGGTTATTGTTGTCTTTATTTCTGTAAAGATTCTTTGCAGACTCCACTGGGTTGAAGCGATAATCTGTAGTGCTGGTTACATCTTCATCAAAAAGTTCTTCTTCCAAGTTTACGTCGTTTACGTCGCCTGTTAAATATCTAAGGTTAACTGGTCTGTATCCCCATACTGAATAAAGAAGCGCACTCGACGCATAGCCATCTTGTATAGAAGAAGCAATTTGGCCATACGTCTGCGTATGTGTATAATTTGCACTAACGCCAGCCCTCAATTTGTTGCTGACGTTCTGATCTAAAGTTACACGTCCCTGCTGCTTCTTCAAACCCGTGTTCACTACCACAGAGCCGGTTTCAAACAGGGATCCCGAAATGGCGTACTTGGTATCTTTATTTCCACCCCGCAATGATAAATTGTGAATATTGGTTACGCCTTGCCTGAAAAACTGATCTTGCCAGTTGATCCCTTCCAGATTTTTATAGGAATCAAAGCTTACCCCGTCTGGGAGATACAGCGTAGTAGCAGTCAACGGATCACGCTCATATTCCAATTTAACAAACTCATAAGGACTCAACACCTCAACTCTTTTAGTCACATCCTGGAAACCGTAGGACCCTGAATAAGTCAAAATGGGTTTGCCCACTTTCCCCTTTTTTGTTTCCACAACGATAACACCGTTTGCACCTCTAGATCCGTAGATCGCGGTTCCGGAGGCATCTTTGAGCACGTTTATGGATTCTATATCGTCAGGGTTCAACATTGAAAGATCAAAGTTCTCTGTTGCAAATCCATCAATAACATACAAAGGAGACGCATCCTGTGTGATAGACCCCACTCCTCTGATACGTATATTTGTTCCTTCTTCTCCCGGCTGTCCCTGACTGGCAGAGACGTTTAGACCGGCCACACGCCCAGCCAGTGCTTGTTCTATAGAAGACACCGGGGCTTTAGCCATATCGCGAATATTTACCTGAGCAATAGAACCTGTTGCATCTTTTTTGTTTACAGTACCATAGCCGACAACAACAACATCTTGTAGTAAAGATGTTTGTTCTTTCAGCATTACATCAATAACCGTCTTACCTGCTACTGAAACTTCCTTGTCTTCAAACCCTAAATAAGAGAATATTAATTGGGAATTGCTGTCTGCTTCTATAGTATACCTGCCATCGTTGTCTGCCATAGTCGCGGTTCCTGTTCCCTTTATTCTTACGGATGCTCCTGGCAATGGCAGGTTCTGTTCGTCCATAATCTTACCAGAGATTTTAATCTTTTTTCTGAGCTGCTGTTGCTGCTGCTGAGCTGTACCGGATTTTCTTTGTACTATAACAGTATTGTTGGTTAGTTTATATCTTAAAGGCTGTCCTTCAAAGCATTTGTCCAAAACCTCTTCTATACTGGCATTTTTTATTGAGATATTTACGGGCTTAGCTTCTTTAAGCATTTCTCCGGTATAAATAAATTCATAACCGAACTTTTTATTTATTTTTCTAAATACTTCAGCTATGGATGTGTTTTTTTCTGACAAAGAAATCTTTTGCGCTTTTGCAGCGAAGGACACTTGCATACACAAAGTAATGATCACAATAAAAGTTAACTTCATAACCAACACGAGTTTTCGGATTAAGGCATAGGAATGCTTATTATCCAATACATGTTTTTTTTTATACATTTGATTTAGGATTATTTGGCTTATATAATTGAGTGTATGTGGCTATTAATTCTACTCCCAGAAGCGTGTCCGAAGCGCTTCTGGTTTTTAAACCACTCTTTGAATTTGTTGGTTCAGGTTTACGGCATTACAATTACCCTCCTCCCTTCTGTTTTGAAATGTACTACGCCGGTCAATTCCAGCTTTTTAAGTACTTCATTTATATCCTCCGACCTGGAAATGTTCATAATAAAGCTTTCCTTAGTAACCGTTCCCTCATAAACAACCTCTACATTATACCATCTCGAAATTTCCTCCATTACTGTACGGATAGACTCGTTAGAAAAAATAAACAATCCTCTTTTCCAACCAATTACTTCCCAGGCATCAACTTGTTTAACCGACAAGCCATTATCATCTCTTATCCCCTGCTCTCCTGGGTTAAGTACTATAGATTGTCTTGATTTTGGAGAATTTACCTTGACAGAACCCTCTAATAAAGTTGTTTTAACATACTGGTTGACTTTGTAAGCGTCTACATTAAAATGGGTACCTAATACTTCGATATACTGTCCATCTGTTATGACTTTAAAAGTTCTTTTTTCTTTGCTAACCTCAAAGTATGCCTCTCCATCTAACTCCACTTCCCTTTCTTCATCTGTGAAACTTATCGGAAATCTCAAAGATGAAGCAGCATTGAGCCAAACTTTCGTTCCGTCAGAAAGTGTCACAAAAGACTGCCTGCCCGTTGATGTGTTGATGATATTATAGCTCTTTGTCTCATTGCTGCCAGGTTCATTTACTATATTGTAGATTAACTGTCCGTCTTCTGACCTTTTTATCTTTACAGATCCCTGTGTAATCTCCTCTCCTGCGCTAATACTATCCAGATTCAAAACAGAACCATCTTGCAATGTCAAACTTGTTATGCCACCTTGCCTGTTTGCTATTTTTTCATCTTTTAAACTATCCGGATCCATAAAATTGTAAATAACGGATAGAGCTACAACCAACAAAGCCGCTATTGCCGCTATTCTCCTAACAATGTTATTAGGCCTGATATGCTTTACCTTACCGTCGTTACTAATAATGGCCTGCTCTATCTTAGACAACAGTTCATGCCGTCTTTCTCCCGTCAACGTCTGCTTTAGATCTTCCCTTACTTCAAGAGTCTCTTTATTTATATCGTAATACTCTTTAAGTATTTTTTTTGCCTTATTTAAAGATTGTTTGTTAAGCCAGTCTATAAATTCCTGATGTTCCTGCTCGGTGTATTTATTTTCCGCATATTTTTTTAAAAATTCATTTACATTCATGTTTTTCATAACCATAAGACGAACATGCGTCGTAAAAGCCCCCCTCTAATTTTATTTTTCTTTAAAATTCAACTTTTAAAAATGTCATTGCAATTAATTACTCCCAAGCAATACAAGCGTAATAAAACTTACGGCATTCGGCAGTTCCCCATTAAACCTAAGATGCCGTTTTATGAGATCGATACCGCTATAAAACTGCTTTTTTACAACCGATTTTGAAATAGATAAAGTCGCAGCAATTTCATCCAGGCTCATATCTTCCATCAACCTCATGATAACAATCTGCTTTCTTTTTTCAGGAAGAAGATTAATAGCGTCCTGTATGATCTGGTAGTACTGTCCATAAATCACCTTACTATCAGAACGTTCTAAACTATCCTCAGAATCCAGTTTTAGCAGAGATAAAATTTTAGTTTCTGTTTGATTTCTCCTGAGTTCATCTATCAACAAGTTTTTGGAAACTTTATAGACGTAGGACCTGAAAGACCTCACCTTCACCAAATTGCATCTCTTCTCCCATATCTTCAGGAATGTATTCTGAACAATGTCCTCGGTTTTCTCTTCCGATTTGGTAAACAGAAAGATGTATCTGTAAACTTCATCCAGATAAAGATCATATAATTTAGAATACATCGTATAACTGCCTTGTGAAACCGCTAATAGCAAATCTTCTTCGTTAATATGATGTACTATTGCTGAATGCCTCATAAAAAACTGGGATAAACGACGTTTTAAATAATTGGTTAAACTGGTTTTCAGGTTTTAGTACCTTAAAATATAAATTGTGTTCTACATTATATGAGTTTGTATTTCCGCAGCATTAACCAAAGAAAACCATACTACATAACATGGCAACGCTTCCACTAAAACTCTGCAAGTGTACGACCAGGAGTTCAAAATTGTTTTAGCGATATTTGCGTAAGCAATGTCTCCCGTAATAGCCACATAATTGCACTCCTATAAGCTATCTGACCGTGGGAAGACAGTGCGTTTGCCACTGCACTAGTTATATACCTTCAGCCCATTAAACATCCTCATAAACCTCCCCTGAACATAGTTTATATCTGTCTTGCCATTCAAGATGGCAGACCCGGATTTCCATGGCTGCCGTCTCGAATTGCAAATTTCTTTTTCCTGACCAAGTGTCATCATAACTGAACAGCATCCCCGCTCATAAATGGCTATAATTTAGTAGTCTATAATCTTAATAGACGGACAACTAAGCGAATCGCACCCCTTCCTATTGAAAAAAATCATTCGTTATAATTACCTTTGTACTAAAACGGGTTTGCTGGCAATAGCACCATTTTTTTCTACTATCAGCTGATACACTCCGTCACTTAATGCTCCCGGAAGCAAGATGCTATATGTTCCCGTTCCCGTAACATCTTTTCTTATATTTATCTTTCTTCCGTTTATATCACATAAGGTGAATCTTACTTCATTCATATTTGAAGAAAGCTCTTCTGATAAGCGAACATTTACTATACTGCCTTTTACCGGATTTGGATAAACCTCTATACTGTTCTGGTTAAATTTAACTTCATTTAAGGTTGTAGGCTCTTCTGCGGCTTTTGCCTGTATTTCTAAGTTTTCTACGTTTGCAGAATTCAATGGCTGAGCCCCCCCTATCTGTACCCGGTAGCGTAGGCCATTGGTATTTAGAGTAACGGTAGCGGTATTTAGTGCATAATCACCACTGCCTGCCACTGTTCCCCAACTGCTTCCATTATATTTTGAAATACCGAAAGGAGATGACGGGGTAAAACCACTGCCTTTCAGACTTGCAGGAAAGCCAACACGAATCGTATAATCTGCTGTTCCGGCTGTACGGACAACATGGTACGACGCATTTACAAACTGGCTCTTGTCTGCAACTACACCGCCATTTGGCAAACCATTAGCTGTAAGGCCCGTAAGTACGCTCATTGTATAGCTTGATACAGTTGCTGGATCTGTAACCTTTGGGGTAACGCGTATAGGCAGATAATTTCCACCGTTTCCTAAAGGAAAATCTGCCGCCAGAGCAGCTAATCCGGTTACATTAACTTTCGCAATGTTACCGCTAGTTGCTGACGACTTGGTGTTGATATAGGATGTGCTGCTTCCGCCTGACACACGTGAAACATTAAGCTCTGAAGTTTCCGGAATATTCAGCAATCCCTTCTGCATATCCAGTGTTCCTATCGTCAGCACCGGGTTCAGTGTAACTCCAGCGGTGGAATTGACTACCATTTTATTGAGAGTTGCATTTTTAAACGTATTGGCTGCAACGGTTCTTAGTGTCGATGTAGAAGGAGAGGCACTTACAAAACTGATAGTTCCATTAGTTGCATCAATTATGCCGGTACTGTTTAGCGTAATAGCGCCTGCAATATTCATTACGGCACCCAGCTTCAATTTAATGATATTCGCAGCTGCAACACCCAGTGCGTTAAAAGTAACATTTCCGCCCATGAAACCGATATTATCAGAACCATTGTTAAAATTTACTGTGAGTGATGACATGGTATTATCATGAGCTACAGAGATACAATTAACGGTATCTTCTGCTATCAGGTTGCCACTGATATTCAATATACCTGTAGAAGCTGGAGCGGTATACACAGATGATCCTCTTTGAAAAAACACATCATTTGCTACACTTAAAGCAATTCCGTTACTCACTTTCAGAAAGGTCCCTGCTATAACTGTTGGTGCTTGGGTATAGCCGGTACCTCCGCTACTAATGCTTACCTGTGTAATACCAACTTTTGCCGAAACAGCTGCTCCTGTACCATTTCCTATAACAGACATGGTTGGTATGGAAGTATAGTTCGATCCTGAATTGGTTATAGTAATACCTGTAATTTTACCACCACTCAATTCTGGTATAGCCGTTGCTCCGCTTCCGCCACCGCCGCTAAAAGTAACACTGGCAGAAGTATAGCCAGAACCCTGATTATTTATATCTGCACCTGTTACTTTTACTCTTGTGATAGTTGCAACAGCACTGGTAGAGCCTGTAGCTTGTCCACCGTTAACAAAAGATAGAGGAGGAATACTGCTTAAGCTACCTGGCTCTACAATGGTTAATGCTGATACGGCACCTGCATTGACCTGCGCTCTCAAAACAGCTCCATCCCCTTCTCCAACCATCAGATTCTTTAAATTTCTATTACCTGCTGCCAATGCACTTTGCCCATCTCTTACTAACAAATTAGTTGTTAATCCAAGGGCAGTTGTTGCTGGTACCCAATTTCCGTTTGTAAAAACTTCGAACTGTGATGGGGTACCCATACTGCTACTCAATCCTGTTGTCCGATAATCACCCGCAGCAGGAACATATTTAAATCCTGCATATTCATTAAACAAAAATGATCCGTAGCCTAATAATATCGCATCACCACTTTCTCCTCCATTGTCTTGCCTTATTTTCTCAACAACCATTGTGGTAAATTTAACCGGAGTTCCAGACATCCCCAGTCTGTTTACATAATGATTGTAAACCAATTCATAAAATGGAAGAAACTCTCCCCTAAATAAAGGAGAAATTACAGATCCATAATGATTTGTTGTATAGGGTACGCTATAACCTAAATTATATTCAGCGGTATATTCGGTTCCTAACAATAACCTGTTTGAATACAAACCATAAAGATCCGTATTTTGGTTATACCCTATTTCGCAAGCTTCCGCTAAGCCCCCTATGCCCATTTGGGTATGCTCCTGATCGCGACCGCTTTCATAACACTGGCCGGTAGTACCGGAAATGTAATTGTACAGTGTTCCAGAATAAGTATCATAATCAGTGTCATCTCCTGGCTTTGCCATCAAGAAATTGCGCCCCCTGGTGTAAATGGCAGAGTCATTTATAAAAACTCCTATTCCCATCATAGTTTTGGTAATGGCCGTACTCCAATTCCCCGCATGCCCTGGCTGGAAAAATTCAATTACCGGATAAAATTTATTCCTGAACATGCCTTCCGCTCGCTGTATATGTGTCGTGCTCCAGCCTGAGTTTGTATATCGCAGAATTTCCGCAGCATTAACAAAACCAAAACCATACCACGCCGCACATAACTTGGCAGCGTCTCCAGTAATACTCTGCAAGGTACCTGACCAGGAGTTCAATATTGTTTTAGAAATATGTGCATAGGTAGTGTCTCCTGTAATTACCCACAAAATTGCGCACCTATAAGCTCTCTGACTTTGGGAAGACATTGCCCTTGACGCAGCACTGGTTTCACCTCCGTAATTTCTCTCAACAATGGCATAAACAGGTTCCTGCACATAGTTTATATCGTTATAGGCAAGCAATTTAGCATATGTCGCTGCCCATGGCTGTCGTTCCGTATTTGCATCTTTCTTTATCCTGGCCAGGCCAGCAGCGCTGAACAGTATCCCCGGATGTACAAGTTGCGCTTGAGCATGTAAAACGCCCATCAATAAAAAAACAAAGGCCAGCAAAGGCACTTTTAGTTGCTTAGTAAATTTTAATCTCATAATGGTTATAATTTGGTTATAGTCTACTTAGATATAGACGTTTAGATATAGACGGATATTTGAAAAAATCGCACCCCTATATAGTACCACAAAAAATGTTGAAATCGTTGACGGTGTAATTGTCCGCTTATTACCCAACTTAGGAGCCTTTACGAAATCTATGAAAAAGGTAACATAACTCAGAAGCATACATTAATTGGGGGGTGTTCAAAGATAGTCTGCTATGGGGGATGGGGTTATTTAGAAAACCGCTTTTATAGATCCAAGTGGAATAGCTTTGGACCGAGAATTTGAAGATAGTGGGAAAAGTCTGTAGCGTTAAGCGCTGCGAAAGACAGAGTAAAAGAAGCTGGTATCAAAAACACTAATATCGTTTAAAGTTCCTCGTATAATATATCACACCGGTAAGATTATTATGACATACCTTTAGAAATCGTTTTAAATCTCGATCCCTTCTTATATTGTCAACCTATAAACGATCGAATGCCTAAGTTACTTCTCACAACCTCCTTAATCGTAATATGCCTTTTTAGTTTCGCGCAGGAATTACGGATTGAGAATTTATCAAGTGTGCTTCACGGATTTAAACATCCGCAGGATAGTGCCCGGACCAAGGTTTGGTGGTTCCATGGCGAAACGGAGACCACACGGGAGGGAATAACAGCAGACCTTGAAGCGTTCAAAAAGGCTGGAGTTGGAGGAGTTGTTTACTATGACCAAAGTCATGGGAAGGCAGAAAACGCACTTGATGGGTTTTCACCTGAGTGGTGGAAAATGTTGCGTTTTTCGGCCGAAGAAACAAAACGACTGGGCTTGACATTTGAAATCCATCTATCCAATGGCTACGTGTCAGGCGGGCCCTGGATAACGAACGAAACGAGTATGAAACGGCTTGTCGCTACTGAGACTTATGTCAAAGGTGGCAAGACATTCTCAGGGCAATTGACTAAACCTATCAACGGATATAACTTCTATAAGGACGTAGCTGTGCTCGCATTTCCGGCACAAGTTGGTGCAGGGGTAACATCCTCTTCCCAAAGGGTTATGATATCCTCCAACGTAAAGGAATTGGATGTTCACAAGATGTTCAACATCAATGAAAAAACACTAACCAAGATCTCTAAGCAGAATAGTTCGGTCTTCATTAACTTAGAATTTCCCGAGCAGTTTGAAGCAAGGAGTATAAGCTATGAGGTTCAGCCCAAAGGCAAGGCAACAACAAGCGCCACGAATGTACCTGGGCCACCATCAGAGGTATTTGTTGGTACCGGATATCGTGTACTGCCAGACCTTGGCCAACTAGAAGCATCTAACGACGGAATCCACTACAATAAAGTTTGCGACCTGAAACCGATCTACCGCGCTCATGAGCGCTGGCGCCAGAAAACAATATCTTTTAAGCCGATAAAAGCGAAATACTTTCGTCTGAATTTACACAATTGGTGGGAGAACTCCGAGGCTAACCAAACCCTCATGATCGGAGCAGTAAACCTGCAATCTTCAGCCAAGCTGGATCAATGGGAGGAAAAGGCAGGGCTTTTTACAGAATACATAGAAGCCGACAAGACTCCAGCTTTTGCAAAAGCAGAAGCCATAGATTCGAAAAAGGTGCTTAATATCAGCGATAAGATGGACGCCGAAGGCAGGTTAAACTGGAATGTTCCGCCGGGGAACTGGGTGGTAATGAGATTCGCTTATGTACCGACTGGTGTAATGACAAAGCACGGTCGAAAAAATCTGATTGGATTTGAATCTGATAAACTATCCGTTAAAGCTGCCGAAATCCATTGGAAGAATTATGTGGGAAGGATAGCAGATTCGCTTCGAGCTTCCAACAGCGGGATCCTTTCGGGGGTGGCTATGGACAGTCATGAGGCAGGCTCGCAAAACTGGACCGACAATTTTATCGACGAATTTAAGTCTCGAAGAGGCTACGACCCGACTCCATATCTTCCTGCCATGCTCGGGTATGTTGTAGACGGAGTGAAGGAAAGCGATGGGTTCCTGTTTGACGTTCGCCGAAATATTGCTGATATGATAGCTGACAACTATTACGGAACATTTGAACGTCTGTCCCAAACACAGGGTTTAACATTCACTGCTCAGGCAATTGGAAACGCGCTGTGTATTGTTGGCGACCCTATTCTGGCAAAAAGTAAAGTAAGCAAGCCCCAGGGGGAGTTTTGGGCGATCCATCCGGAGGGCAATTACGATATCAAAGAGAGCTCGTCGGCGGCGCATTTGTATGGTAAGAAGATTGCTTCCGCGGAAGCATACACGGATGCAAAGTATAGTGCGTCTTTAGCTGAACTGAAGTCGCTGGCCGACTACGCCTACGCCTTCGGCATCAATGAATTTGTAGTATGCGCCTCAGCCTATCAGCCTTGGCTCGACAAATTACCGGGCAGTACCGGAGGGGGAAGGCACTATGCCATCAATCGAAATAATACCTGGTGGAAATACAGTCGCCCTTTTTGGGACTACCAGGCAAGAAACGCTTTTATCATGCGTGCAGGTAAATCCTCTTCAGACCTCTGCGTTTATCTCGGTGAGAATGCACCCGTTAAAATTCTTACTTACAGGCTGCCAGATATTCCAGGCGGGTTTGATTTTGATGCTTTTACAACGGACGCCTTACTTACCCGGATGAACGGTAACAAGGGCAAAATTACGTTACCAGATGGAATAAATTATAAAATGATGGTTCTCCCCCGTAACGGGGACATTACGCTTGATGCCCTACGAAAGATAGCTTCGATTATTGAGCAGGGGGGAAATGTTTACGGACCGAAGCCGCATACCTCCGGAACGGCCCGGGATATAGGGAAAGAACAGGAATACAAAACCATTGCAGATAAACTCTGGGGTGAAACTCCTGAAAAATCAGGTTCCAAAGACGTTGGCCAGGGAAGCGTTTATTGGGGGATGTCCCTCAATGAGGCGCTAGAAACGGCAGGTATAAAGCCCGACGTTGAAATGCAGGTTGGGGATACGAAATCCTCTAAGATTTACTTCGCACATAAGAAGCTGGCTGATGCTGATATTTACTTCCTCAATAATCATAAAGATGTAGCGGAGCGCAATCTTTTTACCTTCAATTCCCCGGGAAAGCAAGTGCAATTATGGAACGCAGTAAGTGGTGAACGTTTTTCAATTCCTATCACGAAGTCAGACGCGCAAAGCGTTTCTATCCAACTGAATATGGCTGCCCGCGAATCCTATTTTATAGTAGTAACTGACAAACAGGACAAGCTTCCTGTGTTAGCGAGTGAAAATAAAGCATCTAAAAGCGAGGTAATTAACGGTGAGTGGAAGGTGCGCTTTGATGAAAAGGCTGGCGGACCAGAAGAGGTGACTTTTAAAAAATTAGAAGACTGGACAAAGAATACCGATCCAAGGATCAAATACTATTCTGGAACAGCAATATATGATAAGACCATTTGGATAAACCATCCGGATGATGAGATAAAGATTGACCTAAGTAATCCTGGTTCTGTTGCACAGGTATTTGTGAATGGAAAAGATGCTGGAATTGTATGGTGTTCTCCATGGCAACTTGATATTACCCCCTACATAAGGAAAGGAGCAAATACTTTGGAGATTCGTGTTGCAAACAGCTTGATGAACAGGATGATCTATGATGCACAACTGCCGGAAGAAAAGCGAATCACATATGCCTATCCAATGATTGCTTCTCCATCAGAGCCTTTGCAGGCTTCTGGTCTGCGAGAAGTGCGATTATTGAGCCGGAGTAAATAACCATTAGAGGTATTGCGCTATTCGGCCTCAAATTGCTAACTAATTCATTTTTTATTGTTCCCCCACAACCGCTTAAACAACTAGCAGTTAAAATTTGCAAAGCGGGGAAGCTGAGGGAAAATAAACAACACTTAGTTAATCCGAAATCTCCATTTTTGAAGATAATGCAAAAAGAAACCCCTTCTAACATAAGCTAAAAGGGGTTGTTAATAAAACTTCGGTGGTACCTAAGGCTTACCAAGTTCCCCGGTACACAAGGCCGTACTAATCGAACCAGTTTCCGTAAAGAAAGTAAAATGATATTTACCCTACTTTTCTAAATGCTGGCTTCGGAATCTCCAGATGTCCTCTTAAGGTATCCCCCCCATACTCGGTCTTAAAAACACCACGCTCCTGTAAGATCGGAACCACCAGGTCGATAAAATCCCTCAATCCGTGCGGGTGGTCCTGCCTGACCATCAGCATATCCATCGCACCGGATTCATACCATAAAGCTACCTGAGCGGCCACCCGCTCTGCCGAACCAAAGAAGAGGGGTACCGGTATGCTGTTAGTTGGCTTAAATTCTAGCAGTTGCTTATATTTAGCCACCGCTTCTTCATCGGTATTGCCTACAATAGGGTTTTGGCTGGTGATCACTACAAAGTCTTCCGGGCGACGTCCTTTCTCGGCTAACCTTGCCCTGATGCCATTGGCTACTTGCATGGTATCTTCCATCGTTTCCCCATGTATAAACGCCCCGTCTGTATAGCTTGAGGCATGATCTATAAAGGTAGCCGAACTGCCGGCGGTATAGAGTACCGGCCTGCCCTGCACCGAACGGCTCAGGTTTAACGGTCCCGCGACTGAAAAATATTTTCCCCGGTAATTCAGCGTATGCATTTTGTTGGGGTTCAGGTACACTCCCCGTTCCTTATTCCGAATGAAAGCATCATCTTCGTAAGTGTCCCAAAGGCCGATCAGGATCTCCATAAATTCCTTGTTCATCGGGTATTGATCGGCCCTGGTTAAATGACCTCGACTGAAATTGACCATACCGCCGGGATTGGAGGTTACTGCGTTAACAGAGGCACGACCTTTACTAATCTTATCGAGGGACAAAACCTGCCTGGCCACGTTGTAAGGATCAGTATAGGAAGTAGCAATGGTGGCTGACAACCCAATCTTTTTGGTTTTCATGCTGATGGCCGACATAATGGTCATGCCCTCGAACATGCTTAGGTAATGTGGGATATTGCCCGCACCAACATGGCTGACATCGACCAGGAAAAGCGTGTCGAATTTTGCAGCCTCGGCAAGTTGTGCCTGCTGAATATAGAAGTCTATATTCTCGCTGGCGTCCGACGGCATGTCTGGATGCTGCCAGCCCACAAAGTTCCAGCCGGTGCCATCAATATTTGCAGCCAGCTTTAATTTTTTTCTTTCGCTCATTTTGAAACCCTTTGATGAGCACGAGAAGTTTCTGTATTGATATCATTCACAACTTCTGAAAAAAGCTGAACCGACTTTACCCGGTCTTCCAGGCTATACGTCGCAGTTACCACGATGAGTTCATCTACTTTCGTCTCGTTTAAAAATGCCTGGACTTGCTCTTTTACGGTTTGCTTGCTGCCTATAAAGGAGTATTTCAGCATTTGATGCACTGCGGGGTGCTGCAGCATACCTCTCAATTCATCAGTCATGACAGTTGGCGGATGCAGTGCGGTCGGAGTTCCGGTCAATACGCCAACGAACATCCTGATCAGCGTAGTAAATAAACGCTCGGCTTGTTCATCTGTATCTGCAACAAATACATTAATACCGGCTATAGTGTAAGGGCTTTCCAAAACTGAAGATGGCTGGAATTCTTCGCGATAAATGTGCAGAGCTTCAAGTAAATGCGTAGAGGCAAAGTGGCTTGCAAATGCATAAGGCAAGCCTTTCTTTGCTGCCAAGTGAGCGCTGTCGGTGCTTGATCCTAATATATATAGCGGTACATCAGTCCCTTCGGCGATAGCTGCCCTCACTTTTGAACCACTATTACCGCGAGAAAAGTAATTTTGAATTTTCTCAATTTCTTTAGGGAAAGAATGAGCAGCCTGCATGAAATCTGACCGGATAGCCTGGGCAGTTGCTGTGTCTGTACCCGGTGCCCTGCCCAGACCCAGATCGATGCGGCCGGGATACAAATGAGCCAGTGTACCAAACTGCTCCGCAATCACTAAGGGCGAATGGTTAGGAAGCATGATGCCGCCCGAACCCACTCTGATGTTTTCAGTGTTTTCGGCCACGTAGCCTATCAGTAGTGACGGCGCATTACTGCCGACATGTTCCGAATTGTGATGTTCGGCAAACCAGATCCTCTTATAACCCAGCGCTTCTGCTTCTTTGGCCAAAGCCAGGGAATTGTTCAGCGTTTGTTTGATGGTACTGCCTTCGGGCACAAGTGCCAGTTCTAAAATGGAGTAAGCAATATCTTGTGTTTTCATCATTTTAACTGTTTGTCGTAACAAGGCTTACCTCGATGTTATTTCTGGTGGCATTGGAATAAGGACAGACCTGATGTGCACGTTCCGTAAGTCGTTGTGCTTCTTCAATAGAAACACCTTGAATATTTACTGCAAGTTCTACTGCCAGTCCAAAAGCACCGCCTTCGAGAGGGCCAATTGACACTTTTGCAGTAACGGAAGTTTCGCCAGTCTTTGCTTTTTCTAAGCGGATGGTATGGTTTAGCGCACTATCAAAACAAGCAGCGTAACCGGCTGCAAATAATTGCTCTGGATTTGTGTAGTCGTCATTAGCACCGCCCATGGCTTTGGGTGCTCTTACCTGTATATCCAAAACGCCATTATCACTTTTTACCTGACCATCTCTACCTCCGGTAGCGGTGGCAACTGCTGTGTATAGAACTTTCATTGTTATTGTTGTTAAATTATTATTCTATTTTTTACCTATCTGCAATTCACGGTTTCCAGCTAAGATCTCTTCATAGGCAGGCCAGCTACCTTTACTCCTCAGTCTATCCATGATCCGATCCCGGATCGCCGGAGCGGTTCCTTTTTCAGCGTTAGCAAGTGCCTGTATTAATTCTGCTTCATTCAGTTCCGTGCAATACGCGGGTGTCCCGGGCTGCTGTCTCCAGGATTCGGCCAGACTTCCGGCGTCAACTGTATCAAAACCCGTAAGATCAACCAATTGAGCGACTACTTTTTTATGTTCCTGGTTATCCCCAGCTATAGAGATTGCTATTCGATCGTCTGCACCGGCTGCTTTGCCTTTATGTTTCAAGGTATATTCTAAAATGTTATTAAACACCTTAACAAGCGGACGATTTAGTATTCCGGAAATATATTCGCTTTCGGACATCTGCTCTAATTCAGCTATCTCACCATCCCTGAAAGGATAGTAGTTCGAAGTATCCATAACCACCACTTCCTGCGGTACTTCTTTCAATAAGTCCTTCGGGAGGTCTTTGTACGCATTAAAGGGCATAGAAAAAATAATGGCATCTACGTCTTTTACCACATCCTGTATGGTTGCAGCAGTTGCACCCAAGCTGGCAGCAATTTTTTCTAATTCAGGCATTGCCCTGGTGTTGGTTACTTTTATATAATGCCCGGCTTGAGATAATTTCTCTGCCAAAATGCTCCCTATGGAACCTGTTCCAACTATTCCTATTTTCATATCTTTCTATTTTTAGTTTCTATTTTAAACCCGTGAGTCAATTCCCTACTGGTCCGGAACACCGATGCTCCCCATATTTTATGGATGAAAAGTGACATTGTGCGAGAGTGGATCACGCCCTAATCTAAACGAATTGCCTGGCGCATCTGGGTCGGCATAGCCGAATGAAATCCCGAACAACATTTTAAGTTCGCCAGGTACATTCAATATTTCCCTTATGGTTCCAGCGAAAAAACCTAATGCTGTTTGCGGGATACCGGCAAGGCCATGGGCCGTGAGTGATAAGAGAAATGTCTGACCGTACATTCCTATATCGCCCCCCACCCGCACATTATCGCCAAATGATGGCATAAATGGTATAGCAAGATGTGGGGCATTGAAGAATTTATAATTCAGATCAGAAACCTCTTTTCGGCCTTCTCTATCATCACGTTTAATCCCAAATCCTTCATAATGAGTCTTAGCCAGGTTAAAGTAACGTTCTTGGTAACGACCGTGATATTCATCCGTATCAAAGCTAAAATCCGGCGATAACCTTCCTGCCTTGTTTGCTCTTACGAGAGCCTCCGAAAGTTCTTTGAGTTTGTCTCCTGAAACGATATGCGTTTCCCATGGTTGCGTATTGCAATTCGATGGTGCCATTTGCGCGTCTTCCAAAACGGAGGTAATCATGTCACCGGGCACTGGTGTTCGTAAAAAGCCCCGGCATGATTTTCTTAAATGCAGTACTTCTTTAAATGTATAGGTGCCCGTTTGTATTCTTTCTGATGTTGCTGTTTCCATGATGAAATGTTTTATAAATCGAATATGCAAACTTCCACAAAATATGCTTTACTTTGTATAGTCCTTTCCTAAAGGAAAGCGATTTATTATTTTCAAAAGACTATTATGGCGGTAAAAAGAGGTTATAACGATTGCATAAGTACCATCAATCCGGTGCGGGATTTTTTAGATGTAATGAGCGGTAAGTGGAAACTTCCAATAATTGTGTCTATCGGTGTGGGCAATGATAGATTTGTTGATATCCAGGAAAGTATACCAGGCATTACTCCAAAGGTTTTGGCTAAAGAGTTAAAAGAGCTGGAACTGCACCAACTTATTAAAAGAACCGTGGTAGGGGATTATCCGGTAAGAATCACATACACTCGCGAGCCTTATGCGGATACGTTAACACCGATTATTTATGCAATGAAAGACTGGGGTATTAGTCATCGTAAAAGGGTACTGGGCACTTAATTAGAATAATTTATAAATCCCTGGATAATTATAAGGCCCAATTATGTCTATAATTCTCTCAATTTCTCTGCTCTAATATGCGAACGTTAAATTAAAGGCTACGTTATATTCTTCGACAGTTGGGGTTCAAACTCCTCACCAAGGTAATAAGTTATCCATACAGATTATTCAAAAGATTATCTTAAAGTAACGATCTGACGTCTACTTAGCTGTTTGTTTCTTCTTCGTTGCCCTTCATTTTACGATAGCAATACGACTGGTGCACGTCGAAAAGGCGAATGCATTAGGATTCTAATCGGAAAGAGAGGGTTGAACTGATTTTGATTCGAAAACGGGTTGAAGCGGAGCCGTACTAAAATTATTCACACAAACATGCTAAAGGATAAAAACAAGAATCACTCGGAGGTACCGAATTACTTGCGAATGATTTAGACCCTAACCGGAGGTAGAATCGAAAAATCCTAAATTTAGGATTATAGCAAGTTTTTTACAGAAAAAACCCCTCTTTACTTACGTAAAGAAGGGTTGTACCCAGCGCCGGAGTCGAACCGGCACGGTTTCCCACAGGTGTTTGAGACCAGCGCGTCTACCAATTCCGCCAGCTGGGCATTTGCTTATTAGCGGGATGCGAATTTATTCAAACTCTCGCGAATTCGCAATAAATATTTTTGTCTATAATAGATGTCCTTGATTTTCAGCAGAAGAGTTTCTTTTTCAGCTCCCGATTGCTGATCAAACAGACTGGTATAATTTAATAATTCAGTGTTTAAAGCCGATTCAATCTCCGAAATCTGCTTTTCAGTATTTTCTATTACCGCAGGATCGGCTTCGAACTCAAGTTCCATCAACGCTTCGTTGATCTCCATCATTTCCATCAAAAAATTCTGCGCAAGCTGATACTTCTCCCCTTCAATTGCATGACCGTGTAATTGAAGGATATACTCAAGACGTTTGCCTGGGTTGGACAATACCTGATAAGCCTTATTATTTACCGTCGAGAGCTCCAGGATCTCCTGTTGCTTCTCCTCTGAGTGATTGATATAAAAATCGGGATGATACGTTTTACTTAACTCGTAAAACTTTCGCTTTACAAGGCCTTCATCCACATGAAAAGCTTCCGGAATATCGTAAAACTCGAAATAGTTCATCAATTCACTATTATCTTCAGCAAATCGTTTCCGAGGGTGAACACCATCAGGGCAACTAAGATCACAAAGCCGACAATTTGCGCACGCTCCATAAACTTATCGCCAAGAGGCTTTCCTTTGATCATCTCAACAACAAGAAATACAGCATGCCCTCCGTCCAGAGCCGGGATAGGGAGTAAATTCATCAGGGCCAGAGCCATAGAAAGGATCCCCACTAAACTCCAGAACCAGGTCCAGTCTACCGTAGCGCCGAACATCTGGGCAATACCAATTGGGCTGGTAAAGGCTTTATTGGCTTTCACCTGACCGGTAACTACCTTCCCAATGCCCTGGGCGTTAGCCATAAAAGATCCCCATGCCTTGGAAGCTCCAATGGGCAAGGAAGAAATAAACGAGTACTTCTGAGTTTCGGTAGGGAACTTTGGCGGAATGGCCACTCCTATCGTTCCTTCGCCAGTAACCTGCGATTTTAATGTAACAGGTTGTTCGCCTCTGATCACAGTCAGGTTAATAGCCTTGTTTTTGTTGGCCTGTACAAGCGACTGGAACTGGTCGAAGAACTGCACAGGCCTATTATTAATGGCTATAATACTATCTCCAGCCTTCAGTCCTGCCTTTGCAGCGTTACTGCCGGCGGATACTTCCATAACCTTGTACAGAGGGCGTCTTGGGGTTATAAACTCGCCGGCACCATAATCCGAGATAAGCTCTAATACACTTGTGGGTACATTGATGTTTTGGGTCTGGCCCTGGCGGTCGATGGTTAAATCGCTTCCCAGTAAAACCTTCGAGCTCAGGATTTCCTCAAAACGCTGTACCGGTTTTCCATTTATTGCCAGAATCTTATCGCCCGGCTGTATTCCGATCTCCTGCCCTACCTTACCAGGAACTACACCATGTACCAGTTTATCATTGGCAATAAAGGTCTCGCCGTTCTTAAAAATCAGGATCCAAAAAATAAGGACGCCTAAGATCAGGTTCACCGTTATACCTCCAAGCATCACAATTAAGCGCTGCCATGCCGGTTTAGAGCGAAACTCCCATGGTTGCGGAGGCAAGGCTAATTGCTCGGTATCCATCGATTCGTCGATCATACCTGCAATTTTAACGTAACCACCCAAGGGCAGCCATCCAATTCCGTATTCGCAGCCTTTGTAATTAAAGCTGAAGAGCTTTACGCCCCAGGCATCGAAAAAAAGATAGAATTTCTCCACTTTAATTCCGAAAGCACGAGCGGCCCAGAAGTGTCCAAGCTCATGTAAAATAATTAATATAGATAATGCCAGCAAAAGCTGACCTGCCATAACGAGTCCGTCCATTCGTACTTATATTTTATTTAAGATTTGTTGTCTTGTAGTTTGTTACTAATTCATCCGCTAAAATGCGAGTTTCTTTGTCAGTTTCAATAAAATCCTGTAAAGTTGGTGATTTCAAAAAAGACACTTTATTCATACAGTTTTCTATCACATCGCTCATCTGTAGGAAACCAATGCGTTCGTTCAAAAACTCGGCCACTACTACTTCATTGGCGGCATTGATGACACATGGCATGTTTCCTCCTTTTTCTATTGCCAAAAAAGCTAACGCGAGGTTCCTGAAGGTAGTTTTGTCAGGCTGTTCAAATGTCAGTTGAGGATATTGCAAAAAGTCAAAACGCGGAAAATTGCTATTTATTCTTTCCGGATAAGCCAGCGCGTATTGAATTGGTAATTTCATATCAGGCAATCCCATCTGCGCCTTCATTGAACCATCTTTAAACTGAACAATAGAATGAATGACAGATTGCGGGTGAACGATCACGTCGACCTGTGAAACATCGAGGCCGAATAGCCATTTTGCTTCGATCACTTCCAGGCCCTTATTCATCAATGTGGCAGAATCGATGGTTATTTTAGCTCCCATTACCCAATTGGGATGCTTTAAGGCCTCGTTCTTCGTAACGCCAGATAGAAACGCATTGTCCTTTCCCCGAAAGGGTCCACCCGAAGCAGTGAGATATATCTTCTCGATGCGGCTGACATTCTCGCCCACCAGACATTGGAAAATAGCCGAGTGTTCTGAATCGACGGGCAGGATTTTGACATCATGCTCTTTTGCAAGCGATGTTACCAGCTCTCCGGCAACCACAAGTGTTTCCTTATTTGCTAAGGCGATGTCCTTTCCGGCTTTTATCGCCGCTATAGTTGGCTGCAGTCCGGAGAAACCCACCAATGCCGTAAGCACAATATCAATTTCAGGCCGCTGAACAACTTCCACTAAGGCACTTTCACCGCTCAAAACCTTGATAGAAGTTCGTGAAAGCGCAGATTTAACCTCCTGATATTTGCTTTCGTCTGCTATCACGACAGCCAGGGGCAAAAACTCAAGCGCCTGTTCAATTAAGAGAGACGAATTATGTCCGACCGTCAGCACAGACACTTTAAAGAGTCCGGGGTTTTCACGAATTACTTCCAGCGCTTGTGTACCGATACTCCCCGACGAACCTAATATGGCGATATGTTTAATCAAAGTATATATTTTAGCAATGCATCCGCTATTTTCCTGTCGTTAGACAAACGGGCTACTTTATTTTGTCCGCCCAGTTTCCCCTCTTCCCTCATATAATTGCGGAATGCATCTGCTTGTAAATTTCTAATTTTTAATGGCTGTAAAATCTTGCCTTCAATCAGGTCAAAATAGTAAATATTCTTCTCCTGCAAAGCAGCGTCTACTTTCAGGCGAAAAGCTTCGGGATCGGTCGGAGCTTTTGCAAACTCGATAAACCATTCATGATAGGGCAATTCTCCGTTGATGGAATTCACCTGCGGGGCCACCGTAAACTCGGTTATCTCCACTCCTTCCTGCGAAGCAACAGAGAGGAGCGCATGTTCAACTTCTTCTCCAATAACATGCTCTCCAAAGGCTGATATATAGTGCTTTATCCGACCAGAGACTATAATCTTGTACGGGTTTTTAGATACAAACTTAATGGTGTCGCCAATGCTATATCCCCACAGGCCAGCATTCGTATTTAATATCAGTGCGTAGTTTTTATCGAGCTCGACCTCTGCCAGCGAAAGCCTGGTTGGATTTTCGTTAAAGTATTCTTCTGAAGGAATAAATTCATAAAAGATCCCCGCATCGACTAACAACAATAATCCTTTGTCGGTTTGTGAATCCTGGTAAGCAATAAATCCTTCGGATGCTGGATAGGTTTCTATCGAATCGATTTTTTTCCCGATAACCTCTTCCATCCTGGCGCGGTATGGCTCGAAATTAACCCCTCCATATACAAACAGGCTGAAGTTCTTAAAAATATCTTTGATCTTTTTTCCGCCGACTTTTGCAGATAGCTTGTCGAAATACATTTGCACCCATGGCGGTATGCCTGAAATCAGGCGCATATCTTCTTTATAAGTTTCTTCCACTATCGCATCAACTTTTTCCTCCCAATCGTCGATACTATTGGTTTGATACGATGGAAGCCGGTTCTTTTGAAGATAATTGGGAACATGATGGGCAACAATGCCGGACAAGCGCCCGGTTTGAATTCCAGCATGCTCCTTTAAAACAGGACTACCTTGCAGGAAGATCATTTTGCCGTCTACAAAATCTGTTTTGCCGGTCTCATGAATATAGGTCAATAAAGCGTTACGCGCTGCTTTAATATGTTCAGGCATTGACTCCTTAGATATCGGAATGTATTTTACACCGGAAGTTGTTCCTGAAGTTTTAGCGAAATATGCGGGCTTCCCCGGCCACAACACATTAGGCTCGCCATCAACAACACGTTCTATATAGTGTTTCAGCTCTTCATAATCCCGAACAGGAACATGTTTTTTAAAGTCCAGATAAGATGATATTTCTGAAAAATGATGATCCCGGCCAAAAGAGGTAGCTTGTGCATTTCGGATAAGTTTCTTAAACACTTTCTCCTGGGCAGCTACTGCATTCTTCTTCCACTTATTAATCTGCCAAACCGCGAACGCTGCAAAAGGCTTACTTAATGCCGCTTTTATACCCATTCTCTAAATAATATTATCCATCACATCGGGATCCTGATCACCTTTATACTCACTCATCATTATTCGATAAGCAATTGCTAGAGCGACACTTGAGAGAGGAATTATAAAAAAGGAGTTTATAAAGAGCACCACAAGACTTAAACCTAAGAACTCATTATACTCTAAATACAGGTACAAAATGTGAAAGATGGCAAAGAACGATAATAACAATAATATCTTGACAAAATTACCTCTGGTTATTGCAAGACTTAATCGTAAGGCTCTTAACGGCTGTATTTGCCTGTCGATAATAAAATATGGAAAAAACACTACTCTTATCGAAGCAATAAAAATTACAAGAGTAGCTATAGAGATAGCAATTGTAACCGCGTCTTCTTTTGATACTCCCATGTATACCAGTGGTAAGCCGAGCAATGCAAACACAGCAAGGATAATTAAACAGCAGATGATAAAGCTAAGGGTGCCCAGTAGAAAGTTAATCACTTCTGTTGTGGATGGCCAGGCTTTAATTACCGAAACTTCATTTTCTTCTTTATCCAAAGCGTGGAAAATGTACTTAATGATGGTGAGTTGGAAGCCAAAATAGGTAAGAACAAAGATCAGAAGAAAAAGAATGTTAAGTATCGGATGGATATCGTTCAAAAGTGCGGCCAATACCCGTGATATAGTAGGCACGAGAAACAGGAGCAAACACAGACCAACAATGGCGAAGTAATACCTTTTTAAGACAACCCGAGCCAACTGTATAACATCCTTTACAGCGAAGGTACTTTCCTTAAGAAAATCTATCATGAACGTTTAAAAATTATTCTTTTAATAAAATCCTGCATAAATCCCAGTCCATATGCAGTAAGCTGAATAATGGCTGCAAATATGCTTAAAAATGCAACATATAACGATTTGTTTACGCTCCAGGAATGAAAAAATATTAACAGAACATACAGAACCAGGAAAAAGTTGGTTAAAATCGATATCGCATGCTGAAAAACATTTACGAGCAATGTAAAAGCCAGGAATAAGGTAAATAAGGCAGGAAAAAAATGTACAAGCTTTAGTTCGGAGGGAAAGAATTTAAACACGTTTATTCGCGCTCTTCCAAAAAAATGGAGCTGTTTATAGAACTGACTAAAACTTGTCCGTCGCTTATGATAAACAACAGCATCAGGGATGAGGCCAATTTTGAAACCCAGCGAATGAATACGAATACTAAATTCAATATCCTCACCCAATCGGGTTAAAATAAAGCCTTTACTGGCTTCCCATACTTTTCTTGATATCCCCATATTAAAACTGCGGGGATGAAACATGCCCCCAAGGTTTTTCTTGTTGCCGCGAATCCCTCCGGTGGTAAATGGAGAGGTCATCGCATAACTTATCGCTTTTTGTATCGGGGTAAATGAATGGTGCCCCGCGTCAGGTCCGCCGTAAGCGTCGAGCTGATGTTGCAGGATATGGTTATTAACGTTTTGAAGGTAGTCTTCCGGGATCAGGCAGTCCGAATCAAAGACTATAAAATAATTGCCTTTAGCCCGGGCAAAGCCATAGTTTCTGGTAAAGCCCTGCCCCTCGTTCTCTTTAAAAAAATAATTTATTTCGAGCCTGTCTTTGTACGACTCGACAATCTCCTTCGCGGTGATCTTTGAACCGTCTTCGATAACCAGCACCTCGAATTGCGTATACGTTTGCCTTGTGAGCGTATCCAGCAACTCATCAATTTCTTGTGGGCGATTATAAAGCGGGATGATTATTGAAAAAAACACGGGCGAAAAATGTGCAGATGTGCAGATGAATTTATGTGCAGATATGGTGAAGGTTTGTTAGACATGTGCAAATGTATAAATGAAGTTGATGTGCAAATGACTGATGTGCAAATTTATAAATGAATTTGGTAAAGGAGAATTAGTATCAATGAGCGGCGGTGGTGTACATCTTCCGATCCGCATATCTGCCCATCCACCCATCTTTCCGTCTACTAAATCTTCTTCTCTATCTGATAATGATTTCGCTCCGACGAATTTCTCGATACCAATTCGGCAACAAAACCCGTCAAAAACAACTGGAAGCCTACAATAATCGCGACCAAAGCGATATAGAATAAAGGCTGATCAGTGGCATTACGGTATTTTAAGTTCTGGGATATGGCGATTAGCTTTTCGGCAATGAGCCAGATGGTGATAATCAATCCTGTAAAGAAGCTTAACACACCCATCGTACCAAAAAAATGCATAGGTCGCTTTCCGAACTTCCCTACAAAGAAAATGGAAAGTAAATCCAGAAACCCGTTTACAAAACGGCTCATTCCAAATTTGGTAGTACCGTATTTTCTGGGACGATGCTCTACTTCCTGCTCTCCGATTTTCTTAAAACCGGCCCATTTGGCCAACACCGGAATATAGCGGTGCATTTCTCCATAAACTTCGATGTTCTTTACCACGTCTCTGCGATAGGCTTTTAAACCGCAATTAAAATCGTGCAGATTATGGATGCCCGACATATTACGGGTGGCAGAATTAAACAGTTTTGTTGGAATCGTTTTGCTTAGCGGATCGTGCCGTTTCTTTTTCCAGCCTGATACCAGATCATATTTTTCCTGCGTGATCCGCCGGTAGAGTTCGGGAATTTCATCCGGACTGTCCTGCAAATCGGCATCCATGGTAATCACTACATCACCCTGAGCGTCTGCAAACCCAATATTTAAAGCGGCCGACTTTCCGTAATTCCTTCTGAACTTAATCCCCTTCACATTTGAATTTTGGCGCTGAAGTGACTCGATTACTTCCCAGGAGTCGTCGCTACTACCATCGTCAACCAGAATAATTTCGTACGAGAACCCGTTTTCCTCCATCACCCTGCGGTTCCAATCGACCAGTTCGGGCAAAGATTCGGCTTCATTATAAAGTGGAATAACTACGGAAACATCCATCAGGCGCTAAAATTACTATTGTTATGGTCAAATGCCCGGCCAACCTTCGGACTCCTTTTCAAAATATTACCAAAGATAAATGCAACTACAAACAGTATGATGATCAAAAACATCAAATTGGGCAACAATACACTTATCTTACTTACATCAATGGTGTCGAATTGCTGCCTTATGGATTTGACAATATTATTTATGGTATGGGGTTGAAACTTGAGGTTATTTAAGAACTGACCAACTGCATTGGCAAAGTTATTTATTGCCGAGCTCTTGGTTTGATCTGGAATGATTTGAAAACACAATAATCTCCCAAACGAGGAAATTAGATAGGCACACAGGAAAATTATGAAAATCCCCGAGGTTGCCTCCCGTTGGTTCCAATAGCCACCGATTTTATCACGCAGGCGGGTAATAACGCCGATAGCTGCACTTAATGGCAAAATAATGCTTCCGAAAAGATAAGCCAGAAGAACCCAAACCACTGATTCCCTTAACGAAAACACGTATAAGGTGATGATATCTATCACCAGCAGAGTAATTCCTAAAAGTAACCCGTAAAGGAAAGCGTTTTTTCTAAGTGCCTTTAAACTGCTATCCATCAAAAACTACAATTGGTTAAACGAAGCTAACAAGGCATAAACGGGTGCATCAAACTCCGGATCAACACTATTCTTTGTGTAAATGCTCATTTCTTCCTGATCAGGTTCTGGCTGGTAGAAGAAGCTCATAATAGGATAAAACAGATCTTTCAAATCGGAGTGCTCTGGCAATTCATTTGATGCCTTGGCAATATCTTCGATGCTCGACTCCATTAAGATCTGGTTTGCGATCACATCTTCATAAATGCGATGCTCATCTTGAAATTCATCTTCCTCAACTAATAAAAATTCTTTCAGGAAATCTTCAAGTTCTGGCTCAATTTCTTCATCGTGACACTCGCGGATATATAAAAGCACATTAAGAAGCTCGGTACCACGGTCAATAGTTTCTTCCTCGATATCTTCCCACTCTTTAGAATCGAGATAATCTTCTTCAAGCTTTTTAACATCCTCTGCAAAGAAGTTGATCATCATAAGGTCGAAGAAAACCTCGCGCAAGAAATCCAGTTTCGGCTCGTCATCAAATGCCTCATCCATCAGGGATACTTTTTCCATAAAGGGTGCCTCCAGATTAAAGACATCTATCACCCGCTTTGTAAAATCCTGTACCGATGATTTACTTACCTCGGAATATTTCTCTAACGAAGCTTTTATAGCTTTTTCTACCTGTATATCCATTCTAAAAATTGTTAAACACTTGCGCCTTATTACAGGCCAAAAACACTTTTCCTTTTAAACTTTGATTGAAGAAGGGGGAATTTGAGGCTTTAGACCTATTTGTAGTATTATCAAATATCCATTCTGAGTCGAGATCAAAAAGCACCAAATTTGCGTCCTCTCCTTCTTCGAAAGAAGGAACTGGAAGATTCAGTATCTCCCTGGGTTTTATAGCCAGCTTCTCTACAATGTTTTCGGGTGGCAGGCCTGCCTTTACAAGCAATGGGAGAACTGTTTGCAGCCCTATAATGCCGAACGAAGCAATTTCGAACTCAACTTCCTTAAACTCTATTTCGTGAGGGGTGTGCTGAGACACTATGGCATCGATTGTGCCGTCTTTGATCCCTTTTAAAAGCGCTAAAACGTCGGAAGACGCACGCAAAGGGGGTTTTACTTTATAATTGCTGTCGAATTCGGTTAAAGCCTCATCGGTTAAAGTGAGGTGATGAGCCGCCACATCACAACTCACTTTCAATCCCTTTTTCTTTGCTTTGCGGATTAAATCAACGCTGCCCGCCGAAGATATGGTGCTGAAATGTATGGGGCAGTCGTTATATTCGGCGAGGTATAGATCCCTCGAAATATGAACCTCTTCTGCTAAAGCCGGAATTCCTTTCATCCCAAGATAGGTACTTACTGTTCCCTCGTTCATCTTTCCTTTACCAGCGATTGATGAATCTTCCGGAAAAGAAAAAACAAGTCCGTCGAATCCCTTTGCATAAAGCAAAGCTCTGCTCATAAGGCCCGAGTCGGTTACAGGTCTGGTTCCATCGCTAAAGGCAATCGCTCCAGACAAACGCATATCGTAAAGTTCTGCAAGGTCTTTACCTTCCCTGTTATGTGAAATACTTCCTACAGGATAAACATCTGTTATAAAGTCCTTAGTACGATTAACAATGTATGAAACTTCGGACTTCGAATGTATCACCGGATTGGTAGAAGGTTGTATAGCCACACCGGTAAAACCGCCCGCAATGGCTGCGGCAGCCCCGCTGATAAGATCTTCCTTTGTTTCAAAACCTGGCTCGCCAAAGTTTGCGTTTAAATCCAGAAAACCCGGAGACAAATATTTGCCCTTCCCGTCAATAACAACCACATCGTCTTTGGCAATGATCTTGTCCGAAAGCCCTGCTATTTTGCCGTCCTTTATCAGTACATCAGCTAATTTATTATTAAACTTTGAGGCAGGATGAAGAATGGTTACCGAACGGATAAGTATGGGTTTCATCAAATTCTTGGTTTTGATTCTCTGGCTTTATAAAACCTGGTAAGTAACACTTCAATCCCCAGGAAAACCAGCGCCAAAATTAGACAAAGTTTCCACAATTGGAGGCCATTATTTGCAGCTTTTATCGCATTTTGTATTGAACCGCGGCCCGGGTCAAAAATATCGGCCTTTCTATCCGAAAATTGTCTACTTAGTTCGTCTTTGCTAAGATAACTCAGGTCAGACTCAAGCCGATTATCATTAAATGCAAACATCGACAAAACACTATCCCCTCTAAGCAACTGATACAGACCTTTTTCTTTGATCTGGTCGGAAATAAACAGGCGGGTACCATTTTCGGAGGATCTCATATCAGGAATCGCCTCAAAAGTTCCTCTTTTAAGTTTCAATGTTTGATTAGCAGACAACGTAATTTTATTGAATTCCAGGAACTGATCTTTTCCTAAAGTATAAAACAACCTATTGTCGCGCAGGCTTAAAAACGCTGCCTGATACATAATAGGCACAAACACAGAGTGCCGGACAAAATTGCTCGATTCCTCGCTTAGCTGCACCGCTGAAAGATAGACTTTTCCTTTCCCTATACTATACTGACTCAGAAAAGGCCTTCCAGGGCTTGAAAGTATATTTTGCTTGCTCGTACGGCTTGCATTACCGTATTGGACAGACTTTTTAGCAACTGGTAAGTCGAGCCTGTTAGGCGTGTGAGAAAAGACTCCTCTAAAAACAGGATGTTGTAAATTGATCGCGGTAACCTTAAGTTCCTGATTTGATATCGATTGGGGGACATCGGTACCTAGGGTCTGTGTTAGTGTGCGTAATCCTGTCAAATCTTCGTCCAATGAAGGAAAGATCATTAAACTTCCACCATTTTGAACGTAGGTTTTCAGCTGTGCCGCCAAGCCGGCGCTAACTGCCGATGTACCGGATAACACGATCAAAGGGCGACTGGAAAGCTGTGAATAGTCAATACTCCCCGTAGAAGTACTTTGGTAATTGAAAAAAGGTTCCGCGGTATATAAAGCCCTGACGTATGGGCTTTCCGTTTGCTCGTAGATAGAAAGCACCGACATTCCGCGCCGAACATTAAAGGTGAAGAAAAAGTTATCGTCGAAAACAACCGGATAGTCGGTTATACTCACCTCTCCCCTTTTCCAACCCGGATTTAAGCCGCTAAACGACAGCGTGTCTTTGCTGGTGGCCCGAGGCTCCACATTTAAACTACCCAGAGCCTTGGGTTTGCCGTCGATTAATACTTTCAGCGGAATATTAGCGGCCCTTTTATCCGAATTATTCCTGAGCTGGACTACCAGCCGTTCTGTTTCATTCTGACGGTGAACCGGAGAAACAAACCATACCGAGTCGACGGAAATATTTGGAAGCTCATTGGCTTGCAGGCGAACAAAACGAAGAGCTATACTCGTATCGGCTTTTATTTTTTGGGAAGGGCTGATGTTTTTTTGAAAATCTGAGATAACGTAAATGGTTTTAGCGGCGTTCGGTTCAACTGAAAAAACTTCCTGTTGACGGCTGACAACCTGCTGGAGATTTTTATTCAAACTACTTATTCTCACGTCTTCTACCGCTTGCACAAAATCTTCGTACGACAGCAAACGCTGATGCTTTCCCTCAAAATCGTTTGTTAACAGCTGAAACTTATCATTGATATTATACGCTGCGGCAATTTCCCTTGCACGTCTTTTCGCTTCATCCAGCAAGCTGCCCTCTTTATTAAGGGTTTCCATACTGTAGGAGTTATCGATATAAATACTGATCGCATTTTGCTGATAAGGATTACTTTCCTCTTCTCCTTGCGGGATGTACGGCCGTGCAAAAGCAAATACAAGAAAGATGATTGTCAGAATTCGTACAGCGAGCAGAAGCAAATTTTTAAGGTTTCTGCTCGAAGAGGTTTGTTGTTGAATTTCCCGAAGAAAAGAAACATTGCTGAAATATACTCTCTTAAACTTTCGGAAATTGAACAAGTGAATAATTACCGGAATGGCGATAAAGGAAAGTGCGAACAGAAAACCTGGAAAAAGGAATCTCATTAAAGACCAAATTTAAGATTTAGGTTTAATAACCTGATTTAAATATTCAATTAACGGTTTTATAGTGATATTGATACATAAACACAGTTTTCGCCCCAGCCACTGTATCAAATACAATACACTTTTTAGATAAGTTTCTAATTAAAAGGCAGCTTTTAGCTTTGGCATTATCTTAGTATAGGTGGAGATATAAAAATAAATTATATGAAAAGAACTCAGAACCTTACCGAAGATTTATTAAAACAATTTGATAAAGAATTAAGAGCAATCATCATGTACGATTTGAAACAATTCAAATTAAATAATGGCAAATTCTTAGGCAATAACGCGGGCAAAAACCAGGATAAAGACCTACTGGTTGCCTGATCTACATATATAATTTTTTCATCTACCTATAAAAAAAGAGCATGGTTTCTAAGCCACGCTCTTTTTTATATCCAGTCTCGCTATTAAGTAGCTTATTACAAGTCCCCCATAAAACTTTTTACTATATTAGATTCCGGCAACACCTCTTTGGTTTTTCGCACCACACTAATCTTAATCAGATATTTATGAGACATTAGCGTAGTCTATCACCAGTCTATACCCGCACTATGTCCTATGCACCATATATTCAGGGCTGTGTTTTCACCAAGAGCAAATAATCTGGAAGGTAATTTGAAAAATGTTCAAGGCACAAGGATACCGGCGACTCATGATCTCGAACACTGCGGGAGCATATCCCCTTCTCTAATTGGAAAATTTACGTAGTTTTGCGGCAAGGTAGCACGCCTTCACAGGCTGCTTTAATAGGGAATCCGGTGCAAGTCCGGAACAGTCTCCGCTGCTGTAACCTCAAAAAGACATACTACAATATGCCACTGTCCGGATAACGGGATGGGAAGGCTGTAGTTATGAGGAAGTCAGAAGACCTGCCGATTAATTTTCACCATGCTTTCGGAAGAAAGGCTCGAAAAATATGATTATAAAAAACAGGATTTACAGCTCTCCGGGGCTCGGAATTACTTTTCGGCTCTATCTATCACTTGCAGCTTTTCTGGCATCCGGGCTTCTTTGGATGGCAAGCTGCCAGCAATCGCAACACCGTCAAACTTTAAGAGAGAACGGCCAGAGTAAGATCACTTCTGGCAGAACCGAGATCAAATACGCTAAAGGTTTTGATATCGAGTACTTCGACACATATAAGCTTATCAAAGTTTTCAACCACAGCGCGAATAGTGTCGATACCATTAAATACGCATTGGTACCAACAGGCAATGCCGCTCCCAAAGGCTTTACAAAATCACGCGTAATTGAAATTCCGGTTAAAGAACTTGTTGGTATGTCTTCATTACAGATCGCTATGGCCGACTTTGTAGACTCGCCGGATATTTTAAAAGGCCTTGCCAGTTTAAAATATGTTACATCTCCCAAAGTACGGCAAAATATAAAGTCGGGGAAAGTGATTGAGGTTGGAGAAGAAGGAACCATTAACAAGGAGGCTATCATCGCTATGAAACCCGGTCTTGTGATGGCTATGGGCAACCCCAGCGCGAGCTTTAAGCGATACCAAACATTGGTCGACGCCGGGGTTCCGGTATTGCTGGTTTCGGAGTGGCTCGAAAACACGCCGCTTGGACGTGCGGAATGGGTAAAATTGATGGCCGCTTTGGTGAATAAAGAAGAGTTGGTGAATAAAAAGTTCGGGTTGATAGAGAAAGAGTATATAAGACTGGCTCAGCTCGGTCGTAATGCAGTAATGAAGCCTCATATCATCGTAGGCATGCCTTATAAAGGATCATGGTTTGTGCCCGATGGAACCAGTTTTATGACCCGATTTTTTAAAGATGCCGGAGCATCTTATAACTGGTACGATGTTAAAGGTACAGGTAGCATGGGAATGACCTTCGAGAGTGTTGCTCCAATTGCACTGAAGGCAGATTATTGGATCAATTCCGGAACTGCTCATAGCAAAGCCGATATTGCCGCGCTTGATGTGCGATATACTTACTTCAAACCTTATAAAAACAATACTATTTATAACTTCAACAAAAAAGTAAATGACTTGGGTTCAAATGATTACTGGGAGTCGGGTGTAGTAAACCCTCACATCGTGTTATCCGATCTGATTAAAATTCTTCATCCTGGAATCTTACCACATCACGAATTGGTGTATTACAAACAAATAAAGTAATGCCGGAATCAAGCACCTTTAATGACCAGTATCTTAGCGGCCGGCTTAGCCCTTTTAAAAAACTGATCATCAGCCTGTTAATCCTGTTTCTTTTCATCTTTTTTATCCTTGACATTGCGCTTGGGTCGGTTTCGATCCCCTTCCTGGATGTTATAAAGGTTATATTTTCCACCGGCTCGGTCGATGAAACCTGGGTGTATATCGTCGAAAAGATTCGTGTTCCGAAAGCGATCACTGCTGTTCTGGTGGGATGTGGTCTGTCGGTAAGCGGGCTTCAGATGCAGACCCTTTTCCGCAATCCACTGGCAGGCCCTTCGGTTCTGGGAATTACAGCAGGAGCCAGCCTCGGTGTAGCCCTGATCATGCTTTCAGCGGGCAGCGTTACGAGTTTATACACTATCCAGGAGCTTGGCCTAAACGGCAGCTGGCTCATCATTGTCGCCTCATCATTAGGTGCAGCAATGATTATGGTCGTCATTCTGGCAATTTCATCCTCATTAAAAGATAATGTTGTTATGCTGATTGTGGGGGTGATGATCGCTAATATTACACTCTCAATCATTAGCATCTGGCAATACTTTAGCGCCCCCGATCTGATAAAAGAATATCTCCTCTGGACGTTTGGCTCACTGGAAGGGGTTACCGAGCAGCATCTGTATGTTCTGATCCTGGCTGTTTTAGCTGGCCTGATCATCTCCATCGCATCCTCAAAATTACTCGACGCCCTGCTCCTTGGCGAAAACTACGCCCGGAGCATGGGCCTTACCGTGAACAGGGCACGGATTATTATCATTTGCAGTACCAGCATTCTGGCGGGAAGCATTACCGCGTTTTGCGGCCCTATTGGCTTTATTGGCATTGCGGTACCGCACCTGGCACGCTCGCTTTTTAACACGTCCAATCACCGTATACTCATTCCCGGCTGCTGTTTGATAGGCACCGCACTCATGCTTATCTGTGATATAATTTCGCAAATACCAGGTACTCAAACCACCCTTCCCATAAACGTTATTACTGCATTAATTGGCTCACCTGTTGTTATCTGGGTGATTATCAGCCGTAACAATTTAAGAGGTTTCTGATGGAGGATTTTCTGTTACATACCTCAGACCTGTCGGTGGGCTACAAATCGGGCAATACACAAAAAAGCGTAGCCGGGCCTCTCAATCTAACAATGAAAGCCGGTGAGCTAATTTGCCTTCTTGGACCCAACGGCGCGGGTAAATCCACGTTAATTCGTACGCTCGCAGGTTTGCAGCCTGCGCTGAATGGTATCGTCAAAATCGACACCGAAAATGTGGCGAAGCTGAAACCCTCTCAGCTGGCAAAAAAACTTAGCCTGGTTCTTACGGATTCGGTTAAAGCAGGAAACCTTGATGTTTTCTCACTCGTTTCTCTGGGCAGATACCCTTACTCCGGCTGGCTTGGCGGTTTGAGTAAAGAAGACAAAAAGATCGTTAAATGGGCCATCGAGTCTGCCCATGTGGAGATGTTCGTGAATAGAAAAGTGAGCCAGCTAAGCGATGGAGAGTGCCAGAAAGTAATGCTTGCCCGCGCACTGGCACAGGATACGCCTGTAATTATTTTAGATGAACCCACCGCACATCTAGACTTGCCCAGCCGCATAGAACTGATGCGGCTTCTGCATCAGTTGGCAAAAGAAACCAGCAAAGGCATCTTGATCTCTACCCATGAGCTGGACTTGGCGCTGCAGGTGGCCGACCAGATCTGGCTGTTAAAAAAGGACGGTTCGGTAGCCGTAGGCTCTCCGGAAGAATTGGTTTTAAATGGAATCTTCGAATCTGCTTTCGATAAAGCCGGAGTTCTGTTTGATAAGTCGACAGGAACTTTCAACATCCATCAAAATACCGGAAAATCTGTCTTTTTGGAAGGAAACGGAGCAGCTGCTTTCTGGACGAAGCGCGCCTTATTGCGACACGGCTATAGCCTTACAGATTCAGCATCAGCCCTGCTTTCGGCAGAAGTAAGGGATACACAAGAAGGTACGACATGGCTTATCAAATCGGGCGATACCATTGAAAAGCGTGATACCATGGAAGACTTTTTACTTCTGCTGCGTTCTCGTTGAATATCTTCTGGAGCTAATGCCTTACACAAACCTTCGCCTATGTTTCTTTACCGACAAAAAACATAAGCTCACCGACTTATTGCTACAGCCTGCCTAATATATATTGTAGTATCCCTTCCAACTTTCAAACTTTGACCAACCAATCCAAACATAAAACAATGAAAACCAAGGCTCTGCTCCTATTCACGCTCCTGATATCCGCTGCAAACACCCCGGCTCTATCTCAAATTAAAACAGATTATCAATTAACAGGCAGTATTACCGATTCTACCTCCAAGAAAGCGCTCGACTACGTTACGGTTAGCTTAAAAACAGAGAAGAATGTCCCGGTGAAAGTTGCTCTGACAAATCAGGACGGATCATTCGCATTTAACTCCCTGAAACCGCAAAAATATTTGCTATCCATCATTGCTGTAGGTTACTCTGCGAAAACCATAGCGGTCGACCTCAGCGACAGCTCCCAAAACAAACATAATCTTGGAGCAATAAATCTTGTTAAAGGGGCAAATAAACTTAAAGAGGTAACCATTACTGGCGACAAGCCAATAATGACTCAGGAAATTGATAGGATCGCGTACAATTTGCAGGCAGACCCTGAAAGTAAGGGATCAAATGTGCTCGAAATGATGCGGAAAGTACCTCTGCTTTCGGTAGATGCGGAAGATAATATCCAGTTGAAGGGCGATGGCAATTATAAAATCTTAATTAATGGAAAGCCATCGAGTATGATGGAGCGTAATCCGAAAGACGTGCTAAGAAGCATGCCGGCTTCGAGCATAGAAAAAATTGAGGTGATAACCACTCCTCCGGCAAAATACGATGCAGATGGCTTAACGGGTATCATTAATATTATCACAAATAAAAAAGTTGATAACGGCTATAACGGCAGCGTCAACCTCAACGAACGCTTTCCGGTAGGGGGACCCGGAATCGGAGGTTCGTTTACCATTAAGCAAGGTAAGTTTGGAACATCAGGATACGGAGGCGGCAGCTTATATAACTCGCCCTCTACCACAAACACTAACAACCGGTTTGCCACAACCAGCAGCAGCACACTTCTTCAAAACAGTCTGAGAGAATCCGACAGTCGCAGTGGTTATTTTGGTGGCGAATTAAGTTATGAGATTGACAGCCTGAACCTTATTTCCGGACAGTTTAATATCAACGGAAACCATAATAAAGGGAACAGTAATCAACACTCTGTTTTAAAAGAAGACGATGTAGTTAAACAAAATTATCGCTTACTGAATGGTAACACCGGGACGGGTCGCGGAGTTGATGCCGCTTTAAATTATCAGCTGGGATTCAAATCTAACAAAAACCGGCTTCTTACTCTTTCTTACAGATTTTTCAGCTTCAGTAATGATCAGTTCAGCAACCTGAATGTTGACGAATCTGCCTCGTATATCCAACCAGATTACAAACAAAAAAACAAAGGGCAGTCGTCTGAGCAAACATTCCAGATAGACTATACACATCCGGCAAAGAAGTTAACAATTGAAGCGGGAGTGAAAGGGATACTAAGGGATAATCAAAGCGACTTTAGGTACGATACGCTTAATACTAACGGCTCCTTTGTTACGGACGAAGAACTGAGCAACAAATTCAAGAATGAGCAACGTGTTTTGGGTGTATATAACTCGTATCAATACAATCTCAAAGACTGGGGATTTAAAGGCGGATTGAGGTTAGAGCAAACGCTGATCGAGGCGGATTTTATATCGAGCGAGTCTCAGCTGGAAAAGAGCTTTTTAAACCTGATTCCGTCTGTCTCAATCAATAGAAAACTAAAGAATATGACAAGCTTGACTTTGGGATTCTCACGGAAAATAAAACGTCCTGGAATTTATCAGCTAAACCCATTTGTAGACAAATCGAATCCCAATTTCCATTCGAGCGGCAACCCGAATTTGCGTCCTGCATCAGCTAGCGGCATCGAGCTGAAATTCAGCAAGTTTAAAAAAGGATCTTTTAATGCTGGCCTGAGTTACGAATTCTATAACAAACTTATAATGCCTATATCGACATTGGATCTGGCGACTAATATCACACGCTCATCGTTTGGCAATACTGGCAAAGCAAGAGTTATCGGTGCTAATCTTAATGTAAATTATCCTCTTACCAAAAAGTGGAACCTGACTATTAACGGCCAGGCCGGCTTCGGAAAAGTAAGCGCAATAGTGAACGATCAGCATGTAGAAAATCAGGGATTAATGTATTATATATCTGGCTCCACGGGCTACCGGTTTGAAAAAGGCTGGCGCATAAATGCCAACATGAATATGAACGGGCCGAATTTATCCCTGCAGGGAACGTCTAACCGCTTCATAGGGTCATCATTTAGCATAAATAAAGATATTGTGAAGGATAAACTGTCGTTTTCGGCAGCGGCTAATAATCCTTTTGCGAAATACCGTTATTACATCAGCGAAACCAATGGCAATAACTTTACGCAGGAAAGCAATAACCAAAGCTACCTCAGAAGCTTTTCTACAAGCCTGAATTACAAATTCGGCAAATTAAAAACCGGTTTGAAGAAAAACAAAAAGGGAATTATTAATGATGATACTGGCGGCGGAATGGGCGGGGGATAACCCAGAAATAAGAAAGGGTTTAAGCTCGACACTTAAACCCTTTCTTATTAATTCATCTGAGCCAAAATTTTTGTTAGTGTGTGAATAGTGACCGGCTTGCAAACAAAATCGGTTATTTCTTCTACCTCTCTTGCCCTCTTAATCTCATTCTCATTCACGGTAGAGCTTATCATGTAGATAGTAATTTTCTTATCGATCCTGATCTTAAGCTTTTTAAACTCTTTAATGAATTGCCAGCCATTGGTTACGGGCATGTTCAGATCCAGTAAGATAAGTTCGGGTAAAAGGCTTGACTGATGGATCCACTGGTCGAAATAATTAAGCGCTACACTACCATTTTCAAAATATACTGTCCGGTCTGTAAGCTCAACACTTTCTAAAAGTTTTTTTAAAGCGAGGACATACATTTCATCGTCGTCAATTACGGCCAGGTCGATTTTTTTCATTCTTGATAAACGCAGATATCTGCTTTAAATTGGTTGCTAAACTTCTATAACTCAGCGGTTATTACGGCATCACCTCAAAAAGGTTGCAGCGATAATTCAGGATATAAAAAAAGCACCAGCTTTTGGCTGATGCTTGTAAGATTTTAAAATAAAGTATTGATTATATAACCTTTACATTTACTGCGTTCAAACCTTTTTTTCCACGTTCTACTTCGTATTCAACGGTATCGTTTTCACGAATGTTGTCAACTAAACCTGAAGAATGAACAAAGATGTCTGCTTCTCCTGTGGATGGTACGATGAAACCGAAACCTTTAGTTTCATTGAAAAATTTTACTGTTCCTTTTTGCATTATAAAATTGTTAAAAATCAAATGTCGGCAATATAATTGAAAACAAGGATTTTTTTATTTTTTATATTTTTCCGGCAAAACTAAAAAAGAGAGCCGCTGCGATCAAACAGCGTGGCAATTAGTTCTGTTATTGAAGCAAAAGAACATTATGTCAGCCTGGAAAAAAGTATTCTCCGATTCCATTAACCTGCTCGAAGCCAAATATGACGATCTAAGGTTCGACCTGAAGAGAAAACTCGGACTAAACGATCCCGTTCAAATTATCCCGTACCGCAGTTATGGTACTGTAAACCGGCTGTATCTAAAAGGCAGAGTTTTAGAAGATAAAAAGATAGCCGCTTCAGGCGATAAAGATACTATCCTAAATAACCTGGTAAATATGTACAAGCGCTTCGAAAGCGATGAAGTACCGAATGCTGTGTTAAAAGTAGATTTTCAGGATCAAACCCATCAGTTAGTAACCGACGACGAGGGCTATTATATGATCAATCTGGAGCCTACTTTCCCTATCGAAACCACAGACATCTGGCATACGTTAGAAATAGAACTGGAAAATGCCCCAATCCCATTCATACCAGGCTTAAAAGCGGTATCAGAAGTACTTGTCCCTCCTTCAGACGCCGAATATGGGATCATCAGCGACATAGATGACACCATCGTTGAGACCTCGGCAACAAACGTACTGGCCATGTCGCGTACAGTCTTTCTGCATAATGCGCGTACGCGCCTTCCCTTTGCCGGGGTATCGGCATTTTACAAATCTTTACAGCTGGGCAGAAATGGTAAACGTAACAATCCGTTTTTCTACGTTTCAAGCAGTCCCTGGAATATGTACGACCTGTTAAAAGAGTTTATGGATCTGAATGAAATTCCGGCCGGACCGCTGTTATTACGTGATTTTGGATTGCAGGAAAATAAGTTCTTTAGTAGCGGTGGGCATATGGGTCACAAGTTCAAAGAAATTGAGAATATTTTGCTGACTTACCCAACTCTGAATTTTGTTTTAATTGGCGATAGCGGGCAAGAAGATCCCTCCATTTATCGCGAAGTTGTAAAACAATATCCCGGCAGGATTTTGGCGATCTATATCCGGGACGTACAATTACTGGAAAGAGAACAGATTGCTCTCAAGATTAAAGAAGAGCTTAGTAAGGATAAAGTGGATATGCTGATTCTCGATAACGCCGAGGAAGCTGCAGAACATGCCGCCAGTATTGGACTGATTTTCGAGGAAGCTATCCCGGAAATCGCGACCGAGAAGGAACAGGACAAAGGGCAAGCGCCAGGGAAAGAAGAGGCAAAAATTATTGAATAGCTATTTTCCGGGAAAACATCCGGTCCACAGACCAGGAGCCGCCTCCTTTTATTATTAAGAAGATGCTACCTAATAACATCGACCAGTCGGTGCGACTGTCGTGAAACATTTTCCAGATTCCTTCATCCGCTACTATTGGGAGCTTGGTTACAGATATCGCCGTGATCATAATTACGATTAATGGCAGCGAGGCCAAGCGGGTAAGGAATCCTAAAAGTATCAAGGTTCCGCAAAGTATTTCGAAGCTACCCACCAGACCTCCCAGGAGCGCCGGCTCTGGTAAGCCGATCTTTTCAAATCGTCCGGCACCTACGTCGCCTGGAAAGAGAAATTTTTGAATGCCTTCCGACAGAAAAACCGCACCCACCATTAGTCTGATGATTATAGTAGTCTTAGAATCATCTGCGCGTAAAATACGATACACCAGACTCGAACTAAATTTTCTGAAGATTAGCTAAATGCCTGTCAATCTTCTCACCTATTTTCTGCCAGGGATGATCTTTCATGATCCGGGATGGCCCCTCCCATGTCCAACCTTTGGTTTTCTCTTTGTACATCTGGCCAATAAAAGTGGCACCTTGAACAATAGAGTACATTCCTTCCGTTTCTTCGGCAGTGTAAATTTTATCGTTTATCGTGAATTCTATAGTTTCCATATCGTTATTTTATAAATGAAGATAAAAAAATTGAATCACAGTATGATATTCGTCAGAACTTAATTTTTTCAAAAACGGCCCTCACGAAATTCATCACTCCATAACAAATTAAACCGAGTCCGAGTGCAGCCAATAAGTAAGTCCCAAAGGAGCTCTGTTCAACAAATCCAAACGCGGAGGCTGTATCACCGGCTTCGGAAGCTTTATTATTTAAAGTCGCCTTAAGAAAGAGGAAAGCAATTATGAGCCAAACAATCCCCCTCGATATATATCCTATTTTACCGGCACGCATCAACGAGCGCGCTGCATCATGATCAAGCTCTTGCAGATCTACATGTTTGCGATATTTTTCAGAGTTTCCGTACCAAATTTGATAAACGCCAATCCCCGCAATTATAAGTGCAACAATCCCCAGAAGCCACTGGCCGAAAGGCTGATTTAAAATATCACTTACTGTGTCTTTTTGTGAGCTTCCCCCTCCTCCTCCTTTCCGACCATTTAGCACGAACTTTAACGAAAAAAAAGCCAGAGCCAAATATGTTAAACCACTAAAGAAATAGCTGAAGCGCTTGGCAAAACCTTTTGCGTTACTGCCCTTCCGCTCTGTATCGAGAAAAGTTTGCAAGAACCTCCAAACGGCATAACAAAACAAACCCAGAGTAATAACTGCAAGGATAAGTTTGCCTGCGGGCTGTTCAAGAATAAATTGAAATACCCCTTCTTTATTGGTCTTTTCGGATGTCTGGCCGCCTAAATGAAAGGCCGACATGATGGCCAGCAGCCCGATCAGGCAATAAACTATTCCTTTTGCTGCCAGGCCTAATTTGGCTATTGGTTTAATCCAGGATGAACTTGTTTTCAGATTCAATATATAAGTATTAGTGATTAAATAAAGGTTTTTAACGAGGAAATGTTTCTTAATGAAAGCAACAAATTATTCATTTGTATTTTTGAGGATGTATACGCGTGAACAGGCATCGCAACTCCGGCAGGAATTCTGGACAACTTTTGGTTTGTATATGTCTCCCCAATTATCCCCGGAAGGGCAGAAAGTAAACTGGCTGAATTACAAAACGGGAATAAAGAACGTGCATTTTAAAATGGATGCGGATAAAAATAAAGCCCGTATCGCCATAGAGATCACACACCCCGACGCAGGAATTCAGGAATTATTTTTCCAGCAGTTTGAAGAATACAGGGATATATTACACCAAACACTTAATGAAGAGTGGACATGGAGTTTTCAGTCTGCAGACGAATACAACAAGCCCATCAGCTGGATCGGAACCGAACTGCCGGGAGTAAATGTGTTTAAAAAAGAAGACTGGCCTGCAATCATCTCTTTCCTGAAGCCGAGAATTATAGCGCTCGATGGGTTTTGGGGAGACGTGAAGGACGGCTTTGAAGCGTTGAAGTAAAAAGAAACTCCGCATGATTGAATAGCCGGTCAGAAGCGCCATACTTCGCTTTTGACCGGAATGGTACTCAATCTTTAGAAATTTGGCTTCAAAACGTATTTATTATAGAATCTGAAGATATGTTCGGTTGCTTCTTCGGCAGTATCTACCAGGCGGTAAAGATTCAGGTCTTCCGCACTAATGTTTCCGGCATCAAGCATGTTCTTGTTCACCCAGTCAAGCAAGCCTTTCCAATATTCAGAACCTACAAGAACGATTGGGAAACGGGCGATTTTTCCGGTTTGTATCAAAGTAATTGCTTCGAACATTTCATCCATAGTACCGAACCCGCCCGGAAGAATGATAAAGCCCTGCGAGTATTTCATAAACATTACTTTGCGCACAAAGAAATAATCAAATTCTAAAAGCTTATCCCGGTCGACGTATTTATTATGAAATTGTTCAAAAGGAAGCTCGATGTTTAAACCAACCGACTTTCCGCCTGCTTCGTAAGCACCTTTATTGGCGGCTTCCATGATACCGGGCCCACCTCCCGAAATAACACCGTATCCCTTCTCGGTTAATAAACGGGCAATATCTTCGGCTAATTTGTAGTATTTGTTGTCGTTTGTCGTTCTGGCCGAACCGAATATTGACACACAGGGGCCAATTTTTGCAAGCTTCTCAAAGCCATCTACAAATTCGGCCATTATTTTAAATATCTGCCAGGAATCGGTTACTTTAATCTCCTGCCAGTCTTTATTATCAAATGCATTTCTTATCTGTTCGTCACTTGTCATAGTTCCCTAAATAAGTAAAAATTTAAAAAGTTGTTTGTTCTTTGGTACTTCTACTGGTTAGTAACAACAAAAGATACGTAATTAAAGCGTTGTAGATGATCAGCTCGAAACCAATGCCATACCCTACCCAGTTCACAGAGTTAATATCAATCAGATAACATATAGCGGGCGAGAGTATACAGATAAAGGGCACGAATTTATCTGTCACGCCTTTTCTGGTAAACATGCCAAAAGCGAATAAGCCGAGAAGAGGCCCGTACGTGTATCCGGCAGCCTTAAAAATTGCGTTCACTACCGAATCGTTATTAATTACCTTGAATCCTAAAATCACTAAAAGCATCAGGAAAGAAAAAACCACGTGTACCACATGCCGGGTACGAACCAGTTTAGGTGAGTTCTGATCCTTCTCTTTATTAAAATCCAGAAAATCAATACAGAACGAGGTTGTAAGCGCCGTTAACGCCGAATCTGTAGTAGCGAAGGTTGCAGCGGTGAGGCCGGCCATAAAAATAATTGCGGGCACAATATTGAGGTGATTTAAGGCTATCTCAGGGAACAGATGATCGGGGGTTTTGAACGAGGTTACATCAATATTGTTTTGAGCAGCGAACATATAAAGTAATGCACCCACACTTAGAAAAAACAGATTTATGATCACGAATATCCCCGTGAAGGTTAGCATGTTTTTTTGTGCTTCACCGATATTTTTACAGCTTAAGTTCTTTTGCATCAGATCCTGATCAAGCCCCGTCATTGCAAGGGTAACAAATATCCCCCCGATAAACTGCTTCAGAAAATGAGCTTTTGAACCCATAAAATCTTCCCAGAAAAAGATCTTCGAATAAGAACTTTCCTTCACTGCTTCAAAAGTCTGAGCTAAATTCAGGTTCAGACTCTGCGAAATAAATACGATTGATAACACCACAGATAAAAGTAGAAATGTTGTTTGCAATGTATCTGTGATAATAATCGTTTTTAATCCTCCTTTAAACGTATAAAGCCAGATAAGTACCAGACAAAGGGTAATGGTTACCCAGAAGGGCACATTCCATGCGTCGAAAATGAACTTTTGCAACACAATACCAACCAGGTAAAGACGGAAGGCAGATCCTATAGTCCTTGAAATCAAAAAGATCATAGCACCTGATTTATAGCTCCAGTACCCCAGCCTCTTTTCCAGGTAGGTGTAAATGGAAACCAGGTTCATGCGGTAATAAAGGGGGAGCAAGACCGTCGCAATCAGCACAAAGCCAACTGCGTTACCTAAAACAAATTGAAAATATCCGAAACTTCCCTTTCCCACCGCTCCGGGAACCGAGATAAACGTTACCCCCGAAAGCGCTGTACCAATCATCCCGAAAGCTACCAGGTACCATTTTGAGTTACGGTTAGCGATGAAGAATGTGGAATTATCGGAAGATTTCCTGGAAGTGAAATAAGATACGGCGATAAGCATCACAAAATATCCGATGATAAAAGTTAATAATATTCCCGGCGACATAGTTTAAATATTGAATTCTAAATGTATGAAGATGATTTAATAGATTTTAATATGATTACACAGAATTTAACTATCATCAGCTTAATCGTTATTTTTACACGATGAATTTCTCTTCCCGCTTACTTGAAAACGCTGTTACCGAATTTTCTAAGCTTCCGGGTATCGGACAAAAAACGGCCCTGCGGCTTGTTCTTCATTTACTTAACCAACCCACGCAAGATGTGGAACGGTTTAGCGATGCCTTAACCAGGCTAAAAAAAGAAATTCGCTTTTGCGAAGTATGCAAAAATATTTCAGACAATTCGATCTGTGAGATCTGCTCCAGTAGGAAACGGGATAAATCGCTGGTTTGTTTGGTTGAGGATACACGCGACGTGATGGCGATAGAAAACACTAATCAATACAATGGCGTTTATCATGTTCTGGGCGGCTTAATTTCTCCTATGGATGGAGTCGGTCCTTCAGATTTGAACATAGATTCAATTGTTGAACGCGTAAAAGCCGGCGAAATTCAGGAAGTGATACTTGCCCTAAGTGCCACCATGGAAGGCGATACCACTATTTTTTACCTGTATAAAAAGCTTAAAGATTTCCCCGTAAAGTTCAGTACCATAGCCAGGGGGATAGCCTTTGGCGGCGAAATAGAGTATGTAGACGAAATAACCCTTGGGAGATCTATTGTAACAAGGGTACCTTATGAAACCTCGCTGAGGTAAGCTTAGTCTTTTTAAATCAGTGGGTAAGACCTCTTCTCTATCCTTTTCAGCTTTATGCCTTTCACCGTTAACCTTTCTCCTTTTACCTTTTACCTTTTACCTTTAACCTCTTACCTTTACCCCTTTCATCTCAAACCATGTCTTTAAAGAACAAAACAGTTATCATCACAGGGGCATCATCCGGCATCGGAAAAGCCTGCGCAGAAGAATTTGCCCGTAATGGAGCCAATCTGGTATTAGGCGCCCGTCAATATGTAACTCTCTGCGAAATTACTGAAGAGCTGGAAAAGACTTATGGAATTAAGGCTATTGCGGTACAATGCGATGTTTCTAAAGAGGAAGAATGTAAGTTTTTAATTAAACAGGCCAACGTTACATTCGGACGGATTGATGTACTGATCAATAATGCAGGAATTAGTATGCGTGCATTATTTAACGATTTAGACCTCGTAGTGATCCGGAACCTGATGGATGTTAATTTTTGGGGAACGGTTTATTGCACCAAATATGCGCTGCCCGAGTTGCTAAAAAACCAGGGTTCAGTAGTCGGTGTATCATCAATTGCCGGATACAGGGGTTTGCCCGGGCGTACCGGATATTCTGCTTCGAAGTTTGCTATGAATGGTTTTCTGGAGGCACTACGGGTAGAAAACTTAAAAACAGGTTTGCATGTGATGATTGCGGCTCCGGGTTTCACAGCATCAAACATTCGAAATACAGCACTGGCAAAAGACGGCGAATCTCAGGGCGAAACCAGTATGGACGAAGGTAAAATGATGACTGCCGATGTAGTAGCCAAAATTATTGTAAATGGTGTGCTAAAAAGAGAGCGAACCCTGATTATGACAACTCAGGGTAAACTTGCTGTGTTAATGAATAAACTCATACCTGCTTGGGTTGACAAAAAAGTGTTTGAACTTTTCGCGAAAGAGAAAGACCCTTTGATCAAATAAACTCGACTCCTGTTACCTAAAAACCTGATCTATAAGCGTTACGTTAATGAAGCGGCCTGCGCTTGATTATTCCGCCATTGGTTTCGGTTATCACATTCATCACGATAAAAGCTTTCCTGTCAATTATTTTAACAACTTCTTTAATCTTAGATACTTCCAGCCTTGTAACCACTGTAAAAATTATATCGATATCCTTATCATCGTGAGGATTAGTACCATACCCTCTTTCTCCTTTATAGACCGTTACACCCCTGCCCAGTTCGTGTATAATGGCTTCGCGGATCTCGGTACTTTTGGCAGAAACTATAGTAACGCCTGTATATTCTTCAATCCCCTGAATAATAAAATCTACTGTTTTTGACGCCGACAAATAGGTAAGAATCGAATACAGCGCAGCTTCGATACTCAGCACAAAAGCGGCTATACAAAAGATAGCCACATTGATCAGTAGAATAATATCACCGATAGAAAAAACACTTTTCTTATTGATGTAAACCGCAATTATTTCAGTTCCATCCAATACGCAACCGCCCCGCATGGCCAGGCCAATACCCGCTCCAAGAAAAAAACCACCAAAAATGGAGATAAGCAGCTTATCGTGGGTAATAACCGGAAAACTAAAGAAGTATATCACCATCGCCAATGCAGTAACCGCTATCAGCGTATTTGCAGCGAAACGTTTTCCAATTTGCTTTACTCCGATCAGAATAAATGGAACGTTAAAAACAACCAGCCAGACGGAAACAGGAATTTTTTCGCTCAGATGATTAGCCAATAAAGCCAAACCAGTCACTCCCCCGTCGATAAATCCGTTTGGTAAAAGGAAACCTTTGAGTCCGAAGGCAGCAAGAGCCACACCCACCACAACAAATGCCCAATTGGCCACCTTCTGCCTCATCGAAATAATATACTTTGTACGTCTGCTCCTCATGTGGGCTAAAATAAATTATTGAGTGTTTTTGCGACGAATATAAACAGCGTACATTTATAACCGGGATGTTTTATCGACAAAATAAAATTTAAACAATATTTTTGCACAGCAAAAAAGATATAGGCATATTTGCAACACTTGGATATGAAAAAAACAACAGAATATAAATCTCTATGGTGGCAAATGTTAATTCGTTAGCAATTCCATAGGGACATATATTTTTATAGAACTAAATTAGGGTTGCTTCAAAGAGCAACCTTTTTTTTTGCCTAAAAGGCACACATAAATGAAAGACATATTAAATCACTTATTCGAACACAAAACATTCACACAACAACAGGCGAGAGAGATCCTCACCAGCATCGCCACAGGTAAGTACAACTCGTCACAAATGGCGGCTTTTATGACCGCCTACTGCATGAGGAGTATCACGGTGGAAGAATTGGAAGGATTCAGAGATGGCATGCTCGACCTGTGTTTAAAACCCGGTTTGGCAGATTACGACCTGATTGACTTATGCGGAACAGGCGGCGATGGAAAAAACACCTTCAATATTTCTACCCTGGCATCGTTTATAGTGGCCGGAGCCGGACACAAAGTGGCGAAACATGGCAACTACGGCGTATCGTCGGGCTGCGGATCTTCAAATGTTATGGAATATCTGGGATACCAGTTCAGTAACGATACCGGGAAATTAAAAAGAAGTTTAGACGAGGCTGGAATATGCTTCCTCCATGCCCCATTATTTCACCCGGCAATGAAAACGGTATCACCAATAAGAAAAGAACTGGGTGTTAAAACCTTCTTTAATATGCTTGGGCCGATGTGTAATCCGGCGCAACCACGTTTTCAGAGTGTGGGAGTATTTAGCCTCGAGCTGGCACGTATTTACGCTTACCTTTATCAAAAGTCGTCTAAAAGCTATACCATATTACATGATTTAGGTGGATACGATGAAATCTCTCTGACGAACAGCTTTAAGGTATTCTCTAACTCCGGCGAGAAGATCAGAACGGTTGAAAGCCTTGGTTTTGAAAAGATCTCTCCCGAGCTGATCACAGGAGGTGAAACAGTAGAAGAATCGGCCAGGATTTTTACTGGCATCCTCGAGGGCAGAGGTACTAACGAACAAAACAACACGGTCTTATGTAATGCGGCTATCGCGATACAGACCATTCAGCCGGAAAAAAGCTTTGGCGATTGCTTTTACGTTGCAGAAGAATCACTGGTGAGCAAAAAGGCGCTCAGCAGTTTCAAAACCCTACTTAGCATAAAGTAATGAGAAAAGATATTAAGCTTAAGGTTTGTGGTATGCGCGATGCGGAAAACACCATACAACTGGCTGCTCTGCAACCCGACTATATAGGCTTCATCTTTTATCCTGAATCAAAACGGTATGTCGGGGAAATAGATCAGAACATTCTGAAAAAGATACCGTCTGACATAAAAAAAACCGGCGTTTTTGTCAACGAGTCTTACCGCGTGATAGTTGATAAAATCAGCGATTTTAAACTCGATGCAATACAGCTGCATGGAAAGGAATCGGCAGAGTTTTGCGATAAATTCCGGACGGTGGATGTTGAAGTAATTAAAGCTGTAGGAATAAGTAACCCGGCAAACTTTGACGGATTGAATGAGTATTCCGACGCAGTCGATTATTTTCTTTTCGATACCAAAACAGAACAACATGGCGGATCCGGCAAGACGTTTGACTGGAGCTTGCTTAAATGTTATACCTTAAACAAGCCCTACTTTCTTAGTGGAGGTTTAAGTTCAGAGCATCTGAATGACTTATCAGCCATACAAGACAACAGGCTTTACGCGCTCGACCTGAACAGTCGGTTTGAACTCGAGCCTGGATTAAAAGACATACAAAAATTAAGATCATTTTTTAATGAAATAAGAGTCCCTGTTTAAATGGGATTGGAGGACACTATGAGTTATCATGTAAATGAAAGAGGATATTTTGGAACATTTGGCGGAGCCTATATTCCTGAAATGCTATATCCAAACGTTGAAGAACTGCGGGAAAAATATCTTGTGATTATGTCTGATCCCAAATTTCAGGAGGAGTATCAGCAATTGTTAAGAGACTATGTAGGACGCCCTTCACCTTTATATTTTGCAGGGCGCCTCTCTAAAAAATATGGTGCCAACATCTTCCTTAAACGGGAAGACCTGAACCATACCGGCGCACATAAGATCAACAACACCGTCGGACAAATCTTACTGGCCGAACGACTGGGCAAAAAGCGAATTATTGCCGAAACCGGGGCCGGTCAGCATGGAGTGGCTACCGCAACGGTATGCGCGTTAAAGGGGATTGAATGCGTAGTTTATATGGGGGCTGTTGATATTGAAAGACAAGCGCCAAACGTTGCCCGGATGAAAATGATGGGCGCTACGGTTATACCCGCAACCTCGGGAAGTCAGACTCTTAAAGACGCTACTAACGAAGCATTGCGCGACTGGATTAATAACCCTGTGGATACTCATTATATCATTGGTTCGGTAGTAGGCCCCCACCCCTATCCCGACATGGTTGCCCGCTTTCAGGCTATTATTTCGGAAGAAACTAAATGGCAGTTGAAGGAAAAAACCGGCAAAGAAAACCCAGATTACGTAATGGCTTGTGTAGGTGGCGGCAGTAACGCTATCGGCATGTTCTATCACTTTCTGAACGACGAGGATGTAAAACTTATCGCGGTTGAAGCTGCGGGAAAAGGTGTTGATTCGGGAGAATCGGCGGCTACCACATATTTGGGTACCGAGGGCGTACTGCATGGCAGCCGTTCTATTGTAATGCAAACACCCGATGGACAGGTTATTGAACCGTATTCGATATCGGCGGGACTGGATTATCCGGGAATTGGCCCGCAGCATGCCCACTTACACACTTCCAAAAGGGCATTGTATGTAAGCGTTACTGACGACGAGGCTCTGAATGCCGGACTGGAACTGACAAGGCTTGAAGGAATTATCCCGGCTATCGAAAGCGCTCATGCTTTTGCATACCTCGACAAGATGAAATTTAAGGGCGATGAAACTGTTGTAGTCTGCCTGTCTGGCCGTGGAGACAAAGATTTGGCCAATTACATGAATTATTTTGGATTTTAAAATGAACAGAATCAATCAACTTTTCGAACGGAAAAAAGAAAATATCCTCTCTATATATTTCACAGCCGGATACCCGGGCCTTAACAGTACCATCGACATTGCTGAGGCCCTGGAAAAAGCGGGTGCAGATTTCCTTGAAATAGGTATCCCCTATTCAGATCCCCTGGCAGACGGGCCGGTTATTCAAAACAGTTCTTTGAAATCAATTGAAAATGGCATGACCCTGAAAGTGCTGTTCGAGCAATTAAAAGATCTGAGGAAAAGGGTATCGATCCCTGTCCTTTTAATGGGCTATGTTAACCCGATTCTTCAATATGGAGTAGAAAAATTTTGCGCATCGTGCAAGGAGGTTGGGATTGACGGACTTATCGCCCCCGATCTTCCGATGTACGAATACGAAGAACTCTATATTAATTGCTTTCGCGGAAGCAATCTGAGCAACGTTTTTCTCATCACACCACAAACATCAGAAGAGCGGATCCGGAAAATCGACGAGCTTACAAACGGCTTCATTTATCTGCTATCCTCTTCATCAACCACAGGTAAAGATGTTTCGCTGTCGGATGTAACCGAGAATTACTTTTCGAGAATTAAAGCAATGCAGCTTAAGAACCCAACGATGATAGGTTTCGGAATTTCTGATAATAAAAGCTTCAGCAAGGCCACCGAATATGCCAACGGAGCGATTGTCGGAACCGCATTTGTGAAGTTATTAGGAGAAGACAATTATATGGAAAGGATTCCCGAGTTCGTAAGTTCTTTAAAAGGGAAACAAGAGTTCGCCTGATTACAGCCGGTTTTTCTCAATTTTTTCATGTGTTTTCAGATACTCGCCTAAGGCAGCAGAACCATACCATTGATACAATTCTGCATCAAGGAGTTTCTCTCTGAAAGCTGGGTCGGTTGCTAAAAGGACATTTGCTTCTTCAATACTCTTTACATTAAGGATGAAAATTCCACGATAGGCCTTATCATTCTTCTTGAATGGCCCCGCAACCACCAGTTTGCCCAAAGCAGCAAGCCGGTTGATGTTGGCAATATGCTCCTTAAACAAGCTGTCGATCATAGCTTTACTATCGGTTTTATTTGAGCCTGTTTTGAGTATAACCAGAACGTACGATTTCATTCCATAAATATCAGCGCCCAGGGAGTCGGCCAATGTTTTGTCGTACCTGAGATTTAGTGTCTGTGTTTTTGCATTAATGCTCAGAATCGTTAAAAACGTACAAATCAGGATCAGCCTCATAGTGTCAGGAGTTAATTATTTCAAATTAAATTACTGATTTATTGATTAACAGCAGGTTTATTTTGACAAACTTCCCTGCGAGACTTCCTCCACTCTGAATTTTACAATTTTCGTAATCAGATCCAGCGGCATAGGCTTATTTAGGGGAAACTGGATAGAGCCTTTACCTGTTTTGTAAGCCGAAAGCTCGTTAATGAAAGCCTGGTTCCCTTCCGGAAGGGCATAAAAACCGATGTGAGTTTTGAATGCAGCAAAGTAAACGAGAGGTGATTTGTTGAGTTTGAATGCGGGCATCGCATAGCTGATTGTTTCTATTGCTTCCGGAGCTGCAGCTCTAACCGTGTTGCGAACCTGTTCTAATGTTTCCCTAATTTCGTTGGGAAAACCGGAAATGTATTCGTCAATAGTACTGAACTTGGCGGTATTCATATGAATTTTTATTGTATGTAGTCTCTTGTAGATTCAATACAAAGATGCCTTCATACCTTTAACAGCCAGCTGTACGAACGCGACAATTTACAGGTAAATTGCGACGAGATAAGACCTACTGTTGTGTGCCAACAGACCACATATTACCGGCAAAATCTTTAAATGTACCTCTTTTATCAGGATCACCTTCCCGTTGCGATGGAGTCTCAACTACAGAACAGCCAAGTTCAATTGCCTTGTTAAAGATTTGATCTACGTCGGGTACATAAAGATGCACAACGTGAGTAACAGCCGGAAACCGTTCAGAGGAATCACCAATCATGATCACTGAATCGTCAATCCTGAGTTCCATATGCATAATAGTCCCGTCGGGGTTGTCGTAGCGGCGAAGTTCGGTGGCAGTAAAAACATGTTTTAGAAACTCGACGAAGCTCGAAGCGCCATCTATTATAAAATATGGCGATAACGAATTGTAACCTGAAGGTTTGAACTGTTTTTCCATAGGTAAGAGCATTAGATTCTCTTTATAATACGTAATTTATGAGTATGTCTTTTCAAATCTAAACTATAAATCCCCTGACCGTCAATAGGATCTATTTTAACCCTTCCGGATGCATGGATAATATTCTGCTCATCCAGCATAATCCCAACATGAATTACCCTTCCTTCTGCGTTATCAAAAAAAGCCAGATCACCTGGTTTTGCTTCCTGCAAGAAATTCACTACCTCTCCTTGTTCTGCCTGCTGCCATGCATCTCTTTTTAACGTTTTACCAAGCATTTTAAATACTATTTGAGTAAGGCCAGAGCAGTCAATACCAAATAACGTACGCCCACCCCATAAGTAGGGCGCCTGGAGGTAAAACCTGGCATAGTCGATCACCATCGCCGAAAAATCGCCCGGGGCTAAAATCGAATCAGCTGGTAACTGGTATTCTTCCGTCCCTAAAAAAAACCTTCCATTCAAAGGCTTTGGAACAGAGCTCCCTGCCACCAGATACAGTTTTTCGCCTGTAGATACCTTTACCACCTCATGATAGGGTTTTAATCCAAGCATAAAGGATTGCTCGCCAGGCTGCATCAGGCAGCTCTTGATTGGTGTAAATTGCTTGCTATCTATCCATCCCTGATAATCGTCAAAACAGGTTTTCACCTGTACCCACTTTTCAGTTATTTCCAGCACTTCAAAGCAATCGCCAAAAAGCAACTGAGTTAAAATTTCGCTTCTGTCAGACGCTTCCGCCCTTAAAGGGACGACAGATAAATTACAGGCTCCGTATTCAATCATTATTAGTGCAAAAAAACTGAAAATTGCTTAGATTCAGGAAATAAAAAACTTAGCTTTTACTTTATTGTTTTAACAATGGTGAAAAAACACTAGAAAATGCTTTATGAAAACCTTCAATCAAATCCACAAAATTTTAATCGCTGTTGAAGACAGTCAGTATTCTGAACGAGCCACCGGATATGGCATCGAACTGGCAAAAAAACTGGGGGCTGAAATCGCTTTGCTGCATGTAAACGAACTGCCTGTTGCAACGCCCTATGTTGCCGACCCTCTCCTGAATGAACCTCCCATTATGATGCCGGAGATCATTCACGCACAAGAAGATGCAAGTAAAAAATTATTGAACAAAATCGCTGACTCAATCGGCGAAGAGTATATGGTTTATACTTTTCATAAGGCAGGAAATCCAAAAGATGAGATTTTAAACACTGCAGAAGAATGGGATGCAGATATAATCATTTTAGGTACTCACGGCCGAACCGGCTTTGATCATTTTATCTCTGGCAGTGTGGCCGAAAGGGTTGTAAGAAAGGCAAAATGCCCTGTTCTAATAGTTCCCAATAAAGATTCTGAAGAGAAATAGCACCTCATGGCTGAGGTACTAACGAAAAAAAGCGGCTCAAGGGCCGCTCTATATTTCTATAACAGGGATCAGCCTTCGGCATGAAGCCATGCTTTCTTTGCCAACAACTCCTCTTCTGTTTCGCGTACATCCACGTCATCGATACAGCAATCTACCGGACAAACAGCAGCACACTGCGGCTCGTCGTGAAAACCTTTACATTCTGTACATTTATCAGAAACTATATAATAAAACTCATCTGAAATTGCTGGTTGAGCCTCTTCAGCATTTATTGTTGTACCGTCACCAAAATCAATTACTCCACGTAAAGCCGTACCCTCAGAGAAACGCCATGCAGCCCCTGCATCATAAATAGCATTATTAGGGCACTCAGGCTCACAAGCTCCGCAATTAATGCATTCGTCTGTTATTATTATCGCCATGTTCTAAAATTCTATTTCTTAACCGTAATTTTGCAACCGCAATTGCATTACAAAAACAATGCAAATATAATACAATCTGTTGATTTTATTTTAAGGACTTCCATTTTGACACTAGAACAACGAAAAACAGCTTTCAAAAGTTTGGGCAGCTATCTTCAATCACCAGATGAAGCGCTGAAACATCTGATAAAAACCGCGCATTTGACAAACGGCTGGTTCACTGCTGAAGAAACTGCGAAGGCTGTTAAAGGCATCGCAGCGATGTTGAACGAACAGGATTTAGACCTATGGCTAAGCCACCAAACAATTGATACTCAACAAAAAACAATCGGATTAGTACTGGCGGGTAATATTCCTTTAGTGGGTTTCCATGATATCCTGACGGTGTTAGCAAGCGGACACAAGGCGCTTATAAAGTCCTCATCACAAGACAAGCACCTTATTCCCCATCTGATAAACAAGTTAGTGGAGTTTGAACCTCGATTTATACATCAAATAGAATTCACCGAGAGGCTTGGAGGTTTTGATGCTGTTATTGCTACAGGAAGCAATAATACTTCGAGATACTTTGAATATTATTTCGGCAAGGTTCCGCATATTATCCGGAAAAACAGGAACAGCATAGCTGTACTTACAGGTAAAGAGACGAAGGAGGAACTTTACTTACTCGGCCGGGACATCCTTGATTTTTTTGGCCTGGGATGCCGCAATGTTTCAAAGCTATTTGTTCCGGAAGACTACAATTTCAGCACGTTCTTCGAATCTATTGAAGATCATAAAAATGTGGTAAATCATCATAAATACTGTAATAATTACGACTATAATAAGTCGATATACCTCATTAACCGCGAAAAACATCTCGACAACGGATTCTTGCTGGTTAAGCAGGACGAACGGCTAACCTCACCTCTTGCCGTGCTCTTCTATGAAGAATACACCTCTATCTCTTCACTCGAAGAAAGAATCGCACCGCTTTCAGAACAGATTCAGTGTATCGTTACCAGCGAAGCTTTTGCTCTTGAAAATCAGCAAGTCGGTTTTGGCAAAAGTCAGCAGCCGAAACTATGGGATTATGCCGACGGGATTAACACCCTTGAATTTTTACGGAGTTTATAAACAAGGAGCCAAAAACGATAGAAAATCATAACTTTGGCAGCATGTACATCATTAAGGTGAAAGGTGTGGCACGAATTCCTGACTACGTACAGTTACGGGATGATAAATTTACCTTATTGGCCTATTTCAGAGTAGACAGGCCGGATAAATCGCTGGATAAAATTGGTCTGGGCGATAAATCAGAATACATCATGAACCTTGTGAAGGAGCTTCCTTTTGGGAAGATTTTAAAATTAGAGCTTTAATATGATTGGCAACACTGTTATAAAACTTGAAAATGTAGACGTTTACCAGCAGAAGCACCTGGTATTAACAAATGTCAACTTGCAGATCGACAAAGGCGAATTTGTATTTCTTATCGGTCAAACCGGATCAGGAAAGAGCAGCTTGCTTAAGATAATTTACGGCGATCTGCATATTTCATCAGGCGAAGGCCACGCGGGAGGATACGATCTTAAAAAACTTACCGATAAAGATGTTCCTTTTTTGAGAAGAAAACTCGGGATTGTATTCCAGGATTTTCAACTGTTAACAGACCGAACTGTTGAGGAAAATTTGCGCTTTGTAATGCATGCCACCGGTTGGAAAGACAAGAATCTGATCGCCGATCGTATCAAAGATGTATTGGAGAAAGTGGGTTTGCGCTCTAAAATAAAAAAAATGCCCCACGAATTATCCGGTGGCGAACAACAGCGTGTAGTTATTGCCCGCGCTCTTCTGAACGACCCGGAGATCATACTTGCCGACGAACCTACAGGAAACCTCGACCCTGATACTTCAGAAGAAATTATGCTTCTGCTGAAAGAAATAAGTCGCTCGGGTACCGCCGTGTTAATGGCCACCCACGATTACCAGCTGATCCGCACCTTCCCCTCACGTATTATAAAATGCGAGAACGGAAAGGTACTGGAAGATGCCAAAATTGTATGATTTTGAAATCATGCGTCAAATTGTTTTAAACTAAGAACAAATCACTGACAGCTTGGCTGTTTTATTTGATTGGCAAAAATTTTGTCTAACCCCTTTATTATGAAGTTTTCAGATATGTTGAAAAACAAGAAGAAAAACCAGAAACCAGAAGTTATGAATGAAAATAACGAAGTGAAACCGGAAATAGAACAGGAACTCGAGCAGGTAAGCGAAATATTAAGCCATCAAGGTGATGGCGGAGATTCGGACAACAGGCCTGCAAGTGATGTTCAGGATCAACCATCAGAAGAAGAAAAACTTAAAGCCGAATTAGCAGAAGCGAACAACAAATATCTTCGCTTGTATGCTGAGTTTGATAACTATAAAAGACGTACCAACAAAGAAAGAATAGATCTTCTTCAAACAGCCGGAAAAGACGTCCTGGTAAGTTTGCTACCTGTAGTAGATGATTTTGACCGCGCTTTAAAATCAATGGAAACTGCTACCGATGTTTCTGCTGTAAAAGAAGGCATTGTTCTGGTTCAGAATAAATTAAAGAGCATTTTAACGCAAAAAGGATTAAAAGAAATGGAATCTGTGGGTACTGTTTTCGACGCAGATATTCACGAAGCCATTACCAATATCCCTGCTCCGTCAGACGACCTGAAAGGGAAAGTTATAGATGAGGTAGAGAAGGGTTATTATTTAAATGACAAGGTAATTCGCTTCGCAAAAGTAGTTGTAGGAGCATAAGGAGATGTGCAAATAAGCAGATGTGCAAATGCAGCAAGCGCAGATGCACATTTTCAAATCTGCACCTTCTCACATAAATAAATATATGGCAAAAAGAGATTATTACGATATCCTGGGAATTACGAAGGGAGCCAGTGCCGATGAGATAAAGAAAGCTTATCGAAAACAGGCTATTAAGTTTCACCCCGACAAAAACCCTGGCGACAAAGAAGCTGAAGAGAAGTTTAAAGAAGCAGCCGAAGCCTACGAAATTTTAAGCAGCCCTGAAAAGAAGCAACGTTACGACCAATTTGGTCATGCGGGAACTCAGGGAGCTGGCGGTTACGGCGGCGGCCATATGAACATGGAAGACATCTTCAGCCAGTTTGGCGATGTGTTCGGCGGCGGAAGCCCTTTCGAAAGCTTTTTTGGTGGTGGTCAATCTCGCGGCGGCCGACGCACGGCCCGCGGCAGCAATTTGCGCATCAAAGTAAAACTCAACCTTGAAGAAATTGCTAAAGGCGCAGAAAAGAAAATAAAAGTAAACAAACAGGTAGTATGTACCACCTGCGATGGCAGCGGCGCTAAAGACCGTTCATCGTTTCACACCTGTTCAACCTGCGGCGGTGCAGGTTCTGTACGCAGGGTAACCAACACCATTTTGGGCCAGATGCAAACAACCAGCACCTGCCCTACCTGTAACGGTGAAGGAACTCAGATCACCTCGAAATGTACAGTCTGCCATGGCGATGGAGTAGTTCGTGGAGAAGAAACGATCTCCATTAATATTCCGGCCGGGGTAAGCGAAGGTATGCAGCTGTCTATGGGCGGCAAAGGTAATGCAGCACCAAGAGGAGGTGTACCAGGCGATCTGATCATTCTGATAGAAGAGATCCCGCACGAAACCCTTCAGCGCGAGGGCAATAATGTGGTTTACGATTTACACATAAGTTTCATTGATGCGGCCTTAGGCGCAAGCGTCGAAGTGCCTACGATTGATGGTAAAGCAAAGATCAAAATAGAACCAGGTACTCAAGGCGGCAAAATCCTGCGTTTAAAAGGCAAAGGCGTTCCGGAAGTGAATTCTTATCACCGCGGAGACCAATTGATCTACGTAAACATCTGGACGCCAAAGGCTCTTTCTCGCGAAGAGCGCGACCTGATGGAGAAACTGCAGGACTCACCAAACTTTCGCCCGCAACCGGGGAAACATGAAAAGAGTTTCTTCGAAAGGATGAAGGAATATTTTGAATGAAAATTTTGATATAAAACAAAGAAGGTTGGAGGTTATATCTAACCTTTTTTGTTTTTAACTGATTTAAGTGCACCCTAAAGATTGGCTGGTGTAGTTTTGCTGACTTAATATATTAGTTATAAAACTATAAATCACATGAAATTAAAGATAATGGCAAACTGCGCTAAACGTTGTTTTTTATTGGCCACCTTCCTCCTCTCTGCCTTTAATTCGTTTCCACAAAAAGAAATAACAAATCAATCACTGTATTGGACCCGGTACTTTAATCAACTAGCTCTCTCCCCTAAGTTAACGTGGCACAATGAAATAGAAAACAGACGATTTTTCGAAAACAACCGGCAACATCATTTTATAATCCACTCACGATTACACTATAAAACTTTCAAGCGGGCTGACTTTGCTGCTGGATTTTCTTACGGACGTCAAAGCCCACACACCGCCGACTCTGAGTTCAGGCTTTCTGTACCTGAACTTAGGCCTTACCAGGAAGTAAGCCTCACTAATACTTATGGCCGCCGGCTTTCAGTTCAGCAAAGACTGCGAATGGATGAGCGATTTATTAAAAACAATAATGGTACTGAACTTCTCGACGGATACCAGTTCAATTTAAGATTCAGATATAGGTTGCAGGCCTCTGTCATACTGAGTAAAACCGGAGCGGAGAAATTAACAGCCCTGAAAATTGCAGACGAACTAATGATTAACGCCGGAGACGGTATTGTTTATAATCAATTCGACCAAAACAGGGTATATCTTGGCATCGAGCAAGGGGTTGTAAAAGGTCTGGCAGTAGAGCTTGGTTATTTGAATTGGTATCAGCAGAGACCTTCTGGCAAACAATTCTTCGCCAGAGATATCGTTCGAATAACACTCCATCACAAAATCAACCTTTACAAACAACTTTAGCTAATGCCTCTGAGAACCACTTAGAGTAAGTAAAGCAGCCGTCTTTTTTTACTTAACAAAAAAAATCTGTGAGATCAGGGGTTGAAGTTATCCCCCGCATCTCACAGAAATCAAGCGTTGCTGGTTAATAATTAAACTGAAACTGGATTCTTAAAAGATTTCCCTGCTGATCGTTAAATGGTCTGGCCGCATCTTCAAAGCGTCTTTTTGAAATAGTATACATGGTTACCAGCTCGAAGTTTTTAAACGGCTGCCATTCTGTACCAATTTCAAGTTCTTTTACTTTATAGGTTCTCGCATCGCGTTCAAATTTCTTTCCGCCATCATAAAAATGGTACCGCACAAATGGGAAAAACAGCTGCTTATTAAACTTCAGTGCATAGGATGCAAGTGCATATCCCCCACGCAAGCTGGTCTGTTCGATAGTATTTGTGGCCACATTATATTCCGGGCCGGTGCCTATGTTGTATTCGGCCTGCAAACCAAAAGGCTGCGGGTACAATACAAAGCTGGCGGCGGCACGCTGATCGCGGTATTGATTTTGGGGCTTGGCCTGAACACCTGTACTTATCGATGATACGACATACTTGCCGTGATAGGCCTGGATACCTGGCTCGATAATTTGCTTGCCAATCTGGATGGGATATGAAAAACGCGAAACGATATGCGGCTGATTATTTGCTTCGTTTTTATTTGCTGTCTGGCCGTTATACGCTCCTAAGGCAAACACTCCGTAGTCACCAGAGCCTTTCAGTCCTGAGCTCACCAGATAAGCGAATCGTTCGCGGATCTTCTTAGGCGCCCAATAGAAAAACACTCCAAGATCGCGCTCGTTACTAATGGCGCTATTCAAGCCATCGTTACGATCTAGAGGAAGTCTGTTTTGGCTGGATTGCATATTTTCGAATCCATAAGGAACTTTACTCTGTCCGAAACGAAGACGGAACTCATTTTCAGTATCCAAACCCAGATCAAAATAGGCGTCCCTTATCTGCCCGAAATTGTTATTTGAGCCATCCGGACTTGATGCAAAATCGGGTTGGATATAAAAATATAAACGATTGCTTATTTGACCTGAAAAAACCAGACGAAGACGACGAAGGAAAAACCCTCCGTTCTTACCCCAGGATTTATCACATTGCTCGCACTGTAAATCCTGGTTTGTTTCAAGCAGGCGGTTATAACGTACTTGCGCATAACCCCTTAAGTTGATTTTTTGATACCACTCTGATTTAGCCTCAGCTGGCTTTGTGGCTTCGGGAACTTTGGTTGCGGTATCAATCTTAGTCTCTTGTGAAAGAGCGGAAAACGATACAAAAACTAGGGCTGCTATTAACTTTAAATACCTCATGTTGCATTAATATGCCGCAAAAATATATTTAATGTTAATGCAATATTAGCTCTGGCGCAGATTTAACCAAATGATTATTCAGGCTTAACATTAACTTAACACTCTCAACGACCGATTTAGCGCCGCTGGTTGGTTTGATCTTCCGCATCATTAATCATGCTGCTCAGCTCTTCAATCAAGTGCCGGACGGCGTCTTTTAGCTTCGGATCTCCATTAAAGTCAAGGTCAAACAATACTTTTTTAGTTTTACGCTCGTAATTAAACTCAATATAATAATGCGGAGAATTCGGCCTTGAGGTTTCTTCTGAATTAACTATTTCCGAAGGGAAATTCCAGAATCCCAATTGGGCGGCCTTGCGGTGCAGATATAGAAGTTGATCTTTAGAAAGCTTTACTTTTTTCTTTACCAGCGAATCTTTGTCGGTTACATATTGATATTGAGCCGTCTTAGAATCGTATTGATTGACAAGACTATCACCTAATCCATATTTGAAGGTAAAAGACTCAAATTCAGAGAACTTATAGGGTGCGTTTTTAACCATCATCCCATAATAATAAAAGCAATAGATAAGGAAAGGGACTACTACACTTAAGGCTAAGAAAATCTTCTTCGATCTGTTCGACATATAAATTTTAATGTGGGGTATTATTCATTAATTTCAACTTCGGGATTAAATTCATTTTCCCATTTTGCCACTACCACCGTCGCCAGGCAATTTCCGATAACGTTCACCGAAGTTCTTGCCATATCCATCAGCTCATCAATCCCTAAAATGATAAAGATTGGCCAGGTAGGCATTCCGAACGATGCTGCGGTTCCTAATAAGATAACCAAAGAAGCCCTCGGAACCCCCGCTACTCCCTTGCTGGTCAGCATCAGGGTGAATACAATAACCAGTTGCTGTGTTAAACTTAGGTCCATGCCTGCAGCCTGTGCTACAAAGATCGAAGCCAGTGAAAGATAAAGTGTGGTACCATCGAGATTAAAGCTATAGCCGGTTGGCATTACGAAAGCAACAATTTTTCGCGGAACACCCAGCTTCTCCATATTCTCCATAGCACGCGGCAGGGCGGCTTCAGAGCTGGTTGTGGCAAACGCAATGGAAACGGGGCCCGCAATGGCCTCCAGGAACTTCTTAATAGGAACACCCACAATGAGTGCAATTGGCAGTAAGATCCCCAGCAGGAACACGATCAATGCCACGTATAAAGTGGCTAGTAACTGAAAAAGGTTGATCAGTATGCCCAGTCCCATGTGCCCAACGGTGTAAGCAATGGCTGCTCCCACTCCTATAGGGGCAAAATACATCACAATATTGGTGAACTTGAACATCACCTCGGATAAGCTTTCTGTAGCTTTAAGCATCGGAAGACGTTTATCTTCCCGTACCATAGCTAAAGCAATCCCAAATAAGATACTGAAAACTACGATTTGTAAGATCTGCCCTTCGGCGATAGATTTAGCAATATTTTCGGGGAAGATATGAAGTATAATATCGTTCAGCGTTTGCGGAGGTACATCGGGCAGTTCTTCCTGCGCTCCAACAGGCATTTGTATTCCGGCACCTGCCTGCGAAAGATTAATTGCAGCTAAACCAATAAACAGCGCAATAGTGGTAACCACCTCGAAATATAGAATAGCTTTCCAGCCCATTCGTCCAACCTGCTTCAGATCGGCGTGTCCGGCAATACCGTAAACCAGTGTGGCAAATAACAGCGGGGCGACGATCGTTTTAATCATCTTCAGGAAAACTTTGCTGAGCACCTGGAGTTTCATTCCAATCTCTGGGTAATCGTGCCCTATTGCCGCGCCTATTACCATGGATATTAAGATCCAGGTGGTTAGCGAACCTTTTTTAATAGCGTATAAAATCAGACAGGCAATTGCAAGCCATCTTGAAAAGATAAGCGCAATAGGAGAAACAGCAAGGATATTATAAGAGTTAAAGAAAGTAAGCAGGGCAGCAATAAATATGGCAATTATAGCAGCGTATCCTGCCTGTTTTAACCTCATAAAAGGAATTTAATGACTGAACAAATGTAAATAATTAGATTTACCCGTCAAACCGAAGCGATTAATGAGAGTAGAAAAATTAAGCGATATAAAAAAAGAGCTAAAATCGCATAATAGTGAGGCTTTAACCGAGATTTGTTTGCGGCTTGCCAAGTATAAAAAAGACAATAAAGAGCTCCTGAGTTACTTATTGTACGAAGCTGATAACCCACTTAATTATGCCGAAGAGGTTAAATCAGAACTACTCCTTAACTTCCAGAATTTAAACCGGTCGGCGTACACCAGCACTAAAGAATTAAGGAAGATCGTCCGTCTCCTTACCAAACATGCTAAATATACCGGATCGAAAGAAGTAGAAATCGAGCTGTTACTGTGGTTCTGCACCAACTTTCTCGAGTATGCTGATACCCGCTCTTCGCATAAACCCTTGCAAACTATTTTCAGCCGTCAGATGGAAAAAATAAAGAAAATCCTTCCTAAACTGCATGAAGACTTGCAATTTGACTATAGCTCGACATATGAGCAACTTCTCGAAGAAGCGGATAATAGGGTTAGGTTTTTTAACAAGAATGACTTTCGGCTGTAAGATCGCAAATGCAGGTTTTGCGATAAAGACCACCATTTACAAATTGAATTTATTTGTAACAGATACGGTTTTTCCTCATCTTAAGTTTATAAGATGAATAAAGAAGCTCTTTTCAAGGAAATCTTTAAAGCGAACTCCAAAAAGATTTATCATTTATGCTACGGTTATACCGGCGACGAAGATGCCGCTAACGACCTGATGCAGGAGACTTTTATGAAGGTGTGGCAAAATCTCGATAAATTTCGCAACCAGGCTATGATATCGACATGGATCTACCGGATTGCTGTAAACACCTGCCTCTCCTGGTTAAGAGTTGAAAAAAGACAAGCGAAGGACGAACTCACAGACAATATTATAGAAACGAGGGGCGAAGAGATATCTGAAAAGAATGAACAGGTTGCCCTCTTGTATAAATGCATCGCTCAACTGGAAGAAACCGAGCGTATTGTTATTTCGATGGTATTAGATGAAGTGCCTTATGCAGAAATAGCCGAGATCTCGGGGGTCTCTGAAGGAAATTTAAGAGTGAAGATCCATCGTATTAAACACAAACTGACTGAAATATACAATCGTTATGAAAGATTTTGATGCACTGAAAGATATATGGCACAGTCAGCTTGCAGCGCCCAGGCTCAGCTACGAAGATATTCTGAAAGGTATCAGAAAATCAAAAGCCAGCTTTGCCAACAAACTGTTGGTTGAAACAATTGGAATGTTTTTTGCCATCGTACTTTTTGCTTTGATATGGCTAGACAGCTCCTCGATGATGTGGACCACTCATCTGTCGCTGTTAATCTTCTTAGTTTGTTGCCTGTATTATCTTTTTGTACAGGTACGAGACTACCGAAGCATTTCCAACAGTGAGCATTTATTAAAAGAACCTGAAGAATATATCAGCTATTTGAAAGATTATCGCCGGAAACGCTATGCCTTAAACACACGCAAGTATACAGTTTACAGCATTTTTATCGGAATTGCTTTCGGGCTTTACTTCGTTGAAATTTACTTTAGTTCGCCACTATGGCATACAATCGCGGGCATCGTTGCTATCGCTCTTTGGTTTATAATATGCTGGTATTTGATGAAAACTTATATCCGTCGCGAGCAGGAAAGATTAACCGGAATGATCGAAAAACTTGAGCGACTGGAGAAACAATTTTCTACAGAACATAATTAGACACATCGGGTTACTGTTTCGGAAAAGGTTTGCAAAGCAGGTACTCGTTTTGTAAACATCACATATTTTAAGATTTTTGCTGCCACCAATTCATATAGATTGAACTTAACCGACGTTTATTTTAAAGACCTGTTTGAAAATACCAGCGATCTTATCCAGTATGTGAGCCTGGAGGGAGAAATTGAAATGGTAAATCCGGCCTGGCTCCTTAACTTAGGTTATGCTCTTGAAGAAGTGAAAGGTAAATCCATCTATGAATTTATCGATCCAGCTGAAGCAGACACTTACAAAACCTACCGGGACGCTTGCATAAACCACCAAAACAGGGATGATCTGGAAATTACCTTTATCGCCAAGGGGATGATACCAGTTATTTTAGAAGGCCACCTCCGCCCCTTTTTTCATGAAAATAAATTCCTTCACACCCGTGGCGTTTTTAGAAATATCACTGTAAAAAAGGAAAAAGAGAAACTACAGCAGGAACACCTGTTAAAGTTCAGCCAGTTCCTTGAGAATGCTCCCGATGCTGTAGTAATTATCGACGAACAGCAAATTATTGTTGAATGGAACTTAAAGGCATCAGAGATATTCGGATACTCGCGTAAAGAGGTGATCAACCAGCAACTGGCCGCATTTATTATCCCAATCGAATACCGTGAAGCCCACCACAGGGGTCTAAGGCATTTCCTGGCAACAGGCGAAGGTCCGGTGTTGAACAAAACAATCGAGGTCCCGGCGATTGATAAAAGCAATCGCGAATTCCCCATAAACCTGAACATCTCGAGCGTCAAACTTCAAGACCAATGGTTCTTTATCGCCTTTATGAATGATATTTCAGAGAAGAAGAAAAATGAACAGATTTTGAGGCAGAAAGACCTTGAGCTTGAAAAAACAAAGCTTGAAGATGCCCAAAAGATGGATTTTCTGACGATAGCGAGCCATGAACTTAAGACACCACTCACGAGCATGAAGGCCTATGTACAGCTGGCCTTAAGGGAAATCGAAACGAGGCCGACAGAACAGGTCATAAATCTTTTGAGAAAAGCGGATAGTTTTTCTGACAAACTAAATAAACTGATACTCAATTTGCTCGATATTTCTAAAATTCAGTCGGGCAAGCTACGTGTTGAAAAGCAGCCGACTGACATTACCAGCTTAGTTCGTGATGTTGTTAATTCGAGCCAGCTGCTCTACACATCGCATATTATAAGTTTCAGGTCCGATAAAGATTACATCATAAATATTGATCGTTCGCGAATAGAGCAGGTATTTGTAAATCTGATCAACAACGCGGTGAAGTATTCACCGAAAGCTGATAAAGTGGAAATTGAGATAAAACAGAAGCAGGATTTCATTTATATCAGTGTCAAAGATTATGGAACGGGTATCGAGAGCATCAACCAGACCAAAGTATTTGAGAAATTTTACCGGGTTGATGAACTCTCAAAAAACGACACCCAAAGCCTGGGGATAGGCTTATACATCTCCTCCGAAATCGTAAAACAGCATGGAGGAAAAATATGGGTCGAAAATAATAATTCAGGAGGCGCCACCTTTTTTGTGGTACTCCCGGTGAATGTATAAAGCCTGCAGCTTAGTTTTCGTCTTCCTTTAACTCATGAATATCAAAGCGGTTACCTTTAAGGGTATACTCCAGGCGTTTTCTTTCAACCGGAGTGATTCCTGCAGTATCTTTTTCATCGTACAACGGAAACTCTCTGAATAAATTACCCTCTTTCACATATACAGAATCTTTACCGCGATATTTCTTTTTGGTAGAGGATGTAAGTTCGGGGAATTTAAGCTCCTGAGAGGATCCTCCTTCAGAAAACTCATGGATATATAACTTAAAATAAGAATCCTTGTCCTGTCCTTTCGCCCGGATAAAAATTTCCGGATTACCATCTGAGTCCAGATCCATATTCCATGAGTCGGTAATATCTCCCTCGAGTTCTTCTGAGATAGTACTGTACTTCACGTCGGCAGAATCCGAACGAAGGATAAGATATTGCCCCACATGTTCAGAACCACGGCCCCAGCTCAAAACATCGAATGTGAGGCCGGGTGTAACTTCGATAGAATTGTGGTAGCGAAAAGGCGGTGGTAAAACCACTTTAGTGATAGACGACTCTGCCTTTTTCGGCTCTTTGGAAGTACAGGATATAAAAGCTGTTAAACCAAAGGTTAAAAACAGGATGGATCTCTTCATTACAGGTAATAATCAATTTATTTATTAAAACAGCCGGAATCTTAGGTACAAAAACCGGATTAAATTTATGATGCAATTCCAAATATGTGCATCGTCAAATCCAAATGTAGCATGTTTTCCGGCATAATTCACAACAACTTTATCATCAAGCGTCTCCAGCAATGGTAAGTTTTACGTGGATCGAATAAATAATCAATGCCGCAGAGCTGTTCAGCCGTTTTAAAAAGACACATAATATTTACATAGAAATTTAGTTCATCAAGGTACATAAGAATATATTTGTTGGTTTAACTGATAATGAAAAAAGCGTATATTATTGCTCTATCCTTTATTGTAAGTGTGGCTTATGGACAGCCCAGGTGGAATATTGAAAAACCTACCGGCCCGACCAAAAATATTTCATTTAGTACCGACGAAGGAACCTGGATGAACCTCGACGTCAGTCCCGACGGGAAAGACATTGTCTTTGATCTGTTAGGCGATATCTATAAAATGCCCATCACGGGCGGAAAGGCGACGGTTATTTCCGGAGGTCCTGCATTTGATGTCCAGCCCCGCTTTAGTCCAAACGGAAAAATGATCTCGTATACAAGCGATAAAGACGGCGGCGACAATATCTGGGTGATGAATGCCGATGGTTCGAGAAAACGCGCGGTTACCAAAGAAAACTTTCGCTTACTCAATAACGCGGTATGGACTCCGGACAATCAATATCTGATCGCCCGAAAGCATTTTACCGCTACACGCTCGCTCGGTGCCGGAGAAATGTGGATGTACCATTACACAGGAGGCGAAGGGATACAGCTCACGAAGAAAAAGAATGATCAGCAGGACGCCGGTGAACCAGAAGTTTCACCGGATGGAAAATACGTCTACTTTAGTGAAGACGATAGCCCAGGACCACTTTTTCAATATAATAAAGATCCAAACGGCGGCATTTATGTTATAAAACGCCTCAATCGCGAAAGCGGTGCGATTGAAACAATTACCGGCGGGCAAGGCGGAGCTGCTCGTCCCAGGATTTCTCCCGACGGCAGATATCTGGCTTTTGTAAAACGTGTGAGACTTAAATCGGTTCTTTATCTGCATGATCTTAACAGTGGTGAAGAATGGCCGGTTTATAACGATCTGTCGAAAGATATGCAGGAAACCTGGGCTGTTTTTGGTGTTTATCCGTCGTTTGCCTTTACTCCAGACAGCCGCAACATCATTTTTTACGCTAAGGGCAAGATCCGGAACCTGGATATCAATTTGCAGGAAGTTTCGGTTATTCCCTTTGAAGTTAACTCCGTTCACAGTATAACAGAGGCGCTGCATTTCAACAAACGTGTTTTTACTGAAGAGTTCGATTCGAAGATGATCCGCCAACTGACGACATCCCCGGATGGTAAACAGGTAGCTTTTAATGCTGCCGGCTATATTTATCTTAAAAACATACCCAACGGAAGACCAGAACGTTTAACAACGGGTACCGACTTTGAATATGAACCTGCGTTTAGCCCCGACGGCAAATCGCTTGTGTATGTAAGCTGGAACGATGAGGAAAAGGCCACCATAAATAGGATAGATCTGAAAACGCGGGAGATTACCCGCCTTACCTATGAAAAAGGATTCTATTACTCACCGCGGTTTTCATCAAAAGGAGATAAAATAGTTTATCGAAAAGGCAGTGGCAATAACACCTTAGGGTTCACCTACGGCAAAATCCCGGGGATCTATATGTTATCCCTAAACGGCGGAAACCCTACTAAGATTTCTGACCATGGCATAAGGCCTATGTTTGGTCAAAACGATACCAGAATCTATTTCCAGGGAAGCGAAGCAGGAAAAAAAGCGTTTAAGAGCATGGATCTTAACGGCGGCCAGATTCGCAATCATTATGTATCGCAGTACGCTAATCAGTTTGTACCGAGTCCTGATGGTAAATGGCTTGCTTTTACCGAGTTATTTAATGCCTACGTAACCCCCTTGGTAAATACCAACAACTCGCTCGACTTATCATCCGGCAACAAATCACTCCCACTGAGCAGAGTTACCCGCGATGCGGGCATATCCCTGCACTGGAGCAGCGATAGCAAAAAGTTAAACTGGACCCTGGGTTCAGAATACTTCTCGCATGAAATTAAAAACTCGTTCACTTTCGTGGATGGAGCCCCATCTAACCTGCCGGCTATCGATTCCACGGGCATAGAGATCGGCCTGAGGTTAAAGACCGACCTACCGGACGGAAAAATAGCGTTTGTAAACGCCCGTATCATTACTATGAAGGGCGATGAGGTGATTGAAAACGGCACTTTAATAATAGAACAAAATAAGATTGTTGCGGTAGGTTCGGCTAACCAGGTTAGAGTTCCTGACGACGCGAAGATCATCGATGCCGCCGGCCAGACTATTATGCCCGGAATCGTTGATGTCCATGCGCATTTACCTACCAGTCCCGATGGAATTTCACCACAACAGGATTGGTCATATTTCGCCAATCTGGCTTTTGGTGTTACTACCTCTCATGATCCATCTAGTAATACAGAAATGGTATTCAGCCAGTCGGAAATGCTCAAAGCCGGAAGGATGATTGGACCCCGACTCTATTCAACAGGCACCATTTTATACGGCGCAGACGGTGATTTCAAGGCCGTAATCAACAGTCTGGACGACGCGCGCTCACATTTAAGAAGAATGAAAGCAGTTGGCGCATTTTCAGTAAAATCATACAACCAGCCCCGCCGCGAGCAGCGCCAGCAAATTATGCAGGCAGCCCGCGAGCTCAAAATGGAGGTAGTGCCGGAAGGTGGCTCAACATTCTTTCACAACATGTCGATGATTCTGGATGGCCATACGGGTATTGAACATAACATCCCGGTAGTTCCTGTTTATAAAGATGTGAAGGCCTTATGGAACGCCAGCAAAACAGCTTATACACCCACTCTCATTGTAAGTTATGGATCGCAGTCGGGAGAGAATTTTTGGTACGACAGGACCAATGTCTGGGAGAATGAACGCTTGCTAACTTTTACGCCACGTTCTATTATTGACAGCCGGTCGCGCCGCCGGTCTACATCAGAATTTGGTGATTACGGCCATATCGATGTGTCCAAAGCAACAAAGCAAATAGCTGACGGAGGCACCAAAGTAAACCTTGGTTCGCACGGGCAAATCCAGGGATTGGGCGCCCATTGGGAGCTTTGGATGCTTGCTCAGGGCGGAATGTCACCATTGCAGGCCATCAGAAGTGCAACGCTTAACGGGGCGGAGTATTTAGGATTAGCTAAAGAACTTGGCTCTATCGAGAATGGAAAACTGGCAGATCTCATCGTTTTGACCGAGAACCCACTCGAGGATATCCGTAACTCGGATAAAATTAAATATGTAATGCTCAACGGCAGATTGTACGATGCAGAAACCATGAATGAGTTTGGAAGCGATAAAGTTCGCGGCAGGTTTTGGTGGGAGAATGTCAGAGCAGAAAGCTTCGGGCCAGGCGATACTGAAACGCATACATTTACCACACCAGAGTGTGATTAATGGCATGATGGCGCATGGCTTTTATTAAATATGTGGTTTGAATAATTTATTTCGTTACTTTGGACCACCAGACTTGGTAGCTCAGTTGGTAGAGCAACTGACTCTTAATCAGTGGGTCGAGAGTTCGAGCCTCTCCCAGGTCACTGGAAATCAAGCTATTACAAATTAAAATTTGGCCGCTTGAAAAATTTGCAGGAACTTTGCAGAAAGTTTGACTGCAAATGATAGAACAGAAAATGCCTGATAGAATGTATCAGGCATTTTCTGTTACCTCTCCTCCTACCTTTATTTGAACGCCAAACGATTTTTTGCATCTTCATGTTAGAATACGGTTGTCAATATAAACTCCAAATAAAGTTCACCTTCAACACTACCGACCTTTTTGGAAAAGGCAGTAACCGGGTAATCTTTGAGATTGGTGGGAATAATTTCAGGATGATCTGCAAGTATGTTTTTGGAGCAAAACAAGCTCATTTATCTGTTTGCTGGATGGGCACACATGCGGATTACGACAAGATTTGCACACAAGGTGAACAGTATAATTAATATCTATTGACCATGGTAACTACAGCAATTAAATATACCGTAATAAAGAACAAAGACCAGTATAACGAATACTGTGATCAACTGGAAAGGTTATTAAGCGAGAACCATACTGACCAAGTGCAGGATGAAATTGACTTGCTTACGCTTTTAATTGAGAAGTATGATGAGGATAACAATACCTTCCAGGAGACTGATCCTATAACGATGCTTCGCTCCTAACTATAAAAAAGGCTTGTCTAAAGAAGTAATCAGGAAGCTTGCTGAGTACTTCAAAGTGAGACAGGAGGCTTTTAACCGTCCTTATAAACTGGTGTAGACAGGGTTAGAGCTTCCCTCATCTGCGATGAGAAATAGTCACCTGCTGGTAAACGGACTGGTTATCTTCCCTCCTTTTATGTCTTCTTATGTATTCCAGACCATTGCGAAGCTTCGGGTTATATAAAAAAGTGAGACAAGAGGCTTTCACTTGTCACTATAAACTAGATTTTTTGCTCAACCTAACAACAAGGCAAAAAAGCACTATTAAAAGATTTTTGTTAGATTAGGCTAAATACGTCTCACCTATTGACAAATCACTCTATGGATAGCCGCAAACGAGTAAATAAAACACATTCTATACCCCAAGTTATTGTAATTGGAACTTCTGCCGGAGGACTGCTCGCACTAAAAAAATTAATTAACCAGTTGCAGGAAGATTTTCCGGCTCCTATGTTGGTGGTTCAGCACATTTCACCTGATGCCAATGGAAATGTATTGTTAGATGCGCTGAATAGCCTGGGCAAACTGAAATGTGAACATGCTATAAGTGGTGGAATTATTAAACCCGGCCATTTATATCTGGCACCTTCAGACCATCACCTGATGATAGATAGGGATCAAACAATGCTGGTGACCAAGGGAGCTGCTGAAAACAGATCCCGTCCAGGAATAGACCCATTATTCCGATCTGCTGCTGTAGCTTTTAGAAATAAGGTTGTGGGTATTATATTAACCGGGTATTTAGACGATGGAGTTGCAGGCCTCGAAGTAATAAAAAGATGTGGAGGAATCTGCATTGTTCAGGACCCGGAAGATGCAGAATACCCTGATATGCCAAAAAACGCATTAGCCCATGTTGAAGTAGACCACTGTTTACCTATTTCGGAAATGGGAGGCTTACTCTATCAGCTTATGTCACGGAAATTGGGAAAATTAAAATCAATTCCAAAGGACATTCAAATAGAAGCTAAAATTGCTCAGCGGGTATTAAGTGATCTGCCGTCCGTAAACGCTTTGGGCGATCAGGTTCCGTTTAATTGCCCGGGTTGCGGAGGCGTATTATGGAAAGTTAGCGATAGTTGGCCCATCCGTTATCGCTGCCATACCGGCCACGCTTATACAGAATCATCTTTACTTGCTGAGCAAACAATGAAAATCGAAGAAACCATGTGGACTGCCTTAAGGATGTTTGAAGAAAGAAAGAATCTACTAACTACTATGGCCCGGGAGCATGGCGGTGCCACTGCAAAATCAGCACTGGAGAGAGCTGAATTATCAGGGGTTCATATCGATCGTATTAAAGCAATATTAAAGTCAAATGATAAAGGAACTTCCAAAGACTTGCCGGGGTAAATAGCTTAAATCCAATCACCAATCTTATTAAAGACGTTACGAGTCTATATTTACGAGCTCAGGGGGCGGAATTTAGAATCGCTTCTGACAGTCGAAAAATGGCTAATTACCCTAAAAAATCAGATAGAAGCCTCTATCCTTACCTCTCAGCGCTGCGCTTCCTGCCAAGTTCGGACGCCTGTCTTTTCCTCCGGTTATCACTTTAATTACACAAATAGAGCTACCCAGTTATAAATGTGTATATTTATGGGGTACCCATCCATCATGAAATCAAACACTTCCTATCTATGCTTTTGAAAGACCCCCACCATATTATTGCCATTGGTGCCTCAGCGGGCGGCATGGAGGAAATAAACGCTTTTTTTGATCATACTCCAACGGACGGCGTGGCGTATGTAATAGTTCAGCACCTATCTGCGGATTTTAAGAGCCGTATGGTCGAACTACTTGCCCGCCATAGCAAACTCGAGGTTAGTGAAGCTCTGGATGGACTGCAGGTTAGATCCAACCAGGTCTATTTAATTCCTAACGATAAGTTTATGACCATTGTGGATAATAAACTTCATTTAACCGAAAAATCAGACAGCCGCGGACCGTATTTGACGATCAACACTTTTTTTAATTCTCTGGCTGTTAACTGCGGTGAAAAAGCAATTGGTATAGTTTTATCGGGGTTGGGTTCTGATGGTACAGAAGGCATTAAAGCAATTAAAGGCGCCGGCGGGATGGTGATTGCCCGCAACCCCGAAACTTCTGAATTTGGAAGCATGCCCTCAAGCGCTATTTCGACGGGATTGGTTGATTTTGTTTTAGAGCCGGAATTTATGCCTCAAACCATTGAGGATTATGTAAAACAAGACCATGGTATATTAGCTGATAACAAAGACGATGCAAAGCACATCAAAGCAGTTCTTGAAATAATAAAAACACAGTCGCCACACGATTTTTCGGATTATAAGCTAAATACTATTTTGAGAAGAACCAAGAGAAGAGCCTTGAACAGCGGTTTTACATCGTTGAAGACCTATCTTGGTTTCCTGAAAATTACCCCGGAAGAAGTCGAGGCTCTTTCTAAAGAATATCTTATCAGTGTGACAGCATTTTTTCGTGATAAGGAAGCATTCGACATTATCGAGAAGGAGGTGGTACCCGATATTTTATCAAAACTTGAACCAGAAGATGAGCTTAAAGTATGGATAGCAGGTTGTGCCACCGGTGAAGAAGCTTATTCAATGGCTATTCTGATTCACGAACAACTGGACGAGAACAAAGAAGAACCTGTTGTAAAGATATTTGCTACAGACATCGACCATGCGGCGCTGGCGTTTGCAGGAAGGGGTATTTATAATAAAGATATCGAAAAGCATGTAAGCTCCGAGCGCCTCAAGAAATACTTTATCAGAGAAGGAAAGGACTATAAGGTAAAACCTAAAATACGCAAAATGGTAATTTTTGCTCGGCACGACCTTGTTAAGAATCCGCCTTATTGCAATATGCAACTCATAAGCTGTCGTAACCTGCTCATTTACATGACCCCGATCCTACAACAAAAAATACATACACTTCTCTTATTCGGGCTTAAAAAAAATGGGTATTTATTTCTCGGTGCAAGTGAAAACCCACTTAGTATTAATGAAAGTCTGGAAACAATCGACAAGAAGTGGAAGATTTACAAAAATATTGAAAGCAAAAAGATCGTGCGCTTCGATGCATTCTCTCTTCCCCTGTTAGTTGATAAAAAAAACAACTCCAGTTTCAGTTTAAAGGAAGACCAACACACCGCTAAACAAACATTAGACAGTTTAGTAAATGCTGATCTAACAAGCGAATTTGACTGCCTGGTAGTTTGCGTTGATGAAAACCATCAGGTAGTGAAAACTTACGGTGATACCTCCAGGTACATGCTGCAGAAGATCCTCACTTCAAATCTCACCGAATTGCTGCCCAGACCACTGCTCATTGCATTCAACACAATAAGTGCAAAGGTGATTAAGACAAATAAAAAGGCCTGGGTGAGGGGAATAAAAACACAGTATGGGGAAAAGACAATCAAAGTAAATCTATCTGTATGTCCATTACATTTGACAAAGGATGGACCGAGATTGTTCTCCGTTACACTTTCAGAGGACGACAGAATCACAGGCTCGGGAAATGAAGAAAGTATTTTTGATGAAAAGATCTATCTCGATCAGTATGTTCTCAACCTCGAACAGGAGGTAAATGAACTTAAAAACAACCTTCAATCAGTAAACCTGCAGTTGGATGCATCCCACGAAAACATGCAATCTTTTAATGAAGAGCTCCTCTCCGCGAATGAAGAGATGCAGAGTTCCAATGAAGAAATGCAGTCGGTAAATGAGGAACTACATACCATAAATACAGACTACCAGTTAAAGAACAAAGAGTTGCTTGAACTTAACGATGATCTCAATAATTACTTTAGAAGCAATGTAAACGGACAATTGTTTGTAAACAACGACTTGCTTTTGATGAAGTTTTCACCCGGAACTGTTAAGCAAATCAACCTGTTACCAACCGATGTAGGAAGGCCCTTAAGTAATATTTCAACCAATATAAAATTCGAAACCTTCATAGAGGATATTAAAAAAGTTATTACAGACCAAACAGTTATTACAAAAGAGATTGAAGCTAATGATGGCAAGTGGTATCAGATAATGACGATGCCGTATATTCAGTCTGATAATAAAAGTAACGGCGCAATTATTACCTTCAATGATATTACGCAATTGAAAAGGGTTCAGCTTGAGCTCGATCAGAAAAACACAAGTTTATTGCGCATCAATACCGATCTTGACAATTTTGTAAACACCGCATCGCATGATTTACTTGCACCGCTTGCTAATATCGAAGGGAGCATAGCAGTGATGAATAAAATAAAGGTTAGTGATCCTAAACTCGCTAAATTCCTGTTTATAATTAACTCTTCGGTAAAAAAATTCAGGGCTCTGATAAAGGATCTTTCAGTTATTGGAAAAATTGAACATGGAAGAATTGAAACTGAGATGATTGATCTTAATGAACTACTGGATAATATAGAATGGAGTCTTGAGGATAAAATCATCTCATCCGGGGCTGTCATTACCCGGGATTTGAAGGCGAAGCGTATCAATTTCTCCAAAAAGAACCTTAGAAGTATAATATATAACCTGATTTCGAATGCTATTAAATTTACTAATGATCAGCCACCAGCGATTAAAGTGAGCACTAGACTTAAACAAGATTCTATAACGCTGACTGTAGAAGACAACGGAATTGGCATAAACAAAGTAGATTTACCCAGGATCTTTGATATGTATGGACGCCTTCATCATGATGTTGAAGGACAAGGTATCGGTTTATCTCTCGCTAAAAAGCTTATCGACGCCGGAAATGGTTCTATAACGGTTGAAAGTGAACCGGGTAAGGGAACGAAGTTTATTATTCAGTTTAAAATTAATTCGGAGCATGGATTACAACATAAGGTTCTGAATGTACTCCCGTCAGCCACGAACTAATAAAGTCATCCCCCACCAAGGCTGTTAAATGGCACCTTATTTAAACCAGTCATTGAGAAAGTGAAGCGTCACCTGGAACCCAGGATGATTCCTTATCCCACAGCTTTAGTTAAGCCATTCTGCGGAAAGCGCTTGAAGCCCCCGATTGTACTTAGTATGGACAAAGACGGATTTAGCATCCCAGGTCCGTCGCCGTTATAGTTCTCTAAAAGTATTGACGCATTTCGCCCCCCGGCACAGGACAGTAGAAATCATTCAATTATCTAAATTGCCTCCCAAAGCCGATAAACCAATGAAATTTAAACTTTTTACAGCAGCCTGCTTAACTTGCTTCATTACTTACAATCTTTCCGCGCAAGAAGACAAAGGATACAAAGTGTATCAGTTTCCCGCAAATATGATCCCAAAAATAGATGGAAAAACAGACGACTGGGATTCTTTTCCTAAAGAACTGATCGTGGGAACAGATCAACTGTGGGATGATTCGGGCAAATATCCCAAGGTAGATCCTAAAAACCTCGACGTTAAGGTAAAAGTTGCCTGGGTGAAGGGGCTAAACAGACTTTACTTCCTCTACGAAGCGTACGATAATTATTGGGACTTTACTCACCCGGGCTTACACAACGACATTTTTGAGATTGTGGTAGACGGTGATCTTTCCGGCGGTCCGCTTATCGATGAGCAACATCCCAATCAAAAGCTTGATCGATGGGAAACTTATTTCGCCTATCACGGCGTTCACGCTCAGAACTATCACATATTTACTCCCGCGGTTGGAAAAGACTGGGCTCTAGCCTGGGGAAGCCAGCCATGGATTAAAAACCTCCCGTATTCGAATATAGCATATTCGTACAATTTTAAACCAGGTGAATCCGGAAAGCTTACTGCTGAATTTTGGATCACCCCATTTGACTATGCCGGTGCTGAAGGACCGCTCAGGGCGGTTGAATCGGTGCTCTTCGACAACAAGAAAATTGGTTTGACCTGGGCAATTATAGATTATGATGATGTGAATGATGAAACCGTCAAGGGCTTCTGGAATTTATCCAAACACCACAAAATGTATGGCAACTCCAGCCTAGGAACAATTTTTACGCTCCAACCCCTGGAAGAGAAGTATCGGAAGCCATTCGAAGCTAAATGGTCATTCATTGTAACCGACATGGCCAAAAGAGAAGTAACCTTCAAAGATCAAAGCCGCGGAAAAATCAACAAATGGCATTGGGACTTCGGCGATGGAACATTCTCCAACGAACAAAATCCTGTTCATCGATACAAGAACCCGGGGAAGTATCTGGTGGTGCTTAATATTGAAGGCCCGGATGGAAAAGCCCGATGGGCCAACCAGTGGGACGTGGCGGTAAAGTAAACCACCCGCTACCCGAAACTGCCTGATATTAAAAAATAATACTCAAAACCATACAAAAAATCATGCTAAAACTAGTTAAAACCAGCACCATTCTATCGATCATCTTATCGTCCTTCCTATCGCTTAGTTTCGCGCAATCATCAGCGCCCCGATTAGAAAAACGAGGCCAGGCAACCCAGCTCATTGTTGATGGAAAACCCTTCTTACTACTGGCAGGAGAACTTCACAACTCCAGCTCCTCTAATCTTGATTATCTAAATACGCTATGGAAGCCATTAAAACAACAGCACCTGAACACTGCACTAGTTGCGGTATCATGGGAGTTAGTCGAGCCCCAGGAAGGGAAGTTTGACTTTAGTTTAGTAGACGGAATATTAAAAGGCGGCCGCGACAATAACTTGAAAATAGTTTTGCTTTGGTTCGGAAGCTGGAAAAATGGGCTTTCTCATTACGCGCCAGAATGGGTTAAGAAAGACACTCGAAGATTTCCCCGGATCAAGCTCGAAAACGGGCGATCAACAGAAACCATATCAGCCTTAAGCACCGAAGCCATGAACGCAGATGCTAAAGCATTTGCCGCACTAATGAAACATGTTAAAAAAGCCGACGCTTCAAAACAAACAGTGATTATGGTGCAGGTAGAAAATGAGGTCGGTGTTATCGGCGCTGCACGCGATTACTCGGATTTTGCAAATGTGGAGTTCGCGAAAGCGGTTCCCTCCGAATTAATGCAAAGCTTAATCGCACACAAAAACGAACTACAACCACAACTAAAAAGTCTTTGGGAACAAAACGGATCTAAAACCGGTGGCACATGGAGCCAGGTTTTCGGTAAAAGCGCTTCGGCAGATGAAGCCTTTATGGCCTGGAATTATGCAAAATACATCAATACGGTAACTGCTGCCGGCAAGGCCGAATATAATCTGCCCATGTTTGTAAATGCCTGGATTGTACAGCCTGAAGATAAACGTCCCGGAGATTACCCATCTGGCGGGCCGCAATCTCATGTACATGATATCTGGCGTGCAGCAGCGCCAACTGTGGATATACTATCTCCCGATATTTACCTTCAGGATACCAAAGGAATAACAGCAATGTATAAACATTCCTGGAACCCACTATTCATCCCGGAGTCGTTTGCAGGTCTGGATGGCGCTGCTAATGCATTCTATGTAATAGGCAGGCACGATGCCATTGGCTACTCTCCTTTTGGCATTGATAACAAAGCTGAGAAGCCGGCAGAGACACCTATCGCCAAGGCTTATAATATCCTGTCACAGCTAACACCAGAAATTACTAAAGCCCAATCAGAGGGTAAAATTACTGCATTCACATTAAAAGCCGACTCGGTACAAACCGCCGAACTTGCGGGCTACAAGATTAATGTAACGCTACGGAAGAACTGGAGCGGAGTTACACAGGCATCACAGGGTTATGGCCTGGTAATTAATACGGCTCCTGATGAATTCACTGTAGCCGGCTCCAATATAGATGTTACTTTCGTTCCTCTGTCTGCTGGCCCGAAAATGGCTGGCTTGTCATGGGTTCGCGAAGGCATAGTTGAAAATGGAGTTTGGAAACCAGGCCGGCTGCTTAACGGCGACAACATTATGATTAGTTACAAGTTGGCTGAACAGGCTGCCGTCAACAAAACAGGCACCGGAATCAGACTGCTCGATGAGCCTTCTATTTCAAAGTTGAAATTGTACCGGTTCGAATAATTCTTCTTTAACAAAAAGCCTCAGGTCGATTGATCCCGAGGCTTTTTGTTGTTTAATGACTACTATCGCACATTGGTCTTCATAATCGCCTCCCCTGTCACTCCCAGTATCTTTAAACCACTCAAATCTACGTTTGTGGCGTGCTCCATTGAAAATCCCCTTTGAGCTGTAATTTCACAATTCTTGAATTTCACTCCGTCGATCGGACTTTGCTCCAGGCCTTTCATTGTTCCAACTGTGCGGGCTGTTCCCCTCACATTGATAATACGTACATTTCTTACGATTGGCAACACTTTAGCCGGCGGTTTAGGATTCACCATCCGCCATGCCATGTTAAACTCAAAGGCTTGTCTTGTGTCTCTAATGATAAGATTTTTATAAGTTATATTTTCGACCACACCACCTCTGCTGGGTTGTGATTTGAATCGTATGGGTGCCCAATTGCCTGCTTCGAATACACAATTTCTTACCGTGATGTTTCTGATTCCTCCCGAAGTTTCGCTTCCCATAGCTACGCCGCCGTGCCCGTACCCAAATCTACATTTTTCGATCAGCACGTCTTCGCATGGGCGATTCACTCTTAGTCCATCCTCATCTTTTCCCGACTTGATGGAAATACAATCGTCGTTTACATCGATGTCGCAGCCGGTGATAAGGATGTCTTTACTAGAGTCGATATCTATACCATCCGAACTGGGTATGTTATGCGCTGCCCTGATCGTCAGGCCTTTTATCTTTACATTCCTGCTGTAGAGAACAAACAGTCCCCAACTCGCCTGATTATTCAATTTGATATGCTCTACTACCGCGTTTTTGCAGTTCTGGAGTCCTATCAGTCTGGGTCTTCCATATCGAGGGCCTGGGCTTTGCTGAGCGCTTCTTCCTCTCGCCGTCCAGGCATCACCCGAACCATCTATGGTTCCTTTGCCGCTGATTTTGAAGTTGCTTAAATCAATCGCATTTACGAGGCAGGCCGTCCATTTCTTTTCCTCGCCTTCCCAGCGCGTATTTATCTGGGGATAATCTTCCTGATTTAAGGATCCTTTCAATACAGCACCTTCTTCCAACAGCATACTTACCCCCTGTTTGAGAAATATCGAACCGCTCAGGAAAACACCCTCAGGTATAATAAGTGTTCCGCCTCCTTCTGCGCTGCATTTATCAATAGCTTCCTGGATCGATGCCGTGTTCAAGGTTTGTCCGTCTCCTTTAGCTCCAAAGTCGGTTATTTTATAGGTTTTATCTTTTTTAAAGCTGCTAAAAACGATGGCTGCTATGAGCAGGCAAACCATGAGTAGTTTTTTTTTGATCATTTTATTTAGACGAAGTTATGAGGAGATAGCGTGTCCCATGGGCCGGAATGGACAGCTGCAGAGTCGAACTGTCATTTTTTCGGACGATGTTTTTCACAGGAGTAATCTCTGCAGTTAAGGGATCCCAAAGTGTTACTTCACCCTGCCCGCTTAATGTAGCTTCTAATTCCTGATTTGATTCTCCCTCATTAAAGAAGAAGTAAAAGTCCGCGTCTTTTACCTTTCTATGAAGATACTTAACGGACGGAGCGGCTTTTTTAAACGTTACATCACGCGGAAGTGCAGCTTTTACACGTTCCGTTAAATTTCCGGAAGCTTCAGAAATGCCCCAGTTAACTCCTTCCAGCTTCTTCATACTCATAAACGTTTTGTCTGAAACGTATTTTGGCTGGCTTGCCATAAAAATCACCGTTCCTCCAGCTTTCTGGAAAGCTTCTAACCTGCTTAATGCCTTAGAAGATATAACCGTTACTGAAGGGATGATAATAGCGGAATACCCCTGCCCGCTGTCATTAACGAGCTGCTTGTTTTTTAGCTTCATTGTCTCGGTCAAGGCTTGCTCATCCACAAAATCGTAGTCGAACTGATTCTCAAGCAGCTGTTTCGAAATCGACAGTGTACTTTTATCGGCGCCGCTATCTCCTAACCACATGCTGGTGGTTGGATGATAGAGCGCTATCCTTGCCGCAGGAACGCCTTGCGAGAGTAGATATGCCGCACGGTTTGAATATACGGCCAGATCTTTGAACTCGGGCTTGCCTAAATAGCTCCCGGGCATTCCACGTCCTCCCGCCGAACCACTCCAAAACATATATTCGAACAGGTTAATACCTCGTACCATCTGGTAATCTACACACCATTTGGCTTGCGCTACCGTGGGTGGAATATTGTAAGCCGCGAAACTTTCACTTAACGAACGTGGGCGACCGAAAAGGTGTGCTGCAGACGAAGCGAGCTTAGGAAAGTCGGCTACCTTGTCAAACCAAACCTGATTCCAGATAGCATCAACACCGGGCACTTGTACATTTCGCATATTTTTGAAGAAATCACCGCTGGAACGCACCAGATCCATCATTTTCTCTTCATGATTAAGGTGTACCACGTATTCCAGCTTATTTTCAGCACACCAGGCAGCCTGAACATCGAAGAAGCTCTCTTTAAATAGATCAGACCATACATCCCAGTAATCCGCTTTGGCCCGTCTCTCCTGCTCGCTTAAACTGGCAGTAAAAAAGCTGGCGAGGTAAGGAACCACATCATAGCCCTTGCGCTTCTTAAACTCTGAGGGCATTTTGGGAGTCCACGGCGTAAATCCGTAATCCGGCTCATCACCTCTGAAGCCCAGCACTGTTTTCCCAAATTCGTTTCCGATGTATTTTTTGTACTGTTCGTGTGTAAATTCTAGGAACTGTTTTGTGCCTTCGGGATTAAGGTAGTCGAACAGTGAATTGGTGGTATCTTTTCCACCGGTTGGATTGTTGGCCGCCCGTGTAACGGAAGTTTTAAACCGGTGTTGTACTAATAACACTTGCCAGTTACCCTCGGGGGCTTTCCACTGTAAAGCTCCATTCTGGATTTGAAGCAGAACATGACTTTTATCCCCCAGATTTACTGCAGCAGCACTGATGATGTCGGCAGGTAAATCCTCTTTTATCTCTTGCCCTCCGGTTAATGCTATCCGCCGGGCTACAACAAGCCCCTGCATACGCAAAGCAGGTTTTTCCAAGCTGAACTTACCTCCGGCAAATCCGCTTGGATACTTTCCTTCATCAATAATCCATACCCGCATATTACGCTTTTTCGCTTCCTCCACTGCAACTTTCACCGTTTCGAACCAACCTGATGAGAGGTAGGGATTAATCATTTTATAACCGGCTTCGATGGTAACCACTCTTAAACCCTGCCCAAGGATAGCATCGAGATCTTTAATAATGGATTCACGACTGACAGGCCCATCCCAGCCCCAGGTAACTGTATGTGCATACTCCACCGGATAATTTTTAAAACTTGCTTCCAGTTGAGCTTTTGTAGGGTTAGTTATTTTTTGCCAGTTCTGCTGTGCGCTGGAAGGGGCCGAAGTAATAAACGTGGCGCCCAAAGCCAGATACACGAATCTGACTAAGACTGCTTTTTTCATGTGTTTGGTTTAATCGAGGGTTATAATTGATACTCAAATGTAATTGTTTAAGGCTGCTTTAGCTTTGAAACACATTATGCAACGGATATTTTACCCGGAACTCAAATGACTGTCTGGGATACTGAAGCAGACTCGAGATACACTGACGCCGTTCCACTATAGCCTCGAACAGTGACCCGGTTCGCCCGAAAGCTATCTACCTGCTCCAGGCTTTGCGGTCGGCGTAAATATTCGGTAGCCAACCTTAAGTGGCAGCTGAATTTTCGTTTGGTTCGATTCGACCACAAAAGACAGCCTGCTATGGTTAATCTTGACCACTTCAAACAACCTGCCCTGATACACAATAAAATCACCGGGGCCGGGAATTACCTTTTGATGGACCTCTTTCAGCATTGAATCTGCCTTTAGATCTTCTAACATAATGTATTACTTAATAAATGAAAATATCTTAGTATCTTATTTAATAAGAGGGTTTATATCATCAAAAGAAAGACACAGGGTGTATATAACACTACCTGCGCTTTCATTATGACATCTTGTTAAGGCGTAACATTTAACGTAATCACTCCGGCTTCCAGGCCTTCTACTTCTGCTTTCAAGGTTACTTTTCCACTTCTCTTACCCTTAACAATAGCTATTGCCTTGCCCATGTAAGCTTGTCGCTGTGAGGCCTGATAAGGCTCATGGCTCATAATGTTCCCATTATCAACTGCCTGAATCTCTCCGGCACCGGCTACAGTAAACTTGATTAAATTGTCAGCATTTGTACATGGAATTCCATTGGCATCTACGATAGTCGCCTGAACGAAAGAAACGTCGTCCCAGTTGTTGCGTAAATTTGTTTTGCTCGCAGTGAGCAAGATTTTAGCCGGTGTAGATGCCGACTTAAATTCTTCGGAGGCCACTTCTTTTCCTTTATTTTTGCCTACGGCACGAATGGTTCCTTTTTCAAATGTAATGTCCCACTCGCGGGCCGAATCATTTGCCGGTTTAGGTTTAACGCCCTGCGACTGACCATTTAAAAATAGTTCCACCTCATCACAATTACTATAAACCTGAACTTTAGCATTATCATAAGTATCAAAATCAGCCGGGGTCCAGTTGGCTACCCAATTACCGGAGCCAGCATTGTCTGATTTACGTACGATATGAACAACGGGTTTATTGGACCACCAGCTATGCCGCTGCAATGCTTGCTGTTTCCAATTATTTGCCCGATCGAAAAGGCCCTGATTATTGGTCGTTTCGGGCCAGTCGGCTTCTCCCAGATAGTCATATCCCGTCCAGAGGAACTGACCGGCCATATATGGTTTATCCCGTAAGGCAAGCCATTGATTTAAAACATGGGTATTTTCTGTACCGATAACTTTCCAATGCGGGTTAGCCTCATGCGCGGCGATTAATTCATTTTCACGATAATTTTGACCTACAACTTCCATGTGCTCTGCAAAGCCGTTAGAATACACCTTTGAAACATTTGGGCGGAACAGAGCCATAGTAACAGGACGGGTAGCATCAAACTTCTTAATTACGTCTTCCTGTTGTTTGTAGCGCTGATAGCCTTCGGGATAAGTAAGCGGATCATGAATCTCATTTCCTATACTATAAATTACGATAGAAGGATGATTTCTGTCGCGCAAAACCATGTCTCTGGTATCACGCTCCCACCACTCTTTAAAATAGAGATTATAGCCTTTCTCTCCGTTGTGTTTAGATGCGGTCCAGGTATCAAAGGTTTCATCCATCACTACAAATCCCATTCTGTCGCAAAGGTCAAGGAACTCTGGGGCCATAGGATTGTGAGATGTCCGGATTCCATTAACTCCCACTTCTTTCAATAGTCTAAAACGTTCTTCCCAAACAGCTAGTGGCACAGCAGCTCCTACCGCACCGCCGTCATGGTGCAAGCACACGCCCTTTATTTTATAATTTTTATCGTTGAGCCAAAAGCCGGTAGCGGCATCAAATCTCGATGTCTTGATACCAAAGGTGATGGTTTGATCGTCTACGACTGTGCCTCCTGATTTGAGCTTTACCACCGCCTTGTATAAGTTAGGCTGCTCGATATCCCATAGTTTTGGTTTTGACACTTCCAGATTCTGGTCAAATTCGATTTTATCGCCCGCGGGTACAGACTTTTTAGTACTTGAGCTCTTGACAATCTTGCCCTTATCATCCAAAATACTTGTTTCTACTGTATACTCAGCTGCTTTGTTGCTTGTATTAACCACATCGGCTTTTACATTTACAGTACCACTCGCAGTTGTAGCAATGGGTGTGGTAATAAAGGTTCCCCACTGAGTAAAGTGTACCGAATTAACAGATACCAGCCGAACATGGCGGTAAATTCCTGCACCCTGATAATACCTGGAAGCAGGCTGAATGGTATTATCAGCCTTAACCACTAACACGTTTTTCTGCCCTTTCCCGTACTTGAGATGCTTAGTTAAATCATAGCTAAAGCTGATATACCCGTAAGGTCGCTTGCCCAGATGAATGCCGTTTATCCAAACGTCGCTGTTCATCATCACACCGTCAAACTCAATCCAATGCTTTTTCTGAGCATCGGTTTCATTTAGTGTAAAGGTTTTTCTGTACCAGCCAATTCCTGCTGGAAGGTATCCGCCACCCCGCGCGGTTGGGTTTGACTTGTCGTATGGCCCCTCAATACTCCAGTCGTGCGGTACGTCCAGTGTTCGCCACTCCGAATCAACAAAGTCAGTTTTGTCAGCACCTGGCACGTCGCCCTTAAAAAACTTCCAATTATTATCGAAGGAAGTAATTTTTCTCACCTGCGCATAAATTGCAGTCTGTGAGATCGCGAGAAGCATTATCAATACAATTTTTTTCCAACTTACCATGCTGTGAATTTTCCGGTTGTTTATATAGTTCATTATTGATTAGTGTTTTGCTAGCGCTGTAGTTCTCCTTTTTCTGCAACTCCTTTTTCGTCCAATAGCTGTATTGCGGATGCAGGACCCAAATCCGGATCAGACCAGGATTTTACTCTCCATACCACCTTTTTATCAGGAGTAACTTCTAGTATCTGCACCGATGTGGGCCAGTCTTTCGGATCTTTGATTTTATTCGGAATCCAGTTGCAAATGACAGTGTTTCCATTGGCAAGCCGGTTACATTCTTGTACGCTGCCAAGTAAAATATCTGGTACATCCTTCTGACTGAATTCCCAAACAACTTCGCCTTTGGCATTTACCTCGCGTGCATAGGCCGCATTATCTCCACTGATCAAGGTATTGCCGTTCTTCAACCGAATGGCTGCCCATGGGCGCTCTGCAACAACAGACCAAATGCTTTTTCCATTCCCATCATATTCAACCACTTTCCCCATATCCATGTGTGCTACCAGAAAAGTTCCGGCAGTAGTATATCTCACGTGCCTGAATTGTCCATGTGCGGTTTTCGATCCACCGGTAGGTATTATTAGTTCCTTCTCCGTTTTTCCGGATTTCTTATTAATGATCATCAACTTAGCTGGAAAGCCGTTTTGCATAATCAGTACTTTATCTTTTCCAATTGGCTGGCTGGTATGGATTTCGGTCCCTTTTGGTGCCACATAGTTCCAAACTATTTTTTTAGCAGGAGTAATTTCGCTGGCCCCAACTTTGCGTGAAAACAAAATGTTGCCGTTCGACAATTGATGTACATCTCCAAGCTCTTGCAGCTCACCATTTTCGTCTTTTATCGGAATACCGTAAGACCAAACTACTTTGCCTTTTTTTACTATCCAAATGGTTTGCAGTGGATTACGGTGATCCCACTCGCCGGCATACACAAAAGGATGGCGTGACAGAGAGGTGTCTACCGCTGTTTGTGCAACGGTTTTCTGACTACTCAACGAGCCAACAAACACCAGGGATACAACCAACAAAACATAACCTTTCATACAAACTATTTTAAGTGCTTTCATTTTTTTCCGAGATATAAATAAAGTTGTGAACCTGCCAATAAGAAGGCACCAGGGCCATAAGTTTCTGTACTGTTTGCGTCTACCTTATCAGGTGCCGCGCCAACTGGTTGGACATAGCCCAGCATCCCGTTAGGATGGACAGAACTTGTTAATGCTTTCCAGGCCCTTTCTATTACTGGTCTGTATTTTTTGTCTTTTAGAATACCGTTATTCATTCCCCAAAGGATAGCGTAGGTATAAAATCCTGTTCCGCTGGTTTCTTTTGCAGGATAACTTTCGGGATCAAGAAGAGAAGAGTGCCAGCTTCCATCGGGTTGTTGAATAGCAGCAAGTTTGGCCGCCATGTCTTTGTAGAGCTTAATATATTTCGGTCTGTCGGGATAATCTTTTGGCATGTTGGAAAGAACCCTGACCAGTCCGCCCATCACCCAACCATTTCCTCTCGACCAGAACATCTTTTTCCCATTTTTTTCACGCTTTTCGAAATAACTTTCGTCTCTGAAATACAGATGCTCATCCTTGTCGTAAAGAAAGTCGGTAGTTTTCCACCAAAGCTTATTAGCAATATCCAGGTATTTTTGTTCGCCGGTGGCAGTAGCCAAATAGCTAAGTGAGGTAGGACCCATAAACAAAGCATCACACCAGGCCCACTCTCGGTCCATAATTCCCCGATTTTTTAATGACAAGGATTCTGTATGAGGGCGGGCAATAATGCTGTCGGCAAGTGCTTTGAACGGAGCTATCATTTTTGGCTCTTTGTAGAGCATATATAAATTGCTATAGGTCTGCGCTACACAGTAATCATCAGCAAAAAAACGTCGGGTGCCAGTATTCCAATTTAAGTCATTGCCTATGCCGACAAGAAAGTCAAAGTATTTTTTGTCGCCAGACACTTTTCCAAGTTCAAATATTCCGGTATAAGCGGCGCCGTAAGTCCAGTTATACTTTGGCTTTTTAAACCCTTTTGTAGTCCAGTCGTTTATTTGCCAGTCGGCCACCCGGCGCATAATGTTCATTACACTATCCCGGTTACGGAAACCATTTTTACTTTTTTTCTGCGCAAATGCTGGCGTAAACACAAGCTGCAGACAAAAAATTGCAACTAAATTTAAGCTTAATTTTCTCATCAGTGATTTATGTTAAATTGTGTATCCCTCTTTAATCAGCGGAAGCATCCTAATCCGTTTACCTGTTGCCGCAGCAATGGCATTACAAAGCGCTGGTGCTACAGAAGGAACCGCTGGCTCTCCCGCACCTCCAGGATTCTCGTTACTCTCTACTATTATTAGTTCGAATGGGGGCATTTCCCTAAGCCTCATTACATCATGATCAAAGAAAGACTGCTGATCCGCCTGTCCGTTTGTGATCGTAATTTCTTCTTTAATAGCAGCACTTAGTGCCCACACAAGACTGCCCTCTACCTGAGCTCTGAAACCATCCGGGTCTATAATTAACCCACAATCAATCGCACAAACTACTTTATGAATAGTGATTGCTTTTTCTGGCGAAACGCTGATCTCAAAAGCATGCGCTGTGTAAGCGTCTGTATGTGTATACTGGCAGCAGGCTATTCCGCGAAAGCGTTTTAATAAAGGCTTTTGTTTCCAATGAATGGCATCAGCACATTTTTGCAAAACAGTTTGCAGCCGCTGCATATGCTTTGTCTTTCCGTTGTTTTCATCAAAACCGTTTTTAAACAAGTTCATTCTGAAGTCAACCGGATCGATCAGTAAACGCTTGGCCAGCTCATCAATAAAACTTTCGACCGCAAATACATTATGGTTATAAGAAATCGACCGCCAGGAGCCGATCGGAACAGGAGATTCGACTGCATAAAAAGCCGATTGGTAGTCGTTTACCGGATAACACAAGTCATTTGCCGGACCACCATAGATGTCTTGAGCGCTTGAGATATTTTTGGCCGGAAAGGTTGCAATCCCAACTTCATGCCGCCAGTTGCTTATAGATAATTTATCAGCTACAGCCGTAAGTTGATGAAAACTTGCCGGGCGATAGAAATCATTCTTTGTATCATCGGCACGACTGAAAACCACCTGAACCGGCTTTCCTGTGGCTTTACTTAATTGCATTGCTTCGGCGGCGTTATCTACTTTCTCTTTGCGGCCAAAAGCACCTCCCATCGGAAGAAGGTTTACGAAAATTGCTGAAGGATCAAGACCAAATGCTTTTGACAAATTATTAGCGAACGCGCCCGGAGCTTGAAAGCCACCCCACAACTCATACTTACCATCCTTGTACCATGCGGTACAATTAATGGGCTCCATAGCTAGATGAGCAAGATAGGGTAGTTCATAGGTTGCCTTGAAAGCTTTGAGGTCGGTTATTTTACTAAAAAAAGAAGCCTTGCCTTTACTATCAAACTGCAATACGGGCTTTTCTGTTGACACAGCCTTTTTCAAAGCTGCTGATAGTGCAACTGTACTGCTGTTCGGTATAGCGCCCAAATCCCACTCTACTTTCAAAAGCTGTTGCGCCCTGAATGCCAGCCAGGTATTGGTAGCTATAATTGCGACACCGTTACGATTGTCGACACCGTTTCCCATTTGGCTGACAGGGACAACCTGAAGTATACCTGGCCCCAGTTTCTTTAAAGCGCTGTCGTCCCAGGATTGTATCTTACCATAAAATACAGGTGATCTAACTACAGCAGCATATACCATTCCTGGTAAACGAACATCGATTCCGTACTCCTGCTTCCCGCCCAGAATTTTCTTTATGTTGGTGCGCTTATTTTTCTTGCCGATAAGCTTGAAGTCCTTCAAATCTTTAAGCACCGGATTATCGGGAACTTTCAGATTGCTGGCCTTCTCGATCAGATTTGCGTAAGACAGAGATGCCCCGGTTACAGGATTAATAACTTTAGAATTTTCAGTTTTAAGATCTTCAGGGCTTACTTGCCAAACATCAGCAGCAGCGTTCATCAACATTGTTCTTGCAGCCGCACCTGCCTTTCGCAGGGTCTGCCATGAAGAACGAATACTGGCACTTGCATACGTGTTGTATCTTCCTGCAATGGCAGCATCGTAGGCGAATGTTTCAACCTGTACGCGTTGCGGATCAACATCAAGCTCTTCAGCAATTAACGCAGGCAATGAAGTATCAACTTGTTGCCCCATCTCCTGCTTCATCACGTACAGGATAACCTTGCCATCGCTTTGAATTCTGATCAAAGGATTAGGCATAAATGACTCCACACCAGCCCTATCCCTTGCATCCGATGCAAGCGGTATAAGATCAGAGATAAGCCAGGCACCTGCTGTAAAAGACGAAATCCTTAAAAAGTTTCTTCTGTTCATCACTTAACCTTTCTTTGCAGCAATTTCTGAAGCCCGATGTATTGCTTTTTTGATTCGATAATGGGTTCCACAGCGGCATATATTCTGAGACATAACCTGATCGATGATACTATCCTGAGGTTTGGGATTTTTTGATAATAAGGCCGCCGCCGCAAGCATTTGTCCAGATTGGCAATACCCGCATTGCGGAACGTTCAACTCCTCCCATGCCTGTTGAACTGGATGAGTTACCTCGTCAGATAAGCCCTCGATGGTTGTTATTTTTTTACCTGACGCAAATGCAGCAGTTAACTGACAGGAGCGAAAAGCCTGACCATCAACCAAAACAGTACAGGCACCGCAAACGCCAACACCACAACTGTACTTCGTTCCTGTGAGATTCAGCTCGTCTCGCAGTATCCAGAGCAGAGGCATTGCCGGGTCAACGTCTACTCCTTGTTCAATGCCATTTACTATAAGCGTATATTTTGCCATAAAATTCTCTGATTTTTACCCGCCAGCTTACAACAGGTCTTCCATTCCCTTCTGTATAGGGGGTAGAAACGAAAGGTTTTTATTTTAAGATGTTATTTATCATACCTATTTCTTCTACACTAAAATCAGTATTCTGCAAAGCTTTTATAGAATCTACAATTTGTTCGGGTTTGCTCGAACCGATCAATACCGATGTAACTCTTTTATCTTTAAGGAGCCATGACAATGCCATGTGCGCCAGTTTTTGTCCTCTTTGCTTCGCCAATGCGTTCAGTTTGGTAACCCTTTCAATTTTCTCGGGGGTAATGTGACTTTCGTTGAGAAATTTGCCGCTCGTAGCTACTCTCGAATCTTCCGGTATCCCCCCAAGGTATTTGTCGGTAAGCAGCCCCTGAGCAAGTGGTGAAAAGGGAATGCAGCCTACTCCCTCCTGCCCTAGTAAATCAAGTAACCCATCTTCCACCCACCGTTCAAACATGGAATATTTTGGCTGATGGATAAGGCAGGGCGTCCCTAACTCTTTCAGTATTTTAAAAGCTTTCGCTGCTTCCGCCGGACGATAATTTGAAAGGCCTACATATAGAGCCTTTCCCTGACGAACGATCAGGTCAAGCGCCGACATTGTTTCTTCTAAAGGAGTTTCCGGATCCGGACGATGATGATAAAAGATGTCCACATAGTCCAGATTCATCCGTTTTAGGCTTTGATCAAGACTGGCCACAAGGTATTTCTTTGATCCCCAGTTTCCATAAGGCCCCTCCCACATATCATAGCCTGCTTTGCTGGAAATAATCAGTTCATCTCTATAAGGTCGGAAATCCAGATCCAGTATTTTACCAAAATTAGCCTCGGCAGAACCGTAAGGGGGGCCGTAATTGTTTGCCAGATCAAAGTGAGTGATCCCATGGTCGAAGGCTGTTTTTAAAAGATTACGAGCATTTTCAAAATTATTTACGTGGCCGAAATTGTGCCATAAACCCAGCGAAAACGCCGATAATTTCAGCCCTGAATTTCCGCATCTGCGGTATTCCATTCCTTCGTAACGATTTGCTGCTGCGATATAAGTCATTTGTATTATAATTTACCAGTATAATGTATAAAGTGCTGTTAATATTCCTGTTATAAAAAGTGCTCCTACTGTAAATGCAGGAGAAAGCTTGAACATCTCTTTTTCGATTTCAAGTCCTTTTGGCTTATTGCCCGCCGCTTGCTGAATTTTGCTTATGATAACCATACAAATGATACAAAGCAGAAAAACTATCAGCATTCGATCAAGAAAGGGAATTTCGAACACACCTTCAGCATTCTGTTGGGCAAAGCCGATCTCTGATAAAAAGGAAAGGTCTGCGATTGTGGGAAGAACTTTCAGGATAATAGAAAGTACAAATCCTCCAATAGTGGCAAACATAGCGGCCCCGGAGGTGGTTCCTTTCCAGAAAAAACCAAGAAGAAACATGGCGAAAATTCCCGGAGAGACAAACCCCGTATATTCCTGGATGTATTGAAATCCTCCTTTTTTATCTATTCCGAGCATTGGAGCTATTACCACTGCAATTAACATGGCTATAACAACTGTTGTGCGTCCAACCAATACCATAGTTTTTTCATTGGCAGATGTAGCAATTTGTTTTTTATAAATATCAAGCGTAAAAATGGTGGCTATGCTATTTGCTTTGCCGGCAAGAGAAGCAACAACGGCAGCCGTCAACGCAGCAAATGAAATTCCTTTCAATCCTGAGGGTAAAAGATTTAACAATACCGGATAGGCCCTGTCGGGGTTTAATTCTCCATCTTGTAACATGGCCTGCTGAAAAGCGCCTTCCTTGTACAAAACAAAAGCGGCGATACCAGGCAAAACGACTATTACAGGCATTAGTATCTTCAAAAAGGCAGCGAATAAAAGACCGCTTCTGGCTGTTTTCAGATCGGCACCTAAGGCCCTTTGAGTGATGTACTGGTTACAACCCCAGTAGCTTAAATTAGAAATCCACATTCCACCCACCAATACAGAAATCCCTGGTAAATCCAGATAATTAGGATTGTCCTGAGATAAAATCATGTGAAAATGTTCGGGAGCTCTCTCTTGAAGTAGGTATAGACTTTCCAGGATTCCATCAGATCCCAAATGTTCAGAAACGAGGTCAAGAGCCAGATATGTTGTAACCAAGCCTCCAAGAATCAGGAAAAACACCTGTATTACGTCGGTATAACCGATAACTTTCATTCCCCCAAGGGTAATAATAATTGCAAAAAACGCCAGTGCATACATGCAATAACTAAGATCAATACCAGAAATACTATTGATAGCAACAGCTCCGAGATAAAGAATGGAAGTGAGGTTTACCAATACATATAATAACAACCAAAATACGGCCATAATCATACTCACAGTTCCGTTGTATCTTTGGTTAAGAAACTGCGGCATGGTGTAAATTTTATTTTTCAGATACACCGGAATAAAGAAAACAGCCACTACAATTAAAGTAGCCGCGGCTATCCACTCATAACTCGCAATGGCCAGGCCCATTTTGAATCCGGAGCCACTCATTCCAATAAATTGTTCTGCAGAAATGTTAGAGGCTATGAGTGATGCTCCTATCGCCCACCAGGTTAGTGATCCTTCTGCAAGAAAGTATTCCTTTGAGTCCTGACTGTGGTTTTTTTTCCGCCGATAAATCCACCAGCCGTAAATTGTTATTATCAGAAAGTAGATTAAAAAAACAAGATAATCTGTTAAGGACAGATATTTCATAAGGTCAGTTTAGCTGGAAACATCATTCTATTAGTTAATTCTTAAATACGTAATCGTTTACGTAACGAGACAAAAAAACATTTAAGTTCTTTTAGAAGACTCTCTTATTATTATTAATGGTTCGAGTACTTTTTTGTGCACTCGCTGGTTCGCTGGTTCATTATTAATTAATTTATTTATGAGGTCGAAAGCTTCCTCCCCCATCGCCACCGTTTGTTGATCGACAGTGGATAAGGAGGGTGAAATATGTTCCCCAAACAGATCATTACAAAAACCTATTACACCAAACTCTTCCGGAACATTGACACCCATCTCCTTCAACTCCTTAAGTGCCCCGAGCGCTGTAAAATCTTCCACCGCACATACGGCATCAGGCTTATTGTCTAATTTGAAAAACTTCTTAATTGCTTTCCTTCCAGACTCGATACTTATATCGCCAGGATAAATAAGTTCAGGGTCAGAATCTAGATTGTAATGCTCAAGTGCGTCTTTATATCCTCGTACTCTCTCAGAAAACGTTTTTATATGTAAAGGACCTGAAATGTAAGCAATTCGATTATACCCTTCGTTCACTAAAGTTTCAACGGCTAAGAATGCACCTCTGTAATCGTCTATGCATACTGAAGAAATGCCTAAATTATCATTAAAGCGGTCGAAAAAAGCAATCGGAATATTCTTTTCTTTGACATAGCTGAAATGAGAAAAATCTTTAGTGTCTTTAGCAATCGAAGCCAGAATTCCATCAACTCGCGCATTTATAAATGCGTCAATCCCTTTCTTCTCGAATTGTTCTGATTCATTCGATTGATATATCAGCACCTCATATCCGTTCTTGCTTGCAGCATTTGAAATCCCATGGATTACGGAACCAAAAAAAATGTGTTCAGCCGTCGGAATGATCACCCCTATAATATTTGTTTTACCGGATCGCAATGACGATGCAACCTTATTCGGACTGTAATCAAGTCTTAAAGCTGTTTCTTTGACAATTTTCTTTGTCCCTGAGCTGATCTCCGGATGATCACTCAGAGCGCGGGAAACCGTTGCTGCGGTGATATTTAACTCCCTGGCAATATCGTTTATAGTGACCCTTTTCATCTGCGTCGTAATCGTTTACGAACATAAAAACTATTTTTCGAATAAACAACTGATTCCGGATGATTATATAAGGTCAAACGCCTGAGCAAAAACTGTGAGATCATAACTGTTCGTAACGTTCAGCTTTTGTCGGATATTCTTTCTATGCGTATCTACCGTAGCAGGTGAAATAAAAAGCTGCTCGGCTATCTCGTTGGTAGATTTACCGAGAGCCATGAACTTCAAAACTTCCTTTTCGCGCGACCCCAGCTTGGCAAAAGCCAGATAATTCTTTTTCAGAAAGTTATTTTCAGACAAAATGCGTTCCGCCTTTGAAGTCATTTTATGCATATCATTGATCGAAGATGATGTCGAAATGGTCAACAAGGGCTCTCCTTTATCGTCCTGAGCAAAGATTCGCGTACTGGTAATATGCCACAACCAGTCGTCATTTTCCTTAAACCGCACTTGCTGAAAATAAGTACAGGTACTTTCCATATCATTTTCTGTAAGCAGCCGGATTAGCTTTGGCACATAATCTTTCGAGTCGTCTTCGTTAAAAAAACGGGCGTGATATTGCTCATTGGTCATACTGCAGACCTCTTCGAGCGTAGCACCTATCTGCTCAAGTCCGATTTTGCTCATCCAAACCACCCTAAAATCTCTAATATCATGTATAATGGTTACCCCTGGGAGGCTATCCGCCAATCGGGTTATATCCTTTATTTTTTCATTTATATACAATACATCATCCGATAAATCCATTGAGATATTCTTGAATATTTATAAGTCCTGAAAAGGGTGGGATCTCAAAAGCCGAGTCGCCATTTTAATTCGTCGAAAGCTTGCTACGAAGTCGAAACATCTGCGAGCTAACGGACCAATCCGATGCCACAGCAACAAATTTGACGAATTTGAGGCATACTTGAGGCATCTTCCATTGTATACACAAAAGAAAACATTCATTCTGAAGAGAAAACTACGTTATTTAAATGACTTTTAACCTATCGAATCTATAGTACACGTCATTAACAACAAGTTTACAGTTAGGAAAGGTGTGCTGCAATGCAATCAAACCGGGGTTAGAGTTTTCAGTATCTTTGACTGAGATATTTATGGATTTAAGATTCTGCAAATTATCGCATCCCTGTATACCTTTGTGAGTGATTGCAGTACCCCCTAAATAAAGATACTCGAGGGAGAACAGTTGGTTTAAAAAAGGCAGGCAGCCATCGTCAATTTGGCGACAGTTTGTTAAGCGAAGTTCTTTTAAGGATTGTAATTTGGTTAAATACAGGATACTCGTATTACTTACTTCAGTTCCTTCAAGATCCAGGGTTTCTATGGTTTTAACATTGCTACTTAGCAACCTTATTTCTTTGTCGCCCACCGCAGACATCTTTAAATTAACATGTTTTAAATGCTCTGAGATTTTCATCTGAGTCTTTGCTCCCTGAAAGTCAAAAAACTTTTTCCACCATTCGGAAGCAAACTTATTAAATCCTATATCCATAGTTGAGGTTCGGCTGGCTTCGAAATAAATACGCCTGCCTAAGGGAGAAATCCATTGCAGACAGGCTCTAAAATGAAGCTATTCGATCAATTAAGCAATACCCGGTTTCAGGTATTTATAAAACCAAACTGCATTAAAATTCAATCGATCTTCGTTAATTTTTTATTTGAAAAACCGATTTATTGTAACATAATTCGTATTTTACGGTATAAAAACGCTTCCCAACACTTTTATACTATCTTATGAGCATAAGTTTAATGTTAGTTGATGATGACCATATACAGCATAAGATCATCGAGCTAATGATTAAAAGAATAGATATTCCTTTAAAGTATAAAGCATACAGCCATGCTCAGGCGGTATTGAGTTTCCTTATAAAACATCACAAAAACTACACGCTTTTACCCGACCTTATCCTTCTGGACTTAGACATGCCAGAGATATCCGGCTGGGACTTTTTAGATATTTTTGAAATTTTCAAGCAGTATTTTGCTAAAAAGGTTTCCATCATTATATTAACTTCTTCTGTTGACCCGCGCGACCGCGAGCGCATAGCCATGTATGAATCTGTCAAAGGTTTTTATTCTAAGCCTTTTACTCAGGATGCTCTGGAGGATATCCTCGAGTCAGGATACATCACATTAAAGAAAAAATAAAGCAATAAAAAAGGGGCCCGATTTGAGCCCCTTTTTATTTTTTCGTTAAATACGATTTATTTTACCGCTTCAACTATTGCTTTGAAGGCAGCGGGTTCGTTCATTGCCAAATCAGCAAGAACTTTACGATTCAATCCGATTCCGCTTTTGGTTAATTTACCCATAAATTGAGAGTAAGATAACCCATGGTGACGTGCACCTGCGTTAATACGCTGAATCCACAATGCTCTGAATTCTCTCTTTTTAGCTTTACGGTCGCGGTAAGCATATTGCAAACCCTTTTCAACCGTGTTTTTAGCAATAGTATAAACTTTGCTTCTTGATCCGTAATAGCCTCTGGCTAATTTTAAGATCTTTTTTCTTCTTCTTCTTGACGCAACTGCGTTAACCGAACGTGGCATTTTGTTTGATTTTTGACTGGCGGCGTCGCCTCATTTTGCGAACTTATCCCGATAGCTATCGGGACCGGAAGCCTGGTTAAAACTTAATTAATACTTACTTACCAATGCAAAGCATACGCTTTACGTTACCCATATCCGCATCTGAAACCAGACTTGAATGGCTTAGGTTACGCTTACGCTTAGTAGACATCTTGGTTAAGATGTGACTCATGTAGGCATTGTTTCTTTTGATTTTACCTGTTCCAGTAAGCTTAAAACGCTTTTTTGCACTGGAATTGGTTTTCATTTTTGGCATGATCCTATGTATTTACGATTTATTGAATTACGATTTACGATTTTGGCACCTTACAAATCTGCACATCTGCATATTCAATAATTTGCACATTAACCTATTTTTTTCCCGCCTTAGGCGCTACTACCAAAAACATCCTCTTACCCTCTAACTTAGGTAGTTGTTCTACTTTTCCCACGTCTTCTAAAGCCTGTGCAAACTTAAGAAGCAGAATTTCGCCCTGCTCTTTATAAACAATGGCTCTACCTTTAAAATGTACATAGGCTCTAACTTTCTCACCATTTTCAAGGAAACTGATAGCATGCTTCAGTTTAAATTGAAAATCGTGCTCGTTAGTATTGGGCCCGAAACGGATCTCCTTAATCACCGTTTGCTTGGCATTTGATTTTATCTCTTTGAGCTTTTTCTTTTGCTCATAGATAAACTTGTTGTAATCAACAACTTTACAAACCGGCGGAACTGCATTCGGAGAAATTTCTACTAAATCCAGTTCCTGCTCTTCGGCAATTGCCAAAGCATCTCTCAAGGACATTACACCCTGTTCAACATTATCTCCAACAAGGCGTATCTGCTGAGCTGTGATTAGTTCGTTAATTCTATGCTCTGCCTCTTTCTTCTTAAAGGGAGGTCTGGGGCCGCGGGGCCCTTTGTTAAAACCCGGTCTTCCTAATGCCAAATTAAAATTTTCTTTAAACGGTTATTTCTGTAATTAACTGATTTCTAAATTCTTCTGCGCCCATGCTACCAATATCTCCTTCTCCGTGCCGGCGAACTGAAACCAATCCGTCTGCCATTTCTTTTTCACCTATGATAAGCATATAGGGGATTTTCTTGACTTCAGCATCTCTAATCTTCCTGCCAATCTTCTCGTCACGCAAGTCAATCAAGCCGCGAATATCGGAATTATTCAACGATTCTAAAACTTTTTTTGCATATTCTTCATACTTTTCAGAGATAGGAAGAATGATAAATTGTTCGGGTGTTAGCCATAACGGGAAGTTTCCTGCACAATGTTCTATCAGCACTGCTACAAATCGCTCTAACGAACCGAAAGGCGCCCGGTGTATCATCACCGGCCTGTGTTTCGCGTTGTCGCTTCCTGTGTATTCTAACTCGAAACGCTCTGGAAGGTTGTAATCCACCTGGATGGTTCCTAACTGCCACTTTCTGCCCAAAGCGTCTTTTACCATAAAGTCCAGCTTGGGGCCATAAAACGCTGCTTCACCTAACTCCACAACTGTACGCAAGCCTTTTTCATCAGCAGCTTCTATAATTGCAGATTCGGCTAATTGCCAGTTTTCATCCGAACCAATGTACTTCGTTTTGTTCTCCGGGTCGCGAAGGGAAACCTGTGCCGTGTAATCCGTGAATCCCAAAGCATTGAAAACATACAATACCAGATCGATCACCTTTTTGAACTCATCTTTTACCTGATCAGGACGACAGAACAAGTGTGCATCATCCTGCGTAAATCCCCGTACCCGGGTTAAGCCGTGCAATTCGCCACTTTGCTCATAACGGTAAACCGTACCAAATTCAGCGTATCTTACTGGTAAATCTTTGTAAGAACGTGGTTTTGTCTTATAAATTTCACAATGATGAGGGCAGTTCATTGGTTTTAAGAAGAACTCCTCCCCTTCCTGAGGCGTTTTTATGGGCTGAAAAGAGTCAGCGCCATATTTCTCATAGTGCCCCGAGGTGATGTATAAATTTTTATGGCCGATATGCGGCGTGATCACCTGTTCGTAGCCGGCTTTAACCTGTGCCCGCTGCAGGAAGTTGACTAATTTCTCGCGCAAAGCGGTGCCTTTAGGCAACCACAAAGGCAGTCCCATTCCAACTTTTTCAGAAAAGGTAAACAGTTCGAGCTCACGTCCAAGCTTCCGGTGGTCGCGTTTTTTGGCCTCTTCGATCATCTTGAGATACTCGGCCAACTCACTTTGCTTTGGAAAAGTTACTCCGTAAATACGGGTTAGCTGCTTGCGACTTTCGTCGCCGCGCCAGTATGCACCGGCAACATTAGTAAGCTTCACAGCTTTGATAAAGCCCGTATTGGGGATATGAGGACCGCGACACAGATCCGTAAAATTGCCTTGTGTATAAAATGTAATTGATCCGTCTGGCAAATCTTTAATCAGATCAAGCTTATACTCGTCGCCTTTTTCGGTAAAGTATTTCTCAGCATCGGCTTTGCCGACAGGTTTTCTCACATATTCGGATTTCGCTTTAGCGAGTTCTAAAATCTTATCTTCTATTTGTTTAAAATCGTCTGAAGAAAACTCGCGCTCGCCAAAATCAACATCATAATAAAAACCGGTCTCTATTGCAGGACCTATGCCGAATTTTGTTCCCGGATATAAGGCCTCTAATGCTTCGGCCATAAGGTGGGCGGATGAATGCCAGAATGTTGATTTACCGGTGCTATCATTCCAGGTAAGAAGTTTTACACTGGCATCTGTTTCAATGGGCCGACTTGCATCCCAAATCTCGCCATTTACTTCGGCTGCTAAAACATTCCTGGCAAGGCCCTCAGAGATTGAAAGGGCTATTTGATATGAATTGGTTCCTTTTTCATATTGCCTCGACGAACCATCAGGCAGTGTTATATTAATCATTTACAAACATGATTTTTGCCTTGCGGCGGGTTAGAAATATTTTATTGAAATCACCTACGATGTGATCTGGGAGGCAAAAATAGAATTTAATAGCTGAACTTAACTATGGAATTTAAACATTCCCCCATCCCTGTGTGAGTACATCGGCAATATGCATAGTTTTTATCGGAAGGTTATTTTTGTCGATATACCCTTGTAAATGCAATAAACAAGACGAATCGGTAGAGATAATGTATTCTGCATCCACTGCAAGTGCGTTATCAACTTTCTGTTGAGCCATAGCGCTTGATATTCCATCGAACTTAACCGCAAAAGTACCTCCGAATCCGCAGCAGGTGTCGTTGTCTTTCAATTCAACCAGTTCCAGTCCGTGTACTTTATCCAATAAAGCACGTGGTTCGGCTTTGATTTTACATTCTCTTAGTCCGGCGCAGGAATCGTGATAAACCGCCCTTCCTTCAAGTTCTGCACCGAAATAATCTTTCTTTAAAACATTGACCAGGAAATCTGAAAGCTCATGAATATTACTTTGGATATTGCGGCATTTATTGTGAACCGCCGTATTGGTGAACAAATCGTTATAATAATTTTTCACCATTCCTGTGCAGGAGGCAGAGGGTGAAACGATATAATTACTTTCAGAAAAATCGCTCAGAAATTTGCTTCCTACTGCTTTGGCTTCATCCCAAAAACCAGCATTGAAGGCCGGCTGTCCGCAACAAGTCTGTTGTGGATTGTAAGTTACCTTACAGCCTGCTTTTTCCAATACTTTAACGGTATTGAAAGCAGTTTCAGGAAAAAGTTGATCGATAAAGCAGGGAATAAAAAGTTCAACAGTCATATCCGAGGCCAAAGGTAAAAGGTTAAAGCTAAAAAGCAGAAGTTTTAGCAAATTACCCTTGAAATCGCATTTAATTTATCTCCTGCGTTTGGTTGTAACCATTTCAGAAAATGTTACCCCAACCTATGAGGTTTTCGAAACCTCATAGGTTGAGGGCTTTGTTTTCAAAACCACAAAAAGAGCAATAAAGCCTGCAATAAAAAACAATGTAAGCCCCAAAGCCGAGTTCCGAATATTCGAGTGCTCTTCAATAAATGCAAACGTTGCAAGGCCGATCACGATGGCAATCTTCTCTGTCACGTCATAAAAACTAAAGAAAGATGCGGTATCAGGAGTGTTAGCCGGCAAGAGTTTAGAATATGTGGATCGGGATAAGGATTGTATTCCTCCCATGATGATACCTACCAATCCCGCCAGGGCAAAAAACTGACCCTTGGTTTCTATAAAATAAGCTGCAACACACACGCCTACCCAAATAAGCACTACCAACATCAGCACCGGGATATTGCCGATTCGTTTTGCCAGACCCGACATAAAATAAGCTCCGGCAATAGCTACTAACTGAATAATCAGTATTATTTGAATGAGCTCACTGGTCTCCATCTGCAAAACCTTTGCACCAAAAGCTGTGGCTACGAGCATAATAGTTTGTACCCCAACAGAATACAGAAAGAATGCAGATAAAAATCGCTTAAGAACCTTTAACTCTTTTAGCTGTCGCCACACCTTTGCCAACTCGCTATAGCCACTTGCAACCACATTTAAAGTTGATTTAGCAAGGGCCGGTGTACCATCAGGCAGTTTTCGAAACGGAATCTGCGCAAAGCCTATCCACCATAAACCTACCAGGAGAAAGGAAAGGCGGGCGGGAAAGGAAGCATCAGTTATACCGAAAAGCTCAGGTTTTAAAACAAAGACAAAGCAGATAATTTGCAGCAAAACGCTTCCAACATATCCGTAAGAGAAACCTTGTGCGCTCACCTTATCCTGGCGACCGACCGAAGCAATCTGAGGCAAATACGAATTACTAAACATTACCCCGCCTATATATCCTGCTGCAGCAACAGCCGAGCATATTACGCCAAGTTCCAGGGTGTCGGACTCGAAGAAATAAAGTGCCATACAGGCCAGCGACCCGATCCAGGTGAACACTTTCATGAAAAATTTCTTATTCCCTCGGGCATCTGCCACACCAGATAAAACAGGCAGTAGAATGGCCATTATAAGGTAGGAAACGGAAAGCGAATAGTTGGCTAAAGCTGTATTAACGAAGGTAAAACCAAAGAAATCCACTTTGTCTCCCTGTTCTTTAGTAGTAGTGATCGCTGTATAATAAGCCGGAAATATGGTAGAAGTAATTACCAGATTGTAAGCTGAGTTTGCCCAATCGAACATGGCCCATGCCCTGATTGTGCTTTTGTTGTCTTTCGATTGCATAAGGTTGTCGAAAATAGTGATAAGTTTTGTTTAATGACAATCACTTAATTAAATGATAATCTAAAGAGTCTTTCAGGAAACAAATGAATAAAAACTATTGTTAGTGCCATAAATCATCAGCTCATGAAAACGCTATTTGTAACTCTGATAACTGCTATGATCCTGAGCAGTTGCGGCCGGCCTTCCAAAGATCTTGCCACTGTCGAAATAGGTATGACTAAAACTGAAGTAACCAGCATTGTGGGTGAACCAGTGAAAAAAAATGTGGTGAACGAAACTGAAATTTGGGATTATCCCGATTCAAACCGGACCGTAGTGTTTAGAAAAGATACTGTCTACGCAATTATGACTTCGGCACGGGCGCGTGTTGACTCGATGGAAGCCTGGATGGATACGACTGGAACGAAGGTTAAAAAAGGTCTCGGGAAGATTGGAGATAAGCTTGAAAAAGCCGGCGATAAAATTCACGACAAAGTAGATGGAGATTCGACAGTAGGTGAATAAGTTTGGGGATGCAAATTCAGTCTGTAAACCCCTATAATGGAAAGCTGATTCAAAGCTACTCTGCTGACACCCCGGAGAGAGTCGCTGAAAAAATCCGTCAAACCTATAAATCCTGGTCAACGTGGAAGGAAGTATCTTTCTCAGAACGAGGGCGTTATCTTTACAAAACTGCTTCTATTTTAAGAACTCAGGCGCCTATTCTTGCCCGCCTTATGGCGGCCGAAATGGGTAAGCCCTTCAAAGCGGGTCTTGCCGAAATTGAAAAATGTGCTGTTTGCTGTGAGTATTACGCAGAAAATTCCGAGAGCTTTCTAAAAGACGAAATTATTGATACGGAGGCCTCTAAAAGCTACATCAGGTTTCAGCCGCTGGGTGTAATCCTGGCCGTAATGCCCTGGAATTTTCCGTTTTGGCAGTTGTTCCGATTCCTGGCACCGGCATTGATGGCCGGAAACTGCGGCGTGTTGAAACATGCTTCGAATGTTTTCGGCTGTGCCCTTGCAATAGAAAATATAATTAGAGAGTCCGGATTCCCTGAATATGTATTTCAAACACTTTTGGTGAGCAGTAATGCTGTAGAAGGAATTATTGAGAATCCACTAATTAAAGCTGTTACCTTGACAGGAAGCACTACGGCCGGGAAAAAAGTAGCAGAAAAAGCCGCATCCGTTTTAAAAAAATCAGTGCTTGAACTCGGTGGAAGCGATGCTTATATAATTCTGGCCGATGCGGATTTGGAACATGCGGCTGAAGTTTGCGTCGACAGCCGCCTGATTAATAGTGGCCAGAGCTGCATCGCTGCCAAGCGATTTATTGTGTTAAAACATGTGGAAGAGGAGTTCACTGCCCTTTTTAAAAAGAAGATGGAATCGAAAGTCCTCGGCGATCCCCTGGATGAAAAAACTGATGTAGGCCCTCAGGCGCGCTTCGATCTCCGCGACGAATTACATCAGCAGGTTATTAAAAGTATTGAACTCGGCGCAACCTGTATTCTGGGGGGAGAGATCCCGCAAGGAAACCATGCGCTTTACCCCCCTACTATATTAAGCAATGTCAAAAAAGGAATGCCGGCTTATGATGAAGAGATTTTCGGGCCGGTTGCAGCGATTATAACTGCTCAGGATGAGGATGAAGCCGTTAATATTGCTAACGATTCGATTTTTGGACTGGGAGCTGCAGTATTTAGCAGAGATATCGCGAAAGCGGAGCAGATTGCGGCAACACGATTGGAGGCAGGCTCGTGCTTTGTGAATGAATCTGTCAAATCAGATCCAAGGCTGCCTTTCGGTGGAATCAAAGAATCGGGGTATGGCCGGGAGTTAGGGGTTTACGGGATAAAAGAATTTGTGAATATTAAAACGGTTTGGGTTGGCTGAATAAAGAATTAGCTGCAAAGACGCTAAGGCATAGAGCTGAACGCATCGTCGTGCCTTCGTGGCAATTAAATTAACGAAGTTATTTTTAAAACCACAGCACTTTTTTCTTGTCTTAATAAAAAAGGAAAACATGCTTATAGATCCTGAAGAATCCTTGATAGATGATTCACCATTAAACGATAATGATGACCCGAAAATTGAAAAAGGTTCGCTTATTGACGATTCACCACTGAATAATGAGAAAGAAGAAGACGACAGTCCCCCTGCTACCATACTTCCCCCGCCTGACTAAAATACTTCAGGTAAAAGACCCGAATCTCTGCTCAATCGATTAACACTGGTCTTGCTGGCCTTAACACATCCCTTCCCCCCAAAGATCTCTTCTAGTTGCATAGCGATTAAACAGCTTCCAGATACTTTTTGAAATTATCTCTCTTGAGTTTATAAAGATTACCTTCCGGAGAGCCTCCGGCTTCTAAACAAATAAGACTACTTTCCGGAATCAGTAAAAAGTACCATTATCCCCATAATACGCACCATTAAAGTTTGTAAGAGAGCCGTACCTTTGGATTATGAAAGACTTGCATGTTTTTGATCTATCCGGTTTTTCTGAACCCAGACATCAGGAGGTTTTAGTATCCAGATTTGCGCCTTATCTCCAAGTTCATCATCAGTTAAAAACGCCCCATGGACATTCATTTTATCACATTGTATTCTTCGTTCGGGGCAACGGTAACCATACCATTGATTTTGACCGGTTCGCGGTAAAGCCTAACCAGATATATTTTATGGTTCCCGGGCAAATTCACAACTGGCAATTTGATGGCGCCGTGGATGGCTATGTGATAAATTTCTCAACTACTTTTTTCCAGTCGTTTTTGCTCCGTCCGGATTACGTTGACGAGTTTCCATTTTTTAGCGGTTCAACCAGGGACGCGGTAATCGAAGTTCCTGAGGAATTTCAGGCAAAAATCAAATCGCTGTTTGAAGAAATGCTGACCATTAATTTAAATATCTCGCCAAGACAGGCAGACAGATTGCGGTTACTGATTCTTCAACTGTTCTTTGTAGTCGCCGACATTAACAATCAGAACACAGAAAATGCCCCATCGTACAACATTACTCTTTTGCGCAACTTCCAAAAGTTAATTGAGCAAAATTTTACCAAATTAAAGTTACCCAAAGAATATGCAGAGCTTTTGTTTGTAACACCTAACCACTTAAATGCTCTGTGTTCGCAAATGTTAGGTATTTCGGCTGGAGAATTAATTCGCAAACGAATTGTTTTGGAAGCCAAACGTTTGCTGGTAAATCTCGAGTTGCCGATCGCTTCCATCTCTTGCCTGTTAAATTTCAGTGACAACTCCTATTTCAGCAAGTTTTTCAAGAAACACACCGGGAGCACACCGGAAGAATTTAGAAGACAAATATTAAAACCAGGTTTATGAAAGGTTTAGAATTAAATAGAAAGCACATTATACCATCGGAATTCTCTTCGGCGCTGGCAGGAAAATGTCCACGGTGCCGAAAAGGCAATATGTTTACTACCTCAATGTATGGCTTCAGGCTGCAGAAAATGAACGTAAATTGCCCCCATTGCAATACAAAATTTGAAAGAGAGCCTGGCTACTTTTATGTAGCCATGTTCATCAGTTATGCAATGAACGTGGCCGAAATGATCGCTGCTGCCGTATCTACCTGGCTAATTACAGGCAATATGGAAAATCCGGCACTGTATATGGCGGTGTTGCTTCCAGTCGTGATCCTTCTCGCGCCGTTCAACTATCGGTACTCGAGAATTATTCTGCTTTATTGGTTAACACCCGGTTTGCATTTTAGCGTAGAAATGAGCAAGCCCTCATATGAGCCGGTTAAAGTGTAAAACAAAGGTCGTCAAGATTAATTAAGGGCAAATATTACGACCCGGCGCTTTTCAGCGAGTTTTCCTCAATCATCAATTGAGCATACTCTTTGTCGAAAGGTTTTGAAAAAATCGCCTTAACGATATCTTCGCGACAATTCAGGTCTTTCGGGTCGATAGAAGAAGTGCAGATATAGTGAACTGGTTTTTTAGCTAACCTTGGCTCCATTATTTCATAAGCCTCCAGATATTCCCAGCCATTCATTAATGGCATTTTGATATCCACGATAACGATATCTGGTATATTGTCCGCTTGTTCCGCATTCTCAAAATAATGTCTCAGAGCAGCCTGACCGTTAGAGAACTCGATAACCTGAACGTTTTTAGATGTTAATTTTATAAGTGTCGAACAGATCTGCCTGTCCAGAGCGTCATCATCAATTACAGCGATAGTCATATTTGCCTGGTAGTTTAGGTTATTATTTAGGAACGGTTTATACGAGATGAATGCCTGAAGGTTACCGGGTTGTTTGATACATTATTTATACACACGCTACAAACTTAGAAACGACAGTCGTCATTCTAAATTACTACAAACAAAACGCCGCAAACATTAACATTTAGTTAATGTTACTACAGTGAAGACATTCTGCGTATGAAAACAATCCTATGCGTTGATGATGATCAGGACATCCTGGACACATTTAAGATTATTTTGGACGGTGAGGGTTATAACACAGTATGCTTACCTGACCCTGCAGGCCTTTTTCAAACGATTGGCCAGTGCAGGCCTGCATTGATATTTATGGACATTAACATGGATGGAGTAAACGGCCTGGAGTTGTGCCGTGCTCTGGGTTCAAATCCGAAAACCCTCGATATACCGGTTATTATAATATCTTCTGATCCAAGGATTGATTCTGCGATAGATGATTACGGAGCAACCGATATTCTGTTAAAACCATTTGCCATTGAAGATTTGCTGGATACCGTCGACTACTACTTAGGATCGCAGATCGTTTCCCGTTCGCCCGAAGAAAGCCTTTAACGTTATTTTTAGTATTCAAATCATAACTATTCCACGTGGGCTTCGCAATTTTCAGCAAAGATTCACGGCAGACAAGCTTCGGATAAGCAAGGCAATTATTTGTCCAAATCAGCACCTAAAAATGTCCATTTACCACCGCAATTCAATTAACCGGGACTGTAACTTTGCCTGATAGTTTGAGATAACTGTTGTTAAAATGCCGGAAGTCCTGTGACCCTGACAGTTCAAATTAACAACCAAAAAATAACTTTACCTTAAACTGAGTTTCCTATATTGTGGCATAAAATCTAACATCATGAAATCAAAAACATCCCTACTCGTCGCCATTGCCTTTATAACGATGAGTTTTAACAACGCTGCCTTAACAGACGCCGAGCGTAAGTTTGCTTCCGATCTTTTACAGCAAACACAGGAAAACCTTGTTAAAAAAGTAAGCGGACTTAGCGCGGAGCAACTAAACTTTAAACCTGATACAAACAGCTGGTCTGTGGCAGAATGTGTAGAGCACCTGGCCATAGCAGAAAACAACTTATTTGGTTTTTCACAGGCCGCACTTAAAGAACCTGCTGATCCTTCTAAACGAAAAGATCTGATTATGAGCGACGAAGTTCTTGTCAGTAAAATTTCAGATAGAAGCTCAAAAGTAAACACTTCGGAATCGCTTAAGCCTTCCGGCAAATTTGGGACTTATGAAGCGGCGCTTAATGAGTTCAAAGCAAAAAGGGCGAGCAATATCGGGTATATTAAAACTACTACGGATGATTTAAGAAATCACTATAACGACTTTCCTTTCGGCAAATTAGACGCCTATCAAACCATTCTTCTGATGGCGAGTCATTCTAAACGTCATGCCGATCAGATTGAAGAAATAATGAATCACCCAAATTTTCCTAAGAAAGGAAAATAGCAAACGCTGCATATTCGCAGGTTAGCACTTAGTTGGATGAAAATCCAAAAAACTCAGGCAAGAGCATGATTCTTGCCTGAGTTTTTTTTCAGACCGAAAACCGTACCTCGTTTCTCTGGTGTATTAATAATCTAATTTCAAAAATTATTACTTAATGTCGGCCAGCAACCGCATATTTGAATAAATGTATCCGGGCTCGCTTCAAGAACATTCAGGCAACTATAATTATTCTATTTCCAGGGTTGATATCGAAGCGGTAAATGAGGTGTTCATACAGCACCATAGTGCCGAACATTTCCGTCCGGATGATCGGGATTTTTTGAAACTGCATCCCGAAAGTATAGAGATCAATTCGGCGCTTTTTTCAAACTTCAGCCACGATGCTCAAAGCTCTTTAACCTGGGTAATCCGGCAAGGCAACACCTTTTTATTTTCATGTCCCTGTCATACCGTACAAAACAAACTATGCTGCCATCAGGCGCAAGCCCTTTACAATATCATCAAGCGCAGAGAATTGCGTATTTTCTTTGATAGCGAACTAAGAACCGCCCAGTTAAAGAAATTCTCAGAACCCTACGGACTTCAGCATGAAACGAATATTGAGCAATACTTCGATATAGCATACGCGGATAAAAACATCCGGATTAAACCTGTTTCGCCAAGTATTTTTCCTGTTTCAACTGATCAGGCAGTTAAGATTGATACGGTGATTACTTCCGCGCCAGGCCTACCGGTAAGTCCGCCAGGCACAGAAAAAGAACAATTTGTGGTATTTAAACTGCACAAATATTACCGGCATTTGCTTGTTGGATTGTTTGAAGCGGCGAGTACGCAAAACGGAAAACCTAAAAATCCGATAAACCAGGTAAACGCTGCTGAAAAGATTTGGTCGGCTGAAAATTCAGAAGTGTCAAAATTCTATTTTGGAATTGAGCAGTTTCAAAATAAAAATCAGGCAGAGATGTCTGCTAGCACTATTGAAGGGTTAAAGGCCATACTGAAGAATCCGCTTGGGCTTAAATTCTATCATCACCAGGTTGAGATATCAGAAAATATAGTCGCCAGTGCTATTGTACCTTTTCCATTGGGTCAGATGGTTCATAATGCCGAGCTATCAGTAAAAAAAAGCGATCCGTTTTATGAGGTCAGCGCTCTTATCGATTTGGAGCATATTAAACCGCCCCTTGATCAGGTAAACATTAAATATGACTACTTCCTTGAAATAAATGGATCCTACCACCTATCGGGAAACTTACGGATTTTGAAGGTAGTTGAGTTCTTTAAAAAACATAATAACAAGCTGCTTATTCACCATAGCAAATATGAGGAATTCAGACAAAGCTTTCTGTCGAAGCTTGAAAACGATACCGAGATAAGATATGAATATCTGCCTCCGGCTACAGCCGAACAGCTCCGCGAAAACAAGCTTGATACGCCGCCGGAGCGAATTATTTATCTTAAAGATTCTGATCCCTACGTAGAACTTGATCCGGTAATGAAATACGGCGATTCTGAGATCTCGGTTCTAAGTAAAAAACAAATTTACCCCCAGGGCATTAAAAGAACGTTTAGCGTGAGCCGCAATTACGAGGCGGAAATTGCTTTTACAGCCCAGATCATTCGCCAGCATTCATATTTCAGAGAGCAGTCAGAGGATGCCCTTCCCTATTTTTACCTTCATAAAAAACATTTTTTGAACGAAGACTGGTTTCTTAACGCTTTTGAGGATTGGAGGACGCAGGGCATCAAAATTCTGGGGTTTAATAAACTGAAAGAGAATAAACTAAATCCTAATCCAGCCAGGATAAGTGTTAGAATATTGAGTGGGATTGACTGGTTCAATGCAGAGATTGACGTGCGTTTCGGGAAGAAGAAAGCATCATTAAAAAAAATCGACAAAGCCATTCGCAATAAAAGCAAATATGTGGCCCTTGATGATGGCACCTTGGGCATTCTGCCACTGGAATGGATTCAAAAATTCGGCGACTATTTTAGCACCGGCGATCTGGAAGACGATAGTCTGAAAATCCCAAAAAGTAATTTCAGCGTTATTTCTCAGCTTTTTGAAGAGGAGATGATAGACGGACAAGTAAAAGAAGAACTGCAATTCCTGAACGAAAAACTGGCTGATTTCCGTTCGATTGAAGAAGTAACCGTACCCAACGAACTTAAAGCACAACTGCGCGAATATCAAAAACACGGACTTAACTGGCTGAATTTTTTAGACGACTTTAATTTTGGAGGTTGTCTGGCTGATGATATGGGTCTCGGTAAAACCCTGCAAGTCATCGCTTTTATTTTACTTCTCAGACACAAGCGAGAGCATAACACCAATTTGCTTGTTGTGCCAACTTCGCTCATTTTCAACTGGCAGGCCGAGATCGAGAAATTCGCCCCGGATCTAAAGGTGCATATCCTTTATGGCGCCAGCAGGTTATCGGAACACAAAACGTTTAACAATTACGAGCTAATCATCACCTCCTACGGCACCTTGCTTTCCGATGTTCGCTTCTTGAAAAATTACGGGTTCAACTATGTTTTCCTCGACGAATCTCAAAATATAAAAAATCCAGACTCTCAGCGGTATAAGGCGGCGTGTTTACTAAAGTCGCGCAACCGGATCGTAATCACCGGGACGCCCATTGAAAACAATACCTTCGATCTGTATGGGCAATTAAGTTTTGCCAGTCCTGGCCTGCTAGGCAGCAAACAATACTTTAAAGAGATCTTTCTGGATCCGATAGATCAGTTCGGCGATAGCAAACGGGCGAAAGAACTACAACGTAAGATCCAGCCATTCATTCTGCGGAGAACGAAAAGCCAGGTGCTAAAAGAACTTCCGGAAAAGACCGAGATGGTGATTTACTGCGAAATGGGCATGCAACAACGAAAAGTTTACGATGCTTTTGAAAAAGAATTCAGGGAGTTTATTTGCAGTAAAACTAATGAAGAAATTCCGCGGAGTTCTATCCATGTGTTAAAAGGCCTCACACGGTTGCGACAGATCTGCAACTCCCCTCTCCTGCTTCATGATGATGAGATTCATGAACGGGAATCGGCGAAGATTGAAGTCCTGATGGAACAAGTATTAAGCAAAACTTCAGAACATAAAATCCTTATTTTCTCGCAGTTCGTTTCTATGCTCGACCTCATCCGAAAGGAGTTGACAGAAAGAGATATCCCCTTTTCTTACCTCAGCGGAAATACAAAAGACCGTAACAAAGTGGTGAAAGAATTTCAGGAAGAACCTGACCGCCGGGTGTTTTTAATCAGTTTAAAAGCTGGTGGAACCGGATTAAATTTAACCCAGGCAGATTACGTTTACCTCGTTGACCCGTGGTGGAACCCGGCAGTAGAGAACCAGGCCATAGACCGGATCTATCGTATTGGGCAAAAGAAAAATGTGGTAGCAGTGCGCCTGATTTGTACTGACACTATAGAAGAAAAGATCATGCAAATGCAGGAAGAGAAAAAGGATTTGTTTAATGAACTGATTAATACCGACACAACGATAGCAAAGTCCTTTACAAAAGATGGCTTATTGAAATTGCTGAACACTCCGCTGGCTTAAGAAGGCTTTATCGGCTGTTTTCAATTTACGCCTCCAACTGCTCTGTAAATTCATTTAAAACATGCATCTTGAAAAAAACTTATAACATAAAATAATATTATGACTACTGATAATCCCTGCATGTATTGCGCTAAAGATCAAAGACTTACCGATCTGATGATTGAAATTTGCGAGCTTGATGCTTCCATACTTTACCTTTTCAAAGAGCAGACCTACAAAGGCAGATGTGTACTGGCCTACAAAAAAGAGCACAAGAACGAAATCTTTGAACTTTCCGAGGATGAATTAGTTCTTTTCACGAAAGACATCGCCAAAGTTGCAAAAGCAGTTAGCAAGGCTTTTAATCCGGGCAAAATAAATTACGGCGCATACGGCGACAAAATGCCTCACGTACATTTTCATATCGTTCCTAAACACGAAAATGCACCCAAATGGGGAAGTACATTTGATATGCAACCGGATGAAAAGATTTATTTATCGGAGGCAGAATATGCTGAGGTGATAAATAAGATTAAGGGAAATCTCTAGTGTTTTATTGAACGCTAAAATCGTTTCTGTATGCACGGTATCGGCGAGAACCGGGCATGGGCAGTTTACACGTATTAAACCCTAAGTCCTGCGGCCAGCTCCCCCTTGAAAAAAGGGCAGCTGGCAAAACGCGTAATCCGCGATATACTCATTTATCGCACACCAGCTAAAGCGCTATCCTCTCCTCCTTTTTTAAGAGCCTGTGCCGAACGCATTCGGGAAGGGGATTAAGGGGTGGTTATCGCTCATTTCTGATCTTAATCATTTTGTCCGTCGCTCGTACTCTAAACTCGCCAAAATAAAAGGACCGATGGCTTTCCCCTCATTTTGTGTAACGGTAACATCCTTCCCACAGAGATAATAATTCACTGTGCCTGTTCTGGATCTATCCTTCGCAGGACCAAGTCCAGCCGAAGCACACGATTGGATAATACTAAGCTGCCCGTTCTGTTCTTCGCGAATAAAGTTATTTAGCAAACCTCGGTAAGCTTTTTCCGCAACCGGAAGAAAGGTTTTTTCATTCAGTACGCCTAAACGAATACCCTTTAAATAGGCATAGGTAAACATCGACGATGCCGATGATTCAAGGTAGTTACTTTTATCACATTTATTATGAACCTCTCCTGCAATCTCGTCGCCTTTACCGTCAGCTTTCTTAGAGCTATCGTATTGCAAAAGCTGATACCAGGATCCACTATTATCCTGATAACGGGCAAGGCCGGCGGCAACCTGATTAAGATTTCCGGTTAAAATTTTATAATCCGGATGATCTTTAGGCATCAGTTCGATCACATCTACTAACGCAGCAAAATACCAACCCATTCCGCGGCCCCAAAATTCGGGCGAAGTGCCTTTGAACGGACCTCCTTTTTTAGCCCAAAACGAATTCTCATCTGCCGGGTCAGCACTCCAGGCATGGTAGTTTAGCTGCTTCTGTGAATCGTAAGTATACTGGTGGATAGTTTTAAATTGCAAAGCGATATCATCCCAGGATTGACGGTTGTCTTCAATCCCTTTTTCCTGGCCAAAATTGTACTGCCATTGTGCGTACAGGGCAGGCCCCATATACAACCCGTCAAGCCACATTTGGTTAGGGTATTGGGCTTTATGAAAAAACCCTCCGGCCCCTGGTTTTGACCGGTCGATGCGGCTGTGATTATACTTAAGCTTGTTTCGCAAAAAATCGGCGCAATTCTTATATCGCCTAGCATCGGCGGTATTACCTTTTTTCAACTCGGTGTTGTACAACGTAAAAAAGATCTTTCCTGCAGCCAGGTCGTCTATATTGCTTTTACCCACGCTTACGGTGTCTCCGCCTTGCAAACAATAATCGGCGTAAGCCTTCACCAGGCGATAATACTCTTCCTTAGCAGGATATTGCTCCCAAGCCTTCAAAACGCTGATTGCCACTAAACCCGGGACATAATCCCAATGCGCTTTGGCCAGCTCTTGTTCACTCCGGTTAGTATAAAAACTCTTCATAGCACGCGTTTCAACCATTTTTTGCGAATATGGCGACTGCTGACTTTCTAACTTCTTTAAAGGTGTTGTACAGGCCGCAAAACTGCAGGCGATGATAAAAAAATACTGTCTCATGGTCTGGGCAAAATAAGATTTTTTCGCGAGGGATATGGATTCTTGTTGAAAATAGACGTCCGTCGTTGTGGCTATGTTTTACTCATACGCCACAAAGCCTTAAGTGCAAAGGCCGGTCCCCTGGGGACTTCTTCAGAGTATCCGCTTCAGCCAGGTTTAGGGTGTCAGGTTCAGACGGCTTCGCAGAGGGTTGATAAAAAGTGGCTTACATACATCGTCGGAAATAAAACCCTTATAAATCAGAAATAAAATCTCTACATTCGTACTGTGTGAGATTAGTGGAGGATGATTAACTCATTTTCATACATACAAACCTATAATCATAACCTATTTCCAATTACATGTTTTTCTCTCATTGTTCGTCTGTACTCAGGCACAAACCCCTGTTTTTTTCTGCGTTTCTAATAAATTTTGCATTGGCAGCATTATGCCAGCCAGCAAAAATTGACAGCAGCAACATGCTTACCCTTAGATTAAATCTGCAGGATGCACGTGGCGCCTCCGTTTCTCAGGTATTTGAAAACGTTAATTTCATTCCCCTCGAAACCACGAAAGAGAGTCTTTTCGGTAACATTAGTCAGCTGAAAACCTTAAAAGGCCACTATATAATTTTCGACTACGACACACGTGCCGTGCTCATCTTTTCTAGCACGGGCAAATTCAGAGCGAAAATCGATGGCCGCATGATTAACGAAGGCGATACCGAAGAAAAAGGAAAAACCCAGTTTTATGGTTTTGAAATACGTCCTCATCAGGAGGACAGCATTATTGCTATAAATTCAAACAAACACCTGCACTGTTTTAATCTGGACGGAAAACGAGTGGCCAAAATACTGTCGAAAGATGCTTATACCCGAGATATGATACTGCCTGGCAGCGACGCAAAGGTAAGGCCTGGATATGTCCGGAAACTGGGAAACGACAGCACTCACTACGAGTTCGCAATACTGACAAAAACGGATACCTTACCTTATTTTCCTTTCGATATAGACCGGTACAAAAAGGATGAATTCTGGGATGGGGCCAAATTTTTCAGTTACGGCATTCCTGGCGAAATGTTCTTTGTGAACCTCCATGGCTTTAATCTGTACAAAGTTACTCCGTCAAAGCTGTCACTCGCTTACCGCATCATTCTGCCGGCGAGCAACACGTTACCACAAGACTTTAACACCAATCCTATATACGTTAAAAAGCGGGGCGAATTTTTCAGATCTAATCCCAATGTATTCTATCGCATTAGTTTCGCCTATCAAATACACAACAACCTGTATATGCAAATGAGTTGTTTTGCCTCACCCTCTGAGGTGAAGAAAGCTATCATTTATAATTTAAAGACTACGGAAATGACTTCCCTTCAGGATCTGCAACCCGATAGCTTATCCCATTTTCTGCCTGTAAACGATGCCGGTCACTATTATGATTTCGTTAACCGGGGTTTCCTTCTTTTAAAGGATGATTATCTCTATACCAGTTATTCTTCGCTGGCCATGTTCAGCTTTAAAGAACAGCTTGGAGATACGCAAAAAACATTCAGTCCGCTGCTCGATGAATACTTTAAAACGCAGAACAGAAAAAGCAACCCGGTGATAGTTCAGTTAAAACCGAAAAAAAATTAAGGTGATTATGAAAACCCTATTTCAGTTTTTAACTGCATCAATCCTGATTTTAAGCCTCTCTGAGGTGAGCGGACAACAGGCTAACCCAAACAACATTGCCTCTGTTAAGGGATCATTGAAAGATACGGCACATAATTATCATGTGAAGTCGGCCACAGTTTCCATCTACCGATCAGACAGTACCTTGTTAAACTACCAGCTTAGCAATACTTATGGTGAGTTTAATTTCAGAAACCTGCCTAAAAACAGTAACTTTTATATCGAAGTGAGTCATATCTCGTATCAGGTGCTGCGTAAGAGCTTCACGACACTTAACAACGCAACGCCGCTTGATCTGAAAACATTGATCCTGCTGCCTAAAGAAGTATCGCTGAAGGAGGTCGCGATAACACTCCCTCCGATACAAATGAATGGAGATACACTCGAATTTAATGCCGCTGCCTTTAAGCTGGATAGCAATGCAGTGGTTGAAGATCTGCTCAGGAAGATTCCGAACGTTACGCTTTGGGGCGACGGGCAAATCACCGTAAATGGAAGAGAAGTAAAGAGCCTCCTGGTAAACGGGAAAGAATTTTTTGGCGGAGATTTTAAAATGGCTCTCCAAAACATCTCGAAAAATGCGCTGGATAAGATTCAGGTTTACAATCAGGCGAAAAACGAATCAAATCCGATGGACAGCAGCCTGACGGTAAATCTTAAATTAAAGAAAAGCAAGGGCATTGGCCATTTTGGCAAGATAGGTGGCGGTTATGGAACAACAGAGCGGTTTGAAGCCGATGGCAATGTAAATATGTACACGCCCAAACTGCAACTTGGTATTGTTGCCGCCGGAAACAACACCAATAAGATAGCCAACAGCATCCGGACGCTGACTGCTAACAGCACCTTTAAGGGAACGGGCATAAGTGTCGATTATCAGCCAGATTTTAGGGCAACAGGTATAAATCGATCTAATGCTGCAGGAGCAACGTTCAGTTACAATTTCATTGAAAAGCCTACCTACGAGAATAAAAAGGCGTTAACCGCAAACTATTTTGTTCAAAACCGCAATAATGATGTCGTTTCAAGTAGCCAGACGGCTACTACGGTAGGATCGGGAAATAAGGTGTTTGACATGACAACGAGCAATAACAGCAGTCTGAGCAACAATCACAATTTCGATAGCAGGTACGAGTTTTCGAAGATGGGAAAGCAATTAAACATTAGTCAGAATACATCTTTTAACACGGGCGAGAGCTTCAATAATTCGTTTCGAAGTTCGGAAAACCAGCAGAATGAGCTGGCTAGCACAAATAATGTTATTGGCAGGAACAACTTTACAAACAGAGCATTTTCTTTAAATGCAGATTACCGGCATAACAATTATTTAAGTGCAAGGAAAAAATTGCGTGCCTACAATGCCCGTTATAGTTTGACACTCAACGACAGTGAAAATGAAAGAACTGATTTAACCGAATTTATATCTTTTGTTGATGCAAGCACCAACCGGAATTTTAACCGGAGATACAATAACGAAGGCAGCAATATAAACCAAAAGCTTTTCTTTGAACTTCCCAGTTTGAAGCGTGTATTCTTTGGAAACAAAAGACTCGCAGATATCGACTTCGGCATCAGCAATGATTTCGAATTAGGGAGTTCACAAAGCAACAACAGAATATCGGATTTTAACAACACTACCGGTACTTATGACACTAACACTTATCTAAGTAATAACCTCAGGACCAATACGTTTACCGAAACACCCTCTCTCAGCTTGCTGAGAGGCTTCCATAAACGACTTAGTAACCGCTTCAACAGATCCCTAAACTTTAGTGTTTCTGCAAAACAACAATTTGATGTTCAGGATAATCAGTCTGCAAAATCTTTTCAAAACATCAGGCGCAGCTACAGCAACTTCGTTCCCGCGGCGTCGGTTAGTTATTATCGCTATCAGTATGGCGAACATAGTAACAACGTTTCTTTAAACTTCAACACCCTTATCCGGATCCCGAGCGTTGATCAGCTTGCACCGCTAACTGACAGTACTAATGTGTACCGCTTAATCCGCGGAAACATCAATTTACGGGAAGCAAAAACGAGACAAGTAAATCTTAACTTCTATCATTATGATCAGCGCGGTAAAAACACCCTCAATTACAATATGACGGCGTCGGTAAGTTTTACAGATAACGCTATATCCGACAGCATCTTTATTGATCAGCAAAACCGGAGAACTGTTTATCTGGCCAATGTTGACGGTTATAGGGCGGCATATGTTCGCGGCGAGGTGAGAAAGGCATTAAAGCTAAAAACCAGCGCCTTACAGATCAACTTGCTGGGCTCTGCCAATATTTCAAAAAGTCCCGGCTATGTAAACGGAGTCTTCGCATATTCAAACAATCTTAACACTACCAGCGACCTTACAGCAAACTACACTTACAAAGGTAAACTGGCATTAGAAGCCAAAGAGAGTTATGGTTATTATCGCAGCAGGCAAGACGCATTCAACACCAATTACAGTGGCACAAATACCACTACTACCTTCAGCGGAAGCTATAATATCACGAAGAAGTTCACGCTTAACAGTAATATAAGCCTTAATAGCAACAAGCCTTCGGGCAGGGAGGCCATCAACTACAACATCTGGAACAGCAGTGCTACTTATCGCTTCCTGAAGGGCGATAATGTTGAGTTAAAATTAACTGCCCTGGATTTGTTACGTCAGAATAATAGTATCATAAATAGCGCAGGCGCAAACAGTTTTACCTTTGCTACCCGAAACGTTTTACAACAATATTTTATGACTACATTCTCTTACTATCCACGAAAATTTGGAAAGACCGCTGCAAAGAAATAAACAGAAGACAGACGAAGCCGGAAGTTATCACTCTTCAAAACATAAAAAAAGCCTTCCCGTTGCCGGGAAGGCTTTTTTTGTTGAATGCTTATACTAGTTAATTATCACAGAACGGGTTTCTGTGAAATTGTTAAGACTCACTTTGATCAGATATACCCCCGCAGCTAATCCCTGCAAGTTCATCTCTTTTTCAAAGGTTCCATTTTTAATATCGGAAGTCGATTTCACCAGGGTTCCTGCTGAATTATAAACTGCGATAGTTACCTTTCCATTTTCTGCACTGCTTAGATTAACTTTGAAATTCCCGTTAGATGGATTCGGATAGATTGCCACAGCTTGTATAGAAAAGATTGGCTTCAATTCTGCATCAGCAACAGCCAATGTGTTAGCACCTGTTGAGCATCCGCCCAGCGTGTCGCCATGGTCGAGATGCGACTGAACGGAGTTCGATGCAACGCACACAGTTGATCCTTTATGGCAAACCAACACCTTATCTCCCTTAGGGCCGCAGGTAACATCTACAACCTTAATAGCTATTGATGCTGATACAGTACAACCTTTAGCGTCTGTAATCGTCACTGTATAGCTTCCGGCCGTATTTACACTGATAGACGCAAGTGTTTCTCCTGTGTTCCAAAGGTAAGTATATGGTGCAGTCCCTCCTGCTGGTGTTGCATTTAAAGTGAGAGAGGTCGGTCCGTAACCAATATACAGCGTATTCGGGTTATCTACCGTCTGTTGTACTGCATACACATCAGGGATACTTGCAGTAAGCGGCGCGTTCACAAAGACCGTGATACTGTCACTTACCTGATGATTTTGATCGTCTCTAACAGTCCAGACAATGGTGGAAGTACCCTGATTAAAGGTTCCGCTGGCATCCAGTCCGGTTCCGCTTCTTACAGTAGCGCCGGTGATGCTGTAAGTAGCCTCAGCTATTCCACAGTTGTCCGTAGCAGTTGCCGGTTGAATAGTATAACCTGTTTCACTATAGCACAATACTCCGCCAGATGGAACTGTCAAAACCGGAGAGATCGAATCGATCACTGTTACAGTAAAATTATAGTTAAGTGTATCAGAAGAGTTATAAGCAGTCACACTTACGTTAGTGATTCCCTTATTGAACACATTGCCCGATCCGGTACCGCTTCCAGAACCAGTAGTTGCCCCACTAAAACTATAAGTATGTTGCGGCGCAGGAAAGCCAGTTGCTTCGGCGGCATAATTAACAACCGCATCACAACCATCGGCGCGCGTGCCCTTACTCATGCTTGTAACCACAGGAGCCTCAAGGTATTTAACTTCAATATTAGGGGTCGGGGCTGCAGCCATATCATAACCCAGGAAAAAGCTTGGGTGCGGCGGCTGGTTATAACCCGAATTCTGCCATGCTATTGCAGTACGATACTGAGAATCGTGCATTAAAGTATAGATTCTGTGTTCTGTTGGGATATTGGTGGTAAAAAGGATCAGCGCGGTGTTATCAGAACGGCGCAGGATGATTTCTTCCCGCCAGTCTCCAAGAATATCGGCAGTCAGAGCCGGATTCTTCTTAGAATCGTTATTTGATGATACCGGAGCCGCCTGGTATATGGTGAATAAACGGTTCAATGATTTCGTATTGGGATTCCATTTATCCATGATTGTGCCATCGAGTACCTCACGGCCGAAATCACCATCCCACCATACAGCATGATTAACGGCCTGGCTGCCTCCTGTTGGCCTGGCAGTTCCTATCTGACCATCCTGAACATTATACAGAGCGCCCGAAGAGCTCCACATTTCATAGCCCCTGTGGTTTGGATCAACATCACCGGCCAGGGCACGTCCAACGTCGCCTGTTGTAGGAACGCCAAAGATTGTTTCGCCGGTCTTAGCGTCGAGAAGCCTCAGACCATGAGGACTGTACTGGCTTGGCGACTCAAGGCATTGCCAGATCTCCAGTCCCGGACGATCCGGATCCATATCCGACATATGCAATGCATCACCATGACCCTGGCCATAAGTCCAGAGACGTTTACCATTATCGTTGATGGCGCTTGAGCCATTGATCACTTCGTCTTTACCATCACCATCCACATCACCTATCGTCATCTGGTGGTTACCCTGACTGGAATATGCATTATTTGCCGGATCGCTGGGATCTTTACTGTCAAATATCCAGCGAAGGCTCAATTGTCCGTCGCGCCAGTCGTAGGCTGCACGAACCAGCTTGTCGTAATATCCACGACCCACAATAATGCTTGGGCGGGCGCCATCCAGATAAGCTACAGCGGATACAAAACGATCCTGACGGTTCCCATAGTTATCTCCCCAATCAGAAACAGCTCCCCTTGCTGGCTGATAATCCGTGGTAGCCATTGCAGCTCCGGTTAATCCGTTAAAAACAGTTAACCACTCTGGTCCTTGCTGAACCCATCCGGCAGAGTTTCTGTAATCAACATTTGCGTCGCCAAGTACTTTGCCTGTTCCATCGATAGTTCCATCAGCGGTTTTCAGGATGATCTCAGCCTTTCCATCGCCATCAAAGTCGTAAACCATAAATGGATTGAAGTGAGGACCAGCATTCATGTTAATGCCCAAATCAATACGCCACAAGCGTGTACCATCAAGCCTGTAGCAATCGAAGATCTGCTTTCCACTATAACCACCCGAATTATGATTTTCGATAGTTGGCGCCCATCTCAAGAAGATCTCATATTCACCGTCGCCGTCAACATCTCCCACGCTCGCGTCGTTGGCGGTGTAGGTATATGTTCTGCCATCGGGAAGAGTACCTGCAGGAGGAATTTGGAGTGGAATAGATAATTGATTATTTGACCATACCGAAGCCGGAGCTGAAGCACTTCCCTCTGCACCATTAATAACCGCTTTTACCGTATAATTGCCATTGACAGTAGTCGTGTCGACGAAATTTGTAGAAGTTGTAATGGGAGCTCCATTAAGCTTTAAACTATCACGGTAAACATTAAAAGCAATACCTGAAGGATCGGTACCCAAGAGCCTCCAGCTTATATATACCTGATTGCTCGACTTGCGTAATGCCACCACCCCTCTGTTCAGAAATTCCATTTGCCTTGGCGTGGTTACTACTTCATCGGGGGCTGCGAGTGTATTCAGGCGGATGGTATTGCCATAGGTAACACCACCGGCGTTTACGGCATACGCTCTCAGATAATATAATGTGGCAGAATTCAAACCAGATACGTTAACCGTAAATGATCCGGTGCCTGCCGAGTCGGCTGCAACTTTTGTATGAGACGTTGTTGGATTACCGCTCGTATTGAAAACCACACCGCGTTCCGTAATAGCCGACCCGCCATCAGATGTTATATCTCCTCCTGCTACCGCGGAAGTTGGAGTAATACCTGAAATCGCTTTTGTGGTGATTTGAGCAAGAGCGGCTGGCGGCGTGTAGGCCCGTACAACCGGCGTACTCACACCGTTTGAGTTTGTTCTGGTGAAGGCAACGAAAGGAAATTCGTCGCCGTCGGCAATGGTTAGATTGCCCACTGGCTCGTCGATACCCCTTGTAACGGCCGGGTCTTTCATTTCTACCCAGTTACTGGCGCCGGCAGATTGTTTAAAAACCCGTGCTACACTAGCAAATGAGGAGCTGATGGCATCAATAAATGAACAATATAGATTGCCCGAAATATCCCTGATAAGACTGATGTTTGGCGCATCACGCGAAGAAAGGCTGGTGGTGGTGCTCCAGGTCCCCGCGGTTTTGTTATATACAATGATAGTTGCCCGGTTCGAGTTTCCGGTATTAAAGTAGGCAATGGTTAAGTTGTTGGCAGAATTAAGAGCCATACTTGTATGACGGATACCGCCGATATTAACGACAACGGGTGTCCAGACACCACTGCTATATTTGTACAAGGCCATACTCCCGGTACTGGACGTAACTGCGGATAAGCTTGAAAACACCAACCAGGGTATATCCGACTCGTCGATAACCAAACTCACCGCCACGGCTTTTGAGGTAGGATTCACGGATACCGAACCTACTGTTACCCAGGAGTTGCCATCAAATTTTTTAACATACGGAGTAAGAGTTCCGTTATCGCCAAAAGCGATATAGGGATTGTTATCCGAATCGAATGCAAGCGAGCTGCGTGGCGTAGAACTGTATTGCGACACATTATTGGTCACTGATCCTGAAGAAACATACAGATTGGCCATATCCCCGTTAAGCGGCTGCCATAACTGGGTGCTGTCGTTGAAAGTTTTCACTGCCAGCCTGTTTCCGCTTGACGCGTCAACATAGCTAACAAAAAGCTTGCTAGCCTTGTCAAGATAAATCCGGGTATAAGTAAGATTGGAGCCAATATTGTCTCCCACCTGTTCCCAGTCGCCGCTAACCGGGTTTTTCTTTTTCACCTTTACCACCGGGCCGGTATTTTCTCGGTAAATGAGATACGGAACGTTATCCAGAACCGTAAGGGAGGTGTACGCAGACGAAACCGATGAGATCTGGTTTTCGTTGCCTACAATTTTCCATTGCTGCGCGACAGAATTTAAGCTCAGAAGACTCAAAATAGTCAATACGCTGATCTGAAGGAGGGCCTTCTGGAAGAACTCGGCGAAGCAGGAAAAGCCCGAAAGCGGCTTTTTCCTATCGCATGGTGCATTCGTCTCCAGCATCGGGAGCGAAAAAGCAATACCTACAAAGGATTTTTGTAAAAGTTTACCCATAGTTTAAGATTAAGAAGTTAGTTAATTGGTTAGCTTAGAATGGCTCTTGGTTAGATCCTAAACCTAGGTCAAATATATATTATAAACAACAGACAGAACAGGAATTATGTTCAGGAAAGACAGGAAAATTGGTCAGAAATAGCTACGCGTACAGCGGCACCTGTTCTAAAGGTTTTTTAAGTCCACTTGTAAGGAAGAATCTGCACTTTAGCAATGGTGGCCGCTTCGACAATCTTTGAACCACTTTCACTTTTAATTTTTAATCCTTGCTCGTCCGCACGCTCCAGTACTCCTTCCTCGGTTTTGCCACTAACGAGATTTACGAGTATCTCATAACTGATATTTCCTGTGCAACAGAACAGAACAGAACAAAGTACAAACAGAGCAATTAATGCACTTCGAATCATAATGAACAGTTTAATGTGAAAATACATAAAATCTGTCACCGTAATAATGGCATCCAGACAGCGGATAAACTATAGAATTTAATAAATCTTAAATTATTCTTTCAGGTCAGCAACTACACCGAATTTACTAAAAATATTAGTAAATTTGAAGTTATGTCGGAACGGATAAGAGAGAAGTTGAAAATATTAGCTGATGCTGCCAAATATGACGTGTCCTGCTCATCAAGCGGAAGCACTCGAAAGAATAAAAATAAAGGCCTGGGAGATACGGGCAACGGAATTTGCCACACGTATACAGAGGACGGCCGATGTGTATCCCTGTTAAAAATCCTGCTTACGAACTTCTGTATATATGATTGCGCATATTGCGTTACGCGTAAAAGCAACGATATCAAACGCACTGCCTTTACCGTTCAGGAGGTGGTGGATCTGACCATCAATTTTTATCGAAGGAATTATATAGAAGGACTGTTTCTTAGCTCGGGGATATTTAAGGATGCTGATTATACGATGGAACGTCTTGTTCGGGTGGCAAAAAAACTGCGCAGCGAACATAACTTCAATGGATATATCCATCTCAAGTCAATTCCGGGCGCAAGCGACGAATTAATGAAGGAGGCTGGACTGTATGCTGACCGGCTTAGTGTGAACATTGAAATACCAACCGAACAGGGCTTAAAGTTATTAGCACCCGACAAGGACCGAAAGGATATGATTCAGCCCATGAACTTTCTGAAAAACGAAATCATCCTTCGCGAGTCTGAAAACAAAACTTTCAGGAACGCTCCTCTTTTTGCCCCTGCCGGACAGAGCAGCCAGATGATAATCGGAGCCGCCCAGGAAAGCGACAAAGACATTATGTTTACAGCCAATAGCCTCTATAAAAACTTCAATCTGAAACGAGTGTATTATTCGGGCTACGTTCCGGTGTCTAACGACAACAGGTTGCCGGGATTAAACACCTCTGTGCCGCGAATCAGGGAGAACAGGCTTTACCAAACGGATTGGCTTATGCGATTTTATGGCTTTCAGGTTAAGGAAATTGTTAACCAAGAGCATCCCAACCTGGATCTGGACATCGATCCGAAACTAAGCTGGGCGCTGAGAAATGTGCAGCAGTTCCCAATTGACATCAATCGGGCTGATTTGCATTTGATCCTTCGGGTGCCAGGAATCGGAATTCAGTCTGCGCGAAAAATTGTAGACGCCCGCCGTTTCCAGCGATTAAACTGGGAGCATCTTAAAAAACTCGGAGTGGCTCTCAACCGTGCGAAGTATTTCATCATCTGCAACAGCCGCAATTATGAACGCCGCGATTTATCGGGAAGTCAGATAAAGCAATACATTCTGTCGGGCGCTCAAAGCAAAGCGCTTTCGGCAGTTGCTATACAATTACAACTCTTTTGATGACTATACTGATTTACGATAATACCTGGCCGGGATTTCTGACGGCAATTTTCGATGCTTATGAAAGGAAGCTAGAACAAGCGCGGATATGTCCGCAACGGACGCTCCAACCCAGCCTGCTATATACCCCGATAAATATTATCACGGATAATGTGAAGGCGAAACGAGTATGGCTGGGGCTTGAGAAAAAGCTTTCCAGAACCGGACTACAGAACGTGTATCACAGCTTTTTATCAGAGCTTCCAGCCATCGAAGATCATTTACTGGAATACATACGCCTGGCTTTAACACTTGATGGGGCAGAAAAAGCATACGGAAATAGTACTATACTAAGAGGTACTCAAGTAGCAAAAATGGTATATCGCGAAAAGCACCGAATGGAAGCATTCGTTCGTTTTCAACTTACTAAAGATGGTATCTATTATGGCGCAGTTGATCCCGATTTCAATGTTCTTCCCATCCTGATATCTCATTTCGAAAAAAGATATGCAGATCAAAAATGGCTGATTTATGATCTTCGGCGTAAATATGGAATTTTCTACGATTTAGAAAAAGTTCAGGAGATTGAGCTTGACTTTGCGAAACCGGAGGGTGGAGACATTCGTTCAATATTTTCGGAGGAGGAAGAGATTTATCAAACGTTGTGGAAAGACTATTTTATTCACGTAAATATTAAAGAACGGAGGAATATTAAACTTCATCTCAGACATGTACCAAAAAGATATTGGAAGTATTTAATAGAGAAATCGCCTTGAATACCCAAACTGCTACCGCCCGGTGGTATATTTTTCAGTGTTCGTGCGTCGCAGCTAAACTGATAACAGCTAAGCGGCACATAATTGTGTATTGATTTATTTATGGAAAGCCTTCGGCTTCTGCATCTTATCTTCATACACCAAATAGCATGAAAATATTAGCACTTATTATCACAGCAGGCGCATTTCTACTTTCCGGTTGCACGCAGAACGTGGACACCCGGCATAAAATACAAGTCTCAGGATCAGCGGAAGCTGAAGTTGTACCAGACATTATCTATGTTGGCATATCGCTCAAAGAATTTGTAGACGATGCATCAAAAAAGAAAGTACTGATTGAAGAACTGGAGGCCAGGCTTCAAACCGCTGTAACAAAAGCAGGCATTCCAAAAGAAAACTTCACGATAAACAACGTTTCCAGTTTTAATTATGAATACGAGAGAAGGAAAAACCGGGCCTTTATGGCACGAAAACAGTATCGTTTAAAGGTTTCGGATTTGAACAAGTTTAATCAAATAATTAGTTCTGTTGATGCAAAAGCGGTAGAATACACCAATATAGACGGCTACGATTACTCAAACCTCGAGGCAATTAAACGTGAGCTTAAAGTAAAAGCGCTGAAAGCGGCAAAAGATAAAGCCACCCATTTAGCTGCTGCTGTCGATAACAAAGTGGGGGAAGCTCTCGAAATCAACGAGATCGAAAATTCAAATCGGCCCTATTCAGGCGCAATGGGCTCAGTAGCGAACGACGGATTAATGACAGAACAGGCCGCATCAATGCCTCCTGTGGGTTTTAAGTCTACCAAACTAAGTTACCAGATCAGAGCAGTCTTCGAGCTGGAATAGGAAGATAGCGTAGAAACGGGGTAAAGTGGCCTTTTTTAGTCGAAACGAACCGGATAAGACAGAACAAAAAGGCTTAATTGTGGTTAATGTAGCGAATGGTTGATCAGATTCATTTTTAACCATATCCTTCATCATGATAATTAATCACATAAAAACTTCGCTACTTACTCTATCCATTCTACTTGCTACCAACGCCTTCGCACAAGAAGTCAATGAATATCAATCAGTAGCCCCTTTTGCAAAGGCTGGATCTTTCCGTACCTGGTCAATCGGTATAAATGCCGGGGCATTGGCTCCTATAGCGCCTTTTGGCAAAAATGATTATACTAACTGGGAAACAGACCTGGGTATGGGCGCCTATATCAAGAAACAGTTAAGTCACAACTTAAGTATTCAAGGCAACTTTTTACGCGGCAAATTGAACGCAAATAATGAAAATGTATTGGGTAACGGAACAGCCTCGACCAGCCCGATGAGGTCGTTTGAAACCGAGATTCATGCAGCCGGAAGCCTGACTGCAAATCTTACCATTGGAAATTTTTATTGGCTTAACAGAAAAAGTATGCTGAGCCCTTATCTAACGGGAGGCGCCGGATTGATGTCGTACAAAACTATGGTTACCACAAATGCCGGTGCCACCTCTGAATACAATCAAGGCGACCCAATTGAAGAAGTATTTTTTCCATTGGGTGCAGGTTTAAAAGTTGGCCTTTCACGTTCCATTAATCTTGATCTGGCATACACTATGAATTTTGTTGATGCAGACAATCTGGATGGGCATCACTCAGGGCCGCAAAACGATAAATTTTCTTACGCTTCCGCGGGACTTGAATTTGCCTTGGGTTCCAGATCGAAGCCACAGTTGGCAACACATAACCCTGTAGCTGCTTTAGAGTATGACTATATAAAACGCGTGAAAGATCTCGAAAACCAGCTTGCCGATGAAAGATCGAAAAGTGCTGACCAACTTCGCCAAATGGCGACCGACTGGGCCAGATTCAAGAACGATGAAGATAAAGACGGCGTATCGGACTTTTTTGACAAGTGTCCGGGAACGCCTGCCGGAACCCAGGTAGACGGCGCAGGCTGTCCCCTAACAGTAACTGTTAACAATCCTACAAGAACTGTTGTAATCACAGAAGAAGACCGAAGAGTTGTTTCGGAAGCGATCAGAAACCTGGAATTCGACTTCGGAAAGACAACTATTCGCTCGGCTTCACTTCCAAGCTTAAAACGTGTTGCAGATTTGTTGATCGATAAAAACTTTAGCCTGAAGCTGGCCGGGCATACAGATAATGTAGGCAGCGACGCCTCAAATTTAAAATTATCAAAAGGGCGAGCCGAATCTGTTAAAGCATATTTGGTAAGCCAGGGTGCAAATCCCTCGAGGATTGAGGCGACTGGATACGGAGAAAGTCAACCGATTGAAACCAATACAACAGATGAAGGACGCCAAAAGAACAGGCGTGTTGAATTTACGCTGTATTAAAAGTAATCCTTTCAAAAAAAAGGGAGATGCCATTGGCATCTCCCTTTTTTTTTCTCAATAACCGAGGCTGAAAAAATATTATGAAAAACAGTTGAGATTTCGTCCTTTTGCCATTTCAAAGAGGATAAATGAAATTTTCAACCAGCAGAAGAGTTTTTGAACTTAAGGATACATTACAAGGCCCGTTAAAATTTAACCCTTTCGTTTATAACAAGCTATTTTTGATCTGGACAATTTTGGGATTGATCGGCGGAATTATTGCAGGAGGATACTGGATTGTTTTGGAGCATTTAACCCACCTTCTTGCCGGTATAGATGGTTTTTATGTGATTTTATTAATGACAGTTGCCGGCCTGGCAGCAGGTTTAGTTATCCATAAATTAGGCGACCCGGGCGAAATTGACCTGATAGTAGATAATATTCATTTTAATAAAGGGAGACTGGATCCTAAAAATAACCCCTCTATGATCCTTTCGTCTCTGCTATGTATCTCTGCCGGAGGGAGTTTAGGTCCGGAAGCACCGTTAGTACAGGTGGTTGGGTCTACAGGAACATATATTGCGCGGAGGCTCGGATTTAAAGGGGAAGACATCCGTTCGATAACCATTGCCGGAATGGCCTCGGCTTTTACTGCCTTGTTTGGCGCCCCCTTGGGCGGAAGCTTATTTGCTCTTGAAATATTAGATCATAAGCAGGTTACCAGGTATTATCAAGCCTTTATGCCAGCACTTGTGGCAAGTTGCGCGAGCTACCTGATGTTTATTTTGATTACACATTTAAATTTAGGACCCACCTGGGCCTTTCCTACCTATTCGAACCCCCAGATTAACGATATTTTTTATGCTATTCTTTACTCTCTGGCCGGAGCTGCACTTGGCTGGCTATTTATTTTACTGGTAAAAAAATTTAAATCTCTATTCGGTCTCTTATCGGTTCCAATTTACATTAAACTGGCTTTAGGTGGCTTTCTTTTGGGGAGCATTGCCTGCTTTTTACCCTTAACACGATATTTCGGACATCATGAACTACAGGAAATACTAACAGGAACTTTCTCTATTGAATTCCTTGTTACGCTGCTGATCCTGAAATTGATTGCTATTGCCATTACTGTTACTTCTGGATGGAGGGGCGGATTTATTATCCCTTTATTTTTTGCCGGCACCATCCTCGGAGTAATTATCTACCAGTTAGTTCCTGGGCAGAACCTTGCCCTGGTAAGTGTCTGTATAATGGCTTCTCTCGTGGCTTGCGTAACCCGCACTCCTGTAAGTATCATCATACTTTTGGGAACTATGACAGGTTTCCAATCGCTGATACCCATCATGTTTGCCAGCTTAACAGGATTTTTCCTTGCACCGAAAACTCCGCTGATCAATGCACAGCTGGGTCCGGACAGATCTCTTAGGAAAAAAAGGCAAGTGGGCCACGACTAAGAAAAGAAACTGGGAACCAAACTATTGCCAGCTTAATACACATTTACCAATAGCGTAAAAGTTTTTATCCTTCACTTTCATTCTGGCGGTATACACAACGGTAAAGTTGCCATTCTCTTCTTCAATGGCGCATAGCGGAGTACGAGTGTAATGATCACCCGGCTCGGCCCAGGGGCTTTTAACAGCCTGTACCCTGACACGAGTTTCGCGGCTCCAATGAATCCCATCTGTAGAAAGACTATAACCAATTTCCTGATCTCCCAGGGAATCGTAAATCATGAGATAACGGCCATCTTTTAACCTGCTTACAATTTCGTTTTCGGTAAACACATCAGCCAAAGGCAGCGGATTGAACCCTTCAGGCATTCTTGTCCAGGGGCCATTCAGTTTTGATGCAAAAGCGAGCCCGGTTGGCCAGCCGCTTAATGGCAGATAATTGTGGCCATCGTAGGGCGAATACCAGGTATTACCTACTTTATAAGGATTAAAACAAGCTACGGCCTGCTGTCCCTCCCAGGGCTGAGAGTTGGCATCAGGCTCTAGCACAATACCCATATCAGCATAAGGGCCAGCAATTCCGTTCATCCCGGGAACGGTTGACTTCGCCCGCCAGATCCTTCCCTGATAGTCGCTACCCGCAATTTCACCTTTAGTTGCATCGCCTCCGCGATAAGCAACGTAAAAGATATTCCAGGCATTTTCATCTTCATTAAATACCACTCCGGTACACCAAACCTCTGCCCGGGGGTTAGTATGTGTACGACCGGGGATACTATTGACGATGGTTGATTGTCTCTTCCAATCAACTGCATCACTGCTTGTCCAGTAAGAAATCCGCAGATCCCGGTGGGGCCTGTCGAACATTTCGTTAACAAACATATGATACACCGCACCGATCTTAACCACCTGTCCGGTCTCAAAGCCAGATTTATTGGCGCTGGCAATTACATCGGGGTGATTAGCACTTATTACGGGACCAGAATGCTCGCTAACAAGCTTTAAAGTTTTTTCTGCAAGCTTTCCTGATTTCTTCTGCCGCGACTTGATATCGCTAACTTGCCCATTTACATCGGCAAAAAAAACTATCATCAAGAGCATCAAAACCGGGGTCGATATTAATTGAATGAATGCTTTATTATTATTCATAAAAGTATTGTTAAAACGTTTCAAATGCGGCAATCTTCTTCTCTGGGCATCTGTCCGAACTTATAAATGAACCTGATTGGCCTTACAGGAAGGTTCGTTCCATAATAACAAAATCATACCCATGTTTAACAAAAGAATGAGCGGTTACCTGAAAGCCAAACTTTGCGTAAAACGACGCTGCGGATGTGCGAGCGTTGCACCATAATCGTGTAACACTTTCCATTTTGGCTGTATCGATTACATAGTTCAGCAGGGCCGAGCCGTAACCTTTACCCTGATACTCAGCAAGCGTTGCAAACTTTCGGAATTGCAAGTCGTCGCCTGTACGGAAAAGAGAAATCACGCTGATCAGTTTGTTGCCACCGAATAACGCGAGATGAGTCCCCTGCTCGTCTTCCTTAAGTTTAATAGAATCGAATTCCATTTGGGGATACATCACTTCATGCCTTATTGGCCATACTACATAAGCAGGTACTTGTTCTATTTGTATCATTAGGTCTTTTGGGCTATACCCTGCGTGTGCAAATATAAACCACGGTTGTGAGAAAGCCCAAAATCCAAATTGCTTAATCTAAAACACGAACCGAAAACACTATTTATTAAGATACCAGATCGAGACGTTCAGTACACTTGCAAATGTTACCCAACCCAAATAAGGTAACTGTAAAAATGCTGCCGATCGGTTTAATCGGTAGAAAGAGACGATCATCAGCACAATAGCAATCCATAAAACAATTATCTCGAGGAATGCAAAACCGGGTTGATGAAAGTAAAAGAAAATAAAGCTCCAGGCAAAATTTAAGAAAAGCTGGAGAAAAAACAGCCGAAGCGCCGATTTGCGCTGGGGCGTCGCGGGCTCTTTCCAGATCATAAACAGGGAAATACCCATCAAAATATAGAGTGTTGTCCAAACCGGTCCGAATAACCAGTTGGGTGGATTAAACGCCGGCTTTTCCAGGTAAGTAAACCAGCTTTCGATATTCGATGAAGTTACAAAACCAGCAATCCCTCCGGTTAATAAGGGGATTAAAATGCAAATTATTAAGGCGATAATAGGTTTGAAATTCATTCTGTTGCTTTTGTATTTAACACCAAAGAAGATAATAAGATTTGAATGATTTCAGCATGCAATGGGCGTTGTAATTATCCAAGAATCCGGGAAAAGCGCAGAATTTCGACAAACCCAATCCGCCTTTTCAAACACTTATTTTTTCGCTGTGTAGTAACGCTTCAGTTGCTTTGCCTCCTTTTTGGTGAGATGAATCACAGACCCGTGTTTGGGAGAGCTAAAGTTTGTAGTTTTCATTAATCCCTCGTTAAAACGTTTCAGATTATTGAAGGTCTTGAAGTCGCTGGTTTCACAGAAACCAAAATTATGAGGTTTTACACTGAAGACATCATACATGAGCACCCATTTTTCCTGGCCGAGGCGTTTAAAAACATTCGGCGCTTCACAGGCGGCCGGCTCAAAATCAACCTGCTCGGGGAGATACTGATAACCGCTGTTGATTTTATTAGAAAAGGCCATTTTAATACCCCCCGGATTTTCCTGAGCTACGTACATCATACAATAACGACCATCTGGCAGGCGCGTAATATCGGCATCTAGTATCTGTTTGGTGGTATCGGGATATTCAAAAAGTATTTTCGGATAAGTTTCAAGCGCTGTAAACCCGTCGTTCATATACGCATAGTAAAGCTTGGTACGCCCTTTCGCTAAACGCATGGTAAAGTAAATCATGATTTTTTTCGCTTCGTCATCATAGATAAGCTGGGGCGCCCAGGCACAACCCACATTTAATTCCGGAAAAGCTTTATGCAGATCGGCAACGGTATGCGACCAGTTAATAAGATCCTTCGATTTCATCAGTACAAATCCTCTGTTATTTCCCCAGTCGTATTGTTCTGCAGGGCGTTCCCACTCGGTTGTGCGGTAACCTTTTTGCCTGCCAAAAATATGCAGGTCTGTCATCGCTATATAGAAATACCCATCATTACCCCGCATAATGTGCGGATCGCGGATCCCTTTTTGTTCCGCAATAGTGTCGCCTGCAATGATCGGCTTTCCGTTGTTAACATCGCTGAAGGTATAACCATCGTCGCTTAAAGCAAAATAAAGTCCATGAGTGTCGTCTTTAAAGTAAGTCAGCAGATAGGCCGCCAGCTTTTTTTCGTTCAGGTTTTTTGCTTTCGTTTGCGCTTTTGCAGGAGTAATTGCGATGAATAGAATTGCCAGTAAGAAAAGTGTCGTTGCGGTTTTCATTAATCGTTGGTTTATAAATCAAAGTAAGCGATTAAATGTCAGAGTGACAAGTAACATGTCCCGGCCTGTGGTCACATAGTAAAAAACCTGCACAAAAAATCAACTTCGTAGAAAGCTCTCCCATTTATCCCGCGTAAGCGGTATTTTAGCGCCGTTACACACATACCGCTTTACATGAGAATAGCACTCTTTTCTGATATTCACGCCAACCTCCCTGCTCTGGATTCTTTCTTCGAAGATTTGGGAAGCAGAAATGTGGACGCCCTATATTGTCTTGGAGATCTGGTGGGTTATAATACCTGGCCAAACGAAGTTGTAGCTGAAATTCGCAAACGGGGAATTCCTTCGATTGCGGGCAACCACGACCTGAAGGTAAAGAAACTGAAACAGGATGCCCATTTGAAGGAGGTGGATTATGCCTATCATATTGGTTCGGATGATGCGAGAGAATATTTAAGGTCGCTGCCCAAAACGATCAGGGTTCATTTTTCTTTTGGCGATGAGCGGATCAGTCTTTTGCTGGTTCATGGCAGCAGCAGGAGTATTGATGAGTACCTATTGCAGGACCTCGACGAAACATACGTAAGAGAAATGCTGGAAGAAGCGGGAGCTGATCTCTTGTTTTGCGGCCATACGCATAAGCCTTATCATCGTTTAATCGCTTGTGGGGGCAAGTACAAACATGTGGTGAATATCGGTTCGGTTGGAAAGCCTAAAGACGGTGACCCGCGCGGATGTTATGTTATTGCAACACTAAACGAGGAAAGCACACTTGCAGATAAGGACGCGGTAAAAATTGAATTTATTCGCTTCGACTACGATGTTGAAGCAGCGGCGAGGGCAATAGAAGCAAGCCCGCTACCCAGAGAGTTTGCTGACCGTTTGAGAAAAGCATATTAAAGGGTATCTGCACGAGCGCTACTGCAATATCGGGAAGGAAAAAAAGCTAAGGATGGAAAATATAGAAATAAGGAGGGTAACATTAGCTGAGGCTGGCCAATTACAAAAAATCGCCAAACAAACTTTTTCAGAAGCTTTTTCAACCGGAAATACGGAAGCAAACATGGAAAAGTATTTGGAAGAAGGATTTTCTTTAGGAAAACTCAGCTCCGAGCTTGAAGATAATAACTCTGCCTTTTATTTCGCTACGCTGGAAAAGAAGGTGATTGAATATCTGAAACTTAACTTTGGACAATCACAAACTGATTTAAAAGATGACAGGGCTCTCGAAATTGAGCGGATCTATGTTTTAAAAGAATTTCATGGAAAGAGTGTAGGGCAATTACTGTATGATAAGGCGATGCAAATAGCCAGGCAGGCAAATGCCGACTATGTTTGGTTAGGAGTTTGGGAAGAGAATCCGAGAGCTATAAGGTTCTATAAAAAGAATGGATTCGTCGAGTTTGACAAGCATGTATTTCAATTAGGCGATGATAAACAGACTGATATCATGATGAAACTGGACTTGAATGTAGCCAAAACTTAATATGTTGATATCACTCATGTTGAATTTCGAAATTACCTGCCGGGCAGAGATACAATGAGGTCAGAATAACGAAAATGTTTTCTTTGCTCCCAAAAAAATGATCACCGCCAGGAGCCCGACTGCTGTACCGATCAAAAACTCTTTGATGGTGGCAGGAATTCCTGGTAACAGGTGATGGAAATAATTTATATTGTGAACGAAGATACCACCGGCAACAAGCAGCAGGGCAATCGTTCCAACAACAGACAGAATCCTGATAATCACAGGCAGTGATTTAACCAGCAAGGAGCCCAGTATATATAAAGACCCTTTATTATTGGAGCGTTTGATAAGATTTAATCCAGCGTCGTCCATTCTTACAATAAGGGCCACGATGCCATACACTCCTACTGTTGCCAGCAATGCTACGGCAGCAACAGTTACTATTTGTGTTGTTAAGGTATCTGCAGCCACGCTTCCGAGGGCTATAATTACAATCTCAACGGAAAGTATAAAATCTGTGGTTATTGCAGATTTGACTTTGGCCTTCTCGGCATTATCATCGTGCTTAATCTCTTCCACTACTTCCTGTCCGGTTTTTTGTCGGTGAAAAAAGTATTCAATTATCTTTTCCACCCCCTCATAAGCCAGGTAAATTCCTCCCAGAATCAGTACGATTTGAATTGCTGCCGGAAAAAAGGCGTTCAGCAATAATGCAACCGGGACAATTATCAATTTATTGATAAAAGAGCCTTTGGTAATGGCCCATAAAACTGGTAATTCTCTGGAGGAAAGAAACCCCGTTGCTTTTTCTGCATTTACTGCTAAGTCGTCGCCCAAAATACCGGCGGTTTTGCGTGTAGCAATTTTTGTTGCCACCGCAACATCGTCCATTAAAGCCGTAATATCATCCAGAATTGCAAAAAAACCTGAAGCCATGTAGTGTAGTATAATTAATAACTGATGTTAATCCGCCCCCTGTATGGGATCGGGTATTTTAAACGGTTGGGTAATTAAACCGTTTGCACAATAATCGTAATCGCGCTCAATAATAATCAAAGGAACAGATATTTTAACAACCGGGATGAGAAAAGCTCTGGGAGGGCCATCCAGTCAGACAGGGTAAATGTGGTGGCTTAATCGCGCTGCGTACACATCAATACATTCTGTGGGGCAACTGGAAGCTTCATTTGATTAACCAGATAGTGCGACTCAGAGAGAAAACTGCCTGGTTAATCTTTTAAGAGATCAGGCATCGGGTATTTCAGGCTCGACCAGCCTTGTCAATTTTTCAAGCGATTCCTGCCAACCGAGGTAACACATTTCCGCAGGGATAACGGCGGGGATATTCTCCTGCAATACTTTCAGATCAGTACCTACAGAGGTTTTCTGAAACCAAACAGAAGTGGTTATCACCCCTGGCAGATTAGGATCGTCAAATTTATCGGTGTATTTGAGAAACTCGTTGGTTTTTACCTCTACATATTCGCCGCCGAAAGAGTGTCCGTTACCTGTCGTAAAATTCTGAAAAGACATTCTGAAGGTCCCGCCGACCTTTACATCCATTTGGTGTACGGTACAAAGAAAACCATAGGGCGGTAACCATGCGGCGATAGCCAGGGCTTCCGTAAAAGCACGGTATACCTTTTCAGGAGAGGCTTTAATAACTCTGTGCAATGAAACTTTGTTGTCTGCCATAATAACTCTTTTTTTTTGATTCCTACTCGTTTGGCTTTTCGGTTCGCCCGTTTGTTGTGGTAGCTGCTCCACTGCCTGACCGTAAGATCAATTGCTTATCAAAGATGAGAGTAAAAACAAATATAGAATAGGGGAATATGCGACCAATTTAATTCTATTTACGACCGGATAAATTTTTCAGGCCTTTGAAAGATAATCTTTGGTGGCTCAGTAGACGAAACTTTTTAAACACAGGAAGGTTTTTATAAAGCCAACTGGATTAGATATTAAAATTTACACCATGATATTGCAATCTTTAATAGCGGAATTTGAACACGAAGTAAACAGCACAAGAAAACTATTGCAGGCTGTACCAGAAAAAGATCTGGAGTACAAACCCTCGCAAATTTCATGGAGCATGGGCGAACTCGCTCAGCACATTGCTACCATTTACTACTGGTACGTTGGAACGCTTAAACAGGATGTATACGACATGGCGGCAGACACTTTTGAACGCGGGGACCCGGGAGATATAAAAGCAACTCTTGATCTTTTCGAGCGAAACGTGGAAAAAGCGAGGACTGCGCTGACATCCGTAAGCGAGGAAAGTTTACAGCGGCAGTGGACAATGAAAGTGGGCGACCAAACCGTTCTTGGCCCGATGCCCCGAGCTGCTGTTGTTCGCGGTTTCCTTTTTAATCATATCTATCATCACCGTGGCGAAATGATTGTGTATCTGCGGGCAACCGGAAATAAAGTACCCGGCATGTACGGACCCACATATGAAGAGAGCGGGCCGGGAAAATGATGCAGCGATAGGGCGGAGAAAACCGATAATTCGCCCCATCCCCCCGGAATCTCCTTAAACCGCGAGATTACCTGTTTTAACTTTTCCGGCTCGCCTGTACTTGCCAATAATAATACCGCCTGGTGTAACCCAGCTTTCGGTTAAAGTAAACGCGGCTGGTATCGCGCCGCCGTCAAATAGCTTTTTTCCTTTACCGAGAGTTAAAGGGAAAATTTTGAGACTCAACTCGTCGACTAAATCATGCTCGAGCAGCGTCTGAATCAAATTGGCGCTGCCCCACACCTGAATGTTGGAACCGTTTGAGTTTTTGAGCTTTTTAATGTCTGCCAGGCCGTTAAGGAATATCGAGTTTTTCCAATCCGAGTTTTTCAGCGTTGTGGACACGACGTATTTCGTAACGTCATTTATACCCGGCCATCCGTCTTCATGCTTTGGCCAATAGTCGGCCCAGATCTCAAATGTTTTTCTTCCTAACAGAAGATCTGCGGGTTCCATTTCGCTTTGCAAAACTTTATTAAAAACCTCGTCTCCATACGATGCGAGCCAGCCGCCATATTCAAAACCGCCTGATGTATCTTCTTCCGGCCCACCTGGCGCCTGCATTACCCCGTCTAAGGTGATAAATGATAAAACAATTATTTTTCTCATAGTATTTAACCTCCTATATTAAACGCAATTGTTAGCTATTGCCACACCCTGCTTTGCCGCTTCAAGGCGTGTTGCGTGGTACTTGCATGAAGCTTCGGATCCTTTGATTTACCGAAGCGGCTCTTTCTCAGGCGAATTTTAGCAGGGCTTCCAAAAAGGTAGAATATTTTTTCTTTTATTCCGCAGGCCGATCGCACATCTCTTACAATATCGGCAAATTCATGAAAGTTAAGAAAAACAGGATTTAGCCTGTTACCGATTTTTGAGGTAAGGCCATATTCTGGTTTCTCAGTCTCCGGGTGATAGGTGCCGAAAATCCTGTCCCAAATGATAAAGGTGGCCGCAAAATTTTTATCCAGATACTGCTCTTGTGAACCGTGATGTACGCGATGGTTAGAGGGAGTAGCAAAAATATATTCGATAGCGGGATGCAATTTGCCAATATATTCGGTATGTACCCAAAATTGAAACAATACAGCAATTTGATTGGTAACGAAAAATATTACCGGATGAAAGCCCATTAAAGCAACCGGCAGGAAGAACATAATTTTGAGGGTTTGTACCCAGCTCATCCGGAAGGAAACGGTGAGGTTATAATGCTCTGCAGAATGATGCACCACGTGAGTGGCCCAAAAAAAGCGATTGAAATGCGAAATCCGGTGCGACCAATAGCTAAAGAAATCAAAAATAATATAACAGGGTATTAAGGTCCACCAGTTAAAAGCAATGCGCCAGGGCAGTTGATTATATATCCACACGGCCGCATAAACCAGGCCCATTTTAAGACAAAGATTGATGCCGATATGGCCGAATCCAACTAATGCTGATCCGATTGACTCTCTCCATTGATAAGTTTTGTTTTCGAGATACCAGGAATAGCCTATTTCTAAAAAAGTAAATAACGCGATAAGAGGAATAGCATATACGATTATTTCAGGGGCCTTTTTCTCCAGGTTAATTATTTCTTCGTAAGGAATTTCCCTTGCGCCAAACAAAGGTTCTGCAGTTAATAAAGACATTGCAACAGTCATAAGTAGCTTGACAAAGCCGCAGCTTCATGGATCAAGATTATTATCACATTTTTAAAGCAATCTTTGTTTTTATTTTCCGCAAAGTATTCTCAGGCAACCAGGTGCATCTTCCGGACCGGCATTATTACCAGCCGGGCTGGCGCTCCGCTTATCTAAGCCTTCTAACAACCTTTTTAACGCTCAGTCCTAGTGAGCAGTCCAGCATAATGCCATTTGTCGACTGATTATTAAGAACTATATGGCACCCTTCCCTGCCCCACCAAGCACCTCGTCGATGATTCCGAAATTTTTCGCTTCGCCGGCAGTCATCCAGTAATCCCTGTCGGATACATCGTGAACCTTTTGATAGTCCTGATGGCTGTGCCGGGCTATTATTTCGTTGAGTTCGTGTTTGAGCTTGACGAACTCACGGAGCGTGATCTCCATATCACTGGTTTGCCCCTGAGCACCTCCATGAGGCTGATGCAGCATCACACGCGAGTGTGGTAGGGCAGCACGCTTGCCGGCTGCCCCTGAACATAAAAGTACTGCGCCAAAAGAAAGAGCTACACCAGTGCAAATGGTGGCGACATCAGGACTTATATACTGCATGGTATCGTATATACCTAAACCCGCATATACCGAGCCCCCGGGGGAGTTTATATAAAGCTGGATATCCCTTTCGGCGTCGGTAGACTGCAGAAAAAGCAACTGGGCCTGGATGATATTTGCCGTACTGTCGTCTACCTGCGTTCCGAGAAAGATTACCCGGTCCATCATTAAGCGGGAGAATACGTCCATCTGGGCGACGTTAAGGCTGCGTTCTTCGATGATGTACGGAGTTACCGCAGATAGTGCAGAGTTACGCTGTATACCACTTAGGTACTGGTCTACATGCAGACCTGAGATGCGGCGGTGTTTTACGGCGTAGTTTCTGAATTCGTGTGCAATAGCTTTCATGTTGTTCATTTTGTTGGGCATAGCAATTCCATAGGGGGGCTCCTCGGCCGGTTTACATGCAGATTTTCTGAAATTTTATTTGTTTAGGGCAAGAGCTATCGCTTAAACAGCTTAAAGACTTTCTGCCGGAAGCTGAGATGCAGTGCATCGTTAAAAAGAATATTCTCTACGTCTAAGATCTCGGCCCTGAGCTTTTGCCTGCTGTAAAGCTGCAGCAGCCGGTAGGTCTTCTGTTGCCACCGAAGCTTATCGGCCAGATCCGGCTGCAAGATAAGCTTAACCTGAAAGATCAGCGACTCTTCTGGCTGCTGAGCGCCTGAAAGATGTGCTTCTATTTCGCAGGTTTCAATCGATGAAGTCTGCATAACTTAGAGATTGACGTTTAACTTCATTGCGGACCTTCTCGAGGCATTTATATTTCTGGGCAGTGGCAGAGCGCTCGCCTGAGAAACTGTAGCGTTCTGCTAATTTAGCGGGTGAAAGCTTGTCATAGTAAAAAGCCCTGAGCAGCTCCATGCATTTGCGGCCTGCAGTTTCTAACACCTCCAGGAGCTTTTGCTCCGAAGGATTGGCCTGTTCACCAAATGATTCGCCGACATCAAAACCGGCGCTGAATTCGATTTGGGATATCGTGCTTTTATAGCGTTTTATCCATAAATATTTAGCAATGCCAAGCACGTAAGCTTTTTCTGATTTTGTAACATTTAAATCTGAAGATGCAGTTTTTTCATACCAGGCAAGCAGGGCATCCTGAAATATATCCCTGGCTTCGTCGAGATTTCCGCCCATGCGACTTACAAAACGCGCAAAAGCCGGGAAGGCGTTTTTATACAGGCTAAAAAACTGTTGTTGACGCTGGTTCATATCTTGCTGATGAGAAGTTTCCATGAGCTTTTTATGTAGAAGTGCAAGTTAGCAGTAAAATATCACCAGAAAATTAAAATCTTTTTTATTGCAGACTTCTAATAAACGGCTCCTGCAACTTTCATATCCTCTAAATCCCTCATACTTGCCCGTTCGTCTCATTTTCGCGGGCATTCATCTCCTTTTTGATTTTGCAATAAATAATAGTTCTTATTTTAACTTGATTTTATTAAAACCTATAACGATGAAAAAATTAGTATTGTCCGTATTCCTACTGTTAGCGATGGTAGCGGTTAAAGCCCAGGGTGGCGGTGGTGGTCAGCGTCAGCGCCTCCCTCCTGCCGAACGTGCACAAGCATTATTTACCAGTGAGCGTTTTGCTGCATTTGCGTTTACTGAAGATCAGAAGGCTAAGATTACGCCTATGCTCACGAAGTTCTACACCTCGTCTGACAGCCTGATGGCTACCATTCCTCAAGATGGTGATCGTATGGCTGCTTTCCAGGCCATAGCTCCAAAAAGAGCGGCTTTGGGAACGCCGGTTGAGCAGGCTATAGTAGCTATGCTTACTGCGGAACAGAAAAAGGCGTACGATACTGCGCTTGCAGCAGCTAAAGAACGTAACCCCAACGCTACCGCAGTTTTTACAGGCGGTTTTGGTGGTCGCCCGCGTAACTAAGAGTTATTTAAAAACAAAAACGCCCCAAGAGAAATCATGGGGCGTTTTTGTTTGCTTCATCAGCAAGTGAATTTATTTATTACGGACAGCCGCTGGTGCTGACGTTAGCATAACTACCAGAGCCGGTAACTGCAACACCGTCATTTGTGCATCCTGCCAGAACCTTGCAATTTACCACGTTCTCCAGCCAAACCCCGATACCAGTACCGTTCGTGATCCGGCAGTTCTTCAAAGTGGTGTTATTGCTGCCAGACAGTACAAAATATCCTCTGCCGCATTGATCAGCATACAACATATCTGTGGTAACATTACTGCAGCTATTGGCTAAACGCAGTCCTGCATAACCACCGCCATTGTTACAGCGATAAGCATTTACTGTTCCAAGGGTTCCGTTAATGGTTTTATTAAGCAACACTCCGCATTCGCCCATGTTTCTTGCCACGAGTCCGTAACCTTTAAATCCGTCTACGCCGTAGGTCTCAAGTCCGTGGCTGCTGCCATTTTCAAATCTGCAATCCTGAATGTGTACGCGATAGACCCAACGGCCGTCTTCATAAGGGCGGCTGGGATGACTGTCAATCCGGATACCGATGCTGCCACCATAAATTCTTACATTCTGAATGTAGATGTCGCTCGCGCGGCTTGTACGGATACCCATACCACCAGTTTGGGTTAATACCATGTCGTAAATCTTGATCCCGCCACTACCATCTCTGAAAAAACCATACCCGGTATGGCCTTTCTTAAGGCTAACATTGTGGCAGTAGAGGTTAAGGCCCGGCTGAAGATTGATTTGATGACCGATAGTACCGCCAGTTACAACATGAACATCGCGATTACCAGTCCCAATACAGTTATTAATCGCTGTCGCCAGACTGCTTGTGGTACCCTGATCAACATTGTTGATACGCCAGATAAAGCCGCCTGCTCCGTTAGACCGAACTTCATTTGTGTATGCTTTAACTGTTGCAGAACTTTTTCCCCCGCCAGAAATAACGGAATCATCTTCATTTACAGAATGGTCGGTTTTACTGCATCCTGCAATTACCATCATGGCAGCAACGGCTGTAACTTTCAGGAAAGCGCCCATGAATAAATTGTTTTTTTTCATTTGGTTAATAATTTGGTTATTGGTTATGCCTACTCTTAAGATTTTCGGCGTCCTCTTTTGTATAGGCTTGACGTAGATAATGTTGGCTTGGTCGGGTTATTGTCGTTATTATGAGTGGCTGTTCTCACCGGATGCGACTCATATTTAATTACTCATTTCATTAATGACCATTATAATGATCTATGTCAATACTATTCGGTTAAACATCAATATCAGAATGCTTTAACCTCCATGTAAAGATGGAAGGTGCCGCGGTAGGGCAACGAGTATTTTTGTTCGAAATATCTGCGATTATCGTTCGGAAGTGTTCTGTAAAGATTACAACCAGATATTAAGCACAACTCACCCGGGATTATCAGCGCAGCATCAGCTACTAAGTTTCATATTCAATTCGCCCTGAAGGATAACTCCCTTAAACTTCAACAGCCAGCCGGAGTATCGCGGGTTGGTCGATTACATTGCAGAACAAAAAGGAGGCTGCTAAACGCAGCCTCTTTTGAATAGCATGACCGTACAGGTCACTTGTATTTCTTTAATTATGGACAGCCGCTGGTGCTAACATTAGCATAGCTACCTGATCCGCTAACCGAAACGCCGTCATTGGTACATCCAGCCAGAACTTTGCAATTTGCTACGTTTTCAAGCCAAACGCCGATACCGGTGCCATTTGTGATCCGGCAGTTCTTTAAAGTGGTGTTATTGCTGCCTGAAAGCACAAAGTATCCTCTGCCACATTGATCAGCATATAACATCTCGGTAGTAATGTTACTGCAGGTATTAGCCAAACGATAGCCTGCATAACCGGTGTTGGTAGCACAACGATAAGCATTTATCGTACCGACAGTTCCGTTTTTGGTCTGGTTGAGTAGTACCCCGCATTCTGCCTTATTTCTGGCAACGATGTTTTGTATGTTAACCCCGTCTATACCGTATGTCTCAAGCCCGTGACCACCGCCCCCGTCGAATGTGCAGTTTGTTACGGTAAGGTTGTAGATGGTATAGTTCCATGCCTCGCTCTCTCTGCTGTCTATTCGCATCGAGATCCAGGGGCTATTATAGATTCTAACATTGTTAAATTTAAGATTGCTGGCCCTGCTGCTGCGAATTCCATAGCCATTACTGCCGTCTCGCAAAATCAGGTCGTGACATTCAAAACCATTTCGAGTATTTGTAATACCATTACCACTGTGTTTTCTGTAAATCGTAACATTATGAAACCATAGTCTTACATTATCTCCAGGTATAACAATCGGCTCGGTTAAATTGCCACCGGTTATGATATCGACATGAGTATTAGCACGCATGCAATTTTTAATCGCTGTTGAAAGACTACTCGTGGTTCCTCTGTCTACGCCGTCGGTGCGCCAAATGTAACCTCCCGATCCATTAGATCTCACCTCGTTTGTGTAAGCTTTAACTGTTGCAGGGTTTTTGCCCCCTCCTGCAACCGATGAAGATTCTTCGCTTGCAGGATTATCAGACTTGCTACAGCCAGCAATTGCGATTACGGCAGCTAAAGCTGCGACTTTCAGGAACGAACTCCTGAATGAATTGATTTTTTTCATTTGGTTTTATAACTGGTTTATAATATAATGCCTACTCTTGAGATTTTCGGCGTCCTCTTTTTTTCGACTTGACGTAGATAGGTGGCCTGGCCGGCTTGTATTTATTATGAGTGGCTTTTCTAATCAGATGCGACCCATTTCAGATGTACCTATTTAAGTGGCCATTAATCCGAGCTATGTCAATACTTTGGTTGCAGGCATTCGACAAAACCGGTGATTGCCAGTCTATTTCAATTGCGGTTGCCTATTGTAAAGATGGAGCTGTGACGCCAGGAAAACGAGTACTTTTGTTCGGAATAGCTTGGTTTAGCGTTCGGAAGTGTGCTGTAAAATTGTCAAAGTATCCTGGCGGTGCACACTCAGGCAGAGTCGGTTCATATATTACTCAATTCCGTCCTGCAATTTATGCTTGCTGTCTGAACTGATTTTAGCGAATTCGGATGGAGTGATTCCAAATTCCGCTTTGAAGCACTTTCTAAAATAGTCTACTTCTGAGAAGCCAACCATAAACGCTACTTCACTGACATTGAATTTTCTATCTTTTAGTAACTGCTTGGCACGTTCCAGTCTCATCTCTTTGATTAATTCGGCAAGATTCAATCCGGTCATACCTTTTATCTTAGCATAAAGCTGAGTGCGGCCAAAACCTGCGGCTTCGCAAATATCATCGACAGAGAGGTTACAATTCGACAGTTGATCCTCTACATAGAGCTTAACTTTTCTAAGCAGCTTTTCATCCGGAGAGCTCGGGATCTCTGCTGAAGGCCTCAGAGATGCAGTTTTTCTGTACTTTTCTTTCAGCTGATTCCTTGCGATCAGCAGCGTTTTGACCCTGGCTGCCAGAAAACTCAGACTGAAAGGCTTGGTTATATAGTCGTCTGCTCCCATCTCGATCCCTTCGATCTTATCCTCCAGAGGTGACTTGGCTGTTAACAGAATGACAGGGATGTGCGCTGATTTTAAATCAGATTTTATTTTTTTGCAGAATTCGAAGCCATTCATTTCAGCCATCATCACATCGGTTATGATGAGGTCGGGATGTTCCTGCAATGCCAGCTTCAGTCCCTCTTTACCGTTTTCAGCTTCAAGCACCGAGTATCCGCTTAAAAAGAATTCTTTCAAATACCGCCTCAGTTCCACATTATCTTCAACAAGAAGTATCAGCGGTAACTTTCCGTCAATGAGGAGTTTATTCTCCTCGATTTTCATCTGCGTTTTTATTCCCGAAAATACGCCCGGGATATCTGGCAGATGTATATCGTCAAGCAACTGCTCGCTAACGCTTTTAGATTCCTGAAAAGTAGCATCGGTATGAAGGTGAAGTGGCAGTTCCACGGTGAAGCAAGTCTCGGCCAGGTCATAATTCAGCCGCTTGCTGCTTGCACTGATGCGCCCGCCCTGAAGTTCGACCAAACTTTTACTGTAGGCCAGCCCGATACCGGTTCCCCCCTGCCTGTTTCCGGAACCTTGTTGAAATGGTTTAAATATGAGTTCTAATTCTTCCCCGGGTATACAAGTTCCCTGGTTTATCACTTTTATACTTACGAATCCGGGCTCGGTGCCGGGATGTTCGTTTAATCTGAAACTTGCTCTGATCGTCCCGGAAACGGGGGTAAATCTCAGCGCATTGGATAATAAGTTCGATATAACTTTTTCGAGCTTATCTTCATCAAAGTAGCAATGGCATTGCCGCGGAGCACAATCTAACACAAGGTTTACGCCCTTGATATCGGCAAGCGGCTTAAATGAAGAAACTATGCAGTTTAAAAAATGTACTGCATCGGCTTTCTTGAGTTCAAGATCCTTGTTTCCGGTTTCAAGTTTCCTGAAATCAAGCAGCTCGTTAACTAGTTTTAACAGACGGTTTCCATTTGTTTGCATAGTTGTCAGCTGCGTCCGGATAACCTGATTTTCGCCTAATAAGCCGAGCAGCCGCTCTATGGGTGCAAGAATTAAAGTGAGTGGAGTTTTAATTTCGTGTGAGATGTTCGTAAAGAACTCCAGTTTGTTTTGGTGAAGCTCATTCTCCTTCTCATGTATCAGTACTTCATATGCCAGTTTTGATTGCAGCCGGGTAAATTTTGTGGCGTAATGATGGTAGGCATAAGCAGCCACAGCAAGCAACAGGCCATAAAATAAATAAGCCCAGGTGCTCGCCCAGAGCGGGGGCAACACTTCGATATTTAATACGGCTGGTTTTAGATTCCAGATCCCATCGCTATTTGAAGAAATAACTTTGAAAGTATACTTTCCAGGTGCGAGATTCGAGTAGGTTGCAATTCTTCTGCCCGCGTCGGTATGCACCCAGTCTTTATCAAAGCCTTCGAGCTTAAATGCGTATTTATTTGCTTTTGGATTGGAATAATGCAACCCGGCAAATTCGATAACAATACTTTTGTCCCCAGAGCTTAGTTCTATTTTATCAGTAAGGTACAAGGGCTTCGACAAAACTACTCTTCCGTTTATCTTTTCGTTTATGCCTACCCGCTGATGCAAAATCTGAAGGTCTGTCAGCACCGTATTTGGCAGCGTTTTTTCAGGAAGTATGCTATCGGGATTGAAAACATTAAAACCATTATTCCCGCCAAAATAAAGCTTGTTATGAAAGCGGCTTTTGTAAACTGCCCCATCCGAAAATTCGTTACTCTGCAGGCCATCCTGTAAAGTAAAATTCCGCAGCCCGAGGGTTTTGGTATCGAGTTTTGAGATTCCTTTTTTATGACTAATCCAGAGATAGCCATTATCGTCTTCGGTAATAGCGGCAATAGATGATCGGGGGAATTTAGCCGTTGAAGACAAATTGCTGAACTTATTTCTTTTCGGATCATAGCAATCCAGGCCGTTGCCGGTTCCAATCCAGATAATTCCACGTCTGTCTTCGTAAATACTGAAAATCCTATTATCGCTGATAGAATTCGTACCAGGTTTGTGAAAGAAATGCCTTACAATTTCATAAGCGGTTTTTCCCTTAACCGGCTTTAAAACAGTTATCCCTCCGCTCAATCCGCCAATTCCTTCCGCTCCTACCCATATCTGGCCTTTGCTGTCTTGAGTGATTACTCTGGAGTATCTGTCGACGGGGGTATTCGTAAAATCAAAATGAACCAGCTTATTTTGGGAATAAATAAACTTATAAATACCATTCCAGCTTGCAAAAAGCAGATTACGTTCCTTATCCTCGGTAATTCCAAACACGGAAATACTGTTCAAACCATTATGTGTAAAATCGCGAAAGGTATCAGTGGATGGATCGTAACTGTTTAACCCGCTTTTTGTACCTATCCAAATTACGCCCCGGCTGTCGCAGTAAATGCTTCTTATCTGGTTATCGTTTATGGTTTTGGTTCCGTCCTTAACAATATGCTGGTAAGATTGTCCCCGTATCACGGTGATGCCTTTGTCCCTAGTCCCGATCCATAAGTTTCCGGCCTTATCTTCGCAGATGCCCCTAACATTGTTGTCAATTATCGAACCTTTGCTTAGCGGGTCATTATAATAGTGCTCAAAGGGCTTCAAATTTAAGTTAGCCTTGTTAATACCATTGCTATAGGTTCCTGCCCAAAAAATATTATGATCGTCTTTATAGAGATCGGTAACATACGAATCGCCCAGTGACCAGGGCTTTACCACGCTTTTTTGATAAACTTTCTTTTGGCTGTTCGTGATATCTGTTTCAATAAGCGAATTTGTTGTGATATCAATATTCCACTTTAGATGGCGATAGAAGACATTGACGGTTTCTACATGCTTTCTGCGGTTAGTAAGGTCGAAGAACGACTGGGGAAGCTTTTCTCTCGGAATCCTTTCAAAATTATCATGCTCGTAGCTGTACCGGCATAAGGCGTCGTTATCGAAGGTCCGTATCCATATGTTCTGGTCTTTGTCTTTAATGATATTATGTATGCGGTTGTTGTTAATACTTGTCGGGTCATCCGGATCATACATATAGGTCTTAAAAGAATATCCGTCGTACCGGCACAGTCCGTCCCAGGTACCAAACCACATAAAGCCATACTTATCTTTGATTATTCCATGAATGGTATTTTGGGCCAAGCCATCCTGAGAGGTTATATGTACAAACTTCAGGCCCGCAGGCTGACAGTAGCACATACCCGCAAACAGCATAAAGACAATCTGCAGGAGAGCAAAACAATTTCCTTTATTTAAACAACACATGAAACGGTTTAACAGGCGACAAACCTATTTCCTGAAATGATTTAATATGGATAGATTATTTCAGAATGAAATAGTTTATATCTTGGTTACCGTAAATTTATAAAATTCCGGCATCGATTAAACATTATTTTTAATCTATTCACAATCAACGCATGCACATGATGTATAGACGATATTTAAAAACTTGTGTGTTGCGTAACTAAATCCAAAATGCAACTTACAAAACCAGAAGCCGAGACCTTTTATGCAAAGGACAGACAAGAATGGAGACAATGGTTAAAAGACAACCATACTTTAAAGCAATCTGTCTGGCTTGTTCAGTACAAAAAGCAATCGAATATACCAAGCATCTCCTGGAGCGAAGCAGTTGACGAAGCACTTTGCTTTGGCTGGATAGACAGTACCAGAAAATCTGTAGACGACCGGCAATTCGTACAGTTCTTTACTAAACGGAAGGCTAACAGTATGTGGTCTAAGATCAATAAAGCGAAAGTAGAGCAACTTATTAAAGATGGCTTAATGGAGAAGCGGGTTATAAAAGCATCAGGATTGCAAAAGCTAACGGTTACTGGACCGTCCTGGATGAGGTTGAGAAACTGGAGATACCTTCGGAACTCGAAAAGGAATTCGAAAAACACCCGGGTTCCGGCGACTTTTTCTTCAGTTTAAGCAAGTCGGCAAAAAAGATGATCCTGACATGGATTGCGCTGGCGAAACGGCCCCAAACCAGAGAAAACCGAATAAAAGAGGTGGCAGAACTTGCGGCTCAGAGGCTAAAGCCTAAACAGTTCAGGTGAGACTTATTTAAAATTAGACGATAATTCCTCCTCGTTTGCTTCGTCCGCAGATAGAAGATTCAACGTCTATCACTAAATTATTACAGTTCTTTTGGCCGCTCCGTTTGCATCTTATCATTATAAAAGCCATGTTCGCTGCAACCAATTTATACATGCACAATGAAATCGCTGAAAATTTCCTGTCTGCTATTTGCATTTCTGATCGCTCAAAACCTCAAAGCCAACGTACGGGTTGCCAGTGTTTTTTCGAGTCATATGGTTCTTCAGCGCGACAAGCCGGTGCCGGTTTGGGGATGGGCTGACCCGGGTGAACAGGTAAGAATAACGTTTAACAGACAAACGAAACAAGCTACTGCTGCGGCAAATGGTAAGTGGATGTTATATTTTGATAAATTTTCGGCGGGCGGCCCCTACATTATGACCGTAAAGGGGAAGAACACCCTAACACTTCACGATATTTATATAGGCGAGGTCTGGCTTTGCTCTGGCCAGTCTAACATGGACATGACCGTGGCTAAAGAAGACCGTAATTGGGCCGGAGTATTTAATGAAGCTGAAGAACTGGCAAATGCCGATTATCCGCTAATACGGGTAATTGATGCAGACTTCACGCCGAGTGTTCCGGTTTTGGACGAAATTAAAACACCTGGCTGGGAGATTGTGACTCCAAAAACTGTAGGACATATGTCGGCAGCGGCCTATTTCTTTGCGCGCAATCTTCAAAAAAAACTTAAAGTGCCGGTTGGCCTTGTAGTAACAGCATATGGAGCCAGTACCGCGGAGGCATGGACCAGCAAGCCCGCCTTAGAGGCTAACCCGAAGTTTACCAGACTTTTAACCGCTTTTCGCGATAAGCTTGAGCAATATGCAAAAGCGAACACGGATACTGCCCTGCTCAATAAAGCAGCAAGGGACCTAAATCAGTGGAGACTGGATACTGCAAAAGCAAGGGCTGAAGGCAAACCGGCTCCAAGAAAACCGCGAACTGCTGTTAACCCTGAGCGGGATCAGCACAGTCCGTTTGTGATGTGGAATGGCATGGTAGCTCCACTTGCTCCGTTCGCTATACGGGGCGCCCTGTGGTACCAGGGTGAGTCAAATTATCCGTCGGCGGACATTTACAGGGAGATCATGGAAGCCTTAATAACCGACTGGAGAAAGCAATGGAAACAGGGCGACTTTCCATTCATTTACGTCCAGCTGGCAAACCACGGGAATCTGATCACAGAGCCGGTGAAGGAAGATCCGATGGTTTCTGTTAGAGACGCTCAGCGAAAAAATCTCTCGATCCCCAATACTGCAATGGTTGTGGCCATAGACAATGCAGACCCTCAAAACCCCGGAAACATACATCCAAAAAATAAGCAAGAAATTGGCCGAAGACTTTCATTAGCGGCCCTGGCTTTGGCATATGGCCAGAAAGATGTAGCCTATTCGGGACCTTTGTATGATAGATTGCAGGTTGAAGGAAATAAGATTCGTTTATATTTCAAACACACCGATGCGGGCCTGACAGCAAAATCGGGAAAGCTGCAGGGCTTTGCCATTGCAGGCGAGGACAAAAAGTTTGTTCAGGCTGAGGCTCAAATAATAGGCAATACTATTCTGGTGAGCAGTCCGGATATAACAAAGCCGGTAGCTGTGCGGTACGCATGGGCAAAAAACCCGCTGATCAGCATTTACAGCAGCAAGGAAAACCTGCCGGCATCTCCGTTCAGGACAGACGAGTGGTAAGTTTTTTTATAAGACGCTTTATTCCCGCAGAGTCTTTCTTAGAAATTTTGCTGAGCTACAATTGTTTCCGAATTCATATGCTGCAAAGCAGGCAGGGTACGGTTACCTCAATGTAAAGAAACGAAACACAGTGGCGCAGTTTGCTGCTTAGCTTTACATTTGTCGCACTTTGAAACAGGTATTAATAGGCATTATATTTTCTGCTCTGTGGGCATCAGCTTCTGTCGCTACGAAGTTTGGAGTAGAATCAGCACCTCCCCTCGTGTTGGCGAATATACGGTTCTTCATTGCCGGATTTATTCTGTTGGGCTTCTCCTATCTGACGAAAACAGGAGATAATTATCGTTTGCCAAATAAGGTAGAGTGGAGACAACTCGGCATCTTTGGGCTTCTAAACACGAGTCTGTACCTCGGCTTGTATGTATATGCCATGAAAAATACCGCAGCTGGTATTGGAAGTCTGGCGGTTTCTACCAACCCTCTTATTATTGTTATCCTCTCTGCATTTTTGCTGAATAGAAAACCATCATTAATAGAAATTCTCTGTATTGTTCTGGGTATGGCAGGAATTGTGCTTGCAGCCTGGCCCTTGCTCGAGAATAGCTATGGCACCATCGGAGGGCTTCTCCTTCTTCTCCTGAGTATGGTGGCGGTTTCATTTGCCAGCGTTTATTATGCATCGGTTAACTGGCGGTTACCCAATTTGCTTATCAACGGCTGGCAGGTATTTCTGGGAGGCATCTTTCTGCTGCCGTTTACATTCTTGCTAAGTAGCTATGATCAGGTAAACTGGGATATACGCTTTACTGCTTCTGTTCTTTGGCTCAGCCTCGCTGTTTCCGTTGTGGGGTTGATCTGCTGGTTCCACCTTTTACGGATCGATGCAGTTAAAGCATCTCTATGGTTGTTTCTTTGCCCCTTATTCGGATTCGCTTATGCCTGGATAATCATGGACGAACCAATAACCCTATACACCATAGCCGGAACTGCCATGGTAATTGTGGCGTTATATGGAGGACAGCAAAGCAGATTCGGTACAAGAAAAGAGTAAGCGGATAACCTTTCCATATTTATCTCAAAACTCAGCTGCCTTACGAATATGGCAGCTTAATTATAAAAACAGAACCTTTGTTAACTTCACTAATTACGGCAATACGTCCATTATGCCGGCCCACTATTTCGTTTGATATAAAGAGGCCCATGCCAAGGCCTGACAGGTTTGATGAAAGCCCCTCAGCCCTATAAAATTTTTCAAAAATCCTCCCCTGGCTTTCAGTAGATATTCCTATACCTGAGTCTTTTACCTTTATTTGCACCTCATTGTTATCCAGTGTAGCGCTTACAGAAATTTTGGTCGATCTGGGGGAGTATTTTATGCCGTTAATTAAAAGATTGGTAAGCGCCTGTTCCAGTCTGAATTTGTCGCCATGGAGGTTAATTTCAGGCACTTCTGACTCCAAAACAATCTCATGGCTTGAGTACATATGTCCAACAGCTTCGATACTTTCATAGATTAATTCCTTTAATGGAAAATCTCCCAGGTTGAGCTGTAAACTTCCTGCTTGAATCTTTGATACATCTAACAAGTCTGCTATCAAATTATTAAGCTTCTTAATCTGGGCAAGTGATTTCTTAACAAAATTATATTCATTGTTCTTTAGGTCCCCTCTTTCTAATAACTGAAGATAAGCCTTAATGCTCGTTAGGGGAGTTTTGAGCTCATGACTGGCAATACTGATGAACTCGTCTTTTTTGCGTTCAATTTCTCTGCTTAACTGCAGATCTTCAACTGCCCTTGTTTTGTTTCTGATGATGTGAATGCTAAGGATAGCCAGCAAGACAGAGATAGACAATCCAAAAGCTAAAATTAAAGCTGGTTCGCGGCTCTCCACTGTAGAGCCAAACGTATCCGTTGGCAGTACAATCATTCTCCATTGTGTTCCGGCGATATAAGTTGTGGAATCAGATAGAAGACTTCTTTTTCGCCTTTTTATTGCTTTTAAAGCATAAACACCAGTATCAGACTTAAATAGCAGGTTTTGACTCGCCGCTATATTTCCATCATAAATTTCAATATGTAAATCCGTGAATCTGCTAAAAACCACCTGCATTAAATCGTTAGCACGAAAAGGGCTGTAAACAAATCCTTTAATATTCTTTTTCCGGTGTTGTTTTGTAAGTGTTGCTTCATGATTCCTATAAATAGGCAGATACAATAAAAAGCCAGGTTGGATATTCTCTTCTGTTTCCTGAACTAATATTACTCGCCGGGTCAAAGCCGGCTGGCCGGTTATCAGCGCCCTGTCGATTGCCTCCCTCCGCCTTGTCTCACTATACATATCATAGCCGAACGCTCTGAGATTTCGTCCCGTAAAGGGTTCAATAAATATAATTGGGGTGAGCTTATCACTTTGGAAGTTAGATTTTACCTTAAATTCCGGATACCCGCCTCTCCTGACATCACTTTCAATTGCGGGAATGAATGACTTGTCAATATATTCAGCATATGCAACGGCCTGTATACCGGGATAGTCCATGGACAAAGAAAGGGTTTCCACATACTCTTTCCAATCATCCGCCGTCACAGAATCTGAGGCGTGAAAGAGCGCCTGACATCCTTTTAAAATTTGCACATAGTCGATTATTTGCTTCCTTAACAACTCTGTCACTCTGGAAACACGTTGTTCGAAAAGTTTTTCCCTTCTTGCGTTCCGGGTAGCGGCTAACTCGTGATAAGTATAAAAGGTAAAAGTGACTAAGCTTACGAATATCAGGATGGCCGGATAATAATTCTTCATTGTTTGTTGGACCCGCATATATAGAAATTTAACCCTGAACTTAACGGTTAAGTCAAGACGGTTTAACGGCCGTTGTATTAAGCTTGCAGTATTAACGTGAGTTCCCTGCCTTTGTTGGGACCAACTTCTAATTCAATTTACCGGCCAAATTTCTGCTAAGTCAGAGCCTCTATCGCATCCGTACCCTGAGCACAGAAGAGTCTGCACCAGAAAATATTATCCAGGATGTCATGGAGAATACCAGCGGCAGATCATTGCCACTGAGGTAAAAGGGACAACAACAGCTGAAAGATCTATATTTGCAGAGTTTGTTTCGACATACAATATGTATTCAACATTGTTAGCACTGCATTCATTGGTTCGATGGCTTGTATTGGCGAGCCTCGTTTTTGCAATGTTTCGCTCGTATCGCGGCTGGCTTACCCAGGGAGATTTTACAAGGTTTGACAACTCTTTAAGGCATTGGACCACCACTATAGCTCATATTCAGCTCCTTTTAGGGCTTGGGCTCTATTTCGTCAGTCCGATAACCGGCTATTTTTTACATAATTTTAAAGACGCGGTCCATTTACGGGAAATCCGCTTTTTCGGAATGGAACATAGCTTAATGATGTTTATTGCAATTCTGATCATTACCATCGGATCTGCAAAAGCAAAGCGTCAGCAAGCCGATCTTGAAAAGTTTAAAACCACCGCAGTTTGGTTTAGCATTGGATTTCTGGTAATACTAAGCTCTGTTCCATGGGCTTTCTCGCCCTTAACCAGCCGACCTAATTTCCGGCCATTCTAGTTCAGAGTTATTGTAAGGAGTAGGGAGAGCGGGTATAACTTTGGCTGGTTCTGCATCGGCGGCAGATCACCGTGTCACGGCCCGCTAAAGGCCAGCATGGCACCTCGCAAAGACGAATGGTTGTTCGGTTCGGCTTCGCTGGAAAGAAGAATGACCAGCTCTTAATTCAAACTCTTGAAATAGTAGTAGAACATAGCCTTCACAATCTGAGACATATTTCTCTCGCCTGTTACCCATCCGGAGATATCTTTTCGATCAAGTCCGGTGTCAAAAGCTATCTGCTTTATCCGAACTTCTTTTTCAAGCATCTGTCGGTCAATCCATGCCGGCGTAACAGTTGTTGCTGCAAATTCGGCAAACTCTCTGGGGTTAACCAGTAATTCGTAACCGGAGGGCAGGAATTTGTCAAACACTTCCCGTGTTCTCTTTATCAAGGTTTTAAAATTGGCATAGTTGCCACTGGTTTTCCCTTGTTCGGTGTCTACCACTACACTTTTATCATCCATTCTAACTACTGTAAACTCAATATTAGATTGCTTTAAATGTACAGCGGCGGCCGCATCCAGTTTCTGTAAGATATCTTCTTCAAATAATCCGGATAATTTATCGAGGTTCTTGATTGTACTCATAGTATGTGATCAGTAAAGTAACATATTATTGGTAGAATCGGTTTTTATCCATCCTACCGGCGGCCAAAGCTCTTTGTTGACGGGCTGTATTAAATGCCTGACTGATACACCAAACAATGCGAAATACCGTTTTTTGCTGAGGGCTGAATTTATATTTCAAAGTTATTTACAACTTCGACACAAGGAACGCTCAGAAATATCCAACAAACCGAGGAATTACAATATCTTTGTTAAAGTTAAAATATGGCAAGATCAACAGAAACTTTCAGTAAAAAAGAAAAAGAGAAAAAAAGGCTAAAGAAAGCTAAGGATAAGAAGGAAAAAGCCGAAGACCGCAAAGCCAATGTCACCAAAGGAAAAAGTTTGGAAGAAATGATGGCGTACGTGGATGAAAATGGGAACATTACTTCGACGCCTCCTGATGTCACTAAAAAGAGAAAAGAAATCAATTCTGAAGACATCCAGATCGGCGTTGCCCGGCAAGAAGCTATACCTCACGATACGGTGAGAAAAGGCATAGTTACCATGTTCAACGAGTCTAAGGGTTTTGGTTTTATTAAGGACTTAGAAACGCAGGAAGGCATCTTTTTTCACATCAATGGCCTCATTGACCCGGTTAAAGAAGGCAACAGCGTAAGTTTTGAAACCGAGCAGGGACAAAAGGGGCTAAATGCGATCAAAGTAAAAAAAACTTAGATCGTTAGCCCCCTTGGGCTTAAGCGCAAAAAAGAAGTATTATCTCTTCGGGAGTGCAAAGGTAATTGAAACGCCGATGGCATTAGCCGAATACCTGTTATTAGCCTGATCTTTATAAGTTAAAGCAGTGTAAGTAAGTCCTATTGCGCTATATGCCAGCTCAACAGTGGGCCCCAGGGCGCCGCGGAAAGTTATGTCTTCTCCGATCCCATCGGCTTTAAAACGAATGCCCTGATGGGAGACTAATCCCGCACCGAAACGTAGCTTTTTAGTCGCCATCCAGTTCGCAGTAAACTGGACTGGCACTCTTGACAAACTAATATTCGCGTTATCGGCCTTAGTCGTCACAAATTTGTAGCCTGCCGTAGCATGAAACAGTAGCTTTTTCAACGCGGGAACTTGAAACTCTGCTCCAATTGCTACAGAGGCTCCTTGCCCTGCCTTTACAGATTGTGTGCTTCCATCAACAAAATAAATTTCCGCCACATCATCGCCGCCAGATTCCAGGCCGCCCCGGATTAGAAGACGAAAAGGTGAAACTTTTTTTTCAGACTGCTGAGCAAATGCATCAGAAAAAGTTGCCGATGAAAGTAAGGAAAACAATAATAATTTTTGTAAAATCTTCATATGGAGGGCGAATACGGAAGATTTACAGCTAAGTTTCATTAAAAACTGCCGGAAGACACCTGATCGGGATAACAGCCTGAAGCTATGGGAGATTAAATTTGACCCGTTTGAACTTTACGGTCGGGAAACAACTTGTGTGTACTTTTTGGACAAAGCTTCGGGGAACCCTGAAGCTTAAATAGTATGGGCTGAAACAGGCCAGCCCATACAGGTAGTAATATTAAATCTGTCCTACTCATTATAGAATATCAGGGAAGCATTTTTAATAATTATAACGTTGCGCTTTTTTGAACTACTACATTTCTTGCGCGGTAATAGGTTGTTCCGGTTGGACCAGGAGAACCTGAAGAGCCTTCCATTTGAAGGTTAATGATAACGTTGAAACGTTTGCCCACAAAGTTTGTACCTGTGTGAGTAGCCCTTTTTACACCATCAATCCAGTATTCCACCGTTACATTGTTGGTTGTTCCAATTCTCCATACATAAGCGGTATAAGTATGCCAGTTGCCAGGACTGGAAATATTTACACCAGTACTCTCCCACCCGCCATCGTAGGTGTTACACCAGTTTGTTGCGCTTCCTTTATACTCAAGGATATCAGTTTCAGGCGGCCATGAATCGGCGCCTGTAATCCAGAATGCTGGCCACGTACCTCTTGTTGATGGCGCCTGGAATTCACCTGAAAACCTCCATTTCGGCCATGAGGCGTCGACTACCGGCTTCACGATTGAGTGAATTGCTCCAGAATAGTAATGAATTGGTAAATAAGGATCTTTATTACTGTTACCGACACCTGACGTAGGCGTTGCTGATAAAGTAAGTACTCCGCCTGATACAGAAATGTTTTGAGTTCTCATCCGGGCAGTTCCATTGTGATCAGATCCCCATGGATACAAGTTGTTCCAGTAGGTGCTTAACGAGCTAAAAGAGCTGGCAGGAATTACTGTTACCCATGTAGCTTTAGTTTCTGCAGCTTTTTTTGATGAAGCACTAGTGATAGCTTCGCTTTCTCTGCTTGTTTCTTTTTTACAAGAGGAAATAATTGCGACGAGCAATAACGCTGTTGCAAATAGCTTTAATTTGTTCATAGTTGATTAGTTAGTTGGTTTTTGATAGTTAAGTAGTTGCTCCCTCTAATATTGTATAATGAAAAGAATTAGAGATAACACGAAATACGTAACAAAATGGTTAGCCGAACGGGGGGAGAATGTGTTGTTTATGGGGGTATTTTAATAAAAAAGCTTGCTGCTCTGCAATTTATAACCAGTTCATTTTTAATTAAATAAAGTTACTGGTCAGTTATTCACTGCCTGGGTTATCATAAAGCAGAGGCCTTCACGTTCAGCGCTCTGCTTCAAAAAACTGACATCACGACAGAGTTGATGAGCATCCTTTAGGTTCGCTCAAGGCAAGGTCAAGACAAGGTCGGGCGAGGTTGTGAAGAAACTCCGAATCAGACATCCTGTGGGAGGGAACATCCATTAGTATCCTCAACTTGAGTGAAGCTAGTTTGAACCTGCGTCTCTGGCGGAGGGATATTCACCATTGGCAAGAATTCCTGTATCTTCCAAGTATTCTGTGTACTCCTTCTGTACACATTGAAGCGAGCTGATCACATCCTCCACATCTTTTTTAGCTGCAGCATTATCGAGGTAGTTTAATGCGTTTTGAAGCTTTGTTATATTGTTGGTTAGCTGTCCTTCTTCCAGCAGGCAACACTTGATATAATCCAGCAGATATAAGTCCACTGTATATCGTAAGCCTGGCTTTTGAACCGAACTTAGAATATTACTGATCTCTTCGCCTGTTAAGTACTTCTGCCCGTTATTTTCTTCTTTCATGTTCTTCAGGTGTTAATGCTGGTTTGTCCTTTTGACAACCTCAGGAATCCCTTTTTGTTTTTCTGACGAGGCTGACGAAGTGATTGTGCGGGGGCTTCAATACAACGAAAGTCAGAACCACAAACAGAGCTGTTTGGCTGTTGGCCAACCAGGAAGAAACGACTAGTAATCGGGGCTTGCACTCGATCGCTCCCGGCTTGTAAATCAACCAATAAAATAATTGCTACCCTATACATCCAGGTCGAGAACTCGCTTTCAGCTTTGAATGAGCGGTACGGCTTCCGGAGCTGAATAATGATCTCCTGCTGCAAATATTTCCGATCCTCCTCCGTATCCATATACATCCGGGCTGCTTTTAATAAAATGCCTTATGCTTTTCAAGGAGAGAAGGAAAGCGGTGTTCATCTTCCGGCATGATTCGGTGAAAGCTTGTTTGTGGGCCGATGCAAATAGGGTACATACGGGTAAAATTTTTATATTTGACTACACACACACTAAGATGAAATATTACCTGACCTTATTACTTGCAATCCTTTCCATTGTATCGTGCAAAAAAAGCGACCACTTAGCTATACCTATTGAAGAAGTGGATACATTAGAAACTAATGGTTTTAAATTCGATTATCTATCATTGGTGATAGATGGCAAAACCTATGTATGCAAGGACAATGGTGGTAGTTACCGCTGGGGAAGTGGGCCGGCTAATAGGAAAGTAGCTTCTATCGACGCGGGCGGAATACACTTAGACAAAGGCAATCCAGATTCTGTAATGTTTTTTCGGGAATACTTTATTTCTAACGATTCCACATTCTCTGTCGACGCGATTTTCTGTAAAAAGTACGCCAAAAAAGACATGACACAACAATTTTTCGTGTGGCATCCTGAAAATCAACTTGATCTGTTCAGACCGGGATTGCAGGGCTTTGCAACCGACTGGGAAAGAGAAAATAGTTATGATGGAGTTAGTCTTAAAGTAATATTTAAAGAAGGCGGTAAATACACCACGTATAGCACCCATAGCCAGCAGTATCCTAACTTCCCCACCGGCATTACGAATGATTCACAAAAAGGCTCTCGTTTTGATATCGTTAAATTGGCATACACCAAGAGAGGTGATTATATTGAAGCCAAATTCAAAACAAAAATCTTCAACTTAAAAGAAGAATCCAAAGTTATTGAGAAAGGTTTCATGCGACTGCACGTGGGATATTTCAGCAAGCAGTGACATTAAACGTTTGGCATGATTAGGGTTGAAAAAGTTTATTGCGGTGTTAAAGTCATTGGCTGTCTAAGGCGTAAGTCTACCGGTCAGGGTTAACCGCTGCATACCGGAAAGCTAAACTGCGAAGAAAATGGCCAACCAGCCTTAGTTTAATGACTGCACAAAAAGGAGCAGTCTGGTCAAATCGTTCTCTTTATTAAAATTGACATTAGTGCTGCTTATATACGCTTTAAGTTCTTTTTTGCTACCAGGATAGGCCAGTAAAAAAGCCTTCTCACTCGCCTCAATAAGTTTTTTCGAAGAGGTAAGAAGGTAATAGGTGTCTGTTAAAGTAAAGGATAGATTCTCGTCTACAGCCACTCTGCTGCCAGTTTGATCAATGCCAGGCAGCGTTGTGATAGCTTTAGCTCCCGAAGCTTTTGAATAGCTGCCAAAAGCCCCTTTGGTTTCCCGGTCTAACAGTTTCAATCTCGATGTTTTCACTAAAGCAACGGCTGGATACGCCACAATTTGTTTAACAAAACCACCAGCGGGCGAAACAAAGAAAGTATCTTTTGCTATTGTAACCATCTCGACTGTTTCAAGCTTGTTTAGGGCCAGTACATTATTCTTATCTTTAAAAAGGATTTCACCATTTACCCTGCTATAATTGAGTTTAGCCGGCGTATTACTGTTATTGATGAAAAAGACCCGGCCATCTCTGAAATGCGGATAATTGTATTGAATAGATGCGATTGAATCTGCATCATTTATAGAGTTAAGTTTAATAAATGTGCTCTGAGCAGATATTGTTTCTATACCTATCAGAACAAAAAACGAGAGACAGACAAGACCTTTTTTCATAGGGTTAATATGTTTATACCCAAAGATAATCAGAATATTTATTCTATCGCTGCTGGACCTGAAATTCAGAACAGTATTGCGTTACTTTAATAAAAACTCAGGTCGCCTCTATTCCATTATAATCAGTTCAGGTTGCCGGTTAAGAGACTTAGATTAGGTTGAAGCCAACAGGGGATGCGCCATCCCCTAACGCGAAGAAGACGGGGTAAAAAACTGACACAAAGACGGAACTCCCCACCCTCTCTTAGGTTCGCTCAAGGTAAGGTCAAGGTAAGGTCTGTGTAAGGTCAAGGTAAGGTCTGGGCAGGGCTACTGCAAAAACTGCGAATCCTGACATAGTGTCGGAGCAAATCACCTCTTCTTAAAGCTTTAAGAAATACCTTACTCGCCACACCAGTGCAATGGTCAGGGAACCTGCGGTAAAGATTTATAAAACGCGTGCTAAGTCCAGAGCGAATGCTGCGGATCCGCTAATCAGTGCAGAAGCACAGAGCGAAACATTAGAAACCATGCTGCAGCCGCCGGGCATCCGGATTCGCCCCAAGTAATTTGCTATAAAATTTAGCATTAAAACCGAAAAAGCTACATCTTTGCAGCACCGGCGCAAATTGTCTGGTGTGGGGCCAATGAACAAAACAAATAAGGAAATTGCTTTAGCCTGCGACTATCTGGAAACTACAAATACATTAGTTTTTTTAACGGGAAAAGCGGGCACCGGCAAAACTACGTTTCTACAAAATCTGCGCCGGACTTCAAAAAAGAAGCTGGCTATTGTGGCACCTACGGGTGTGGCCGCGCTTAATGCAGGCGGCATGACCATCCATTCTTTTTTTCAGTTATCATTCGGCCCTGTCATCCCTTCGGGCAAGGTAAAACAAGAAGTATATTACAGCGATGAGAAAAAGGAATTACTTGCGAGCCTGGAATTATTAGTTATCGACGAGGTAAGTATGGTAAGGCCAGATGTATTGGACCAGATTGATCTGATACTTCGAACTATAAAAGACTCCTCCTACCCCTTCGGCGGTGTGCAACTTCTGCTCATCGGAGATTTGTCGCAGTTGAGCCCGATTATTCGTGATGAGGAATGGGCTGTGCTGAACCGGTATTATGCAAGTCCATATTTTTTTAGCAGCCTGGTGATGCAAAAAACGCCTTACGTGAGGATAGAGCTGAGTGAGGTATTTCGTCAGAAAGAGCAGGATTTCGTTGATATCCTGAACGAGGTTCGCAATCAGGTGATCAGCACGTCGAGCCTTGAATTGCTGAATACCAGATACCAGCGCGACTTCCGGCCCGGCGCTGAAGACCCATATATCACCTTAACCACACACAACGGCATTGCTCAGCAGATTAACAATGAATATATTGAAGCAATACCGGGGAAAGAATTTGAATTTACAGCCACCATTAACGGCGATTTTCCGAAAGATGCTTATCCCACCGAAACAACTTTGAAACTGAAGGTTGGCGCGCAGGTAATGTTCGTTAAGAATGACAATTCGGCCGAAAAGCTTTACTACAACGGTAAAATCGGTACCGTAATTAAAGTTGAAGACAGAATGGTATTTGTTAAAAGCGGCCCAGAGGGTAAGGAAATAGCCGTTGAAGCATTAGAATGGACAAATGTAAAGTATCAGATGGATGGCGAATCCATTAATGAAACAAATGCGGGGAGCTTTATCCAAATACCATTAAAGCTGGCCTGGGCCATTACAATACATAAAAGTCAGGGATTATCTTTTGATAAAGCAATTATAGATGTATCTGAGGCATTTACACACGGACAAACGTATGTAGCCCTTAGCCGCTGCAGAAGTTTGACGGGCATGGTGCTGCGTAATCCGATCTCCGCTAAGAATATTATTGGTGATCCGACGGTTGCACATTTCAATAAAATTGCATCAGTACTTGAACCGGATAAACGCAGGCTCGAAGAGGATCAGGAACAATACCGTCTATTCTTACTGAGCGAGTTATTCAACTTTGAGCCGCTTCGATCGAGGTTGCAGGGCTTCGAAAGTTTGGCTCCCGATTTTAAAAAGGAGATTTTAGAGGTTGCAGAAAAATTCAGTAAACAACTTAACGCGGAACGAAGCAAGCCTGCGGCCTCGTATTTTCTTGATAAACTGACCCGCATAACCGAAAACTTACACAAGCAGCTACCTGCTTACATTGACTTATCGAAAGACAGAGCATTAAAGGCAGATCAGGTAATAACCTGGCTGATGCAGCGCATCCGGGTACTGGAGTATTTCTCTGTTAATCCGTTTACAACAGCGGGCTATTTAGCTCTTACGACAGATAAAGACAGCAATCATGATCGCTCCTACCTTAAAGCACTGAATGCAAAACCCAACGAAAAACTGTACGAACAAATATTAAGCTGGCGGGATAAGACAGCTGCAAAAGAAAAGGTGATGCCGGGTATGATTTTTTCTGAGAAAACAGTTGCTGCTATTGCAGAGAAGCTCCCGGCAACCATTAAAGCGTTGAGTAGCGTTAAAGGGGTTGGACCTCCAAAGGCAACTCAATATGGGCATGACCTCATCATGCTGATACGTGCTTATGAACAGGAATTAAAAGGGCCGGCTGCCGAGCAGAGCAGCTTGTTTTAGGAAATAATCTTCATTTGCAAAGAAAAAGAACTTGCGAGAAGAAGAGTCCCCGAAAAGGAGAATCGCAGCAAAGAAAGATCTCCGAAAATGGCAGAAGTTTGACGGGTACTATGGACCATTGGAATCATCTTTGTCCAAATCACGAATTAAATCAATCGCTATGTCAGCTTTATTTGAACCTCTAACTATAAAAAACGTCAAGCTCAAAAATAGAATTGGAGTATCGCCAATGTGCCAGTATTCGAGTGTAGACGGTTTCGCCAACGATTGGCACCTGGTACATTTGGGCAGCCGGGCAGTTGGAGGAGCAGGATTAGTGATTATGGAGGCTACCGCCGTGTCGCCGGAAGGACGTATAACACCTGCTGATATGGGAATTTGGGACGATGCCCATATTGCGGATCTGTCGCGGATTACAAGCTTTATTAATAGTCAGGGAAGCGTTGCCGGGATTCAACTTGCGCATGCCGGCAGAAAGGCAAGTACAAGGGAGCCATGGGTAAACGGTAAACTGATTCCGGAAAATGAAGGCGGCTGGCAGGCTTTGGCGCCAAGTCCGATTCAGTTTGCTGAAGGTTACGGGCAGCCCTCGGAAATGTCGGGTTCAGACCTGGATAAAGTGATTGGCGATTTTAAATCGGCAGCCGGGCGGGCGCTTAAAGCCGGATTTAAGGTTATTGAAATACACGCGGCTCACGGCTACCTGATCCATGAGTTCTTGTCGCCACTTTCCAATGTCAGAACGGACGAATATGGAGGCAGTTTCGAGAATCGTGTACGTCTTCTGACGGAGATTTTATCCTCTGTAAAAGAAGTCTGGCCGGCCGAATACCCTTTCTTCGTCAGAATATCGGCCACTGACTGGGCCGAAGGAGGCTGGGACCTGCAAGATTCCATTCGACTGGCCGGCATATTGCGTAACGAGGGTGTTGATCTTATTGATTGTTCGACAGGAGGCAATTTGGCCGTCGCTAAAATCCCGGTGGCGCCCGGGTACCAGGTATCTTTTGCAGAAGCGATTAAAAAAGACAGCGGTATTATGACCGCGGCAGTTGGATTTATTGACGATGCGGGGCAAGCGGAGGAGATCATTGTTTCGGGAAAAGCTGACTTAGTACTTCTGGCCCGGGAAATGCTGAGAGAGCCTTATTTCGCTTTAAAAGCGGCTCAAACCTTAGGCGCCGACATTTCATGGCCGGTGCAATATGAAAGAGCCAGACGATCTAAAAAATGACAGGAACGATCCGGGATTCATATCATGGCAGTATTTGAATTTAAGTCCCTTTAACTTGAATGTATTATTCTACTTTTACACAAAATAAAAAATGGCAACTACAAAACTTACTATAAATAACAACGGTTCGGTTAAAATTGAAGGCGATTTCGAGATTGTGGACAGGAACGGGAACTCCTATGGCTTGCAAGGCCGGACGGTTGTATCTGTCTGCCGCTGCGGACTTTCTAAGAACAAGCCGTTTTGTGACGGATCTCACAACGGCCATTTTGACCATGAAGCCGTTGCATTCGATTTGCCTCCAAAAAAAGTCTAGCAAACCTTCAGCCTGATCAGAAAGCCGATGTCTTTATTTACCAAGCGAATCAAAATTAATACCCCGAAGCTGTTATCAGCGCTGGCTTTTAGTTTATTAACGGACATATGTCTCGCTCAGACGCCGCCGGCAGCGGTTCTGGAGGAAATTGACCCGGGATTACGTAAAATCGTAACACAAGCATTCAAAGCTGAAATTATAGCTGAAGGATTCGACTGGAGCGAAGGTCCTTTATGGGTGGAAAGTAAACAGATGCTGCTCTTTTCTGATGTTCCTAAGAATATCATCTACAAATGGACGAGCGAAAAGGGTAAGGAAATTTACCTGAGCCCATCCGGATATACCGGAACGAGACCACGGGGAGGTGAGCCTGGCTCTAACGGATTATTGCTTAACCCAAAGGGGCAGTTGGTGCTCTGTCAGCACGGCGACAGAAAAATGGCAATGATGGATGCATCTTTAGATCATCCTCTTCCAAAATTTGTAACGCTGGCCGACAATTACAGGGGAAAGAAGTTTGATAGTCCCAATGATGCTGCTTATCATCCAAATGGTACTCTTTATTTTACCGATCCGCCATATGGGCTTGAAAGAAACATCAGAGATTCTTCTAAAGCCGCGCCTTATCAGGGTGTTTATAAGCTCTCGAAGAATGGACATGTTGATCTTTTAGCGGATACCATAAGCAGGCCCAACGGTATCGCGATTTTTCCGGGAGGCAAGAGAATACTGATAGCCAATTCTGACAGGGCAAAGCCGTTCTGGTATGTCTACGAACTGGATAGTGAAGGCAGATTAATTAAGGGTAAGATCTTTTCTACTACCCTCGGCACGAACAAGACTGACCGGGGTTTGCCCGATGGTTTGAAAATTGATAAGCAGGGAAATGTTTTTGCATCGGGCCCGGGTGGGATATGGATCTTTAATAAAGATGGACGTATCTTGGGTAAGATCAGGGTTCCCTCGCTGGTTTCAAATTGCGCCTTGTCTGCCGACGGGAAGACGCTTTTTTTGACAGCCGATATGAATGTGCTCAGAATCAGGCTGAGATAATTTTTTTATAGAAAGCGAGCTCTAAAAGGGGATGTTTTTTTAGTACTGATGTCCTCAACCGATTGGTTTATATTCTCACAACATACCATAAGCCCACCATCTTCGGCCTCACAGGGATTTGGCACAAACCGTGATTATGTAGGTTAAAGAAATTTCAACCTTCGGATCGACTTCCAATTTCCTTCTAAGTTTTGATATGAACATATCCAGGCTACTCCCAACTATAACACCTTCATCTTCCCACATCCAAGCTGGCCTGCGTGGGTGTGGCGTGTGCTCTCCAAATATCCAATTTCTATTAACCCGGCGACACTGCAAGTAAAGCGCAAGCGGGACGCCTGGCCAGAGGGAATTGCAGGGGTTTTCATAGGTGAAGTACGTTGACCTATTAGTCTATCTTTTAAGAAGTTAATCAAACTATAACAACCTAGCCCCTGTTGTTATATGATGGTACTTTTTTAACATTAATCTTTAAACTTATGAAAAAACATCTATTGAAAGCAAGCATGCTGATTGCTGTATCTATCGTGGTCTTTGGTTGCAGCAAAGAAGAGGAAGAACTGGTACAACCTGAGTTTGCAGGAGAATCCAATCAGAATGTAATCTTAAGTAACAATTTAATCTTAAGTGAAAGCTGTGAAACAGTAACTTTTGATAAGGTTACCAAAGATAACAGGGGATTTATGAATGGAGTAATGAGTGATAAATCTGCTAAAGTAATTGGCGTCCAAGCCTTCCAAAGGACGGGTGTTAATACCTATTCTGAGACCAATGTGGCTAATATCTTTGATTCAGGACAGCCCACTCCCGTTCCGGACCATAATCAAATCGATGACATCCTTACACCCAACAAGCAGTTTTTACCTGCTGAAAGCCTTTTCGGAGGTATAAGTACTGATGGTAGCGGCAGCACGAATAATATTCCTTTAGGTAATGTGATGATTATCAATCGCACTACAAACCCAGCAGCGGCCTTTGACTACAACCAAGGTGGAAAAATAGTGTTTGACTTTTCTGCTTATGGAACCGTTGCCTTGAGCAATATCTCAGTTGTAGATGTGGACTCTTACGAGGGAGCAAGCAACGTTCTTCTTTACGATATGGCCGGAAACCAACTTAAAAAAGTAGCTATACCCGCGGTAGGTGATAACGGGAAAGCAATTGTTGACTTAGGTGGAACTTCAGGGGTAGTTAAAATGGAAGTTTATCTGGGCCCTGGCATAGATCCTAAAGATGCAATGACTGGCTCGGGTACAGTTGACAACATCACTTTTAATTGCTTGCCAAAGGTGTATGGCTGTACTTATACACAAGGTTACTGGAAGACCCATGCTACTGGCAAGAAAGCTGATCCAACCTGGGGAAATCTAGCGAACTCGATTTTTTACGGTAGTGGTTTGAAGTACCTGGAGCTGATGAATACTGCCCCTAAAGGAGGTAATGCCTATGTTCAATTAGCACACCAATACATTGCCGCAAAATTAAACGTCGCGAAAAAAACTTCTACTACCCATGAAGTAGAAACTGCTCTTGCCTCTGCTTTGAAGTACTTCGCTGCGGTTCCTGATGGGGGTGGCTCTTATCTCAACACAATTAATTCTCCTTACACCACGGCTACTAAAAGCGAATTGACTAACTGGGCTGGTATCTTGGCTGCCTACAATGAAGGTAAAATTGGTCCGGGACATTGTAATTAAAAAAGTTTGGGAATCAGTTTAAATATCTTTTCAAAAAAAACCGCTGCAGCTATGATAGCGGTTTTTTTCTATTGTTATTTTCTGCAGCCTTCTTCCAACCTTTCTAATGCTCAACCCTCTGAGGGCGGTCCTGCACGATGCATTTGACGCTTCATTAGATACCTTCGGGGCTAAATAGTATGATTGAGATAATTAAAGTAGACCCTTCGTTGCTCTAAGGCACAAGTACGCCACCAATGGCCAACACTGCATACTTGCGACAAATCAGTACCGATTAGATATCCGGGCAATCTTAGTATGAGGTACAAGTACTCAGTCCACAAAAGGCCCTGCATACTTGCGCCAAACTGCGAACTCTGCGGGGAAGAAAATTATTCCATAGAGAACAGACCAAAGGGATTACCCTCGCTGTCGACACAGATTGAACAAAACCCAAATTCTCCGATGGAAAACTTTGACCGGTTGACCATTCCTCCCGCGGGTGCTACCCGGCCTTCCTGGATACTGCAATCCTGGCAAGGGAAATAAACCATAGTGTTTACGCATTGCCCGTCGCCTTCTTTGGTGCCGGCCATTTCAATTAAGGCTCCGGATACACCCTGATTTTCCATAGGTGAGAAAAAGGCCATCTTCATGCCCTCAGGTGAGTCGCCCGGGGCGCTACTGTCGCTAAATTTTGTACCTAATACAGCAGTGTAGAATTTTTTCGCCCGTTCGATATCCTTTACATAGATCTCAAACCAGCAGATGATGTTTTCGTTCATAATTAGCTTTTGTTGTTTATCAAAGTTAGCTTACAGGATCTAGAATGTAAAAGGGTGATTGCGTCATTTATGAGGGCTAAAGCGACAAATGATTTTTATTCCGGAAGACGCTCTTTTGTCTGCCGACTTCCCTTAATGCTTCCAGCAGAACTGGATTCATTGAAATCTGCTTTGCCGGACTAGTCTATTTTCAGGACGAGACAGTACAAATAAGAGCACGGAAGTTTACCCGCGCCTCAACCTTATTGTGTTTGGTGGTGTAAGAAAGACGCTCTATATTCCTGGTACATATACTTAAAACACATAGTTCAAAAATTATAACAAATAAGATAAATTTGAAATGGCACCGTCACACGATTTTAGCAACATAAACATAATCTCATAAATAAAGCTGCACCCGGGAGCAAATGCTTATCATATCCGGTGAAACCGACCCTATTATTACTATGAAGAAATCTTTTCTGCTTCCCTGTTTCTTTTTCTTAACTATTCTCTCTGCACAAGCAGCCACTGGCCCTCGCCAGCGAATGCTTATTGACGCCGGCTGGAAATTTTCTCAAACCGATACTATTGGCGCCCTGAACGAAAACTTTAATGACAGCCAATGGAGGGTTTTAAATCTGCCTCACGACTGGAGTATTGAAAATGCCTTCAAACAAGATGCTCCGACAGGCGGCGGTGGCGGATATCTGCCTACCGGGATAGGATGGTACCGTAAAACTATAAACCTATCTAAGGCTCAGGTGGCTAAAGACGTCTGGATTGAGTTTGATGGTGTGTACCAGCGAAGCGATGTATGGGTAAACGGGCAGCACCTGGGACATTATCCCAATGGATATAACAGCTTTTATTACAAACTCGACAAGTATCTAAAACCAGGCAAAAATGTAATAGCTGTACGTGTTGATAATTCTTTGCAGCCGAACACACGCTGGTATTCCGGCTCGGGTATTTACCGTCACGTATGGTTAACTGTAGCCGAGCCAGTGCATGTAGCACAATGGGGAACATTTGTTTCTACGCCGAAAGTCGACTCGGCTTCAGCAACCGTGTCGATAAAAGTGAGGCTGGAAAACACCAGTGGTAAGAGGGTATCCGGAGCCTTACGTTTTACCATTCTCGATTCAAAGGGACGGGAAGTTGCGAGCAAAGAATCGGCTCTTACTTTTGCGGCCAACGGAACAACCGAGCAGGAACAGCAAATTCAGGTATCGACACCTGCCCTATGGTCGGTCGAAACCCCTAACATGTATTCTGTACGTACACAGGTGCTGCAAGGCGCCAAATTGGTTGATGAAGTAGTCACTCCTTTCGGGATACGAGATATCCGTTACGATGTGAATAAGGGATTTCTTTTGAATGGCAAACAGGTAAAAATGAAGGGCGTGTGTTTGCACCACGATGCCGGAAGTGTGGGTGCGGCAGTGCCCGAAGCTGTTTGGGTACGACGCTTGAAAACCTTAAGAGAGATGGGCTGTAACGCTATCAGAACGTCGCATAACCCCATGGCACCCGAGTTTCTGGACCTTTGCGACAAAATGGGATTTCTGGTTCAAGACGAAGTATTTGACGAGTGGCTGGGTGGGAAAGTAAAGTTTGGTTATAATAAGTATTTTGAAAAATGGGCACAGACTGACCTGGTGAACTTTATTCATCGTGATCGTAACCACCCGTCTGTTGTGATGTACAGCGCGGGCAATGAAATTGGCGAACAAGGATCCCCTACAGGCCACCTGGTGCTAAAAGGCCTTGTAGAAACCTTGCATCGAGAAGACCCGACGCGGCCCGTTACTACCGGCAACGACTTAATAGCGGCCGACGGACGGAGAGCTACAGTAGCTTTTCTGGAAGGTGAAGATATTGTTGGTTACAACTACCCCGATCGCTGGCACGAACGCAGGGAGCTCTTTTACGGCATTGACCGTCACGAACACCCTAACTGGAAGATGGTTGGAACTGAGGTGTCAAATGTTAACGGCATACGGGGCAGATACTTTGGTCGGCGGGATACCACAACCATTGTGCCCATAGATTTGCCGCGATTAATCCAGGCCGAACAGCAGATGAAGTTTGTGAAGATGCATGATTATGTGATCGGTGATTTTATGTGGACGGGCATTGACTATCTGGGCGAATCACGCTGGCCCAACAGAAATTCTTCTTCTGGCGTAATCGACCTCTGCGGCTTCCCTAAAGACGCCTACTATTTCTACCAAAGTCAGTGGACAGAGAAGCCGATGGTACATCTGGCGCCGCACTGGAACTGGAAGGGACGCGAGGGCACAGTTATTCCGGTGATAGCTTTCACCAATTGTGATAGTGTTGAACTTTTTGTCAACGGCCGTTCATTCGGACTCAAGGCGCTTGAATTTCCGCGCCAGGGGACATCGGGAGGCTGGAACAGATATGCCAGGCCACAGGTAGGACTCACTACAGGAGATCTGCACCTTTCATGGGACGTACCCTATACTCCGGGAACTATCAGAGCGGTGGGCCGCAAGAACGGAAAGACCTATGTTCAGGAAATTCATACAACCTCCGCCCCGGCGTCTATTCGTTTATCGGCCGACAGGGGCTCTATCAACGCAGATGGCACCGATGTTTCGCACCTCAAATTTGAAGTAATTGACGCCGACGGCCGGGTGGTTCCCACAGCCAATGTTCCTATCAGTCTCAAAATTGAAGGTTCAGGAACGTTAATAGGCTTCGACAATGGAAACCCGACGGAACATGTGTCGATGAAAAGCAGTACACGAAACAGCTTTAACGGCCTTGCCCTGGCGATAATCCAATCGAACGGAGAGAAAGGTACAATAAAGGTTACCGCCACATCTCCCGGGATGAAAGAAACTTCATTTACAATTGCTACAAAGTGATATTTTGGGTTTTCAAATTGTATTACTGCACTAATATTTCTGATTAACTGGCTGATTCGCGGAAACGTTGAGGATGCGAGGCTTCCAACTAGTCCTTGATAAAGAATTTAATGCAGAATATATCTGGTAAGAAATAAATGCGCAGTTTTACTATCTCTATTTTCTAATCTAACAAATGCCATATCCAATGAAAAAAGTTTTCTCCTATACCCTGGTCATTGCCTTCTTTTTCTGTGCTTCAAATACCGTGGCGCAATCGAAAACAGCTGCCAATCCACAAAGATTCACCGAGAACACTGACCTTAGAAAAGTCGGAACAAGCCCTGCAAAAATCAAAAGCATTGATTCGCTGATGCAGTCGTTTGTTGACCAGAAGAAAGTGAGCAGTGTTGTAGGGTTTGTAGCCAAAGGTGGCAACATTGTGTACAAGAAGGCTTTCGGATGGAAAGACATTGAAAATAGGGTCCCTGCCACACCCGACGATTATTACATCAAGTTTTCTCAAACAAAGGCCGTTACGAGTGTAGCTTTCATGACTCTGGTTGAAAAAGGACTAGTTAAGGTAGATGATCCGGTGTCTAAATATTTTCCTGGGATATCTGATCAGGTAGTAACCGCCGTGAACAGCGATGGTACTTACGAAACCCGCCCCGCTGCCCGGCCAATGACCTTTGCACATTTGCTGTCGCACTCTTCAGGATTAGGCGCAGGGCTGGTAGGAAAAATTCGCCAGATTGAAAGACGGAAAGCTGATTCGATCAGAAAAGCTTCGGGGGCACCCGCCAGCGCGACAGTTCCGGGACAAAGAACAGCAGGTACAGCCAGATATTTGAAAAACGACATGGAGGCTCTTGCAAAATACCCGCTCGGCTTCGACCCCGGTAGTGAGTGGAACTATCATGTGAGTACTAATATGCTCGGATACATGATTGAACGCATCTCAGGTAAACCTTTACGGGAATATATTAAAGAAACGATCCTTACTCCTTTGGGTATGAACGATACCGACTGGTACTTTGAGCCCAAGAAGCTAAGCCGTTTTGTTAAAGTATATAATGCAGTAAACGGAAACCTTGAGCCCGCTTCAAACATGTATGCACAAGGAACGATTAGCAAAGAGCAGACCTATGCTGAAGGAGCTATCGGACTTAACGGCCCCATACAAGACTATGCTAAGTTTTGCCAGATGCTTTTGAATAAGGGGACTTTTAACGGGAAGAGAATTCTAAAAGCCGAAACGATCGATCAGATGACGAAGATCAACCAGCTACCAGAAAAGAACTCGGGTGGCAAAGGCTTTAAATTCGGGCTTGGTTTTGAGCTGTATAATCAAGATAAGAAACCAGCGCCAGAGGTTTCGAACTCGGCCTATGCCTGGGGCGGGCTGTATGGAACAGAATATATCATTGATCCTGAAAATGATTTGATTGCACTGTTTTATCTGAATATGCCCAAGAGGGAGACTTTATATCCAAAGTTTTTGAGCAAGGCATACCAGTTGTTTAAATAGCACTCTGCATCGAATTCAGCCAGGTGAATAATATTTAGCATTTCAACCGCGATTACTTTATTAGTTTGAGGCTCAAGTACGCCACCCACAAGGTTAAGGCTGCATATTAGCGACAACCAGGGGATTAAGGCACAAGAGCTTGTTTATGCCAGAGTCTCTGAAGGAGGAGACTCTGGGAAGAAAAGGCTAAGCTCAAAAAATCATACGGGACATGAAAAGGCATACTTCTGGATTTTAATTCATTGAGATGAGCTTTGCCTGACTATTCTATTTTCGGTTATATTTGCCTGAACCTAACCATATCACAATGACCAGATCTACTGCTTTAAAATTCCTGTTATCGGCACTTACCATCGTAATTCCTTCAATAGCATTTTCGCAGGCAAATTATAAAATCGGGTTTATAGTACGCGCCATAGGAGACACATCGGGAGGTTTGATTGATTTAAAAGAATGGGAAAAAACTCCTCAAACTATCCACTTTAAAAAAGATGAAACTAGTAAGCCGGAGAAATTGGGGTTAGAGGAGCTTCAGGCATTTGGTATTAGCGGCAATGGTTTCTTTGAAAAACATACTGTAAACATAACTTTGGGAGCGATGAGGATGGCGGGCCTGTCGGAGGAGAAAGATACCACGTCCGAAACCCGGACTATTTTTCTTGAAGTGATTGAAAAAGGCAAAAATGTTTCTCTTTATAGTTATACAGATAAAATAAAAACCCGGTTTTACATACAAAAACCAGGGATAGATACAGGCCCTGAAGAGTTGCAATATTACCCCTATCTGGAGAACAGAAAGGTAAGAGGGGCGGAAATCTTCGCCAATAAGCTGCATTTGCTTGCTTTGGCCAACGGAGTGAACTCTTCAAAATTAATTGGCCGGCTACAGTCGATACAATACACAAAAAAGGATATCCTCAACGTAGTCCGGGAAATTAATGGACCTCAGGAAAATACCAGGCGGAAAGAAAAAACATCAGCTTCAAGATTTTTCGCAGGTGCCTTTCTATCCACTTCACCGTTAATCTATAAAGGAGATGACCCGCTTGCAAAAGATGGAACTACACATACATCGGCATTTCTTCCTGGCATTTCGCTGGGTTACGATTCGTTTGTAAACAAGCACGTTCAGAAGGTTGTGCTTCGACTTGCAGGAGCTGTATCCCTGCAAAGAGCTTCTACGAATGAGACCAGCTATTATATTAACACCTTTGATTACCGGACTACCAGTCATGATCTGGAGTATCTCCATATCTCCTTTAATCCGCAAATAATCTATAATGTATATAACCAGGCGCAGTTCAAAACTTTCCTCGCAGCAGGGTTCACCCTCTCTCGCAATGTTTATCTTGAAAACGAATACAGAGGTGCCTACGGATCAAAAAAAACCGACGAAGATCTGGGCATGCGCAAGGCATTTCTTTCCTACTCAGCAGCTGCAGGAGTTCAGGTGAAGAAAAAAATAGAATGCTATATTAAATACTCCCCTTCATTAGAACTTGTTTCGAGCACAAGATACTCTACGAGCATTCGGCAAATTTCGGTTGGTATGAATTATTTATTTAAGTAAACGGAGGCAGGGTGCGCTTTCATCATGATAAGTGGGAGTGATTACAACTTTTTTAAGAACCACCCCTGCTTACTTTACCGGCAGCGGTGCTTACCGATTAAACCAATACTCTAATACTTGTTTGTTCGTGGGGACACGAACCAAGGCAACGTAAAAGGAACACTATTCGGAAGTAACGCTACAACGAGTACCAGCGCTGTTTTATCAGACAGACCGTTAAAAGCTATTAGGTTCATATCGGGGCTACAATAACCATTGATCAGTTAAAACCTCGTTATTACAATGGCCGGGAGAAAAACCACGGAAGGATTTGGCTACCGGCCAGGGTCTGTTACTCTCAATAGTAAACCAGGCTCAACCGGATGGGTTCCGAAACAATTTCTGTTTCGTGGGGACACGAACCAGGGCAACAGGGATAGTCATCAAATCCTGAGTCAATAATACCTTTGAGAACAGCGATTGTATGGCTCTTCAATCCCACTTGTTCCTAAACCAAATCGCGGGAATCGTTGCTTGCGCTGCTCATCACGGGTCACTTAGTAGTTTTGGCCGTCAAGAAGCGATTCACTTCCAGCCAATACATAAAGGCATCAAACCAACGGTTACTTGTTCTGTCGGGATTGCCTAACCCGAAACCATGACCGCCGTTTTGGTAGAGATGAAACTCTACAGGTATACCGGCTTTATACCAGGAGTCGATCACGCCAAACTGCCCGCGGAAAAGAAAATCATCCGTAGCAATTACGTTGAACATAGGAGGAGCATTCTTTGGTACCTGCACCGGCCCCATACCTCCGTAAATTGGGCCAATGAAAGCCAGTTTCATGGTTTTAGAGTTAAGTGTTGAGTGCATGGTAAGCCCTGCCCCGGCAGAGAATCCAATCATCCCTATTCTGGCAGTGTCAACGCCCCACTCTTTGGCTCGTTTCACAATCATCGCGTATGCGGCCTCGGCGTCCTCAAGTTGATTAGAGAGATCCGGTTGTGCCGGCCTTGCAGGTGTTGTACCTGTGCCCCTATTGGCAGAGGGGGCGGCAGCCGGGCGCGGAGCAGTCATCGATTGCTTAAAATCCTCAAGCGATACAGGAGTTGGCTGAAGCCTATATTTGAGCACAAAAGCGGTGATACCTTTTTCAGCAAGCGCCTTTGCAACTTCCCAACCCTCGTTATCTAAGGATAGCCATCTGTATCCGCCGCCAGGTGCGACGATCACTGCTGTCCCATTTGCCTGGCCAGCTTTCGGCAGAAAAGGCGTTAATGTGGCTTTGGTGATGTTCCTTGCCATTGGATCACCCCACTGGCGGAACCAGGTTTCCTGGGCCGGCTGATTATCGACCCCTCCGGTGCCCAGGGGAATAGCATTGGGCTCTGCAGGTGCATCCAGCGGATAGATAGTACCGTCCTGTGCTATTGCAGATACAGAAAGTGTCATTAAGATGGCTAGAGTGAATCTTTTAGCAAAATTTAGTGGTTTACGAGTCATAAGGCTAATATTATATCGATTAGTATTTTGCGGTAATTAGTATTCCCCTTCAAATAATGAATAGGTTGGTTGCAATCCTTTCGGGGGCATTGAAATATTTACAAAAAAAGAATACGGCAAAGTGATTCTTTCTCTCATCAAATTCGATTGGTTTATAGGTTAAAATATTACTTGCGCTTCAAAAATAGAGCGGGGTACTTAGAAGGAATGTTACATTTGATCAAGGTGATAGCATATATGTGTAAATAACTATGTGAATGCATTAGAAAAGGATTTAAAACAGATTTGAAAACAGTTTAGATCTCAGAAGAGGTTTCTTTTGGGATGGGCTTTGTTGGCAACATTCTTCTTTAAGCACCATCCAGGCCAGCGCCATACAAGCTAAATACTATACCGGCTAGTCAACATACCGGCTAAAGCGCTATACACTCCCCGATTTGGCGCAAGTATGCAGCCAAGGGTCTCCGTTGTTCTTCCTTCTCTGTAGCCGGGAAATGCCACGGCTCCCTTGCTCACGGCTCTACTTCAGCCTTGCAATGATGACAAGGGGCCAAGTTCGTTTTCAAAACGGATGGATACAGAACATAGTTCCTTCATTAAGAGACTTGGGCAGGCTTAGAATTTGAATTTCAAGCGCCTCACTTACAGCCATATCTGTCGCGGATCATTTTTTATTCAGGAAAATTAAAAGAAAAACCCGCGACAATCGTCTAAGAACAAGACGGACTGCAGAAGATGGACTTTGAAGGTATAAGAAGACAGCGTCACAAGGGCATCCGGAAAAAAACAGAGGCTGGATAACAAAGAATTTAAGCGACCGCAGCAAAACAATGAAAAGACTATTTAAAATTTTAAAATACACCATGATCACCTTATTCTCCATCCTGGCTGCACTCAGCTTCGCCACCATCATATACCTGCGGCAGCCTTTATTCGGGCAGGAAGCATCGGGCAAGCGCCTGGAACGCATGAAACAGTCTAAGAATTACCGCGAGGGAGTCTTCGTTAACCGCAGCCCTACTCCCACACTTACGGAAGGGTACTCTATGCCGGCCATCCTGTTCGACTTTTTCTTTAAGGGAAGCCCTCGCAAAACACCTTTAAAGTCTCTTCCTTATGTACAAACCAACCTGAAAGAACTTCCCGCGGACAGCAATCTGCTGATATGGTTCGGCCACTCATCCTACTATATACAGCTAAATGGACTTAAAATTCTAATCGACCCGGTATTCAGCGGTAACGCCTCCCCCATTCCCGGGACTACCCGGGCGTTTGAAGGTACCAACACTTACGGTGCAGATGATTTCCCGCAGATTGATTACCTGCTTATCAGCCACGACCATTATGATCATCTTGACTACCAAACCATCAAGGCACTCAAAGGAAAAGTTAAAAAGGTGGTTTGCGGATTGGGCGTGGGTGCGCACTTCGAGCGTTGGGGATATGCGCCGCAAACAATTTCTGAGCACGACTGGGATGAAAGCCTTGTGGTAAACGACGAGTTTAAGATACACACCCTCCCTGCCCGTCATTTCAGTGGCCGCACTTTTAAGCGCAACACTACCCTCTGGATGTCGTACCTGCTGGAAACTCCTAAGCAGAAAATATTCATTGGCGGCGACAGTGGTTACGACTCACACTTTGCCGAGATAGGTAAACGCTTCGGCAGCATCGACCTGGCCATACTCGAAAACGGACAGTACAATATTGCCTGGCATGCTATCCACTGTCTGCCACAAGAGGTAGCTCAGGCAGGAAAAGACTTGAGAGCAAAGCGCATCATGCCGGTTCATTCGGGTAAATTCTCACTGGCCCTGCACAGCTGGGACGAGCCGCTGAATGAGGTTTCCCGCTTTAGTAAAGAACTGAACATCCCACTAGTCACGCCTATTATCGGCGAAATCGTTTGGATGGAGAATGAGAAACAGGTATTCAGGGAATGGTGGAAAGGGTTGGAATAGCGTAAGCCGAGGGTTAGTTACATGGTATATAAAGTGGGAAAACAGGTTTGATAATGGTTCATATGTAATGTCGGGACGGTGGGAATGTTGCTGGTGTTTTTTAGAAATTCATTTGGAGAATAAAACTGACGAAGAAGACAAAGAAGTCTAAATAAAAAGACATCAGCTTGTTTACTTTAAGATGTTTGGATAAACCTCTTTTAAATTCACCAGTTCTACGTCCCGATAGGATGAGTACAGAGTCGTTATCTAGAATACAAAGACATAGTGAGTTCAGTAACACCACCAGGCTATCCAAATCTGTACTGTTAATCAGCAATCATTGTAATGTTTCCGTCGCCTGTGAAAGTCCAGCTTTTAATTATTGCAGCCAAGGATATGTCCAACACTTGGCAAGAGGTAAAATCAGAAGCCGCTCCAGAAGGTGAAGAGAATCTGCCGTAAGAAATTAACAAGCTTTTAGTGCCATTAACCCAACAAAGATGAATAACTGGATTAACTATTCCGCCCACACCTGTTGAGGGTATAGTTAAAGTATACACTGTCTCTTCAGGACCGTCCACCGAAATATCTTTTATTTTAATATGATATTGATCTGTTACGGTAGATTTCACTACATAAGCGGTTTTATTCGCTTTCGCGGAAAGAATGGGAGCCACAACAAAATCTGATGTGCTGCTGACAACTGTTCTGCTTTCATTTTGACTGACGTTATTGTTAAATAGTGGGATAAAAGTCGATACCTTGCTTCCATTAACCAGAAAGCCTCTTCCCTCACTGCTAATTTCCTCTTCGCGAAGTAAAACAGGAGCTAGTGGGGTATAGTTATTGCGCGTATCTGACGATGCGTCAGCCTTCATCCATCGAAACTCAAAACTTCCTGGAAAAGCAGTGTGGGTTCCATAGTATATCCTGTCATAGCTTATCCCTTTTACAAATTGAACCGTGGCCGTTACTTCCTTTATTAATTTGGTCGTGCTTCCGTCCAGACTTGCAACTGCGATTTTTGTTACATTAGAAGACTTAGGCAAATAGGCATACAGAACATTTCCCGAACCTGGCAATATAGAAGCAGATATAATTTTTTTAATATCTGAACCAGAGTTCCCAACCACCAATTTTCGGTTCGCACCAGTTAAATCAGTACTGTAAATTCTAGCAGTATCTATGTATAGGACTGTCGAACTAATCAAGGTATCAGAAGTTATTAAATGATCTTCCCCGGGATCAGTTTTTTTGGTGCATGAGAAAGAAACACAGAGTATAAGTAATGCAAATAATTTCCTGGAATTCATGTGATAAGGTTAAGTCATGAAGATTATAAGATGTAAATTAACTATTTTAAGCTAAAATCCATCCAACAAAATTCTGGAAAATTGAACCGTAATTGAGGAAGTAAAAATATTATAGCGTACACCTCCGTAGGCTTGAGATTGCCACGGCTCCTGCGCTTTGGGGCTCTGCTTCGGCCTCGCAATGACGACAAGGTGCAAGTTCTTTTCCAAACGGAGGGATACAGAACAGAATAACGTCATTGCGGGGCTTGTGCAGGCTTTGTGAGTTGGCGCCGTGGCAATCTGTTTCCTACATAGGAAACCCTCTCGCGCCTGGGAACCGAGGATGTGCGTTAAAGTCATCGGAAGGCTATAGCAAACTGGCCTGAACCATCGGATGACAACCTCCTCTACGCAGTGTGTCGGAAGGAAGAGAATCTGCGGGGAAGAAACCCAATATATCCTTCAAAGCCTGATTTCCTGTTTGATCACACCCCTGGCATTTAGCATCGCTCAACCGGCAATCCTCAACAACCGCCCTTTTTGCTAAAATCACGTTTAACAAGTACCTTACCATTTCGCTCTATATAGTCGCCCGATATAATTAAATATGGATGATTTGGTGAATACCCTGCGCTTCGGCTTCTGATAAGTATTTTGTCATTAACTTTCAGGCTACTTAAAGCTTGAAAATCCTTAACACTGTATTGCATCATATAATGTTCGCCATTAATGCGGACTATAACCCATTTTGGTCCTGGTTTTCCAATGGGTTGCGACCGAAAAGAAAGAGAGGTTACAAAGCCCTCCATATTGGAATAAGCATTTATGTACGTCCTTATTTTATCATGACTGGCATACACTTTTTGAGCTGCAGGAGAAGCCTGCCATTCTTTGAACTTTCTACCGTCAGGAGTAGCCTCCCATATTTTCCTGCCTTCCAGGCGGGTTTTCGTGTCAGCAATGGACAAGGGCTTTGGGGATGGCTTAGTTTCATTTTTGATTTCACGATTAGCAAATACTAGTCCGCTTACCACAACCAGCAGCAAGATCAGCGCGGAGATGACTCTTTTCATAATTCTTAAATTTTAATTGAACAATTGATTACAAAATTTTTAAACAGAAAAGGGATATGTTAAACGTTTCCTTTATTTTCCATTGCCTGTCAGTTCTGTTTCTACAAACGTAATTGACAACGTATTCTGGTTGTTAGTAAAATAGTGTAAAATGAATTGTAAACTATGTAAAATCAGCTCCATCCGATGCTATGACGATAGATAATGCATATTTTTACGTATGAAGTTAAGGTCTCCATTTCTTTTCATTACTGCATTCCTTCTGATTGTAGTTTCTGCGACTCTATGCTTCAAGTCGGACGATAGCGATTTTATATCTGCCAGAGAGATTATCGTCATGCGAAACATTGGGCATAAGATTCTACTAAGTTCCGGTGATAGCAGTTCGAGGGTTTTACCGGTTAATAAAACAGGGGATAATCAGTATCATATCCGCTTTGAGAGCAGCTTTCAGTTTACACCGGATTCTATTGTAAAAATCATCCGGCAAGGTGTAGAAAGGAGTCAGTTACCTTCTGACTATATAGTAAACGTTGTAGAATGCCAAAAGAATCAGGTGGTATACGGATTCGCTGTTCTTAAAACAGAAAAGACTGATGTGGTGGCTTGTAAAGGCAGGAAACAGCCAGAAGGATGTTATTCTATAAAAATCACCTTCCGGAGATCAACACTTAATACCCTAAGCAAGGACTATTATGTAGGGGCCGGTGGCGGTTTGACAGCACTCCTTCTGATTTTTGCGGGACTAAGAATAAATAGCAGACAGAAAAGGACGTCCGGCCGACCGTTAAAATCACTCTCAGGTACCTCCCGGTTTATTTCTATCGGGAGCTATAAATTCTATAAAGACAATCACTATCTGGAATATGGTAATGAACGAATTGAACTCTCGGACAAGGAATCAAAAGTGTTATACATTCTTGCAGGCAAACAAAATACGCTGATAGAAAGAGCCGAGCTTCAAAAAGTATGGGAAGATGAAGGGATAATTGTTGGCCGCAGTTTAGACATGTTTATTTCCAAACTCCGCAAAAAACTGGAAAACGACCCCAGCGTACGACTTCTGAATGTTCATGGCAAAGGATATAAGATTGAGGTAAACGAAGGGCTAACTGGTTGATTTAATAGTGATTCCCGGATACTGTTGATGGTCTCCAAATTTAAAATTTAACACAACTGGAAAGAATACCGGCGAAAATTCGCAGACCTCGCTGCATCCTCGCTACAAACGAGGACGACTTAGAGATGACATGTCATACACTACCCATACTTAAACCATACTTGAACCATACTTAAACAACGTGAGGGAAACGAGTCAGACTCATCTCTATATTTGAATCTGTAGAGCCCTACGGAACTCCGTGGACAGTGAGATGGAAGGTCGTAGCGAGAGGCTACGACCAAGTATGTTGTCGATTTAAGTTATCTAAGAAAGGTGCTGATGGGTGATGTGCCCTAATTTCATCACATTGTATTGTGTTTCTGAAATTGCTCCCTTTTCCTTTAGCTCATATAGTGTGTTCAGATTATTGCTCGGAAGCTTCTGAACGATCGTCTGTAACTTATCTGAAAATTCTTCCGGGTTTGCCACAAAGGAATGCTTAAAACCTAAGCAATTATCCGCTCTTCTTCTAGCTTTTACGGTTCCTACGTTAAAAAGCTTTTTTAACCGGGGATTTGCGTCCGTTTGAGTTTTATAAATATCATGAACTGAAACTTCATGGTAATTTTTAGCCCAGGGCATGATACCCTCTTCAATAATTAAGTGCTGATCGGTAAGGTGCCATTTTTCAGTTGCTCGTTTCAGAATCAGAACCAGGCCGAACAGACTTAAGCCGGCTCCTGCTGCTTTAAAAATAGGATGTTCTCCTGTTACAAGTGCTAATCCGGCAATTACAACCGCGGCAGGAAGAATATAAACAATCCAATGCTTTTTTGCCGTCATCACCGGTCTCAGATCTTTTTTAGGCGCCTTTTGTTTTGTTTTTGACATAAATACTGTTTTCAATGTTTGGTACGACTTGTACGGTATTTATTATAAAAAGATACCTTGAAATCGGGATTTTATTTTCCGCAGAGTTTCTTTTTTCAAGGACCTGCGGAGTTAAGATGGTTAAATCAATATCCTGTAATTCCAGATATGTTGTAATCGGAATTGGACACTCTTCATTCAATATGTAAAACTGCACTGTGCTATGTTCGTAATCAGCTGGCTTGTCGACCAACCTGTCGTCTCCCTTACTGGCATTTTCATGGATGCCCGCCTGCAGAACGGGCAGGTAGTTAAGCTTTTGTTCTATCAGATGCTCAGCATTAGCTGTTTGTCAGTTCGAACAGCTTTGCCATCGGGCACAGGCGAAGGTGATGAAGTAAACTCCTGAGATTCATAGATTGTTCTTCTGACGGGCATAGTAGATTAAAGACAAGAAAAAACGTCTACCGCAGAGTCCCTGAAGGAGGAGACTCTGCGGGGAAGGAAGGAAACATAGTTCGATCGATAGTTTGTCGAGTATTAACGTTCTTTTACCGTGTCCTGGTTAGAAAATCTCGTTTGAAGAAGCATTTCCCGACACATCTTTTCCGGCCACTGCCTTTCGTAAAGCGTCACTATCCCAGCCGCTATCTCTTTCAGTGATTTCAATATCACGCATATCGCTTAATATCAGTTCTTCAAGTTCTGCGATGCGGTCTCGTGCTACTTTTATATAGGATGAAGTATCCTTACGATAATTGAGAAGTTCAGTTAGTGCTTTTTCATCATAACGAAGAAAAGTTCGAGCAGCCCGATGTGTATTATAGGCCCTCAAGCCGAGCATACTTAGGGCGTCTGTGCCCATTCGCAAGGAAGAATCAAGTGTTTCCCGATAAATGTTATCTACCCCTGCATCCATTAGATCGAAGGCATCTTTGCGATCGTATGCCCTAGAAAGGATTTTCAGATGAGGAAAATGGCTCTTTACCAAGCTCACCATTTGCAGGCACTGTTCTGGTGTATCCATTGCAATAATGATTAGTTTGGCGCTTTCGGCGCCGGCCGCTTTCATCAGATCAAAGCGCGAAGCGTCGCCATAATATACTTTAAATCCAAATTTCCTGAGGAGATCGACGCGGTCGGAATCATTGTCGAGGATTGTTGCAGAAATGCCATTGGCCTTTAAAAAGCGGCCAACAATATTTCCGTAGCGTCCAAAGCCGGCTATTATCACCGGATGCGTTTCATGGATGTCGTCGCTTTCGCGCTTTGCTTTTTGTTTTGTGAAGAAGCGTGGCATGATCAAACGTTCGTTCAATACAAACATCAGCGGACTTAAGGCCATGCTTATTGCCACAACCGCGACCAGAACGCTGGTGGTTTGTTCATCCAGCAACTGATATTGTCCGGCAAAAGAAAAAAGCACAAAGGCAAATTCTCCCGATTGCGCCAATGCAACAGCAAACAGCATATTCTGGTCGCCTTTAATGTCGAAGAATGCGCCTAAAACATACAGGATAACACCCTTAACAATCACCAGGCCGAGAACCAGTGTTAAAATAAGCCCTGGGTTGGCGGCAATAAGTCCAAAATTGATAGAAGCGCCCACAGCAATAAAAAAGAGCCCCAGAAGCAATCCTTTGAAAGGTTCTATATCGCTTTCCAGTTCATGCCGGTACTCGCTGTTGGCCAACACCACTCCTGCAAGGAAGGTTCCCAGTGCCGGGCTCAATCCAACCATGATCATCAGTTCTGCGATACAAAAAACCAACAAAATAGCAGTTGCCATAAACAGTTCGCGCTGGTGGGTTTTTGCCACCCATCTGAATACAGGTCCGACAACATATTTTCCGGCCAGAATGATTCCTCCAATGGCTGCTAAAACGAGAAGGGTTTGCTGCCATCCCGGAAGGTTAGCTATGAAACTTGTACTGACCACATTAGTTTGCTGTGTAGCGAGTAAAGGAAAAATAGCCAGCATAGGGATAACAGCGATATCCTGCGAAAGCAGTACCGCAAAAGACGATTGACCAGCTTTGGTTTTTAATAAGCTTTTCTCAGTGAGGGTCTGCATCACAATAGCCGTAGATGAGAGCGCCAGGATCAGGCCGATAACGAGGGAAGACTGCCATACCTGACCAGCCAGGTAAGCAATGCTGCCCAATGCGATTGCAGAAACCAGTATTTGCAGACCGCCCAAACCCAAGATTAACTTACGCATACGCCAGAGCAGATTGGGTTCGAGCTCAAGGCCAATGACAAACAACATCATTACCACGCCAAATTCGGCAATATGCATCAGCTCCTTCCCTTCTTCGCCTACAAAGCCAAGAAGATATGGGCCAATAGCAATGCCCGCAAATAAATAACCGAGAACAGAGCCAAGGCCCAGACGCTTTGCCAGATTTACCGCCACCACTGCGGCAGACAGGTAAACTATTGCCTGTATTAAAAAAGAGTTTTTATCCATTTTACAAGGAATAAGATTTTTGTATCAGCGAGTTCATATAGGATGCGCTAACCAGATCGTCTTCACTAAACCTGCCGTCACGCAGCCCAGTAATAATTTCACGGTATTGATCCGCAAAGACTGCTACCTCTTCAGGAGACAACAGATGCGAATTATGAACTACGAAAGGAGGATAATAAGTCATTTTACATAAGAAAGCTGTCTGATCGAATGGTGCCATCAGCTCTGTAATGGTATACCTGTTGTGTCCTTCCTTCTGATAGGCAGCAAAACTTCCTCCCGAACTAAAAGCATTGAAGATCTTTTTATTTCTGAGCTGAGTACCGCCCTTTCCGTAGGCCCATCCGTGTTCGAGCACCAGATCCATCCACTGCTTTAGCAAGGGTGGAACACTGTACCAGTAAAACGGGTGATGAAAAACAATGATATCGTGTGCCAGAAGCAATGCCTGTTCTTGCGCAACGTCAATGTCGAAATCGGGGTAGACCTCATACAGGTCGTGGATGGTAACCTGATCGAGATCGGCTATTTTGTCTATTAACTGCCTGTTTACCCTTGATTTTTCGTAAACCGGATGGGCAAATAAAATGAGTACAGAAGCCATGTGTTAAGTTCCGGAAAATATTTTTGCTAAATATAGAGTAACTCTTCCAAGAAACCTGCCTTTCGCTGGCTTAAGTCCGTGAATCGGCCTCATTTGCAATGAAGATGAAGCGAGAACAGCGAATCTATCGCCCTTCATACAATTTTCAATCGTTAGCAAATCACACTCTCCCGAATAATCCCCTGCACTGCTCATCAGATAATCTTCGCTAATCCACAATACCTGTTCAGACCGAATACCGTGTCTATAGGCACAAGTACACCACCCAAAGGCCAACCTTGCTGTGCGAACAACCGGAATGATTCGAAGCTTCTTCGGCTAATATCCGGGATTGGATGGGGACAGGATATTACCAAACAGGTACCATATTCGGGAGTGTTCCCGGGTTTGTTCGGGAGTTGTTCGGGAAAACCTACCATTTGTTCGGAAACTGTTCGGGAAACGTTCGGAAAACACCTAACATTCTTCGGGAATTGTTCGGAAACGAGCGAACGATTTGCGAAGCTTTCCGGCACTTGTTAAGAACCAGGTAATAGCCTGTTCGTAATCAGATCCAAACCTTTGAGTATGGTTGTCCAATTATTAATCTATATTATATTTTAAAGGATCTCATTTCCAGGTCGAGATATCAGTCATATAGCCTTAGATGAAATCAAGGAAAAAGCAGAATACTAAACTTAAGCCCAGAGAGGGGTTATATATGGAAGGTCGTAGCGAAACGCTACGACCAGTACAGAGAACCGAATGAACGACCTTTAATTTGGCCTTCCGGTATGATGATTGAAGTTTTTATATGCAGGGCCTTTCAATTCCTGCTGCTTATTGCCAACAGTGGTTACTAAGGTCTGTTCCACTTTTGAAGTAGCTCTACCCGGCTGACGGTTCTTATAATCAGGCCCCTGGAGTGTTTCTACAGTGGTGGCCGACTGGATTTTTGTTGGCACCGCTTTATGCATCCAGTGCTTATAGTTTTTATATTCCGGACCTTTCAGATCACTTTGTTTTACTTCGCTTTTTTCTTGAGCTAAGGCACCAAAGGAAACTACAAACAATCCTAAAATTAATGTTGCTTTTTTCATGACTGTTTTTTTACTGTCCTTACAAATTTACAGTCGATGACAGGGGTATGGTAATATATGAATTTACCCTATTTGTATCCGTATTTATACGGATGCCGTTTAATTCATGAGTTAGATCAAATTTATTTCAGTGGCTTTTTTAATAAGTTCGGCAGTGTTTTTTACTTCCAGTTTTTTAAGAATATTAGTGCGATGGGTTTCTATTGTGCGCGAACTCACAAACAATTTAGCAGCGATTTCTTTTGTGGTCAACCCCTTAGAAATCAACCCCAAAACCTCGGTCTCTTTTTTGGATAAAACATTATCGCTGACACTTTGGGCAGACATAAAGTTTATCATCTTTTCAGAAATTTCAGCGCTAAAATATTTCTTTCCTTTGTAGACTGTTCTAATTGCAAAGATCAGTTCAGATTCATCGGTATTTTTTAACAGGTAACTGTAAGCGCCCATCCTCGCACATTTTGCTATATAATTACCAACTGTGTGCATGGAAATCACAATAGGTTTTATTTTAGCGTTTAAGTCTTTTAATTCTTTTAAAACCTCAAAACCGTCCATTTTTGGCATGGTAAGATCCAGCAAAACAATATCCGCATCGACCTCTTCTTTTATTACGTTCATCAACTCAAAACCATCAGCAACACTTTTAACAATTTTAATGTCGTCATGCTTCTTAAGTATTTCTACAAGCCCATTTCTAAAAAGCTCATGGTCATCAGCAATTATTAACTTGATCTCATTCATAATTCAATCGGCAGTTCAATTTCGAAAGTTGTATTTCCAGGTAAAGCATTGATCGTAATCTTACCATTGCAAATGTCTACGCGTTCTTTAATGTTTGTGATTCCGGATCCTAGTTTAACAGTGTTAATATTAAAGCCAAAACCGTCATCAAAATAGAAAAGTGATATAAACTCATCAAATTCTGAAAGTGTAATACGGATATTTTTCGCTTTAGAATGTTTTAATGAGTTGTTAATTAGCTCCTGGCTTATTCTAAAAAGATTGATTGCCTGATGGTCAGTAATATTGGAGTCTTCCTGTTTGGTAAGATCCTCATATTCAATATTTATACTAGTTGATTTATTTAAGTTTTCGATGTAATTTGTGAGTGTTATACCAATTCCAAAATCGTCTATCGAAGCAGGCATTAATGCGTTCGACATTGACCTGATCTCGGAAATGGCCTCGTCCACTATTTTTTTCATCTCAGTTTTCTTCAACTCATTATTAACGTTATTTTCAATATAGTACTTCAAAGAAGTTAAATAAGGGCCCAAACCATCATGAAGCTCTCTCGAAAGCCGACGTCTTTCGTTTTCCAAACCATCTACCAACAGCCGCTTTGCTACTATTCTGGTATTATCTTCTTTATTTTTGAAATCGATGAGCTTTTCTCTCATCGTTAGAAGACTTTTCCCAAGGACGTCATTGGCACTGCCAGGTCTATAAATTGTGTTCAGATCCATATTGCCGATAGCTTCAGAAAATTTCACAGCACCTTGTAAAGAGGCTTTCAGGTTCGAAAGCGCATCGAACATTTCTTTTATTTCATTCGAACTTCTTTTGTATTCGATGTTTTGGTTGTAGTCGCCTTTAGCCATAACTCTCAGGCTATTACGCATATTCTTTATCGGGTCGACAATAATTCTTGTCAGGAAAAGAGATAGGGTAACAGCAACCAAAAAAATGACGAGAGTTAAGGTCATGAGCCTTAACTTCAATTTTTCTAAAGGCTTGGTAACCTCACTTACATCAATTTCAGAGAGAATGACCAACTTTAAGTGTGAAATTTTAATAAGACTGTATACACTATAAACCGGTACACCTCTGTAATCCTCAAAAATATCTCCGCCATTAATCCCTTTTAACGCACTAAATACCCCCTGCGTTTTTACAGATATATCATACGGTTGTTTATCCGAAAAACGAGACTCCGAACGCATTCGAAAATCTTCGCCAACCAGATAGGTCTCTCCACTCTCGCCCATACCGGTTCGTTCCAAAAGGATGTTTTGTATATTGCTATAATCTATAACTTTGATCTTTCTGCCTTTTTGGGTATTCAAAACAAAACCTATTGTTGCTTTTTTATCCTTATGATAAGGAGTAAGATCGTGGATGCCACTGATCGTTTTTATACTATCAGGAAGCGCGAAAGCAGTACTATCAATTTTTTCGCCATACTGGTCAGATGATTCAAGACTTTCCCATTCTGTCTTTATCAGATTTTCTATCTGAATACTTTCAAGGGTCTCGATTGAATTTAACTGCGCTAAAATGCGATCGTTTAAAACACTCGAAAACTGTTCATAAAACGAAAAAGACAACCCAGCGATCACCAATACGATCAAACTATTGATCATAAGTAGTATTAGTGTTTTTATGTTCATTAAAATCTTATTAAAAACAGGTTGTCCAATGAGCTTTTTGAAGGTGTAATTATACGGATTTGCGATCTGGAAAACGACATGGTTAAGCCCAAATCCCTGTCTGTCGAAAGGTCCGCTTGCTGCTTAAGCTTGAGGGCTGACTTATCCAAAGCCTAGCTTAATGCCCGCAATAAAAGAAGCTTGTAGCCTCGTCGGCTGGTTCGAGCTTGCAGCTCGAACCCTATTACACAAAGTCAATTCCCAGCATCTCTTCACCGTCTGAATAATCTATGGCGCTGCTGTATTTCCAATAATGAGCTTCTGTTACAAAGCCCGCTACCAACGGGATTGTTATGAATATAATTAACTTTTTAATCAATTACTTCCGGGCTCCATAACTCGATAGGCTTATTGTGCTGTTGCCAGAACTGCTATTCTTGACATGCTGTTGCTGGTCGACAATCTAGCGTACGCGTCACGCTTGCGCGATTGTATAAGTTGGATATCAAGCGGTCCTTTCTCGCAAGCATAATCTGGCACTGTTGTAAAGATACGCTTCGGGATTCAGATGCAGGTTCTCCAGCTTTTGATCCATCATGTAGTGTCCCGAAGTTCTATCGGATGGTTATTCTGTGTTTAAGAAGATATTGAGGCTTTGTCTTACGCAAAAGGAAAGGGTGAAATAAAAAAAGGTGCAAGGCTTCTTTGCCTTGCACCTTTTACAAAACCATCGATCTCTTCCTTTAGCTATTTCTTAAAGTTCTAAAAGTATTTCGTACAATTACACGCTCGCCTCCTCTATTCACAAAAAGTTTTGCTCTGCGTGACAGGTGATAATTATTGTCTAATTTAAATTCGGTAGCATCAAATATACTGCTTCCGTTTACTACTATATTTTGCCTGTTCGCTCTTCCTGATAATCTTAAAGTAGAACATTCATTAATTATTGTGTTTACTTCTGAGACGTCGAGTGTTAAGTCGACAATCGACTTATCTTTTTGCACAATAGTTAATTCGTTTGACAGAATGGTATTCAAGGAGCGAACAACTGCATCGCCATGGGTTTCTATTGATGATAACTCTACCATGGTGACAACCACTTGGAGCCTTTCTATACTGTTAGAAGATATACTGAGCTTATCACCGACCTTACTCATAATAGCGGAATCCTGCGCAGCTGAATAATAAATATTTAAGCTTTCGTTTTCGGCCTGCAACACAATAACTTCAACATTCCCGTTAATGCTAAGTTTTTTAACACCTTCCAACGGCAAGGTTTTAAAGGTATTTGCATTACTGGTAGAAGAATAACCGAGAATGGCGATTACAACAACTATTACTGTCAGGCCTTTTGTAAGTATCTTTTTCATTTTTCCGTTTTCTTAATAGACTTTAATTGTACTGAAAGTTTAATTCGTTTTTGGAAATGTAGGCTAAGTACTTAGATAGGTAGACGAAATGCTGAAATAAAGCGACATGCCTAGATGTTCAAAAACGACATTCAGCTGTTGTTACAGTAATTAAGATTCTCCCACTCTCTCTTGATGAACCAATTCATTAAAATAGGCACCCAATCTAGCGCAAGCGTCCGCTTGTGCTATTGTATAAGTTGGATATCAAGCAGCCCTTTCTCGCCAGTATAATCTCTGGCACTGCTATAAAGGTAGGCTTCTGGTCTGTCGACGAATTCTGATAAACCGGATTTATCTGCAGATATTCCTTTTTTGATCCATCATCCTTACATCGTAAATCACATGATTTTAATTGCTTGGTTTCTTTAATTTTTTACCGGCTCCTTCCAAAAAAGAATTCCCCTTCTCTGAATGCATTGTATAATTGATCAGTTTGCTCAGTTGGTCGGGTGTTAAATGGCACTTCACATTTACATAAACCAGCTGGTTTGCTTCCGGTACAGAAATGGAAACTGTGATCCTTTTTATAACGTCCTGGTCGTTTTGATCTACTTTTAAATAAATCCATTGCGAACCATTATGCACCGAGAGCCATTCTGCACCGGAAAGCCTGTTTATGGAAGTCCGAAAGGCAGTGACCAGTTTTGGATTGGTGGTTTCTGCAAGTGTGACTCTTACCTTTTTAATCCCGTTTGTCAAACTGATAATGTCACCCGGCACATTTTCATCAAATCTTAAATAATTTTTCACGATCGGCTTGCCAATAAACATGGGCACTCTAATTGTTTTCACTGAAACCGCGCTGGAATATTCCCTCTTATTGAAGACATCAATATCACTGCGCGATGAAACAATGCACGAACTAAAACTGCCTGCTGCAAGTAAAAAAATAAATGTAAGCTTTATGCGAAATAGACTTCGGTTCATAATCTCTTAGTGACAGCTTGAAAAATTATTTTTGATCCGAAATAAATTTTGATAATTCAGCCATGGGTATATCCCCATCCAGCAACATTAAAACATTTTGGTCGCTACCTGTAATAGACAACAATAATGTGTGCAGTACGTCTCCTGAAGAGTTTTCTGTTAATAATTTTATTTTTCTTCCGCTGGAATTTATGGTTACCAGTTCCATAAGATTTAATTTTTTTACGGCCTGGTTGATTTCATTTTGCAATCCGGGCGGATTCTGCCCTTGCTTTACGGAAAACGGTTTCAAATCTACAAGGCTGTCTAATAGCTTACCTCCACCAGAGACCAGGATATTTATAGAATTTACCTTTCCTAATAAGGGTTTTATTTTCTGCAGATCTTCGTCTTGTATGTAAAGTTTGTTCAGCATGTTAAACATTGGCTTTCCTATTTTAATAGACGTAATACCCTCTGCCTCCTGGTATTTATCAAATATTTTGTGTACGTCTTTCAATTGTCCGAAAGCTGTGCCGCAGAAGAAAAGGACGGCGATGATTGTGGTTAATTTTTTCATTTTTCTTGTATTTTATTGTTCTGTTATTTGCTTCAACCTTTAAGTTGATTTTGTTGCTGTTGGATGCCGGTTTTTATTTTATGATATACTATTCCTGATCAGGGTGTCTTATAGCTTTATTTTTATCTCTCTTATCGGTTTTAGTTCATCTACCGTAAGGGTAAGATTCTGCGAAATCATGCCTAGTGATTCGCGGGTTATGGCAATTGCATCTGCTTCATCCGTAATAGGTTGGCCGTTTACAATTACCAGGTACTCCGGGGAGTTTGAATTATTGCTAACACCTGTTGTATCTGCCTGCCTGATACTTTTCTGTACCGGTCTTTTCTTATCGGTGTTCACAACAGCGTCCCTGTTTTTTTTCGATGCTGTTTTAACTTTTTCTGTTGCCGGTGATGCGTCTTCTATTTCATCTGCCGGTAATACAGCGGTTGCCCTAAGCTCTTTATTGGGTTCTGCCGTTTTATTTGATGGAGGTACATTTGCCATTTTATCCGTTTGCGGTAGCGGCCACAGGATATAAGCAGCCCCTATTATTGCCAGCATAGCCGCTGCTGCCAAAATTCTTTTCATCCATACTCTCCGGGCCGGAAAAGTTTTTACCTTATCTGAGGGAATGCCCTTCATAAAATCCTCAAATTCCCAATCCATTTTTTGCCCTCTTTCCTCCTTCAGCATTTCGGCATATAAAATATCCTGCTCGTCGACCAAGGCTTCTGATTGTAACAAACTAATCTCTTCCGCACTTGCGGTGCCGGCATAAAACTTATCCAGAAGCTCACTATACTTTCCGCTCTTCATACTCTTGAAGTTTTATTATTTGCATTTTTATTTTTTGTCTCGCTCTGCTAAGGTTTGTCCTCACTGCGCCTTCATCTATATCCAGTATGTCTGCGATTTCTTTAGTATCAAACCCTTCCACGTCGCAGAGATGAATTGTAATTCTTTGCTTTTCGGGCAGTTTATTTATCGCGCCTTTTATGAGCTCTACCATGTTGCCCTGCGAAACTTCGGTAGAAAGAGATTGCGTTTTCGCAAACTGTCCGTGGTGCTGTACAATTGTTTGCTCCTTCTTCAGCCTGTTCAGGCAATCATTTTGCAATGCTCTTATTACAAATCCCTTTAAGTTTTCTATATCATCCAGTTCATCTCTTTTTTGCCACATCTTCATCATAATATGTTGCACCGCATCTTCGGCTTCGGGGGCATTATTTAATAGCCGCAATGCTAACCTGTACAACAAGTTTTTCCAGCAAAACACCTCAGCCTTGAACCGAACAGCATCCATAATTGAATCAGTTTTATATATAACAATCGGCAGTGCCTACCCGTTACATCAGGGATAAAAATAAATGTAAAGGTTTAATTAAATTAGAAACAAAGGTACCTGTAATGCCAGGTTGCAAAAGAAGTTGATTGTGCATGTTAGCTTGATTCTGTGGATTTAAAAAATCTATTTTTTAGTCCTACAAAGGACGATTGCTATTTCCCTGTTTCCTTCAGCTACCTGAGAATCGGAGTAATTACAACCTTTTAAGAGCCACCACGCTTACTTTATTAGCAACGATGCTTACTTTATCAGTAACGGTGCTTACTTTATCTGCAACGGGGCTTACTTTATCTGCAACGGGGCTTACTTTATCTGAAACGGTGCTTACTTTATCTGCAACGGGGCTTACTTTATCTGCAACGGCGCTTACTTTACAGGAAACTACGCCTACTTTAAAAACCTCGAAGTCTACTTTAAGAACAATGATGTATATTTTATTAATGCGGATTGTAATGAAATAATGAGGTTATTCCCGCCGTAACAGCCCCTCATTAGTTTAAGGCACAAGTACGCCCTCCACGAGCTCAATGCTGCATGGCGTTGCTCGGGGCTGAGGTGAGCTCGGATTAGCGTCTTTGGCTCTGAACACCAAATGTACATGGCTCGGCATTATGCACCACGAATATATTTCCATACTTTTCTCTTTACGACACCAAGCCAAGCTGCTAACTAACGCCATAAAGTATTCATCGCGAACGAAAACATCGATCCAGTTAATGGTAGCAAAGCTGACGAAATATAGGCCTTCGTTATTGTAGAATTTATAATTACGACTCATCTGTAGATAGATCCAAGATAGTAATTATAGTTTATGTAAAAGGTCCGAGCTGCAAGCTCGAACCAGCACGCGCCTTATACAAACGCTTATGCTCGCAGTAGCTGGGGACTTAAGTGTTACTCTTAATGAAGTTTCGAACGACATTAGATGCAGGAGAATCCAAATCAAGGAACTCTTCGAAATATTCCTTCATTGGCTCGGTTCTAAAACCATCTAAAGCTCTAAACTCTTCTGAACCAAAAGCTTTCAGCACGAAAGGAAATCCTTCAAAACTCCTGTAGTCAATTCGAGTGGATAATATCTTGATAATACTGTGATGAGAAGGATGTCTTTTAAGTTCTTCAAATCTGTTATCAACAACTTCAGCAGGACCTTCCAATAATCCCAACACATTTCCATTGGCAAAAATAGTAAGGTGGGAGATATCCAGAGCTGCATTTAGCTCGCCAGCCTGGTTAGCCCAACCTTTGATCTCGATCGGAGTTATTTCTTTCATCGCCGAACTGACAAAAATGATGCATTTAAGCCCGTTTCCTTCCATAAGTATTAGCTGGTTTTAATAGTGAATATAATGCCTTATTTCAATACTATCAAAGTTGATTGATAATTTAATGGCTTATTTCCTTTACGGGCTTAAGCTTAATGGCTAAATAGCGAAGGCCTAGCTTAATACCCGCAATAAAGAAGCTTGTAGCTTCATAGAAAGTGGTGTTTATCGAAGGTCGTAGCGAGACGCTACGACCAATACGGGGGGATTCTGCGGTGCTGAGATCGTTAAATCAATATCCTGTAATGTCAGATATGTTGTGACCGGGATTACGCCTTTCTCATCCAATATGTAAAACCAGCGTGGAGATTACAACCAAACATTTAGAGCATCAACTTGCACAAATCTTCTATTTCGCAGAATTTTATCCGAGTAATTTTACATAATCACGAATGAGGTCAATAAAAACTTATACTAAAAATTATAAACCTATAATGAAACGCTATTTCAGTCAAATCTTATTTGTTCTCTCGGCTGCTTTTTTGCTTCCAACTTCCGTATGGGCAGAAGATATCCAGGTTGGTTCTACCTCAAGAAAAATAATCAGCTACGCCCCTGCAGGGATCACCAAAAATCGTCCCTTAATTATCTCTATGCACGGATTTAATCAGGACGCCAGATATCAACAAGAAAAAGCCCAATGGGAACCCATTGCAGACACTGCTAAGTTTGTAGTGGTTTATCCCGACGGCTTGAACAAACGCTGGGATATTTCAGGGTCTACCGACCTCGAGTTTATTTCTACTATAATTGATACCATGTACAGGCGCCATGGCATCGACCGCAGCCGGGTTTACCTCTCTGGCTTTTCGATGGGAGGAATGATGACCTACTATGCAGCCACAAAACTGGCAGACAAAATAGCGGCATTTGCCCCGGTTTCCGGATATCCTCTCCGTGGCGGGGATTATAATAGCCCAAGACCGGTTCCTATTATTCACATACACGGCGATGCAGACGATGTAGTTACTTATGGCAATTTGGTTAATTATCTAAACGGTTGGGTAGTAAAAAATCAAGCATCTCCTACCCCACAAATTGTAAAACCGTATCCGGCCAGCAAACCGAATTCGGTAGCCACGCGGCAATTATGGAGTGGTGGAGCCAAAGGCACAGAAATAGTATTGATAACCCTGGCGGGAAAAGGACATTGGTATTCTATGGATGTAGCGAATGGAGTAAACACCAGCATAGAAATATGGAACTTCGCAAAGAGATTTTCATTGCCAAAGTAGAATATGTTCCAAATATGCAGTTTTGATATCCGTTCAAAAATCACTTCCGGATATCTTTGCAAATAATCGTCACTAAGTACAACGTTTTCTGAACATCGATCCAGTTGATAGTAGCAAAGCTGACGAAATATAGGCCCTCTTTATTGTGAAATTTATAATTACGACTCATCTGTAGACAGGATCAAGATAAGGAATTGTCGTTTATTTAAAAGGTCCGGGCTGCAAGCTCGAACCAGCACGCGCCTTAGACATGACGCTTATGCTCGCGGTGGCTGGGCTTTTTTTATAAGAATTTACGATCGTTCTCTAATTTGCGAAGTAGGGCTTGTTGATGTTCAAACGCTATATCATAAACGAAATCATGAAATTCATGCCGTTTTGTTCCAAAAAAAAGATGAAGGTTCTTTTGCTCTTCATTCAATGTATTTATCAATGAATCCTTTCGCGACCGCATATCGTTATAAATTGACTCCCCTGCGTCCTGAAAATAAAAATACAGGTGCATTATTTTCCCGTTTGTGGAGGCATCAAGTAAGCTAGGTCCCATAGTATGGCTGTATTGTAAAGCTTGCTCTGTTCCTGTAAATGGGACGGTGTAGGTTAATCGTGTGATATATACATTGGAACCCCTCATGCTCATCGTTACTGCTGGCAAATAGTCGCTGGCCTCCTGGTGGCTCATCTCAAGTAAATCCGTTTCAGCATTTGTGGCCGGCTGAAGTTCAATTTTTTCAATTTGGAGAAGCCAGTTAGCGAGATCAGCGGATATACTTTTCAGCTCCTGTACAGTTGTAGAGGCAGTTATTCCTTTCTGCAATATTGCTTTTTTGGCACTCTCTCTTTTAAAATCTAAAAGTTGAGTCGCATTTTGTTTGTAAATTTGTAAGGTAGGTTTAGCCATATGAATATGTTTTTGACTAAAATAAGGATTTTGGGGAATTTTAAGACGATGACGTTTACACATAGCGCCGAGCTCCTTCTCGATCATCACCAAAGGTCCGAGCGGCACGCTCAAACCACCGAACGATAAACATGCTCGCGCCAGCATAGGAGCCAAGATAACGAATTGTCGTTTATTTAAAAGGTCCGGGCTGCAAGCTCGAACCAGCACGCGCCTTATGCAAAACGCTTATGCTCGCGGTGGCTGGGATTAAGGACGTCCCTTGTATCGTTCCCGTTCATACCTTCGTAATAACATAAAGAACCTTGAAATGAAAAACCAATCAATCTCGCTAATCCTCCTGCTTATCGCCAGCATCTTCACATCCTGCAACAAAGAAGACATCGAGTTCCAGAATCAATTTGAGAAGAGCTACCGGGCTTGGTTAGTTTTCAAGAAAGAATCTAACAACTCATATACTTATACCACTGTCTTTGGATCGTGGACTGGCTTTGCCGGGCAGACTAAAATTACCGTTGCTTCTGGTAGAATAGTTGAGCGTCACTTTAAATATACTGCAATTCCCCTAGGCGCCCTTGTACCGCAGGAGTCTTTGGAATGGACGGAAAACGAAAATCAGTTAAGCTCGCATACTTACACACCTGCTTCATTGCCGCTAACACTCGACCAAATCTATGACAAAGCTAAGAATGAATGGCTTGTGGAGAGAAAAAATGTAAAAACCTATTTCGAAGCAGAGAATAATGCATTAATATCTTCCTGCGGCTTCGTAGAAGACGGATGCCAAGATGATTGCTTCCGCGGAATCACTATCGCATCAATCGAAAAGAATTAGTAATCTGATATACACTAAGGGACTTCTTTACCTTTCATCGTCCCAGGTTGCAACGAAATATTCGTCACGGACAAATACATCGATCCAGTTGATGGTAAGCAAAGCTGACGAATAGAGGCCGTCTTTATTGTAGAAGTTTATAATTACGACTCATCTGTAGATGTAATCAAGATAAGAAACTGCCGCTAAATAAAAGGTCCGAGCTGCAAGCTCGAACCAGCAAGTGCCTTATACAATGCGTTTATGCTCGCGGTAGCGGGGGCCGTAATCGGGCATGAGGGAGAGTGTCCACATAATTCTGTGAGGATCTGTTTGGGGTGGTTTTGAACAGAACGCAAAGCATCTTGAGGTTTCCGGGGATTTGAAGTTGTAGGGTTTCGCTGGTGCCAGAATATTCGGGGTTGATTTCTGGTATTGGGTAATTTGCGTTTCAGTTTTTTTGGCAAATCCTACATTCTGCTTTAGGCGGTGTTGATTCATATGCAAATTCGGCTTGAGGTCTGACAAACAAGACGTAGGTTAAAGCAATTAGAGTTTGCTGAAGAATCATTATTTCCGTGAAAGCACATTCCGAAGTATCTTTGCTTAGTAATATGCCCGCTGCTGTGAAATTTGACACTTATGCCCCTTGTGACATGCTAAAGCCTTTTATAAAGGCATTTGCTGTTTCGGAAGCGGTTGAAGAAAATACTTATCGAGTATTACCAGATACGGGGTTAGTAATTGGCTTGCAGTATAAAGGAAGACTATCCCAAATAGTTAATAATTCAGAAAGTATCCTTGCTGCTTCAGGTGTTACAGGATTGAATGACAGCTATCGCATTTTTAAAAATTCTGCAAATATTGGAACAGTACTTATATATTTCAAAGAAGGTGGAGCAGCGAAATTTTTCAGACATCCTATTCACGAGCTTTTTCAACAAAGCTTATCGCTTGATAATCTAATGCTTAGTTCTGAGTTAGTACTTCTTGAAGAGCAGCTCTATGAAGCCCGGGAAGATGCAGACCGGATTGCTGTTGTAGAACATTTTCTTATTTCAAGAATGAGACAGATTGAACCTGATAACCTGGTACTGGCCGCCATCTCTTTAATTCAGCATAGTAAAGGAAATATCAGGATTAAAGCGCTGAGCGAATACCTAAACATCAGTCAGAGTCCGCTTGAAAAGAGGTTCAGGCAACTTATTGGTGCGAGTCCTAAGAAATTCGCATCGATTATTCGCCTTAAGTACGCTCTAGATAGCTACCAGCCCCAAAGCTCCCTGACAGATCTGGGCTATAATTCCGGGTTCTACGATCAGGCCCACTTCATTAAAGAGTTTAAAACCTTTACCGGCGAAACCCCTGAGAAATACTTCAAAAGAGTATAAGAAAAACGATTTTTTACAATTACAGGGTTCGTCATTTCCTGACCTTCGAATAATAAATAAATACAAAATGGCAACTATCAAATCATTTGCAGCTCCTCACAAAGGGTTACGCAATGTTATCTCCAAATTTTCTTTTCACTTAGGGTATACAGATTTTAACGATCCCGTGCAATTAAGCAAGCTGAAGTCGCTGGGGGCAGATATGTTTACTTTACTTAAGGATCATGTCAATACAGAAAATAATCATACACTGAAGCATTTGGAAGAACGAGTTCATGGAGCTTCTGAGCATGACAGGCATGATCATGAAAAATTAGAATTAATACAGGATTCTCTAGAGCATCAGCTCGAAAACTTTATTGGTAATGAGTCAGTTGATGAAATTCATTCTTTTTATCTCAGCTTTTCGGTGTTTCAAAGTCAGTATCTGGAACATATTTATGAAGAGGAAACCGTGACCGAACTATTACTTCAGCAAAATTTCACTGATGATGAATTGTTTCATCATAGGGCTGCAATTATGCAAAAGATATCATTCCCGGTAATGCTTTTATGGATGAAATATACTATTCCGGCCCAAAGTGAGCGAGAGAGTCTGGGTATGCTGGGCGGATTGAAACACAACGCTCCGCCTGAAGCTTTTGAGCAAGTATTAGATGTGATTGCAGCTGAAATGGATGCTGAACGGTATAAAAGTTTAGTGGATAAATTGTAGACATATACTGGAGGCTTTGTTTGGGGCTGGTTTGGAATATTTAGTTAGGGTCAAATAAAATTGTTTCAGTTCGATTCAAGTTTTGGTTTACTTACAAGCTTTTCTATCGACCTTTTTAGATCTTCCATTGTAACTTCCAGATAACGTATTACAGATTCGTTGCTTAGTCGATAAACTGAGCAACCCTGAGATTTTAAGAATTCATCCCGCTCATGATCGTAGTTTGCCTGGCCTAAATTGTCGTGTACTTTGCCGTCTACTTCGATGATTAGTTTTAGTTCTTCGCAGTAGAAATCTACGGTGTATTTATCTATGGTGTGCTGGCGGCGGAATTTAAGGTTGTGGAAGCGGCGGTCGCGTAGTTTGTTCCAGAGGACTTTTTCGGCTGGGGTAGATTGGCGGCGGAGAAGGCGGCGGAAGGGTTTGGCATCCATAGGGAAGAATTTTTGAATTGGTGGAAATTAGTAAATCTATTGCAGGATTATAATTGTAGCTGTAAACTTTTTCGGGCCAAACACATTTGTCGCGTCACCTCATCCCTAACCCTTCTCCTCGAGGAGAAGAGCACCAGAGGCGGGTGGGATTGCGGTGATCGTTTTAATAATGATTTTCTTACGATTACGATTTTTGTGAAAGCGCATAGCAAAAGGGCTTAAAGACTAGGCATCTATACCGGCTAAGGCGCCAACACCCTCTCCCTGGGGGAGAGGGATTAAGGGTGAGGGCGTTACTACAAATTTTTATTACCTATTTCATCACTTCTCCTTTCCTTTCCTTTCCTATACTTCCAATACCACCTCTCAAACCAATACTCCATCCACATATTGCTCCACAGGCAATGGAGGTGGCGTTGTTCGGAGTTGAGGTGGGTATCGTGGATATCGGGCCAGAGGATGGACTATTCGGGTTGTTTATTGTTTTTTTAATGGATCTCATGAGCTCCCGCTGGTCGGTTTAGCTTCTAACTCGCGGAAGATTTGGTGGATGTCTTCTTCGGGATAGTGGAGCTGGTCTGCTGGGTGGCGGAAGAGTGTCCACATAAAGTCTGTGAGGATCTGTTTGGGGCTGGTGCCGAACAGGCTGCAGAGCATGCGGAGGTTTCTAGGTCCCGATAGCTATCGAGAGTGAGGGTTAATGTTTGGCTGGTGCTGGTGTATTCTTCGTTGATTTCCTTTTTAGAACTTACTTATAGCTTTTTACGTCCCCTCCTTTTTATATAAACAAATAACCCAAATCCAAGTAAGCCTGAGCCTAGCAGAGAATAATTGATAATAGCTTTATTGCTACTACAACTACAATCTAAAACATCATCGCTATTGGAATAATCAGATTCGGTTGGGCCCTTAAAACTGATTGGTTTTGTCAGCTTCTTGGTGGTATTTCCACTTGCATCCATGAGTCCGAATTGCACCTCGTAGGTAGTTCTTTCATCAAATGAAAATTCTCCTGCACACATTCCGTGCCCTAAGGCAATAGAATTCTTTTCTGATATTAAATAGTAATCGGCAGCCGAATTATTTCTTTTATTAAGTACTCGGGTATAAACTAAAGTGGGTGATGTGTCTTGAAACTCGCCACAAAAATTCACCAACTTTTCAGGCCCGCAACCATAACTTACGTATGTATTTTGCTTAAAATTGGGTTCATGGGTCCAGGCAGGGCGTTCTTGATCTATTTGATTAGCAACTTTCCATTTAGTGATTTTATATGCATGCTTATCAATATGAGTTAAATTGTCGATGTGGAGTTCGTAGGTTTCACCGAACGCCAGTCTTTTTAAAGGTTTCAGGATTGCTTGGGTTAGACGAAACTGTCCTATGTTGACCTTGACCACTTTCAGGTCAATTGTTTGTTTCCCAGATTTTAAATAGATTCGATTTTTAATATTAATGTTCTTTATCAACTCTTGAGATCCAGCATACCCTTCAATAATGAATATGGAATTAGAAGAAATGCTTTGTTGTTTAGGCCACACATTAATTCCCGACCACATGCACATACCAAATGCGGTATAATTAACAGTCAAAGTCCATAGTAACAGTAGTGTAGTTCTCATAAAGCCAATAAAGTTTAAGCATTCTTCCATCCCCCCTATTCGACCTTACTAAATAGATTCATATTTTCCTAAATTCCATAAGTCCTAGACAAAATCCCCTCATCCCTAACCCTTCTCCCTCAGGAGAAGGGAACCAGAGGCGTGTCGATCGATGTCCAACTATTAAACAACATTTGTTTTAAGGCACCATACCGGCTAAAGCGCTATACACCCTCTCCCTGAAGGAGAGGGATTAAGGGTGAGGGCGTTACTACAAATTTTTATTACCTATTTCATCACTTCTCCTCTCCTTTCCTATGCTTCCAAAACCACTTCTCAAACCAATACTCCATCCACATATTGCTCCACAGGCATTGGAGGTGGCGTTGTTCGGGGTTGAGGTGGGTATCGTGGATGTCGGGCCAGAGGATGGACTTGGCTTCTAACTCGCGGAAGATTTGGTGGATGTCTTCTTCGGGATAGTGTTGCTGTGCGTAGCCGCGTTGGATGAAATAGTGGATTGCTGCTTTGCGCTGCTCGGGGCTGCCGTAATCGGGCATGAGTGAGAGTGTCCACATAAAGTCTGTGAGGATTTGTTTGGGGCTGGTGCCGAACAGGCTGCAAAGCATGCGGAGGTTTCCGGGGATGCTGAGTGTTATTGTTTGGCTGGTTGTGGTGTATTCTTCTGCCAGCTCCTGGTACCGGGCGAAAGCTTTGTGTTTTGGAGGTTTCATGGCTGCTGCCTCCTTTCTGGTTTAGCGCTGGTTGGCTGTCCTTGAAAAGGACTCCTTTGGAGTGCGGTTTGTGGGTAATGGATGCTGGCTGGGCCGTTGTGTGGCGAGCGGGGTTGTGATGGGATGGTGTTGTCACTCTGAGCGCTTCGGCGGAGCTCAGCACAGGCTCTGTCGAAGAGGTGGGAATGGTTTGCTTGTACGCCTGGGTACGCTGCTGTTTCATTTTTCGGTGTTCGCATTTTGAAAAATATTAGATACGCCCAGGTCGCTGCGAACACCGCCGGAGACCGGAAGAATACAGTACTTTCAACTGCTCGCCTGGGATATTGTTAATTAATAAAAATTTACTGGATTGCTCCAGCAGTGTTCGCGGTGTAAAGATGAGGAAAATGGTTGGAAAATGGAAAGAAACAAATCAGTTTAGATGACACTCAAAAGAACGCCGAAAATCACTGGCACTAGTATAAACGAAAGTATGGAGAAGAAAATCGACCAAAGATAACTTCGTTTGTCGATTGGCTTTACATTAGAATAAGTACCTACTGCGAGAACTATTAACAGGATTACGTCTAATATCAATGTTCCTAAACATAGATAGACGTATCCTATGCCTCTGGAATCATCATCTACGGAATATCCGTGATACGTGAAATAGGCGTAAAGTATAGTGACAATTACAAGATTTGTGAATACAATTTTTTTTGACAGCATCTCAATAGCGAACTTAGGAAATTAACGGTTAACACCCTATTTGCGGAGTAAAGGATATCAATATGGTAACTTTTTTCCCGTCACTGATTTTCATTCCTGAGATACGTAAGTAATAGGTACTTATGAAAACCTCACAAGGCGACTTATAGACCGATATTAATTTACCAGCTGTTGCACTACCGCATCGTTTATTAACTTCTTTTTCTACTTCTTCAATAGGTATATTGAAAACCGGACTTCCTTTTTGCATGTATTCCGGATAGATATATCTACGAAGATAATCTCGTTTTAAGCTTTTCCATTCTGAATTGTAATGTTTCCAGTCGGATAGTTCGCAATATTCCTCATCGGCACTCATATACACACCAACCGAGGTCTCATAGCGTTCCTCAACTTTCAAATTCTCTAGTGTACTTTTATTAATTTGAATGCTTTTACCTTCTATAGGATCGCTTTCAAACCCAAGATTAATGTATAAGGTGTCCTTCTGAGTTCCACTGAAATCTAATCCAGTTTCTTCGTCAGAAATATACGAATGAAATATAATGTCTAAGTCTGTAAATTTCAACGCAGTTGCCTTGTGCTTCCGATCTAGTTCAGTCGGTTTTACATCTTTAATTGCATCCCCTTTTGAAATCTTTTTAGCGGATGTGATTACATCCTTGGCTTTGTTATCTGTAGTTGCAGTATTACACGATAAAGCACAAAAAGATATTAGTAGCAATATTACATTAAAGGATGTTTTCACTCAATAAATGCATTTAAGGTTTAAATGTAGCAAAATAGATTTATTAAGACTTGTGCTTGTTGGAGAGATATAATAATGCCCGATGACATAGGCATAATGCCCAGTTACACAGCCATAATGTCCGTTTACTATGCCATAATATCCACTTACATCGCCATAATGGTCATTTACATCATCATAATGACTGTTCACATCGTCATAATGCCGATTTACTTGTTCATAATGACCGTTTACGTAACCATAATGCCCGCTTACGTAGCCATAATGCTTATTTACAAAGAAAATTTGGCCGATTCGCATTCATAATATCCGTTTAACATAACAATAATGCGCATATACATAAAGATTTATAGGAGTCGGAGACTCCTGTCCATTGTTGAATCCGCAGAGACGCTAACGCTTAACTCTCCGGACAGAGGGGGGGCGATTAGGAGAATCCCTTCTGGCCATGAGCAGTTTGGGTAAAGGTCTTAACTGTGCTGCGCGTCGGGTTACTTGAACCCTCGAAGCACCCGAATGAATTTTTACACCTTGGATCTCTAGGTTTGTTTCGCAATCAGTCGTACCAAAGGAAACTATATTCGCTTCGTTTTTAGCTATAGCGCGAGGCGCTTCACCGTTTTTATATAAATAGCCATACTCCGTAATCGGCTCATTTGCTCTTTTGTATTTCTTTGAAGAAGCTACAAGCTGTTCTATGTAATGTTTGCTTATTTTTTCATCAAAAAAAAGTGTGTCAAGGCAATTTAAAATCTGTAATTGATTAATACTATCGATGCTTTTAACTTCGTCTATTTCTAATTTTGTACTCTTTCGTGATCCGACTTTATAAATCAAAGGGTCATAAAAAATTAGCAATAATTCATAATTCAAAGGAACGAAGATCTGTAACCCTATATTTCCATACCCGGTTTTACCGCCAGGCCAACCTTTCATCTCTAAAAACCTATTATACTTTACAATCGGAAAATCGGATGAAATAAAAGCTGTCTTTGTCCTATTAATAACTAGCTTGAACTCTAGGTCCTGAATGTTTTCTGAAATATCATTAACTGCTGACAATGCTGTTTTTACGTCCTCTTCATGCGAGAACTCAGGGAAATATTTATCCATATCTAATTCTGGATCAAGCTCCAACCATCGTTTCTTCACTCCCTCCCTACTATTTTTCATGTTTGCTATTAATATCGGATTTCTCAGGTAAGTTAGACCAACAAACGCCATGAGTTGGATATGCTCCTTTGAACCTTTACGGGGAAGTTCTTTAGATTCCAATATCTCTTTAATAACCGCAGCCAGATCACCTTCAATTGTCGAAAGTGCATCTTCAATTTTTCCATCAGTTCCATAAAAAAAATTCTTAGAGCCTTGATTTTTTAATGGAGCTCTATCATAAAAAAACTGCTTAGAAGTATTGTATATTCCGAGCTGTTTTTGATTTCCTTCAAACGAAAAATTTCGGAGGTAGAATTTCGGAATATAATGTTGATTCTTTTTGTCGGTTGTACTAGACGTCATTTTACAAGGTAGTAAACATCATGGAACTGGCCATTTTCGGAACCCACATTTGATGAAATTGTCATGAAACAGTACTAACTTAGGTACAGAGTACGCAGAACCACCATCTTGTGTAGTTCAATTATGACTTCTTAGAGTTGTTAATAATGGGTATCGATGCTCCACTTGGCACTAACATAATCTTAGCGATGTTTTTAGGGTTAAATTTGACATTTGACTCCACTTCGCCCGTGAAAGGATTCATTGCACTGAGATTTTTAGTTGCTTCCGGGTCAAACATCATACTCAATGTCCCTGTCTCTTTGACTTTTTGTGTGCCTGACAAGTCTAGAATCTCAAAAGAACATTTTTCGTCTTCCGCTTCCGGCTGGAAAAATATTGGTGGACAATAAATAATATTCAGCGCCCGATCACCGTAGTATTCACAATCTTCCTTATTTAAAGGGATAAACAATTGAAAGACTAAGTTCTCATAATACAATTGAAAAACATGTGTTGGGAAAGATTCTGTAGCACTCTGCTTCCTAAATATTAGGCAATGAGTTTTCATGTGTAGACTTGTATAAGCTGCACCTACTTTAGCAAAGGAGGAAAGAAAGTTGTCGGAATGATCGGTGATCAACATTTTTATTGTCTCGGTATAAGCAGGTAGATAAGTCTCTTTTATCAGACTCAGAGCAACTTTCAACAACGCTTTATAAACGAAAATCGGAATGTATGAATGCTTCTTATAGTTTATGGTAGTTTTACCAGAGACATCATCAATATTAAAAGCACTCCCATTGTTATCCTCGATTATGATAGCCTTTTCAATAGTTTGAAAGTGTGTATTGGATGCAGTTAAGCCAGCATCGGGAGATTTAAACTTGGGAACTTTATTTTTCTTTCCCCTACTACTAAAAACGGTTCTATGGATACCTAAGTAGTCTACTAAACAGTTTTCATAAGTAGAAAAAAGCTTGTTGCATTGATCACATTCATCATCCGCAACCAAATACTTATTCCCCAACGCATGTGGTATCACATGTGAATCTGTCTTGAAGCTTGTTTCTTTGGAATTTCTTTTACAAAACCTGCAAATGCGCTCTTCATAAGGTGGAAATTTAGTTCTTGCGCTTGTCGGCGGTAATACTATCTCCTCAAGGAGATAATGAGTAAAGAATTTCTGCACGTCTTCCAAATGTTTAGGAAAAGTATACATGATAAGAGGGATATCTTCTGTGCTCATACAAATAATGCGTATTTCTATATCTTACTCTGGTGGTAATCGCGGCTGATAATCTTCCTTTGTATATTCTCCCCAGAAATACAGAGAGGCAAACGTGTATTTTTTGACTCTCAGATAGTCTGTATCAGGAATATGTTCAATCATTCCATTCACGAAGGCTGTTCCATCCCCTACACATAGATTATTAGCAATATAGTCATATACTTCCACCCCCGGATCGGTAGGTCCAGGTAATGCTATGGCAAATCGCCTAGCCAGGCTTTGTGTTTTTAACGTGAAAATAACTAGATAACAACGCAACTCCTTTGGAAGTGATATAATGTTAATCCCTTCTAACTCTTTTGGAAAATCAAAGTGAATCCAAAATACTTTAGGCAAAATCTCCTTGTCTGGATTGAGTATTTGTTCACGCACTTTATACAAGCCAGGATTGATATAAAAACCATTTCCAAGCGTAGAAAAAGCTTTTAAATACGCAATCCTTAAAAGAGCCACTTCTGCTCGTCGCTCTTTTGAGTATTTGGATAACGACACTCTAAATTTAGCAGTAGTAACCCCACTTTCAAACAAATTATCCGAATTGAAGATGGGATTATATATAGTTTGTGGTGGTAACAAATCCTTCATAAATCTCCTTGATTGATCAGGATGAGAGCGTTGAGGTTGAAGGTCAAACTTTATCTCTCCTTTATCATCTACCTCTACGACACCATTAACTTTATTGCCGTTAAGCTCGAATGTCGCCTTAGTTTTAGAGCTTGGCAATAATGCATGAGCATCTTCTTCGAGAAGGTGCTTTAACAAATGAGCGTCTAATTCATGTCCACTTTTCGAATTACAATTTTTACAAGTAAGAACCAATGGTTTCCCTCCCAAAGACTCGGGAGGTATATGCTCAATAGTCAGTGGGTTAGGTGCAGAATGAGCCAGATCTTTTTCAAAAAAAGCATCAAAACATAAAGGGCAAACGTACCCTTTCTCGAAGTCGGGATTGAATGAAATAGAAGGATGTTCCTTTACCCAAGCTAAGTTTTGAGAAAACAGTTCAAAGATTTTTTCCTTTTTATTGTTAAGCTTTTTCATTCAAAGTTCAATATACATTATTTGATAGCAAGCTTAAGCGAATCGTGCGCGTAAACGTTGTATTCATGTAATTATTAGCACTGGAATAAAATGGCTAAAGAACAATCGCGAAATGGGTTTTTAGTAAGTAAGAAGATTGGATACACGCTCAGCACAAATTCTATTTACTTTTGAAAAGCTTATCAATTAATGCGTTAACATTGATTCCGATTCCAGCGATGTTCGGCTTTAGCTCTAAAATTTTATTTGCTTCATTAATCAATCCGCCTCTATCAGAAATTTGATTCTTAATTTCTCTTAAACTATTGAGTATTTCTTCTTCAATTGATTCCTTTCTAGTTTTTGTTATCGATCCAAGCGTTGCACTCACATTTATTGGTGTTAGAGAACCTTCTGGAATAAATGTAAACACACCCATTTCCTCAAGATTTTTTAAATGTTGATAGCTAACTGTTAAATCTTCATCGCCTACGGGAACTCTTTCAGATGTTGAAATAAATTGGAAGCTACTATTGATATCAGTCAAAGAATGATGAATAATTGAAAAGTAGTCTCTAGGAGATTCTCCGGAAACCTTTACATAAATGCGCTTTTCTTCATAATCAATAGTGATTCGCGCTAGCGATTTCATTTTTTTATTCTCTAAAACTACACCTGTTCGCCAAGCTAACGATTCTTTAACATCATTTTTCATCCTCACAACGAAACGTGGAAAAATCGACCTTGGTAAGAAATTATAGATAAAAAGAAACTCTAAAGTGGGCTCGATTTCAAAATCAGGTTCCTGAACACTGAGTAAGTCAGGAATCAACATTGCATCAGTAGTTATCTTATAACATAATTCAAACTTCTCCATTAAAGAAACGAGGAAATTATGTTGTGGTCGGGGATAAATTTCTTTTGGGAGTATGCTTTCAAGTAGTTCATATTTTAAAATCCCCAAATGTTCTGCAAGCTTTTTTGAGTTTATTATTCGGTAAACGCCTTCAGTAACCCAATGCGGGTTTAAAACACTTGTATCATTTAGACCAAAATCTTTGAAACGCAGCATAACACCCAAATCGTGGAAAAAATCTAAAAGTGTAGATTGGCTTGCTGTTGAGTATATTTCGAATTCCTTACAAAGTTCGTGGAATTTCGTTATGGAAATAAAATTTTCGTTTATTGTTTCAAGCCGTTGCTTAAGTAAAAACCAAGATTTCGGCCATAGCGTGTTAAGATGACTAACATTATCTAATGCGCCTTTGATTGCCGATATGAGGGCTTCCAACCCCTCTCCCGTTGAACACGAAACTTTTGTAATCGCAAAAATATTGGGATATTTTTTTAGCAGAAACTTACGGTTAACATCGAAACCAGCATTCTCATCAATTTTATTTATTACAATTATGGTCGGTGAATTACCACCAAGAGCTTCAATGTGCTTCAACCAATACTCAACTTTCTCTTCTCTCCTGCTATCGATAACTACTATATATAGACTCCTATTAGACAAGAAGAATTGATGAGTAGAGTGCATGATCTCTTGACCACCAAAATCCCAAAGGTTCGCTGAAACCTCCTTCTCGTCGCGCTTCAGACGCCAACTTTGAATATTTATACCGTGGGTTTGTTTCTCATTTATGTCAAACTCACCTGTTGTAATTCGCTTTAACAATGAGGTTTTTCCCGAACCTCCATCACCTACCAAGATGAGTTTAAATTCATTAACAGGAAACGACTCTCCATGACTCAATGAGTGCCAATATTCTAAAACTTTGTTCCGTCCTTTTTTTACAAGTTCTGGGGGTAAATTTTCTATATCGTTACCATCGAAATTAATTCCTGTTCTACCTTCCATAAACAGGCGCCTTTCTTCGTCGCGCAATCTTGCGGCTAATTCATATGTTTGACTTCTTACTGCCTTATCCTTCTCAAAATTAATATTGTTAAGACCCTCAGTATACTTCCATAGAGTATCTAATTCAATGATTTCATCTGGCACTCGGATGAGCTTATTTTCTGATAACAAAAGTGTTTCTAAAGATGCAAATTGCCTTATATCCTCCGAGAGTTCTGCAATTTGATTTTTGTGAAAATTAAGAAACACCAAACTTTTTAAGCAGTATATGGAAGCGGGTATTTCTACTATATCATTCTTAGATAAATCTAAATATTCGAGGTATTGTAGTCGATCAAAGCTGTTTTCAAGGCTTTCAATATGATTGGAAGCTAGGCTTAATACTCTAAGACTGCTAATATCAAATAAACACTTAGGAATAGCATTCAACTCACAGTTATTTAGTATAAGGCCAACAATCTCCTCACCTTCCAACTGAAACAAAGCTAGATTAGACTTAAAAATATTTTCGTACCTCTCAGGGTGTAAATCATATTTTTTGGCAAGGTGATTGGTTAGAACAATGTCCCTGACATCACCAACTTCAATTAGTTCTAGGCCAGTCTCTTGTTTAATTTCATCGATAATTGCTAAATAATTCATAAGTACCTTTAAAAACAGCAATATAAATAATTCGCCATCAATGCGGAATAACACTACTGAAATCCATTTAACCATGCTTCTTAAAAAGCGTGACCTTCCATCCTAAACCTGATTGAAGTGTATACCGGCCTTCGCGCCTAAGGCCTGCAGGCGTATGAACGGAAAGCAGGGCCACAGCACCTACCAAGGCTATCAGTACCTTTCCAAACTTCAAAAAAACAACATTCCCGTCAGCGAGCAAGATCTCTCCTATCGTCGAGATGACAAAACGCTCCGAATGACGGCCTGCGCTCCGCATTTCGACAGGCTCAATGTGACGGCCTACCCTACCCCTTCCTCTTCACCCCTCTTACCGCCTCTGCTTCGAGCGGGTTTTCGGGCCATGAATGTTTGGGGTATCGGCGTTTGAGTTCTTTGCGGACTTCGAAATAGGTGTTTTGCCAGAAGCTGCGAAGATCTGTGGTGACTTGCACGGGCTTGTAGCCGGGTGAGAGCAGGTGGATGACTACGGTTTGGGCTCCGCTGTTTACAGTGGGTGTATCGAGCATGCCGAATAGTTCTTGCAAGCGGACGGCCAGGATGGGTGCTTCGCCATAGGGGGAATAGCTGAGCGGGATGCTGGAGCCGCTGGGTACGGTGATGGCGGCCGGGGCGAGCTGGTTGAGCTGCTGCTGTTGGTCGTAGGTGAGGGAATGTTGCAGTACGTGGCTGAGGTTGATTTTTTTGAAGTCGTCGGCCTTGCGAAGCTGGTCGTAATATGGGCCGAGCCAGGTTTGGTTGCTGGCGAGCAGGGCTTCGGTGCTTACGTTGGGCCAGGATTGTTCGGGGTTCCAGCGGCGGAGGCTGAGTACGCGGTTCTGCCAGGTTTGTACGTCGGGGTTAAAATCGAGCAGGTGCTGGCCCTCGGCTTTGATGGTGGCGCTGAGGACGTCGTCGAGCTTTTGTTTGGGGGGCGCTGCGAGGGGGCGGGATTGCAGCACGATGCTGCCGATGCGGAGATCGGCGGTGGCGAGGAGCTGTTGTTTGCGGCTGTCCCAACGGATGTTCTCGGTTTCTTTGGCGAGGTGTGTGAGGTCCTTGGGGTTGAGGGGTGCGGCGATGAAGATCTTGCCCTGGCCTTTTTGGGCATCGAGTTGGGCGATGGAGAGCCAGGGTTCGTGTGCGAGGTCGTCGTCGCGGTTGATAGTAGCGGTTTGTCCGTTGGCGAGCTGGAAGAGGCCGTTTTTGGCGTCTTTGGCGGAGGCGATGCGCTCGGGATAGGCGTAGGCGAGCAGGAGGCCGGCGTGGTAGGCGTCGGTGGCGGAATTGTCGGCCTGGATATGGAAGAGCCTGCGGTAGGCGGCGGCGGTTTTTTCGATCTTTTCGTATTGGCGGTCGCGACGTTGTTCGGCACGGTAACGGCGGAGCTGTTCGATGCGGTGGTTGAGGTCGGCACCGGCCAGGGTACGGTCGAGTGGGTCGCGTTCTTCGAGGAGGGCGGCGATGTCGGTGGCGAGGGGTAATTTATTTAGTTCCTGAGCGGTGATGAGCATGTTGGCGAGCCGCGGGTGTAGCGGCAGGCGGTGGATTTGTTTGCCGTGGTCGGTGATTTTGTCGCCTTCGATAGCGCCGAGGGCCGTTAGGAGTTCTTTGGCGCTGTTAAGGGCCGCTGCCGGGGGATTGTTGAGCCAGCTGAGGGCGTTGGGATTGGTGATGCCCCATTCGAGGAGGTCGAGCATGAGGGGTGTGAGGTCGCTGTCGAGGATCTCGGGGGTTCGGTATGGCGCGAGGCGCTGCTGGGTGGCGGCGGACCACATTCTGTAGCAGCTTCCGGTGCTGAGGCGGCCGGCACGGCCTGCGCGCTGGTCGGCAGAGTCGGTGGAGACTTGTACGGTTTTGAGTGCGGAGAGGCCGGTGCGGGGGTCGAAGGCGGATTTGCGGGTGTAGCCGCTGTCGACTACGATGCGGATGCCCTGGATGGTTAAGCTGGTTTCGGCGATGGAGGTGGCGAGCACGATTTTGCGGCGGCCATGCGGGTCGGGCATGAGGGCGGCTTGTTGTTCGGCGTGGCTGAGTTGTCCGTACAGCGGGTGGATGGCGAAACTGCTGAGGCTGCGTTTGAGGATTTCGGCGGTTTTGCGGATCTCGGCCTGGCCGGGGAGAAATACGAGGGTGTCGCCCTCCTGCTCTTTGGTGGCGCGGGCGATGGTTTTGCTGCAATGGTCGGGCAGTTGCTCGATGGGCTGCTCGCCGGTGTAGATGATGTCAACGGGGTACATTTTGCCTTTGCTTTCGACAACAGGAGCATTTAGCATTTCTGCTAATTGGGGTACATCGAGGGTGGCGGACATGATGAGTAGCCGGAGGTCGGGGCGGAGTATTTGTTGTACTTCGCGGCTGAGGGCGAGGGCGATGTCGGCATGGATGCTGCGTTCGTGGAACTCGTCGAAGATGATGAGGGCGTAGTCTTCGAGGGCGTTGTCGGTGTGGAGCATGCGGGTGAGGATGCCTTCGGTGACGACTTCGATTTTGGTGTTACGCGAAATTTTGTTTTCGAATCTTATTCTGTAGCCGACGGTTTGGCCGGGTTGTTCGCCTAAGAGGTCTGCCATCCGGTGGGCGATGGTGCTAGCTGCCAGTCTTCTTGGTTCGAGGAGGATTATTTTTTTGTTGTTTAGCCAGGGAGCGTTTAGGAGGGCTAAGGGTAAGATGGTGCTTTTTCCGGCGCCGGGTGGGGCGGTGAGGATAAGGGTATTGTTGGTGTTCAGCTTGCGCTGAAGGTCAGAGATTATTTCTGTGACTGGGAGTTGGTATTGGTATGGGTTGAAGGTGATCATAGTGCTTTGGCAAAGATAAGTTGTAGGTGTGGTAAAAAGGTTTTGGGATTTCCTTTTGTCCGCTCATTGGCCGCGGGGGCCTAGTCCTTTTTCTTGACAAAAAGGACCATACTTAGCGAAGCGATCTCATTTATACCTATTGAAAAACAATAAAAACCCATAAATAAAGTCAATGCCGTCCCGAAGGTGCCTTTGGGCTCAGGGCCCCGGGCTCATTTCACCAGCAGCGCTCGGGGCTGCGTCTGCTTTTCGCCGATGCGCTTGGCCGGGCTTCAGAAAACCAGCCAATGCCCTTTCCGAAGCTCGGGGCCTGCTGCTGGTGAAATTTTTCCGGCACTTACGGGACGGCAGGGCTTCGTAGGGAAGTTGCTAATAAATTGAAGGGTTGCTGGGCGCATATAACTACGCGGCCAATTTTTGCACTAGTTAGGAAAATTTGTACGTTAGAGATAATTATTGAATGTAGAACACAGGAGCGTTGGGCTGGCAAGAACGGCGAGCCGGGAGCTGGCCCGTGCGGCTGAAGCTTCGTTGTTGCCTTGATTTTTTGGTACTTTTTTATCAAGAAAAAAGGACTAGGCCATCGCCCGGCTATGAGGGCGAACGAAGAACCGTATTGCAGGAACCGAACATCAACCCTCTATCTTCAGGCAACAAGCCAATGACCCCTTCTCTGCACAGGCCGCTGATGGCTAAGCTATTCCGGCACTTACAGGACGGCAGGTCTTCGTAGGGAAGTTGCTGGTGAAATGTTGGGTTGCTGGGCGCCTAGCATGGTCGCTTGTTAGGAATCGCAGGACCCATGAAAACGAAAAAGACCAATTTTTAAGTAATTGACCGAAGTGCGAGCGGTGGGAGGAAAATAACGGCGCAGCCCGGCTATGAGGGTGGACGCAGTAAAGTCTCGCAGTAGCCTAACATACAGCTTACTCCAGGCCGCTGGTGGGGATGTGAGGTTATGTCAGGGCTGATACGCTCTCCGGATTGCTATCTCCTAATGCTTCTTCGCTTTCAAGCTCTTAAAATTATACACATACCCCAGCATAAAATATTGTCTCAATACCAAATTAGTCTGATCTCCTTCACTGTTTCGGCTGGCATAGCTACTGATGCTTGTATTCTGGTTGAGCAGGTCGTATACCGAAAGTTTTAACTGACCAGGGTTTGTTTTTCCGATTGTATAAGATAGGGATGAGTTAAGAAGATGGGCACTTCTTCTGAATGCTTCGCTTATCTGCGAATTATATCGATACTGGTATGTGCTTTCGATGTTCAGCTTCTTGAACGAACGCAGGTAAAAAGAGGTACTGAGATTTTGGGTGTTGGCCTGGAAGTCACTATTGATAGTCCCGTTCGATTTGCTGTAGTTAAGGTTCAGCGAGTATGCAGGCGATATATCAAGCAGATTTTTGTAAGAGAGTGTAAACTGTTGCCTCATATTGATCCCCCATGCATCCCGTTTTCCCTCTAACTGATTGAGAAAGAAGTATGAGCGTTGAATATTGGTACCCAAGCCTGTACTATAACGAAACGTCCAGTTGCCCATCTTTTTGAAGCGCTTGTTGTAATTAGAAGAAAAAGATGCATAATAATCTCCGTCGACATTTGCCGGTTTGGTGCTCTGGGCACCCGTGGAGGGATCAATAGTGGTGTTTAATGTTTCGCTATCGTCGGACAGCGAGCCTCTGAAGTTAAAGGAATAGCCGGCCTGTTTTGCACTGTTAAACTTGTTATAGTTGAAGTCTACCTGCTGGCTTCTTTCAGGCCTCAGATCAGGATTTCCGGTAGAGGTGTATAATAAGCTATTCGACACAATCAGCGGATTTAAGCTGGAAATAGAAGGATTGTATATCCAAACATCGTAAGAAGCAGAGAAATTGGTACCGGATATACTGATCTTGGGCAACCAGAATAGAAATTTTTGATTCAGATCCTGGATTCCTGCACCGAAAGAATTTTTGAAGTACGATGGCCTCGCGGTGAGGCTTGCTTCTGCACTTATCTTACTGGTGGGCTTCCAGGTTATCCTCGCGTTATAATGATAGAGGGCAGTTCGGCGTCGGATGTCGTTGCTCTGGTCGGCAATCAAAACGTCATACTGTCCGGTTACGGGGTTCAGTCTGAGTGTTTCGACAAACTGCTTGCTTGCAGAAAATGAACTTCCAAAGCTCGCGTCCCAGGTAAGGGTTTTGGTAAAGGGCTTTCTATAGGTTAGCCATGAATGAAAGTATCGGTACTTTGAATCTCTTGTTGTAATCTGATCGCGGATGTCTTCCTCAACCGGGGTATTATAAATGACATTATTAGAAAGGCTGTAAAAATTCGATTCGGAGGGGCTAATGGACACATCATTAATCCACCTGAAAGTAGCCTTCTTAGGCAGTAATAAGCCATAGGTGATCTTATGATCGTAAGAGAATGAGTTGAAGCCCGAGCGGGTGTTGGCAGTACTCTCGTTTATGCGTGAACGCGTCTGGTTTCCTGTAAACGCCTCTGAGCTGTTTGTTGAATTAGTAGACGAGAATTCTATACTGGGCGTAAATCTAACATTGTTCAGGCTGTCGATCGCCCATGTTAATAATCCGCCGACTTTATGGCTGTTGTTAATGTCTTTCCTAAAGGAGCTTGATTGTGAGCTTAAGGTTACGTCGTTGAAGAAACGTCTATTGTTCGAATAGTTTTCACCCCTGGTATGGCTGTTCGAGTAGAAGTACATTAAATTAGCTTTCAGCTTTTTGCCCCAGTCGTTATTTAAATTGATGCCGGCAGATCCGATGTTCTGTATCCCACTTTGCCTTCCTCCAAAATCAACGTTTCGCGATCCGCCCCTATTAAATCCCCCCATACCCGAAAGATCGCCGGCCGAAAAGGTACTGCGGTTAACATTGTTTTTGAAGGCGATGACACTTACCTGAAGGGTATCCCTGAAATTATTTATCAGCGCACCGGCCTCCATTCTGCTGTTTGTTCCGCCGCCGGCATAAACTTTACCGAGTGTGGTTTTTTTGACGCTCTTCTTTAATTTAAGGTTGATGATCTTTTGTACCTGCGACTCTGGAACGAGGTGGTCGGGATCATTCTCTCGATCGTCGTAGATTTGTACCTTATCAATAAGATCGACGTTAAGATTCCGTGTTGCTATCGTTAGGTTGCTGCCAAAAAAATCACGCCCATCTATCATCAACTTCCTTACTCCCCTACCATTGAGGCTTAAACCGCCGTCAAGGTCAACCTGCACCCCCGGCAAAAGCCGCAGCAGGTCCTCGATTACCGCATTGGGGCGGGTTTTAAATGCTTCAGGACTGAATTCTATAGTGTCTTTCTTTATGATTACGGCTGCGCGCTCACCCTTGATTATGAGCTCGTCAAGCATACGGCGCTGCATCCGGATACTACCGAAATCGCGGAGTTCCTGTTTGCCAAGATTGATGATCTTTCGGTAGTTTTGATAACCCACGTATGAGATGACCAATTTGAGTGGTTTCTCTGCCGGTAGATTACGAAGCGTAAAAGAGCCATCTTTGGTGCTGACCGTATATGATACCAGGCTTGAATCGCCTGGCTCCACAATGGCAATTGTTGCCAGCTCCAATTGCTCGGAACTTAAAGAATCGATAATTTTCCCTTTAATGGATGCACGGTTTTGGGCAATGACAAATACCGGAAAGAAAAGAAGTAAAAAGAGGGTGCAAGGTTTAGGCATATTGGTTAAGCTTGCACTAAAGTACTACTAAATCTTTAGTTTCAAAATTAAATTAACGGGAGCTCATGAGAGGCTTAAAAAGCAATAAGCAACACGAATAAAAGGCCGGCCCCGCCCGGTTATGAGAGCGAGCGCAGAACAGTTTTGCAGAGACCTTATATAATTTCCCTGATTTCAACAACCAGTCGCTGCCCCCCTCCCGACCACAGAGCCTGCTGCTGTTTAAATCTTCCGCCACTTACGGGACGGCAGTCTTTGTAAGAACGTCGCTGTGGTAGATTGCTGGGATGCCGGGACGCTTAACATGAACGCCCATACACCCATTTTCTTAGCCTTAATTAAGAACGAAACATTGCTGACACTGGCCGGACGGCAGGCTGTAACAGGATGATAACCAGGAATTAAATTCACAATTTTTAAATTCTGGAAAAAAACATAACTTGTATTACGTTACTTAAATGAAAAAATATCTATTCTGTATTTTTCTCGTTTGCTCCTTTAAATCTTTTGCTGGCATAGAAAGAATCAGCAAGGGCTCTTTTATTGTGAATCTGGGCATTTCTCCCCAAACGAAAGCGAACGGATTAAAGCCTTACGGTTTGGTATATGATCTTTTGCAGAATTTCAATGCTCCGGTGAAATGGGCTATAAACTCATCAAAAAGCAAAGACGGCATCGATTTTACATATAATAATACACCTTATAGATCGGGCTCATTTATCGTTCTCGCGCAATACCGGACGGCCGAAGTAAACGAAGCTATTGAGGGATGGAAAACGAAGGGGGTGATTGGTGAAACTACTGATACCGAAATATCAGTAGACATTTATGCCACCTTAAATTATGCCCCTAAATGGACCATTGATAAAATGTCCGGCCAACTAATAACACCATTTTTTGTAAATGCAGATATTCCGGCCTCGGCGCATGGAGGATCGAACCGCACAGCATGGAAAACGCCGGCGGAACTTACCGAATGCGACGACATTTTTATATTACCTCATGCAGATCCGGTATGGGCAAGTCACCAAAACCTGCTATTCTGGAACAAGGACCGGAAAGGAGCAATCTGGTCGGGTTGTCACGCGGTAAGTGTAATGGAAAATATTGTGAGCCCGGACGGCTTGATGTCTATGAATTTCCTTACCACAACAGGAATGGTTAAGTATCAAAACCACCTGGATGGAATTCCTCCTTATACCTACCAATATCCGGCCGACCCTGTTATGCAGTTCGTAAATAAAATGGATGACGCTAGTACAAATGGGTCGGAATCGATTTATCTGCCTAAGGCAAATGGCAAATGGCGGCCTGGTGCAAAGTTAAGCATCACCAGTCCGGCACACTCGCAAGTACCTTCACTCTCTCCGGGGCCCGCGAGTGTTCTGGCATATGGATTCGGCTTCGACGACCCCACCAGAGGGCTTGTAATGTACCAGGGTGGACACTATCACGATGGCGGAATTGGTGGAGGATTTGGAGGAACGCCATTCAATTCTGATCATGTTGCTTTGCAGCGGGCCTTTTTCAATTTCTCATTTATGGCGGTTGTGGACAGACAATCTAAAAATGTTTCGCCCCAGATTACTGCAGCTGGCTTAATGCGCGCAGAGACCGTATATCCTGTAAGCTTCAGTGTTCCCGGCAACGTTAATCTTTCTGATTATGAAGTCGAATGGACAGCATCCAGCGGTAGTATTACCACGAGCTCTGATAAAAAAAACATCAGCTACACTCCTCCTTCAGACGAGAATATCGCATTGTGCTGCTTACAGTGGCTTTAAAAGACGCCTGCGGCCGGAAGTTTTTCACAACGAAGAATATCCGCATATCCAATGGCGATGAACAGGTTGTTTCGGCCCGACTAATATCCGCCAATGAGGACGGCCGGGGGCACGATTTCCTTTTCATAAAAAACATAGACCTGTATCCCGAAAATCAGATCCAGATTTTTAACCGCTGGGGTATTAAAGTGTATGAAATGAGGAATTACAATAATGACTCCCGCAGTTTCAGAGGTATTGGAAATACAAATTCTATCTCCACTGAACTTATCGCCGGTGTGTATTATTATGTTTTAACATATAAAGATTTGATCCTGAACCAGGACGGAGTATTAAAGGATTACTTTATAATTAAAAGGTAGATGAAGAAGCTGATTTTCATTTGCCTTCAGATAATTAGCCTGCATGGCTTCACGCAGCAAAAAGCAATCTTCTCTCAGTACATGTTTAATCCTGTTCTTATCAATCCAGCCTATCCGGCGGTAGATGAGTCTATAAATATCACCACGGTTGTACGACAGCAGTGGCAGGGCTTTGCCGGCGCTCCTAACACGCAGACCTTTTCAGTGCATTCGCCTCTGGGGCGCTCAAACACTTTTATTGGCATAACGGCATTCAGAGATCATATTGGCGAAGCAATTACCGAAACCGGCGGGTTTTTCACACTTGCCCAGCGGGTAAAAATCAACAGCAAAACTTATCTGTCACTGGGAGTTAACGGCGGCCTCTCTCAGTACGCCGAAGATTACAGCCGGATCTCGAGCCCGGTAGACCTGAATGATGATCCGCTATTTGCAGATCAGGACCAGCTACGCGCTAACTTTGGTGCGGGCCTGATGCTTTTTTCGGATAAGTTCTATCTGGGGCTGTCCTCTCCCTTCCTCTATATTCAGGATTATGAGAATAACCATAGTCCATTCGTAACTTTGCAGGGCGGATACATTCTTCCCTTGGGAGATGCTTTCGTTCTAAAGCCGAATATTTTAGGAAGGTATGTTTCCGGGTCTCCTTTGCAGTTGGATTTGAATTTAAATCTTTTGATTAAAGAACGATTGGGATTAGGAGTCTCCTACAGATCTATGGACTCGATTGATTTTCTTGCTAAACTCTATATCACTAGAACACTCTGCCTGGGTTATGCCTATGATTACAGCATCACGAAGCTGGCATCTTCACATAACGGCTCCCATGAACTCATGCTCAACCTGCGGCTTCCACTAAAAGGAAGGGAATTCTCTGGATGTTATTATTTTTAAACGGAGCAAATTCTTACCAGGGTTTTTAACGAAACCACCGGCCCTAATTCTGTTTCCCCCACGCAGTAAGTAGCGTCGATCAATCTGCCATACAATGCAGTTGACACATTTTCGCCACTTGGTGCGGTTTACCTCGGACAAACGCTGCTTTGACGTTGCAACTTTGCCAGCATCTAAATCATCGGGCCGCATCACCTCCATTGAGATATCCGGAAATATTTTTTCAAATCGCTCTTGTACCCTGGAAATCCTATCGTATATTTGCGATATACATTATGGCTATTAACAAAAAAGAAGAGTTTACAGTGGAAGAGCAAGAACTGGCAGAATTTGCCAAGGCTATTGCTCACCCGGCGCGGATTGCGATACTGAAGGTACTCGCACAAAAACAAAGCTGCATTTGCGGCGAGATAGTGGAGGTACTTCCACTTGCGCAAAGTACGGTGTCGCAACACTTGAAAGAACTAAAAAATGCCGGCTTGATTCAGGGTACCATTGAGGGCGCGAAATCTTGCTACTGCATTGATCCGGAGAAATTCCGCCGGTTTAGAACTACGTTTGATACCCTCTTCGCTTTGGTGAAAAATTCGGGCTGTTGTTAAAAAAATTTGAATTAATTAATCGAATAAATACGATAAACTTTAGAATTATGGAAACAAATACATTAATGACCTGGGGATCGTTTAAGGAATACCTTTTGGCTCACACCGATAAGCACCTGGATTTTCGCTATGCGGAAAACAGTCTGGTGGATACCTCCTATCACATTACAGAAATTAAGCTGGCTCCCATCACCTCGGTGGACTGTGGGGGAAAAATGAATCAATGGACGGAAGTGATCGTGCAGCTCTGGGAACCCTTCGACAAAAGCTCGGAACGGGCGATGAAAGTGAGCAAAGCTCTTTCAATTATAAGCCTGGTAGAAAAAGCTTTACCTCTGGATGAGAAAGCAACAGTTAAGATAGAGTTTGGCAATTCGGAGTTTGACACCCGTCAAATGTATCCCGGTCAGTTTATCGTTTCAGGCGATTCGCTTACAGTAGATCTGCAGCCAGATTTTACGCAGTGCAAAGCGATTGGAAGAGGCGGCAGCTGCGGAACAACTGATTCGGGCGGGGAGTGTTGTACTCCTTCGGCAGAAAAGACTGATCTGAAACTGAACAATCTGGCAGTAAGCTGCTGCGAACCTAACTCTGCCTGCTGCTAAAGATGGTAAGAGAATTAACTCAAAACGACTGGCCAGACGTAAAGGAAATTTACCTGGCCGGTCTGGCTACCGGTAATGCGAGCTTCGAAACTTCTGCACCCGAATGGGAAACCTGGGATAACAGCCATTTAAAGCACTCGCGCCTGGTAGCAGAAGTAAATGCTGAGATTGCCGGCTGGGCAGCGCTCTCGCCGGTTTCGGGCAGGTGCGTATATGGCGGGGTGGCCGAGGTGAGTGTATATGTTTCTGGTGCAGCCCGCGGGAAAGGCATTGGTGCCACGCTCTTGAATGCGCTGATTGCAAACAGCGAACTAAACGGAATCTGGAGCTTACAATCGGGAATTTTACAGGAGAACGAGGCGAGCATCAGACTGCATGAAAAATGCGGTTTCAGAACTATTGGCTATCGCGAGAAACCCGGCCAACTGAACGGGGTCTGGCGCAACGTGATTCTGATGGAAAGGAGAAGCAAGCTTATATGAAATCACTTTCTTTTCTCGACCGCTTTTTAACTTTATGGATTTTCCTGGCTATGATCGCCGGCGTTGGGCTGGGTTATTTCTATCCCGGGATAGAAGGTCAGATCAACCAGTTTAATTCGGGTACTACAAATATCCCGATCGCCGCAGGATTAATACTCATGATGTATCCTCCTCTGGCTAAGATACGTTACGAAGAATTACCTAAAGTCTTCATGAATGTAAAAATACTTAGTGTATCTCTTGTCCAAAATTGGATAATCGGCCCGTTACTAATGTTTTTCCTGGCAATCACTTTTCTAAGAGATTACCCTGAATACATGACCGGACTTATACTCATCGGGATAGCACGTTGCATTGCGATGGTTATTGTTTGGAACGATCTGGCTAAAGGCGACAGCCTGTACACCGCGGGACTGGTTGCCTTTAATTCTATTTTCCAAATCTTCTTTTACAGTGTATACGCCTGGATCTTTTTAACGAAGCTCCCTCCCTTTTTCGGGCTGCAGGGCTTCGAAGTAGATATCACCATAGGCCAGATTGCCGAGAGCGTGTTTATCTATCTCGGAATACCTTTCCTCGCAGGGATGCTCTCAAGAATTCTGCTTACGCGACTCAAAGGGAAAAAGTGGTATGAAGAGGTTTTTATTCCGGCTGTCAGTCCGGTTACTCTGATAGCCTTACTATTCACAATTCTGCTGATGTTTAGCTTAAAAGGAAACCTTATTGTAAGTATTCCTTTAGATGTAGTCCGGATTGCAATTCCTCTTACCATCTACTTCGCGATTATGTTCTTTGCCGCCTTTTACCTGGCTAAGAAAGCTGATATAGGGTATGAGAAATCCACATCATTAGCATTCACCGCTGCAGGTAACAATTTCGAACTTGGGATAGCCGTAGCAATAGCAGTATTCGGCGTAAACTCAGGCGCAGCCTTCGCAGCTGTGATCGGCCCGCTAATTGAAGTGCCCGTTTTGATACTACTGGTTAAATATGCTCTTAAACAACAAGATAAGTTTAAATCAGATCCTCTCAATAAATAGTAATTCATGAAGAATATCCTTTTTGTCTGTATAGAAAACTCCAACAGAAGTCAGATGGCACAGGCTTTTGCCAACATTTATGGAAAAGACAAAGTCGTAGCCCACAGCTCGGGCTCAAGGCCATCGGGAAAGATTAACCCAAAGGCGATTGCCGCCATGCAGGAGCTGGGTTACGACCTGAGCACTCACAGTTCCAAATCTTTAGATGAAATACCGCAGGTGGAATATGAATACGCCATTACTATGGGATGCGGAGACGAGTGCCCCCTGGTAAACGCGAAACACCGGGAAGACTGGCAGCTCCCCGACCCGAGGGGCATGGAGCCTGAAGAATTCAATAAGGTTCGCGATGAAATTCGAGATAGGGTGCTCCAACTTTTGGAACGGATCAATTAAATACATCCAACGCAGGCAGGGCTTTGGACCTGCCTGCGTTTCTTTTCTCACAACTAAACTTCTAGAGCAGATGATGTACCTTATTATACTGATTAACAACGTCTATTAATTTAAAGTTAACTTCAAAACATCGATTTTTTCCCTCCTTTATTACAAGTTTCTGACCTTTTACCGTCTCTCCTTTCCCAAAATTAAGCTTACCTTTGTTCCCTTTAAAGATGAGCAAGCACGGTAGAATTTTAGTGGCCATGAGTGGCGGAGTAGATAGCTCGGTCGCGGCAGTTATGTTGCATGATCAGGGATATGAAGTGATTGGCCTGACCATGAAAACATGGGACTATGCTTCGTCGGGCAGCTCATCTAAAGAGACCGGCTGCTGCAGCCTCGATTCTATCAATGATGCCCGCGCACTTGCAGTTGGCTATGGCTTCCCCCACTACATCCTTGACATTCGAAATGAGTTTGGGGATTTCGTGATCGACAACTTTGTGGACGAGTACCTGGCAGGCCGGACACCGAACCCTTGTGTGCTTTGCAACACGCACATCAAATGGGACGCACTGTTGAAACGGGCCAACAAACTGGATTGTGAATTTATTGCGACCGGGCATTATGCAAACATCCGTCAGCACGATAATGGCCGCTATGTGATCTCCAAGGGTAAGGATGAGAACAAGGATCAAAGCTATGTACTTTGGGGAGTATCACAGGAAAACCTTGCCAGAACAAAATTTCCCCTGGGCAGCTTTTCAAAAGCCGAAATCAGGCAGATGGCTCTGGATATGGGTCAGGAAGAATTGGCTAAGAAGAGTGAGAGTTATGAAATCTGCTTTGTGCCCGATAATGATTACCGCGCGTTTTTACGGAACAAAGTTGAAGATCTGGATGAAAGAATAGGTCCCGGCAACTTTGTATTAACTAACGGCACGGTGGTGGGCCAGCATAAAGGTTATCCGTATTACACCATCGGCCAGCGAAAAGGCCTAGGTGTTGCTTTTGGCCACCCAATGTTCGTTACGGAAATCATGCCGGCGATAAATACCGTTGTTTTAGGCACAGCCGATGAGCTGGAGCGTTCGACTGCACTGGTAAGAGGATTGAACCTGATTAAATACGATAGCATTACTAAACCGATCGAGGCGATCACCAAGATCCGCTATAAAGATGCAGGAACGATGAGTTCGATTGTACAGCAAGGAGAACATATGAAGGTGGATTTCCATCATAATGTGAGCGGAATAGCACCGGGACAGTCGGCAGTTTTTTACGAAGGCAATGATTTGCTGGGCGGTGGTTTCTTACTCTAGCAGATCTTTCATCCACTTTTATTATCTTTCCTGATGCGAAATTTACTTCTATTGGGGATTCTCATTTTTTATTCGCTTTCTTCCTTTTCACAACAAGCAGATTTTCACGCGGCATTCAAAAAATGTAACTTGAAAGGCAGCATCACTATTTATAATCATCAGAATCGAGAGTGGATCTTCAGTGATTCTGCAGATGCTAAAATTACAACACTCCCCGCTTCGACCTTCAAAATAATCAACCTGCTTATTGCGCTCGAAACAGGCGTGATAAAAGATGAAAATGAGCTATTCAAATGGACCGGACAGAAAGATACAGCGATATACGGAGACCGGGCCGAGGTTTATAAAGATATGACGGTAAAGCAGGCGTTTGAAATTTCGGCGGTATGGGTATTTACCGAGTTAGCCAAAAAGATCGGCAGAGAGCGCTATCAGCATTATCTCAACTTATCCGCTTACGGAAACGGTAATTTATCTGAAGAAGGAATCGATTTCTGGAATTTTGGAGCGTTTGAGATTTCCCCGGTCAACCAGATTGAGTTTCTACGGCGGATGTATGAAGGTAAGCTCCCGTTCTCCGGGCGAACTATATCTATCGTAAAGAAGGTAATGATCTCAGAAGTGCACCCCAACTATTCTATTCGGAGCAAAACGGGCTGGAGCCGCCAAAGTGGAAAGGATGTTGGCTGGTGGGTTGGGTACGTCGAGCGTAAAGGGAATGCCTATTTCTTTGCTACCAGGCTGACAAAAGATAGAAAATTAGCCAATTCAAGTTTCGGGCAGTGCAGAAAGGATATCACTAAAAATATCCTGAGAGAGCTTGGGATTATTAATTGACCGTATCTTCTGAATAAGGTAACATCAACAGGACTTAAGAGAGCAACCCGGCTTTTTTATACAAGCTTCTAATTCGAAAAAATCATCTTCAGTGGCAAATTCCCTGCAATTTTGCCCAAGTTTTATTGCGGCAATTTAATTTCATTTTTCTCAAACATTCTCTCTCAACTTCTCTTCTATTCTTATCTATTTAACCCTACTTCTTTACCTATGAAAAATCTTTTACCGGCGCTAGCTCTATCGTGCAGCATCCTCTTTGCTTGTCAAAAAAAAGACGATCCAAGCCCTGCGGATACCTCCCAATTAACCGAAGTAACGTTTGCCGTCTCAGATTTCTCCCAGTCTGATGCTGCAATTAACAAATCAACAGCATCCATATCTGCCCTGGGAGACACGTTGCGAAACCATGCTGATTATTTGTATGCTTATATTTTTTCCAGCAATGGATCAGCAGCACCGGTTTATCTGGAACAGACATCTGCTTCGGCGACTTTCGGAACGCTCTCTGCAAGCCTGACTCCGGGTCCGTATATTGCGGTTTTCGTAGCCTCGAGACTACCAACAAATTTTAACGGCATCACCCGATATTCCTCGCTATCGATGCAGCCCGGGATGGACGATATATTCATCACCAATCAATTTTCTTTTACAGTTGGCACAGAAGCAAAAACTGAGAGTGTGAGGTTAACCCGCTGGACAGGCGCCGTTGAAGTCAACATTGAGGATGCGATCCCAACGAACGCTTCCAAAATCGTTATTGAAACTCCTGATGATTCATCCGGTTGGGTGTTCTCGGCGGGACAATACACGGGAGCCGACAATACCTTTTCGTCTAAAGAATTCGTGCTTACCAGTGCAGATAAAGGTCAGATGAACAGAAAGTTCCTGATGTATATCTTTAATCAATCATCAGGAATGACTTTTAAAATCAAAGCGTTCGACAGCCAAAATATACTGATAGCAGAAAAGACGGTTAATAACGTAAGTGTGCAGAGAAACCGAAAAACGCTGTTAAGCGGTAAGCTATTCAGTTCTACCACATCATTCAGTATAACGGTCAACCCGTATTGGGCTGCACCGGGAAATATAGTGTCGTTTTAAAGCTTCTGGCGATGGTGATACATTTTCGCCGTGCTGCTCGTTGAAAATCGGATTGCGAATCCTCATTAGGGCGTCGGGATTGCAAATCCCGGCGAGCGAGTGGAGCGAATAGATTTATCTTAATTGAAATCCAGAATTCACAAACCATATATATCTATTATGGAACACAAAACAGCAAGCGACTTAGTTAAAGACGCAAAGCAATCAATCGAAAACCTATCTCCTGAAGAAGTAGATGAAGAGCTATCAAACAACGATATTACCTTGATTGACATTCGCGAAAGCGAAGAGTTGAAGCAAAATGGCCGTATTGCAGGCTCGGTGCATGCGCCCCGGGGTATGCTCGAGTTTTATGCAGATTCTACGCTTCCCTACCATAAACAAGAGTTCGATAAAAATAAGCGACTCATTTTACACTGCGCCTCCGGCGGACGTTCGGCACTTGCTGCTGCTACCCTGAAACAGATGGGATATGAAAATGTAGCTCATATGGACGGAGGTATAAATGCGTGGAAGCAATCTGGAAAGCCGGTTATTGAAGGATGATGGTGATTGGGGAAATGATCGCCGTAATCTCCTTTGCCGCAGAAGTTAGTCCCAATATGTAATCTGGACACAATAATTCCAGACTTGCAAGCCATGGCATAAAACAGGATTAGCAGCGTTACTGCCTCACGTAATTGAATGGTTGCGTATTTACCCGTCCGGTATATAAACAGATACTACTATCTATGCCAGGGCGTCGGGATTGCAAATCCCGGCGAGCGCGAGTGAATACTCAGAAGGAGTCCCCATGGGCCCGGGATAGCCCCGCACAATGGCCGCGCAGTATGAGTGTAACGCAGAAGCCTTGAGAATAGCAGCAAACGGGGCATTTTCAAATCCCTTAAACCGTCTTAATTTATTCCCCCTCCGATAAGGCCCTTCCACAGCCAGATTTAGAACTTTGATTAACTTACTCTTTACCACCATGTTACTGAAATGATTTTGCATTCCTTCTTTTAATGTCTTTATTTGCAAAAAAAGCTTCTTGAATGGCAAAAAATCTACTCATAGTTGAATCACCGGCAAAAGCAAAGACAATAGAGGGGTATTTAGGCAAAGATTTCCTTGTAAAATCGAGCTATGGCCACATTCGTGATCTGGTAAAAACCGATGATGCGATAGATATAAACAATAACTTCGACCAAAAGTATGAGGTTCCGGCAGATAAAAAAGCCGTGGTAGCAGAACTTAAAAAACTAGCAAAGGAGGCCGAAACGGTATGGCTTGCATCGGATGAGGACCGCGAAGGAGAAGCTATTTCATGGCATCTGTTTGAGACGCTGGGCCTTAAAGAAGACAAAACAAAACGAATTGTTTTCCACGAGATCACTAAGCCTGCCATTTTAAAAGCAATAGAAAGCCCCAGAAAAATAGATTACAACCTGGTACATGCCCAACAGGCACGGCGTGTACTCGACCGATTGGTGGGTTTTGAGCTTTCTCCTGTTTTATGGAAAAAGGTAAAACCTTCTTTATCTGCGGGGCGTGTACAATCTGTTGCAGTGCGACTTATCGTTGACCGTGAGCGTGAAATCAATGTTTTTAAGCCCACAGCAGCTTATAAGATCGTAGCCATTTTTTCGACAGGAAAAGCAAAAGAATTATTCAGAGCAGAACTGCCTGAAAGATATGATACCGAAGCAGAAGCAACCAAATTTCTGGAGGATTGTATTTCCGCATCCTATACCATTAACAGTTTAGAAACGCGACCGACGAAACGCAGCCCTGCTCCTCCTTTTACAACATCTACCTTGCAGCAGGAAGCCAGCAGAAAATTAGGTTTCTCGGTTTCGAGAACGATGACAGTGGCACAGAAACTATACGAATCGGGAAAGATCACCTATATGCGTACCGATTCGGTAAACTTGTCTGAGACGGCATTAAATGCGGCTGCCGCCGAAATAAATTCGGCTTATGGTGCACGATATTTTGAGCAGAGGAAGTTTAAAACGAAATCTGCCGGCGCTCAGGAAGCCCACGAGGCCATCAGGCCGACGTATTTTGAGCAGCACACCATCAGCGGCGATGCATCTGAAGTTCGTTTATATGATTTGATCTGGAAACGGGCCATCGCGTCGCAGATGAGCGAAGCTCAGTTCGAAAAAACAACTGCAAAAATTGGCATCTCCACACGAAAAGAGAATTTTGTAGCCAACGGTGAGGTAATGAAGTTTGATGGCTTCCTGAAGGTTTATATGGAGTCTACGGATGAAGAGACAGAGGTTCACCTGGATGGAGAGGAAACTGACAATGCTATTCTTCCGCCACTGAGTAAGGGACAATCGCTGCAAGCCCAGGAAATAAAAGCCACAGAGCGTTTCAGCCGGCCACCTGCGCGATATACCGAAGCGAGTCTGGTAAAAAAACTTGAGGAGTTGGGCATCGGACGTCCGTCTACCTATGCGCCGACAATCTCGACCGTTCAAAACCGCGGATATGTGGTAAAAGAAGACAGAGATGGGAAATCCAGAAGCTTTTGCGTGTTCACACTAGCAAATGGTAACTTAAAAAAAGAAACTAAAACTGAAATAACAGGCGCGGAGAAATCTAAGCTCTTCCCTACCGATATCGGTGCAGTAGTAAACGACTTCCTGGTACAACATTTTAAAGGCATTGTCGACTTTCATTTCACCGCTACGGTAGAAAAGCAGTTTGATGAAATTGCACAGGGCTTAACCGAATGGACGGAAATGATCAAATCATTTTACAGTCCGTTTCACACCGAGGTTGAAAACACCATACAAACGGCCGACAGAGCCAGTGGTGAACGTTTACTGGGTGTGGATCCGGCCAGCGGAAAGAACGTTTATACTAAAGTAGGCAAATTTGGCCCGCTTGTGCAGATTGGCGAAGTGGATAATGAAGAGAAACCCCGTTATGCAAGCTTGTTAAAGGCGCAGTCGATCTCATCTATCACTCTTGAAGAAGCACTTGAATTGTTTAAGCTTCCGATGAAACTTGCCGATTATGAGGATAAAGAAGTTATTATTGGCGTAGGGCGCTTCGGCCCATATGTAAAATGGGGTGAAGCGTTTATTTCTCTGCCTAAAAACGAAGACCCGCTCTCTGTTACTCAGGAGCGTGCTGTAGAAATAATCAAACAAAAAATAGAAGTAGATGCTCCGGTAGCAGAGTACAAAGGCCATCCGGTAACGAAAGGAAAAGGACGCTTTGGACCATTTATTAAATGGAATGATCTGTTCATCAATGTTCCTGCACGCTATAATTTCGACAACCTGAATCAGGCTGAGATTGAAGAACTTATTGATAAAAAGCTGGAAAAAGAAGCCGGACGATTTATCCAGCAATGGGAAACCGAAAAGATAGCGATTGAAAACGGCAGATGGGGGCCCTTTATTCGTTTTGGCAAGCAAATGCTGAAGCTGGGTAAGAACCCTGCTACCAATCAGAAGTTTACGCCTGAAGAGCTGGCGGTGCTGCCGCTTGATGAAGTAAAAAAGCTCATCACCGAACAAATTCCTGATGCTTTTGAACCAAAAGGGAAAAACAAAACAAAAAAGGCGGCGGTTAAAAAGAAGTAAAGTTTATAGCGTAGCATTCTTTGGGCGCTTTGTCATTTCGACGAAAGGAGAAATCTTAACATAAATTAGAGATTGTTCCCATACTCAACGACACCATTGCAATAACATGAAGAAAGACCTTCCCGAAAACAGAGTTGAAGATATCGCAGTAGCAGTAGTTCTGGAAAACGCCACCCCCGAAAGCAAAAGCTGGAACGTATACCTGGTTAACCTTAAGGATGAGCCGATAGAAACCGTTCTGGTTAGTTCTAAAGGATACGGCACTAAAGACGGCGAAGAAGTAAAAACGTCCATCCTGCGCCATTCAATAGGCAATGTGGGAGCTAAAGACTACGCTAAAATCGAGGCTATAGACGAGCAGGTATTCGGACTAACGAATGAGTATTGGCTCAGTTATTATATTGGCGGAAACATCTACGACAAGAAATTTATCTTTTTGCCGGAAAGCATTCTTGAGTCAAATTTCATCCGGATACCGGTTCTGAATAAGGTTGGGGTGATGATAGGATAAACATCCCTCGAAAGACATTGTTGAGAGCCCACGATCTAAAGTTGCGAAGCACTTCGTCTAGTGAAATCGCTATTAAATTCCGTGAGTTTGCATGCAAATAGCCTGACAAATGGTATTCGCTAATAAAACCCGAGCAAATCCCGTAGGTTCGTTCATCGCCCACAAACTTTCTACTACTTGCCGGAAGAAATCTATGCCCCGGTACATCCCTTTCCGACTTTCCCAATCATTTACTATAATTGGGAAAGAAAACATCTAACATGCTCGAAAACATTGACCTTTCACAACTGCTTGTGCTCGATATCGAGACCGCTCCACAGTATCCTTCCTACCGGGAAGTACCCGAAAACTTTAAGGAATTATGGGACCTAAAAACCCAGAATCAGCGTAAGGAAGAATCCGCAGAAGAATATTATCCCCGGGCAGGAATCTGGGCAGAGTTCGGAAAAATCGTTTGCATCTCGGTTGGTATTTTCACTAAGGAGAATGACGAGTTGGGGCTTCGGGTTAAATCGTTCGCCAGCGATGACGAATGTAAAATATTGGCAGATTTCATCACGCTTCTGAACAAACAACCCTCTTCGTTAACCCTCTGTGCACACAATGGTAAAGAGTTCGATTTTCCCTATATCTGCAGGCGTACATTGATAAATGAACTTTGCATCCCTTCTCAACTACGCATCAGCGGAAAAAAGCCATGGGAGATCAACCATCTGGACACGATGGATTTATGGAAGTTTGGAGATTATAAAAACTACACATCTTTAAATCTCTTAGCCGCCATCTTCAATATCCCTACACCTAAGGATGATATCAGCGGAAGCGATGTACACAGGGTGTACTGGCAGGAAAGAGATCTGAACCGGATCAAAACCTATTGCCAGAAAGATGTAATCACTACGGCGCAATTAATTCTAAAATTCAAGAGCCGTTCTTTAATTGAAGAAGAGCAAATTTTAATTGTTGATTAATACAGCAAGCAATTCCGGCAGATTTCTGTTATACTTACAATTCAAAAAGGAACACTCTGCTAATGGCGAAAAAGAAATCAAATCATATAAAACTGGTATTTACCCAGCTCATCAAAGATCTTGTTGAAAAAGAGGGAAATAAGCCCCTTAACTACAAGCAAATCTCTGCTAAACTTAACCTGCATGACGCTGAGTCAAGGCAAATCATTATGGAAGTTCTCGAGGATGAGAGTTTCAAAGGCACCTTCAAGAAGATCGAGAAAGGAAAATACCAGCTTAAAGAATTAAAAACTTTCTTAACAGGCACTGTAGCAATCACAACGGATGGGTCGGGCTTTATCATTCCTGATGACGAGTTCGAAAAAGACATTTATGTAGCCCCCAGAAAGCTTAAGACCGCGCTGCATAACGACAAGGTGAAGGTGTATGTATATGCCAAAAGCAACGGAAAACGCAAAGAAGGTGAAGTTGTAGAGATACTGGAACGAGCGAAAATGGAGTTCACCGGTATTGTTAAGGTATCCGAACGCTTTGCTTTTTTCATCCCCGACGACCGGAAGATGGTTCATGATATTTTTATTCCCTTATCCGATCTAAACGGCGCGACACAAGGTGAGAAGGCGATCGCCAAAATCACCGAATGGCCGGAAGATGCCAAAAACCCTATTGGCGTAATTACCAGGGTGCTTGGAAAGCAGGGAGAGCACAATACAGAAATGAATGCCATTCTTGCGGAATATGGCTTTCCGTTACAGTTTCCTGAAGAAGTTGAAAAAGATGCTGAGGAAATCTCGGAGATCATTACCGAGGAGGAAATCAGCAAACGCCGGGATTTCAGAGACATCCTGACCTTCACCATCGACCCGTTTGATGCCAAAGATTTTGACGACGCTATTTCTTTTCAGAAGTTAGAAAACGGCAATTACGAAATAGGCGTTCACATCGCGGACGTATCTCATTATATAATTCCTGATTCAGCACTGGACAAAGAGGCTTTCAACAGGGGAACATCCGTATATCTCGTAGACAGGGTTATTCCGATGCTACCAGAAAAGCTTTCAAACGGACTTTGCTCGTTAAGACCAAAAGAAGATAAGCTTTGCTTCGCAGCTGTTTTTGAACTGGATTCAAACGCCAATGTGGTGAATCAGTGGTTTGGAAAAACGGTTATTCATTCCGACCGGCGCTTTTCGTACGAAGAAGCCCAGGAAATCATCGAAGGGGAATCGACCGAACTTTTCGAAGAAATGAAAATCCTTAACGAACTGGCTTACAAGCTTCGCGAAAAGAAATTTAAAGAAGGTGCCATCAGTTTTGAATCTACCGAAGTTAAATTCAAATTGGATGATGCCGGAAAACCAGTCGGGGTTTACGTAAAGGAACGTAAAGACGCGCATAAGCTTATTGAAGACTATATGCTATTAGCTAACCGAAAAGTGGCGGAGTTTATGGCAAAAAAAGGCAAAGGTAAGCAGAAATACACGTTCGTTTATCGGGCTCACGACTCGCCTAAAGAAGACGCGCTTCTCAATTTCGCCAATTTTGCGATTCGGTTTGGGTATAAAATTAATACTAAAAACGACAAAGAAATCGCCAGATCACTTAACCATCTGATGGAGGATGTCGAAGGGAAAAAAGAACAAAATGTGCTGACACAACTCGCCATACGTTCTATGGCGAAAGCTATTTACACCACTAAGAAAACCAGTCATTATGGTTTGGCGTTCGATTTTTACACGCATTTCACCTCTCCTATTCGTCGTTATCCGGATGTAATGGTACACCGCCTGCTTGAGCATTATCTGGCCGGAGGGAAATCTGTTGGAGAAGAAGAATATGAGAAAAAATCTATTCATGCTTCCCAAATGGAGAAGAAAGCAGCCGATGCGGAGCGCGCCTCTATTAAGTATAAACAAGCCGAATATCTGGAAGATAACATTGGACGGGAATATGACGGACTAATTTCTGGCGTAACCGAATGGGGTATGTACGTGGAAATCATCGAAAATAAATGCGAAGGCATGATCCGCCTGCGTGATATTGCTGATGATTTTTATGTGTGGGATGAGAAAAACTATTGTATCATCGGCCAGCGGAAGAAGAAAAAATATCAGCTTGGCGACGAAGTGAAGATCCTTGTTAAAAAGGTGGATCTGGCGAAGCGACAGATAGATTTTACGCTGGTGCAGGAAAATAAACAGGATAAGGATTGGGGATTTTAGGAATATAGCCAGAGGCTCAAAGGCACCAGGTTAACTTTTTGGTGGAAGATAATATCATCTGCGAACTTAAAGCGGTTGACCTTGTTAATCCTGTGTGGGGGCTCAGATTATAAGCCATTTGAAGCTTTCCAAAAAAGGTATTGGATTTTTAATCAACTTCAATGTTCCATTGATAAAACAGCGTATTAAACGTTTCATTAATAGTTAAATAAAAGCTGTCATTGACGCAAATAGCTAGTGCCTTTGAGCCTTGGTGGCAAAAAATTACCTTTGCGTCTTTTCGCTATTATCTAATAACACATGTACAACATCTCCCAACTACAAGATTTAATCAATAAAGAGATCGCCGAGAAGCAATACCCGGGCAAACCTGCAGAGCTATACGAGCCTATCCGTTACATTATGGCCCTTGGCGGAAAACGTATGCGTCCGGCTCTGCTGCTTATGGCCTGCGACCTGTTCGAAGGCAGCATTATGAAAGCCCTGCAACCTGCAATGGGCATTGAAGTGTTCCATAATTTCACGTTAGTACATGATGATATTATGGATAAAGCTCCGCTTCGGCGTGGTAATCCAACGGTTCATGAGAAGTGGAATGACTGTATCGCTATCTTATCCGGAGATGTAATGCTGGTACAGGCCTATCAGCTGATGATGAGTGTTGATGATTCAATTCTCCGCGAAGTATTGAATATCTTTTCGGAAGTGGCTACCGGTGTGTGTGAGGGACAACAAACCGATATGAACTTTGAGACGCTTCAGGAGGTCAGCATTAACGAGTACTTAGAGATGATCCGCCTTAAAACCGCGGTGCTTCTTGCTGGAAGTATGAAGATCGGTGCAGTTATTGGTAAAGCCGAACAAGAACACGCCAACGCCATTTATCAATTCGGAGAAAACCTGGGATTGGCTTTCCAGCTTCAGGATGACATTCTGGATGTTTACGGCGACCCTGAAAAATTCGGCAAACAGGTAGGCGGTGATATTATCGCTAACAAAAAGACATTTCTTTTGATAAAAGCATTAGAACTGGCCGAAGATTTAGACAAAGAAGAGCTCAACCATTGGTTAAATGAGGAAAATACAGATCCGGAAGTGAAGGTAAATGCCGTAACGGAAATTTATAGTCGCTTAGGCGTGCGGCAACTCGCCGAACATCAGATGAATACTTTTGCGGAAAAGGCGCTGTCGTCGCTGGAGAAGATCCCGGCAAATTCTGAGAAGAAAAAAGCGCTGAGGGCCTTTGCAGAACAGCTTTTGATCCGGGAGAATTAAGAACCTCCCCCCAGCGCTCTGAGCTTCCGCACCCTCTCCTGAAGAAGAGGAGCTTATGCGCTTATAAGGCGGCTTATCATTTCGATGGTATGCAGGAATCAAATGCTTTATTCCTTGAAACACTTCTTGGTATGACAGCTAAAAACACAAAAGCCCTGTTAATTCAACATTAACAGGGCTTTTTAATATTTTGAGTTGATTACTCAGCCGGTGCAGCTTCTGCCTCTGCAGTGTCTGCAGCTTCAGTAGCCTTAGCTTTTTTAGGAGCTTTAGCTTTAGGGGCTGCTTCAACCGGTGCAGCGTCTTCCAAAACTGGCTTTGCAACAATCGGAGTAACGACTTCTCTGATATCTTCTGGTTCTAAAGGAAGAATAGAAACATAAGATTTATTATCAGCTTTTTTTCTGAAAACTACTGTTCCATGAGTTAAAGCAAATAAAGTATGGTCTTTACCAATACCTACGTTTTTATCAGGATGGTGTTTAGTACCACGCTGACGAACGATAATGTTACCAGCAATTGCCAACTGACCACCGAAAATTTTGATTCCCAGACGTTTGCTATGCGACTCTCTACCGTTTCTGGAACTACCGGCTCCTTTTTTATGTGCCATTGTATTTTATCTTTTAAATCGGAAAAACCGACTAGTTTAAACAATCAATTAAGCGCCAAGCCAGGTTTTGACTTTTTACTTTTAAATTTTACTTTAATGAAATCCCTGTGATTTCGATTTTAGTGAACTGCTGGCGGTGACCATTTCTCTTTTTGTAACCTTTTCTACGTTTCTTCTTGAAAACGATTACTTTATCACCTTTTAAATGAGACACGATCTTAGCAGAAACTTTAGCGCCTTTCAGTGCATCAGCACCTACTTTGAAATCACTACCATTAGCAGCTAACAATACATTGTCAAATTCAATACTAGCGCCCTCATCTCCTTGTAAACGGTGTACAAAAAGGTGCTGGTCTTTTGCAACTTTGAATTGCTGCCCGGCTATATTTACTATTGCGTACATTGTTATGTATTTTTTTAAATGAGGTGCAAATATAGGGATTATATTTTTTAAAGCAAATCTGGATTTAGAAATTTAAACTCTCATTATACCGTTTTAACATCCTTAGCATCATAATCCTCAATATCGGTGATATAATTGTTTCGAATCAAAAACTCGAAGAGCGGCTTTGCCTCGTCGGATACCGGCATATTCCGTGTAGTAATAATTTGATTAGTATTTTTATCGAGATATGGATACGCGTAAAGCTTCACATTTCTACTGAATAAATCACTTACATAGGCCAGCAATTCATCCGTATAATTCTCTGGAAAGCTTGATGAGTCGAATATCCGTTTAAGGTTAGCAATATTCGTCGAAATACCAACACTGCTTGGTTTACAGCGCGAAAGATATAGCGCCAGCTTATGGTTCCGTGTAAAGTTAGAGACGATAACGTTATTGCCGGTCGCGCATAGTTCTTCGGCCTTTTTTGCAAAATCTGTTAAATCCTGCGCATTAAGTTCCTTTTCCTCGCCCAGCATGTTCGACATCAACACCTCAATCATCACAATAATATTTTTATCCTTTATATTTTGCGAACGCTTGAACTGCTCTACTGCCCGGTTAAATAAGTCAAAGTTAGGGATAGATCTTTGCTTATACTTTGTTCTAAGAATCATGATATTCTTCTTGTACAGCAGATCGTTGGATTGGCATGCATTTGCAGACTTATCGAAAATAGCGGCGCTTGAAAAGCCCTTCGCAATAAGGTAAAGGTTAACAAGCCGGTCGTTGGCTTTTTCAAAAACCGGTCCCCTAAGGTTAATTACGTCAATTTCAACAGAACCTATGGATAGGTTATCTACCAGCGATTCGATCATCGTCTGCACATCATCCCGGTAGAAATAGGCCGCATAAACCAGGTTTACACCTATAATTCCAAGCACATTTTGCTGAAGCGTGGCATCACTATCGAGAAGCCGTACATGGAAAATAATATCATTCGCTTCGGCTTCGGGATTTGCCTGAAAGCGAATTCCCATCCAGCCGTGCGGATCATTTGTTTTATTAAAATTAAGAGTGGTTACGGTGTTGGCAAAGGCGAAGAAACTACGTCCCTTATATTTATCTCCGATCAGGCGCTCTGTAAGTAACTCAAATTCATGCGAAAGCATTTTCTTCAACCGTGATTTACTAACGTATCTCCCCGATTCTTCCACGCCATATATGGAGTTACTGAATACCATATCATAAGCAGACATGGTTTTAGCAACAGTTCCTGAAGCCGCCCCGGCGGTAAAAAAGTTTCGGGCCACTTCCTGACCTGCGCCAATTTCTGCGAACGTTCCATAAATGGCGGGGTCAAGGTTTATCTTAAGAGCTTTTCTCTTCGTTTCCGGAATTTCTCTAACCATAAGCCCAAACTTACAAAATTGAAAATTGCGTCAATAAAAAAAGCGCTGTTTTATTCAAACAGCGCTTTCACAACCTAACCTAAACTAAATACCAATAGAGTCATCAAATGACTTAAAACTTTATTTAATCGCTATTTCGCGAGTCAGAGATTTCGCTTCTTCCTTCTTAGCAACGGTAATCCTCAGGATACCGTCCACATACTCAGCATCGATTCTTTCCTGATCTGCCGTTTCGGGCAAAGTAAATGAGCGTACAAAAGAAGAATAGCTATACTCGCGCTTGTTATAGCGTTTTTCATCCTGATTGTTTTCAGCTTTTCGCTCGACAGAAACGCTTAACACATACTTGTCAAGATTGATCTTGAAATCTTCTTTTTTCAACCCCGGAGCGGCTAACTCGATATGAAAATCGTTGTCTGTTTCAGCGATATTCACTGCGGGAACTTTAGTTGTTAGCCGGTCTGAGATAAATGAATCGTTAAACATAGATTCAAAAACATCAGTGAATGGGTTCAAAGCATTGCTTTTTGCACCATTTGAGAACTTTACCAGTGTCATTTTGAAATCCTCCTTTTATTTTTTTTCTTTTTTTGGAGACAATAAATCAACTGCTGTACCAAAAAACATATCGACAAAAAAATCGTTAATACTAAGTCAGAATGACACTTTTAACTGGTTATCTACCGACAAATTTTCTGAAAATGAACCTAGACCTTTTTAATTATAAGACATATATTCCGGTACGTTTTGGCGATTTGAATGCCTTCGGGTTCGTGAACAACGATATTTATCTTACTTACTTTGAAATAGCCCATACTGAATACTGGAAGAAAATCATTCAGTGGGAAAGCAAAACCCAGGGTATCATTATTGGTAAAGCTGAGATAAACTACATAAAACCGATTGAGTTCGTTAATGAAGTTTACGCTTATGTACGTACCGCCCGAATTGGAAATTGCAGTTTCGATGTGGAATACGTCCTAACCATCCAAAAGCCTGAGGGCGAAGTTGTTTGTACCACCGGTAAAACCGTATGCGTTTTTTATGATTTTGCAGAAGGAAAGCCGGCAGCCATTCCGGAAGTACAGCGTGAAAAGATGATCGCCTTCGAGGCATTAAGTGAGGAGAACATCCTGTACAAAATGTAACTCAACTACTTGCTCGTTAAACTTATTAAGAAGCTTCTTCCGGCCCGAAACCTCCATTACGGCATGCATTTTACTGCCGTGCTTGGTCAGTTTTAAACGCTTATATTTTAAGTGATGGCCGGCTATTAGCGCCTCGAGATCGACAAGGCTCGTAATGCAATCATCTTTAAAGGTAATATTGAATACTTTTCGGGTATAAAAGAAGTCCATTAACATTTCGAGCCAGCTGAACAGGGAGAGCACCAGTATTATAAGCCCTGTAAGTATTAGCGACATGGTAAAATGCCCTATTCCGATAGCCATTCCCAGCGAGGCTGTTACCCATATTACCGAAGCGGTAGTGAGACCGGAAATCGAAAGGCCATCTTTAAAAATCACACCGGCCCCGATAAAACCTATACCGGTGATTATGTTAGCCGCGATTCTATCGTCGCTCATTTCTCCGGCTTTCTGAGAAACCATGGTAAAAACCGTCGCCCCAAGGCAGATCAAAATCATAGTGCGGAGGCCGGCAGACTTGTTTTTATACTCTCTTTCGAAGCCTATAACGCTCCCGCACATCACCGATACGGCAATTTTTATTAAATCAATATGATTAAAATCTGAATCAAACATTATTTTAAAATATTTTTCCTGGGTTAAGAATGCCTTTCGGATCGAAAACCTGTTTTATTCCGCGCATGATATCTAAATGTACGTTAGAAAACTTTATCGGCATAAATTCTCTTTGCACTAAGCCAATTCCATGTTCACCAGAGATAGTTCCACCCAAACTAACCGTTAACTCAAATATTTCCCGAATCCCCTCCTTTAATTTATTTGTCCAGTCATTATCATCCATACTTCCTTTAATAATATTCACGTGAAGATTTCCATCGCCGGCATGACCGTAACAAATCGATTCAAAGCCGTATTTGCCGCCAATTTCTTTAATCCCGTGAATCAAACGGGGTAGCTCTGCCCTTGGAACCACCGTGTCTTCCTCCTTATAAATGGAATTTGATTTAACAGAAACCGGCATCACCCTTCGGATCCGCCATAAATCATCTTTCTGAGCGGAGGTATCGGCGAACAATACGTCGAGGCAACCATTCATTTCGAGAACTTCATTTATCTTCTCACACTCTGCAAACAGCACGTCCATGTTATTTCCATCTACCTCTACCATCAAAAATGCAGCAGCGCCATCTTTTAGGTCGAACTGAATGTGATCATACTCAATTACCCACTCCACTCCTCTCCGCTCCATAAATTCGAGTGCAGACGGAACTACACCCGCTCTAAAAATGGCCGAAACGGCAGAACAAGCTTGTTCATTACTTGGAAATGATGCCATCATCAACACATCGTGCGTGGGCCGCGGAATTAGCTTAACAACCATTTTGGTGATAATACCAAGTGTACCCTCAGAACCTATCATCAACTGGGTTAAGCTGTAGCCTGATGCATTTTTCAACGTATTTGCCCCGGTCCAGATGATTTCGCCGGAAGGCAGAACAACCTCCACATTCAATATATATTCGCGAATAGTTCCATATTTAACCACCCTTGGACCTCCCGAGCCGTGGGCGATATTACCCCCCATATAACAACTGCCTTTACTTGATGGATCTACCGGGTACAGCAGTCCCTTTTCCGCAACTGCATCCATAAAAACCTGAGTAATTACACCTGATTCCAGCGTTGCCTGCAAATTACGTTCATCGATTTCGATAATTTTGTCGAGCTTTTCGAGAGAGATTAATACGCCTCCATGCACCGGGAGGGCAGCGCCAGACAAGCCTGTACCTCCACCCCTGGCCGTAACGGGCAAGTTATGTTCGTTACAAAGTTGCAGCAACAATGATATTTGCTCAGCTGAAACAGGCTTAACTACAATCTCAGGATAGAACTGCAGATCTTCTGTTTCATCCCTGCTATAGCGCTCCATATCGGCATGCTCAACAATGATATTTTCTTTTCCAATCAGAGACTCGATTTTTCCGAACAGATCTTCGGTTATTTTATTGAAAGACATTTATTTATTATAGGTTAGTTCCACCAGTGAATTCCTTACTTCACCTTTAACCGGTAGATTTAATTTTCGAATACTTACTTTGACCGTTTCCAGCTGCGAAAACTCGGCCACAACTGATTTTAAAATTCGCTGGGCTACTGTTTCCAACAATTTTCTGGGTGTTTTCATTTCGCTCGATGCAATCTCAAAAAGCCGTTCATAGTTGATCGTTTCATCGAGATCATCATTGAGATTTTCGTCTACCAGCATAAAAGTTTCGATATCCACTAAAAACTCGTTTCCAACTTTTTGTTCTTCGGCATAAAATCCATGATGGGCAAAAAAACGAATCCCCTCCAGCGCCACTTTTTGCTTTATTTCTCCCATAAGGCAAATTTAGATTTTTAACAGAATAACAGCTGTTATAATTATAAACATGCTTGCTTTCCGAACAGGAAGCTATAGCTTTGCGGTGGTTTAGTCGTTTGGGTTGTAAAAAACTTTGCTTTTCCGAGATTCCCAGGCTTCGGCACCTACATTTGAGACGGATGATTTAACTATAAAAATGAGAATAAACTGCTTATTTATTTCCTGCCTGTTGACACTCGCAGCATGTTCTTCAGATACAGAAAAACGCCTGCCTATCTTAGGCGAACGTGAACCTGTAGAAAAAACGGTGGATGGAAAGACCGTTGTCGACACCATTTACCAAACTATTCCGGCATTTAGCTTTATAAACCAGGACAGCAGCGTTGTTACTGAGAAAAATTTCGAAGGAAGGATTTTTGTGGCTGACTTCTTTTTTACTTCCTGCACCTCCATCTGCCCTATTATGCATCGAAATATGCTAAAGGTGTATGAAAAGTTTAAGGATAATAAGGAAGTCGGGATTCTCTCGCATACCATTGACTTTAAGTATGATACGCCTTCGAAGCTGAAATCATATGCTGAAAAACTAGGCATCACCGGCGACCAGTGGCAATTTGTAAAAGGTACAAAAGACTCGGTTTATACGCTTGCCGAAAAGAATTACCTGGTTGCTGTCGCCGAAGATAAGGCTGCGCCGGATGGCTTTGTTCACCAGGGGTGGTTTATATTGGTTGATAAGGACAAGCGACTACGCGGCGCTTACGATGGCACCAAAAAGGAGGCGGTCGATCAATTGATTACCGACATGGAAATCCTGCTGGAAGAATACGATGAGAAATAAACTCATCTTTCTTTTATTCATATCAGTTTCGGTGATATGTATTTTAGAGGCGTGCCAGAGCGAACAGGAGCTGAACTATGCGCGGTATTACATGAACGGAAAAGAAATTTACGAGGGGCATTGCCAGAATTGCCACGGCGACAGTGGACAGGGCCTGGCACAGCTCTATCCACCCTTAACCGATACCAGCTACCTGAAAACCAACAAAAGCGAATTAGCCTGTATCATCAAAAACGGACTTAAAGGCCCTATATCGGTTAACGGAATTGAGTTCAACGGCGAAATGCCCTCCGAATCTCATCTGGCAAATATCGATATAGCAGCAGTAATCACTTATATAACCAATTCTTTCGGAAACAAGCAGGGACTGTATGATGTTGCTAATGCCGAGGCCGATTTAAAGGCTTGCCAGCATTAGGATGAAGATAAGCAATGAGATTATAGGTTTAGCAGCGGGGATACTAACCGCTACCGCGATGATACCGCAAGTAGTAAAAACGATAAAAGAAAAAAACGCAGAGAATATTTCGCCGTTTATGGTGATTATTTTAATCATCGGAACTGCCACCTGGACCTATTATGGTACTTTAAAAGACGACATGCCGATTATCGTGACTAACGCCTTCTCGTGTCTCGTAAATTGTCTGATGTTATTTTGTAAGCTCCGTTTCAGTAAAACCTGATCAGGCTTTTGGAATGCGTTTGATCTCGTGGTCGGATATTTCAATTAGCCGGTCTTTGTACAACGCGCCAATCGTCTTTTTAAAGGCCTTTTTACTGATTTTCAATCTTTTGTAGATCTCAGTGGGAGAACTTTTATCGCCAAGGTCGAGACTACCGCCGTTTTCGTCGAGTTTAGCTAAAATGACTTCCTTTGAATCGAGAATGTGAGAATATCCTATCGGATTCAGGCTTAGATCAATTTTATTCCCTTCTCTGATCTTTTTGATATAGCCTTTCCTGATTTCACCATGGTTCAAATGTTCATAGAGTTCGTTATGGTATAACAAACCTGCGAATTTCTTATTGACAATCGCATTATACCCCAGATCACCCGGATCAGTAATATATAGCTCTACTTCATCGCCAACTTCAAAATCAACTTCACCTTCATCAATGAAAGGGGCCAGCCGCGAACTTGCTTCTATTCTGTTGTTGTGTTCGTTCAGGTAAATGTAAACTACATACTTTTCGCCTTTACGCATCGGGCGCTTCTGCTCGCGAAGCGGAACGAACACATCTTTTTCAATCCCTAAGTCCAAAAAGGAGCCATCGTCGTTTTGATCAATTACTTCGAGCACGGCAAACTCACCTACGCAGGCGAAAGGAGTTTTTAAAGTGGCCATTAAGCGACCATCGCTGTTCATATATACAAAAGCGTGAATTGGCTCAGCAGTATTTACATCGCCGGTAACTGATGGAAAAGGAAGTAAGACTTCATATCCGGGTTCGCCTAAAACAAGTCCCAGAGACGTTTTTCTAATAAATTCAAGCTCGTTAATTTTCCCAGTCTGGATCATAAATACCGTTGCCCTTTAGTGGCGAAATGAAAGGCAAAGATAGATTAAAATTTTTCAGGCACTATGATGGATTTCGATAAGTGCTGAAATCTGCCCCGTGTTTGAAGCAAACAGCCAGGCTTCACCTGAAATGACTAGCTTTTATCTATTTCCTGTTGCATCGATTATGCTAACACTTACGATGGATGCTACCAGTTTTAATCAAACACCTGCTTTCGTTACATAAAAGTTAAAAGAGTATTTTTATTTTTACAAACATTTCAAAATATATTTCCTTTACTGATTTAAACAATAATTATGAAAAAATTACAGATCCTTGCCCTGGCAACTGCAATGTTCGCTATGAGTGCCTGCGGCGAAAAAACTGATGTAGTTGAATCCGGAACGTACAGCGGCACGATTCAAGAAGTAGAAGCCGACAAATCAGAGATTTATGTAAAAACCGACGACGGAAAAGTACTGGAATTATACTTTACCGACTCGACCAGCCTTACCCAAAATGCAGAAACCGTTGCTTTTGATCAATTAGCCGAAGGCAAAAAAGTGGAAGTTGAAGTCGAAAAAGTTGGAAACAGACTAGATCCTAAAGCGGTAAGAATTTTAGAATAGATGTCCCAATCATCCATCTGGCGCGAGGAAATATGGCACCCTCTATCGGTACACTTTCCAATCGCCCTGCTGTTGTTTGCTACAATGATTAGTGCCGTGTCTCTTTTCGTAAAAAAAGAGACACGCAATACCTGGCAATTTGCTGGAAGCCTGTTACTTTTTACAGGCTCCCTGGCTGCCTGGCTTGCGATCTATACCGGCGGCATAGCTGATGGAGCAGTTGCCCGCACTATCTGTGATCCAACGATTTTGAAAGACCACGAAAATGCGTCGTACACTATGGCTTATCTTTTTTCGGCCGCGGCCTTTATTAATCTCATCCTTATTTTTATGAAGCTGCAGGAGACGTTCGCCACTTTTCTGAAATACGGAATGGTATTAGTAATGCTCACAGGCTCAGGATACCTGGTTTACACATCGCACGTGGGCGCTACCCTGGTTTACCAACAGGGAGCAGGTGTGCATAAGCCTTCTGCAGACTGTAAAGGTTTTTGAAGCATTAAACTCTTAATGCTTCTTTTTCTTATTCATTTTCGCCTTTAAGCCCGAGCTGTAATTGTAATCCTTCGCATTGCTGGCTTTCTTTTCATGAAAAGCAGCTCCGCGTTCTTCCGTTTCTTTCGGTGCCTTATGTGTTTGAACCTTCCTTTCGGGATCTCTTTGCTCCACATCAACAATTAAATCCTCTGGCAAATCGGCAACCGGCATTTTCTGCCCGATAGCCTGCTCTATCCTTCTTACCACAGGTAACTCAAAATCGGTAGAGAGGGTTATGGCAAGCACCTCTTCGCCCCCAGAATCGGAATTAATAATCCGGCTGATAAACGTTTGTTTGTCTTCCGGAAGCTCCGCATGAATAATAAAAGGAAGACCCTGAAGATCCAGGTTCCCCTGCAACTCGTCGGCAATAATTAACACACGAACGGTATCACTCTCATAAAATTCGTCAATACTCTCCAGGCCGGCAGATTCGAAGAAAACCGGGTTTAAAATAGCAATCTCTCCTTTCAACCTTACTTTCAAGTGATTATAAACTTTTTCAGCAGTTAGCCTGGTATTCACAAATACTACTGTCTTAGTAAAGATCTCGGCATCGTCCAAAAGCAGACTCAACAGATTCAATTTCGTCCGGAAATTAGGCAATTGATATAGTAACTGAGGATGAGTAGACACGGTAGTTTCGCCCAGCTCTTCAACTTCAATAAGCACCGGCTGCCGCATAAAGGGATCGATCATTTTCTCGAGCCTCTCATGTATCACTTCCGAAAATACCAGATGCTGGCATTTTTGGATACTGTTAGCCAACTCCACAACCGGTAGTTGCAGACCTTGCTTTACAATCAGCTCCGCATCGTCTACCACAAACATCAAAATCTTGTTCAGGTTCAGGGCCAGCTTCAGGTAAATAGCCCTCGCCCTGTCGGGAGTAGCCACCACAATATCACATCCATCCGCCAGAGCATTTAGCTGACTCTCTATGGCAGGGGCAGCATATAATCCCACCACACGGATAGTCTTATTTTTATTCAGGCGTTCAATTTCTGCCATTACTTCCTCTACCCTTTCCTTATCCGGAACCAGGATCAAAGCCCTGGGAGCGTCCTCAAACCCCTGTTTCAATTTATTGAGCACTCCCAAAATATAAGTACTGGTTTTACCGCAGCCCTCGGGGCCTATTCCAATAATATCCTGTCCGCCAACAATACGGGTCAGCGTTCTGGCCTGCATTTCTTTAGGACTTATGAATCCCTCATCAGTTATCGAGCGGACCAACGACTTATTAAGCTTTAATTTTTCTAACCACACAGCAGCAAAAATGAAATTTGGCGCAAATTACGGATAGATGTTCGGGAATCCAGTATTTTATTTCCGTCTGATGAAGTTTAAGCCATAAATTACGGTGCTCTGTTTTTTGAAAACCATCCGGGCTGCGGCTATCCTCTTCCGCCCTGCTGTTCGCGCCAAGCCGTCCCGAACCTAAAGCCTGGCTGCCGTCTTTCTGCTGCCATCAGGTTTAGGGTGAAAGGCCGGTGCCCTGTTGGAAGCAAAAGTCAATGGTCAAGGCCCACAAAATTTGCACGCCATAAGCATAACCTTTCTGACATGCCACCGTAAAACCTGATCTGAACAAATATTTCTGTTCACAACTTTGATTTCGAAAACCAATTCCCCCTTGTATGCCGATTAATGGTAAAATATTTCAGGTCTCGTATAAAAGGTTCAGCACAATAGTATCGGCAGCCATATATCTTCTATTATTTGTTGCAACAATACCGATAACCCTGGCTCAGGAGATGAAGTTTAATCGAAAGACCTCAAGAAACGGACTATCTCAAAGCTTTGTCAGAAGTATTACCAGCGATAAAAATGGTTTTATCTGGATCGGGACCTCAGACGGGTTAAACAAGTATGACGGGTACACCTTCAAAATTTATCAGAGCAACGCAGGGAAGAAAGGGAGCTTAAGTACAAGCACAATTTTATATACCTATACCGACAAAAAAGGTGTGCTTTATGTAGCCACAGAAAATGGTGGCTTAAATGTATATAACTCTTCGACAGACAATTTTACTGTATATAAAAACAATCCAAAGGATCCGAACAGCATCGCCAGCAATAGGGTTACCACCATATATGAAGACTCAAGGGGTATTCTATGGGTAGCCCTTGAAGATAAAGGTCTGCATATATTCGATCGCAAAACACAACGGTTCAAAAAAGGGTTTACCGCCAATTCGAATGGGAAGGGATTAGTTAGTAACTACGTCAGAGCTATTTCGGAAGATAAACAAGGCAGACTTTGGATTGGAACTGATAATGGCATCAGCGTTTTAAGCCGCGACCGGAAAACCTTTAAAAATTATTTTAGCACCTCCCAACCCAATAGTCTAAGTACCGGCGTTATCCGAAGTATTTTTACAGATTCAGATGGCGACGTCTGGATAGGAACAGCCTTCGGCGGACTGAATCTCTACGACAAGAACAACGATGGTTTTATAAAATTCAAGCACACCAGTAATCCAAATAGTCTTTTAGGCGACTACGTACCAGGAATATGCGAGGCCAAAGACGGAAAAATATGGGTGGCCACAAACTGGGGAATGAGCGTTTATAACAAGCAATCAAAAACCTTCGTAAACTACACCAATGATCCATTCGACGTTAATTCGCTGGTGGATAACGGGCTGAACACCGTGTACGCGGATAAGGAAGGAAATATCTGGATAGGAAGTATCGCGGGCTTATCGATAAAGGAAGCCCTTGACTCGAAATTTCCAAATTATGCCAACAAGCCGGGAGATACTAACAGTCTGGGCAGCAAAGAGGCGTTCAGATTTTATGAGGATTCGCAAAACCGACTCTGGATCGGGCTGAGAGAGGGTTTCGACCAGTATAACAGGCAAACCGGGACTTTTCTACATCATAGAAAACGAAAAGATGGAAAACGTATTGGCACGGTATTATCCTTTTATGAAGACAGCAGAAAAAACTTTTGGATTGGTACGTTTGATGAAGGGATTTACAAATACAACGCCGCCAATGATACCTATCAGAATTTCGAAGGTATTGATCCTCTAAACAATCAAAAAATAATTTTAAGAGACATCTGGTTCATCCAGGAAGACGCAGAGCAAAATTTATATATCGCTTCATATTCAACCGGTATCTATAAGTTCGACAATCAGCGAAATGCGTTCTACCGCTTTTTATGGGAGGGGCGGACAATTCCGCTGGCGGGCATAACGGCCTTTTATATCGACAAAGGTTCCAATCTTTGGATTGGTTCAAACGTAGAGGGCCTTATTAAAGTAAATAAAGAAAAAGGCATTTACCAAACATTTAAAAACAACCCCTCAAATAATAACACTATTACAAGCAACGATATATCGACTATTGTTGAAGACAGAAATGGAAATCTTTTAATCGGAACTAAAGGCGGTTTAAGTCACCTGAGCATTAAAAGCAACGTCTTTAGCAATTATACTGACGCCGATGGCTTAAACAGTAACCAGATCAATGCTATTTTGGAAGACGCATCCGGAAACGTCTGGCTAAGTACACACAAAGGAATTTCGAAGTATGATATAAGATCCAGATCGTTCAGAAATTATAGCATCAATAATGGCTTCGAGTTTAACGAATTCCTCCAGAGATCCGCATTGAGGCTTTCCAGCGGGGATTTGGTATTTGGCGGACTAAACGGATTTAACCTATTTAATCCTCAAAAGCTCGTTTTAAACAGCGCTATTCCGGAAGTTCATATTATCGACTTTGAACTGTTTAATAAATCGGTTTCCGTCCACGGTGAAAATACTGTTTTAAATAAGGTCATTTTAGAGACTGATGAGATCAATCTTTCATATAAGCAAAATGTATTTTCGTTTGAATTTATAGCAGGCAACCTGTCGCGGACTAAAGAAAACCAATATGCTTACAAACTTGAAGGATTTGACAAGGACTGGAACTATGTAGGAACAACCCGGAAAGCCTCGTACACGAATATCCCTCCGGGCGAATATACTTTTATCGTAAAGGCCTCTAATAATGATGGTGTCTGGAACAAAAAAGGCCGTTCTATAAAAATTTACATCAAGCCACCTTTCTGGATGACCTGGTGGTTTAGGATACTGACTGTATTAACAATTGCAGGTGGGGCCATTGCTTATTACCGGCATCGGATAAACATCATCAAAGCGCAAAAAGAGGCATTGGAAAAGGAGGTACAGCTACGTACAGCCGAAGTAGTACATCAGTCTGAGGAATTAAGGGTACAATCCGAAAACCTTATCAATGTAAATGAGGAATTACAAGTCCAATCTGAGGAACTTCAGCAGATGAATGAAGAACTTCAGGCCCAATCTGAAGAGCTTCAGTCGCAGACCGACAACCTGTTTACCCTAAATCAGGAGCTTGCCATGGAGCGCCAAAAGGCAGATAAAGCAAATCAGGCAAAGAGTGTTTTCCTTGCCACCATGAGTCATGAAATCCGCACTCCAATGAATGGCGTTATTGGTATGGCCTCACTCCTTGCCGAAACCAAGCTTTCCAATGAACAGGAAGATTATGTGAATGTGATCCGCACAAGCGGAGATGCCCTTTTAACCGTTATCAACGATATTCTTGATTTCTCGAAAATTGAATCGGGAAATCTGGAATTGGAGCACCACGACTTCGACCTTCGCCAATGTATTGAACAGGTTATGGACGTTTTTGCAGGCAGAGCCGCTGCACAAGGATTGGACCTGGTTTATCAAATTGATAATATGGTGCCCATTCAGGTGATCGGCGATAATATGCGGCTCAGACAGATTCTCCTCAACCTGGTGAGTAACGCCATGAAATTCACCCACGAAGGCGAGGTATTTTTAAATGTACAGCTCTCTAAGGCGGCAAATGACGATATAGAAATCAGCTTTGACGTGCGGGACAGCGGTATCGGGATCCCGAAAGAAAAGATTGGCCGCTTATTTAAGGCTTTCTCTCAGGTAGACTCTTCTACCACCAGAAAATACGGTGGTACAGGTTTAGGCCTCGTGATTAGCGAGCGTCTGGTAAAATTGATGGGGGGTGAAATTACGGTCGAGAGTGAAGTAGGAAGAGGTACAACCTTTAGCTTTACCATCCAGTGTAAGGTTGGTAAGGTTTCAAGGAAACAATATGCCAATTTCAATACTGCCGGTAATGAAGGAAAAAAGGTACTGATTATTGACGATAACGAAACTAACCTTTCTATCCTGAAAGCACAGCTCGAACTATGGAAACTGGTTCCAACATTAGCATCATCAGGAAAAGAAGCAATAGAACTTGTTGAATCGGGTGAAAAATTCCAGCTGATTATTACCGACATGCAAATGCCGGTGATGGATGGTGTTGGGCTCGCCGAAGCACTTAAAGCGATTATTCCGCAGGTTCCCATTATATTACTAAGCTCTGTTGGCGACGAAAGCCGGAGTAAATATCCTCATCTATTTAACTCAGTGTTAACCAAACCGGTAAAACAAGCGCAGCTCTTTAATTTGGTTCAGTCTGAACTTAAACCCGGTAAGCCTCCCGTTCAGGAAGAAAAAGTAAACCAAAACGTTTTATCCGAAGATTTCGCTAAGCTGTATCCGCTTGATATTCTTTTAGCCGAAGACAACCTCATTAACCAAAAACTTGCTATGAAAGTGCTTAGCAAGCTGGGCTACCTTCCCGAACTCGCCAATAATGGTCGAGAAGCTGTAGATATGCTCAAAATCAAAGCGTTTCATGTTATTTTAATGGATATGCTCATGCCTGAAATGGATGGACTCGAAGCCACCGCATACATCAGAAAAAATAGTATTCATCAGCCTGCAATTATTGCAATGACGGCAAATGCTTTACCAGAAGATCGCGAAGCCTGTCTCAAAGCTGGAATGAACGACTATATAACGAAACCTATCAGTCTGGAAATCCTGGTACAGGCCTTAAAACAAGTAGCCGAAAATTATTACGAAACTCAGAATATCTAGTACCCCCCGAGAGGCTTCTATTGTGGAAGTTTTTGTGTTAATGATTCTGAAAGTTCAGAATCCGGTCAGGATTTTTGCTGGCGAAAGTATGTACCAGGTTTCGGATATAATCATTTGACGGGTATGGCTGGATGACGTTTTTAAGCGAACCAAGATCTTCCAGAGGAACATTTTTCATCACGTATCCCATGCCCTGTAAATGCCCGCCCTCCATCAAAATTACACTTTGCTCCTCGTCATTACGCCCTTGATCGAGCAAGGCAAATGAAGGAAGATTGGATTTGAGTTTAGCGATAGCCTGCTGAACGCGAATATTATACAACACACGGCTCTCGCTACCTTTACAGGCGCCTTTGCAAGGCTTATTCTCAACTCCTATACACTCATCCTGGTTTCGCTGAATAAAACAAAGTTTGGGGCAAAGTTCAAATTCTTCCATCAACTGTCTTAATAAACTATGTCCCTCAAACACCTGATTAAAACTATATACCGGCACCGATCCTTTTCGCTTCTTGTCAATCAACAGCCTGAGGTAGCCTCGCTGATCCTCATAGGTAAAAAGACCATAGGCTTGTTCAAAACGCTTCAACGCCCGGTTATTCTCCGGCCACAACCGCTTTATCTCAGTAGCTTCTAAAATAAAAGCCATCAGCTCTGTGCCGCATTCCTGGAAGTTAATCGAGTGAATGTCGCGCATAAAATCCTGGCGCTGCTTATTGGCGTTGTTTCCGGTAAAGTGCGAACTGACACGCTTTTTCAGATTCTTTGCTTTTCCTACATACAAAACCTTGCCTTTCTGGTTATTGAAATAGTAAACTCCCGGTGTATTTGGCAGACGATCAAAATCGGCGCGTTTTACGTTGGGAGGTAAAAGCTGTTCTTTAGAATTGCGGTTTAGCGATTGGCTGATATGCCCTGCTTCATCATGCTCAAGCAGCATCGAAAATAAGACAGCGGTCGCCTCTGCATCGCCCCCGGCCCGGTGATGATTGCACAGGTCTATCTTTAACTGCTTGCACAATTTACCCAAGCTGTACGATATTAAACCGGGGAAAACTTTCCGGCTTAGCCGCACCGTACAAAGTTTTTTGCATTGCAGTTCATATCCGCAAGCCGACAGATGATATTTTAAAAAAGAATAATCGAAGTTAACGTTGTGCGCAATAAAAATCTTGTCGTGGAGCAGGCTGAATATTTCGGCAGCAACCTCTGAAAACAAGGGCGCCCGCGCTACCATTTCATTGCTGATACCGGTCAAGGCAGAAATGTACACCGGGATATTTCGCTGCGGGTTTATAAGTGTTTCGTACCTCCTTATTACCTTAGCGCCATCGTGAATAATAACGGCGATTTCGGTAATCCCGTTTGCAGAAGCATGCCCTCCCGTCGTTTCTATATCCACAATTGCGTACATAATACAAACTTAAGTTAAATACTAACATCTTTAGTATATTCTTTTCACAAAAATTCCGTTCTTATTTGGACTAATTATAAACAATACGTAGATTTGCAGGAGAGTTATAGATGAAGGATAATAATTGTATCAAGATAGTGGAAGTTTTTAGAACCGAAAATGGTTCTGTTTCTCAGTGCAATAAAACGAATTCGTATATATTAGAATTCGGAGGTACTACTTGCTCATTTAAAGCCAGCGACTTTATCGACTTTACAAAACGTGTAAATTCCCTCGATCTTGTGGGCATGATACTATCTTCCTCGTCGGTTACCGATGTTACTGTTTTAATGCCTCCCTATTCAGAACGCTGCTTCGTATTAACGCTTACAGACGTACTCAACTTAAAGGAATTACTTGGCGGGGCTAAATTTTCTCTGCACCTTAACAGTGTTATCTGGGAGTGTCTGCGCCCGCATCTATATAGTATTTAGATTAAATCTGTATTAGATTTACTACATTACTTTTCCTTTTAATTATTGTTATAATCGTAAATTAGAATTAAAATTTCTTTTACAGGAATTGTTTGCAGGGTGGACCACCATCGCCTTTTGTGCGATAGTTTTTACCGGCTACTGTAGTACGACTTAAATAAAAACAACATGAAAGACCTTCTCAGATTAAGGACTTCCCTTTCGGAAGAAATTGAACTCCTTTTAAACGAACAAATAAAAACCGAAGCATATTCATCTGCGGTATATTTAGCTATGGCATCTTACTGCAATCGTAATGGCTTCGATTATAGTGCAGGATATCTTGAAAATCAATCGAACGAAGAGCGTGGACATATGCTTAAGATCTTTAAATACATCAACGATCTTGGCGGAAGGGCCATCTCCCCTGAAGTTGTTAATATTCCTCAGGAGTTCGAGTCATTTAAAGGCGTTTTCGAGCTTGCACTTCAACAGGAAATTAAGGTGACAAGTCAGCTGAACCGGATCGCAGATCAGTGCATGCGACTGAAAGACTATACCACGTTCGAATTCATACAGTGGTTCCTTAAAGAGCAAATTGAAGAAGAATATGTAGCCCGCAGAATTCTTGAATTATTCGACGTAATTGGTGAAGAAGGAACCGGCCGCTGGCAAATTGACAAGCAGATCCCCAAAGTTAGCTACGGCGAGAGCGCCGGAGAAGAATAATTCTTTTAACAGTATGTCAGGCCATCCAATAATATGGGTGGCTTTTTTCGTTTAAAACTTCATGGTGGTAGCATTAACAGTCATCAGGTATTCAAAACCTAAAATTCCTTTTGCTTTTCTGGCTATGGCAATTCATCGGCTACCATTAGCACTGAACAAGGACTGCAAATTTTGGAAACTCATGGGAAGCGGCAAAAACGGAACATTTGACAAACAAGCAGATTTACAGCAATGGGCACTTTTAACCGTATGGGATTCACATGAAGGTTTTGAAAGTTTCAGGCTGAAATCTTTTGTTTCCTCCTGGTGGAAAACTTTTGCTCTTGAAACCTATACTATTCTGTGCGCGCCGTTGAGCAGCCATGGCAAGTGGGATGGTTCGGAACCCTTCGGACCTGTTCAGAATACTGTATACGACGGTCCAGTGGCCGTCCTCACCCGGGCCACTATCCGGTTTAACCGCCTTAAAAACTTTTGGGCCAATGTAGATAAAACAGCAAAGCTGATGTTAGGTTCAAAGGGCTATATCACATCATTTGGAATTGGGGAAGCCCCTTTGTACCGGCAGGCAACTTTTTCGGTGTGGGAAAGCATTGAAGATGTAAAAGCCTTCGCTTACGAATCTGCAGAGCACCGGGAAGTAATTCGTAAAACACGCGAAGAGAACTGGTACAGCGAAGAACTTTTTGCAAGATTTAAACCTATCGCTAGCTTTGGTACATTAAAAGGCTCAGACCCACTTCAACATATCTTTAAAAAGCACTGATGAGAGTAGTAGCAGAATTACCGCGTCCCGACTGTAAGATCACCATATTTTCCATGAACATGAAATACATTGTAAAATTTGAGCAAGGGATTCTTGAGCAAACATACAAGCTTTCAGAAATTGATATGCTGGATGGTGTGAATAGTGTATTTCAAATTTTGGACGAAGAATTTATCGCCACAGTAATCGCCAGGTTCAGGTTAATGTCAGAAGATTTCAGAGCAGCTTATCAGCGTCACGAATATTAGTATCTTTGCAGTCACAGGCGGTTCTATCGCTCTCCGCCAGCCGGCGGAGAGAGGAAAGTCCGGGCAACACAGAGCATCTCGCTTCCTAACGGGAAGGATTCCGGTTTAACCGGGAGACGGAAAGTGCCACAGAAAATAAACTATCCGCCAGCTGGCGGACAAAGGTGAAAACGTGAGGTAAGAGCTCACGGCCTTGTATGGCGACATGCATTGCGGTAAACCCCGGGAGTTGAAAGGCCAAATAAGTTCCGAACCAGGAGTTGCTCGCTCCTTAAAGGCGAAAGTCTTTTTTCGGAATGGGTAGGCCGTTAGATTGTGCCGGCAACGGTACAGCCAGATAAATGATAGAAACTCCGGTATTGGAGAACAGAACCCGGCTTACAAGCCTGTGAAACTTATTAGCTCTTCCTGTACGGAAGAGCTTCTTTTTTCCAAGAGCGCCTTCTCGTCATTTTCAAAACTGTATATATTTGTATACAAAATTCAAACAATTATAAGCACCTTGCGTTTGAAAGCTGAAGAATCACTATGGCAAAAATTCTAATTGTTGACGACGAGCGCGCTATACGCAATACACTGCGTGAGATACTTGAATATGAAGATTATGAGGTTGAAGATGTAGATAACGGTATCGATGGACTGGAAAAAATCAAGAACAACGATTTTGATTTAGTTCTTTGCGACATAAAAATGAATAAGATGGATGGAATGGAAGTGCTTTCTGAAGCGCTTGCAGTCAAACCAGACATCCCATTCATCATGATTTCTGGCCACGGAACGATAGAAACAGCTGTTGAGGCCAGCAAAAAGGGGGCATACGACTTTATATCGAAACCGCCAGACCTTAACAGATTATTAATCACCGTTAGAAACGCCCTTGAACGCGGAAACCTGGTTACAGAAACCAAGGTTTTAAAGCGAAAAGTGAGCAAGGTACGGGATATGCTTGGCGACTCGCCTGCTATCTCTAAAATAAAAGATACTATTGACCGGGTAGCTCCTACCGACGCCAGAGTGTTGGTAACGGGTGCTAACGGTAGCGGTAAAGAATTGGTTGCCCGCTGGTTGCATGAAAAATCGAACCGCTCCGGCGGACCAATTATCGAAGTTAACTGTGCAGCCATTCCCTCAGAACTAATAGAGAGTGAACTTTTCGGACATGAGAAAGGCTCCTTTACTTCTGCAGTAAAACAGCGGATCGGAAAATTTGAACAAGCCAATGGCGGCACTTTGTTCCTTGATGAGATTGGCGACATGAGTCTTTCGGCTCAGGCCAAAGTATTACGTGCGCTTCAGGAAAATAAAATAACACGCGTTGGCGGCGAAAAAGAAATAGATGTAGATGTACGTGTGGTTGCCGCCACCAATAAAGACCTGCTAAAAGAGATTGAAGACGGTAATTTCCGGATGGACTTGTTCCATCGCTTAAGCGTTATCCTCATTCACGTCCCGTCTCTTGCTGAACGTAAAGACGACATACCGCTTATCGCGGAAAGCTTTTGCGAGGAGATTTGCAACGAGTATGGAATGCCTACTAAAAAATTCAGTGAGGGAGCAATAGAAACATTAAAAGCTCTTCCCTGGACCGGCAATATTCGCGAGCTGCGTAATATGGTCGAACGACTTATCATATTAAGTGATAAAGTAATCACTGAAAATGACGTTCGTACCTTTGCTAATCCGTCGGCAGCGCAACCAGTTAGTCATGCTACCGGAACTACCCCTTCTCAAGCTTCAACTTCGACTAATTACGATCAGTTCGCCAGTTTTCAGGAATATAAAGATTACGCCGAGAAAGAGTATATTAAATATAAACTTGAGAAAAACAACTGGAATGTCTCAAAAACAGCTGATGACATCGATATTCAACGAAGTCACCTCTACAGCAAAATTGAGAAATACGGATTGAAAAGAAACGAACAATAACCTTTATTCCCGGCGAAGAATCTGAGACTCTGTCGCCGGGATTATATCTTCACTCTAGAACACTTTAACTAAGGTGTTTTTGTAAAAACGGTTAAAATCGTTTTCAAAATTATAGAACCCCCCGTAGCTATATTCGATTGCATCAATTGAATTATGCCCCTCTCCCATATAACTAAGCATCTGTTTCAACGTGTTAGGATTCTTTTTTATCAGATAATAAATAACAGCATAAGATATATCGTACAGGACCGGAGTTTGTGCTTTCTCGCCCCAGCGATTAGAATTAAAAAATTCCCGTAGTTTAAGCGGTTGGCCTTTTACTGTATGAACAACAGAATTAATACGGGACCTCTGAGCAGAAAAAACTATTTTATTATCCTCAATGGTTAATGTTTCGCAAAACTCTGCCATACCTTCCTGCAGCCATCTCGGGGCCCTGCTGAAGTTATGGGCTAGCATACAATGACTTATTTCATGTACCACGGTTTGAAGATATTCGGGCCGTTTATACAGAAAAGATTCGTTTAATCTATGGCTGTAAAACCCGTTGGTGCCATGGCCTTTACCCCCAGTTTCATTTAGGAATACACCTCTGTATTCATCCGGATTACCGAAAACGGTCACTTTAATATGGAGGGAGTCGTTACTCCTGGTATTGAACAGGTTGTTGTACAACGCTGATTCAAACCGTACTATCCTTTCTACATAACTTATATCTTTTGAGGATATCCGGCAACCCACATTTTTAAATTCAACAACCTGTGATACAGCCCCGGCACAGTAGAAAAGGAAGAAGAAAGAAATAAGACGGTATTTGATCATATTGTTCCGGTATCGTTAAACACACCAAAAGGGTCAAGACCCGAGTAACTCATCAACTAGTTTAGGAACGGCCTCGCCGGCTTTCTCCGGAATTATTCTCCATTTACCACTGCCTGCACTGGAGCTGTTAGGATCAACCAATACTTTTTCTGCACGGAATGGAACAAAATCAACCAATCCGGCAGCGGGATACACAGCTAGTGATGTACCAATCAAAATGAATATATCTGCAGAAGATGCAATTTTAGCGGCCGGCTCGATCATGGGGACAGCTTCGCCAAACCAGACAACATGCGGGCGAAGTTGTGAGCCATATTCACAAGTTTCTCCCATTTTTAATTCCCAGCCGTCGATATCATATACTGCCTCTGGATCTATGCAGGACTGCGATTTAGTAATGATGCCATGCAAATGAAGAATGTTTGAAGAACCAGCCCGCTCATGCAAATTGTCTACATTTTGGGTGATGATCTGCACATCAAAGCCCTTTTCGAGCTTTTTTAGTGCGATATGTGCAGCGTTGGGTGAAGCCTCGAGAACCGCCTTCCGGCGCATATTGTAAAACTCCTGAACAAGCACCGGATTACGTTGCCAGGCTTCGGGAGTGGCTACATCGTAAATATCATATCCCTCCCACAACCCGTCAGAATCTCTAAAGGTTTGCAAGCCGCTTTCAGCAGAAATTCCTGCTCCGGTTAACACCACTATCCTCTTTTTCTCAGACATTGCAGGGTAAATATACATATCAGCAACAATTACTGTCTTTTTGGTGTTTAATTAAAATGGAAGAGAGCCAACAATCACCCCAAGCCCGCAAAACCGGTCAGCCTTTTTTCGTCGAGGCAGCCATCAGCGAAAGCGGCCCCAAGTTATTGAAAATCGTTCCATCATACCATCAGTACCTTGTTTATTTAGATGATGAGATGTGTGCATGTATCCAATGCAACGAAGATGGTGAATGGGAGCAAATTGAGGGAAATTTCACAAACGGCGTAGTTGGTCTTATTGGCCTCGAAATTATAAGAAACCGGCCGTTATAATTGATCAATTTCCTGATTTTTCAATATCTTGCTGAATGAAAACTAATCAATCAGACCGGAGAGCCTTTATCAATAAAGTTGCATTAGGAGGCCTGGCAGCTATCAGCATCCCCGAAATCGTATTTTCAGCCACATCCGAAAAGCCCGGAAAAAAAATCAATCTTAACAAAAACGACACCATCCTTTTTCAGGGAGATTCTATAACCGACGCGGGCAGACTGCGCACCGATCCCGATTTCAATACTCAGAAAGGATTTGGAGGCGGATATGCCTTTCTATCGGCTGCTGAACTGCTGAATAAGTTCCCGGAGAAAGATCTCAAATTATACAACCGTGGTATCAGCGGCAATAAGGTTCATCAACTGGCCGATCGCTGGGAAGCGGACGCACTCAATTTGAGCCCGAATGTGATTAGTATTCTGATAGGCGTTAATGATTATTGGCACTTTATCAGAAATACGTATAAAGGCACGCTTGACACTTATCGCAACGATTATCGGGCGCTGCTTAATAAAACCAGAGAGAAACTTCCTAATGTGAAATTTATTATTGGCGAACCGTTTGCGATAATAGGTAAGTCTGTGGATAAAAGCTGGTTTCCTGCTTTTAGCGAATATCAAAAAGTTTCAAAGCAAATGGCAGAAGAATTTGACGCAGTATTTATCCCCTTCCAGAAAGTGTTCGATCAGGCCCTTGAAAAAGCTCCCGGCGCTTATTGGGCGCCTGATGGAGTTCATCCAAGCATTGCCGGAGCCAGGCTGATGTCTCAAGCCTGGCTTGATGCAGTGAAAGGATAACGGTCAGATTCGTTAACTCTACTGCAACTTTCTGTTATAAATGCTTTTATTGGCATCGTCTACGGTGATAAAAGTATAGGTATCCAGTATTTCTTCAAATTCATCATCATCATCCCACACGGGGATGATGTTTTTCATATGATTGAGCGTCAAGAAAGCATTTATTGCAGCTATCCTTTCCGGCTCAACTGTGGCTATGCCCGTAACTGATATGCCCACCTGTACTGCTGTGGTTGTGTCGTGTGATATTAAGAATAGTTGTTTCATGGTGTTCATCTCTAAAACGACATTTTTGTTAGAGTGTTTGAGGTTTTAATAAAGATTTCGATAACTATTTTAAACAAGCGTTGTTAATCAAATACACTATTTATGATTAATTATGCTTGAAACAATAACATCCAAAGTGAATGAATCTTTGAAAGGTTCATTTCTTGAACCTAAAAGCTCTGAAAATGTAAATACGGCCGAGCGTTTACTATCAATTGCGGCAGGTTCGTACATTTTTTATAAGGGGATTAAACAATTATTTAACCATCCGTTTATCGGCCTGCAGGAAGCTGCTGTTGGCGGCGTGCTATTATATCGCGGTGCCACGGGATTCTGTCCTGTTTACGACAAAATAGGTAAAGATACTACCGATTTGCAGCCAATCAGGATTACAGAACGTTTTATAGTTGACCGCCCGCGCGATGAGGTGTATAGCTTCTGGCGAAACCTGGAAAACCTTCCGAGATTTATGAAGCATTTGCATTCTGTAACAGAACTTGATGCCACTCAATCTCAATGGAGCGCCAATATCCCTAATGATCTGCTAAAGATCAAATGGAAAGCAGAAATCACCCGTGAAGAACAAAACAGCTATATCGGCTGGCAGTCTATTGAGGGTTCTATGATTGACAATGCGGGAAAAGTGGAATTTTCTGACGCCATTAATGGTCTTGGAACAGAACTGAATGTAGAGATCAACTACTTTCCGCCAGCCGGAAATATCGGACGGGGCGTAGCCAAACTTCTCAACGGCGTGTTCGAAAATATGGTCAGGGAAGATATCACTAACTTCAAACACTATGTAGAAGGACAGGAATATCAGACTTACCTAAGTTCGCGCGAACAGAAGGTTTAAAAAACAAAGGCCCGGATCTACCGGGCCTTTGTTAGTTTGTTGAATTTATGGTGATATGCTTCTGGTCACCATACGCTTTTATTTCGTTAACAACACTTTGAGGGGGCAACTGCAGTGCGCCATAAGACTGCTCCTTCCAGGTATTATGAAGCCATCCCTCGCCAATCATCATTATCGATTCGCCAGGAGGGATTTTATTAAGAACTAACTTAACTGAATCAATCCCCGTAACACGAATCAAAAGCATATCGCCTGCTTCGGTAGTTACTTCCGCTAAAGATTTGATCCTATTCGTCCCAGTTAAAAACGCGAATCTCCAAATATTCTTCTCCGGCCAGCTATAAAGCTCCCAACCTTTCATAGATGTTTTAACTGTCAGGGTATCAATTCTGGAGACCGCTTTGGGTGACTCATCATTTTTAACGCAGGAGTTGAAAAGCATTGCGCTGAACCAAACGCAGAACATGCTTGCATAAAAGGTTTTCATATGGCTATAGATTACAATGAGCTATGTTACAACAAGTTAAATTTAACAAGTGTTTATCACCCAGCAAAATAAACCATAAAAAATTTAACCAATAGTAAGAGTACTAGTCCTAATACTTATTGTTTCCCGCAAAATGCCCGTAACATCCAGGTATTTTTTTCTTTAAATTGCATAAAACGGTTGATCATATCGTTTGTACCATCGTCTCCCGCCTCAGCAGTGCTCTCCATTATCTCGCGCTCTATTTCAATCAGGGTTGAGAAATCTTCCAGAACGGCAGTAACCAAAGCAATGTCGTCTTTTCCAACGGTATTCATTTCCTTTATACGCGAAGTTTTAATGTATTCCTGATAAGTACTTAAAGGAGGTTTTCCCAACGTCAGGATTCGTTCAGCGAGCTCATCAATAGATTCGACAGCGTTGGTATAAAGCTCTTCGAACTTAGCGTGCAGAGTAAAAAAGCTTTTCCCCTTAACGTTCCAATGGCAGCCACGCAATTTCTGATAATGGATATGATAATTAGCGAGTAACTCGTTAAGCTGATCAACTATTGGATTTACTTTAACAGCCTCAAGGCCGATTTCTTCTGCTTTCATAATATGATTTTAGATAGAAACCGCTTGTCCCTTTTAAAGTTTTCAGCTTCCTTTTTTCCTTACAAAAACATTATAATTCTCTTGCTTGGTAATGGTAACTTCCTTGTCTTTCTCGATAAATCCATCCAATGCTACGGCATCGTACCAGGTTCCGTCGACCTCTATTTTGCCAGAAGGCCGCATATCTGTCCGGGCAATTCCGGTTTTATTCAAGAGCTCCGAATTTTGCCTGCCACTTACATAACCTAATCCCGAACGCTGTTCATCTTTGAGCACCAATCGCTGGAAAGCGGATGAACGCAGTAATGAACGGCCAAAAATCACCGATATCACTATAGACAGGACCATCGAGACAAGAACCAGAATAAAGGCACTACTTACCTTCTCCGGACCTGTAATTGTAAAATCAAACATATTATTCATAACTAAGCTTAAGGCCAACCCAGCAACTACACAAAGGATACCCAGAATCCCGGCAACGCCAAAACCCGGAATAACAAATACCTCGACCGCAAGCAGTACCAGACCGATTAAAAATAAACCAATTTCCCAGTGCGCTGCAAGGCCCTCCATGTATAAAGGGGCGAAATATAAAAGTGCTGCAACTACCGAAACCAGCAAGGCGAACCCTATCCCGGGGCTTTGCATTTCAAAATAAATGCCTCCTATAATTAAAAGGATTAACACTCCGCTGATAGCGGGGTTCATCAAAAAACCGATTGCTTTATCCATGGCACTCACATGGTGATTCACTATCTCGTAGTTCAAAACACCCTCTGCCTTCAAAACGTCTGCAATATTAGCTGCCTCCCCGTTGCAAAAGCCTGCTTTTATCGCTTCTTTGCTGGTTAATGTTAAAACTTTTCCTTTCACGATAATGTTAGGAATAGCTACATCCGGATCCACAAAGGCCTCGGCAATTTTAGGATCTCTTCCTTTTGCTTCTGCCGTCGAACGCATCAATCCACGCATATACGACTGATATTTTTCGGGCATAATCTCGCCCTGCCCATTGACCACACTCGCTGCGCCAATGCCAGCTCCTTTTTTCATGTATATTTTGTCGCATGCTATCGCGATAAGGGCGCCTGCCGATGCAGCATTATTATCAATATACACTATGGTTTTTATAGGAGAACTCAACAGCTTTGTCCGTATAGAATCGGCAAAGTCTACCATACCACCATAGGTATTCATTCTTATAAGCAAAAGGTTGGCCTTTGATCTAGAGGCGCCTTCAAAAGCTTTTTGAGTTAAGCGCCAGGCAGATGGCCCTATTTCTTCTTTCATTTCGAAGGTGTAGACTTTTACTTTTGTCTGCGCAACAGAGAACGATTGGATAAGAACAGCTAAAGTTACCAGAACTGTAACCTTTAAATGATTTAGGTACCGATTCATAAAATAGGTTAATTTTGAAAGGATGACTGCAAGTTATAAATTTAAATTCAATCCAACATTGTCCGAAATGTTCAAGGGCATAATCTGGAGAGTTGAAACCGACGACCATAATACTATAGTCGCTATCGAATCCAGGGACGTATCTAACCGGACTACCTATTTTTCGGCGTTTGACTACGTATCGGGAGAAGCCTTTTTCAAAGAGATCACCGTGCAGGAGGGTTGGTTCTGGAGCCTTGATCGGGTTCACTCGGGTATGATTTACGTGCATAGCTACGTCAATGAAGGCAGCCCCGAACATAAAGGAATAATCGCATTAAACAGTTCAGGTGAAATTGCATGGCAGCATTTTCATAAAACCCTACATGAGATAAGTGACAGCGGGCTAATAGTTTACAACCCAAAAATCCAACCCAAAATATTTGAGCTGATCTCGGCAGAGACAGGAGAAGTGCTTTCAACAAAAATATCCAGAGATACTCCCCTGCAGAGAGATATTGTGATTCCCGAAATCCTGGAAGACAGCCGGCAGTTCAGCCATCTTTTACCCGGCAACACCTATGGCCCGGTATTCTACCTGGAAATAAACCGCAAGATCATTTTGGCATTTCACACACAAAAAGAAAATTTTTACACTCAACAACTTGCTGTTTATCAAGACGGAACACCTTTAATGCAAGATATTCTTGCTGCCGACATACAAAAACTCAACCCCGAAGCGTTCTTTATCCAGCACAATCACTTGTTTTATATACGCGGCAACAAACAAGAGTTTGTGTCCTATTTAGTATAATTGCAGGGCTTAACAACAGGGGGATTTAATTAATGCGCTTTTTCTATTTCATATTTTTCGTTTTTATTTCTTTAGGAGCAACGGCTTCGAATGCTATAGACTCTATTGGTGTCGAGAATCAAAACGGAAACCAACTTATTTTACACAAGGTTCAGGCTAAAGAAACTTACTATTCTATAGCCCGCCTTTACAAGGTTTCGCCTCGAAGCATTATCGAACAAAATAATAACATCCCACTCCATATCGGAACCCTCGTAAAAGTACCCACAGAAAGACCTTTTAACAAAGCCAGATTATCCAGCCAGGCAAACAACGCAAATTCTAATTTTATCGAATATAAAGTTGGGCGCCGGGAATTTCTTTATACCATCGCAAAAAGGTTTAATACAACTGTTGAGGCCATTAAAGCGCTGAATAATCTGAGCAGCGACAAGCTTAGCGTTGGCCAGACCTTAAAGATACCTCAGGGACAAAATGCTGCAACTCCAGCGGTGGTGGAAGTGCGGCCGCAGGTTGTGAGCCCTTCTCCTCTGCCAGAAGAAGCTGACGAAAAAACCGAAGAAAAACCAAGAATCCCTACCAGCAGGCTTGGGCTTTCAGAACGTAATGAACGCGGTGTGGCAGTATGGATCACCGATGAAAACCTTGACGGATCAAAGATGCTGGCACTGCATCGTACCGCCCCGATTGGTACGGTAGTAAAAATCACTAATCCGATGACAGACAGGGCCACTTTTGTTAAAGTGGTGGGTAAGTTCACGGAAAACGAAACCACAAAGGATGTGATTATTGTAATCACAAAAGCCACAGCAGAATTGCTGGGCGCATTAGATAAAAGGTTCCAGGTAAGCATTGATTACGGAATGCCGAATGAATAAACCGTTTATTGTTGGTATCGCCGGAGGAAGCGGCTCGGGCAAAACTTTCTTTTTAAATTGCTTTCTGCAACATTTCCAAAAGAACGAAGTATCGCTGCTTTCGCAGGATGATTATTACATCCCGGTAGGCGATCTGGGCCCGGAAGAAAACAAGTTGTACAACTTCGATCTTCCCTCAACCATTGATAATCAACTTTTTCTGAATGATATTAAAACACTGATATCCGGCGAAACCGTTTATAAGAAAGAATATACCTTCAATAATCCGGCTGCAAAACCAAAACTTCTGGAGATAAAACCCGCACCTGTTTTAATTGTCGAAGGGCTATTTATTCTTCATTTTAAAGAAATTGCAGAACTGCTCGACCTGAAGATCTTCCTGGACGCAGAAGAAGAAATTGCACTTAAACGCAGATTGAAACGCGATTTAATAGAGCGTGGTTATTCTGAAGACGATATTTTGTATAAATGGCATAACCACGTTGTGCCGGCTTATAAAGAATACTTATTGCCGTTTAAAACTGATTGCCACAACATAGTAAGTAACAACACGCAGTTGGCGGAAGATATTATTTCCATTTCGAAAACGATATCGGAAGAGTTAAAAACTAAGATTCCTGTTTTTAAGAAAGGCCTTTAAATTTCCATTTCGGGAATATCCCCCTCAACAATCAATTTTCCGGCAGTTGCGGCTTTAATTTCTTCTACAGAAACGCCCGGTGCACGTTCGATCAATTTGAATCCACCCTCTGGAACAACATCAAGAACCGCTAACTCGGTCACAATTTTTTTCACACAAGCCACTCCGGTAAGCGGAAGTGTGCATTGCGGAAGGATTTTGCTTTCTCCTGCTTTATTAATATGCTGCATAGCTACTATGATATTTTTTGCTGATGCAACAAGATCCATCGCTCCTCCCATCCCCTTGACGAGTTTACCTGGAATCTTCCAGTTGGCAATGTCTCCGTTTTCAGAAACTTCCATAGCTCCCAGAATTGTGAGGTCAATTTTTTGCGCTCTGATCATGCCAAAGCTCATCGCCGAATCAAAAAAAGCCGAGCCGTTTAAGGTGGTTATAGTTTGTTTTCCGGCGTTTATCAAATCGGGGTCTTCTTCCCCTTCGTATGGAAAGGGCCCCATTCCGAGCAAACCATTTTCAGACTGTAGCACCACATTTAACTCCTGAGGAATGTAATTGGCTACCAGAGTAGGAATCCCTATGCCCAGGTTTACGTAGAACCCATCTTTAATTTCTTTTGCGATACGCTTCGCTATCCCGTTTTTATCTAACATATTACCGGCTTCTTACAGTTCTTTGCTCAATCCTTTTTTCGTAATCCTTCCCCTCAAAAATTCTTTGCACGTATACCCCCGGAGTATGAATATGATCCGGATCAAGTTCGCCGGCAGGCACCAGGTGTTCTACTTCAGCGATAGTTATTTTTCCAGCCATCGCCATCACGTGGTTAAAATTACGGGCCGTTGCTTTGTAGATCAGATTTCCGGCGGTATCCCCTTTCCAGGCTTTTACCAGGGCGAAATCGGCGTCAAAAGCCATTTCCATAAGGTATTCTTTTCCGTTAAAGTTACGCATTTCTTTTCCCTCAGCTATTTCAGTGCCTACCCCTGCCGGAGTGAATATTGCAGGCATCCCATAGCCGGCGGCCAAACAACGGGTTGCAAGTGTGCCTTGCGGGATAAGATCAACCTCGAGCTCGCCTGATAACAGTTGCCGCTCAAATTCAGCATTTTCGCCCACATACGATGCGATCATCTTTTTGAGTTGTCTTTGCTTGAGCATCAACCCCAGTCCGAAATCATCGACCCCTGCATTATTAGAAATACAGGTTAGTTCTTTGATGCCTTTTTCAACGAGGGCTGCAATACAATTTTCAGGAATCCCGCAAAGCCCGAAGCCGCCAAACATTAGCGTCATCCCATTAACGATGTCAGATACAGCAGTTTGGGCGTCGGGTACTACTTTATTAATCATAGTTTATGTTTAATACAAGATAAACTAAATCTTCAAAAAAATTGTTTAGAATAATTCTAAACAAGTATCTTTGCTGTTAATGGAGAACTTCTGCCACGTGAACTTGAATATAGACGAAAGGGTGAGTCCGACGGATCCTGAATTTGCTAAAGGAATGGCTACGCTTTTCTCCTGCTGTGATAAAAAAAAATGCTGTAAGAAATACAAAAAGGGCAAGCGCTGTAAAAAGTGTCCCGGAAGATTATAAGAGAGTGTGTCGAAAATATTCTTTCAAACACACTCAAGTATTCTGCTAAGCTCAGTTATCTACCGCCCATCTCCGTCTAAAAGATTTCCTAAACCACCTAGTAAGCTCCCTTCTTCTTTACGATTGCTGGTAGCATAAGTTAATATTCTGCTTGCCAGTCTGCTAATGGGCAACGTTTGAATCCAAACCCGCCCCGGGCCTTGCAGGGTGGCAAAGAAAACCCCTTCGCCGCCAAATAATGTATTTTTTATTCCGCCTACGAATTGTATATCATAGTTTATGCCCTGTGTAAAGGCTACGATACATCCAGTATCCACTTTCAATATTTCACCAGGATGTAAGTCCTTCATAGTTACATGGCCGCCCGCATGAACAAAGGCCATTCCATCGCCTTCCAGCTTCTGCATAATAAAGCCTTCGCCGCCAAACAGACCAGCCCCCAGTTTTCGCTGAAATTCAATGCTGATGCTCACTCCCTTTGCGGCGCACAAAAAAGAATCTTTCTGGCATGTGATTTTTCCGCCAAGTTGTGATAAATCCATCGGAATTATTTTGCCCGGATAAGGTGACGCAAAGCTCACTTTCTTCTTTCCGGCGGCCATATTGGTGAAGGCTGTCATAAACAGGCTCTCGCCGGTTAATAAGCGTTTGCCCGCACTAAACAGTTTGCCCATAAAACCGGATTGCTGCTGACTTCCGTCGCCAAAGATGGTCTGCATCTGGATGCCATCTTCCATCATCATGAAAGCTCCGGCTTCGGCTACTGCCGTCTCTTGCGGATCGAGTTCCACTTCAACGTACTGCATCTCTTCGCCATGGATGCGATAATCTATTTCGTGATTACTTATCATTTTCCGTTTCTTAAAGTAATTTGGATGAATTGCATGAGTGTCTGTTACAAATTTATTCGAAGAAAATTATCCGACAAATAATATTAATCGCCAGAGAGAACGTATTAATTACTTCTTTTGTCTATGCTAAGTTTAAAACAAGAGCTTTTACGTAAATGCTTCGAGAGTGTAGACGAACGGATAAAGTCGGCAGAGAACGCCATTGTCTCCGCGAAAGAGGCTTCGCAGGATGATACCAAGAGCAGTGCAGGCGATAAATATGAAACTACAAGGGAAATGATGCAGCAGGAAATAAGCCGCAATGAGGCTCAGCTATATGAAGCGGGAAAGCTTAAACACGCACTGTCGCAGATCAATATTGAAAAAACGTCAAAGACTATCCAAAACGGGAGTATTGTATTTACCGATAAGGGCAACTTTTTTATTTCTGTAAGTGCCGGGCAGTTTATCGTAGAGGAGCAGGTATTCTTCGCGATATCGGCAGTCTCACCTATCGGCAAGATTCTCGTTGGATTAGAAAAGGGATCGGGTTTCCGCTTTAATGGGAAAGAATATAGAATTACCCAGGTATATTAAAGCCAAAAAACCCATTGCTTTTTTAAACAATGGGTTTTAAGGTTAACCGTAATATCTTAGTGTTGTACTGAATCGATACTTGCTTCTGCAGCAGAATCAACTGTGTCTGCAACAGCACCTAATGAATCTGTAGTAACATCAGCAGTTGAATCGATAGAATCAGCAGCGTTATCTTCGGTTTGATTAGACTGACAAGCAGCAACTGATAAAGTAATTGCGAAAGCAAGGAAACCGAATTTAAATAGATTTTTCATGTTATATTTTTTAGGGTTATTTTTAAGTTAATACCGAAAAGTAGAATAGGTAACCTATAAATAAAAAATATTTTTTAAGCAGGTACAAGTTCACAGAACCAGAAACCTTTTGTTCCCTCCAGGCTGGAACATACTTTATCACTTTTTACCTCAAGAGGTTTATATACATTTTCTGCTTTTAGAAACCCGACTGGTTTGCTGAATATAGGCCCATCAAAACAGAACGTATGAAACTCGCCGTTTTCGCCGCATGGATCAACATTGGCTGGCAGCGAGTCAATAAAGGATTTATCAACGGTTTTTCCCACCATTTCCTCACCTAAATAAAGATCATTTACGCAGCAGGTAATGGTTTTAAAACCGAGTGTTATAAACTTCTCAATGAGTACGGAAGTATCCTTTTTCCATAAAGGAAAAACTGCTTTCATATTAATCTTAGCAAGATTATTCTCCCGGTACTGACGTAAGTCTTCGAGAAAAATATCTCCAAAAATAACATGATCGATCCCCTCCTTCTTCATTTCCCGCAAAAGGGCTTCCATATTGCGCTCATACTCCGCGTTATTCCCTTCGCGCACGTAAACTATTTTTAGCTCGATGCCGAGAGATTCTGCCTGGCGGCGAACCAGTTCCTCACGGACACCGTGCATCGATATGCGCTTAAAATTTTCGTTCACCGTGGTGAGTAGGTAACGAACATCGTAAACATTCTCTTTTAGTACCTCGTACAAACAAAGGGAAGAATCTTTACCGCCGCTCCAGCAGAATATGGCTTTTTTCATTGTTATAGTAATAAATGTGGCGGTAAATTCCGCCACTAGTTTTATCGCACCAAATATTTAATGCCGGCGTTAAAGTTAAAGCCGCGTGTGTTGTAACCTGCCCATTCTACATAACCGGTGTCGAGTACATTTTTGAAGTCGCCGAAAAAGGTAATGTTTTTAATTGGCTGCGATTGTAAATACACGTCCAGCAGTGTGTACGATTTTAAATCCACTGATCGTCTGTTAAAGCCTTCATAGTAAACATCAACACGATGTCCGGTATATTTATACATCATATTAAACGACAATAACTTACTAAACGAGTACCCAGCCGACCAGCCAAATGAGTTTTTCGGACGACGTAAGAAGCTTTCTATTTCTGCTCCGTTTTCATCTGTCGCCTTGCCCTTGATAAACGAGTACCATACGCTGATATTCAAGTCTTGAAGCGGATGTGCATTCAACTCAAGCTCCAAACCTTTATCATTTTGCTTTCTTCCATTTTTGTAATACATTTTCCATGGAGCAACGTTCTCTGAATAGAAGTAAATAACATCATCTTTGGTTAAACGCTGAAACACCGTTGCGTTGAAATTGAGCTTTCTTTTTATTATATCCAAGTCTAAGCCGGCATCATATGTTTGCGTAATCTCTGGCTTAAGATTACCATCCGGATTTCTATATTGAGAATGCAGCTGATATAGGGTAGGCGCTTTAAATGCAGATGACGCATTAAAGAACACTTTGTATCTGTTCCAGAATAAGTAGGATGGATTAAAGGTATAAGTGAAGTTATCGCCGTATTTAGAATGATGATTATACCGGCCGCCAAGTTCCAGGTGAAATCCACCCATATTTTTTAGAAATACAGATGTGAATACACTACTGATATCAGACTTTGCATTCTCAGACTCCAAAATCTCGGGGTCGTATGCATTGTACTGGCTAAACTGATCGGAGTTTGAACTTCTGTAATTTACACCCGAATTAAGTTCAAGGAAACTTGTAAGAGGTTTGTTTACAAATAAATCTGCCTGCCAGATTCTTCCTTTATTATTGGTTGTTAGTGCGGATGATCCATCATCCGGGCGGTTTAAAAACTTACTGGAAACGGTATTATTACTTAAATTCATTATAATAATGCCGTTTTCCAGAGCATATCTTCCGGTTATACCTCCAAAGAAATGAGTCCGATCGTAGGTATAATCTTTATCGTCGGCGAATGAGCCTCCGTCGGACATACCATTGTTATTAGACAACTGAATGTTAGTGTTTACAGAAAGCCTTTCTGAAAGCTGTTGCTTTCCGTTAAAACTGAGTGTATGTTGATCGTAACCATCTCTATCAAAATTCTTATCTCCTGCAGCATCTGTCGCCGCTGAGAACTCCTTCGAGCCGGTATGAGAATAATTAAATGCGATCCCTGTTTTTCCAACGGAGCCGTTTAAGCCGATGGCTTGTTTGTTGGCGTTATAACTTCCGGCGGTAAGAATAACATTGGCATTTAAATCCTGATTAGTTGGCTTTTTTGTGATAATGTTTATTACCCCGGCTACAGCGTCACTCCCATATAAGGTTGAATTGCCACCCTTTAATATCTCAACACGCTCAATTTGATCTATAGCGATTGATTTCAGATCATACTCGTTCGAAATGCTCTGAGCATCGTTCACCGGAATTCCGTCGATCAGAATAAGCGTATTCCCTGCCGACGCACCTCTTAGAAACAGAGAAGCTGAAGTGTTGCTTTGCGCGTTATTTGCGCCAGAATACGTGATACCGGCAACATTGTTAAGTACTTCAGGCAAAGTTCTACCTTGACTTCGCTGAATCTGTTCCGAGGTAATCACTCGTACAACTTTCCCTACTTCTGCCTTACGCTTGGCAGAACGGGTAGCGGTAACTACAACCTGTTCCAGATCGGTTTGTGAATTAATAGTTCTTGTGGTGTCTTGTGCCAGGGCGCCCGAACTGATAAGCGCCAATTGAGCAAGCCCCAGGCCAGCTGCAATTGTTGTTAATTTTTTCATTATTTGTTGTGAGTAAGGCCCACAGCAAACAGTTTTGAAGGGTATTAAATGATAAATACGCGGAAGGTATTTTCATTCAAGCTTCATTCCCCGAAAGCTATGAAATTATAATGCTCAGGCAGGTCTTCTGACTTACTCCCGGTTATTCTGCCTTCCCATCCCGACTTATCGGGACAGTGGCTTTAAGATTGAATAACCGTTGTGGAGAACACAGCAGCGGGACTGTCCGGGATTCGCACCCGGTTCCCTTTTAATCCACCAACAGGCGGAACCAAAAGCGTTGCAAATGTAGAACAAGATTTTTAATTAGCAAACACCGCCTGGAAGAATCTAGATCACGCGGCGTTCGATGGACCCCATAATCACGAGATATTGGGCAATCAGATACGTTAAAAGATATGAAATCATCATCACCTTCTCCGGGTCAACAAAGTGATAATAACCGATAGATAAATCTGATATGGCAAATGAAAAGCTACCGGTAAGTATCAGCTTAAAACTTAAGCGATTGACGCGCTGATACCTGTAGCCAGACAGAACTACCATTACCGACAACATGAAAAAGTATGCAACTGCAGGATAAATAAAATCTCCCAGGGTATTTCTGCTCATAAAAAAGGAACCCACAATGGCGATTAACATTACCAAGAGCAGAATATTTCCCACTCGTTTGGTTTTCGTAAAATCCCTTTTAAAATCTAAAAAATATGCAGCCCCATACAGGCCGTAGCTTGCCAAAGTGAGAACTAATGCGGTAAAAAAATAAAATTCAGGTTCGTCGGTAAACAATAACTGAATATCGCCCCCCATAGATAAGACCAACCCAATGAAGATCAACTTGTGAAACATCTGCTCCATTCTGGTTTTTATCAGGAGGTAAAGAATCAAAGACATTCCAATTAGCGGCATAGCTATCATCCGCAGCAGTTGATTGTCGACAGCCAATGCATAAACATTGAACAGCAATATCACCACATAAAAAAGATTGAAAATCTTATGCCTTTTAAACATCAGTCGCTAAGTTCCTTTCCTAAAGCCAGCACCCAATCATTAAACAGTCTCGACTCGATCTCAAGCGCTCTAGCGGCGTGGATCTCCCAATCGGGCGAGAACTCCTTAAGTTGCTTCAACATCTCTTCCAGGTGTCCTTCTTCTTCAAGAATAATTGATTTAACATTCACTTTGCTTTTTGCCTGATCTAATGCGTTCTGATAAACCGGATATAATTCGTCAGCTCGTACTTCAATCGCGTAGGTTACTAACAAGTACGCAGCAAACCGCAGCTCGGTTCCCTGAAGGTTTAAAGTATTTTTTAAATATCTGCTTACCTCTGTATCCAATTTGTTTAAATACAGCCGGCTGGAAGCAGGTGCAAGTAGATATTCGTAGGCATAGGTTGGGCAAAGGGCATCGTTGATTTTACCTATCTGCTTTTTCAAATAATAAGCGTGCCGGTGTTCTTCCGCTGCATGTTTTAATACAATTAAGGTAACGTTGGTAGAATGCTCGGATGCCGAGATTTTTCTGGCACCAGTATTTTCCATCAACGAAAGAGTGTTTAAAAGCCTTGCATGAACTTCAGGCTGTGATATTATTTGTTCAAAAAGCGTTTTCAACTGCATATCAAAATCTATCGAGGGCTACTTCTATTTTCGAATATATATACTCCAGTTCCTCATTGGTAATACAATACGGTGGCAGCACATAAATAATATTTCCCAAGGGCCGCAATATAATTCCTTCTTGCAGAAAGAATGAATACAAGGTATCCCTGAGGCCGCTAAAATAAGAGCTATTTCCGTCAGTTTCCCATTCTAATGCTAAAATGGTTCCGGTTTGACGAACGTCTTTAAGTTTTCTGTGTGCACGAATTTTATATGCAAAGCGATTATGTGATTCGGAAATTCTTGCTATACTTTCGAAGGTTTCGGATCTTAACAGAATATCCATACTGGCCAGGGCTGCCGAACAGGCAATGGGATTTGCCGTGAAAGAATGTCCGTGAAAGAAGGTCTTTAACTTATCATCCGACAGAAAAGCATCAAAGATCTTTTGGCTGCAAGAGGTAACTCCCAATGCCATAGTTCCGCCAGTTAAACCCTTTGAAAGGCAGACAATGTCGGGCTGATGGTTAAGATAATCAGACGCGAAAAGCTTACCGGTGCGGCCAAAGCCGGTCATCACCTCGTCGGCAATTGTAAAAACTCCATTTTCCTTGCAACAAGCTAATAATTCGTCCAGATATTGCGGCTCATACATCAGCATCCCACCCGAACCCTGAACCAATGGTTCATAAATAAATGACGAGAGCTCAGCCTTCCGCTCGGCAATCTGCAATTTCAATGAATCAATATTCCCGGCATTTGGAGTATCGATATATACCACTTCGAATAGCAAACTTTCGAATGCAGCATTAAAAGCACCTCTAGCGCTCACGGCCATTGCACCAAACGTATCGCCGTGATAGGAATTATTGAAGGCCAGTACCTTTAATCTGGGTTGCTCTTTATTCGCCCAATATTGCAGGCACATTTTTAAAGCCACTTCAACGGCTGTGGAGCCATTGTCGGAATAAAAAATCTTTGCCTGACTTTTGGGTAGAATCTTCAAAAGCCCTTCGGCAAGTTCAACAGCAGGTTTGTGGGTAAAGCCGGCAAAAATTGCGTGTTCAAGAGTCGACAACTGCTCTGAAACCTTTTGAGCGATATACGGGTGCGAGTGACCATGAATGTTCACCCACCAGGAAGAAACTCCGTCGATATATTTTTTTCCACTTTCGTCGATCAGATATACCCCCTCGCCTTTCACAATGCCAATAGGATCAGACGCTGTTTGCATCTGAGTATATGGGTGCCATATAATGGCTTTATCACGCTGAGCTAAACTACTCTCCATTTTTCTTGCAATAATTTAATGACGCGTTGATCTGTCGGAAATGTTACATCAGTTAGTTCAATTTGGTTAAGGTTGCGCCATCGAAAGGCTTGGCGGATGTCCCCTTCTTCATCAAAATCGAAAATCACGTCCTTACATTTCACCTTTAACTCGCTTAGCGCTTTCACCATGTAATAGACGCTAATTATCTGACTATCGTTAAAAGCAGATTTAACAAAAAAGTCGGTGGTATAGAAATGCTCCGTCACTTCTACTTCAAGATCACATTCTTCGATAAACTCGCGCTTCAGAGCATCGATCAAACCTTCGCCATATTCTAAACCACCACCCGGAAACTTGCTAAAGCGAACACCATACTCTTCTTCGTCGCTGAGAAGAATTTGATTATCAGAATTGATCAAAAGGCCGTACACCCGAACGTTAAATTTATACATGTTTTAAATTCAAAAGTTAAAATTCAAAACTATGCTCACCCTCTGAATGCCTAATCTCCGCTTATTCATAATGTTTATGATTTCTGGTAACATTTTCTGGTGTCCAGGCGATATCTTTCGTTTTTATTTCGCTTCGAACCGGACAAGCTTCGACCCTGCAATAGTGGCAACATTGAGGCAAGCATGGATCGGTGTGAATGAAAAATTCGGTCCTTACATACCCTTTCTGATTGATTAGCGTATCGATCTGAGAAATTTCATCGTGCACCTTGTTTAACTCGTAATAATAAGGTAAAGTAACATGACAGTCGATATGCAATTCGTGTCCATAGCTTTGAGTTCTGAAATTATGAATATCGATCCAGGCATCATGGCGGTTGGCATTTAAGATCTTAATCACCTCGTTTACTACCTTAAAGTCTGATTCATCCATTAATCCGCCTACCGACTTACGAACGAGCTTATAGCCGTTAAAAATGATATATAATCCCATGGCAATGGATAACAGACTATCGAGATAAAGCTTACCAGTATAGTGAATAGCTAACAAACCCAGTACTAATCCGGCACTGCTGTAGGCGTCGGTAAGCAGATGCTTACCGTCGGCGTATAAAACCAGAGAATTTGCGGCTTTGCTTTCCTTTATCAGCATCTTCGCGAGGAAAAAATTGATCAGTCCGGTGACAGCTATAATTACCGAGCCATCAAAAAGATCGCGTACAGAAAGCGGGAAAATGAGATTGTAACCAGATTTGAAGATAATTAAAATTCCGGCCAGCAGGATAAGTATGCCTTCCACAAACATGGAAAAAAACTCAACCTTACCATGTCCGTAAGGGTGATTAACGTCTTTCGGCTGGGCCGATAAATAGATACTATAAAAGGCAAATGCACTGGCCAATACGTTCACAATACTTTCGGCCGCATCTGTCAAAATAGCATTTGAGGATGTAATAAAATAGGCCGTAAACTTTCCGAGCATCAGTAAAAAACTGACAACCAGAGCAAAGAGAATTAATTTCTTCTGTTTTTCCAAAGCTTTGAGTGGGGTTCAAATTTACTACTATGTGCCATTAAATAACCCGCTAATTACAGAAAAGATATTTTTTTCTGCACCAATCTCTAAACGCTTCATATATTTGCGCTTATGAGTATTTTATCCGACAGAATCAACAATCTTGCCGAGTCTGCAACCATTAAGATGGCCAAACTAGGCAGAGAATTAGCAGCAAAAGGCGTTGATGTTATCAGCCTCAGCCTTGGAGAAACAGATTTTTTTACTCCTGATTTCGTAAAAGATGCTGCCAAGAAAGCAATTGATGCAAACTATTCCTACTACACTCCGGTTGCGGGTATCCCCGATTTAAGGAAGGCGATTGCAGCAAAGCTGAAGCGGGAAAATAATCTTGATTATAATTTCGACCAGATTGTGGTTTCAACAGGCGCTAAACAGTCACTTGCGAACGCCATCTTATGTTTGGTTAACCCAGGCGACGAAGTTATCATCCCTACCCCTTACTGGGTTTCGTATTCTGAATTGGTAAAGTTAGCCGAAGGCGAATCGGTGTTCATAAATACAAGCATCGACTCTGATTTTAAAATAACACCCGCAGACCTTGAAGCAGCGATAACTCCTAAATCGAAGTTATTTATGTTTTCTTCGCCAAACAACCCAACAGGAACTGTTTACACCCGCGAAGAACTTGCAGCCCTGGTAAAGGTATTCGAAAAGCATCCTGATATCTATATTATTTCTGACGAAATCTATGAGCATATCAACTTTATCGGTCAGCATACTTCCATTGCAGAATTTGAGAGTGTAAAAGACAGAGTAATTATCATCAACGGCTTATCAAAAGCTTATGCTATGACTGGCTGGCGTCTTGGCTTCTCTGCCACTAATAAAACACTAGCAGATGCTATCGACAAATTACAAAGTCAGGTAACTTCAGGAACCTGCTCTATCACTCAACACGCCGGTACAGCCGCCTATCAGGGAAGCCTTGACAGCGTTAAAGAGATGCAGGTGACGTTTTTAAGACGCAGAGATTTAGTTTATAATCTGTTAAAAAACATAGACGGGCTGAAAGTGAATCTTCCTGCCGGAGCGTTTTACTTCTTCCCTGATGTGAGCTCATTCTTTGGAAAAACAGCTCCTGATGGTTCTACCATCGCAAATGGTGATGACCTGGCTTTATATCTTTTAAATACCGGCCATGTGGCAACTGTTAGCGGAGATTCGTTCGGTGATCCAAACGGATTGCGTTTATCTTATGCAGCTGCAGACGAAAAATTAATAGAAGCAATTTCAAGAATTAAATATGCTTTAGAACAGTTGAAAGATGCAAAAGCTGTTTCAGCAGTTTAATAAGCAAAATATATTAATCATTGGCGATGTAATGATGGACTCGTACCTCTGGGGAAGTGTTGAACGCATTTCTCCGGAGGCTCCGGTTCCGGTAGTATCAGTACGCAAGCGTGAAAACCGTTTGGGTGGAGCAGCCAATGTGGTTTTAAATGTACAGGCTTTAGGCGCCACGCCGATTATCTGTGCAGTAATTGGCGAGGACAAGGAGGGTGAGGAATTTCTTGACATCCTGTGCAGTCAAAATCTCTCTACCGAAGGAATAATAAAGTTAAAAAGTCGGCCAACTACAGTTAAAACCCGGGTTATAAGCCAAAATCAACAGATGATCCGGGTTGATGCAGAAGTCGATAAGGTTATTTCATCCGAGGAATCGAAGCAATTACTCGCTGTTATCAGCGGCATCGTTAACCGGCAGAAAATTGATGCCATTATATTCGAAGATTATGATAAAGGCGTAATCTCGGAATATCTAATTCAGGAAGTGGTATCCCTGGCAAAATCAAAAAACATCATCACTGTAGTTGACCCTAAAAAGCGCAATTTTCTGAATTACAAAGGTGTAACTCTGTTTAAGCCAAATCTAAAAGAGTTAAGAGAAGGCTTGAAAATAGAAGTTGATGCCCGTAACGACACAGAACTTGAGCGGGCAGTAAAAACGCTTCAGTCTGCACTTGAGTGCGAAATGGTGATGGTGACACTTTCGGAACGTGGGGTATATATGTACGGCAGGCAGGATAAGAAAGTGATTCCTGCACACATCAGAAATATCGCAGATGTATCTGGCGCAGGCGATACAGTGATTGCCACAACCGCCGTTTGCCTTGCAGCTGGCCTGGACGAATTTACAACTGCTGCTGTTGCCAACCTGGCCGGTGGCTTGGTATGCGAATACGTTGGCGTTGTACCAATCAACAAAGAAGAATTACTCAAGGAAGCCGCAACCTTATAGTCAATTTCCCGTTCTCAAAACCAGTGGCAAAAAAAAGCGTATTTAGAAGAAAAAATAACTAAATTTGCGCCCTGAAATTTTTATAATTTTTATATGAAGTTATCGCAGTTTAAATTCAATTTACCAGAATCTTTAATAGCCCATAACCCTGCAGATCAGAGGGATGAGGCGCGCTTAATGGTATTAGACCGTCAAACCGGAGCTATTGAGCACAAGATATTTAAAGATATTCTTGGCTATTTTGATGATAAGGATGTGATGATTTTAAATAACACCAAAGTTTTTCCTGCCCGCTTATATGGCAATAAAGAGAAAACTGGTGCAACTATAGAAGTCTTCCTTTTACGCGAATTAAATAAAGAATTACGGTTATGGGATGTGCTGGTAGATCCGGCAAGAAAAATCCGGGTAGGCAACAAGCTTTATTTTGGCGATGATGACCTGCTGGTAGCCGAGGTTGTGGACAATACCACTTCAAGAGGCCGCACCATCCGCTTTTTATTTGACGGATCGGAGGAAGAGTTCCGCAGAAACATCGAAATATTAGGCGAAACACCTCTTCCTAAATATATCAAAAGAAAAGCGACTGCTGAAGATAAGGAACGTTACCAGACCATTTTTGCGAAAAATGAAGGTGCTGTAGCAGCTCCCACCGCTGGCTTACACTTTAGCAGAGAACTAATGAAACGCCTTGAATTAAAAGGAGTTGAATTTGCAGAAGTTACTTTACATGTGGGCCTTGGAACTTTTCGTGCGGTTGAGGTAGAGGACTTGACCAAGCATAAAATGGATTCTGAGCAATTTATCATTGAGCAGAAAGCCGCCGATATCGTAAACAAAGGACTGGAAGATAAACGGCGCATCTGTGCTGTTGGAACAACCAGTATGCGTGCCATAGAATCTGCTGTATCAGCTAATAAAACATTAAAGCCAATAAACGACTGGACGAGTAAGTTCATATTCCCGCCTTACGATTTCAGCATTGCAAATAGCATGATCACCAACTTCCATACTCCAGAATCGACCTTACTAATGATGGTAAGTGCATTTGGCGGTTATGAGTATGTAAGACATGCTTACGAAGTTGCTGTGAAAGAAAAATACCGCTTTTACAGTTATGGTGATGCGATGTTGATTATATAGAAGAGGGTGTGAAATTGAGGCTTTAGGCAGGAGAAGACGAATTATCTCCGTCTTAAGGCGCGGAGGCGGGCCAGCCGGCTCCCGTATATCATATCTAGTATTCTCCATCTCAAAAATGAAATACTACGCTATAATAGTTGCAGGTGGATCTGGTAGCCGGATGAACGCTACGCTTCCAAAACAATTTCTGTTGTTAAATGGAAAGCCGGTATTGATGCACACTATCGAAGCTTTTCATTATTCGGATCTGAAACCCGAAATCATCCTCGTTTTAAATCAGGACTATCATTCACTTTGGTCTGAGCTCTGCCTGAACCATCACTTTGACATTCCTTGTGCTATCGTGTCAAACGGTGTTGAGCGTTTTCATTCTGTAAAAAATGGCTTAAGTCTTGTGGACGAAGGTTCAATTGTTGCGGTACACGATGCAGTAAGACCTGTAATTTCCAACGAGCTGATCACCAAAGTTTTTAACCTGGCAGAACGCTCCGGAACTGCTATTCCAGTGGTTACCAGCAAAGATTCGGTGAGAAAAAGAGAGGGTGACGCTACTGTTTCGCTGAACCGGCAAGATGTATTATTGGTTCAAACTCCGCAAGCCTTTAAATACTCCCTTTTAAAAACTGCCTACGATCAGCAGTTTACACGGGATTTTACCGATGACGCCTGTGTAGTAGAAAAAGCGGGCGTAGAGATATCAGTAACAGAGGGTAGTTACAAAAATATTAAAATCACCTTTCCTGAAGATCTGGAGCTGGCCGAACTGTATCTGAGAAAAAAAGAATAAAAAAAATCCGGCTTTCGCCGGATTAAAATTTCGATATTATCTTTTTGTGTATGCTTAAACTGCTCCTCGTATTACGCGAAGCAATACCGCAATGATTGCTATTACTAATAGGATGTGAATGATACCACTTCCTGCATAACCTCCAAAAAAGCTCACAGCCCAGATTATAATCAGGACAACTGCGATCAAATAAAGTAAATTTCCCATAGTATTATGTTTTTGGTTTGATTGATTATTAAATTATTTATATATCAATATCTACATTAATAATGCCAAAGCCAGGAAATTTGTTTACAGTATTTGAAATATTTTATAATAAAAAAGCCCTGTCACAGGACAAGGCTCTTTTAATATTCGTCTTCGTTAAAGAAGAAATCGTCTTTTGTAGGGTAATCAGGCCATATTTCTTCAATGTTTTCATATGGCTCTCCGTCGTCTTCCAGGGCCTGAAGATTCTCTATAACTTCTACAGGTGCTCCCGAACGAATACCATAATCTATTAATTCGTCTTTAGTTGCAGGCCATGGAGCGTCTTCCAGATGTGATGCTAATTCTAATGTCCAGTACATATATTCCTAAGTTTAAGTTTTCAGTTTTTTTTGTCGCAAAAGTATAATAATAATTATAAGAATTTTAAATATTTTTTTCAAATTTTATAATCGCGGTATCCAAACAATATCATCGATTCCATCGTCATAGCACAGCTTTCTGGCTAAAACAAATAAATAATCGCTCAACCTGTTCAAGTAAATGATCACTTTCTCGTCAACAAAACTCTCTTCCGAAAGATGAACCGCAATTCGCTCGGCTCTTCTGCAAACGCAACGTGCTATATGACAATGTGATGCAGAAACCATTCCACCCGGAAGGATAAAATGCTTTAATTCCGGTAAAAAATTATTCATCCGGTCCATTTCCCTTTCGAGCAGTTCAATATCGCTAAGCTGCAGATCCGGGACTTTCATTTTAGCCTTTTCAGGATCGGATGCAAGCACAGAGCCGATTGTAAATAATCTGTCCTGAATTTCCTTTAAAATTTCTCTGTATGATTCGAGAATCTCACTATCTCTGATTAAACCAATGTAAGAGTTTAACTCATCGACAGTTCCATAAGCTTCAATCCTAAGGTGGTATTTCGGTACCCGCACCCCTCCTATTAATGAAGTATATCCTTTGTCGCCTGTTTTAGTGTAGATTTTCATAACGAGGATAAAGTAACAAATTCCCGCCTCATAAATATGATTGTTGAAAAAAGTCTGATTGTTGAAATCATTACGCTTTTTTACCTTTTGCAAACTTTTAAGGTTTCCTTAATTTTTATATTTATTAAAAAGAATAGATGAATTTTCATACTCGAAAATGGGTCAAGCCCGAAGACCTGAACCCAAACGGAAGTTTGTTTGGCGGCAGTTTATTAAAATGGATAGATGAAGAAGCTGCGATATACGCTATCGTACAATTAGAAAACAGCAGAGTTGTAACCAAATATATCTCACAAATCGATTTCGTAAGTTCTGCAAAGCAGGGCGATATTATTGAACTTGGAATAACGGCGACTCATTTCGGACGCACATCAATAACATTATGCTGCGAGGTGCGCAATAAAATTACGAGGAAGAGCATCCTGACTATTGATAAATTAGTATTTGTCAACATGGATAGAGATGGAAATCCGATCCCGCATGGCAAAACGAAGATTAAATATATCGAAGAGCAATTCGAAAAGGAGGACGACAACGACCCACGTAAAAACTAACTATCCTTTGTCGATCACCTTTGCAACCTGGAAATAAGTTCCGTCTTGCATCGGAGCGTTTTTCAGTGCATCAGCCGGTGAAACTTCTGTCTGTACTTCATCCTCCCTGAAAACATTAACCTCGTCTGTCAGATAGATCAGGGGCTCTACAGTGCTTGTATCCAGCTCATTCAGCTTTTCCATAAAATGGAGAATATTGTTCATGTCTTTCAATAACGAGGCTTGTTCGTTAGGGTTAACATCCAGCCTGGCCAGATGAGCCATCTTGGCAATCGTTTCGTTATCTATATTCATTTTACCTGAGTTCTGAACTTATAATCTTGTAAACATTCTCTTTTAAATCGTCCGCATCTTCCGGGTTTAAGCCCGATGTGTCGACTGGTTGATGGATGCAAATATCGCAAATTCCTGGTCTTGTACCATACTTCGAGCCATCATCCCACATTTTCGTCCACATATTGGTCATAGATACTGGAATGATCGGTATTTTTTGTTCTATGGCCAACCTGAACGGTCCGTTTTTAAATTCATGCAAAACCGGAGGATAGTCGTCTCCAATCTTACCTTCCGGGAAGATAACCAGGCTCATTCCCTGCTTCAAATACTCCTCCCCTCTTTTAAAAGCTCTAAAGGCAGATATCTTGCTATCCCGGTTTAAGGGAATATCGATCGTTTCGAAAAATATTTTCAACAGAGGGTTGGTCAGCAAGTCATCTTTCCCCATAAATGCGAAATTGGATTTTACAGCTAGTGTAATGGCTGGGATATCGAGGTTCGAAGTGTGATTGGCACAAACAATATATGTTTTTGACCAGTCGATAGGACTTACTACACGATACCGAAAGAAAAATCCGGCCGCAATAGAACTTATAAAAGAATAAAAACGTCGAACGTGATTTAGCGTCTTAAAGCGGGGTGCCTTGCGTGAAAAAAAATATAAAAAGGGATAGAGCAGAACAAAAAACAGTATTACGATTGCCAGATAAAAAAATCTATGGCCCTTTTTCAATGTCAGCATCATCAGGCTCAAAAATATAAAAATTCCTTACTTTCGCCCATGTATGGAAACTGTTGTTAGTGGTATCAGAAGTACCGGAAAATTACACTTAGGAAATTATTACGGAGCGGTGCAGAACTTTGTGAAGATGCAGCATGAATACAATTGCTTTTTTTTTATTGCCGATTATCATTCACTAACAACGCATCCCACACCGGAAAACCTTCATTCTAATGTCAGACAAGTGGTTATCGAATATCTTGCCGCGGGCATTGATCCCGAAAAGGCCACCATTTATGTACAGTCTGATGTACCAGCCGTTACCGAATTATATCTTTATCTTAACATGAACGCCTATATGGGCGAGCTTGAAAGAAGCACTTCTTTTAAAGACAAAGTGCGGGCTCAACCGGATAATGTAAATGCAGGACTCCTGACTTATCCCGTTTTAATGGCTGCGGATATTTTGCTTCACCGTGCTACTAAAGTTCCTGTGGGTAAAGATCAGGAACAACATCTGGAAATGGCCAGAACATTTGGAAACCGCTTTAACCGCATGTACAAAAATGAATACTTTCCAGAACCTTACGCATTCAACTTTAGCGATAAATTGGTAAAAATACCCGGTTTAGACGGAAGAGGTAAGATGGGTAAGTCAGAAGGGGAAGCCAACGCAGTATACTTATCCGATCCTGCTGAAGTTACCCGCAAAAAAGTAATGAGGGCCGTAACAGACAGCGGCCCCACCGAACCTAACTCTGAAAAGCCCGACGCTATCCAAAACTTATTCGATTTAATGAATGTGGTATCATCACCTGATACCTATACGCACTTTGAGAACCTCTATAATTCTTGCCAGATCCGTTATGGCGATTTAAAAAAACAACTGGCGGAAGATATCGTGCTGGCTACTGCTCCGGTACGTGAGCGGATAGAGGAGATTGCAGCAAATACCCGTTACCTTCGCGAAGTGATTGACTATGGGGCCGAAAAGGCCAATAAAAGTGCTCAGCAAACAGTAAAAGAAGTTCGCGATATTATTGGCATCAAAAGTTTTTAGCAGAATAATCGCAGCTTTTTGAATTTCATTTTTAACTTTATCAGATGCACATTGCCATTGTAGGAAATATAGGAGCAGGGAAAACAACGCTTACTGAATTATTATCAAAACATCTGGGCTGGGAAGCACAGTACGAAGCTGTTGATAATAATCCCTATCTCGAAGATTTTTATAATGATATGAAACGCTGGAGCTTCAATCTGCAAATTTACTTTTTAAATAGCCGGTTCCAGCAGATAAGAGACATTCAAAAGGCAACACATAATATTGTTCAGGACAGAACTATCTACGAAGACGCTTATATTTTCGCAGAGAACCTACACGACATGGGGTTAATGACCACCCGTGATTATGAAAATTACCGGGCCATTTTTGACAATATGACCTCTTTTATCCGTGCCCCAGATTTACTCATTTTTCTTAAAGCTTCAGTACCTACACTTGTAAACAATATACAGCGAAGAGGAAGAGAATACGAAGCGGGCATTCGCCTGGATTATTTATCCAAATTAAATGATAAATACCTGAAGTGGATTAACAGTTACAACGAAGGTAAACTCCTGATTCTGGATAAGGATAACCTCGATTTTGCGAACAAGCCAGAAGATTTGGGCGCGATCATCGAAAAAGTGCAAAGAGAAACCAACGGACTTTTCTAGAAACCTCATGCGAATTTTAGGAATCATACCTGCACGTTACGCTTCTACCCGTTTTCCGGGAAAGCCGCTGATTGACATTAAAGGAAAATCGATGATCCGGCGGGTGTACGAACAAGCGCTTCAGTCGGCAAGCCTGAATGAAGTGGTTGTTGCAACAGACGACGAGCGCATCTTAATGCATGTAAGCGAGTTTGGAGGCCGCGCCCTGCTAACCTCATCCGAACACCAAAGCGGTACAGACAGATGCGCTGAGGTGGCCGAAAAGCTGCCTGGGTTTGATCTTATTATTAACATTCAAGGCGACGAACCTTTTATAGACCCGAAGCAGATCGATCTTCTATGCAGCTGCTTCGATGAAGCAGACACCCAGCTTGCCACACTCGTAAAAAAGATAAACAGCGTGGAGGAACTTCAGAATGCAAACTCGCCTAAAGTTGTGCTGAACTCAAAATCTGAAGCCATTTATTTTAGCAGGGCTGCTATTCCAACCGTCAGGGGGCTTGAGATTTCTGAATGGTTAAGTGCGCATACTTTTTATAAACACATTGGCATATATGCCTACAAAGCCGAAACTCTTAAAGCTATTACTAAACTACCCATCTCTCCGCTTGAAAAAGCAGAAGCACTGGAGCAGCTTCGCTGGATAGAAAACGGTTATAAAATCAAAGTTGCAGTTACCGAGGTAGAGACCGTAGCTATCGACACACCAGAAGACCTGAACAGAGCCTTAAGGCCTAACATTCCTGGCAATACCGAAAACCAATAAAACGCTGTAAGGTTACATTTTATATTACCGGCTGATATGAAATGTAATAACAAGCTTTTACTCTGGCTTCTTTGTGTAACTTTTTTAAACTCATGTACAACCAGCGGGCCTGGTGGTTTATTCGGCAAAAGGAGTCCACATGAGCAATATGCCCAAAGTTTGCAGGATGCAGGCTTGAAATCAACCGCCCTGGGTCGCTCTTGGTTTTCTGCAGCCGAACGGAGTCTTTCAAAGCCTTTAAACGTGAACATCCCTTACAAAGAAAGCGGATACTTCCCGGCAGAAAAAGCCGAAGCTCTCTCCATTCGCTTTGAAGCAAAGAGAGGTGAAAAACTCAGCATTAGCCTGCAAAAAAGACCGGCTACAAACTTTACTTTATATGTTGACCTTTGGGAGGTTAAAGCCAATCAGAACAAAAAGTTGGTTGCTTATGCAGACACAGGCGGAAAGGCATTTAGTTACGAAATAGACGATACAGGATATTATATTCTGCGCGTTCAGCCTGAACTATTGACTACGGGTAATTTCACGCTGACTGTTGTAAACGGGCCATCACTGGCGTTTCCGGTAAAAAACGGCAGAATAGGAAGCTTTTGGGGCGCCGATAGAGATGATGGCAGACGACGTCATGAGGGAATCGATATTTTTGCACCCAGACGCACTCCCGCACTCGCCGCAGCGAATGGAACTATAAGCCGCGTTACAACAAATCAACTCGGCGGGAAAGTGATTTTCATGCGACCATCCGACAAAAATTATAGTTTATATTACGCACATCTTGATGAGCAACTGGTATCGCCCGGCCAGAAGATCAATTCCGGCGACACCATTGGACTGGTGGGCAATACCGGAAATGCCATTTCTACCTCACCTCATTTACACTTTGGAATATACACTATGGGCGGGGCAATCGACCCTTTAGAGTTCGTGAACCCTGCTGTGAAGCCTGTCCCCTCCATAACTTCAGCATTAGAAAATCTCGGAAAACCAATGAGAACAAGCCGGAGTTCTGTGAACTTAAAAGAAGGTATTGCGGAAAATTCAAAGAGTATCACAAATCTTGCGATCAACACCTTGTTAACGATACAATCAGCAACGACCAATTTCTACCGCATTTCTCTGCCTGACGGGCGGTTTGGCTTTATCCCGGGTTCATCTGTCAACACAACTTTAAAACCACTCAAACAATTAAAACTCAGCGCAAATCAGCCACTTCTGGATCAGCCGGATAAATCAGCGGCAAGAAAAACACATTTAACAGAGGGCAGCACAGTAAGTATATTAGGAAATTTCGGAGAGTTTATGTTTGTAGAAGCCGGACAAGCGTCGGGATGGATAAGCAGGGAGTAAATGCGTTTCCTGTGCCGGGTGCGGGCACAGGAAACGGCATCTATTTTTCTGGAAACAAATTTATGAACGGAACTTGTTTCTCTGTCAGCATTTTATCCTGATAAATAAATTCTAACTCACTTTCGTCAAAATTTTCAAAAAAATCCTCCAACTGATTTCTTCGAAGCGATCGTCATGGTCGCTTTTTTCCGGAAAATGAATTCTCAGCTCCCCATCATTATCGGCTTTGCCCGTATTTTTTATTTTAGCAGGCACGCCACCACGTTCTTCGGCCCAGTCCGGATCTCTTCGTGGCCATTTGTTCGTTCTGATGAGCTTTATAGCAGATGTTGTATATTATAATATTAGAATTAAAATCAAAAGAATGATGATAATTGCACCAACGGATAAATAAACGCCGCCACCAGCAATTGCGTTAGCCTGACCTTTCATTTCGCGTAGCTCCTGTCTTAATTCCTTGCGCTCCTGACGGGTCAAATCAGACTTATCCATTGCCTTGATTTCTTCCACTCTTCGCTGAATTTGCTGTAGCTGAACTTGTTGCTGTTCGGTTAGCTCTTTTGCAGGGGCTTTAGAAGCTGCACTTGATGTGTTTACCGATAAACTCAGCATGATAACTGCGGTCAGGGTATAAATTAATTTCTTCATGATATTATATTTAAGTTATTTATGGGTGTAACATCACATAGGGCAAACTGTTTGCTTTAATAGAAAAAGAGAGAAGGTGTGGGTACTGTATAAATGAGAAATGAAATTATCTTTGCGGAATGGACAAATCCCTAATTCTGATCCAGTGTAAAGATGAAGTGGGGCTGGTAGCCCTGATTACCCGGGTGCTTGCTCAACATCAATTGAACATCACCGCTATGCGGGAGTTTGTTGATGAAGCTTCAGAGCGCTTTTTTGCAAGGATAGATCTTTCCGGAAAAGTTATGGAGGAAGCCCGTCTGAAAGAAGAACTTCTGGAGGGCTTGCCGCAACATGCAGAAATTCAAATAAATCCGAGAGCGGAAAAACGGATTGCTGTATTAGTTACCAAAGAGTATCACTGCTTAGGAGATACGTTGGTTCGACATTTTTTCAATACCCTGGGTGCCAAAGTAAATTGTGTTGCAGGAAACTACGAAGTACTCAGATCTTTCACCGAACGCTTCGATATCCCTTTTCATTTTATTTCACATGAGAATAAAACGAAAGAACAATTCGAGGCCGAGCTGACCACAGCGCTCGACAAGTATGATTTAGATTTTATCGTTCTGGCGAAGTTTATGCGAATTTTATCGCCTGCCTTTGTCGAACGGTATAAAAATAAAATCATCAATATTCACCATTCTTTCCTGCCTGCATTTATCGGCGCAAGCCCCTACCGCCAGGCATATGAAAGAGGAGTCAAATTACTAGGTGCAACCGCACATTTTGTTACTAACGATCTGGACGAAGGTCCGATTATTGTCCAACAAACAATTCCCGTGAATCATACGTTCGACGCTGCCCAAATGGTGATTGCTGGTAAAGAAATTGAGAAGTCTGCGTTAAGCAAAGCTATGCGGCTGGTGTTTCAGGATCGGGTTTTTATATCGGGTAACCGGACAATAATATTCGAGTAACATAAAACTTTATCACCTTTCAATTTTTATCCATCTAAAAATCAATGATGGACGAACAGAATTTTGGTGGTCTTATTCCGGAAAATCATACAGGTAAAAAAACCGACGCCTCCTTTACTGAAGATTATAAAAGCAAAGAAGAAGCCTATACTGCATACAAGGCAGCGAAAGAACGACTTCTGAATATTTCCCAATGGCATAGTTACGCCGGCAGCGGCACCGCCGATTTTAAACTTACAGACGCTCGGGGCGCTCCGGTAAACAGGCTCGCCCGAGAAGGAGATCATTTCAGGATCAATATTCCGGGGCCAGGTTCAGATACAGGCGATGGATATGATTGGGTTCAAATACAAGCCATACAAGAAAGCAGTAATCCGGAGCTGGATCAGGAACTTGTAGCTATAACCGTACAACCAGCCAGCAATCCTCAAAACGAAAAGAGAGATGTTGCACATTTTTTCAAGGATATCGCGAGCAGCACGTTCATAGTACAACGCAGAGCACTACAGGTAAGTGCCGAAGTTCATGGAAGAAACGAACAACCTAACACAAACACCGAAAAAATAATCGACAAAGCCAGAAATATGCTGGTAGCAGCGGGGGCGATACTTGGTTTGTCGGAAATACAGTGGAAATCACTGACTAAAGGATTAATAAAACCATAAAATTCTTGTTAAAATCAATAATAAAACGATTAAACATCAAGAACTTCGGAAATTATTATTATTTAAAATATATTTGCCGCCCGAACCAACGATCAAATGGCGAAAACTTTATCCAAAATTCCCTTTTTTATTTTACTGGCTATTTTAGGGCTATGTTTTATTTTCCCTTCCGTTCCTGCAAAGGAAGTTGTATACGAGAGTATCAACTCTACTGATACGGCCTGGATGCTCACCGCAACAGCATTAGTGTTTATTATGACACCAGGGCTTGCTTTTTTTTATGGTGGGATGGTGAATAAGAAAAACGTAATTTCTACCATGTTGCAAAGCTTTATTTGCCTGGCAATTGTTACGGTGATATGGTTTGTATTCGGGTTCAGCCTCGCCTTTGGCACCAGCTTGGGTGGTATTATTGGAAACCCTGCAGATTTCTTCATGATGGGTGGAGTAATAGACGGCGCACCATGGAAACTTGCACCCACTATTCCATTCGCGCTTTTCGCGATGTACCAATTAAAATTTGCAATTATTACCCCAGCTTTAATAACAGGCGCTTTTGCGGAACGAATACGCTTTATCTCCTACGTCTTATTTATTTGCTTATTCTTCGTGTTTATTTACTCCCCATTGGCTCATGCCACCTGGCATCCTGATGGTATTTTAGCTAAATTAGGAGTACTGGACTTTGCCGGCGGAACGGTAGTTCACATGTCGGCAGGCTGGGCCGCGCTGGCATCGGCTATTTATTTAAAACGCCGAAGCGAGCCTAGTCACAATCCAGCGAGGATTACATACGTTCTGTTGGGCACGGGTTTGCTCTGGTTCGGATGGTTCGGATTTAATGCCGGCTCTGCCTTTGGCTCAGGTAAACTGTCTGTCATCGCATTGAGTACAACAATGGCTGCTTCGTCGGCAGCGGCTTTGGCCTGGATCTTTTTTGATGCGTTTAAAGGCCGTAAGCCATCTGCTATGGGAACCTGTATCGGCGCAGTAGTCGGATTGGTAGCCATTACACCGGCAGCAGGCTTTGTTACGATACCTCATTCTCTAGCCATAGGGGTTATCGCATCGGTTGTAAGTAATATCGTGGTTGATTGGCGTACCCGCACCACCATAGACGATACATTGGACGTATTTCCCTGCCATGGTGTAGGCGGGATGGTAGGAATGCTTTTAACAGGTGTTTTTGCCTCAAAGGCCATAAATCCGGATGTGGTTACCGTGAACGGGCTTGTATTCGGAGAATTTAGATTATTTGCGGTACAATCACTTGCACTGATATGTGTTTCTATCTTTGCTTTCTTTGGCTCATGGTTACTTTTAAAAATAACCGACATGATTTCGCCGCTTAGAGTTTCAGAAGACGAAGAGCGCATCGGGCTGGACATGAGTCAGCATGGTGAAAAACTTTAAAACATTATATGCATAAGTTGTACGTCAAAAACATGGTTTGCAATCGTTGCATTTCAGCGGTTCAGCAGGCCCTGGAGAAGGAAGGCCTGACCTTTGCTCATATTCAGTTAGGAGAGGTTGTTTTAACAAGCACTCCCGACAACAAACAACTCTCTGCCTTAAAAAATCGGTTAAATGACCTCGGATTTGATTTGCTCGATGATCAAAGACAGCAAATCATTGAGAGGATTAAAAATATTATAGTAACGCAGGTTCATCATTCAGAAGAAACTCCAAAGCTGAAGCTTTCAGAAATATTAAGTCAGAGCCTCAACAAGGATTATTCATACCTCAGTAATCTTTTTTCTGAAGTTGAAGGAATCACTATTGAGAAATATCTTATTAATCAAAGAATTGAGCGGGTAAAGGAAATGTTGATATACGATGAGCTAAGTCTTAGCGAAATAGCCTATAAAAATGGTTACAGCAGCGTGTCTCACTTATCCTCTCAGTTTAAAAAAACCACCGGATTGACTCCGAAACACTTCAAAAGCACCGGAATTAGCCAACGGAAATCACTCGACAGCTTATAACCTTTGTTGAGCAGACACTCAACAAAAAAACACCCTAAACTAATTAACTGAATCAAAACCTCCCTTAAAAAGTAACACTAACAAACTCATCTCAAAGCGATTAAAGTGCACTTTGTATAAATAGTTATAAATTATCTCATCAGGGTCAGTTTTGGAATCAAAATTGAGGATATTAGCCATATGAGCTATCCAATACATAACGCGATTGTATGTTAAACCTATACCGCCAGTTAATTAGCATCAACCTTAATAACACTATTTTTGAAGAACTTTCTGAAGAATGGCTGGACAGGTTATCTTCAGACGTAAGAGGCGAATTAATAAGCGGTTTTTTTAATGCCGGCATCCTAACCATAAACATGTCCGACTTTAACCGTAACGACTTCTACGACAATGTCTTAAAAAAAGACTTCCCTCATTATTGCGAAGTACTGAGCACCCTCCTCACTCCTATTTTAAAAAGATGTTTCAGAAGAATGTTTCTGGGATTCAACGATAATCTTACCGAATATAAGGTGGTGTTGTTTATGGAAGGCCGGGAGGATGATCATCTTGAAGCCGTGAAATACAATATAGATATTTTTTAAAAAGCCCCCTCCATTAAATTATACAAACCGTGGATTATTTTCTACACCAAGACCACTAACGGGGACATATTGCCACTAACAGTTATTAGACCTTAAACACTTACACGCACTCGATAGAGACACCACCAGACATGGAAACAGTTTGCATTATAGATGATGATAAAATCCATCATTTCACCATCGAAAAAACCATCAAATTACAGGGCCTTTCGAAGCATTTGCTCTCTTTTCATGATGGTCTCGAAGCCATCGAATTCTTCAATGAAAATCTCAACAATACCAATATACTTCCAGACGTCATTTTTCTTGATTTGAATATGCCGGTTATTAATGGATGGCAGTTCCTGAAGCAGTACGCTACATTTAAAGCCAAAATCTCTAAGAGGATCCGAATTTATGTAGTTTCCTCTTCAATAAATGAAAGCGAGATAAGCAGGGCAATTGCTATTGATGACGTTTCGGGATACCTCGAAAAGCCCCTCAGACCTGAAGAAATAAGACAGGTTTTCCTGAACCACAATTAAACCGAACAAGTGTAGCTATAGTAACTCGTTCGCGAGATTTGCTAATTCACTTCTTTCGCCTTTCTTCAAGGTAATATGAGCATATAGGGGATGCGATTTAGCCTTATCAATGAGATACGACAAGCCATTACTCTCAGAATCAAGATACGGTGTATCAATCTGAAAAATATCTCCGGTAAAAATCACTTTAGTACCCTCGCCTGCCCGCGAGATAATAGTTTTAACTTCGTGAGGAGTAAGGTTTTGAGCCTCATCAATAATAAAAAATACTTTAGTTAATGTTCTTCCCCGAATAAAAGCCAAAGGTGAAATGGCGATCTTCTCATTATTCACCAATTCATCCAGCTTCGCCTGGATTTTTGGATCATCAGCAAACTGATCACGGATATATTTAAGATTATCCCAAATGGGCGTCATATAGGGATCTACCTTCGATTTAATGTCACCAGGTAAAAACCCAATATCTTTATTGCTTAGAGGAACTATAGGTCTTGTTACCAATATTTGACGATAATCGCGCCTTTGTTCAAGAGCGCAGGCCAACGCTAGCAGTGTTTTTCCGGTCCCCGCATTGCCTTGAATAGTTACAAGCTGTATTTCCGGATTAAGCAAGGCATGCATTGCAAAAGACTGTTCCGGATTGAGGCTGGATATCCGGAATGCTTCTTGAGCCGGTATGCTAAACAGTTTATCTTCCTTTTTACTATAATAAGCTGATAAGTCCTTGTACTTCTTACTTTTCAGGAACAAAAAATGATTTCCGGGCAGCGAATCGATCCCCAGTTTGCTGATACTTAAATTACCGCGTTTAAATTCGGTAAGCTGTTTTTCCGCAATATTATCCAGCATGGTACTGCCGGTGTACAGTTTTTCAAGATTTTTAACTTTGCCGGTCTCATAATCCTCAGCATAGATATTAAGCGCTTTTGCTTTTAAGCGCAGGCAGATATCCTTCGATACCAGAATCACCTTTTTATCGGGATGCTGATGCTTTAAAGTCAGGGCTGCATTTAAAATCCGGTGATCAAATTTCCCCTCGCCAAAAATAGCTTCAGCATCAGCATCCCCCAGTTTTTCATCCAATACGATTTTAAACTTTCCGGCGCTGCTTCCGCCTATCGGCAACCAGTCGCTCACCAAATCGTTATTCGAGATTTCGTCGATTATCCTGATAAAACTTCTGGCTTCGAAATTTTTATTCTCATTGCCATTCTTAAAGTTATCCAGTTCTTCAAGCACCTGGATCGGAATTGCCACATCATGTTCCTGGAAATTTCTGAAAGCTGCATGATCATGCAGTATTACTGATGTATCTAATACAAAGATCTTATTTTGAACTGCGCTTTTCTCTTTATCCTGCATAATGGCAATTTAGAGAAAAATGTAAAAACTGCGAGAAAAATGAGGAAAAACAAAACGGGAACCCGCCTCGTTCGATTTGGATTCCCGTTTTAACCTTATAAAACCATAATTCTATAAAGCTATCAAAACCCGTTTCTCTGACTGCTTCTTGTTTGCTTTTAAGGGCAAATTTCCGCTTTACGTTTCTATCAATTTATCTTCGTAAAGATTAATTAATTTCTGGATGCCTTCTCAAAGCTTTCGCTCGTTCATAAGTAAAAAGCCGAAGCTATCATCTTATTTCTGAGGCTATCAAAGTACGTTGTGCTTGATGATATCTAAGTTAGCAATAATTGCTACTCTTTCAAAGAAAAATAATTTGTTTTTATAAACAGCTTATACACAACAACTAACAGGTTTATCAACAAAAAGCTGCGCGCGATAAAAAAAAACGGGAACCTCGTTTTAGCGATAAGTTCCCGTTTGCAATTTTTAATCGCCATAGCAATTAAAAAAGGTTCAAGCCTTAATTTTCTTTGATTTACATTTCTGAAATCTGTTATTATCAGCGTTGTGTTCCGAAGAACAGCTTACACTTTTAATTGCCTGTGGTGATCAGGGTACCGAGACGTATCTCAGTGTTTCTGCACCTTTTAACTCCGTGAAATCCTTTTGAGCGACAAGGCCAGGATATCTTTCATTATAAACTACGGATATCCATTTTAGCTACTCGGCTCCGGAAATCCTTTGTTTTTTTCAGGCTGTTAAAGAACGTTGTACTTGATGATACTAAGTTAGGCATAAGTGAAATGTTTGTCAAGGGGATCATGATTAAAAGTTATCGACATATCCCAAAGTAAATTCCACTGATTATGAACATCTTACCACGTGAAATCCAGTCCTGCGACACCGCTAAGCTATCATATCTTTTGTTTTAAAAAATTGCTAACATTCTAATCAACAGACACTTGGGCAAACCCATAAAAAAGAATTTAAGAAAAGCGCAGGTGATGTGCGCATTTATACAATTTCGCATGAAAATGATCAAGCTTTTTTTGGGCTTTTTATAACTTAGCGAAAAGCGAGTGCAGATGCAGCAAACTAAAGAAATAAGGAAATTTCTTTTCAGTCAGTATTTTTCAGATGGGCTTAGAATTACATTCGGGGTAATACTTCCTCCCCTAATTCTGGCACAAATGGGCCATCTGGAAACTGGTATCGCTATTTCGCTTGGTGCGATTACAACAAGCATTCCGGATAATCCCGGGCCGGTAGCACATAAAAGGAATGCGATGCTGGCATGTATCTTTTTTATGCTCTTTACGGCCTTCCTTACCGGGGTAATTAACCAGTATCCGGCACTAATCGCGATTGAGATATTTTTCCTGTGTTTTTTCTTCTCCATGTTTAACATTTATGGCAATCGTGCGTCGGCTATATCCACGGCTGTGTTGATTATCATGATCTTAACCATCGATCAGAGATTTAGCTTAAGAACGTTGCTGGAATATGTCGGATATCTCGCCGGAGGCGGAGCCTGGTATTTGTCACTGAGTCTTCTATTCTCTCAATTACGGCCCTACCGGATTGCTCAGCATGCCTTGGGCGAATGTGTAATTCACGTTGGACAATATCTTAAACTGAAATCTAACTTCTATAAACTGAACAAAGATCCTGATGATAACTACAAAAAGTTAGTGGAGCAGCAAATAGTTGTCCATGAGCAACAGGATAATGTTCGTGAGGTACTATTTAAAAACAAGATGATTGTGCGGTATCAAACTAATACAGCCAGGCTGTTAGTTCTTATCTTTTCGGATATCAATGACATCTTTGAGCAGAGCATGGCCACGCATTATGATTATAAAGTGATTCGCTCGGAATATGGACCTACGCAGATCCTGGACAGTTTCCATAAAATCATTTTTGAGATAGGTGATGAGCTGGAAAACATGGGCGTAGATATCAATGCTAATGAAAGATTAAAGCCTCTGCATGATTTTCAACCGCGCCTGGAGGAGTTAAAAGCAAAGATTGATGATATCAGTAACAACCTGGTACTGAAGAAAATCCTGATCAATATCAAGAATATTATCAGCAGAATCCAAACCATTTACAGCTATTTTAAAGAAAGAAAACTGAATAAGGTTACTCTTAGTTCGGAAAAGGACCTTGGAAGATTTGTAACTCACCAGCACCTCGATCTGAAGCTGTTTTATGAAAACTTAACCTTTAAATCCTCTATCTTCCGGCACTCTGTCCGCGTTGCTATAGTTTGTGTGATTGGCTACCTGATTTCGCAGCTTACCGCCGGCGCACATAGTTACTGGATACTGTTAACAATTCTGGTAATATTAAAGCCCGCGTACAGCCTTACAAAACAGCGAAACTATCAGCGCCTGGTTGGAACTTTTGTGGGTGGAATTGCAGGGGCTCTGATTATTTTTTACGTGAAAGATGAAACCGCCAGGTTTGCATTTCTTCTGATTTTTATGGTTGGCGCCTATAGCTTCCAACGACTCAACTATGTTGTAAGCGTACTGTTTATGACTCCGTTTATTCTCATTATGTTCAGTTTCATCGGTTATGGGAATCTTAATATTGTCCAGGAAAGGATTATCGACACATTTATAGGATCATTTATCGCCTTAATCGCCAGCTATTTCATTTTTCCTTCATGGGAATACCCACAGTTAAAAGGATACATGAAAAAACTATTGCTGGCAAACTACAATTACCTCCATGATGTTGCTGAAGGGCTAACCGGGAAAGGCTTTAACATCACAGAATACAAATTAATCCGTAAAGAGCTTTATCTCAGCTCTGCAAATATGGCTTCGGCTCTGCAGCGAATGCTTTCGGAACCTAAGAACAAACAAAAGCACGTAAGGGAGGTCAACAAGTTCATTGTTCTTAACCATGTGCTATCGTCGTATATTGCCACCCTGGTTGCGACAATCAAACAGGGGGAGAACAGACAGGTGAACCCAATCCATGTAAAAACTATCAGAAAAGCACTTTACCAGCTCTATGAAGCCATCCATCTTTTAAATGATGGGGTGGATAAACTAGAAGTGCCTGAAATCCGTGTGCCTGAGCCAGCCATAAAACTAGTAGAGGACACGGTTGACAGCCATTTGATAACGGAGCAATTGGGTTTTGTAAATAAAGTGGCAGGAGATCTCTTAAAGATTTGCGGCAAAATAAACGAAACGGAGAAGTAAACGAGAGTCATCAATAACAATATACCACTTTAATTTAGGTAGTTATCTCCTTCCACACGTTTTCAATCCTCGCTTCCAGATCTTCCAGACGGGTAAAACCTTTGGCAATCATATAAAATTGGTTGTCTGCAGCCTGTACAAATGCCGCCGGGTATCCCGAAACCTGGAGTTGCTTAGCTAAAGCAAATTCGTAATATGCAGCCTGTTTAAATTCTTCCTCATGCATTTTTCGAACAAACTCGTCGGGGTCTATTCCAAAGTTAACCGCAATAAGGCGATAAATTTCTTCATCATTAGGGCCCTTCCCATCAAAATTTATGCAATTCTGAATATCGTGAGCGAAAAGGATAGCTTTATCAGGATGATAAGATTTAAAGACACATAGGCCTATTGCAGGCTTTTCGGAGTCGAGTATCATATCCCCTTTTTCAACTTCCCGAAGGAACCCTTCACCAAAAACCACTCCTGTCACCTCTTCTACCGTATGGTAGGCAGTCTTAATAAACGGCGCTACAACCTCTATCGGACCGGTTCTCGAGCCCAGCATCATCCCCCCGCTCAATACATCGAAATCAAAACGGTCCTGATAGCGTTCGTAGACAGATTTTATCACCGGACTAAATCCGTAGCACCAGCCGCAGAGAGCATCGTAAACGTAAATTATTTTCGGTTTCATATTTAGTGGCACCAGGTATTAGGGCATTGAACGATAAGAAGACAATTTTGAACTGTAAAAGTTCTGGTTATTGCTGCTACGAAGGCGCGGAGGCACAAAGAAAAAAGTGTAAAAAGAGACAAAAACCCCATTTTGAGCCTTTGTGCCTTTGTATCTATTGAATATTGAACAGCCTTAAGCCGAAACCTCTTCCTGCTTTCCTACCGGACGCCCGTTTTTAAAAGCCTCACGCGGTTTCAAGCCAAGCAACTCGAACATCTGCATGTCTGCGTTAAATTCCGGGTTAGGGGTAGTAAGCAACTTATCGCCGGCAAAAATTGAGTTTGCACCCGCCATAAAGCAAAATGCCTGATCGGTTAGACTCATTTCTGTTCGGCCTGCAGAAAGGCGCACAACGGTTCCAGGCATGATAATTCTCGCGGTTGCAATCATACGTATCATATCCCAAATGGGGACGCGCGGTTGATTTTCCATTGGTGTGCCCTTTACTGGAACCAGCGCGTTGATGGGAACGGATTCAGGATGTTGCGGCATGTTAGACAGTGTTTTCAGCATAGAGATTCTGTCTTCAACGGTTTCACCTAAACCTATAATACCACCGCTGCACACACTAATCTTCGCTTTGCGGACATTATCAATAGTTTTTAATCGATCGTCGTATGTGCGGGTAGTTATGATTCGTTTATAATCCTCTTCGGATGTATCTAAGTTATGGTTGTATGCATACAGACCGGCTTCTGCAAGACGATTCGCCTGAGACTCCGTCAACATTCCCAAGGTACAGCACACTTCCATGTCGAGGCTATTAACAGCCTTCACCATATCTATTACCTTATCGAAATCACGGTTATCACGAACTTCACGCCAGGCAGCACCCATGCACAACCGTGACGCGCCACCATCCTTGGCTTTTTGAGCAGCGCTCGTTACCTGGTCAATTGACATCAGGGCATGCACATCAACACCTGTGTTATAACGTGCCGCCTGAGGGCAATAAGAACAATCTTCTGAACAGCCGCCGGTTTTGATAGACAACAAACTGCTTATCTGAACTTCAGAATAATCTTTATTTAAGCGGTGTATGGTGGCCGCACGATAAATTAAGTCAAGTAAAGGACTGTGATATATTTCTGATATTTCTTCCTTTGTCCAATCGTGTCTAGTCTCCGTCATATAAAATTTCTTTCCGATGTATAACGCACAAATTTAGGATAAAAATTGAATGAAGGAATGACGATTATGCCAGATTATAAAAGCAATTCGCTGGCAAGGCCAAGGAGCAGCAAGAAGCCGAACACGTCGGTAAAGGTGGTAATAATGATAGATGATGCAATTGCCGGGTCAATGCCTATCCTTTTCAACACTAATGGAATACTGGAACCCGCTACACCAGCAATGATAAGGTTACCTGTCATGGCCGAAAAGATCACAAACCCGAGCATGGGGTTTGCATCGTACAACAAGGCGAAAAGAAAAACGATAAAGCCATTGACGGCTCCGTTTATCATGCCCACCATAAACTCTTTTAATACGGTACTATAAGCCTGACTATCTGTTAAATCATTCAACGAAATCCGCCTTACCGTTACAGCAAGAGCCTGGGTGGCGGCGTTCCCCCCCATACCCGCGATCATGGCCATGTAGCCTGCAAGAATAGGGATTTGTCCGAGAGTTGGTTCGAAATGCCTGATCACAGATGCTGCAAGAAAGGCTGTTCCGAGGTTAAGAATCAACCATGGAAGCCGGCTTTTTACCGCCTCTTTCCAGTTTCCCGAAAGTTCCTCATCTTCAGAAACCCCCGAAATCTTTAACATATCCTCGGTATTCTCCTCCTGCAGCACGTCCATCACGTCGTCGAAAGTGATACGGCCTAAAAGATGCATTTCGTCATCCACAACCGGAATACTGGTAAGATTATATTGCGACAGAAGTTTAGCAACCTCCTCCTGGTCGGTATTAGCTTTCACAAATACAAAATCATCTTTTACGAGTTCCCTGATATGAACGGAATGCTTTGATTTTAGGATATCTTTTAACGAAACGATCCCGACAAGGTGATTATAGTTGTCGACTACGTTGATGGTATAAAACTCTTCAATTTCTTCAGAAAGGCGAATAATCTCTTCGAGGGCTTCCTTTTTTGTCAATCCGCTGTTTACCTTAAGCACCTGCGAGTTCATCAAACCACCCGCTGTGTCCTCGTCATAGGTTAACAGGTTCCGGATGGTGGAGGCATCTTCAGCATCAAGTTCTTCGAGAATCTCATCCTGACGTTCTTCAGAAAGGAGGCTGATGATATCTGCTGCATCATCATAATCCATTTCCTCTACAATCTCCGTACGTTTGTCTGGCGTCAGATTATTGAGAATTTTCTCGGGATGAATTTCAACATTCATCTCAGAAATTACTTCTGAGGCAATTTCTAAAGGCAGGATATTGATTATCCGTTCACGCGCTTCCTGAGAAAGGGTTTCGAAGAGAATTGCAATTTCTGAGGCATGATACTCCGACAGCAAAGCTATTAAAGCTTCATCATCCGCTTCAAGTGCCTGTTTGACACGCTGAATATCACTTTTATTAAGCTCAAAGGATTGCATCGCTCGCTAAAGTACAAAAATGAGACCTCTTAGCAAGGTTTTTGAAGCAATAAACGTGAATAACACAGGATAAAAATGAATTCGACCTGTGTAAAACCAAGTGTATGCAGCTATAAAAACTCTCCGCTTCGGGGACCCTGATTAAACAGTAAATCCACTATACTCAAATTAGGCATAAAGCCATTCCTATCTTCGAACACCTGAAAATATGGTGGGGTTTTAAAGTTGGAAGGTATTTTTGGGTGGATGTTATTCCTGAAGTCGGCAAGTTCAACATATTCAGACCGGTAAGATTCTGTAAATGAAAGAGAAACATCCATCTTCAAGAGCTTTAACAATACCGACAACAACTCTGAGTTATAATCAAATAAATACTCGAACCGGGTTTCATAAAACCTTGCAAACTCATCTTCATAAAACTCAAAAAAAGCAGAACTCCTGTACGATGTTTGCAGGCTAAGCCAATGAAGCCGCTGCCAGTCGAAGTCGTAACTAATCCTCACATCTTTAATTTGAGTGTGAACGTTAGCACCTTTTAGAACAGGGATGATCAGGTCCAGCTTACCATTGGCCGAATGAACTGAGGCGCGATTACGGTAAGTTTGTTTCGGAAAATGCTCATACCTTTCTATTAAAACATTTTGTGAGTTTTTTACCTGGTGGAAGTACTCTATTGGAGGAAGGTAAAATAAGGGAATTATTGCGCCTTTGTTCATTCTATGTACTATGTTTGTATCCGGTCCGCCGAAATTAAATAAAAACTAATTACAGAGGCGGCTTAAAAAACAAGCTTTCTTTTAATGCATAGCCAACCTAAAGTCTCGGTAGTAATTCTAAACTGGAACGGAAAACACTACCTTGAAAAATTTCTTCCTTCGGTGCTCCGGTCCGGCTACCAAAATCTTGAAATAATTGTTGGTGATAATGCCTCGACAGACAATTCTGTCAAATTCCTTAACGATAACTATTCTTCAGTACGAATTATAGCAAACAAAGAAAATCTGGGTTTTGCCGGCGGGTATAACGCTATCCTCTCTCAAGTCGAATCTGATTATTTTGTTCTTCTAAATTCTGATGTCGAAGTGACCAGCGGATGGATTGAGCCCATTATTCAATTGATGGAACAGGATCAAAGCATTGCAGTTACCCAGCCCAAACTAAAGGATTTTAACAACAAAAACTGCTTTGAATATGCAGGTGCTGCCGGTGGCTATATCGACAAGTTTGGCTATCCCTTTTGCAGGGGAAGAATATTTGATACGCTTGAGGATGATACCGGCCAGTATGAAACGTCGTCTGAAATATTTTGGGCAAGCGGCGCTGCTTTATTTATCAGAAAAAAATGCTGGGATGAAACATCAGGCTTCGATGCTGATTTCTTCGCACACATGGAAGAGATTGACCTTTGCTGGCGACTCAAAAACCGTGGTTATAAAATCATGTATTGCCCGCAATCGGTGGTCTATCATGTAGGTGGCGGTACACTCAATGCTGAAAGCCCTTATAAAACGTATCTGAACTTTAGGAACAACTTAGCGATGCTTCTCAAGAATTTGCCTTCCGGGAAAGTTTTTGGGGTTATTTTCATAAGGTTCTGGCTTGATTTTATCGCTTTATTAAAGTTTATGCTCAACGGAAAGCTTAAACACGCCTTAGCGATAAGCAAGGCACATACCGCATTTTTTAAAGACTTTTCAGAAAACAGGAAGAAACGGCAAGCAACGCTACTAAAATCAAATAAAGCTGGCTATTATAATGGAAGTATTGTTTGGGCATATTTCGTAAACAAGAAGAAATACTTTAAAGAGCTAGATGTATGAGGCCTGTAGTAAGAGCAAAACTACCTTCAAATTCACTCTTAAATAGCTCGCAATACCATTACTCAGACAGTTACCTAACCACGTTAAAAGACATTTATACCGGCATTACGCCCACTCAAATGGGAAAAGCTTTTTTCCGTTCAGCACCCCAATGGACGGAATCTTTATTCATGCTCAGGAACAGGATGGTGTCATTCATGGGGCTTAAAGCTTCAACTAAACCACAAAATCATTTAGAACTGCTGGCAAAATTCAAATGCGAGCCAGGCGAAGTTTTAGGACTTTTCAAAGTATTTTCAAAAACAGACAGAGAGGTGATCTTAGGAGAAGATGACAAACACTTAAATTTCAGAGTATCTTTGTTTTGCGAACCAAATCCTGAAGGGGCGGGCGAAAAGCGCTTAATAATCTCAACCACTGTAAAATTTAACAACTGGTTTGGACGGCTTTATTTTCTTCCCGTAAGGCCGATACACAGGCTAATAGTTCCTGCGATGTTAAAAGGAATGGTGAAGCAACTGGAAAATATTCATAAAGAGCAGCTTTAGGTGGCAATTCCGGCGACTTCTCCAATAATAATAATTGCCGGATGGGTAAGTTTCGCCGCTTCGGCCATTGTGGGCAGATCCTTAACTTTTCCGCGGGCAGATTTCTGTTTTGCCAGCGTTGCATGCTGAATGATGGCAGCCGGTGTTTGGCCCATACCTTCGGATATATATGTTTGAGCAATTTCCTGAATCTTTTTCATTCCCATATAAATTACCACAGTGGCGTTACTTTGCATAGCCAGGCGTAAATCAGAGGATAAACCTCCATCTTTCTTAGTTCCGGTAAGCACCCAAATCCCTTCGCTTATGTTGCGATGAGTAAGTGGTATGTTATCAAAACCGGCGGCCTGCATGCTTGTAATTCCGGGGATATAATAGGTGGAGATGCCATGTTCACGGGCAAAAAGAACCTCTTCGTATCCGCGTCCGAAAATGAATGGGTCTCCTCCTTTCAAACGCACCACCATCCCCTTCGCTAAGGCTTTTTCCTTGATCATTTCATGAATAGTCTCTTGTGGAGTGTATTCCCCATAAGGATGTTTTCCCACATAGATCTTTTCACAATCAGCAGACGTAAAATTCAGCAACTCGATATTGGCTAGATTATCGTACAGTAACACCTTACATTTTTGTAAAACTTTAAGCGCCTTTAAAGTAATCAGTTCCGGGTCACCTGGCCCCGCTCCAACCACATATAATTCGGGAACGATAGTCTCTTCTTGCATTTATTTTAGATAAGGCCCGAAAAATACGACAGATTTCTGATTTTTTAAGCTATAATGCAGGGATATCAGCTTAAAACTTTAATATTCGCGAACAAAATACTCACCCATGAACATTTTAATTGCTCCGGATAAGTTTAAATACTCACTGAGCAGTGCAGAGGCTTCTGATGCTATTAAAAAAGGCTTGTTAAAAGCGTCGAAAGATTTTAAAATCCAAATTCTCCCCATGGCCGACGGCGGCGAGGGATTATCGGACGTAATAAAAAGCTGTATCTCAGCAGTTGAACATCCTGTTACAGTTTCCGACCCCTTGTTCAGGTCAATAAAAAGTTCTTTCCTGATCTCTAAAGATGGAAAAACCGCTTTTATAGAAATGGCTAAAGCTTCAGGGTTACTCTTACTAAAACCGGAAGAACGTAATTGCATGCTTACCTCCACTCTTGGTACCGGCGAACTTATCAGGGCGGCGATTAATCCTGGAGTAGAAAAAATCATCCTGGGGATAGGTGGCAGTGCGACAAACGAAGCTGGAATAGGAATGGCCACTGCATTGGGTTACCGATTCTTAGATGCTTCGGGTAAGGAACTCAGGCCAATCGGACAAAACCTTGCAAAAATTGCGACCATTGACGATTCGAAATCTATAGATGTGAAGCACATAGATTTTAAGGTGGCCTGCGATGTTGATAATCCCTTATACGGAAAAAATGGCGCTTCATTAGTATACTCCAAACAAAAAGGAGCTTCCAAAGAAGAAACAGATCTTTTGGAAAAAGGCATGATCCACTTTGCGGGTATTTTGGAGAAACACTTTGGTCGGGATATGCAGCAAATCAAGGGATCGGGAGCTGCGGGCGGCCTGGGCGCCGCGTGTGTAGCATTTTTGGGCGCCGATCTGCTGAGCGGAATCGAGCTTGTTCTGAAAATAAACAAGGCAGAGGAATACATCAGGCAAGCAGATTTGGTCGTTACAGGTGAAGGTAAAATTGATGAACAAAGTTTAAACGGCAAAGCCATTTCCGGCTTGGCTAAGCTCTGCAAAAAACATCAAAAGCCATTAATAGCGTTTTGCGGAGCTTTGAGTTTATCGGATCAGGAATTGCAAAGCATAGGAGTACAAAAGGTTTATGTCATCACCCCTCCATCAATTAGTCGGGCAGATCCATATACAAACGCTGCTAAATTTCTGGCTGATGCGGCGTTTGCATCAGGTAAACAACTTTTACACGATAAAATCAAATAAGCCAAATACTATTCAATCTTCACTTTAACCTTTGCCGACAATTGGTGCGCCAGGCCGGTTACATAGTTCCTGAAATATTGTGGGTTAATAAAACCAGGATCGGCAAGTTCCCAACCGCCTACTGCATAGTAAGTAACCGGCTTATTTTCGGATATTTTAAGCTTTGCCAGATAGCTGGACGACAAATTTCCCGTCGTGGGGGCAGTAATACTCCCTTGATAGGCCTTTTTCGGGACGAGTAACGCCAGTCCCAGCCAAAACTCTTTATTATAGCTTTGTTTATCATGAGTATAAAGAAGTGTCCAGTCGCCAATATTTACTTCGGTCAACGGTCCGTCGTTCGAAACATCGGGCAAACCGACTAATAATGACTCATCGCCTTTCAAGCCGGAGACTCTTACGGTATTCTGATAGGCGTGCATCCCCGGCCAGATCATCGGCGTTTCATTTACCTGATAGACTCTGCCCTGTGTACTCCAATCCATGTAATGAAAATTAATTACTGACCTTACAGGTCCTTCAGAGTAGATATGAAAAGAAGTACTTTTTATATTGTTCCGGGTATCATTTACGGTAACTCCTAATCTCGCCAGAGAATCTTTTACGAGCAAAGCTACACCTCCAAGGCCTATGGAATTACCCACGGGCAATACATCTCTTCCCCAGTCTTTTAAGACATGATAATTATCCTCTACTGCGCCCTGTGCTGTCAAACCAACAGTTTCCGGCGACATCCAGGTCACTCTTTTACCGAATAAATCCTTGGCATTCCGTCCATCAAAATAGTGCCGGAAGCCTACCTTATCGTTTTCCCAGGATGGACCATCGGTTTGATAAGGTTGGTAGCCTATCTTTTTAGGCATTTCATCAATATAGGCGGTATCCGCGACTTTGGGTTGCACGGGCAATGTCGCTGAACTACGTTTACCGAACCTTACGCTGGTACGCATTGTAAATTCGGGCACAAAGTTTACCCAGTTTAGCGATAGCTTGAGTTTTTGTTTCGGTGCCAGATCTAGCACAAAGAATAGTTCGTCCCATTTTCTGTCACCGTTTATATCATCCAGTTGTGATGGGATAGTATCGCCCGAGGCGGTTAAAATAAGCGGGAACTTTCCCTCTTCTGCACCTGGAAGCCCTGCCCTTGTTACAGCTATTGCTTTATCTTTCAAAACGAGTGAAGACTTGTTTGAAACCGAAATCGACCGGGTTTGAGAGAACGCCTGAAGGCTACCACCGAGTACAAAAATCAGAACCGCTGTTTTGGTAAATAATGAAGACATAAATTAAGTTTATGGATGATGAGTACAAATTATCATTTTTTAACAAGACCAGAAAATCTGCTCTAAACATCGGCTACCTTGAAGGGCTTAATATCAACCTTCTCCCAAACCTTCAAAAGCAAATAAGGTTCTTCCGCCAGCCAGGCACTTAATTGCCGATCTGTTTCAAATTGAACAATCAATGAAGAGCCAATCATCTGCTTCCGGTCGTTTAAAATGGCGCCGCCTATGATGAAATTACCAGATGCTTTTAACTTTCTTACAGTTTCGAAGTGCATTGGCCTGGCATGCAAGCGTCTCTGGAGAGCATTTTCATCGGTAAAATCTAGTGCTGAAATAAGATATTGGTTCATTTTATTCGTTCCTGATTTTTCGGCCGGCACGGATCATCTGCCCATAATCCCAACGGTTAGCCATCGCATTAACGGTCTGAACCATACGATTTGTACGGGTCGTTTCCGTTTTTGCACTATCAATCCACTTGATAAAGTAATCACGATGAGATTTGGGCAAGCTAAAGTAATATTCCAGCGATCCGGGATCTTCGTTCAAACATTCCATCAGCTCGGGAGGTGGTTCTACAGTATAATCATGGTCGACCTCAAGCTGTACATGAAGCATTGCACCTTCCGATTTGCGAATGCCTTTTCGGATATCAGCGTTAAGTGCCATAATAAAATTACCTTCGCCCATCGGGAGAAGGGCGATGCCCGAAAACTTAAAGCTGTCGAGAACTCCCTTTACCCTAAATGATTTCTTGTTACCCGGCTGTAGCTGTTGGGCAACATCTGCAGGAACGTCAATGTAAGTCCAACCGGTTTTTTCTCCCTGCTCCGCAAATTTCAATATGACAGTAGTATAATCAACCATTTACAGACTACTCTTTCCAGACGATTACGTCAGCGGGCTTCAAGGTTTTGGTACCGATTAATATGTTCGCTTTTTCGGGAACGGGTACTTCGTACGCTTTTTCGCCGTAATTTACGCCCACCCAAAATCCGTCGCGCCACTCGAGCATTACGCCATTAGGTAAATCTCTGATGGCGATTCCAGCCTCCTGGTAAACACGTTTTAACATGGCCTTTTCCAGAGCGCCGTCGTCTGTATCCGGGCCGACATAAGTCACAGTACCTTTTCCCATCTTTTTATGAATTACAGCGGGTCTTCCCGAATAATATTGATTAGTATAAGTTGCCCAGATATCAATATTGGGATAAGGCTCCAGAACGTCGGCCCAATTGTTCCAGGTAAACGTTTCTGTACCTGCTTTTATAGTTCCGGTTCTGTTCTCGGGTAAATGATCATAGAATGAAACGAATCCACTCATCAATCCCTGTATCGGGCTCGCCCAGATGGTTTCCCAGATCTTACCTTCACGATCTTTATGACCTGTACGGGTTGTGAGCACTAAATGTCCACCCTGTTCTACATATTGCCTCCAGCGTTCAACAAGTTTAGCGTCTAATAACTGATAGGCGGGCGCGATTAAAACCGGATACTTCGTAAAATCTTTATCTTCGGTAATCACATCAACAGGGGCTCCGAACTGCTTTAAAGCGCTATAATACTTCATTACGTGCTTCAGGTAATCCCACTGAAAGGTTTGGGGCTGATTATCCTGTTCCCAGCGGTTATCCAGACTGTAAAGCACTGCGGCCTGACGGGCCTTATGCTCGGCTGGCATTTGTGCATTCGGATCGAAATTTCTTCGTAAAAACTTCATCTCCTCATTAACTTTGATATACTCCTGACCTCCCGTACTTGGGGTTATCCCATCCGGACCAATAACGCCATAATGATATTGCTCCCCTCCTGTTAAAGGCTGTCTGAATCTGTAATTACAAACAAACTTGTTTCCTCCTGCGAAAGCATGCCAAACCCACATTCTTACCGTTCCGGGCATGGTCTGAGAATTGAATCTTCCCCAGTTCACCTGTCCTGGTTGAAGTTCCATAACTCCGGTTACACCATTAATTGGCCTGAATAAATCATTTGAGAAAGCGATGCTGGTTGGAGATCCCATCCTAAAGCCCTGATCACCGATGCCCATATCGTAGCCGGCCACCAGATATTTAGTATAGGTAACAAAATCAAGTTTAGGCATGCGTGTGGGGTCAACCGGAGTATGTTCGGGCATAAGGTTGGTAGTTATCCATTGCCCGGCCGGGATATGTTGACGCAGAATAGCCGCTTGAAAATGCATAAAATCAGCTACTTCATCTGCAGAAAAGCGTCTGAAGTCGAGCACTGCGTGAGGGTTAGGCTGCGCGATCAGCTCCTTACCATTAGGAGTTCTGATCTGCTCGAAATTATCGTACTTAAGGCTCCAGAATGCGGTCCCCCAGGTTTTATTTAAAGAATCTATATGTTTATACTTATTCTTAAGCCATTTTTGAAAGCTTACTCGTGCTGCAGGACTATGATCCACCTGTCCGTAGTGCGAAGGTTCGTTATCCAATTGCCATCCCCAGATTCTTTTGTCGTTCGCATAATGTTTTGCAAGCGCTTCCACCATTCTGATTACGTATCTTCGATACACCGGGCTCGACCAGGAAATATGCTGTCTTGAACCATGCTGCATGGTTCTGCCATCTTCGTTTACCATCAAAATTTCAGGATGTTTTTGAGCAAGCCAGGCTGGTGGTGTTGGAGACGAAGTACACATGATCACTTTAACCCCGTTTTTATGAGCGATTTCGACCGCTTCATCTAACCATTTAAAATCAAATACCCCATCTTTAGGTTCTACAAATGCCCAGGCAAACTCCCCAAAATGAGTGAATTCAAAACCGGTTTCGGCAAGTCTTTTCAGATCACGCTCCCATTGAGATCTTGGCCACTGTTCCGGATAGTAGTAAGATCCCAATGGCATTAAATCGTTTCTCTTAAAAAAGCGCTCCGGGCTCTGAGCGTTTACAGGATTAAGTTGCAGCAATATAAATGCTGAAACGATCCCTAATGATACTTTCTTTAGCATAAGTTTAAAATTGGATATTAGATCCTTAAGAATATTCTCTTCGAAAATCATGATTTTTAAACTAAGTTTGGGCATTCTTTGCAGAAATATTTCAATTAATGAATAAATTTTTAGCATACCTTAGAACAGAGACCTTCAGAAGAAATTTGATTATCGCAATTATATCTGTGGTCTTATTCATCCTGCTTATTTTCTTTAGTCTGCGTTATTACACCCGACACGGGGAGGGAGTACCTGTTCCGAAATTACAGGGTTTACCTGTTGAGAAGGCAATAGAATTGCTGGAAGCACAGGGACTGGGATATCAGATCGATTCGGTTTATCAAATTGATAAAGCTCCGGGAATGGTAGTAGAACAAGATCCTGACCCAAATACAAACGTTAAACTAAACCGGACGATCTACCTGACAATTATTACCCGTACGGCGCCCGATGTAGGTTTCCCCGATATTTTTGAGAAGACTTTTTTAGAAGCAAGGGCGATACTGGGCAATTACGGAATTAAGATCGGCGATACTTCATATATATCTGATATTGCGCGCGACAGGGTTTTAAAAGTTCAATTTGGAGGAAAGCAAGTTAGCACTGGAGATATGATACCCAAAGGTTCGACTATTAGTCTTGTTTTGGGAGATGGAAGAGGCGCAAGTGAAGTGGATCTGCCTCCTGTGACCGGATTGACACTTAGTGAGGCTATCATGGCTTTAAGGGGGTCTCAACTTAACCTAGGCGTGGTTACTTATGAAAATGTAACGGACACAGCCTCCGCAACAGTGATTAAACAATTTCCTGCTCTGAGCGACTCGTTAACTAAAGTGAGTATTGGTACAAGCGTTGATTTGATTCTATCTAATGGAGAACCAGTCCAATAACGATATTTCGGCCGAAGAATTAAAAGAAAAATTATCAAAAGGCAAGTCACCTCACCTGATCGACGTCAGGGAAGAGCTGGAATACCACACCTTTAATATCGGTGGGCAAAACATCCCCCTCGGCACCTTATCCGCGGCTTTCGATGAGCTCGATTATCAAAAAGATGCTGAGATTGTAGTTATCTGCCAGCGAGGCATAAGAAGTGAAACCGCACGGCGTTTATTAGTATCTGCCGGATATAAAAATGTTAAAAACCTTACGGGGGGCTTACTTGCTTACAGGAGAGTAAGTTTATAATTTAAAGTAAATGACTGCTAAACATTCGACAAAGCTAAGTTTGAAAGCAAGGGTAATTATCGTCTTAGCAATAATTGCTGTTATTGCACTTGGAATAACTGCCTTTTCATACTATTTAAAATATTTTGGCCCCAATGTATCTAACAAGGAGGAATACCTCTACATTAAGACCGGGTCAGATTTCGAAACAGTGTATAGAACCATCAGGGACAAAGAAATTGTGAACGATTCTGTTGCCTTTCGCCAGACAGCTGAAACGATGAACTATCCTCAGATGGTAAAGCCCGGTAAATACCGCCTTAAAGGTGGAATGAGCAACAGAAAATTCATTGCCATGCTCCGGAGCGGCGACCAGGAGCCGGTACAACTGAAATTCAAGAACCACAGGTTGAAAGAGAATATGGCGGCCTATATTGCCACGCAAATAGAAGCCGACTCGAGCTCGATCGTAAGCCTGCTCGACTCAACGGAGTTTGTTGAAAAATATGGATTTAACACCGACAATGTGTATAGTGTGTTTATTCCGAACTCGTACGAGATCTATTGGAATACATCCGCAAAGCAATTCTTCGACCGGATGTACAAAGAATATCAAAAGTTCTGGACGCCTTCGCGCATAGCCAAAGCAGAGAAGATTGGTTTATCGAAAACCGAGGTAAGCACCCTGGCAGCTATTGTGGATGCCGAAGCTTTGAATGACAGCGAGATGCCCACCATTGCTGGCTTGTACATGAACCGGTACAAAGCCGGTATAAAACTTCAGGCCGACCCTACGGTTATTTTTGCCAATAAAGATTTCACTATCAGACGTGTATTAAACCGCCATCTAACCAAAGATTCTCCTTATAATACCTATGTTTACAAAGGACTGCCTCCGGGGCCTATCATGATGCCAAGCATTAACGCCATCGATGCCGTACTAAATCATGAAAAACATAAATACATATTCATGTGCGCTAAAGAGGATTTTTCCGGATATCACAATTTTGCTGTTACCCAGGCAGAACATCAGGCAAATGCCAGAAGATTTCAGCGGGCGCTTAATGAAAGAAACATAAAAAAATAATGTATACCCATCAAACAAAGGTACGAGTACGATACGGTGAAACGGATCAGATGGGCTATATGTATTATGGCAATTATGCCGAGCTTTATGAAGTTGGCAGGGTAGAAATGCTCAGAAGTATGGGCATGACTTACAAGTGGATGGAGCAAGAAGGCGTGATGATGCCTGTTCTGGAAATGCGTTGTAAATATATCAAACCTGCGCTTTACGATGAAGAACTGACCATAAATGTGATTCTTGAGAAAAAGCCGGGTGTCAAAATTCATTTTAAGTACGAATTTTATAACGAGGCAAATAATTTAATTCATGAAGGAGAAACGACACTTGCCTTTATCAACATGAAGAACAACCGGCCATGCCTGCCGCCTGAAGAATTTCAGAACCGCATTAAAGAATATTTCTACTAAATATGCTCTGGCTCCATAAGATTCTTTTAAAAACCAGGTTATATAACATGTTCATTGACTGGACAAAGGTGGTAGTGATACCTGGATTCAGTCCGCTGCCGCTTTATACAGTCGGCACGTTTTTTTTTCAGGAGATCAACAAAGACTCCCTGCTTAACAAAGCATCTTCACTTGCATATAACTTCATGCTGGCAATATTTCCGGGGATAATTTTTGTGTTTACACTGATTCCATACATCCCTATTGAGGGCTTTCAGGATCAACTTATCGGACTGCTGGCCCTCGTACTTCCTTACAACGCCTTTGAAGCTGTTAAAGGCACGCTGGAAGAGATTATCAAGCAACAAAACGGAGGCTTGTTGTCATTCGGTTTTTTCGCAGCTCTTTTTTTCGCTACCAATGGCGTCATTAATCTAATGCAGGCGTTCAACAAATCATCCTTAATTATTGAAACAAGGGGCTGGTTGAAACAGAGACTGGTAGCTATCACCCTCACTTTCGTGATGTTCCTGGCGTTAACGATCGGCTTAACGATCATGACGGTTGGAACTTTCGCTGTTAAATTTGCCGAGAGTCAGTTAGAGTTCAGAGATTCGTTTTGGTTGTATTTTGCCGATATGCTAAGATGGTTCATCTTAGTCTCCGTATATTTTATTACTCTTTCGATTTTATATCGTTACGGTCCAACACACACCAAAAAATGGAAGTTATTTAGTCCGGGTGCCTGGCTCGCCACAGTTTTAGCCATCCTTACATTTTGGGGGTTTGGTTTTTACATAAACAACTTTGGCAACTATAATGAAGTTTACGGATCTATCGGAACCTTGATCGTGATTATGATCTGGTTATATCTAAATTCTCTGATCATCCTGATTGGCTTCGAATTAAACGCCAGTATCGACCTTTCAAAGCGAAGTATTAAAATCGTTAAGCCAAAATTTAACACCTTCAAGGACGAACCCGTGCAAGAAAAGCTTAGCAAAAACGGATAAAAACGATTTTATTGCTCTGTAATTCAAAGCTCTATCCATTATCAGCAAAAAAAACATCTTTCACCCTTGTAGATTACGGCGGAGTTTGTACTTTTGCCCCCGGAGAGCTGGCAGAGTGGTCGATTGCGGCAGTCTTGAAAACTGTTGAACTGTAACAGGTTCCTGGGGTTCGAATCCCTAGCTCTCCGCAGAAATAAAAAGCCTTTTTACGTGATGTAAGAAGGCTTTTTTTATTGGATGATATTTCCTGCTCAAATTTCGGCGTATCTCTAACATCCACACCTGCCGAAAATAGATATTCAGATTATTTAGGAGTCCGGAATACGTTAAGATTTAAAAAGTCTGAGAAGAGACGATTTACAATTCACCGGAAATCTAATTAGCAATATGTTGTGCGATTCGGACGAGGTGAGTACCTCGCTTATTGAGACTATACGATGCCTGGCGTATCGTTTAAATTGCTTTTTTTGTCGCGAAATCTTTTGATGGTATAAAACGCAGCTGCACCAATCAGGAGCCCTACACCGCTATCGATTGGGGCATCGGGTCCTTCTTCACAAAGAGGATCAGGACTGAACGCACAGTCTTCCTCCTGCGCAAACAGGCTATGATTACCGAATAGCAGACCAAGAAGTAAGCAAGCAAAAAACTTTCTCATTTATTCTTTGATGAACTTCTCAGTTCCAACTTCTTTATTTTGACCATCAATAGCTTTCAATATGTATACTCCTGTAGGCAAGTCGCTCACATTATATTGCGACTGATCAGCGTTCAGAACGGAAAAGCTTTTAATTTTTTGCCCCCCCAAACTGTAAATCGCGAGTTGACCTTGTTTCACATCGTCTTTATAGATTACATTCAACGCATCATTCACCGGATTAGGAAATATCTTAAAATACGGCTCGCTTGAATCCGGTGCATAATCCAGAGACACTACATTGGTGTAAGAGTATTTTACCGTGTCTTGCAATTTGAGTCTGTAATAGTTTAACCCATTTTCGGGTTTCTTGTCAATAAACCTGTAGGTACCGATGTCGTCTTTACTTATGGCTCCGATTGTCTGAAATACATTTCCATCGGTGGAGCGTTCAATCACAAACAATTCATTATTATATTTTGAAGCTCCCGACCAAGTTATTTCAGAGCCACCGTATACTTTCTTTGCCGAAAAATTCGCGAGGTTAAGTTGTGGATGAAAGACAAGCTTGAATCTATTTCCTCCAAAGCTTTGGGGAATTTTTCTGTCGATGCTGAATTCGTATATTGAATTTGTAACTACTGGCTCAGTCTTTTTCAGGAACGAGTCCTCTAAAAAGACCTGAGTAGCCCCTAACTGCGATAGGTCGGTAAAATTTAGTTGATGTTTTCCAGAAATGGAGGTTGAAACATAAAGGTCAACTTCAGTTGGTTCTGTAGGTTCGGGAAGAGAGTTTATAGATAGATTCTTATTATCCTTCGATTTGCTTAATAAAACTACAGGATTTCCCGAAAAATAAAGTCCGTCTTCATTATTGTCATAATTGACCGTGGCATTGTCTCTAAAAATCAACAGAGCTTCTTCCTGGGCATCCATGTTTTTTACATTAAATCTCAGAACCTTTAAGCCCATACGATGAGGTGGTGCCACAAGGGTGCTGGTCGCCATAGTTAACCCCATTAACTCCTTACGGGGCGCCGACAAAAAACGCATAACTGTACCCGATACAGGATAAGGGTCCTTGCTGCCCTCTGCGAATGTCAGTTTCTGAGATGCCGCATTTGCTTTCACGTAAAACGCTTGTCCGGGCATAATATAGCGGGTACCCTCGTTTGCTCCTATCCCCGTTCCCAGCCCGGCGTCGGTGATGGTATACTCGGCAAAAGAGCCATCCTGCTTCACCACATAAATAACTGGCGAAATATCAGCACCAGCACTCACACTTGCGTTGTAAACAGCGTGCCAGTCTATAACCGACGGGTACGGGTTACCTACCAGATTTGTCCCGATAAATATGTCAGAGTCGTTGTTGTTTGTATATGATAGATTAACTTCAATCGGACCTTGATTTATGGGGCCGGTATAATCAACAAGAACACTTTCCGGAGTAGCAAAAGGAGCGACAACTTTAGAGCCCGTAGCTGAGCTACCGGAAGCATCGTAATTATCAGTGCGATTGCCTCTGTAGTATAGGAAAAACCCTAAGCCTTGAATTACGGGATCTGTAATGTTTGGAAGTACAGTAAATTGCGAAGTGCCTAATGCAGCTTGCTCATTATACGTCTTAATGGTTGCACCGTACGGTGAAGCCGAATTTCCTTTGTCGAAACCATTGGTTGTACCAAGGTTACCGGTTATAATCAATTTCGATTGTAATTGCTTATAAGTTTTGTTACCTAGAATCAGCCCATCGTTGATAGGCGACGATAGCCCCTTCCATACTCGATATCCATCGCTTCCGCCAGTAAGATATGATTGGACAATAACATTATTTGAAACCGAGGCGCCGTTTATCAAAGGTCCGATACTGGCGTGTTCGGAACTGGTTGCGAGTAACGTTAAATTACCATTAGCATCTAGTTGAGTATTATCACTCACCGTTACCAATCTCGAAACAGAAGTTAAAGGTGTATTTACAGTTTTAGTCCCCGAGCCCGAGGCTGTTAAATTGTAGAATGCTGTAGGATTTGTTCCGCCGATACTTTGAGCCGTTGCCCCGTTAAATTCTACAGTTGAACCGGTACCAGAAAAAACGCTATTTGCCGCATCGTTCACCCAATTACCGCCCAACGTAATTTTACCACCTGCTGCACTATTAACTATTAAGCCTCCGGCTTGATTTGTCAAATTCCCCGTGGCGCCGCTGATATGAATATTTGAGGTATTTGTAATAACTATTTGAGCACCGTTATTAATCAGGCCCTGTCCGCTGGAAAATTGAACAAAAAGCAATCCAGCAACCAAACAGAAGTGTTTTTTTGTGAAGCTAAATAAACCTTTTTGCATTAAACGGGGCGTTAAATGAACAAACATTAGGCCTCTATACGCTTTTTTAACAATTAGGTTACTTTTTGGTAACCGGAGGCAGAGTTGCCGGCCCGGGAATCGCTTTCGGTCAGATAGTGTTGGCACGATCTTTCTGGTATATATTATCTGTTAATTAATAACACCCTGCCATGAACCACGAAAATGAGAACATAGAATCTTCCGCAAACCCCAACGGGCAGCCGAATTCGGCTGACCCCGATTCGGATAAAGTAATTCGAGAAGACGATGATCAGCAGCTTCTTCCCGAAGAAGATGATGATGATAAAGTTGAAAAGGATAAAGACGATGATTTTGACGAAAACTATGGCACTTTAGAGGATGGCCACAACGACCTGGCAACGCCTGAATCTGACACGGGAGTAGATAACCTGGAGTAGTTGAGGGCTTTATCTACCTCGCCGCAATGGTTGAAACCTGGTTTAGAGCTTCAAGAGCATCCTGCACCTTCTTCCATTCCCTTGCTTTTTTCTTACTCATCCTCCCGGAGGGCTGCGCTCCGGCGTAGAACGCCAGAAGGTTGTCTTTGATTTCCGCGCTCAAATGCGCAAAATCTTTTTCCTGTAGCCTGAATAAGAGGGTTGCATAATTGTCATCAGCTATTACGTACTCTCCGAACACAGTCTTATGTCCAGTATCGAGGGTACGGTTAGGTAAATCGACTGATGACGAATTTAATCTAGTAATGGCCGCCTTGTAATGTACCAGTGTAGTGTCAAAGCTCTTAATAAACAGGGCTTCCGCTTCTGGCGTGGGCGCTTTAAATTTAAGTTTTGCGAGCGGACCAATTTTCGGCAAAAAAGGCATAATAAAAGAGATCACCGTTGGGAAAAAGCCCGCCTTCTGATGATCTCGCCCGAACTCGTGATAATAGGTACGGTTTTTCATCCTGTAGGAAAACTTCCGCGCTGTGAGGGTTGAATCTGTTTTTCTTAAATCATCTTTCTTGCTGGCCCAGGCTGTTCTTACAATATTCGGGAGAAGAGATTTAATCGTCCAGCGGAAAGTACTGATGGCAACCGACATACTGCCAAACACATCATTTACATCAATACCATAAACCCTGTAAAACGCCTTTTCAACAACAGGCCGAGCTACATTAAAACCAATAAAATCATGATAGTCCTTAGATGCGTAGTTGCCTCTCGCCGTTTGCAAAACATCAAATGCCAACTCCATCCTCGAATGAGAAACTTTATGATCAGCATAGGTAACCACGTTTCCAAATTCCTCTTTTACCTTCGGATAAACCAGGGGCACCGCCACATTTGTTCCCAGTTCGTGGCCATAATTGTCGGCCATATAATGGGCCAGCGAGCCGAGTGCGAAAGCATATTCGTTTAGCGTTTCGGCCTCTTCCAGTAAAGCCTCTACATAATCCCCGGTTCTTACATTATGCACAAAATCTGTATAAATCATGCTTCCGAACGGACTGTAACCAATGTCGGGCATTATTGCGCCACCATAGGCATACGAATGAGCTTCCAGCAGTTGTTCCGGACTGGATGCCGGATATTTAGCTAATAAAAGCGGCCGGATACCCTGCTCCCAACTTGCGTCGATAATCGCCTCGTGTGTAAGCAAAGAATAAGCTTTTACAGACCTAAGCCAGCAGACAGATAAAAGGAAGAAAACAATCAGGAATTTCGGCTTCATTCAAATTGGTTAGTAATTAACTAACATCGAAAATTAAATAAAGTTCGAGGGCACAAAGGGAGTAGTACAGATGTAGACACAAGAGTCCTCTGTAGCAGACATATTTCAACAATACCAGACAGCTACGCTGTAAGTTGCCGCTGTACTCTGCTCATTAGTGTTTGTTCGTCGAAAGGTTTGAGCACAACATCATTGGCTCCAACACCGGCTATCGTGTTATATATTTCTGAGGCGGCCCCAGACATTATAATAATTGGAATATGGTTGGTTTTAGGATTACTTTTTACGCATTGACATATCTCCCTTCCATCAAGTTCACCGAGGAAAATGTCGGTTAAGATCAAATCAGGCTTAAATTCTTCAATCCCCTCAAGCACGTCCTGACCGGTTGCCGATGTAATAACCTGGTAGCCTTTATATCTAAGCAGAAGTTCAACGGTATCTCTTACGATATCATCATCTTCTATTACAAAAATCCTTCGCTGCTTCATCGTTTCCACGTCATAGGTGTGTTTCAATGTAATTTCTCACAAACACGGTGCCACTTTTGTAACAAATGTTAACAACTTCGTCATATGTATGTAAAGCCCGGGTAGCATTTCCAGGTCCCTGCAGCCCTGCTTTTCATTGCAATTTCCACCATCCGAAACCGCCGCGGGCAATTATACTTCAATCAGGTAGACTGCAAAATAAAGCCTTTGTCCGCAACCGAACAAAGGCCCAGGCACAGCCGCCTCGGGCTTTGTACCTAAATACTACAGGGAAAGTGAACCAGACTGTATCCAGATTATTGAATATTCTTGAAAAATTGAGGAATGGTGCCGTACTGAGGTAATTTTCCATCCCATTTTTCCAGCATTTGCTGCTGAATAATAAGCGGGGTAAGAGATTGCTGTTTTAAGCGGTTAGCCTCTGCCTCTGCCCGCGCTCTAACCAGAAGAGCTGCGGCTTCACCTTCGGCTTTGGCCTTACTTACCGTTGCTTCGGCGATGGCCTGTTTAGCCTGATTTTCGGCTTTTAGCCTGGCTTGTATCGAAGCGTTCTTTTCGTCGATCATTTGCCTTAAAGAAGCGGGCGGGCTAATAGCAGAAGTGAGCTGATCGTAAATAAAGCCATCTTTACCAAGGTTTTTTGATAGGATGATCTGAATTTTATCTTCAAACTTTTCCCGGTTAGACATCACCGAATCGGATGTAAACGAGTTTGCAACTATGCGGTAGGCATCGTAAATGGTATTGCGCATAAACTGCTGTTCGATTTCGGAAAGCGATTTACGGTATTGGCGATAAATTTGAGGAACCATAGCAGAATTGATGTGGTAATTCAATTTCGGATCTACCTGAAACTCTGCAGCGTCTTTTGTGGTAACTACAAATGGCTCATAATCTACAGATTGCGTAAAGGTTGGGAATTCAACGATTTTTGTAGTCCAGGTATTATACCAAACCCTGCCGGTTACTATAGTGATATTATCCACTCCGCGGTCAGAACCATATAAATTTATTTTGATCCCCACGTTACCCGCGTCGATGTTCTCGTATGTAAAGGGTTGAACAATCCAGAAAACACACAGCAGCACTACAAGGACGACCGCCTTAATAATTTTTGAACGGGAAGGACTTCTTCCTTCCTCTGATAAATAATTCATATAAATTGTTTGATAAGTGACTTTAGGGGCGAGTAAAGAAGGATTATAGCAAGCAGTATTTCAAAAACACCAATTAATACACGAAGGTTAGAGGGCTGGCTGATTTGGCTGCATCCGGCAGTGATTAAAAAGATCGCCAGAAGCACTTTTAAAGCTACTATAAAGATTTTCATTACTGTGATTAGGTAATGTAAATGTATTAAAGTAGGCGGTTAAAACAAGTATAGTCCAGGCTATTTTTCACATTTACAATGTTCAATCTTCGGGCTTCTCTTTCGGGGCCGCCATTTTTACAATTCTGGGTTGGAATTCGGCGAGAATTTCTACCAGATCGGTTTGTGCGGCCATCACATCATGAATGTTTTTATAAACCATAGGCGCTTCATCCAGATCTGATCCCAACAAGGTAATCTTTTTATTGAGCAGTTCTGCTTCAACTAAATCACGCTGTAAAGTTTTAAACGCTGCGCTCCGGCTCATCAAACGCCCTGCTCCGTGAGAGGCAGAATTGATCGATCGGGCCTCACCTTTTCCTTTTACCACAAATCCGGGAGTACTCATAGAACCCGGAATAATTCCTAAAACGCCCTTTCCAGCAGGCGTGGCACCCTTCCGATGGACCATCACCTCTGTGCCGTCGGCAAGAGTTTCTTTCCAGGCGAAGTTGTGGTGATTCTCAATCCGCAAAACGGGCTGAAGCTCCATCGCCTTAGCAATTTTGTTATGTATTTCGTGATGATTAGCAGAAGCGTAATCCCCAGCCAGGTTCATGGCAATCCAATACTCCTGCCCTTCTTCAGTGCTCATATCCAGCCAGGCCAGATGTCTTGCTTCTTTAGGAAGGTGTGTCTTTTTCATCGCGATAGCAGAATAGTGGTTTGCGATGCTTCCTCCAAACCCGCGTGAGCCCGAGTGAGATAAGAGGGCAAGGTATTTGCCGGCGCTCAATCCGTCAAGAGCCCCCGGAGCGACGTTTAACTCGCCCCATTCTACAAAGTGATTTCCTGTTCCCGAAGTACCCAATTGGGTATAAGCCTTATTTTTTAGCGAGCGGATTACTGAAGTGGCATTCCATTCCGGACGATCAAACAAGGAAGTATCGTAATGCTTTTTTGTTACTCCGCCCATACCGAATACCGTATGGTCTATCAGTAACTTTCTCAGTTTATCTTTTGAAGTGTCTACTGTTTCTGCAGGAAGATCAAAAACACTTAAACACATGCGACAGGCAATATCTACCCCTACCGCAAAGGGGATAATGGTGTTAACTGTTGTTGCTAAAACGCCGCCTATCGGCAGCCCATATCCATGATGCGCATCGGGCATTAAAGCGCCGGCTACCGAGACAGGCAATTTCATAGCGGTGTTCATTTGATCGAGCGCTCCGGATTCTATATGCTCTTTTCCAAAAACCGGATATTCCGGAACATTATCCCTTAGCAGGGTATTGCGATCGTCTTTGACAATTCTTCCCTGGTTTTGAAGCTGGATAACTTTATCCGCAAGATTACTAAACTTACCATGTAGCTCCTGTGCATAAGGAACCGGGTTGTTTAGAAGGGATGCAAGGTTAGAAAGAATGATGTGTTTGGACATCACCCCGTGCTTGAGCAGTCCGTTAGCAACGCGACTAAACTCAACCAGGAGTTCGATATCAATTACGCCCAGAGCACTGATCTCTGAATTGCTGACCTTTTCTTTTTCCATCTTTACTTACAGACAATCCTCGTAATAAAGGCTTTTTTGTGAGCAACAAAAATAGGGCCCCGGGAGTTTCGCAAGTTGATCGTATAGATGCTTTTCCTGAGCGCAGCAACAATTGCGGGTACTTGTGAACTAAGTACGGGTGCTTGTGAAGGATCTGCAGGTGCTTGTGAACGATCTGCAGGTGCTTGTGAAGGATCTGCAGGTGCTTGTGAACAAGCTGCGGGTGCTTGTGAACGATCTGCGGGTGCTTGTGAACAATCTGCGGGTGCTTGTGAACGATCTGCGGGTGCTTGTGAACGATCTGCGGGTGCTTGTGAACTGGAGATTTTCCCCTAATGGGTAAGATTCCAATAACGGGTAAAAGTGATGCCCCCACCAACAAACGACTAACGTATTTATTAGTGGGACACCAACGCTGGGCACGAGAAGCCCTAGTTCTGGGCCAGCTTCCCTGGTTCCTCTTCTTTAATCCATTTAATGGCGTATTTCTTCTCAAGTCCCGGGCGAAGCTGATCCTTCATCTTCTCGGGAGCAGAGATGGTTTTAGGATCGCCATCGGAAACAAAGCGGGTTTTATGTTTTATCTGGATTTTCATAAAGGTTTCAGGATTTTCGGTGTGTTCTCCTGCCTGAACCCGTTGAATGGCCAGGGGTTTAAAATCTTTGGAATACGGCGATACAGAGCTTACAGATCCAACCAACAGAACGGCCTGATGATTATATTTAATACCTTCGAACTCTCCTTTCGACTCGAGAGCCCTATTTTTTGCATGCATTCCAAGTGGTAAAGCCATGGTTCTCACCTCGTAATCAAGAATAAAAGCCTTGATTTCTTTTACGAACATGGAAAGGTGCTTCTGAACTTCGGCATCAGTAAGTTTAGAAAGCATCGAATGATACCAGTTATGACTGCCTATTTCATATCCGTTTTTTACCAGCCATTCTAACTTTTGCTTCTGATATTCGGGCTGAGCAAAAAGGCGTAAAGTTGGCTTAATGGCCGGAAGTACATAAAAGGACGCTGTGATCGGGAAATCTTTATGTTTCTTTTTAAAATCTTCCATGATTCCCAAAGCACAGTTCGGGTCGATCACCAGTTGACCGTCTTTCTCAATATATCTAAACTGACCTGCACTCGAATCGTCCAATGTTATAGCAAAAGGAGTTTTACCTGCTGGCACATTTAGATTACCATGGGCGATATCCAGAACCGACACCGGATAGAAATCGTTATCGTAAAGCATTTGCAGATCTTTCCTGAAATTTTCGGGAGTTCTTCTCCATCTGTCTTCGGGATAACCGATGAGATGATATTCCAGAACCATCACCTTACCCAGCTCGTTAGGTGTGTAATCAGTATTTTTAGGTTGAACTACCACCGTCTCTGCCGGTTTGGAAGCGCTGGAATCTACAGAATCTGCAGACGATAGCGTTTTGCTGCCACTTTGAGAACAGGAAATTGAAAAAAGACTTGAAATGGCTAAGGATACAATAAGAGCTTGTCGTCCGAATGAGAGCATAGTTGGAATTATTAAATGATTGGGGCTGATTAATTCGTTGTCAAAAATATGTATTGTAACGTGAATGCCAATTAAATTGTATGAGGATGCGAAATTATTTAACCCCGGGGAATTCTCTCCAGGATCCTCTTCCGTGGCCTGTGTCTCCACAGGCCAAAATTAACAGGTAAAATGGTCGGTGGGGAAGACACGAGAATTCGCTCCCGATTCTCCGTGCACCACGACAAAAATCACAGAAATGAAAAATTATTATCGTTTCGGGCAATTCGTCCATAAAAACCCCATTTTTGCGCTCCATAGCGATTCATGATGATAAAAACGAGACACCCATTAACCCTTGTGGGATTTATTATTGCATTTGTTGGCGCAATATTATTTTCGACCAAGGCCATTATGGTAAAGCTGGCTTTTGCCGAAGTAAAGGTCGATGCTCTTTCACTTCTCACACTTCGAATGATATTTTCTCTTCCCTTTTATCTTATCGCGGCTTTCCTCATCAGCAATAAAGAAGGGAATTTAAAGATGTCGGGTAAACAATGGATCTACCTGATCTTTTTGGGCTTGTTTGGGTATTATTTAAGCAGCCTGTTCGATTTTATCGGACTGCAATATATCTCGGCTGGTCTCGAACGGCTTATTTTGTTTTTGTATCCGACATTTGTGGTGCTGATTAATGCAGTTATTTACAAGCAAAAAATTAACACTAATCAGAAAATAGCCCTCCTGCTTACGTATACCGGCATTGGTTTAGCATATTTCGGCGAACTGAAGATCGATGCAGTTAACCCTAACTTTTTCGCAGGTAGTCTTTTGATCTTCTTGTGTGCCATTACCTATGCCATTTATATTGTAGGCAGCGGCAGACTGATTCCGCAAATTGGAGCGTCAAAATTCACAGCGTACGCCATGCTCTCGGCAACAGCAGGCATTTTTATTCACTTTCTGCTGGATGGTAAATCGACGGCGGTTTTTGAAACCGAAGGTTTGCTGTGGTATGGTGTACTGCTCGCTATAATCGCTACAGTAATTCCCACGTTTATGCTGTCGAGCGCATTAAAACAGATTGGATCGAACAATGTGGCCATTATATCGAGTGTGGGGCCGGTATCTACCATCATTCAGGCTCATTATTTTTTAGGGGAGGCTATTTTTGCTGAGCAAATTGCCGGGACGGCACTGGTGGTTGCTGGGGTGTTGATTCTGAGTATTAAGACTGATAAAAAACAAACCGAAAATTTAGTGCCTATACAGAAGGTAAGTTCAGATTCATAATCCGAGAAAGCGGTTTAAAGTAGAAATGACCTGTGGGGACACAGGCCATGGAAGGAAAGACGGTAAGTTCAGATTCATAATCTGCGAAAGAGTTTAATGAGAAATGGCCTGTGGGGACACAGGCCATGGGAAAGAAAGCAAGTCATGGCTTATCAACCCCGCGAAAGCGATTTCTGTTAAAATAAGGTTGCCATTTTCGACGATATAAGTTCGTTCGCTTTCAAATCCTGAATTAATTTGTGAACCTCCTCCCTCAATTTTTTAGGATCATGTTCAAATTTATCCAGCATGGCATCGAGTTTCGCCTTTACTTTTTGGCTGTAAACGCCGTGATAGGTAACATCGTGAAACGCACCTTTATTCTGCAGATCGGTTAAGCTAACCTGGTGTACCGGCAGGTGCTCGGCGCCCTTTATTCCCCGCTGGGTGGGCAGCGCCAAACTGTTGGCCAAATCGTTGTGATCCCATCCGCCATGACTACGCAGCACATCAAACGTTCCATGATTTAAAAACCCCCAGGGAATAACGTGATGTGCGTTCCAGTCCCGGCCACCGCTGGCCCAGGCGGGAGCGGTCATACGGCTTCGTAACTGAGTTCTCTGGGTTTGCCGGACGGGTTTATTGTTCCTATACACTCCTGTTTCCGGCAAAGGTATATTATCCTTCACCCCGTACCCGCCCATTTCGCTGAACTCGTCGTCGAGATTATTGGCTTTGGCATCCAGTTCGTCGATAAATTCTTTGTCGAGGGTTCTGGTTTTACACTCTGCTGAAGAGCGGCACCACACTCCAGTTTTTTTGTTCCGCTTCCAGGTATGAGAATTGGGGAGCACTACCATGGCATCGAAATCCGAATCGGGCTCTGCCGGCTTACTGGGCCGGGTTTTCAGCGCTGTTTCCATTTCGGCTTCGAGGTGGTCGGCATCCAGCTTTGCTACATCATCCTGAGTTGCTGATTCTGCCAGCAAATTCATCCGTTGAGCCTCCGACATTTTGTTCTTCCGGTCGCTGCCTTCCTTAATTTTTTTAGCTGCGGCCTTTGGCAGCTTATCCATCAGTATTGAGCCCAGTTTCTGAATGAGTAGCTGAAACGTGGTTTCGTAAGCCTGAGCAAGTTTTGCCGACGAGCGCTGCATACCCGTTACTTTAGTGGTTTCGCGCGCCTCATCGAGAAGCTTAATAAACGAACTAATTAGTAGTGCTAATTCAATTTTATCTTTGGTATCCTCAAACAGCTCCCATAAATTATAGATCAACGAGATTGCCCGCCCCCAGGGCCCTGCCATCCCGATGCCGGTCATGATGGCTTTTCGCTTGGCCTTGTCTTTTATCGTATCCTTGAGGATCTCCATCAGAATTGTATCGAGATTTGCCAGAAGCGCGGTAATGCCCTGTGCCGCAAACCCTTTTTCAATCGACCAGGTTATCGCCTCCACTAAACGCTCATTTTTACCGAGGCCGGCAATGCGGTAATCGGCATTCGTCAACGATGTATTAAAATCGTTAAATGCGCTTGTTCCGAAGGTTATAAAGTGCTTTTCGCCGTTCTCGCGTGCTTTTTGAGCCAGCAGGCTGAGCTCCAGATATGGGCTTCGTCCGCCTGCATAAATATCCTGAAGCCAGGCTGCTCCAATTATACCCAAGCCGGAGAAGGCCCCCTTGTGGGCAAACTGGTAAAAGTCGTCGACCTTGGTAAAACCGCTGGGATATTGTTTTCTGAAAAGGTGAATACTCATGGCGTTAAAGCTTTGCCATTTGAATATCCCGGCTTTTATCCATTCCTGGTATACGGCAGAGCGGAAAGAAAAATCGGCATAGGCTACCAGAGCGTGGACGTACTTCTTCATCGTTTCCGAATGCAGATCAACCTCTTCGGGCGAGAAAAAGTGATCGTACATCCATGCCTTCTGCGGCATTTTGATCAGGGAAGGAGCAGCTTTTGATTTGACAAGCGAATAATAACTCAGACTAAGCGAGGGGATAAAAGATACAGGCAGACCGTTGTACGACATGTCGACACTCAGCGAATTCATACTTGCATAATAGTCCTTTTGACTCGAGCTAAAACCGAACGTAATATTTTGTCCGATGTAATCTGCCGGCGTAATCAAAGGCCTTACAATCTCCCAGGAGAATTGCGGAAAAGCATCGGCCGCGTTCTTTCCGATGATGTACCAGTTATCAATAAAGTTTTCAGGCGTTAAACCGAGGCCGATGTTCACATTCAGGCGGTTCATGGTTTCGGCTTCGCCGGATGACTGCGTATCGATATTCGCCTTGACTGCATCGAGATAAACCGGTCCTCCGCCCTCCTCTGCGTAATAGGTATCGATCACGCTCTGACGGTAGCCGCCGTCGTCGAGCCTCATCAACTCCGTTTCGATCAAAAGCCGTTTCCTGAAAGCCTGAGCCCCGCTTCCCAGCCAGTCCTTGGCTTCGTTAAGTTCGTACTCTAACTGTTTGTCCTCCTCTGTAGGATCTGCTCCGGAAGCATCGCCGGTATTTTCATCCTGAGTTCCGGTAGCGTTCTGTGCCGCCACTGCATCCAGTTTCGACATAAATTCAACTAAAACAAATTCAGGATCCTTGTCGTTGAAAACCTTTTCCCCGCTTTCGGTCCCCGCATCTCCCGAGGATTCGACGGCTTTATCCTCCTCTTCTCGTTGAACCGCGGGCAATTCTTTCTCATCGTCCTGTTTTTGCAAGCTGCCTGACTGGGAATTGCCTTGCTGAACAACGTGTGTCAATTCATGAGCCAGCAGGCTCTTCCCCTCGGAAGTTTCTGGCGCGTACTGGCCTTCGTCGAAATAAATATCTTGCTGATGGGTGAAGGCTTTGGCATGAATCTGTCGGCTCATAATTGATGCCGGGGTTCCCGAATGTATGCGGACATTGGAAAAATTACGATGAAAGGTATTTTCCATGAAACCTTTCGTTGGCCCAGGCAAAGCCGAGCCCTGCCCCTTCGAGTCGTTTAGGGATGATTCGAATCTCTTTCTTTGAAGCGCTTCTTTATCATCAGACTCCTCGCAATCTGCACAGCTTCTATGAACCTGAGGCCGGGCACCAAAAAAATTACTGGATCTATCAAAAAAGCCAGGCCCGTCAGCTTCCTTTCTAAAAAAAGGCAGTTCGGAGTCTTTTCCGGGGGATGGAGTTTTTTGTCGGGCGGTTAAAGGCCGTGTTCTTCGTCTGGTAGCTTTCATTGAGGCAGTATAAACGATTAAAGCTACAGAAGCAGGTTCCGTGCAGCTAAACAACTTTCTTCGGACGTGCAGGCCAGGTAGCCAAACCAGGCTGCAACCAATATCTAATATACTGAATATCAGTAAAACATAACAACTTGAAGCCAGAATGGTTCAGCGTATATTTCAAAAGAAAAAGGCTTGCAAAAAGCTGTTCGAAGCGAGCGCTTCTATACCTTCACGGTCTTCCATCCCCCCCTGTTAAACAGCCATAGCGTGAACAAACCGACAGAAGTTTCTGAAATGAATACGGCCCAAAACACGCCGGATTGCTGCCACCCAAGCATAATTGCCAGATAATAAGAAAGCGGGATCTGGATTAACCAGAAAAATACAAGGTTAATATATGTCGGTGTTTTGGTATCGCCTGCCCCGTTAAAAGCCTGGGTAGACACCATCCACCATCCATAAACAAAATAAGAGAAAGAAAGTATGCGGAGCCATTCGGCCCCCACCGCAATTACCTCGGGGTCGTCGGTAAAAATCTGCATCAAACCATCATTAAAAAAGAAATAAACAATAGAAACCCCCACCAGGAAAACCATATTATAGCGGCCCGTTTTCCATACGGCAGATTCGGCCCGATCGGGATTACCGGCTCCAAGGTTCTGACCCACCAGTGTGGCAGCGGCATTTGAGAGCCCCCAGGCCGGCATCATGGTAAACATCATAATGCGAATGGCAATGGTTGAACCAGCAACGGCTTCACTTCCTACTTCGGCAAGTATTCGCATGAGAAAGATCCAGGAAGTCATGGCTACAATCATCTGGCCAATGCCGCCGAGTGATGTCCGCAGAATTGTAAGCATACTTTTCACATTTAGCCTGATTTGCGAATAAGCTACCTTAATATGTTTCCCGCCTTTAAAGAGAATCCAGAGCTGGGTGAGCACTCCGGTTCCGCGACCGATATTGGTTGCTATAGCTGCTCCCTCAATACCTAATGCAGGGATGGGACCAAAGCCAAAGATCAGGACAGGACATAGAATAATGTTTATACCGTTTGCGATCCAAAGGATACGCATGGCAACGGCCGCGTCGCCGGCTCCCCGAAAAATGGCATTGATTACAAATAAGAGCATAATCACAACGTTCCCTCCAAGCATCCATTTGGTATAATGGTAACCATGCTCTATGGCCCATTGATCTGCACCCATCAGCGCAAGCATATCTTTGGCAAAGAAAATACCGGCAACCGCAAAGGGCAAAGAGGCCAGGAAAGCCAGCATAATAGATTGAACAGCGGAAATACCGGCATCCTGCATATTCTTTTCTCCCACCCTTCGTGCAATGATAGCGGTAACCGACATGGCCAATCCCATGCCAATGGAATAAAGCAGAAACAGGTAGGTTTCGGTAAGGCCAACGGTAGCCACAGCGGAGGGGCCCAGCTTGCTTACAAAATAAATATCAACTACAGCGAAGGTCGACTCCATCACCAATTCGAGGATCATAGGCACGGCCAGGAGGAAAATGGCTTTTTTCATAGGAATCGCCGTGTAATCCTCTTCGGTGCCCCGGATGGCGTTTTTCAGATGCTGCCATATGGAATCCTTTTTTGATGGCAGGTTTTGATCAATTACTGCAGTATTGTTGCTGGTCTCTTTCATTGTACAGGTTTTCATCGGGTATGCAAATTTGCATTTTTTGTTTGGCCGATTCAATAAAAGTAGAAAACAGCCGTTTAGGATTAAGGTGTGTAATTTGACAAAAAACGGGGGTATTGCGACAGTCACCATAGATTTGACATCGCTTTTTTACCATCGATCTGTCACTTTTTCAGAAAACCTGTGTTAACATATAATTCACGTATAAAACTTTCAAATGAAGATCAATTTTAATATACTGGTTTCGTTTTCAGCGATTCTTTTTAACACGGCTGTGCTGGCTCAATCCAGTACTTCCGTAGCCGGGAAAACAAAATTCATTGATCCATCTCATATGGATACCAGTGTTAAACCAGGTGATGATTTTTACACCTATGCCAGCGGTACCTGGATAAAAAACAATCCGGTACCGGCTAAAGAAACCCGCTGGGGAAGCTTCAACGTGCTTCGCGACTTTAACATTAATGCCGTAAAAAGCTTGCTAACGGATGCGGCGAAAAACACTAAGGCTGCTCCGGGTTCGGTGGAGAGACGTGTTGGCGATTTCTATACATCGGGCATGGACAGTGTGGCTATAGAAAAGCTTGGATTCAGCCCGATCAAGTCAGACTTGCAAAGAGCTGGTTCGGTTAAAGATATCAATGCGGTTTTGAATGAGGTTGCAGGGATGCGGACTTACGGCGCCGGTTCTCCGTTGTTTGGCTTTTATGTTGCTCAAGATCGTAAAAATGTAACAAATATGATCTCTCAATTAAGTCAGGGCGGGACGACCTTACCTGATCGCGACTATTATTTAAAAAATGATGCCCGCAGTTTGAAGATCAGAGAGGCTTACAAAAATTATATCAGCACGTTATTCACTCTTACCGGAAGTTCAGCGGAAGCGGCAAAAATAAACGCGGAAACTATTATCCGGCTGGAGACGAAACTGGCAGAAGCGCAATTAAGCCGGGTTGAATTACGCGACCCTCAAAAAACCTACAATAAATTTGCGCTGACCGATCTTAGTAAACTTACTCCCAACATAAATTGGACACAGTTGCTTCCAAAAATGAGGGTAAGCGGACAAGATTCTATTTTGGTAAATAACCCGAAATTCTTTAGCGAACTCAATAATCTGGTGGCCGCTACCCCCGTTCGCGATTGGCAGCCTTACCTGCAATGGAACGTACTAAAAAGCGCCGCACCGTATCTCAGTTCTGCGTTTGCAAATGCAAACTTCGAGTTTAACAAGGTGCTTACCGGCCAGAAAGTGCAAACGCCACGCTGGCAACGCATGTCGTCGTTAACCGACAATACTTTAGGAGAGCTATTGGGCCAGCTGTATGTTGCAAAATATTTTAAGCCCGAAGCGAAAGCCCGGATGCAAACGCTGGTTAACAACCTGGTTAAAGCTTACGAAATACGCATAAAAGGGCTCGACTGGATGAGCGACGTTACCAAACGAAAAGCATTGGACAAGCTCCATGCCTTTACACCCAAAATAGCTTACCCCGAAAAATGGAAAACCTATGATGGCCTGCTGATAAACAAAAACACCTTCTTCGCGAATCTCAAAAATGCTGAGATCTGGAGCTATAACGATATGGTTCAGCGATTAGGTAAGCCTGTTGATAAAACAAGGTGGAGCATGACTGCGCCAACCGTAAACGCCTATTACAATCCAGTAAACAACGAAATAGTATTTCCCGCAGGGATACTACAATTTCCGTTTTTTGACCCTAATGCCGACGATGCGGTAAATTATGGCGGCATTGGTGCTGTTATCGGCCACGAAATTTCGCACGGCTTTGACGACTCGGGCAGTCAGTATGATAAAGATGGTACCCTGCGTAACTGGTGGACTGATGAAGACCGCGCAAAGTTCAAAGCAAAGGCAGAAGCGCTTCAGAAACAGTTTGACGACTATACGGTACTCGACACACTGCATGTAAATGGGAAACTTACTTTGGGTGAGAACATTGGAGACCTGGGCGGATTAAATGCAGCTTATGAAGCATTCAAAATGACCGAACAGGGCCAGTCGGACCAGAAGATTGACGGTTTTACCCCCGATCAGAGATTCTTTCTTTCCTGGGCGCAGGTATGGAGAGGTAATATTTTGCCAGAGACGGCGGCCCAGATGATTATTGTCGACAGCCATTCGCCCGGCCAGTACCGTACCATTGGCGCTCCGGTTAATATGGATGCCTGGTACAAAGCATTTAATGTGCAGCCGGGAGATAAACTTTACAAAAAGCCGGAAGACCGGATCAAAATTTGGTAAAAACCGAAGAGTGTAGAATACAAATGTAAAGCGCTCTCAGATATACGAATATCGGGGAGCGCTTTATTTATGAAAGACAAAAAATCCGGCGGTCCGGGAAATAGGCTTAAACCTCGCTAAAACCCGAATTATTAAATTGATGGGATGAATTATTTTGTTCGGTGCGGTTATCAGACTTGTTCGACCATAAGCGGCCTGCCAGTTGTTTAAACTCAGAATTGTCGATTTGAATGGCTACCGGCTTTTTATTTAAAAGCACGGTTTTATAAAATGAAAAGTATTCTCTATCGTTTCTTACCGAAATAACCTGCCACAAATTAATGGCTAAAGATTTATTTACCATTCGCTCTTTTACTCTATAAGCAGCCCGGAGGTTTCATTGTTCTGATAAGAAAAAGAAAATCAAATTATTGGCAGGCTAAAATAAAAGGTAGATCCATGGCCCACTTCGCTTTCGACCCAGACACGTCCGTTATGCAGATGAATGATCTCTGCACAAAGATATAACCCTATCCCGAAACCCGAGATGTACCTGGTGTTTGTTCTTTCGACACGGTAATAGCGGTCGAAGAGTTTATCGAGATGATTGGAATCAATTCCAATACCGTCATCTTTAATGGTTACAATAACAAAATCCTTGTTTAACTCGGTACTGATTTCAATAAAACCGCCATCCTGAGAATATTTTACGGCATTACTCAAAAGGTTCGAAATCACATGGATGATCTTTTCGATATCTACCTGAGTGTGAATAGCTCCGGAAGGTCTGAAAGCGAAGGTATGTCCGGGAACGGTGAGTTTCATATCATCAATCACCTCCTGGATAAGTGCGTTTAAATTTACATCGGCCAGATCAAGGTAAAGCTTTCCCGATTCGAGCCGGGACAGATTAAGGAAACCGCTTATCATATTGGTCATTTTTTTAATCTGCTTTTCTGCCTGACGTAGCGCCTTAAGAGCTGACGGATCCTGGTGCCCTATTGCGGCTCTGTGAAGCAATTGGATATACGCTTTTAGTGACGTAAGAGGGGTTTTAAGCTCGTGGCTTACCATACCTATGAAGTCATTCTTACGCTGTTCATCACGCTTTTGATCAGTTATATCCAGTACAGAACCTATAAACCGAACTGGTTCGCCTCTCTCGTTAAAGAATACCTTACCTTTCGCCCGCACCCAACGCAACCTACCGTCTTCCATTCCGACGGTTCGATATTCTACATCATACTCGCCGTTACTAATCTCTTTATCGAACAGGGACTCTATTAATGCAGTAACTCTTTCTCTGTCCGCCTCGTGCAATCCGGGTACAAAATCGTGTTCATAACTAACCGGCTTTTGATGTGAAATTCCAAAAAGCTCCCGGCAACGGGCATCCCATTCCATGGTGCCTTTGATCAGGTCCATATCAAAGGTTCCCAGTTCGGCGGCCTTTTTGGAAAGACTGGCCTGCTCATACACCCGTTCAAGTTCTTTCTTAGCATTTACCTGATCGGTGATATCAATGCCCACAATCATAATTGCACCAGTCTCGCCAAGGTCATTTTTAACTGGCTGGAAAATGAAGTTGTAATAACCTTCCAGCAGTTCACCATCATGATCGAGTAAAGCCTTCTCTTCATTCCCGTAATAGGCCTCTCCTGTTTTGAAAATATCATCGAGGACGTTCAGAAAATGTTGCCCCCGGAGTTCTGGCAGAGCGTTATGCAGGGCCTTACCGATAATATTCTGCTTCTTGCCCCAAATGCGCAGTACCTGGTCGTTCGCGGTTTCGATTACCAATTCGCGGCCGCGTAAAATACTGATTGCAACCGGCGCCTGCTGCACCAGGTGCCGGAAACGTAATTCACTTTCGGAAAGATCTCTGTTAGTATTTAACAAGGCTTCCTGCGACTGGATAAGTTCCTCATTAGAGGCTGCCAGTTCTTCGTTCGCAGCCGCTAACTCTTCGTTTGCATCTTCGAGTTCTTCATTAAGAACTTTCTGTTGTCTGTTACTTTCTTCGAGCAGGTGCCGCGATCTTACCACCTCTGTGATATCGTTAGCACTAACAATGATTCCCACAACCTTTTGATGATCATCAAACAGTGGATCGTAGTGAAAACTGACAAACTTCTCAACCGGCCCCTCGGCGCTCTTTAAATAAAACGACTCTTCTTCCTGTCCGTAGGCTTCGCCGGAACTATATACCTTGCTTAACAATTCCGGAAATGGCTGATCGGCCAGTTCCGGAAGAATATCAAGGAGTCGCCGGCCGGTAATCTGAGAAAGCGGTGTGGCCCAGAGATCGGCTATTTGCTGATTTGCGATTTCGACCACCCATTCCCTGCCCCTAAGGATCATTAAAGGATAACGGGCCCTCATTATCAAATCATGAAGATTTCGTTCACTTTCTTCGGTTCGTTTTTTTGCAAGTACTTGTCCGGTTACTTCGGTGGCGACTACCATAACGCCCTCAATGTTTCCTGCGGCCGCCCTTATGGGATAGTTTATGAAATTGAAATATCCCGTTTCCCTGATGTTATTTCTTATCAGGTCCACTTCGGCTTCTTTGCCTTCATAGGGAATACCGGTTTCAAAAACCTGTTTTAAAATTTGCGGATAGACCTGGCCCTCCATTTCAGGCAGCGCCTCCAGGATAGGCTTTCCCATCACCTGATGTTCATCTTTACCCCAAATTGTAAGTATCTTAGGATTTGCCGCGCCGACCACCAGGCCTTCGCCGCTTAAGAGCGCAATTGCAACGGGAGCCTGTTCAACCAGGTTTCTAAACGTTGTTTCGCTTGCTCTTAATTCTTCCGTGCGATGTTTAAATTGATCTTCGAGCGTTTGATTGAGATTGAATAACTTTTCCTGAGAACTGCGGAGCTCATCGACCAGCCTGTTCAGCGCCGCCTTTTCGGCCGTCAACTCTTCGTTAAGAATCCGTTCCCTTTCAAGACCTTCGTCTATAGCCTGTTGCTTTAAAGCGATCCCGGCCATATCTTGCATGGCTATAAGAAGATATTCTGGTTTTTGCCGGTTTCCTCCAAGAGGTATAATTTCAGATTGGCAAACCGCGGGCTGACGGGCCGGCGACTCGGAAAGCGAGATAAGCACCGCTTTATTTGAATGCTGCGCTTCTGTTAATGCTTTAATTAGTAGTGTGCTCGAGGTGGGGCCAAAAACATCCTCCAAAGACCTGCCGCTAAGGTCATGTCCATCAAGGTTGCTTGCCAGTTTATAAGCTTCATTGCTCTGCACAAATGTGAACTTTGGAGCATTAGCTTTGACGATAATTTTTGGCAAAGCTGATGTAAAAAGCGCTTGAAAAAGCGGATCGGATAATATCATAAGGTAAATAGACGCCCTAAAATACAATATCTGACCCTAAATATCCAACAAAGCAAAATTTAAAGAGGTTGTAAATGCGAAAGGTCGTTTCGACTCGCGCTTCTTTTCTTACTTTCAGCTAACGGTATCTACTCTTACATTTTAAAGAACAGGCTCTCTTCTGAGCGCTGCTAAAAGCACGTAATTATCGTTCCTGGTCACCAATCTCGATCCATACCGGAGCATGATCGCTTGTTTTCTCCCATCCCCGTACATCCCGGTCGACGCCCGCCGCAAGCAGTCGCTTTTCCAGAACCGGGTTGAGCAGAAAATGGTCTATTCGTAAACCTGCATCTCTGGCATAAGCGTTTCGGAAATAATCCCAAAAGGTGTAGATCTTTTCTCCGGGCTGAAGTTTACGGATAGCATCGGTCCAGCCCTGCTCTATAAGTTCTTTAAAATGTTGACGCACCTCGGGTCTGAACAGTGCATCGTCCAGCCATCGCTCAGGTTTGTAAACATCCAGGTCAGTAGGCATCACATTATAATCGCCCGTGATAACCACCGGACCGTCCAGTTTGAGAAGTTCGCGGGCATGGATCTTCAATCGTTCAAACCAACCCAATTTATAGTCAAATTTGGGTCCCGGAGCAGGATTTCCATTGGGCAAATACAAGCAGACGACCCTGATACCACTAACATTCGCTTCGATAAAGCGACTCTGTGTATCATCATCGTCGCCGGGAAGCACTTTATTGATCTCTTCAGGAGCACCAATTCTTGAGAGTATGGCAACACCGTTCCAGCTCTTTTGACCATGCCAGATGGCCTGGTATCCAGCTTCGCTGATCGCCGTTTCCGGGAATTTTTCCTGAGGGGCCTTCAACTCCTGCAAACACACAATGTCTGGGGCAGATTCCTTGAGCCAGCGCAGAAGCACAGGCAAGCGACCGTTGATTCCGTTAACGTTATAGGTGGCGATTTTCATATCAAATCTGGATTTTTCAGTAAAAGCAAACATCCTGATTTTCGAATTAAAACAGCTAAAAAATGTCAGTTTCTTTTTTCGGGCGCATAATTCAAGATTTCAGCGCCATACATCATTCGAATTTCTATTTTTGCCCCCTTCAATATGAAGCAGCGGATTACACGACAGGTAAGAAAAACCAGATATGTACTATACAAAGAAACACTCATTGATCTTAAGGAACATATCTGGACCTTTCTGGGCGCCTTTACGGGCATTGCCTTAATTGGATTGATGCAAAGCAGGTTTTTCAGCAGCAATGATAACATGTTTCTAATCGGCTCATTCGGAGCATCGTCTGTATTAATTTACGGAATTGTGAATAGCCCGCTTGCGCAACCACGGAATTTAATCGGAGGACACCTGATCAGTGCTTTCGTCGGCGTTTCAGTGCATTTACTTGTCGCTGATAACCTCTGGCTGGCCGCAGCCTTATCCGTTTCAGTATCGATTGTATTAATGCAAATGACAAAGACGCTCCATCCGCCTGGCGGAGCCACGGCTCTTATTGCCAATATTGGGTCACCAAAAATCCACGCATTGGGGTATTACTATGTTCTTAGTCCGGTACTAACCGGTGTATTACTTATGCTCGCCGTAGCTCTGGTATGCAATAACGCCACTCCTAACCGCAATTATCCGGCAAATAAATACTGGTATAAGGTCTGGAAACGAAGTTACCGGAAACAGCCTGCCCAAACGCGAAAGCCTGGTGAGCACCAGTAAACCAGTTTTGAGTGCAGCATTTAATCTATCCTCATAAAAGAAAAAAACTGTGTAACCGATTGGAAGATTAGCCGTCTTATCTATCGTAATATGGTTTTGATTCTGCAATATCTGCCTAACTAATAAATGTCATGAAGAATATCCTGCTTCCGGCGTTGTGCGTAATTATTATGCTGGCCTCCGCAAACAACACTCAAGCCCAGAACAAAAGTATCAGTGGAAAGGTAACCGATGAGAAACGGGCAGCCGCAGAGTTTGTAACAGTCGCTCTACTTAAAGCCCGCGACTCGGCTTTACTGAAAACCTCTCTGACAGATGCCCTTGGAATCTATAAATTTGATATTAGCGACACTGTCGATCTGCTTATTTCTGTGACCGCCGTGGGATATGAGAAGGCGTTTAGCAAACCTATTTCTAAAAGCTCCGGAAATACTGTTGAGGTTCCGGTGATTGCACTGCAAAGAGCCAGCAAAAGCTTGAAAGAAGTTACGGTAACCATAAAAAAGCCTTTCGTTGAACGGCGAGCCGATAAACTTATTGTAAATGTTGAGGGAAGTGCAGTTGCGGAAGGCAACACCGCTCTGGAAGTTTTGAGAAAAGCACCGGGCGTATCGCTGGACAAAGACGACAATATCTCTATGAACGGCAAGAACAGTGTATTGGTGATGATTGACGGGAAGCCGACCTATATGAGCAATGCCGATCTTGCCAACATGCTCCGGGCTATGCAAAGTACCCAGATTGAAACGATTGAGCTGATTACAAACCCCTCTGCCAAGTATGATGCTGCCGGAAATGGCGGAATTATTAACATTAAAACTAAGCGGGATAAAAGCATGGGGGTTAACGGAAGTATCAATTTAGGCTCGGGCTATGGCAGAACTTCTAAATACAATGGCAGCACCAATCTAAATTTCAGAAAAGGCAAGATCAATCTGTTCGGGAATTATAACTACAGCAACAGGGGAAGTAAAAGCGATTTTGAACTTAACAGGAAGGTTACGGCTGCTGGTATTATAACAAACTTTGAACAGAATAACGTTTGGAATGCCCGGAGAAATAACAACGGCTACAAGGCTGGGATAGACTTATTTTTAAATAAAAACACCACTATTGGTGTGTTAGTAAACGGCTATAATAATTCGGCAGATGAAAAAACGGCCAGCGGAACATCAATATTCAACCAGGTAAGTGCGGTAGACAGCGCCATCAATGTTGCCGGCCGAAACAAACAGCACTATGCTAACAACGCATATAATCTGAATTTTAAAACCACCCTCGATACCTCGGGCCGCGAACTCACCATTGACGCCGACTATTCTAAATACAATGGCGAGCTGAACGAATTTCGCGATAGCTATTATCTTAATTTCAGTAATAGTCCTCCGGTAGAATTTATTAACAACCTTGCCCCTGCCGAGATTGAAATACTTTCGGGCAAACTGGATTATACCCATCCGCTATCTAAATCTTTAAAACTTGAAGCCGGCTGGAAAAGCAGCTGGGTAACTACTGATAATAACCTCAGGTTCTCTACGTTAACCGGATCTACATGGAACCCCGACAAGAACAGGTCAAACCATTTTATTTACAAAGAGAATATCAATGCAGCTTATCTGAACCTGAATAAAACTTACAAAAACACCAGTTTACAGATGGGACTACGCGCCGAGCACACTAATTCCAACGGCAATTCTGTCACTATCAGCAAAGAGGTGAAAAGAGATTATATTGAGTTTTTTCCAAGCATTTCGTTAAGTCAGAAACTCGGCAAAGATCATCAGCTGGGGGCGTCGTATAGCAGAAGGATAGACCGGCCGGGTTATGATAAATTAAATCCCTTTATCTTTCTGTTAGATAAATATACGTTTGAGCAAGGCAACCCTTTATTGAACCCGCAATTTACCAACTCATCTCAAATATCTTATACCTATAAGGGATCAACCACTGCTACACTGAGTTACAGTAAAACGCGTAATGTAATGACACAAGTTACCGAACAAAACGATGCGACCAAGGAAACTTTTGTAATGGAAAGAAACCTGGACAATCAAACAGTTTATTCATTAAATATATATGCCCCCATAAAACTGGCAAAATGGTGGAATCTTAACAGCAATACGCAGGTATTTAATATGGGTTTTACAGCCGATGTACTCGGTGAGCGCCTGAAAGCCAGTCAGACAGTATTTCAGGTTAACGTAGACAACCAGATTACGATAACTAAAACCCTTGGCGCAGAACTTTCCTCCTGGTATATGTCGCCCCTGCAATATGGGATCTTCAAAATCAGAAACTCTCCTTATGTTAATGCTGGCCTGAAAAAATCATTCGAGAATAATAAGCTGAGTTTAAAGTTAAATCTGAACGATATTTTTAACAGTATGCGGAACCGTGGCTCGACTAATTTTGCCAACATGGACTTTAACTTTAACAATAAATGGGAAAGCCGTGTATTAAACTTCAGTTTAAGCTACCGGTTTGGAAGCAAAGATATTAAGCCGGAAAGACGCCGGTCTACCGGATTGGAATCCGAAGCGAACAGGATGAAGAATTAGATAATTCGCTTAAACGGGGATGGAAAACCAGAAGGTGCTGCCTTTTCCGGGCTCACTCTGAACGCCAATCTCGCCATTGTGCCTGCGGATTATTTCCGACGAAATATACAGACCTAAACCAAGCCCCGAGAATTGCACCCCCGAATTGTCGACCCGGTAAAAACGGTCAAATATATGGCTGGCTTTTTCTTTTGCAATCCCAATCCCAAAATCTTGAACCGATACTTTTATGTGGCCGGGTATAGTTTCTACATGCACAATTATCTTGTTCTTATTAGGAGAATACTTTACAGCGTTGTTGACCAGATTAACAAGCACCTGATCAATCTTTTGTTTATCTGCATGCATCTCGGCATTCCAATCACCTGAAGTGACAATCTCATGCGTACCGGCAAAACGTACGTGATCGCAGCATTCTCTTATCAAGTCGACAACATTAAACGTGGTTTTACTGAGTACCAGCTGGCCTTTTTCTATTTTTGTGACGTTTAAAAGGTCGTTCACCAAGGCCCCTAACTTGTCGAGATTCTGGTTTGCCGACTGGAAGATTCTGGATAATCCCTCAGGCAAATCCGGTCTTTTATCGAAGTAACGATGCAAAATCTGGAAACCCGCCTTTACGCTTGTTAAGGGTGTTTTGAGCTCGTGACTAGCCACGCTTATAAACTCATCTTTCTGCTGTGCAAGCTTCACACGACTGGTAACGTCCATAAATGAGCCAATTCCGGCAACAATTTCTCCATCTTCATTTCTTATCGGAGCAGCGTTTATGGAAATAAAAATCAGCTCTTTATCCGGTGGTTGAACGGCAATTACATGATCGAACACCAACTGTCCTGTAGTCATGGCAATACTCATTGGATGCTCGCTTTCGGGCAAGGCAGAGCCGTCTAATCTAAGATTCTCCCAGTTTGTACTGAAATAGGTGCGTGTCAGTATTTCATCCCGCTGTAGTCCGAGGATTTTTTCGGCCATTGGGTTTGCATAGGTAATATTTCCCTCCACATCAATGATACCCACCCCTTCTGCCATTGTCTCGAGGATTTGAGTCAGTCTCTCACGCTCTTCACGGAGGCTTTTGGCTATTCTCTCCTTTTCTTCTGCAAAAGCTTTCAGTTGAAGTTTTGCTTTAACCTGATCCGACACATCGTAAGCCACTGCAAGAACATCAGTAACCTGCCCTTCTCCGTTTCGGATGGCGGTGTAGGTAAAGTTGATATAGACGGTTTCTACTTTTCCGTCCCTTGGCAAAGGCACTGCTTGCTCTCTGGCTTCAAAGCCTTCGCCAGTGTTGTACACTTTCTGGAGAATTTGCTCAAAGCCCTCATCCTTTACTTCGGGCAAACCTTCCATAACGGGTTTATTTAACACTTGGTCTTCGGTTTTACCTATCAGCTCGAGCATTCTTTTATTGGCAACTGATAGTATAAACCGCGGGCCGTTATAAATGCAGCTAGCAACCGGCGACTGGAGGATCATATTTTTGAAGTTCCGCTCGCTTTCCTGTAATGCCCGTTTAGACATAACATGATCGGTAACGTCTGTAGCGGTGTGAACTATTCCCCACACCGTTCCGTCGGGGTATTTTAAAGGCCTATAACTAAAATTGTAGTAAAACGATTGGAAGGTGCCGTTAACCAGCAGATCGGCTCTCTCTTCAACACTTTCATAAGCCGTTCCTGTTTTGTATACCGTCTCAAAATAATCAAAAAAAGGTTGTCCCTCCAGTTCAGGAACAGCCTGACGTATGGGTTGATCTATAATAGACAGATCTTTCCCCCAGGCCCTGAGCATAAGATCATTGACGAACTTAATCCGAATTTCAGGACCCGTATATATCGCGGTCATAAAGGAAGATTGCTCGAGGGCAATCCTATATATCTCCTCAAGGCCGTATTGACTCTGACTCATCACTGTTCAAAGAACAAAAACCTGGCGAAAAAGTTTACACTAAGCCGCCTGATGACAAGGCAAATATCGGGATGCAATCGGGCTTTACTAATCGTTTCGTCGTAGCGCTGTATTAGACTTAAAGACATTCGCCAAAAGTTCGTAAGAATGTATCCTGGCTTTATGGTCGAAGATATGCGAGGTTGCCATTACTTCGTCGATCCTGTTTTCGTCGACAAAAGTCTGCATTTCGCTTTTAATGGTATCCGGTCCACCGATAAAGGAATATCTAAGCATTTGCTTAACGGCAGCTTCTTCATAAATGGTCCAGATATCGTCCATGCGTTCTACCGGCGGAGGCAGCAAATCGCGCTTGCCCGTAACTACCCCCATAAAGAACTGCTGTACCGAAGTAGCGAGGTAATTTGCTTCGTCGTCTGTATCGGCGGCTACGACATTTACACAGGCTAATACATAGGGTTGCTGCAGATAGATTGAAGGACGAAAATTCTGGCGATACAAGTTAATTGCGCTGCTGAAATATGCCGGAGCAAAATGGCTGGCGAATGCATAAGGCAAACCCATTTCGGCAGCAAGCCTTGCGCTGTCGGTACTCGATCCCAGTATCCAGATCGGGATATCAAGTCCCTCGCCCGGAATTGCCCGCACCTCGTTACTGCTATTCTCGGCAGAAAAAAGCGTTTGCAACATTTTTACATCTCTGGGGAAACTGTGAACTGTTTCAAAATTCTCGCCTCTTATCGCTTTGGCAGTTAACTGATCTGTTCCCGGCGCGCGTCCCAGGCCCAAGTCGATCCGTTCCGGATAGATGGACGCCAGAGTTCCGAATTGCTCGGCAACAATGAGCGGCGAATGATTGGGCAGCATTATTCCGCCGGAGCCAACGCGGATGCGGGATGTCCCGGCAGCGACATATCCAATCAATACCGCCGTAGCCGAGCTGGCAACGCTGATCATGTTATGATGTTCTGCAAACCAATAGCGGTTGTATCCCAGACGTTCGGCATGTTTAGCCAGGTCAAGACTATTTTTAAAAGTATCTGAAGGTGTTTTTCCGCGGACAACTGTGGCCAGGTCGAGTACGGAAAAGGGAATATTATCTAGTGAAATAACGCTCATCTCTCATTATTCTAAATCGTTTACGGAGCAAAAATAAAGCTATGAGAGATAAGATAATGAGACTACGTATTTTATGACCGTGAGTAAACCGTTGGAGTGGGACATACAAGGATTTTGATAGATTGCTATAGCCCCTTCACCGTCCCCCGATATTCATCCACATTTTTATAAATCTTGTAGGGGAAATTATAGGGAAACTTACAAGGCGCCTCTGTAAGATCTTTTTTATAGCTGTCCGTCAGGGTATAGACAGAATCCAGCACGTCGAACTTATCATTATAAAACCTTTGCAGATTTTCTAAAGCAGCACCTTTCGTGCATTCACTGTTAAAAAAGTTATTCTGGCGCTGGAACGCAAACAGATTGCCGTTCTCATCAAAATAGCTTTTACAGGCAATAAACCAATCGTCGTTTGGGCTTTTTGGCATTTCAGAAATGTATACTATTCTGCCATTTTTATCTTTCAAAATATTATAAACCACTTCAACCTGCGCCGGATCTTTAGGCATTGCGCCGATAGCATCCTGCCCTCTGACTTTAGCCATTACTATAAGTTTCCGATCCTTATTAATCAAACTGTCAATAGTATACTTCTTATCTTTCAATGCGGTTGCGGGTTCGGGATCAGATGCTGTAGAGCAAGACATTAGAAAAAGCAGATACAACCAAGTGGGTATTAAAAATCGCTTCATTTAACAGGGCTTTTATCCAAATATAGCAACAGCAGGTATTCCGGCCAAACACCGCGAATGCCACTCTTGTTATAGCTCTATCTCCGGATTGAGATCCGAAACCTTATTTCTTCTTAATCCGGGCCTTCAAATCAGCAATCTGCGCTGTAATCATGCGACCAATGGGTTTACCATCCCGGTAGGTGATAACTTTTAAGGTAACCGCATCTTTAGGAACTACCAAAGGGGCGGTATACTTCGGATAAAATTTGTCCGGAAAGGAGTTGTCGAAGGTATAATGAACATCCAGTCCAGGAATTTCTGTACTTAGCTCCACCCGCAAGGTGTTATCAGAACCAGTTGAAGGCAAAAAGACGGGATCATACATGCTCGGAGCGTATTTTACTTCGGCAAGATCCAGTCTCTTAAAATGGTTCTCCACTTTGGTATAGAAGTTTGTCCAGTTCTTTTTGCCGGCTGGCGACCAAACCGATTCGGCGATTGCCATTGCGCGGGGCCATGTCATATATTCAGCATGGCGCATGTTGTAGATCTGCTCGGTCCACAAGTTGCCCTGACCACCTTTTATGAATCTGATATCCGCAATTCCTTCCCCTGGATCGAACTGATAAGCCTTACTTAAACGTAATGATGCGTAATTCTTTGGTTCAATGGCAATATCACCTTGCATATAATCCAGATAGGCATAAGTACTGGGGCTTATTACTACTTCGTGGCCCAAACCGGCGGCTTTTATGCCACCTTCAACACCACGCCAGCTCATTACAGCGGTAGACTTCGAGGGCGCACCTTCTAATATTTCATCCCATCCAATAAACTTCTTTCCTTTAGATTGTACAATGGCTTCTACGCGGCGGGTAAAATAGCCCTGCACTTGTTCCATGGTTTTTAATCCTTCTTTTTGCATCAAGGCCTGGATAGCAGGATTTTTTTGCCAAAAATTATGCGGAGCTTCGTCGCCTCCCATATGAATATATTCGAAGGGAAACAGAGCGGCCACCTCTGTAATCACCTTATCTAAAAATTCGTAAACCTTCTCGTTTGCAGGACACAGAGTATTATCTATCAAAGCGATTGGTGGCGCTCCTCTCGACCAGTCCATAATGGGCTCTCCGGCGCGTACAGAATATTTTTCAACTCCGGGAGTGCAAGACAGTTCGGGGTAAGAGGCTATTGCGGCGAGGCTATGTCCCGGCACATCGATTTCGGGCAAAATATTTACAAATCGATCAGACGCATAGCGAATGATTTCTTTAATATCTTCCTGCGTATAAAAACCCCCATAATCTTTAGGTTCGCCGGGCTGGGGATGAGAAAAAGATCCGAAGTATCCTGTTTTATTGACCCTCCAGGCACCCACTTCGGTAAGCCGGGGCAGACTTTTTATTTGTATTCTCCAGCCTTCGTCGTCTGTTAGATGAAGATGCAGCAGATTATATTTATACTTCACCATATTGTCGATATATTTCTTCACTTCCTCTTTGGTAAAAAAGTGTCTCGACACATCGAACATTAATCCTCTCCATGCGAAGCGCGGATAATCGGCAATGTTTACCGATGGGATGCGCCATTTGTTAGTTTTAACGATTTTCTTCCCTTCAATCTCTTTGGGGAAAAGCTGTAAAAGCGTTTGAACTCCGTAAAATAAACCAGCGGGCTGGTTGGCCCTTATTACAATCTGCTTAGGGTTAACATGCAACCGGTAGCCTTCCTTACCAAGGGTGATATCTTCGCTGGGGTTTATCTGTAAGACGATGGCTGCCTGATCATCTTTGGAAGCAATAGTTACCCGGGTTCCGGCAGTAGTAACTATCTTTTCCTTTAAAAGGGCTACGGTATTTTGCAACTCGTCTGATAAGGTCACTCTAATCGTTATCTCATCCGGCAGGATAAAATAACCTTCCGTCCTGGCCAGTTCAACAGGTTCGGGAATAATAGAGATTTTATTGTCGGGTTCTTGGGCCGAGGCCGAAAAGTGCGATAGAGAGAGGCAACAGCTCAGAAAAAGAAAAATGCGTGTAAATATCATATACCTGTATTATCAGACCAAAGTATGCATTATGTTAATTTGATAACTGTTGATGTTGTAATTTATTACTTTTTTTCGCGTGCATATGCCATCAACATCCGATGCCTGCAACCTGTTATTTATCGGCTGATACCATCAGAGTTAGCTCTGCCAACGATTTTCTTAAGTCAGAACAACTTATTTTAACAGATTTTGCATAAACTGAATCAGCTCTTCATTGCTAAAATCGGCCCCACCGGCATGCTCAAAAACAATCTGGCCCACTTTATTTACCATGATGGTTGTAGGAATTGAACCATCAAAAATACTTGAGGGAATAACGCTTGCGGGAGTGTGTACCGGCAAAGAATAATTTTTCTGCTCCATAAATTCTAGTGATCGCTGCAAACTATTGTCTACATCAACCATCAAAAAAACCATGTCTTTGTTATGTTCAAATTGCTGATAAAGCTTGTTTATTGAAGGCATTTCTGCAATACAGGGAGGGCACCAGGTGGCCCAGAAATTAATAAAAAGCACTTTTCCCTTTAAGGTGGATAAGTCTACGGTATTTCCTACCTGATCTAAAAACACAATACCTTCGGGCAACATTTTGACGGGTTGTCCTGGTTCTTTGGCCTTAACATCAGGTTGAAACAACCCAACTTTCATCAAGCCACTAAGCATCCAGGCTTTCGCAGATGGATTAAAAACCATTAGCAACAAAAAAGCCATCGCTGCTATAAAACCTATATTCCCCTTTATTAAATTTTTAAATTTCATTCTTTATCCTTTAAAGAGTTTATCGACCACCACAATCCCGAAAAATGGTTGATTACCATTCAGCTCAGCGGCTATAAAACTCCAAAGCCTATGTCGTATAAGCCCTTCTGATTGTAACTCGTGAAAGAAGCTAAGATAAACAGATAAACCATCTGGCATACTATTTCTTTTGTTACACTTTCTTCTATAATGAAAACATCGTTATCTTTCCTTAATTTAAATTGATGAAAGCGATTAAAATAGCCTGCTTCCTCTGTCTTTTTCCGTTCGTTATTGCATTCATGAATCCTGAAGATCTATTATTGCAACTAGAACAGCGGCTATCGTTATATCATAAAGAGAACCCATCTACTCACTTGTTTCTTCATCTTGATAAAAGTGTTTACTCGCAAAACGAAGATGTTTGGTTTAAAGCTTATGTGCTAGACGGCAATGTGATCGACAATGAGGTATTATATGTACGATTAACCAACGAAAAGAAACAAGTAATGTTATCGGAACAGTTTCCGATGTATGATATCAGAAGTCATGGCGAAATTCTTTTGCCCGATACGCTAAAAGATGGAAACTACTATTTATACGCTTACACCGACCGGATGATTAATTTTAAGGAGTCGGACATCTTTGTTCAAAACATAAAAGTACAACGAAACGTAGCCAAGCGCCTTGAGGCAAGTGCCTCGGTGACAGACACCGCTAACATTAGACGAGGGAAGCAGATCCAGGTAGTAGTAAAATTAAAAGAAGGAATCTACCTGCAAAAAGGAATTAAGGGAACATACGAACTTCTGGATGGCAAAAAGGTATTAAAAAGCGCACGGATCACTACTAACACTTTTGGCGAAGCGTTTATCAATTTTACATATCCCCCGCTGGATAACGAAAAGAGTTTAAGGGTGAGGGTAGTTTTTAACAGAAACTCCGATTATGCCGAACTGGAGCTTAACCTCCGCCACGAAGGTAATCCGGTTAAAATTAAACTTTTTCCAGAAGGAGGACATTTGCTCAAAGGATTTAATTCTAAGGTAATGGTTGAAGCCCTGGATATAAATAAGTACCCTGTGAGTGCCAATTTGAGTTTGATGGAAAACAACAGGGAAATTAAGAAGTTCCGAACAAATATCTATGGTATTGCTTCTATCACATTTAAGCCATTACCTGGCTCAAGTTATACTATTAAACATACTGATAACAATAATAGCGCGACCCAATATCCTGTTGATGTTGAAGACAAAGGCTATGCTTTATCGGTAACACAGCGTGGTAATAAATCGATAGCCGCAATAAAAAATCGGAGCGAGTCTGGAAATGCGCTGCTTGTTTTTAGAACTCTGGATAAGATCTTACTGGCTAAACCACTAAGCGTAGCAGCAGGCGATTCTATTGCCGTACCCTTTATTTTTCGCGAAATTCCTAAAGAAGTGGTCAGCATTTTTGTACTTGATGAATCCCTGAATGTTAAAAGCGAACGACTAATTCTAAATAAGCCAGGCCAGGAAGACTATAAAGTGAGCTTAACTACTCAACAGTCGGTTTATGGAACCCGGAAGAAAGTAGAGGTGAACCTGGAAGTTAAAAACGGGGAGGGAAAGCCAGTTGCCGCTAACTTATCGATTGCGGTAGTAGAGAAATCACGCATCAATTCTGAAACTTATCGCAATATTCTAAATGCCTATTATTATCGTTTTCTGGACGGAACAAATTGCAACCGCTATATCTCAGAAACAATAGAGAGGGATATTGATGATTTATTGATCACTAAAAACTGGCTAAATAGTAATACACAACAGGTTATTAAATATATAGAACAGGGTCCGGTTAAATTGTTTGCAAATACCGGAGGCGTTAGCGGAACTGTGCAATACAATTTCAAAAAAGCACCCGAACTTAAAAAATTTGTGATCCTCTCTAAAGAAAAGGGTGTTATTATTAATGTAAACCCAGATAAAACATTTTCTATAAGACCTCATAGCCTGCTGTCAAGCCGGAGCAACAAATGGAATCTTAAACAAAGTATTGAGTTTTCACAACTTTACACAATTGCGTATAATAATTATGATTTAAACTTCGACAAGCGTATTACTCAAGGCAATGCTCTATTTATTCCGGAAGTATTCAATGCTTTTGATAATAATAAACCCTCTGAAGTTACCAAAGCCGGCAACCTGTTAAAAACGGTTGAAATTAAACGAAAATCGCAACAATTGGTAACCACACAGAATATAGGCACTACCGGATGTTCAGCGTATGTTTGCCGAAATAATATCTTAAACTGTAAAAATCACCCGGGAGATATGGGCGTACCAGAAGAAGGCAGAGTTTATGCCTCGCCGCAGGGGCCGGTGGTGTACCGTTGCCGCACCACAGGTGAGGAATGGCTCATTAAAAACATTATAATACCCAAAGAATTTCAGGTAACCGACTTTGAAAGAGAAAAGATTGAAGAGCCAACATTTGAGACCACTCTTTACTGGAATCCTAATTTTGGAACGCCTGAAAGCGGGCAAAATACATTTACTTTCTTTAGCAATGATGTTAAAGCAGATTTTGTCATTATTGCACAGGGTATTGACGTAAATACGTTAAAACCCATGTTTGGAAAAACAACGTTTAGTGTGAAGTAGGCACTTATAGATATTTGGTCGCCCGATAAATTCCGAGGCCACGGCACGATCCATGTAGCGTGCTCAATTTCGCATTACAAATACACATACGTAATTCCATCCCCGCCCCTATCAGCATGCTCATCCTCTACCCGGTTTACCTGTGAGTATTTCCTTAAGTAATCCCTTATTAGCTTCCTTAAAATGCCGTCTCCCTTACCGTGAATGATCTTTAGATTCGAAAATCCCATCATCAGCGCCCGGTCAAGGTATTTCTCGATTTCGAATAAAGCTTCTTCCCCCCGTAAACCCCTTACATCAATTTCCGGGTTAAACTGTGCAATGGCGTCCGTAACCTGCGAGGAATAAGAGCGGCGTATCTCTTTTGGAACTTCTTTGCTCGTTATCTTCTGAACGCGTTTCCGCTTCACAACCGATCGCAGATCACCTATTGCAAGGATCACATTATCCTTGGTAATATCCATAATCTGGCCTACCGTTTCAGAATCTTCAAGTTTAACCCAATCGCCGGCCTTTAATTCGGAAGTATTTGCCGGGGCGAAAGCCGGTTTTTCTTTGACGCTATTTTTCTGAAGTTCCTGCTGAAGATTTTGTCGAAGTTTTTGAGTTTTTTCTTTATCTGCTTTACTTTCGCGTATTTCTGATATGGTATTTTCGACCAGCTTATTTGCATTCAGAATGATACTTTGAGCTTCCTTTTTCGCGTCTTTTAGTATCAGCTTCTTGTTTTCGTCCAGATAAGTTTTTAACCTTTCGTTCTCTTCAAGCAATACATTTACTCGCCGCTGCTGTTTTTCAACTGCAATTTTCTTTTCAAGAATTTCTTTTTTATCGCGTTCCAGATCAATTAAAAGCGTATCTACCTTTTTTTGATGCACTCCAATCTTATTCTTTGCGGCATTGATCACATTCTGCGGCAAGCCGATCTTTTGGGCAATCTCAAACGCGTACGAGCTTCCGGGTTTTCCCATCTCAAGAATATATAAGGGCTGCATTTTGAGATTATCAAAAATCATTGAAGCGTTTTCGAGGCCTTCTGCAGCATTTGCAAAAACCTTTAGATTAGAATAGTGAGTGGTAACTACGCCGCGGATATGTTTACGGTTTAAAGCTTCGAGCACCGCTTCCGCAATGGGGCCGCCAAACTGAGGATCGGTACCGGTTCCGAACTCATCTATTAAAACAAGCGTTTTCCCTCCGGCGTTTTCTACAAAATACTTCATCTTAGAAAGATGGGCACTGTATGTACTTAAATCGCTTTCGATCGACTGATCATCGCCTATATCAGCGAAAATCTGCTTAAAAAGTCCGATAGTTGAACTCTCATCCACAGGTACAAGCAATCCGGCCTGAACCATGATCTGCAATAAACCAACAGTTTTCATGGCAACCGATTTACCCCCGGCATTCGGGCCAGACAACACCACTACCCGCTGCTGCTCGTCAATTTTTATATTTAAAGGAACTACGGTGCTTCCCTCCTTTTTAAGGTTTAAAAACAGTAAAGGGTGCCTGGCGTTAACTAAATTGAGTTGGGGATCTTGAACTAATACCGGCATCTCTGCTTCAATTTGCAATGCAAAAAGAGCTTTTGCGCGCACAAAATCAAGCTTGGTGAGCAAGCCATGATACGAAAGTAGCAACGGTACATACGGTCGTAATTCAGAACTCAGGGCGGTTAAAATTCGAATAATCTCTCTCCGCTTATCGAATTCCAGATCCCTTACAAGGTTGTTTAACTGAAAAACCTCCTCAGGTTCCATAAAAACCGTTTGCCCTGAGGCCGACTCATCATGAATAAAGCCTTTTAACTTGCGTTTATTTTCCGACAGTATCGGGATACATAAGCGTCCGTCTCTTATCGTCAGGTTACCATCTGCTGTCCAGCCACTATTTTGAGCGTTTTTGAAGATCTGGTCAACTTTTTTCCTGGCTTCAGATTCTGCCTTCGCAATTCCGGCAGTGATGGTTTGCAATTCGGGTGAGGCATTTGCCCGGATCTTGCCTTTCTCATCTATAACTGCCTCAATGCTTTTAATTATTTTCTTCTCTATCGGGAGATGTTCGAACAGGCCTTCTAAATTAGGATACCGACCCTCGCGTTCGTTAAAATAGTTGATAACCGAGAAGACGGTCTGCAGTGAAAGTAAAACCTGATGGAGTTCCGCTTCCGTAAGAAAAGTCCCTTCAACCCTGATCTTTTCGGCCAGCGACTTTATATCGAAAAAATGACTAATATGTAATGTGGCATCGTTTTCCAGGATATCTTTAAACTCCTTCGTCTGGCGTAAGAATTTATTTATCTGGTCGAAACTCGTCATCATCTGAATGCGATCGACCATTTGTCGTCCCATATCACTCAAACAATGAGATTGTATCAGCAATTTAATCTCGGTAAATCCGAGTTTATCAGCGGCATTGCGAGGGTAAATCATCTTCTACTTTCCTTCTTCAACAACAATTTCCGCTTAAGCGAGTCGGTTTTCAGAGAATCTTTTTTAATTACCGGCTTTGGCGCCTTTACAGGCCTCTTCCAGCGCTTCAAATAAGCATCTGCCGGAGTTTTATACGACTTTCCAAAAGCGTACTTGCCTTTGCTAAATCTCGAACGAAATTCGGCAAACTTAATTTTACGTTGCTTTTTAGCTTCCTCAAGCTTCAACTTTCTCAGCTCCTCTTTTTGCTGAAGGGCAAGACGTCTTTGTTCTTCTTTTTGAAGCTGTAAGATCCGTTTTTCAACGTCAACATAAATCAACTGCAATTCATCAGGATGTTTGGTATAGTACTCCAGACTTTTCCGCACACCGATCGAATCTGTAGAATACTTCTTATATAAAGATTTATATGCAGATGCCACTTTAATCTCGTTCTCGGGGCCATACATAGACGAAGCATACCCATCGGCTATGTGCAGGTCGGTAAGCAGAGGCGTCATAGTCTCTTTTGGAAGCACATTTTTCGGGAGGCTATCGCCGCATGAGCCCAACAACACGAAAATAAAAAACAATAGCAGTAAGCGCCCCATTTGTTAATTTAGCGGAAATTTTCGCTAAAAATACATATAAATGAGCATTGCAGCCAACCTGAGTGAATTAAACAAAGAATTAGGTTCTTATAACGTGAAACTCATCGCCGTTTCAAAAACAAAATCTAATGAAGAGATAATGGAGGCTTATAACGCCGGACAAAAGGTCTTTGGTGAAAACCAGGTCCAGGAATTGGTTGACAAATATGAAAAGCTCCCTAAAGATATTGAATGGCACTTAATTGGCCATCTTCAAACGAATAAAGTAAAATACATTGCACCGTTTATTTCCTTGATTCACTCGGTAGACAGCCTTAAACTGCTAATCGAGATAAACAAGCAGGCGGCTAAGCAGAACCGCATTATTGATTGCCTTTTACAAATCTATATTGCTGATGAGGACACAAAGTATGGGCTGGGCTACGATGAAGCTATAGAATTGCTCCGCTCGGAAGAATATGCTGAGATGAAAAACATCCGGATCACCGGAGTGATGGGCATTGCTACAAACACCGGGGTTGAGAAGCAATTAAGGGATGAGTTTTACGAGTTAAAGGTACTGTTCGATGGACTGAAACAAAGCTTTTTCAGAAAAGACGATTATTTTAAAGAGATTTCGATGGGGATGTCGGCCGACTATAAAATAGCGATTGAACAAGGCAGCACCATGATCCGCGTTGGCAGCACCATTTTTGGAAGCCGGATTACTCCACATTGGAAGAATAATTAAGATGAACATCCGTATCCGTGAGGCTGTTCAAGAAGATTGCGGCCGAATATTAGAGCTTGTTCAGGAGCTGGCTGAATATGAAAAGGCTCCAAATGAAGTAACTGTAAGTCGGCAGGAATTTGAAGCTGCAGGATTTGGCGACTGTCCCGTCTGGAAGGGCTTTGTTGCCGAAGTTGATGGAAAGATTGAAGGGTTCGCATTATATTATATCCGCTTTTCAACCTGGAAAGGACCAAGACTGTATCTGGAGGACTTTTACGTTACCGAACACATGAGAGGAAATGGGATTGGTAAAATGCTGTTCGAAACCGTCATCAGCGAAGCAAAAGAAAAAAGCTTTAACGGAATGAGCTGGCAGGTACTCGACTGGAACGAACCGGCTTTAAAATTTTACAATAAATATCAATCCGCAACCGAAGCGGGATGGTTAAATGCTTCGCTGTCTAAAGAACAATTGGAGCGCTTTTGAGGTTGCTAACAAAGCCTTATAAATTCGAAAAATGGTAAACGTATTTAAGTTTGGTGGTGCATCTGTTAAAGATGCTGAAGGAATAAAAAATCTTGCCCGGATAGTTGAGCTTAACCCTGAGAAAAATCTGTTAGTGGTGGTTTCTGCCATGGGCAAAACTACAAATGCACTTGAAGAGCTTACCAAAGCATATACCGGTAAGCAGGCAGATGTACAAGACATCCTCAACTCCATTAAAAACTATCACGAAAGTATTATTAAAGAACTTTTCGAAGACAGAAACCACCCTGTTTATAATGAGGTGGCTAATACCTTCGTTGAAATAGAATGGATTCTGGAAGAAGAGCCGCACGACGATTTTGATTACACCTATGATCAGATTGTGTCGATGGGCGAACTGATCTCAACCCGAATTGTGAGCGCGTATCTCAACTATTCGGGCATAGCCGCCAAATGGCTGGATGCCAGAAGTTATATTCATACCGATAACACCTACCGGGAAGGAAAAGTGGACTGGGCCAGGACACAAAAATCCATACAACAAAATATACCGGCAATACTGTCGGATCAGGTCGCTGTAACGCAAGGATTCATTGGAGGAACATCAGAGAACTTTACCACAACACTCGGACGTGAAGGTTCTGACTATACGGCTGCTATTTTTGCTTCCTGCCTGAACGCTGAAGCGGTAACCATCTGGAAAGACGTGCCCGGAGTATTGAATGCCGATCCGAAATTATTCCCGAATACGGTAAAGTATGAGGAATTATCCTATCGGGATGCTCTGGAAATGACTTTTTATGGAGCTACTGTGATTCATCCTAAAACGATAAAGCCCCTACAAAACTCAAAGATCCCTTTGATGGTGAAGCCTTTTCTATCACCATTAGAACCAGGAACTTGTATAAAAGAGAGCAACGTTCAAATTACCCAGCCGGCCATTATATTAAAAAACAATCAGGTACTAATCAGTATTTCGACGCAGGATTTATCGTTTATTACCGAAGATCATTTATGTGACCTTTACGGGATTTTCGCCGCTGAACATATCAAGGTAAACATGATGCAACTGTCGGCAATTAGCTATTCGGCATGCGTCGATGCAGATGACAGAAGACTTCCAAAGCTAATGTCGGTTCTGGAAAAGAGTTTCAAGGTAAAATACAATACCGGCTTACAACTGCTAACCATCAGACATTTCAATAAAGAAGTGATTAGCCAACTTACCGCCAGTAAAACGGTGATACTAGAGCAAATCAGCAGGCATACTGCACAAATGGTGCTGAGAGATGCACAGGCATAATGAATTCAAATATAATTAAACCGGAGGTACAACGCTTCCTTGAAAAATACCTTAAGGACGATGTAAATCGGATTGCGCTTTCTAAAAGCCCCTTCGTTGAAGTTTCTGCGAGGGAACTGGCCGAGCAGCTCGATGGCAAGCAGCGCTCGCAAAAAAAGCTTCCATTATGGTTTTCTACACCCGAAATCGTCTTCCCGGCAAAGCTTTCAATAGAGCAAAGTTCATCGGAAGTAACCGCCGGATATAAAAGTAATCTGCTTAAGGGCGATAAGGTTATAGATTTAACCGGCGGCTTCGGAGTAGACTGCTTTTACTTTTCAAAAAAAGCAAAGGAAGTGATCCATTGTGAAAAGAATACCGAACTTTCGCAGATTGCGCAGCATAATCTGAGCGTACTGGGTGCAACAAATATCCGCTTTGTAAATCATGATAGCCTGCTCTACCTTCAATCCACCGAAGAGATTTTTGATACCATTTACATTGACCCTTCAAGGCGTATCGAAAACAAAAAGGTATTTCTTTTGAAAGATACAGAGCCAGATGTGGTGTCGCATCTGCAGTTATTTCTATCCAAAGCCACACGCATTATTATTAAAACCTCACCCCTCTTCGACATCCAGTCTGGGTTAAAAGAACTAAGCAATGTGAGCGAAGTGCATGTAGTAAGTGTCAAAAATGACTGCAAAGAGCTTTTATGGATAATAGACCGGGATTTTACCGCTGAGCCTGAGATAAGCTGTGTTGCACTTAGCGACGCAGATCAGCGATTATTTAACTTTAAGCTTAGCGAAGAAAAGAATGCGGACTCCGGACCGTTCTCTGAGCCACTTGGTTACCTGTATGAACCTAATGTGGCGCTGCTCAAAGCCGGATGCTTTAAAAGCATTGCAGCTCGATTTCCGATTTTAAAATTACAGACAAATACACACCTCTACACGTCGGAGGTGCTAGTTCCGGATTTTATTGGCAGGGTATTTAAAGTGAAGGCAGTGTATGATTATAAGACCTTTATAAAACAAAACACCATAAGAAAGGCCAATGTGATAACGAGAAACTTCCCACACGCGCCCGAAGAGCTAAAGAAAAAACATAAAATCAACGATGGTGGCGATGAATTCCTGATTTTTACAACGGTATATCCTGATAAGCTGAAGGTTATCTCTGCAACAATAAATCAGTAAAGAAATCATTGAAAATTATTTTTTGAACGCATACTTGAATTACTATATTTGCACTCCCTGAAAAGGGGTTTAGTTCTTTAAATTTTAGTAAAGGAGAGATGCCTGAGAGGCCGAAAGGAACAGTTTGCTAAACTGTCGTACTGGCAACGGTACCGAGGGTTCGAATCCCTCTCTCTCCGCAAAAATATATTTCGAAAATATATTTGATTAAGCTGCAAGAAATTCTATCTTTGCAGTCCCAAACCGGGAGCTTGTTTAAACAATCAAACGGTAAAAAGTTCGGGGTGTAGCGTAGCCCGGTATCGCGCCACATTTGGGATGTGGAGGTCGTAGGTTCGAATCCTGCCACCCCGACGAATGGCACTCACAAAGTGTCTCGAAAGCCTGTAAATCATCTGATTTACAGGCTTTTTTGCTTTAAGTCAATCCCAATCTGTCCCAAAGAATCTTAAAGTGTCTGGTACCTATTCGACTACCTGTTTTTGATTTTTACATTTGAGGTATTCAAAAGAGGTGCAACTAGTTGTAATACAGTATGTTGCGTTAGTAAAATTTGGTATTTTTTGCCCTGTTTTACCCTGTTTTGATACCGTAAATGATCATTTGGAATACCAAATAATCACAAAGTATATCAAAAGGAGGAATATGAAAACTACAAACAGCTATGGAATCTACTTCACCATCAGGCCGGATAAGATGAAGGATGGTAAGGCACCGGTTTATGTATGCATCACGGTAAACGGTAAAAAAATCTTTATGGCCCTGAAGCATTGGGTCAACATAAAGCAATGGGACAAGCGAAAAGGATGCGGCAAAACCTCGACAGTCGAAGGGAAAGATTTGAACAACTACCTTGAAGATGTTCGAAATGAGCTAGGTGATTGTTATCGCCAGCTACAGGTGAACAGAAAGATAATAACAGCTGAGGCCATTAAGCAAGCCTTTCAACGGACTGGAGAAGATGAACATACTCTTAGAAAGCTGATAGAGTACCATAATACGACCCAACAGAATACGCTTGCTTGGGGAACTCTTAAGAACTACTACACCACTCAAAAGTACCTGGAGCTATTTCTAAAGGATAAGATAAAAGCTAAGGACGTACATCTATCCGAACTCAATTACAAGTTCATTCAGGACTTCGAACACTACCTAAGAAACTATCAGCCACTCGACCACCATGCCGGCATGAGTAATAACGGAGTTATGAAACACCTCGAAAGGCTTCGCAAAATGCTCAATCTTGCTGTTAGGCTAGAATGGCTCTCCAGAGACCCGTTTGAAAAGTACAAAATGAAGTTCCTCAAAGTCGATAAAGAATTCCTCACGGCTCAAGAGCTAAAGATCATTGAAACCAAGGAAATGAAAGTTGAACGAATTGCAATGGTGCGGGATCTGTTTGTGTTTTGCTGCTATACTGGCCTTGCCTATATAGATGTCATTAACCTAAAGCCCGAAAACGTCATACAAGCATTTGACGGGAAGGATTGGATAAAAACGCACCGCCAAAAAAGCAATGTTCCTGTGAACACCCCCATCCTCCCAAAGGGCTTGCAGATACTTGAAAAGTACAGAGATAATATTCGGGCAAGTTCCAGAGGTACAATATTCCCCATGATATCGAATCAAAAGGTGAATAGTTATTTAAAGGAAATCGCAGACCTGTGCGGGATTAAGAAGAATATAACCTTTCACCTCGCGAGGCACACTTTCGCAACGACAGTGACACTTTCTAATGGTGTTCCTATTGAAACTGTGAGCAAGATGCTTGGACACACGAAGATTGCGACAACGCAGGTCTACGCCCGAGTACTCGAGAGAAAGATTAGTGAGGATATGGCGAAACTACACTTGAAATTAGGTTAATCTACACCTCTATGAAAACGAACGAATCCTATCTGCAACTAATTAGAGAATTAAAGCAGAATATCATACATAGCCGTTATGAAGCTTCCCGTCTCGCAAACCGTGAGCTATTAAAACTATATCTCAGCACTGGCATAAAGCTGTCCCGAAAAGCCGCTTCAGAAAAATGGGGCGCTAAAGTAATAGGTCAACTGGCATTGGATCTCCAAAATGAGTTAACGGGTCTTAAGGGTTTTTCTCGTAGAAACTTAATGAATATGAAGCAGTTCGCCGAGGCTTATGAGAATACAGAATTTGTTCAGTCGGCAACTGCACAAATTTCAAGTGTTTCAATTGTGCAGTCAGCGACTGCACAATTAGAAAATGATATTGAACTATTCTATTCAATCAGCTTTACACATCATCTAATTCTATTAAATAAGTGTAAAAACACAGAGGAACGCCTTTTCTATATTCGGAATACCGCCCTTCAATCTTGGCCTGTATCTATCCTCGAGCTGAAAATAGCTGAGAAGCTATATAAACATCAGGGAAAATTACCTAATAATTTCAATAGCACAGTCCGGGAGGACGTCAAAGAAACAGCATTGCAGTTGTTTCAGGACGAATACTTATGGGATTTCATGAACCTAGATGGTACAGAAGACGAAAGAGTTATTGAAACGGAAATTGTAAATAACATCAGGAAATTTATTCTGGGCTTAGGTAAAGGCTTTGCTTTCATGGGTAATCAGTACCGGCTTGAAGTGGATGGACAAGAGTTTTTTATAGACTTACTGTTTTACAATCGACATCTGCAATGTCTTGTTGCTTTTGAATTAAAGAAAGGTGAATTTAAACCGTCATATGCAGGACAGCTTAATTTTTATCTCAATGTTTTAGATGATAAGGTAAAGCTACCTAATGAGAGCTCCAGCATAGGAATAATACTTTGTAAGGAGAAGTCTAATACCATTGTGGAGTACGCATTTAGATCACTTGGTACTGCCATGGGTGCTGCGACATTTAAAACTACGAGACATATCCCGGATGCCCTGAGAGGCGTTTTGCCAGATGAAAGGAAATTATCGGAGCTACTGAATGCCTAAATGAGAATATATCGGTAGGTGATAATCTGTTAAGCCACCAGAAGCGAAGTCGAAAAACCGGTCAAGAGAATGTGGAATAAATAGCGTAGAGGCTTTATGTGTAATAGCCACAACTTGATCTGACAGTTAATAGGTTTTAAAAAGTGTCAGATGTTCTCTTCGAATATATAAAAGTTTCTTCGAACTCA
>NZ_JAFMZO010000003.1 GCF_024436395.1 Paradesertivirga mongoliensis | reverse complement strand
CTCCGGATTGCTTTCTTGCAGCTAATTATGTTCTTTTTCTAAAAACTTTCTTTCAACCTTTTTAAACGCTCAATCCTCTGAGGCCGGTCCGACTGGGTGCATTTGGTGTATCAGTGCTACGTCACTCTCCTGGTATGGATCTTTCCATTGAATCTGATTCTGACTATCGGCATAACAAACTTATTTTACTTTTATAATATCATTCCACCGGGTAGTGTATCCTTTACTCAGATATTCGTGTCTCAGCTTCCATGACTTCTCATAGCCTTCACTGGCCATACGGATAGTGCCTCTCCCATAAGCTAAGTTGATCGTGTCGATAGCTTTGGAAATACCGTCTTTTTCACCGCCATCGTGCTCGTCGAATATGTTATACTGAAGTTCGTTCTCTGGTATCAGTCCGGTTGCAATTACGCCTGCCTTCCGGTACTTTATCCCGGGTTTGAAAAGCATTCGCGAAACCTTAGTCGCAATTTTCACCAGATCATGGGTGTTGTTAGACGCTATCACAAGCTTATGGGTTTGGCTCGGGTAATGCTGCGGGTGGTCTTCCCGGTGAACATTGGTATACAGGAATACTTGTAAATAAAGGCAGCAGAGTTTCTCCTTTCGAAGCTTTTCGCCTAATCTGCTTGCGTACATGGTAAGGGCTTCCGAAAGGACATCGGCATCTTCAATATAATTCCTGAAAGACCTGCTCACACTGACGCCTTTTCTTGTGACCGGAGCGTCGTCGATATTGATAGCTGAGCGTCCCCATAGCTCGTTCCACATACGCTGACCCATGATGGTCATATGCTGCTTGAACCACATTTCGGGCATCTCCCGCAATTGTCCAACCGTTTCAATGTTCAGTTCTTTAAACTTCTTCAGGTATTGCCGGCCTACTCCCCAAAGATCTTCTACAGGATAATCTTTCACCGCCTTGCTTATCTTATCATCAGTGTCGAGTACCAAAGTGCCCCCGTTTTTCTTCGCGAGTTTATTGGCTAGTTTGGCTAAGGTTTTACTGGGCGCTACGCCTATTGAAACGGGAATACCGGTATTTAACACTACAGATTCCCGAACTTTGGGAATGTAGGTATCAAGGTTTGTGACCCCATCCAAGAGGCCAAAGGCTTCATCAATGGAGTAGACATCCAGTTTAGGAAACCATCTGGCCAAATTTGACATTACACGGCCAGACATGTCGCCGTATAACACATAGTTACTGGAGAATACCTTAATGTCGTACGTCTTGATAAGGTCGCGGACAAGGAATTCGGGATCACCCATTTTGATTCCGAACGCTTTTGCTTCTTCGCTTCTGGCTATTACACAACCATCATTATTGGAGAGCACCACCACAGGCTGTCCGTTTAGCTCTGGTTTGAACATCCTTTCGGCAGAGACATAAAAGTTATTGCAATCACAAAGTGCAAACACGTCTGTATTTTCCTTTTCTTAAACTTAATGGAAGTGTATTTCTGCAGATGGAGGTAACCACTCCCCAGATTTGCAAGACCTGGCCGTCTGTTGTTTCAATCCTGTCTTCATCTCCAATGAGAGCCGGTTTTTGATTCACCACATCATAGCGTCTGCAATAAAAACAACCATCCACAAAAGCTATCACAATGGCATCTTTTACCGGCTTTAGCGAGCGGTCAATCACCAGGAGATCTCCTGACCTTAAACCATGATTAACCATCATGTTGCTATCCATTTGAAAGTAGAAGGTGCACTCGGGATCGACTACCAGTACATCTGTAATATTCAATCGACCTTCTAAATAGTCGTCTGCGGGTGACTGAAACCCTGAAATCTTTTGCTCTGCCCGTTGTTGAATTCCTCTAATCATAATTGAATCAGAGCAAATATAATGCTAAAAATATTAGCAATTTGAGGGTGTTGATATTTTGGTGGGGGATTTGAAACCTTATAACTTCACGATGAATTATAGAACAGCCGTATTGCTATTGGGTGCTGCTCACAGGAAGTCAATTACAGAAAAAATACAGCACTGGATAGGTAAGGAGGCGCCGTTATTAAAATGGGGATTTTATGGTAGTTAAATGCTTGCAAAAGGATTTCCATACTGGTTTTAGCGTCTCGTGAAGACTTGGATATTAGCAGGAATAAAATCTTACTGCACGCTAGAATAGAACGGGTTCGAATCCCTCCGGGCACACGGCGTTAATACTACTTTTGACAACGAACAAGTGTAAACCTAGTGGCAGGTAATAATCTTCTAAACGTCACAGTCATCGGACACGAGCGACACGCTCGCGCCAGCATGGGTGGAGGAGTTGGGGAGGATAATAAGGTAAGTGGTTTTGAAGTGTTTATCTTAGAGAGAGTTTGATGAACACCTGTCTCGGATCCGCTCATGGCCGCGGAGAGGCCTAGTCCTTTTGACGGCGCAAAAGGACCAAAACGCCTTATGAATCCCGAGGTGCTTTTTGCTCAAAGCCCTCACACAGTTCAGCCATCAGCGCGCGGGCTACGTCTGGCTCCCCCAAGCGCTGAGGCCGAGCTTAAGGTCACCAGCCAATGCCCTTTGCTTTCACACATGGCTCGCTGATGGCAAAACTTTACCCGGCACTGCGGGATTCATGGTCTTCGTAGGGGAGGTTGGTGAAGGGTGGTGGGGTTGCCATTTCAACCAAACACACTTTGAGCTTTCTGAATAGTGGTTTTCAGGTCGATCCCTTCACCTAACACCCCGGTGAACAAATCGCCTGTCTCTTTCAGCCTGTCAAGCGCACTATGAATAGTGAAATCGCGCATTGTGAGTCCTGGCCTGACTTCATCCCAGCTTAGTGGCATTGATACGGTTGCGCCGGGTTTGGGTCGTAGGGAATAGACGCCTGCGATTGTAGCTCCCGGCCGGTTTTGCATGTAGTCGAGATACATTTTTCCTTTGCGATTTGCAACCATTCGCTCGAGTGTGGTGAATTCCGGAATTTGTTTTTGGACCAGTTTGACTATAATGTTGGCGAAGAGCTGGCTTTGATCGTAGGTGTATTTTGCGCCGAGGGGAATGTAGATATGTATACCTGTTGAGCCCGATGTTTTTGGATAACTGGGAACATCGATCGCATCGAGGACTTTCCTGACTTCCTGTGCTGCTTGTATCACCTGGTCGAAGGTTTGTTTATCCGGGTCGAGGTCGATTACACAGTAATCGGGGTGGTCGGGAGATTGTGCACGGCTGAACCATGGGTTCATTTCAATGCATCCTAAAGTTGCCATCCACAATAAGGTGGCTTCGTTATTTCCTAGCAAATAGTCTTTTTCTTCGCCGGTTTCGTTGGTATGAGGCATGGTTTCGGCCCAGTCGGGAGCAGAGTCTCTTACATTCTTTTGGTAGAAGCTTTTGCTGTGGATTCCACCAGGGAAACGGTTAAGTGACATTGGCCGGTCCTTGAGATAAGGGACCATGAAGGGAGCAACCTGGTGATAGTAATTAAACATGTCGCGTTTGGTAATCTTATCCTCGGGCCAGTATAGTTTGTTCAGGTTTGTAAACTTAAGCAGGTGGCCGTCAATCTTTTTCTCTTCGATGTCGTTGGTTGAGGAGATTAGGAGGTCTGTAACTGGTGCAGAAGATTTGGGTTTGGCGGCTTTGGACTTTTTTGCTTTGGGTTCCTCATTCTTTACGATCTCCATATCAGCATGAAGATTTGCTTCCTCAACTATATCGTCAGTATCCGCTTCAATTTCCATGACGACATCCAGAGGTTTTTTATCATAGCGCATACCTTTGAAGGAAGCTTGCCTAACCTTACCGTCGTGTGTGATTTCGGCGTACTCGACCTCGCAAATCAGCTCTGGCTTTAGCCAGGTAGCTTTTGCTCCCAACCGTCTCGGGCGAAATGTGGAGGGCTCGTCTACATCAGGTTCAATGTCGAAGGGACATTCGGTAGTAATCAGTGGTTTGAACTGCTCCATCATATCCTTTTGGGTGATAGTATTGAAGCCCGTTCCCACTTTGCCGATGTAGCGCAACACGCCTTTCTGGTCATATACACCAATAGCCAATGCGCTGAAATACTTTACTGTACCATCATTTTTAGTGAATCCTGCAATCACCACTTCCTGCCGGAGCTTCGCTTTAATTTTCAGCCAGTCGCGAGAGCGAGTATCCGACGTGTAGAGACTGTCGGCTCGTTTTGCGATAATGCCTTCGAGCTTCATCTTTTTTGCTGCTTCGAAAAACTCGATACCGTCGACTTCGAATGCCTGGCTTAAACGAACCAAGTCGTTTTCGGGTAGGAGGGCCTTCAATATTTCCCTTCTTTGGTAGAGTGGAAATGCTGTGAGCAGCCTTCCATTGTACCAAAGGATATCAAATACGAAATAAGCCAGCGTGGTGTTTTTAGTATTGCGCCAGTTCTGCAGCGCGCCGAAGTTGGCGTTGCCTTGTTCGTCAAGTGCGACTATTTCGCCATCCAAAACAAGGTCGAGCTTCCAGCTTTCCAGTACTTTGTTGATGGGAGCAAATTGGTCGAAGGTGAGATTGTTGCGCGAAACCAATTCAGCTTGTCCATTTTGAACCGTAGCCACAGCACGGTAGCCATCCCATTTGATTTCGTAGATCCAGCCAGGGTCGTCGAAAGGGGCGTCGACCAGCGTTGCCTTCATCGGCTTAATTTTTAATGGTATCTCAGATTTGGGCGCGTCCTTCAATAAGGTTTGTAAATCAGCTATTGGAATCTCGTTTTCCTGTCTGTGAGTTTCCGCCTCCTCAATTTTGGTTTCTAAAGGTTTTGACTTATTAGATGAACGCTTGGTTTGTGGAACATCCTGATCTGCCAATTCTATCCAGACCGGTGCGTGGTCGCTGGAGCCTTTCCATCCACGGACGTGCTTATCAACGGCAGCAGCGGCCAGCCGGCCGGCTACTTTTTTATTAAGTAAGAAATGATCGAGACGTAATCCGGCATTTCTGCCGTAGGCATCGCGGAGGTAGTCCCAAAAAGTGTAAATGCGTTCGTTAGGGAAAAGGGTTCTGATTGCATCGGTCCAGCCCTGATCTACCAGGTCTTTGTATGCCTTCCGGGTTTCAGGACGGTAGAGCGCGTTCTCCAGATATTTTTCTGGCTTGTAGGTGTCCAGTTCGGTTGGCATTACATTGTAGTCGCCTATGAGAATAACCGGAAAATCTAAATCAGCCAGGTCTTTTGCGTGAGCGGCAAGCCGCTCGAACCAGCGTAATTTATAATCAAACTTTGGTCCCGGGTATGGATTGCCATTTGGAAGATAGATGCAGCCGATGACGATGCCGTTGATAAATGCTTCTATGTAGCGACTGTGTGTGAACTCGTTGTCGCTGCCTGGCAAATCTCTGCGCATTTCCCGGATGTCTGTTTTCGAAAGAATAGCCACGCCGTTCCAGCTTTTCTGGCCATGCCAGATGGCCTGGTAACCGGCATCCGCGATGGCTTGCTCCGGAAATTTACTGGTTTCAGATTTGAGCTCCTGCAAGCATACAATATCCGGCCGGGCTTCTTTCAACCAGCGCAGCAAGATCTCTAATCTGCCGTTTATACCATTGATATTGTACGTTGCTATTTTCATCTGCCGGAGACAACAAAGCCCCTTTCGGGGCTGAATGTTTATATTAAATATTTGTTATTTCTTCGCCGAGAGTTTTTTCTCGACAGCCTTACGTTGATTCGAGCCAGCTGATTTTTTTGCTGACGATACTTCCTTTGGGGTTGTGCCTTGCTTTTTTGCTTCGTATGCTAATTCGTGGGGTTGTTCCGATACGGAATTGCGCTCCACTTTTGTTCCTCGTTTTGCCATGTCTTTTAATTTAGATGATGATTAAGGAACATCAGAATTTCGGAATCTGTTTTATATAGGTATCCTCTAAACGGAATAGCATTGTGGCCACGGGCGAAACGCTCGCGTCAGCAAGGGGTTTTTCTACATTGCCGGACGGAGTACTGATTTTTCAAGATAATTTAACATCGCTGGGCTGAACTTTTAAACCAGAAGGGGGAGGTTCTTTCTATTTAATTAGTGCTGAGGCAGAGTGACGTTGAATAAACTGCTAAATTTAAAGCCCTAAACGTTTTGCAAAATTATAATAAATGAATGACTGAAGAAGAAATCCGGAATGCGGCTAATTTAGAACTAAAGTCTATTGGCTGTCAGTATACGATCATGTATATGTCGCGCTTGTTTTCTCAAGCCGATTTTCTTGCTTATAAAATTATGGCACTGACAGGTAAAGTGTTTTCGAAATACGAAGTCATTCAAGTTTTCGAGGCCTTCACCATCAAAACTGTTTGCGATTGGGAATGGTATATTGAAAAAATAATATGTGAGTGTTTGCAAAAAGACACAAGCGCGTTAGGAGGTCAACTGTCTTTGAAACTACCTAAAGAAATAACGACAGATGAGTGTGTCGCTTATTTAAATGGCCTTGGTTATTTCGATATAAGGAGCGCCAGTAACTTGAAGTCAGTTTCTAAAAAGATCTTAGTGGACAATCGAAATCCATTTTTAAATTTTGACAAAGAGACTTCTAAAAGAATTGACGATTACTATGTGTTGAGAAATTATATTGCCCACCGGAGCAACAAATCAAAGAAAGCTTTGACTGTAGTTTATAATAAATATAAGCAAGAGACTTTTGTCGAAGCTGGGGATTTCTTGCTTTCTATAGACACAGAAAAAAGCCAACTTCAAATTCAACTTTTTGAGAGTGCATTTTGGTTGTCATCATATAAAATTTTAGAATTTTTATATCCCAATACATATAAATGGATAATGGGGAATGAAGAAGTCTACAATGAAAACTGTCAAGCGAGGTTTTTAGCAATAATAAATCAATTCCCTAGGCCTAATGAATGACTTTCACAACGAAGAATCAAATATGCCGGTTACGTGCTTGAATAATGATGTATTCACTACTGGTCTTAGCATCTCGCTACGGCTTAAATATTAGCACTGCACCAAATAATGAAAAATCTAAGCATGACTCAAATACAGATGGGAGTATTAGATAATCTTCTATAGACCACAGACTATCGTGGACACGAGCGGAACGCTCTCGTCAGCAAGGGAGAATCTTTTTGATATAGGCATTCTCTAAACGGCATATCATCGTGGCAACTAGCGAAAGGCTCGCGTCAGCAAGAGGTTTCTATACATCGCCGGACGGAGTCCTGATTTTTCAAGATGATTTACGAGCGCTGCGCTGAACTCTTAAACCAGAGAGGGATATAGGCATCCTCTAAACGGCATATCATCGTGGCCACGAGCGAAACGCTCGCGTCAGCAAGGGCCGGTCGGAAATAAAGGTTTTTCTACATCGCCGGGCGGAGCCTGATTTTCCAAGAGGATTTAAGAGCGCTGCGCTGAACTCTTAAATCAGAAGGGTAATGATTTTTTCCACAGTTAAATCTATTTCGATGGTTATCCGTAAATTTGATAATTGACCTATGTAGTATCTTGACTATCAGAAGGTATCAGTGTGATGAGAAAATGGAAAATCTACCTTAAGTAGATCTCGATCTGTACATATGAAATTGAATAAAATCATTAGATCGTTAGATTTAGCAAAATCTGACGCGCGCGACAAGACTATAGACTGTATTATAGAATACATTCTATATTCGGTTAAGGAAAATATAGATGTTAGGGCGTTGAAAGAATACATCAACTTGGAGTTTTCAATTGAACTACATGAAGAGGAATTACAATCGTCCTTAGTTACTCTTGTTGATTTTAACTTTGTTAAGGTAGAGAACAAAAAATATTCATTAACGCTAGAAAGAGAAGCTGAAATTCGGAAAATTGACCGTGGAAACGACGCTGCTAGATTACACCGTTTTGAACAATTTAGGACACAAATTTGCGGTTATTCGTCTCGCAAACTGAATGAAATAGAAATCGAACAGCTATGGAATATACTGACAGAGTATATTTATGAGTGCTTTCTTCTTCAAGGTAAGAGTGCATTAAACTTCTTTAAACCTAAAGTGGATGGTTCTTCAGACGAAGATGCAGATCTTATTAGTTTACTTAAGAAGTATTGTGAAAAACTTACAGACCGGGAACTATCAACTTCTTTTAAAAGATATATTGAAGATTTTGCCAACGTTATTAGTGTAGAAACTCTTGATTATTTGATCAGCCTATCGTCGAAAGCCGAAGCTTTCTTTGCTCTTGGGTTATCAAAAGAGGAATATGATCTTATATATCAAGATATCACTTTCGACTGGACCGTTTTAGTAGATACTAATTTTTTATACTCGATACTTAACCTCCACTCACATACCGAATACAATATCGCAAAGGCGTTGATTGAAGTGGGTACACAATTAAATATCTCCTTTAAATATTTACCCCAGACCCTTAAAGAACTTCAGACCAAGAGTAAGGATTTTGAGAGTGTGATTCCCAGCAATTTGAGCTATTCACAAATTAATGCATTAGTAAAATCTGACAAACTTGACAGTTTCGCGCAGCGATATTTCGAAAAGAAGCTTGAGGATATGGACAATACACCCCATCCATCAGAGGTAATTAGTCATGCGCAAAATAACCTAAAAACAAGAAAGCTAGAAATATTTAGATCAAGCTTTGAACAACTATCGAGCAGTGAAGAATACCTAAGGATTCAGGAGAGTAAATACTCTCAGCACCTCGCCTATCTAGATGACCTTAGACAAGAGAAAGGATTAAAAATTAAAGGTGTGAAGGATATTAACCAAATATCACATGACATTTTTCTCAGAGAAGCCATATTATTTTTAAGATCTTCTAGAATTAATAGTATTGCCGACGTCAAATACTTTGGCGTTACAGAGGACAAAACCTTATTGAAGTTTGACAGTTTCGAAACTTTGAAAAAAGGGGTCGGTGTGAGCATTCCGGCTTTCTTCTCTCCTTCCATCTTATTACGAAAAGTTTTAAAATACAGTCCCGTTGTAACAGAAGATTATCGTCGAGCATTTGTAAGTACAATCTCCACTCCTGCGTTAGTAAGTAATACTGTTTCTTCAAAGATTGCGATAAGAAGTGTAAAATACTTCCATAACATGGGTATATCAGACGAGAAGATGATCCTTAACTGTTTGAAAGATGAACTTTTTCTAAATAAATTTAAAGATTTAGAAACTAAGCAGGAGGAGTTAGCTGAATTTGTTGAATCTGAAATTCAAAGACAATATGTTTACCTAGAGGAAGAGTATAAGGCTGCACAGGAAGAGTTAAACAGACAATCTTCAACTTTAACTGAGCTGAGTGGCGACCTATCAGAAACTAACTACCAGAACAAAAAGTTGGAAAACCAGCTTCGTGATCTAAGCGGTTCGATTCAATTATACGAAAAGACGTTACGAAAGATGAAGGTTCAAAAACCTTCTGCCCGCATTTCAAATGTTCAGTTGAGCTTAGATGATGAGGTAAAAGTCAAGGAAGAAGAGAATGAAGTTACAATATTGAAAATAGAAAACTCTAATTTGACTGGTCGATTAAATGCAATAGAGAGTTCACGAAAACTAAAAGCCTGGAAGAATAAGTCTTTATGGTTATTAATCCCTATAGTCATTATTGTTTTACAAGTTCCATTGATCTTCTTTTGGCAAGCAAGTAGTTGGAATTATATAGCAGGAGTTTTGAAGTTTGCCAACGAATTAGCTCCTATTGAACAGGATTTTTTTAAAGGTATAGCCACCTTTGCTTTCACGTTATTGGTGATTTTTCCAGCTCGAATAATCATCCAGCGGTTCTTCAATAAGGAGAAACAAAGTCAATATTTAAATGCATTTGAATAACCTAAGGAATCATTGATTGAAATATTTTGACTACAATTTGAATAACCGATGCGAATTATAAAGTTGCCCATATCTTTTTTATTACAACATAATCACATAAAATCTACGGTAACAGTTCTGAAAGAAGTAACTTCAACAAAAGATAAATTTATAGCAATAGACTTTTCAAATCTGCGCGACATTACGAAAGGTGATTGGATCGTATTTGCAGCGCAGATTGAAAAATCAGTCATATTTAATAGGAATGTCTTTTTTCGAAAAGGAGCTTTTCCTTGCTTGAAACTTATCCATAAGATGTTCAAGCTAAAGGATAATAAGGTCTTCCATCAAAACCATAAAATTACTTCACTAGAGATTAATGAAGCTGAAAAAGAACGATTGGTAAATCCAACTTTAATTGATACCATTGTCAAAGAGTTAACTAAAATAGGGATCAAGGAATATTATTCCCCCTTTAATGTATTTTTAACAGAGCTTATCGGCAACGCGGTAGAGCATGGGATACGAGAAAAAAACATTAATTGGTGGCTAACTCATGAAATTGATCGTAATACAAGGTCAATCAAGTATACCTTTGTTGATATGGGTAAAGGTATTATTGAATCTCATAAGCAAGCAGGACTCCCCTTAAAGTATTGGTTTCTAGGAGCTAAATATGTAGTCCTGGATTCTCTACATGGGAGGTTAGGCTCCTCGACAAAACTTACTAATAGAGGTAGAGGATTACCAGAGTTACAAAAAATGATAAATAGTGGATATTTCTCAAATATTGTATTAATAACAAATACAATATCTTTACACTTTAATAATGGCGAGTACGTGGCAACTAAAAATCCAAATTTTGTCGGCACATATTATAGTTGGACTATAGACTTCAACAATTTTCAAAAATGGAAAGATTCAAGATAGAGATTGCAAAGGATTTTAATGATAAGCTTGGGGGAAGGTGGATTAAGTTAGGTCCATTTTCGGGGGAGTTGTTTTACAATGAAGTTTTGAAGGAAAAATATCAATCGGCCATGCAGGAAAATGAAAAATTGCATATTTATTTGGATGGGACCAAAGGGTATGGTAGTTCCTTTCTTGATCAATCATTTGGAGAACTATCCAGAGAATTTGGTGTTGAGGAAGTTTATAAAACTTTGATATTTCATTCCAAATATTTCAGCAATTCGATTTCATATATTGTTGAGGAGATATGGGGAAAAAGATAACTTTTTACGCCCTGTATGTTATCACCATGTTATTATGCGTGATTTTTTCACGGTTTTTATATGAAAAGTCTTGGTTTTCTGTGCTGACTGTTTCTAAAGAATTAGTTCCTTTCGATGTATTTTCACTCATAGTTTCATCAATCTTGACGTTTTGGTTAGCTTGGTTTATTACTAAAAGACTGACCGAACAACGATACGAAAAGGAGTATCTAATCTCCGATTTGAAAATCATTGAAGAGGATATAAATAAAATTGAAGACAGTACCACTGAAGACGAATCAATTGAGTTGCAGAAACTCTTAAACAATTTAAATCGACTATACTCTAATATTACTCGGTTTTCCAAAACTATGGACGCCTTTGAAGTTCAAAACTTTGAAGTCCAGCCTTTAAGGAAATGTTATAACAGACTATTTACTTTACTAACTGACGTGGACGGAGAATACTTGCTCATTAATGATGTAAATCGTCATGAAATAAATCAACTTTGTTCAGAGTTCGTTTTAACCGCAAGGAAGATGGTTTTCGAAATTAATAAGAGGTGATTGTTTCAGTGTCCCTTCAATTATTCTCCTTAGTCTCTAAATTTCTCAAATACTCTTTGTGTATACTAACTATGGAGTTCTTAAATCCCAAATTGCTATATAAGAGATGTTGAAAATAATGAAAAGAGTAATCCTTTGAAACTTTCATGTGTTTATTTAAAGCGTCATCCATTGTCATGTCGTAGTAGTATAGTTCAATCAAGAATATAGTTAAATCATTAACTGCACGAACTTTCTCGTTATAGACAATATCAGTATATCTCGAATGAAAAGTTTGAAGGTCTATAAACTTCGAGACCAAGTCCTTTAATAAAGGTAATCTTGACACTATGTCTCTCCTATGGTGTTTTAATGTACCCCTATCATTCCCCCAAAAAGAGTATTTGCAATCTATTAGGTTTCTTTCTGATGCCAAGCAATCTAAATACACCCAAGTCAAGCCACGTTCAATACCAGCAACGTTGTCGGGTAGTATTTGCGCAAGACTAGATATATTACCATCGTCTATCCAAAGATTTTTAAACCGAGATTTATATTTGATTAAATTAATTTTATCTCTGAAGTCAGGACGATTCAAGCTTACCTTCTCAAAATCTTCGATGAAACTAGAAAAACTGTGATTCAATTCTTCGTGAGCATAACTAATATTGTAAGTACATATAACCTTTTTGCCGTTTCTACTTTGCGATTTTATCAGATCCCAATACTTACCTTGGAAAGGAATTCCTTCATCAAACAAGTGTGCATCATCGATAAGAATCATTTTGGCTTCATTTATAATTATTTCGAATTCGCTAATGTTTCTCAACGGTATGCCACTAACTTGGGGAGTTCTTCTATCCATGGTGAATATTGGAATATTATCCCAGTTATGACGATTTAAGTAATTTGCAATAGCTCTAAGTAAATGTGTTTTACCTGAACCTCTGTCACCATAAATTATTAATCCCGCCGGATCCATATAAACTCCAGAAGATGCTATCTTTATACTTGTCTCATATGCATTTGAATTATTTTCGCCAATGAAAAAGCTTTCAAAGTCGTAAGTATGTCTTGGCTGAATATGTGTATGAATAACAAATGATCCTTGACTAAAGCCAGGTTCATTGATCTCTCCAATTCTCCAGTTTATTAAATCGTTCGGACTTTCTATACTTTCGATATGTATATCAACCTCATAAACTGATTGAATCGCAGTAACTAAATCAGATTTCAAAGAGTTGTCAAACAAAGTCTTGAAGCTACGGTTCGAAAACGAAAGGGTCAAGATGTTACTTTCAAACTTGATAGGGATGACAAACTCCTGAAATTGCCGACAAAACTCAAAACTAAATTGCGCTTTAACAACAGAGTTGCACAGACTCCAGCAATCATTTAAATCTAAATTCTTCCGCTCAATTTTTTCCGTTGAATAATGATGGATGAATGATTTGATATTTTTAATCAAATATTCGTTTTTAAATTTATCAAACTCGACATTTCGCAGATAATTTGCAAGGTTCTGACCTTCGTCATAATATACAGTTTCGCTGTCTTTAAACCCGAAAATGCAACTATCTCCCTCTTTTCGATATATCGGTTGTGAATTAACCGTCAAGTCGGTTATGGAGATATCAGGTAAGACTTCGAAATGACTAATAGTATTATCATCAGATGTAGTTTGCAAAAAATAGGCATATCCCATCGAAAATACAGGTGTAATAAATCCTTGTTCTTGCGGAACATAATCAATGTAACCGCAAAGTTGATATGTCTCTTCAGTTAACATTGAGTAAATATTTTTTCGTTAAAAATTCTTGAACTTTCTCTAACAGATGAATATAATAGCGCGATGATGCGACCCCGAAATTTTCAATAGTAATAACTGTTGTATCTAGTTCATTGATAAAAAAATCCTGTACTGTTTGGGAGGACATTAGATAGGACGGCAATATTACAGCATCCAGACTGTCTTTCGTTAATGGTATTGGTTGATTAACCTGCACCTCAATACTCGCTTTTCTATCGTCTGCGTTTGTGAGGAACTTTCCAGAAATGAGTGTGTGATATGATTCTACTTGAAATTCTAGTGGATCATACACAATACTTTCATTAGGTTTAGCAAGTAAGTACTCCTGATTTCCTTTATAAAAGTATCCGATCGTTTTAGATATCGATTCTAAACTCGGGGTCATTAAGAAGCTTTCTAACGTCATTCCCGGGTGCATGCATTCTTTGTATAATGAGAAGCCCCCGGAGTCGAACGGTAGTATTCGTCTGATTTCCGCAACTGCTCCAGGTTTTAATATAAAGCAAGTGGGCATGAAACTAGCCATTTTAGAATTTTGCACCTCGGAAGATTTATAAGCTGGTCTTCCGTAGAAAAGATACAATAATTCTTCGTTGTTGAATACTTTACAAGGTCTCGGCTTTAGATGCCTATCCTTAATAATATTTTGCAGGTAGAAAGCGTCACAGCAATGAAAAAATGGTAAGAAAGGAGGATTTTTATCCCCACCCACAAACCTGTTATCAAAATACTGCATCGACATTCCTGCTGTTTTTTTAAAGTTATTATTCTTTTTACGTAAAAGAAAATGTTTCTGACTTTTGGGGCTACTGCACCATCCGAAGTATTTCCACTTCCCAACCACAATAGAAATGAATCGTAAGAGCCTTATTTCAAATAATAATGATTATTGCAAGAGTATCAGTGCAGAAGGAGTAATGGTGCAAGCAGATGTAGCAGTGACTATGCTATTAAATTCTACCAATCAACAGGAGGGCGGCCGGAAGAGGTCATCCATTTTGATTATCAGATTAATGGTAAAGCGGAGTAACCCATCCCGGTCAGGGGTTCCTTACTAATTTTCATTTTTGTCACATAATCCCTACCTTATTTGTCTGTTAGGTTTTTTAAGACAGAGGAAATGATTTCAAGCCTACACACGCAAAGCTTAACTCATATAGAGGCCCATCGGCCCGTGCTCATCTCATACGCTTACAACATTCTGGGCTCTTATCAGGAGGCAAAAGATGTAGTGCAGGATGCCTATCTGCAGGTGATTACCAGAGACATTAGCCATATCGAGAACATGCGGGCCTATCTCACACGTACGGTGATCAATCTTTCGATCAACCAGAAGAACCGTCAAAAGAAAATGCGCAGGTCTTATCCGGGAGAATGGCTACCGGAACCCGTTTCTACAGATCATGCAGATGAAACGTTGAGAAGGAAAGAAGTGCTATCCTATTCTTTAATGGTGCTGCTTGAAAAGCTCAATGCCAGGCAAAGAGCGGTTTTTATCCTCAAAGAGGCTTTTGATTATGATCATGCTGAAATCGGAGAGATAATTGGAGTTACGGAGGAAAACTCCAGGCAATTGCTTCGCCGGGCAAAACGGCAGCTTCAGGACACCGGTAGCCAGATAAACCAAACATTTGCCACGGAGAAATTGAATAGTTATCTGCAGGCTATTCAACGTGCAGAAATTGAGCGGTTGAGCGAGTTACTTCGGGAAGATATTATCGTTATTTCTGATGGCGGAGGAAAAGCCAGGGCGGCTCTAAACCCCGTTACAGGTAAGGCGGCTCTTTCCTACCTGTATGGTATAAATACTAAATTTTATATAAATAAACCCATCTATCCGGGTGAGGTCAATCATCAACCTGCGCTATTCTATTTCGATGAAGGAGTGCTTACAGGTTGCCATGTCTTTACATTTGAGAACGGTTTGTTAAAGTATGTGCACATCATTCGCAACCCCGAAAAGTTAATAGCACTGCAGTAATTGTTGAAGATGTCACGTCAAAGGGCGTTCGCTTGTCATTACGAAAAAACATCAAAATGGAAAGAATAACTTACAGCGAATGGCCGGAGGGCCTTTACCCGGCATTGAAACAAGTTCAGGATTATATCGATAGGAGTGGACTCGATCATCGTATGCTTGAACTGATGCGCACCCGTGTCTCGCAGATTAATGATTGCGCCTACTGCCTCGACATGCATTTTAAAGAAGCAGTGCATGCAGGCGAAGATCCCATACGCCTGATCTCGGTGTCTGCCTGGCGCGAAACTCCTTATTACAGTCCGCAAGAAAGAGCAGTGCTGGAATTTGCGGAGAGGCTAACCCAAATGCGGCCTGAGGAAGATTCGGCCGATATTCATGACAAGCTGAGGAAATATTTTAGCCAGCAGGAAATTGCGCTTCTCACGCTCGCGGTAATTCAGATTAATTCATGGAACCGGTTAAAGAGATCATTTGGCTCGATACCTGGCAAGTATAAAGTGGGAAGTCATTAGTTGATTAATCTATGCACTTGAAAAAGAGAGAAGGGCAATGAAATAGTGTGGTGCCATCACCCTTGATCACTCTAATGGTCCTCGTTAAAAACGAGGACCATTAGAGGTTTCGTTCAGAACAGTATTCTGATCCTTAAAATTCAAACAACTGCTTCAAATCTACTTCCAAACCTCTAGCAATAGCCGCTATACTACTCAGCGTAGGATTCACCTCACCACGTTCTATCCGACCAATTTGCTTTAATTCGAAACCTGTCCGTTGTACAAGGTCTTCCTGGGTAATGCCTTTCTCCTTCCTGATTTGCAGGATGCGGGCTCTTACTTTGTCAATTACTTCATGGTCCCTGTAGTGTTTTTTCACAAGAGCAAATACGTAATTGCATTCTTAATAAATTAGGACATATATGTCTTATTTGTTAGCTTTGGAATTATTGATTATACTATGTCTACTATACATCTAACCCTTCCAATTCAGTTTCAAATTGCCTGCCTTAAATATGGTGTTCACCCGAAACGGTTTCTGCAACACATGCTAAATCATGTTTTTATTCCTTCAGAATATCTGGAGATGGATAAGCAATCGGTGTTGGCTACTGATTATTTTCTTGAATATGTGGTGATGTATTCGGATGAAGTTGAGAAGTACTCGGAAGGGCAACAAGAATTCTTAGATAGAAAGGTTGCACGGTATGAGCGTTTGTTGAAGGCTTCGATCGAATGCAGTGAGGAGGAGAGGAGGGAAGTGTTGAAGTTGTTTTTTGAGGAATGGTATAGGGAGTGGGGGGAGGTGTGAAAGTTAAGTCCAATGTGTTTCGCGCCACCCACCTTCATTCCGAAGGTTCTGCCCTTGAAGACTCAGGTCCATGCCTGGAGGTTCTGTCTTCGCCCTCATAGCCGGGCGGTGGCCTAGTCCTTTTCTCTTGAAAGAAAAGTACCAAAAGTTCAAGAACAGAAATAAGCTCAGCCGCATTTCTGTTCAGCCCACCGCTCGCTCTTCGGTCAATTGAGTGATAACGTTCTGTTACGTTTCATGGGCCCTGCGGTCGTTTTGCATTTTGCGTAGGTAGAGCGCTTACTAAAGCCATAACTCTTTTCACCAAAGTTAAGCTCTTTTATCAGCAGCCTCTGAACCGAAAGCGAAGAGGTTAAACATTTCGCGCATGCGCGAGCGGACGCGGTTGCCGTAGAGTTTTTCGAGTTCGGAGGCGGAGAGGTTGGTGGTGATGTGGGTTGGGATGGCATGATGGATGAAGAGGTCATAGCGGAGGAGCATGATCTCGCCCATGACGTTGGTTTCGTTGCCGAAATATTTCATGGCGGTTTCTGTGCCGATGTCGTCGAAGCAGAAGACTTGCGGGGCCTTTGCGGAAAAGGAGGAATAGTATTTAATTGCGGCGTGGCCGCTTTCCATAAAGCGGAGGCAGATTTCGCGGGCGGACACGAGTTCGTAGTTGTAGGAGGGGAGGTCGAGTTGACGGATAAGGCTCATGAGCGTAGTTTTGCCGCAGCCTACTGGGCCTGTTAGAAGCAGGCCCTTGCGGAGGTCGATGTCGTATTTGTTGGCATGGTACTCGTCGCGGTAGAGGTATACCATGAGTTTAAAGATGAGTTCGTAATCCTGTGGATGAATTTTAAAGTTCTTGCCGTAATTGGCGCGGCCCTTTTCTTCGAGCCATTGGAAGATGTTTTCGAGGTCGATTACTACGGGTGATTTTTCAGAGAGGCTCATGGTAGTTTTTTGTGGTGTTTACAGAAAGGTAGTTGGGTTTTGCCTGTCGGTCTGACAGGCGGGAGGGTGTTCTATGGCGGGCTTTTGCTGTGGTGCTATCGCCGCGCTCGAACTTAGTCTGTTTAGCGACCCAGTTGATGGCTGCGGCCTGCCAGTTGCGGATTTGGCTGCTGCCGATCATCCAGCCTTTGGCGGTGTTGTGGTTGAAGAAGAGAAGAGCCTGTTCTGCAGGGAAGTTCTCGCTTTCAAAGTAAACATTGACCTGGTCTATAGTTGGTATGTTTGTATTGTTTTTATTCTGTTTATTCAAATGTCGCAGTGGTGTTTCAGGTGTGTTATCAGTACTGTTATCAAAAATGATAATACGGATACGGCTGCCGATGGTGATGCTGCGGCTGGGGAAATACTGGATGTACTGCCACTGATCGAGCTGGTGCATGCAGCGGATGTAGGTGTTGACCGAGCCGATTTTTGAAAGTATCATCAGGTCATGCCGGCTTACCTGGATAGGGTTTTGAAAATGGGCAGAGTTCCAAAGCTGGAATATGCCCGAATACAAACTAATGTGATGGGGTGTAAAGCGCTCGTCGGTATACACCTTTTGATAGAAGCGCGAAAGCTGAGTAATGTAATTCATGATTAGGGGTTTGGAGGCAAAGATTAGTTTTTAATCAATGCCTGTCCAGTTGCAGGGGTTGCAGGACCCCGAACAACCCCATTGATTATTAGTGTGTTACGGGTTTAAATTTATTTGATTCATAAGTGTAATAATGTATTGTTTTACGGTTTTCTTGATACCCGGCTCGGATGAATAGAACTTAGTGCGGAAGCTTTCGGCAGAAATGGTTGGCGACTGCTTTGTGCGGTAGGTGCTTACGACAGATTGGAAGAATTCTTTGTAGTTGGGGATCTTGATCAGGCCGCTATCAGACATGACTTTGAACAGGCAGGCAAGTTCGGCAACGGACATGTTTGCCTGCAATTTCTCGGCAGGTACGATTTCCGGCAAGCCGCTTACAGTCTCCACCTTCATCGGCAGTTTGGCCGTTTTTATAATGTATGCTATCTCTTCACTGAGCCAGTTCTCCACTAATTTACCTATCGATGCCTGCTCTTCCCTGTAAAAAAGATTTGGAACGATTAAAAGCTGCCTTATTTTCCGCCGGGTATCATAGAGGGTTTCGAGGTAATTATCGCCATCAAGCTGGCGGATGTAAGTTGTTAGAAGGTGATAGAAGGATGGATCGTTGTAGTTTAGCCGGTAAAGCATCCACATGAGGCTTTCGGTATTGGGCTGAACGTTTTCAATAAGCCATTGTAGTTCGGTATGCAGGGCTCTGCAATAAAAGAGCTGGTGCCAGGTATGGTTGTTTTCGCCGGAAAGGAAGTTATCGAAGGGTTTGATTACTAAGTGTTTCAATTCAATGCCGCAGGAGGTGTTGAGCACCAGTTCGACGAATTCTTTTGCCTCACGGATTTCCTGAACAGGGGCTTGAAGAGATTGCCTGGGAATAGGCAGGTGTTTTGGGAGGAAAAGACTGAAACAGGTATGAAGGAACTCAAGCAGGTCGCTAAGCAGGGCATAAGCCGAGAGGATAGCTTCTTTATGTTCGTGCAAAGTAGTCGGCATCGACAATCCAGGTGCTTCGCTACTGTTTTTTAGCAGTAATGACAAATCATCGAGGCGTTCTACTAAAGCGGTATGATGCAGGCTGACGAACTTTTCGAAGGTATGCTGACAGTGTGGTTTAAAATAAACGTCTTTGAGTTGTGTTCTGATCTTATCCGTTTCACTTCGGAAGTTCTTCATCAGGCAGGCGTGTCCCTGCGGATAGTTGGTGGAAAAGTTAAAGGCGCTACATAACTTATCCAGTTCATGAAATAAGTAGGTCAATGTTTTAAGTTAATGTCGAGCAGCGCGTGCTCTGGGTTTTACAATTGTGTTAAGGTTCGAAGATGTTAGGGTTTAGTGATGTTGTTACATAATTTAATGATAGATTAATGTTTTTAGGCGAGGCGAAAATATAAAAAGGTTTTGTTATTGCAAATGGTTTTAATTGTCAGATTGACACTGATTTAGTTAATCGGCATTTGTTCGCGTTTTTAGTGGCTGAGGATTTCGTACAAGGGCCTTATTTAAAAAAATGGAGGCGATAGGTTAGAAACTAATACATTCTTAGTGGATTTAAGTAGGCCAGAACACCGACGCTAAACAATTAGGCACTAATCTTTTTAGGGTTGTATTGACCATTGAAGATGATACACGCAGAAAGTTTACCACTGAAAACCCTGTAATTATTTTTGAAGAGGTACGGTGTGTAAATGCTAAGTACTTAAAAAATCAACGCTTGAAATTGTGGGTTTACTTTCGCACCTTAGTTTGAAACAATAAAAGATGAAAAACTACAATCAATTAAAGGATCTGCTAAAATCAATTGAAGAAGATGCGGACAAATTTTACAACAAAGGTGTCAGCGCTGCTGGTACACGAGTTCGCAAAGGATTGCAAGATATTAAGACGCTAGCTTCAGATATGAGAAAAGAAGTGACAGAGCTTAAGGACAAAGCCAAATAAATAAAGAGCTGCTATTACGCAGCTTTTTATTTGTGTAAAAACATCTGACAGGCGATTTGCTGGTGGCCTGTCAGATTCCACTGTCTCTTCATTCCTAAATAACTGACAGGTATTAAATGTCCTAAAACTCGTTATTTTCATCAAGTCTTTCATCTGGCTTTTCTGGTACATATGGCAAGGACATCCAACTGTACACTGAACAAAGTATCAGGCCATCTAATTCCCTGACAAAGCAATTCTTCGCTAAAAAAAAGTAGCCAATACAAATTCATTCCAACTTGTCGAAGAGAAGACTGGGCTCCATATCTGATGGATGTCCTTCGGTAACTAAATGCCATTGCATAATTTGAACAAACAGCACTTCTGGATGATTGACCAATTTTTCTTGTATGGCCTGGCTTGTGCCTGTTGATCGGCTTTGTTGTAACGAGCAGGACTAAGCTTGGTTTAGAAAAGTTTCATCTGTCTGGTTCTTAGACTCTACAATAAGATTTATATCCGTTTTCTAATACACTTAGATATAAAGTGCATCAATAAAAAGACCCCAATATTATTTTACACCACTGCAGTTTAACTGCAGTCTGACTCTTTATGTTTGATGATTGTTGAGCCCAATAGTATTACCTGCGCCGAATATTATTGTTTTTCAACGCTAAAACAAAGAACCATTTTTTAGAATGTCAACACCCCTTAAATATCAACGCTACTTACTATTTGCGGCCGAACTAAAACCTATCTGTATTTCTAATGATTTTTTCAATTTTTATGTTCCCTATCCAAATTAATCGTTTAGCGCCAGCGGGTCGCTCAATTAAGAGAGTAACAGAGCGAATCAAGAAAGTGGTCTTGCAATTGTCCTTTTTGCTGTTTAGCCTGCACGCTACTTCTCAAGACAGGCTTCCAAGTCAGATTCCTCCTTCTCCCTTAACAATGCAAATGCAAAAGTATGGAGATTTTCCCGTGAGTCATTTTACCGGAGTTCCGGACATTAAGGTGCCGATTTATACAATACAGGAAGGAGATATTAACGTTCCAATTTATTTAAGTTTTCATGCTTCCGGATTGAATCTGGATGACAATCGGGGACTTATTGGCCCAGGATGGACCCTGCATACCGGAGGACTGGTTTCGCGGGCTATTAACGGTCTGCCAGATGAATATAGTGAGTATGGTTATGGATTTCATGTTCCGGCGGACTTCACCTACAATTACGACACCAGGTATCTGGAAATGAAGGATACATATCACAATACACTGAACGATCACGAATTCGACATTCACAGTTATAATGTATTAGGGCGGTCTGGAAAGTATATTCCCTCGGCCTACGACCCGAACCTGAATGGATTGTTTGTTTTGCAGAAAGACAATTTTAATGTCAACACTGGCACAGACGAGAACGGACTCATGTATGTTTTTGGTGGTACTGGATATGAAGAGTATACAACATACTATCATTCCAGACTGGAATGGGATTTTAATACAGTATCTACCTGGCATTTAAAAAACATCAGATCCTCACGTCATCCGGGAAGGACAGTCGATTATCAGTATCAAGATGGTCCTCAATACATGGTTGGAGAGCTGTCTTGGCAATATACGCTTGATGATTTTTATTACTTTGATAGCTGGATTGGAAGTCCGGATGGCTGGGATGTCTCAGAGATCTTACCACACTCTCGCCCCAAGGCTAATTCTTACATTGGTACCTCGTTCGGAAGAACGTTCAGCACCCGAGTTCCTCAAAAAATAACCTTTTCGGGAGGATATCTGCTATTTTTTTTGAACAGCGCAAAATACCTCGATCGGATAGAAATCTATAATAATAAGAACGAGTTGCTCAGGAAAGTTGAATTGCAGGCGACAGAGCCCACCCCCATTCCTCATTACTTCAGTTCGCGGATATTGAACCATATAGTGTTTAAAGACGCCAATAATATTGAGCAGGAACGATACAGCTTCACATATTACAACGCCCAAACCAATTTCTCCCTTAGCAAAGATCACTGGGGCTTTTACAATGGTCGTACCAGAGACGGGAATGGCAATCTAATTGGGATACCCAATTTTTTTACCTCGTACCTGGATGTAAATTTATCACATCCGTATCAAATGATTTATACTGCGGGTGGGACGGCAGACAGGCAGGCGGACGCCTCCCAGGCCGTGTCGATGATGCTCCAAAGAATAACTTACCCCACTAAGGGCTATACCGAATTTATCTACGAAGGGCACGAGGATGCAGCAGGCCGTCCCGCGGGCGGCGTTCGGATTAAAAATATCGTCAGCTACACCGCTCAAAATGAAGTTGCTTCTCAAAAAAACTATGTTTATGGCCCAGGGGCATGCGAATATTATCCAACCGCAGAACTCTACGTGCAGCATAGCGAAGTAATCGTCGGAGAAGTCCCTGGCCGGCGTACAGCCATCTCAGCGTTTTCGCCAATAAACCTATCGCCGAAAGGGTCTTCTGTTGCATATAGCTCCGTGACAGAATACGATGGTGATAAAACAACTATATTTCAATACGACACCGGTGACGCCTACACTTATGAACGGTTAGATAACCCATCCCACTCCTCGATTCCGGGCGAGTCGAACCCGCAATTTAAATTGTTTCAAAACAATTATAAGCCATGGACTTACGGAACGCTCATCGCAAAACATACTCTTTCTCCCGGCTACGAACGGCGAGAGTTTTATAACTATCAGGACTCGCTGTTGCATACAATTCGTGACTTAGTGATGAATCAGCGCATTTTTCCCTACTGGACTCCGAATTTTCATGGCCTTACTGCAAATCAACGATTTCTAGAAGAGGATATTCACAGTCGCTATGGCCTTTACGCCTTCGCTAATCGCTACCATCATTCAGGGCTAAAGCGCCAGATCGGAACTTCAATCACAGAAAAGTGGTCAAATGGCAGGGAGCTTACTACAACTGAAGAATACGAGTATGGAAGCACTGCTTATCCTCTTCAGAAAACAGCAATGACTACCACCGATAGCAAGGGACGGCTGATACGGACTACTTATAAGTACCCGTACGATTATCCTTCTGACCCGGCTTACCAGGAACTTACTCTCCAGAACCGCATTTCTACGCCTGTTGAAGAAACTTCCACTAACCAAACGCTTAGTAAGGAAATAAAGAAGATTAACCGTGATTATGCTCTCATAAATACCCCCATCCAGGCTCAGTTGAGTGCAATTCGTGCATCGGTGGGCGGATCAACGCCTGAAACAGAAGTGACAGCAGATCGTTATGACAGTCGTGGTCATATATTAGAACAAACAGAGAAGGGTGGATTAAAAACCAGCTATATCTATGGGTACGGCCAACTTTATCCGGTCGCTAAAATTGTTGGAGCCGATTATAATACGGCTATATCGTTAGTGAACCAGGCCTTCCTGGATGACGGTAGTAATACAGAATCAGCAATCCGCAGCCACCTGTCTTCTTTACGCGGGGGCCTTCCTTCGGCCCAAATAAGTACCTATACCTATAAAATAGGATTAGGGATGAGCAGTGAAACCGACCCTCGTGGGCAAACGAGCTATTATGAATACGATAATTTCCAGCGGCTAGCCAGGATAAAAGACCATAACGGGAATATACTGAAAGAGTACTGTTATAACTATGCTGGCCAGCAAACTACGTGCTACTCTATTGGCATTCCTCTGGTGATTAACACTGGTGGCGGAGGTACGCAAACTATTTATGCCCGGGCTGAGTATCAGGACAGGACTGGTGATTATGGTTATATTGGAGAGTTCTACCATAGTTACTGGTGGGCAGACTTGTATTTTCGGTTTTATTCGGATGCGGCTTGCACCCAGCCCTATACGCTCACCAGCAATCTGGATGTTCATTACACAAATGAAATGGGATACTACTACAACGGCGGGTCCAGTCCGAGCACGTTTTCTTCCAGCATTCAGGTTCCCTCGGGTACTAACAGCTTCTATTTCGGGAATGTGGAAACCTCTTATTACGAGGAATACGCCTGGGATGATGATTGGGGATATCTATATGATCAATACACTTATTATGTATATATCACTTCAAATACAGGCTATCAATCTGAATCGACTATCAATCATTATTGAGAATTAAAAAAAGGAAGATATGAAAAGACTATATATGATACTACTGATGATAGCCTTTGCACTAAGCAGCCAGGCCCAACAACTCGCACAGCCTTCCAAAGAAGAGCGCATAAGCAACCTGTCTAAAACGTTGTCGGTAGATAAGAAACGAGCAGAAGAAATAGCAGGAGCGCTGGATTATAACATCGAGAAGATCAGAAGTACTGCCAGAGATACCAGCCTGAAGCCCCAGGCCAGACAGGCGCTGATGAAGCAGTTGCATGAGGAGCGGCAGGCTAAAATTAAGGCCATCCTTACACCAGAACAGCTGGCGATGATGCAGGCCAAGATAGCCGAGCATCAACAGACCCAGAGAGCAAAGATGGAGCAGCGGAGGCAGGCACAGCAGCAAAAAATACAAGAGGAGAGAGCAAGGCGGGAGGAGACAAAAGAGGACAAGAAACCATAATACAGTTATTTACACGATAAACCTGTCACGATGAAAAAACTAATAGGCGTCCTGCTGCTAACTTATCACTTCATGAAATTTAGATCTAAAAGAGTGCCTTTTAAACTTAAAGAAATGTTGGGTGTAGTATTCCTGCTTTTTCAATTTGCATTGCTATATGGCCAAAATCTGCCCGATCAAGCCCCGCCATCTCCAAGTACCATGATGTTTCAGAAATATGGTGATTACCCGGTGAGTTATTACACTGGCATACCCGATATCAAAGTGCCTATCTATACTATACAGGAAGGAGATATTACCGTACCAATTTATCTTAGCTTCCACGCCAGTGGATTGAATCTGGACGAGCGGCAAGGTAATGTTGGTCCGGGGTGGACGCTCCACACAGGGGGAATGGTTTCCAGAACCATTAATGGCGTGGCAGATGAACATTTTGGCAATTTTGTTATACCAGACTGGAGTAAAGATTATCATCCTAACGACTATCGAAACTATAAATATCGGTACCAAGATATGTACGATGACTACAACAATTATTATAGCGACCACGAACTGGATGTTTATAGTTACAATTTCCTCGGAAAATCAGGGAAATTTATACCTTATGCCCATTTTTTGCAAGATCCTGATGGATTGCAGCCATATGACCCTTTTAAACTGAAGGAAGATGATGTGTGGATAAAATCGATTGGACACATGGTGGATGAGAATGGAGTCGAATACTTTTTTGGGGGCAATGCTGCTACAGAAATGCAAGATTTTACCGCTGGCCCCCTCGGTTGGCAGTATTCCGCAGCTTCCACGTGGCATCTGACTCAAATTTTATCTTCGCGACAGCCGGGTAGAGCAATATCGTATACCTATCAGAATGGTTGGTTGTACCCCTTTCAAGAGTCTAGAAAATGGGTGATGGATGATTTTTATAACGACGAGTATGATCCATATGGTGCCCCACATTTCCTAATGTCGGGTATCTTACCGCACTCCCACACAGGAGAGAGATTTCCACTAACCAATAGGTATAATAGACATTATACTGTTTTTCCACAGCGAATTAGTTTTTCATCTGGCTATTTGCTGTTTTTTCTCAACAGCTTCAAATATCTTGAACGAATCGAGATATATGATAACAAAAACCAATTGTTACGTAAGGTGGAACTCCTTGGAGGGAACTTTTCTACTACAGAAGACAGTGGCCGACCTTTCCGTAGGTTAGATGCGGTGGTCTTTAAAGATGCTAACTCTATTGAACAGGAACGCTATAGTTTCACTTACCATAACGCGGGGCAAGCGGTGACATGGGGTAAAGACCTTTGGGGGTTTTATAATGGCCGGAGTTGGACGGGTGACTATACCGTACCCATACCAAACCTTACGCAGCTCTGGACGATAAATTTAGATGGCAGTTTTAGTCCCATTTATTTCCACCCTGATTTGAATTACAGACAGGTTAATGCCTGGTCGGCTCAGACGTATATGCTTCAACGCATTACTTATCCTACGGGTGGATTTACCGATTTTGATTACGAAGGCAATGCGGGAAACGGAAAAACCTATGGCGGATTGAGGATTAAAGATATTCGAAGCTATGCCAAGGATGGACATCTAGCAAAACACAAGACCTACACCTATAGTTCACCATGGATAGAACTGGATGTAACGCCGCAACTTTTTCTTGAGCATTCGGGCATATTGGTGGGTATCTCCGGAGGAGGATCCGTATCATCCCGAAGAAGAACGATTTCTGGGTCTGCTCCTGTGACACTATTTCCAAAAGGAGCACCAGTTGGGTATTACCATATCACTGAATCGGAGGGGGAAATATCCACTGATTATTATTTTGATGATTATCAGGCATACGAATATGAGGAACTAGGCAATCAGTCAAACAGTTTTCCCGGAGATGGATATGAAGAATACCGAACCTTCGCCCATCATTACCGGCCCTGGAACTTTGGAGACCTGATATCAAAGGTGACCACTGGTCCGGGTTATCATAAGACCGAACTGTTTGATTATGAATCTTTTGAAAAAGATACCGTTCATGATGTAGTGATGAATCAGAGTGTGTTTCATATCGACATCGGGGGGAACTCCTCAGATTATTTTCATAGAAATGTTTCATGCTTCTATAATTTCGCTAATCGTTACCACCATTCGGGAGTTAAACGTTTGAGAGAGAAGCTGGTTTCAGAGCAAGGGGCCGATGGTTTGGCCGTATGGACGAGCGAGGCCTATACTTACAGTAACCCGAATCGCCCAATGCAGGTGACTAGTACCCTTCAAACGAACAGTAAGCAGGAGGCGATAAGGAAAAATCTGACTTATGCGAATAACTATTCAGGACCAGTATATGATAAACTCGTCGAACAGAACAGGGTCGGCGAGCCGATTGAGCAGGTAGTAATCAATGAAACGCAGAATAATAAAGAAATCAGCCGTGTAAAATCTGAGTATGACTTTTTCAATCCTGCGAACGCCACAGGAACAGCCCAGGTTACGCAGATAAAAAAATCTGTCGGTGGAAATCCACTGGAAATTAGGGAGGTAGCCGATAAATATGACGCGAATGGCCATATTCTTCAGCAAACGGATGAAGGGGGAGGCGTAACGAGCTTCATCTATGGTTACCAGTCGCAGCTTTTGGTTGCTGTTGTGAAGAATGCAGATCATACAACAGCCAGCTCCCTGGTTAATTCTACCATCATTAATTCACTAAACACAAGTGATGAGGATATGCGTAATGCTTTATCGGCTTTGCGTACGGGGCTTCCCTCTGCCCAGACTACGACCTATACTTACAAGCCCTTAATAGGCATGACAAGCATGACGAACGCCCGCGGTCAGACCACAACCTATGAGTATGACAGCTTTCAGCGTCTGTCTACTATCAAAGACCATAGTGGAAGTATAGTAAAGCAGTACTGTTATAACTATGCAGGCCAGCAGACCACCTGTTATTCTGTTTCTCTTCCGGGTGTGAGCAATACAGGAGGTACTGGTCCCCAAACGATTTATGCCCGGGCTGAATATGACGGTCAAACCGGTGATTATGGTTATAATGGAGATCTCTATTATAGTTATTGGTCTTCCGATCTGTATTTTCGGTTCTATTCGGACGCGGCATGTACCCAACCCTATACCCTCGCCAGCAGTGTGAATGTTTATTATTCGAATACATCAGAATACAACTATAACGGAGGCTCCAGTCAGAGTACCTATTCTTCCAGCATTCAGGTTCCTTCTGGTAGTAACAGTTTCTATTTTGGGAATGTTGAAACCTCCTATTACGAGGAATACGCTTGGGACCCTGATTGGGGGTATTTATATGATTCTTACACTTATTATGATTATCTCACTCCAGGCGCAGGCTATGAACCTCAGCCGACTATATCTATATTTTAGCATTTAAAAAAAATCAAACATGAAACCACTATATCTGATACTACTGATGACAGGCTTTGGTCTGAGCGGTAGTGCCCAGCAGCCACAAAAACCATCCAAAGAAGAGCGGTTGAACAATATATCGAAAACCCTTTTAGTGGATAAGCAGAAAGCAGAAGAGATAGTAGCCGCGCTGGATTATAATGTAGAGAAGATACGGAGTACAGCCCGCGATACCAATTTAAAAGGCCCTGCCAAACAAGAGCTGATGAAAAAGCTTCATGAAGAGCGGCAGGCTAAGATAAAAGCCACTCTCACTCAAGAGCAGCTGTCAGCCATGCACGCTAAGATAGCGTCTATAATAGCCGATCGCAAAGCTAAGGCAGAGGCACATAGAGCCGAACGAGCCAAAAAATTAGAAAAGAAGGAAAAGGAGCAGAAGGAGCTAAATAGGGACAAGAAACCATAACCAAAGTCACAACCATGAGAAGAACAACCTTCCTGCTGTTAATGCTGATGCAAGTCAGCCTGATGACCGTAGCCCAATTTAATCAATCGAATCAGCGACAAGCAAGTGAAAGCCACCAAGAGGTTCAATACCGGTTTAAAAGGGTGTTTTATCAGAAAAGGCTGGGCATAGACTCCTTAGCTGCCATGCGTCTGGTAAAAGCTGATGAAGAAAAGCAAATTGAAATGGATAAGCTATTCAATGACGTTTCAATGGACATTCCTGCACGGGCACAGGCCCTAAAAAAGCTGGAACAGGAGCATCAACAGAAATTCAGCACAACCTTAAATAGCGCACAGTTGTCGCGCTTATCAAGCAAAGCTCAGCAACAGAAGTCCTCAGAAAGTGTGCACCTTAAGTACAAAGGCGATAGTCTTAGCCGACGTGTGTCGGCCCTGCAACAGGAGTACCGCTCAGAACTTAGTGCCGTGGTCAAAAACCTAAACCTGGATTCAAAAACGAAGCAAAAAAAAATACAGGCACTGCTGGACGAGCAACAGCTCAGTATTAATGCTTTATACAAAGCCGAGCAGCACCGGAGAGAACAGATACAAAGGTTACAACCGAAAGGGAAAGCGCAGAAGGGGATAAAACAAGATAAGAAACTATAAAGACATCTATTTTACACTATAAACCTGTCAAAATGAAAAAAACATTAGGGTTCCTTACTACCTTCCTGGTAAGCATTGTTGCCGCTAGTTATGGCCAGACCAGCAGCTTGAGTGGAGACAAGAATTATGTAGTTACCTATACCCCGAGGGTAGAAGGCATTACCATTCCCTCGCAGATAAGCGGTAAGCCAGCCAACGAAGTAAACCAAAACGTTCAATACTTCGACGGCCTGGGCAGGCCGATGCAAACCGTAGAAACCTTTGCGAGTCCCGGCAAAAAGGATATTATCCAACACATAACTTATGACGCTTATGGGAGAGAAGCCAAAAAGTATCTCCCCTATACCGAAGGAACAAGTTATGGAACCTACAGGAGCAATGCATTAAGCAGTCAGAGCAGCTTTTATAACAATGGAGCGAACCACGGTGTCGTTACCATCCCCTCAGCGGGAGGCATCACACCATCCTTTGCAGAGACCAAATTTGAGCCTTCCCCGCTCAACCGGGTAGTAGAACAGGGCGCACCAGGCGGTCCCTGGCAGTTGGCTAGTGGCCATACCATAAAAACAGAATATGGGGCCAATACCACCAATGAGGTACAACTTTGGAGTGTGACCAGCAATGGCGCCACAACAAACGGCGCTTACTATCCAGCAAACTCTTTGTATAAAACTACCATTAAGGACGAGAATTGGACATCGAATCAAGTATTTCCACTGGCTGGTATCAGCGAAGAGTTTAAAGATAAAAGTGGTCAAACTGTTTTAAAGCGGACCTATAACGTTAAAGACAATGCCCTTCAAACTCTTTCTACTTATTATATTTATGACGATCTGGATAATCTGGTCTATGTGATTCCCCCTGGAGCCAGCCCTGCCAGCTTTACAGAAGGTGATGCCATCTTTAATCAGTATATCTATGCTTATCATTACGACCATAGGAATCGGGTGGTAGAAAAGAAGATACCGGCTAAAGGTTGGGAGTATATGGTTTACAATAAGCTCGACCAGGTAGTGATGAGCCAGGATGCCAATCAGCGGAGCCATGCAAATCAAGACTGGTTAGTAACCAAATATGATGCACACGGAAGAGAGGTGTTCACAGGGATATGGGTGCATAATGGAAGCACGGCGAACGGGTCCTATCGTACTGGCTTGCAGAGTAATGTTGACAATCAAGCCTATCAATGGGATATCAGACAGTCTGGCGGCAACGGATATACAAATTCACTATCAGAATACAGAACGTATCCTCAGACCATAAACACCACGTTGACATTAAGCTACTACGACGATTATAATTTTCCGGGCAATAGTTTTGGAGGCAGTTCTGTCGGTCAAAGTCCCAATGTAACTACGCTGCTCACCGGTACTAAAACAGCCATACTTGGCAGCTCAACCATGCTCCTCACAGTAAGCTATTATGATGGTGATGGCAGGGTCATACAAAAGAAATCGGAAAACCATCTCGGGGGAACGGATATCGTCAACAACACATACAGCTTTACCGATGAGTTGCTTACCTCTACAAGAATTCATACGGTAAATGGCAACACTACCACTATTGCTGACAGATATGAATACGATCATGCAGGTAGAAAAAAGAAATCCTTTCAACAAATTGGCGGCACTGAAGTTACCCTGTCCAATAGCGATTATAATGAGGCAGGCCAGCTCAAAACCAAAGAGCTTCATTCTGCAAATAACAGCGCGTATATCCATAACACGCAGTACTCATATAATGAACGGGGCTGGAAAAGGACTATTGCAGGAAGTAAATTTAATCTCACCTTAGCCTACGATACTGATATTTTAACCGGAGCCACTCCTTCTTTTAACGGAAATATTACCGAAGCAAGGTATACAACAGATCATTCAGGTACCAACCAGATTCGTTACGAATATGATAAAGCCAACAGACTGATCCGTTCGGTGCATGCTCAAGGAGTACTTACCGAAGATAATATTCAGTATGATTTGATGGGAAACATACAATATCTTGAAAGAGGTAATTATGGGAACCTGAGTTATACCTATAATGGTAACCAGTTGTCATCTGTAAGCGGTTACTTAAATAAAACATATAGTGACTACGACGCCAACGGTAATATGAGAGCCGATGGTACCAAGCAATACTTCTACAATATTCTGAATCTGCCCAGCCTTGTGCAGCACCAGGGCGGAGGTACCATATTGACCTATACTTATGATGCAGAGCGTAATAAATTGCAAAGTACCGGCAGTACAGGTACCTGGGATTACCTGGATGGGATACATTATCAGAATAATCAGCTAAAGTTTATTAATAACGAAGAAGGCCGGGCAGTATATAATTCTTCAGCCGGAACCTTTAAGTACGAATATGCTTTAGAAGATCACCTCGGTAATGCCCGGGTATACATTGATGAATCCGGAGGCCAGGCGAGAGTGATCCAGGAAGATGAATATTATTCTTTCGGATTGCGGAGAGGACGTTATGATTATGCATCGAATAACCGTTACCTTTATAACGGTAAAGAGCTGCAGGATGAGATAGGCATGTACGATTACGGTGCACGCTTTTACGATCCTGCTATAGGGCGCTGGCATTCGGTAGACCCCAGGGTAGAAGAAGACGATGAATGGAGCCCCTACAACTATGTACGCAATAACCCCGTTCTTTATAACGACCCAGACGGAGAGCTCTGGAATGTAGTAATTGGCGCTGCAATCGGTGCAGCGGTAGATTACGGTACACAGGTAGCGGGCAATATGGTGGCAGGGAAGAGCCTGAGCCAGTCTTTAACCCAGGTAGATGGGAGATCTATTGCAGCCTCTGCAGTATTAGGAGGTATTACTTCGGGTGCCTCAGCCTTAGGTGTAGGAGGAGCCAAAGCGACCGTGATAGTAGGTGCACGGGCTGCACGTGCCATACCGAAAGTTACCACTGCCCAAAAGGTTGTAGCTAAGACTGCTACTACTGCTAAGAGGGTGGTGGAGAAGGCGAAGGAGAATCGCGCAGAAGCGGCGTCTAAAGGAATACCTCAAAAGCAATTGGGGCCAAGTGGTAAACCAAAGATACACACTGTTGAAAAATCGAATTTAAAATCTGCTAAAGACGCTGCAAGGAACAATCCTAAGTCAAACACTGCGCCTACAAAGCATTCAAGTGATAAAGGTCAAAAGACTCACTATCATTCTACCAAGGATAATGAAAAGCTCAAAGGAAAAGATAATGTTCATTATGTTGATAGATCATCAAAGAAAAACCCGGAATGAGAAAAAATAAATATGAAATGATATGGCTCAGCTTTGTTAACGTCAAGGCAAAAGATGGGATTGAGTTTAACAGCCTTATTGATATAGAAGAGCCTACTGACCGAAAATATATTGGTGCATGGGCAAATATATTGGTAAAAAGCGAATCCATACCTGAGGCTATAGATATAATTAGCCAAGGGTTGAGTGAATTGAGGTTTGAACTTGTGTTTATCGATAAAATTGAAAATTTTATGTCTCTTGTTGAAGCTAAGGAGGTTGATGAAATGGTAATAAAAGAAGCTGACTGGCTACTTAAATCAGATTTCGTATTTAAAATAAGCGACAGAATATTTCCCTACGACAATGTTAAGTAACGATGTCGAGACTCAAATTTCATATGCCCCTTAGGTCTTACCAAGCTATTGTGACTAGTATAAAAGATATCTTTCTCCTAATCCTTCGTTTTCGAAGTACACTAACTTTCCAGGGATACAGGATATAAAAAAAACTAGCCTTTGGGCGAAAAGAAGACTAAGGGCCTGTTCGATGGTTGTTACTTTCCTGTCAAACTCGGAATGTTCGCAAATTATGTAACAGCGCTCTGGAGCATTATTGCGCTTTAATAAGTCTATAATAGAAGCAGAATATTGTTCGCTGGGTAGAATTTTATGGGCTCTCTCATAATTCAACTCTAAATGGGAGAGAGACAAACGGAATTTATCTCTTCCTTTGTTGTAAGCTAAGAGAGTAAGATATCGTTCTTGCTTATCTTTTTTTATAAATGATTGTATAAGTGCCGCTTCATGTTCCATTTAGTTGAAGGTTTTGGAGACTTTAATAGGTTACAAGAATAGATAAAAGATTACCATACCTCTACTCTCTGTGCACTGGTTCGCTAGAGAGTCGAAATATGCTGCTGTTTGTAAAGATTTCATAAAGGGTTACACCAGAAAAAACTATGAACGAAAAAGACCAATTTAAAGATTTAATTAAGTCAAATATAGATAAATACGGCTATCACATAACTATAGTAGGTAGTATTTAGAGCCCAGGTATGCATATACCGTTGGGCTAGGCAATGTGTTTGGTTTTGAACTGATTTTTGCGGGTGGAATATATTATCTGGAAGATGAATTGCTTGTTGTCTTTGATAATATCATTAAAGGGTTGAAAAAAGAAAAGGATGAACATGATCGAAAAATTACTGTCGATACTTTAGGGACTTTTTTCGCTTTCAAAGGTAGATCCTTCTTGGAGTAAATTAATGATGTTGGGTGTATTTGATTTTTACAAACAAGAAGAAGTTGAAGCTTTACAAATCTTACCTGATCGAGAACAATATACCCTTAATATTCCTGATATGTCTAAAAAATTTAATGTCTCTTCAGAACCAGTTTGGCAATGGCTAGATCGTAAATGGGATTATTCCGTTCCAGAAGACTCAACGGTTGTCACTAACATCAATGCTTTATTAGGCCACACAATTACAGAAGTGATGCGTTGGAAAAATGATGCGTGGGAAATGTTTGCTGGTGCTGGGCCTGATGTAGAGGAAAAAGATATGCGGGTAGTATCATTGGGAACAATATTGGGCATTGACCCTACAGTTTCGCCAGCGACTAATCTCGACATCGGTAAGGGACTATGGAGAGATTCACTTGATTCAGACTGGAGTAACTGGGGATAGTTTTCTGGAGGGGATAATGTAAGTACAAAAAATGGTAATATTGAGCTAACAGAAGCTAAAGGGTCTGCTACAGCAAGATTGACAAAAAATCAAAAGGCTGCCCATCCTTCAATAGAAAAGAACGGGGGTACTGTAGTCGGTAATAAAGGGGCTGCTCAAGGATATCCGGCTGGAACCAAGATCCCTCCAACAAAGGTAAATGTGGTTCGTCCAGGTGATTTATGATTACAATGACTAAAAGAGAGTTTTTAAAGCAAGAGGTTTTGAAAGGCGTTGCATATTTTGCGAAGCCATTTGGTTTTACTCTGAATAAATCACTAGGGGAGTTATCTAGAAAAACGGTAGATGGGTGGGAGAAATATCAAATTATCTTTCTTCAAAAAGATTATGGCTGGCAATTGCACCCTACCGTATTAGTGCGAAAAAATGCTGTCGAAGATATCTTTCATCAGATATCAGACTTTGAAGATAAGTATAAGAAAGGTACTCCAACAATCGGTAGCTCGATAGAAGCTCTTTTGTCTGCTACAATAGAAAATCGGCTTACGATTACCGACGAGACGGAAATTGATATCGTAGTTAATAGTTTGATCGATTCATTTAAGGAAGTTGCTTTACAGTTTTTTAATAAATATGAACCTCTTAGTACAATACATACCGCTCTTAATACTAGACCCGAGGATACATCTCTGACAGGTCCGATATTTAAAGGCTTCAAAGGATTAATTATAGCGTATCTAGTAGAATCAGAAAGTTATACCGATCTGAAAAACGTTTATAAAAAGTATTACCAAAATTTTGAGGCGGGATTTTATTTGCCAAATTATGAACGGTTAATAGAGTTGTTAAACACTAATATTCACAAAGCCTCCAGATAGAGTATTAAGTGAACTTTGGTGCAAATAGCATAACCACAGGGTTCTTTTATAACGACCCCTTAGTAACGCAAGTCTTCGCCAGAAATGGTAATGACGTTAACCACTAATGGAAACTACAGATCAAAAAAAGAGGCGACTCTTTGGGAAGCAATATTTGCCATCTTATTTAAAAGAGCTTAATAAAATTACCAAAAGGCAAGTTGCGGCTAGTGATTTACTTACAATAGTCGATACTGATGAGCTTTACGACGTTAAATTTCAAAATACACCTATTTGTACGATTAGGCTCAAATTCGAAGACAAGGCTGAATTAGAGAAATTACTTGAAGACCTTCGTTCTCAAAAAGATACTGAATATTTTTTATTTACCTCTTATTCGGGTGATTGCGGCACTCTTAAAATCAAATCATTAAAAGAGTTTAATATTGATTTTTCTTTTAGTGATGAACATGCTGGTCTAATTAGTTTGATTTCTGAGGATTTATCACAAAAAATTCTCTTGGATTTTTATGAGGAGGAGGGTATAGAGTATCTAGAAGTTGAAGTATATCGTAAAATTTAAATGATAGAAGAAAATGAAAATCTTAAGAATTGGGAAGGAAGTATTTTTAACGCAATTAAAGACGTTGCAGACATTGATTCTCAGAAAAAAACTTGGTTAGGAAAAGATCCGCATTATATTTCGTCATTTTCTGAAGTTATAAATATCTTATACGATGATTTCGATTTCGAGCAATATGTTAAATATTATGAGCAAGTGAAAGGTAAAGATGCTCTATATATATTATTCTCAGAATTAGATGAAAAGATAAATGAATATGATGCTTCAGGAAAAACAGACGAGCAAATATTAGAAGACCCCCCTTGGATAGAAATTACACAAAAAGCAAAAGAGATTAGTAGGATGCTGGATAATAGAACTAGTCTTCTAAGTTCTTAATAATTTAAGCCGTTGGTGTTCTCCAGAGACTGAAATTTGGCTTAGGACAAATAGACATAGATATACAAGAATATGTGGTTGTAAAAGAAGGCAAGTGGACTATTCTGATAATGTTGAGAAGTCTGTAAAGGTGATTTTAACCTGTGGTCGGTGTTTTCACCGTACCACAACGATCTGTCTAGTCAATAAGCTGCGGTATGGTGGAACACCAACCGCAAGTGTAAATGGCAAAGCGAAGTCAGAGGGGTGGAACGTCCGGTAACCCAATTAGATCAGTAAGTCCAAAAATCCTAGAAAGGATCAATATGAAAAAGAAGCAAACAAACTTTAAAATTTATGGCAAGGCAACAGAGAACAGTAGGCGCATTTTTAAAAATTAATTTGCCTAACGGAAAGTTTGGTTATGCAAGGATATTAAAGGAGGCATCATATGCCATCTATGATCTTACAACCTATGAGGTAGTTGATGTAAATGAAATAGCTAAGCATAATGTGCTCTTTTTTGTAGCTGTTTATGATGATGTTGTTACGTCGGGTCGATGGGAGAAGATTGGCAAACGTCCGTTAGAAGAACAATTTTTTGGACTTCCAATGAAGTTTATTCAGGATGCACAGAATCCAGATAAGTTTTCCTTATACGACCCTAACTCTGGAGATATAACAGCAGCCAATAAAGAAGATTGTCTAGGTTTAGAAAGAGCTGCGGTATGGGAAGCCGAACATGTTGAGGAGAGAATAGTCGATCATTACGAAGGCAGACCTAACAGGTGGGTTGAAGAGATGAAGGCGAAATAAATGATTCTTTGTTGTTGCTCAAAGAAGTTTGGATGCTTTTATAAAAAACAATACATTTAATCCAATTTCTAATCCTGATGAAACTAAACCTTACCTTAAAATCCGGCGCGGTCCTTTTTTGTTTGCTCCTTTTATCCTCATGCAGTGAGTTTATCGAAAAAGATCTGGACGATTCGAAAGTATTTCTAACCTCGCCAGGAGATAATCACGAGACAAACAAGTACAATCAAACTTTCTGGTGGGAGCCGATTGATAATGCTTCTTACAGGCTTCAGATTGCATCACCGTCGTTCACAAACATTGCAGAACTGCTTATTGATACCTTAATAAAAGGCAATAATAAATTTAGTATTACGCTTGATCCGGGCGAATATGAATGGCGTGTACGTGCCGAAAACTCGGGCACCAGTGGCTTGTACTCCACACGTAGTCTGGTTGTCCACGAGTCGTCAATTGCCGCCCAGCAGATACAAGTTAAGGGCCCCGGCAGCGGATATATCACCAATCAAAAAAATATAACGTTCAATTGGTACGGCTTATTTGGCTCTGAGATGTACCGGATACAGATTGACACCAATAATTTTTCAGACCCAGCTAAGTTGGTTTTTGATTCGGCCACGCCAAGCCTTTCTCATGCAGTTTCGCTTACTAAAGATCAATCATACCAATGGCGGATACGAGCAGAAGCCGGTGCCGATGAGGTTTCTAAATGGTCGCCCATATTTCAGTTTACCCTGGATGCTACCGCCCCTGATAAAGTTAACCTGAGTTTGCCGTCTAACGGTCAGGTGGTAAACAAACCTGTAACGCTGCAATGGGCAGGTGTGGAAGGCGCATCGAAATATCAACTGGTGGTTTATAAGGCTGATGGCGGAACCAATTATAATTCATCTTACCCCATGTTATTAAACGGGACAAGTTTTAGTTTCAATGAGGGACAATTTAATGAGACCCTTTACTGGAAAGTGAGGGCGGTAGACGCGGCGGGTAATTACGGCGCCTTTAGCGAAGTGAGAAGCTTTACGGTGCAGTAGATGAAGAACAAAGCCTTAACTTACCTGCTGATCCTGTCGGTATCCGCTGTTTGGGGAATAATCTTCTACAGGGTGTTTAGTGCAACAGATAGCGATGAAGTGGTATCAGGACCTCTGCAGAAATCTACCTTCGTTAACGAATCGCTCGATGATTACAAACTGAAAGATACTTTTACGCTCGCACTTAACTATGGCGATCCATTTCTCGAAAACTCAAGCGAAGCCATAAAAGCAAATGAACCGGCATCTCAAAATACTGCTGTTGCAATAGCAATCCATAACCCTCAGCCGATCGCGCCCCAGGTGAACTGGGATGCGGTAAAATATACTGGTTATGTGTTGAATTCTTCTGATAAGCGGGTAACCGCAATTATGACTTTGAATGGAAAGGAATACATGCTAAGCGAAGGGCAGGACGTTGCAGGACTTAAGCTGCTGAAGAACCTTAAAGATTCTGTTAAAGTAATATATCAGGGTAAGACCAAATTCATTCGAATACAATAAGCTATGCGTTACATCTACATCCTAGTTTTCATTTCTTGTTTCTCCAAAGTGTTTTCACAAAGCTATCTTAAGGAGGTAACCGCCGTCAGTCAGAAGGTCATGCTCAACAGCACAGAGCAAACTATTGTGGCTCATCTGTATCCTGTTAACGAAGAGGTGCATGCCGACCCGGAACTGTTTTATTACTGGTATAGCGCTAACCAGGTGAACCGTACTCAGGGAGGCTATAGTGGAAAATTGCTCAACGGCCCGTATACGGCTTTTTACACGAACAAGAACCTCAAGGAGCAGGGTGAATTTAAGAAGGGATTGCAGCATGGGGACTGGAAAACCTGGCATGAGAACGGGCAGCTAAAGGAGATTGTGAAATGGCGTTCAGGATTAAAGACCGGACCTTTAAGAGAATATAACGAGCAGGGTGGGGTTAGCCGGACTGGCCGTTACCGGCAAGGGAAATTACAAGGCAAGGTTACCACATACACCGGTAAGGATAGTGTGCAGGTGTTGAAGTACGATGACGGAGAACTTGTTGTTAAACCGACGAAGGAAAAGAAAGTTGCCGGCACTGTATCTAAAGTCAAAAGGAAAGTGAATGGGTTTTTTAAGGTCATCTTCAGAAAAAAGGATAGCGATACAATTCCAGCGGAGTCTTCCGAAACCAAAAAAAGAAGGAGCAAGGAATAGCCCAGGATTTGCGGCCTCAAAGAAATAATGCTTAAAGCATCAGCCCTCTATATCGTTATCGTAATCGCAGTAGTGATTGCGATTTTCTCTGCCTCGCTGATCAGCACGGCCTATTTTTACAGGCTGGAGCTTCAAAAAAATATGCGCTATGACAGATTACTTACTAATCTGAACTCCGGTACAGCCATTCTTCTGTCGAAAGATTATAACCAGTATGAGAGTGATATGCTTACTGCAATGCCGGGAGATAATTCAGACAGTATCATTCTTCGCAAGGAGAAATGGGGGCTTTACGACCTGGCCTCTGTGAAGTCCTTCACACTCAGCGATACCGTTAAAAAGGCCTTCTTTATCGCAGAAAATTACAATGATTTATCAGCAATGTATGTAAGTGATGAGGATAGACCTATCTCGGTAAGCGGCAGCACCCGGATCACCGGAGATGCAATAGTGCCTAAAGCCGGCATTAAGCAGGCTTATGTGGAGGGTAAGCCTTATTCGGGAGGGAAAGAATTAGTAAATGGCGTGATCAGAAGCAGTTCAAGATCGTTGCCTCCTTTAAGTGCTGAGCGGCTTTCTTTTATAGAACGCTGGCTCAATGACACGAGGGGCAATGCTTCCAACCTGACGGATTCCGTATTCAACTCTTTCTTCCATGAAGCGCAGGTTATTCGTATTTCTAAATCAGCTGCTTCGGTTTCCAATACCAGCATCGGGGGGAAGATCATCCTTTTGTGCGACACCACTTTAAGGATTTCTCGCAGTGCAGCTCTACACAATGTGCTGGTATTTGCTCCCGCTATTGTGATTGAAGAAGGCTTTAATGGAACTTGTCAGCTTTTTGCCCGCGATTCTATAGTCGCGGGAAAGAATACCGTGTTTAATTATCCCTCTTGCATGGGAATCATTAAATCCTCATCTTCTAAAATTCAATCGAAAATAGCTTTAGGAAGCGGCTCGGTATTCTCGGGGATTTTGTTTGCTTTCGAGAAAAGCCGCAGCGATTTGCAAACTCAAATCTCCATGGGAAAGAACTGTCGTGTGAAAGGTGAAGTATATGCATCAGGGTTTATAAAAATGGAGAGACCGGTAACTGTTTTTGGGAAAGTTTCCTGTAACCGTTTTATTATTCAAACTCCAACCACACTCTATGAAAATTACCTGATTGATATTACCCTTAACCGGAAAAACCTGAGTAAGTATTACCTGAGCTCATCGTTGTTTTCACAGAGTATACCAGAAAGAAGAATTTTAAAATGGCTAAACTAATGTTAAAGCGTGTCGCAGCTTCTACACTTTTAGAAGTAATCATTTCTATGGTAATTATCATGGCGGTGTTTACCGTAGCCATAGGCATTTACACCAAGGTTACTCAATCAGCTTTTTCTTTCAGCAGGGCAGGCGCACAACAGCAAATGAAAAAGATCCTCCAGGAGAGTATTGAAAATAAGGATTTCGAAGATGCGGTTGTTCAGGTTGACAGTATTGAATATACCAAAACAGTTACAGCCTACGCAGGCTATTCTGATCTGCTTTATGTAAAGATCGAAGCCAGTCAGAACGGTCAGAGGCTTGCTGAACTAAAGCAGATTATCAAAAAGCAGGAGGATGAGAATTAATAGTAAGCTGAACGCTTTTACGATTATAGAGGTGACCGTTTCGATGTTGCTGGCGACCATTAGTATTGTGATTGCTTATACCGCGTACCGGGTAGTAAGCAATTCTTACCGCCAGTTTGATAAGAAGAATAAGACGATATCTGAATTTACACTTACCGATAAAATGCTGAAGAGGGATATCTCTCTTAGTACAAAAGTGCTGAGAGCAACCGATGGTTTTTTGTTAACGATGCCGGAAGGGGAAGTGCGGTACCAGTTTCAGCCGGATTATATCTTGCGTAACCAATACAACCTGCGAACAGATACCTTATTTATCCGGAGTTCTGAGTTGCTAAGCGTGTTTGAGCAAAAGGAGGTGTTTGAAGGGGACTTAGTCGACAAGATCAGTTTTAAGATCGCTCTGGAAGATAAAACAATACCTTTAAGTTATACTAAGAAGTATAGCGCGGAAGAGTTGTTTGAATGAAATAGATAAAGATGATTAGTCATGCCATCGATAGATTTATCCTCTTATAAAAGTCCTAAAAAGAAGAAGCCTGTATCGGGTAATGCCTTCTCATGGGCAGAGGTTTTGAACAAGGAGATCTCCTTTGGTAAGCCGCAGGTGCCCGACCGGAAGAAGGAGGCTTTCTATTTAGAGTTAAGTACTTTGTTGCTTTCGGGCATCGACCTGAAAACTGCTTTAGAGCTGATCCTCGTTGACCAGGATAAAGCTAAAGACAAAGTGTTCTTTACAGAGATAAAAGACAAGGTGTTAACGGGCAGTCCGTTGTCTGAAGCCATCAGAAGCACGGGCAAATTCAGTGATTATGACTTTTACAGCATTCGCATCGGGGAAGAAACCGGCAGGATCGGTGAAGTGCTTACCAATCTGGCCAAGTATTTTAAGAGCAAGATCTCTCAGCGGCGCAAAGTGATCAGCGCGGTAACGTATCCCGCCATTGTGTTAACGACTTCTATGGGGGCAGTGTTCTTTATGCTCAAATTTGTGGTGCCCATGTTTGCCGATGTATTTCAGCGCTTTGGGGGCGAATTGCCATTTATTACCGCACTGATTTTAAAGGTTTCGGGATGGTTTGACCAATTTTTCTTATATGGCTTGGCTGGCTTGTGCTTGCTGATCGGTTTTGTTGTGATGAGCCGGACTAAACCTTGGTTTAGACAACTTTCATCTGCCTTAATTCTTAGACTTCCTGTAATCGGGGAGATCGTAAGAAAGATTTACCTGGCACGCTTTGCCAATACTATGCGCCTGCTGGTAAGCACGGACACTCCTCTTCTTCGTTCTATTGCATTGGTTAGGCAGATGATAGGGTTTTATCCTATTGAACTTTCTTTAGCCGAAGTGGAGCAATCTATCCTTAAGGGCGAATCATTGCATAAGAGCCTTTCGAAATTCAGCTTTTATCCACCTAAGCTTGTCCAACTGATAAAAGTAGGCGAAGAAGTAAACCGCTTGGATTACTTCTTTGAAAAAATAGCTAATCAGTATACCGAAGAAGTAGAGTACCGGACCGGTACTATAAGCAGTTTTCTAGAGCCATTGATTATAATTTTTCTGGGTTTGGTAGTGGGGGTGATTTTGATTGCGATGTATTTGCCGATGTTTCAGATGAGTAATGGTTTTTAATGGACATGGTTTGGAGCGCATCTTTACAAATTACATAAAGACTACCAAAACTTAAATCACTTGGCCAACCGGGCTATTGCCTTGTTAGAGTGTTGATCTCTATTACCGGCTTCAACTTAGAGGAATTGCCTATTTCAGAACGGAACCTTGGCTTTTTTGGTGAAGCCATTATCATGTCTCTGCTTTCTGATAGCGTGCTTGGATAATCAGAGTTATAATCCTTTCTAATGCACTTAAATATAACAGCACATTAATAAATAAACCCATTATTGTTTTTTACACTGCAGTTTGGCTGCAGTGAGCCTCTTTATTTTTGATGATACCAACTTAACAAGTATTAATCATGTCGAATCTGAATTTCTTTCTCAACACTATTAGATCCAGAACTGCAAACAATCGATTTATCAGAATGCCAGCATACTCCTAATATCATGGTGACTACTTTATTTACAGCTCAACTAAAACCTACTTGTATTTCTTATGATTTTCTCAACTTTGATGTTCCCTGCCCAAATCAAACGTTTAACGTCAGCGAGTCCAACGATTAAGAGAGCAACAGCGCGAATCAAGAAAGTGATCTTGCAGTTGGCCTTTTTGCTGTTTAGCCTACACGCTATTTCTCAAGACAGGCTCCCTAGTCAGATTCCACCCTCCCCATTAACCATGCAAATGCAAAAGTATGGGGATTTTCCCGTGAGCCATTTCACTGGAGTTCCGGATATTAAAGTGCCAATTTACACGATACGGGAAGGAGATATTGAGGTGCCGATTTATCTCAGCTTTCATGCGTCCGGATTGAACCTTAACGACAATCGTGGACTTATCGGCCCGGGATGGACATTACACACAGGAGGTATGCAGTCTCGCGTAATTAATGGGCTTCCAGATGGTGGTCCGTATCAATTGTATCTCCCGGCAGATTTCACCTATAACTACGATACCCGTTATCAGGAAATGAAAGATACTTACTCCAAAACGTGGATTGATCATGAGTTGGATATCTGGAGTTACAATGTTCTCGGACGGTCGGGCAAGTTTATTAACAACGCACGCGACCTCTACCCCAATCTAAATGAGATGTTTGTTTTGCAGAAAGACACCTTTAATCCCGAAACAAACACAGACGAGAACGGAATTATATACTCTTTTGGAGGTCCGGGATATGAAGAATATCAGACCTGGTACGACTACAAGCGCGAGTGGGATTATGATGCAGTATCCACTTGGCATTTAAAATCCCTCATCTCCTCACGCCATCCGGGAATGGGGGTCAATTATCAGTATCAGGATGGCCCTTCTTATAATCTTGGAGAATATTCATGGCAGTATAGACTGGATGATTATTATAATGCCCTTTCAGAGTGCTCGCACGATCCTCAATCATGCAATATATCGCCATATTTCCCTTATTCTCACTATAACGGTAATCAATACCTCTCGACCTCATCCGGGAGAACGTATAGTACACGGGTCCCCCAGAGAATAACATTTTCAGGAGGATATCTGCTTTTCTTTTTAAACAGCCTGAAATACCTTGATCGTATAGAAATTTTCAACAGCAAGAATGAGTTGTTAAAGAAGGTGGAATTTCTTGCCACAGAGTCGGCATTTACTCCTGGTCAGTTTAATTCGCGGATATTAAATGATGTAGTGTTTAAAGATGCTAATAATATAGAACAAGAACGTTACAGCTTCACATATTACTCCGCGGGAACCGGCTTCTCCCTTAGCAAAGATCACTGGGGCTTTTATAATGGACGTCCGCGAGATGGAAATGGAAATCTAATTGGTATACCAAATTTTCATTCTTTCTGGGCAGATCTCAGTCAACATAATCAGATTTATACCGCAGGGGGCACAGCCGATAGGGAACCCAACGCTTTGGCGGCTATGTCCATGATGTTGAAAACCATTACCTATCCCACTAAAGGATATACCGAATTTTTCTACGAAGGGAATAGGGATAACGCTAATCGTCCAACGGGTGGTATTCGAATCAAAGATATTGTAAGCTATACCGCTCAAAATGAAATCGCGTCGCATAAGAGTTATACTTATGGTGGCGGTCACTGCGAATACTATCCAAGTACGGATCTTTACTTACAGCATGATGCCGTGACGACTGAACACTATGAGGGCCGGCGTACAACCATCTCGGAGCACTCAGCTATCCCTATGTCGCCTAAAGGATCCTCCGTCACTTATAACCAGGTAACAGAAAGTGAAGGAGACAAGACAACCACATATACGTACGACACTAATGATGCCTACACGTACGAAAGCTTAGATTATCCATACTATTCTATCACCGGTGAGTCCAACCCGAAGTTCAAGCTGTTTGCAAATAATTACAAGCCATGGACTTATGGAACACTCACGTCAAAACATATCTTTTCGCCTGGCTATGAGCGGGTAGAGCTATATCACTATCAGGACTCCCTTTTAAATTCGATTCACGATCTGGTGATGACGCAACGTCTCTTTCCCATCAGGACTGGCGGATACTACGGTGATCAAGAGTTGATGGAACAGGACTTCCACAGCCGCTATAGCCTTTACGCCTTTGCTAATCGCTACCATCACTCTGGGTTAAAGCGCCAGATCGGAACTTCCATCACAGAGAAGTGGTCAAATGGCCAGGAGATCACTATTGATGAAGAATACGAATATGGAAGCACTGCTTATCCTCTTCAGAAAACAGCAATGACTACCACCGATAGCAAGGGACGGCTGATACGGACTACTTATAAGTACCCGTACGATTATCCTTCTGACCCGGCTTACCAGGAACTTACTCTCCAGAACCGCATTTCTACGCCTGTTGAAGAAACTTCCACTAACCAAACGCTTAGTAAGGAAATAAAGAAGATTAACCGTGATTATGCTCTCATAAATACCCCCATCCAGGCTCAGTTGAGTGCAATTCGTGCATCGGTGGGCGGATCAACGCCTGAAACAGAAGTGACAGCAGATCGTTATGACAGTCGTGGTCATATATTAGAACAAACAGAGAAGGGTGGATTAAAAACCAGCTATATCTATGGGTACGGCCAACTTTATCCGGTCGCTAAAATTGTTGGAGCCGATTATAATACGGCTATATCGTTAGTGAACCAGGCCTTCCTGGATGACGGTAGTAATACAGAATCAGCAATCCGCAGCCACCTGTCTTCTTTACGCGGGGGCCTTCCTTCGGCCCAAATAAGTACCTATACCTNTAAAATAGGATTAGGGATGAGCAGTGAAACCGACCCTCGTGGGCAAACGAGCTATTATGAATACGATAATTTCCAGCGGCTAGCCAGGATAAAAGACCATAACGGGAATATACTGAAAGAGTACTGTTATAACTATGCTGGCCAGCAAACTACGTGCTACTCTATTGGCATTCCTCTGGTGATTAACACTGGTGGCGGAGGTACGCAAACTATTTATGCCCGGGCTGAGTATCAGGACAGGACTGGTGATTATGGTTATATTGGAGAGTTCTACCATAGTTACTGGTGGGCAGACTTGTATTTTCGGTTTTATTCGGATGCGGCTTGCACCCAGCCCTATACGCTCACCAGCAATCTGGATGTTCATTACACAAATGAAATGGGATACTACTACAACGGCGGGTCCAGTCCGAGCACGTTTTCTTCCAGCATTCAGGTTCCCTCGGGTACTAACAGCTTCTATTTCGGGAATGTGGAAACCTCTTATTACGAGGAATACGCCTGGGATGATGATTGGGGATATCTATATGATCAATACACTTATTATGTATATATCACTTCAAATACAGGCTATCAATCTGAATCGACTATCAATCATTATTGAGAATTAAAAAAAGGAAGATATGAAAAGACTATATATGATACTACTGATGATAGCCTTTGCACTAAGCAGCCAGGCCCAACAACTCGCACAGCCTTCCAAAGAAGAGCGCATAAGCAACCTGTCTAAAACGTTGTCGGTAGATAAGAAACGAGCAGAAGAAATAGCAGGAGCGCTGGATTATAACATCGAGAAGATCAGAAGTACTGCCAGAGATACCAGCCTGAAGCCCCAGGCCAGACAGGCGCTGATGAAGCAGTTGCATGAGGAACGGCAGGCTAAAATTAAGGCCATCCTTACACCAGAACAGTTGGCGATGATGCAGGCCAAGATAGCCGAGAAGCAGCAGGCGCAGAGAGCAAAGATGGAGCAGCGGAGGCAGGCCCAGCAGCAAAAAATACAAGAGGAGAGAACAAGGCGGGAGGAGACAAAAGAGGACAAGAAACCATAATACAGCTATTTACACGATAAACCTGTCACGATGAAAAAACTAATAGGCGTCCTGCTGCTAACCCTGGGGACAGGGGTTACCTTGTACGGGCAAACCAGCAGCCTGAGTGGAGATAAGAATTATGTAGTTACTTATAGCCCCAGAGTAGGGTTCACCACCCCCTCACAACTCAGCAACAGACCAGCCAATGAAGTAAACCAGACGGTGCAATACTTTGATGGCCTTGGCAGGCCGATGCAAACAGTACAAACCTTTGCCAGTCCGACAAACAAAGATATTGTTCAACCGGTCGAGTACGATTCCTACGGCAGAGAAGCAAAAAAGTACCTTCCCTATGCCGAAGGCAGCAGCTATGGAGCCTATAAATCTAATGCCATCACCAGTCAAAATGCTTTTTATAACAGCGGCAGTACGTATGGCGTAATAACGATCCCTTCAGCCGGAGGCATCACCCCGTCTTTTGCAGAGACCAAGTTTGAGCTCTCTCCCTTAAACCGGGTAATAGAACAGGGGGCACCGGGTGATGCCTGGCAGCTGAGCAACGGCCACACTGTGAAAATGGAGTATGGCTCGAATGCGAGCAGTGAAGTATATCTCTGGACGATCAGCACGGGAGGCGGAGCCAGCTGTACGAATAGTTTTTATGGCGCTAACCAGTTATATAAGACGGTAAGCAAAGATGAGAACTGGACATCAGGCAAAGCCGGAACAATCGAAGAATTTAAAGATAAGGAAGGTAAGGTAGTGCTGAAAAGAATCTGGGAAAGTGAAACGGTATCGCTATCGACCTATTATGTATACGACGACTTCGGAAACCTGAAGTATGTGATACCGCCAGCAGTAAGCGCAACAAGCTTCACAGAAGGTAGCACAGACGACCCGTTCAACCAGTTTATCTATGCGTATCATTATGACCACCGTAACCGGGTAGAAAAAAAGAAGCTGCCGGGCAAGGGATGGGAAGAGCTGATGTACAATACGCTTGATCAGGTGGTACTTAGCCGTGATGCCATTCAGCAGAGCCAGAACAAATGGTTATACACGAAGTATGATGCCTTTGGCAGAGTAATCAGTACAGGCGTGTTTACAACTACAGATATCCGGTCGACCTTGCAGACACAGATTGATGCTGCGCCAAAGTGGGAAATCCGCAGCTCCGGTTCAGAATACCCCGGGACTGCTTTCCCTACCACAGGAATAACACCCTTGACGGTAAATTATTACGATTCCGCCATTCCCGGAGCCTCCAGCCTTCCGGCACAGGTAACGGTAACCAACCGTCTCAAAGACCTGCTTACCGGAAGCAAAGTCTATACTGTGGATGGCTCAGCCTCTTACCTGACGGCTAACTATTACAATGAAGAAGGACGCTTAATCGAATCGGTAAGCCAGAACCACAAAAGCGGTATTGACCGGATAGTAAACACTTATAATAATATTACCGGCGAGCTGATGTCGAGCCACCGCACTCATAATATTTTAGGCAGCGGCAACACCACTGTTGCCACAGGGTACACTTACGACCATGTCGGCAGGAAAAAACAAACCACACAAAGCATCAACGGGGCAACTCCGATTGTCTTATCCGAGCTCAGCTATAGCGAAACCGGCCAGCTCAAAGATAAAGCCTTACACAACGGTATTCAAAGCACTGGTTATACCTATAATGAAAGGGGTTGGTTACGTACACAAAACTCAGGTAAGTTTAATCTTGACCTGCGCTATAATACCCCAGACACCGGTACACCGCAATACAATGGTAATATTGCTCAGCAGTTTTATTCAGGAGACCACAGCGGAAGCAAAAGCATCTACTACGGTTACGATAAACTAAACCGGCTTGAGAATGCGGTATCTACGGCAGGCACCTTAAATGAAAGTCTCAGCTATGATAAAATGGGCAACATCCAGTCGCTAACCCGAGGAGGTCAAAGCTACAGTACGTTAAGCTACACGTATCATAACAGCGGACAAAGTAACCAACTGGCCTCTGTCAGCGGAACAGGCTTTGCTACCCGCAACTACCTGTATGATGCTAACGGCAATGCTACCAGCGATGGAAAGACGAAAACCATTGAGTACAATCTGCTTAACCTGCCTTCGGCGATAAAGCAGAGCGGAACCACGATCGCCAGTTACAACTATACTGCTTCAGGCGTAAAACTAAGTAATACGGGCAGCGATGGGATCTGGGATTACATTAACGGGATCATATATAAAAACAGCCAGATAGAATTTATACAGACAGAAGAAGGAAAAGCAGTAAGAAGTGGCAGTGCCTACAATTACGTGTACAATCTGAAAGATCATCTTGGAAACGTACGTGTATCTATCGACCAGTACAACAGCCAGGCACGGGTAGTGCAGGAGGATGAATATTATTCATTTGGTTTACAGAAAGCGCTGTATAACTTTTCAAACAATAACCGCTATCTTTATAATGGTAAAGAAAAACAGGTTGACCTGGAGGATCAATATGATTACGGCGCAAGGTTCTATGACCCGGTGATAGCAAGGTGGACGACGATAGATCCATTGGCGGAAAAAATGCGTAGGTGGTCTCCGTATAATTACTGCTTTAACAATCCGATGCGTTTTATAGATCCAGATGGAATGAAACCTGGGGATTTATTTAAGACAGTCGATCGAGCTGCAAGAGACTTTGGTAAAACATTCAATGATAATTCTATAAGAGAAGGTCAGGAATATGGTTCAACAATCTATGTTGTAAATAAGAATGGTAAGACTTATTACACTTATACAAACCCCAATAAGGGAGGTAATGATGCTGTGACATGTAGCACTGCTCCTGACGGAACAAAACCGGTTGCTGATATTCATTCCCACGGGAAATATGAAAAGGGTTATGATAATAATCACTTTTCTCCAACAGATAAAAACGACAATGATAAAACAGGATTAACCGGCTATTTAACCTCGCCTGATGGAGCATTGCAGAAATACGATCCAAAAACAGGTAAAACATCTGTCTTGTCTACCGATTTATCCAGCGATCCTAACGACCCAGATCGAAAGAATACTATTTCTCCAACCGAGAAACCGCTTACACTGAAGCCGCTTTCTGAGATCAAGATTCCAGAGAATATAGCTAAACAAGATAATACTAGAGTTGCACCCGTGATAAAACGTAAAGAAGATGAACAGAACGATTGAAATCATGAAAGAGATAATTGCATTTAAATTCCCAATTTTGTTGATTGCGATTTTGCTTTTATCTTGTATTGAACTAAAAGAGAAGAAGTTGGACAATGATGATTATGTTCCTAATGAGGAAACGGCTATAAAAATTGCAGAGGCAGTCTGGTTACCTATTTATGGTAAAAAAATATACAAGAATGAGCCGTTTGAAGCGACTTTAATGAATGATAGCGTTTGGGTCGTGATGGGGACATTGAAAGAGCAAAAAGGCGGGGTTCCTTATATTGAAATTCGAAAAAAAGATTGTAAAATTTTGAAGGTTATACATGGGAAGTGATTAGTCATCCCGTAAGTGGATCACGTGTATCGAAAAAAAATGTAAAACGCTTGGTTCTTAGATGAGCCAGGCTTTTGTTATTTATAAGCTAACCTTGGTGTGTTATATGAGCCCCATCGAGCGAATACATGATGTGGCTTTTGTCTTCTACAGTCAGGTATTTTTGCTATCCAGTAAGGTAGTCATCAATATCTCTACCTCTCCGCCAGGAAGGTCAATCCGTAACAAGCGTACTATTAGCGTTAAGGATTATCATTATCAGTTACATGTCTGTTCCGGCATTTCACTTTCACCTGCTGTTCGGGATTTGTAATCCAGAAGCTCCTATCCGAGATTCGTAATCCAAACATCAGGTCGCAGTATATTTTTTCGACCTTCATTTTCTCAATGGTTAGATGCTCTCCCAGAAGTGAGCATTTTTTTGCCCGCTTATTGCAATTAGCCTTCAGCCTATCTTAACATTATTACCAGTTTTATGTCCGAACCAAGCATTTCTACTTCCCCCAATTTATCATTTCATCACGGCAACTGACCATTTCATCACGGCAACTGACCACTTCGTGTAATAACTAAAAAACTTCAGTTTCTTTTTTTGAACTTGTATATGAATTGAGTTGAGAAGGTTGCCGAACTTTCTTTTAGGGGTATTAAATTTTATAATGATGAAATAATAGGATCAATACTAAACCTTATCACAAGCCTATATGCAAATTGAATTGTTTCTACGGTTAGAAGCTCTTGACTTTCTGATCCGTACAAAATCTACGGGTACGCCCAAAAGTCTGGCCAGGCGTCTTGCCATATCAGAGAGAACACTATATGATTCACTGGATGCAATGCGAGACTTGGGCGCACCAATTTGCTACTGCCGGTCTAAACGAACATATTATTATTCACAACAGGGTTCGATTGGTATCCGGTTCAGGAAATCGCAGCAAGATTTAAGCGGTGGCTTTTCGGGTGAAATGAGTGCTTAATAATCATGTAGTTTAAACCGTTCAGCCGATAATATACCTTGTTAATTAATAAACCTTTGCTAAATTTAAAATCCTTAAGCCGATCAATATGAAGCATTTTTTCAATAGGAAAGTTAATGCATATACACTTACGGAGATTTTAGTGGTGCTTGTCATCATTGGAATCCTGGTGCTACTTGCTCTACCTAACCTTCTGCCCTTAATTACCAAAGCTAAAAGCACTGAGGCCAAGATGCAACTGGAGCATTTGTATACGCTGGAGCGTAACTACTTTTTTGAAAAATCGAAATACACATCCGATTTAAGCGAAATTGGCTTCATCCAGGAAAAGCTTAGTAGCGATAATAAAGACGGTCGCGCCAATTACCGCGTGGAAGTGGTGCAATCAAGTCCTACTGCCTTTGTTGGCCGGGCTACTGCCGTGGCAGATTTCAACGGTAATGGTACATTCAATGTTTGGGAGATCGATCAGGATAAAAACCTGAAAGAAGTTGTTGCGGATTGATGCTGATTAAGACCCTTCTTATCGCCGGCTTGCTCTTCGTTTTTTACCAGGATTTGCGGTATCGTGCAGTGTATTGGGTGCTTTTTCCCGCTTTGCTCGGCTTATTGGTTTTGCTGGGAATCCAGGAGCGGGATATATTAGATTTAACGCTAAGCAGTACTTATAATCTGGCTTTTCTGCTTCTGCAACTGCTGGTGCTTTTTATTTATTTCTCAGTTAAGGCGGGTAGATTTGTGAACATCACATCGGGATACCTGGGTTGGGGAGATGTTTTGTTCCTGCTTTGTATCGCCTTTTACCTTTCGCCGGTAAATTACCTGCTTTTTTATATTTTGAGTTTGGTACTGGTGCTGCTTGGAGCTCTGCTGATCTACACATTTCGCCACGCCCAGGAAATTAAAATCCCTCTGGCCGGACTACAGGCCATATTATTTGCCTCGCTTTTAGTTACCGACTGGAACCTGAAAATACTAAATATTACAAACGATCACTGGTTGCTAAATTACCTGAGCCAATGAGTGCCTTCAAAGAGATTTTGCTGACAAACGATATGGTGCACCTGCTGAGCAGGGAACAAGCCTGGCACTACCGGATACTACCCAAGAATGAGGTAGACGGTAATATGGTGTTCTATTGCCAGGAAGATGAAGATGAGAATCTCTCTGCAGAACTGGAAGTGATCTTAGGGAAACAGGTACAACTTGAAAAGCTTCCGCCGGAAGAAGTTACCCGATTACTCAATACTTATTATTTTAAGGAACAAGGTAAACGCCAGCTAAAGACCTCATCATTTGCGGCAGGTGGAAACGACTTTCTGGATAATTTAATACGTGAAGCCAAAAGCTTAAAAAGCAGTGATATTCACATCGAAACCTATGAGAATAAATGCCGGGTGCGGGTGCGTATCGACGGGATGATGGTAGAACGCTATCTTCTGAAAAAAGACGAATATCCGGCGCTGGTGAACAAGATTAAAATTATGGCCAACCTCGATATCGCTGAGAAGAGGTTACCACAGGATGGCCGGATTAATTATAAAAACGCAGACGACTCGTTCGATATCAGGGTCTCCGTGCTCCCTACACTGCATGGCGAAAAAGTGGTGCTCCGCTTACTGAGCAACAGTGCTACGGATATTGACTTAAACAGTCTTGGCTTATCAGAGTTTGATTTAGAGAATTATTTGCAAGGGGTAAAACGCCCTAATGGGATTTTGCTGATTAGCGGTCCTACCGGTTCTGGTAAAACAACTACCCTTTACGCTACTTTAAAACACCTTAACAAAGAAACCAGGAACATCCTTACGATCGAAGATCCGATCGAGTATACCCTGGAGGGAATTAACCAGGTACAGCTAAAAGAAAGTATCGGACTTTCGTTTGCATCGGCTTTACGAACCTTTCTGCGCCAGGATCCTGACGTGATCATGGTGGGGGAGATCCGCGATCCGGAAACAGCCAACATGGCCATTCGGGCAGCGCTGACCGGGCATTTGGTATTGTCTACTATTCACACCAATTCGGCTTGGGGGACCGTATCCCGCTTGATGGATATGGGAATACCAGGCTTTCTGGTTGCCAATACGCTGAACACTACAGTTGCTCAACGTTTAATGCGTCTGTTATGCCCCGAATGTAAAACTAAAGTATCTCTCGACCGTAAAATCTACCCGAAACAGTTTAATCCTTTCTATGAAGTGGAATATCATTATACACCAAAAGGTTGTGAAAGCTGCTTTTATACCGGCTATAAGGGAAGAAAAGCGGTGTATGAGGTCATTCCGCTAGACCAGGAATTATCTGTTGAAATAAAACAAGGGAACTTGTATATTGACCCTATGCTAAAGGAAAGGGGAATTAAAACTTTGGCGGAAAACTCTTTTGCGCTCTTTGCTGCCGGAGAAACATCTATTGATGAGATTTACCCATTGTTGTTTAACTACTGATGAGAACGATTTACCGAGAGAAGTGTGTAAAAGCCGGATTTTTATTCCTGCTGTTTTGGCTGGGAATGAATGCTGCTTTGTTTGCACAGCAACCAGCTGCCGAGCGGTTACGATTGGTTGATGAGCGGTTGCGGAATCTGGCTATCACCGTTCCGGGATTAAATCAAAAAGTAGCCTTGTCGGTTTCCGGCGCTTCGGCACAGGAGTTTTTGCGTGCGCTTGCCCAATCTAATAATCTTAATATCAATATAGATCCGCAGCTTAATTTTAAGATCTATAATAATTTTACTAATGAAACTGCGCTGAACGTCCTGCTTTTTCTGGCGAAAGAACATAATCTGGATATCAATTTAATAGGCTCTATTATGTCGATAACCAAGGGGCCGGAGATGCGGGTTGCTATTCCTCCCAAGGAAATTAACGTTCGGTATAACGCTCAGAATAATACAATAAGTATGGAGCTTAATGCTGATACTCTGGGCTTGGTGGCAAGAAAGATTACGCAGGTGTCGCAGAAAAACGTTGTGGTGCCCAATAACCTCCTGAATAATAAAGTGACCATTTTTCTCTCTAATGCACCGTTTGATGTAGCCATTGAGAAGCTGGCTTTTGCCAATAATCTCAAGCTTACTCAAACTGCTGATAACGTATACATCTTTCAACCCCTCGTAGATGGTGAAGAGTTATATATTAACAGCGATAAAGTTACCGACGTTCGCAGAAGTCCGCGGCCGGCCCAGGGTGCTTCTGGCAGCGCAGGTACTTTCTCCTTATCAGGAAAAAATTCGGCAGCAGGTAAGCTGCTCACCATTGATGCTACCAATTCACCGATCCTGGAGATGGTTAAATCAGCTTCCCAAGAAGCTGGAATCAATTATTTTATATACTCGGATATCAAAGGGAATGTTACTTCCAAATTAAAGGATATTACTTTTCCGGGTTTTCTAAGCACCCTGTTCCAGGGTACCGACTATACCTACCGGGTAGAAAATGGAATTTACCTGATCGGAGAGAGAAAGCTGGAAGGGTTACGAACGAATAAAGTAGTGCAGCTGCAATACCGTTCACTCGACACCATTCAGGCGATGATACCTGCAGAATGGCGAAGAGGAGTGGAGATTAAGGAGTTTCGTGAACAAAATACCATTCTTCTTTCGGGATCAGCGCCGCAGATTGCAGAAATAGAGAACTTTATCAAGCAAATAGATCGCCTGGTTCCGATGATACTTATCGAAGTGACACTGGTAGATGTTCGAAAAGGAAAGTCTGTTCGTACGGGCATAAGAGCAGGAATTTCTGATAGCGTAAAAACTGGGGGCACCCTGCTTCCGGGAATTGATTATACTTTCGGCGCTAACGCAATAAATGATTTACTGGCGAGGCTCGGACGAAACAGCCACTTCAACCTGGGACGGGTGACTCCCAATTTTTATGTAGGCCTAAGCGCCCTGGAACAGAATAATAACGTGGAAGTACGTTCTGTACCTAAACTCTCTACTTTAAACGGACACGTGGCTAATCTCACGATTGGAAGCAAACGCTATTACACCACCAGAACACAAAATGTTATTCCGTCATTAACCACGCAAACAGTAATCACGGAGCAATTTACTCCGGTGGAGGCCAACCTGGCGATCAATATCAGGCCGATAGTTTCCGGCGATGATCAGGTGACGTTGAATATCGATATTGATATCTCCGACTTTATTGGAAATCCCCCTCTTAACGCTCCTCCGCCCACGTCGACCAGCAGGTTTACATCCATCATTCGTGCAAAGAACGAAGATATGATCGTACTTGGCGGACTGGAACGGACCGAAAGAAGCGAATCGGGCGATGGCGTGCCTTTTCTAGCCAGGATTCCCGGTATAAAATGGTTGTTTAGCAGTCGTGAAAAGTCGGACAGTAAAGTGACTACGCTGGTTTTCATCAGACCAATCATCCATTATTAATATGAGCAGCCTTGGTATTTCTCAATGGCTAAATTCTGCTGCCGGGCTGGAGTTACACCTGCTTCAGAATGGTTCAATAAGCGGCCGCTTATGCACTATCTCGATTCAAAAGAACAGCCTGTCTATAGATGCTAAATCGGAATTTACCGGTAGCCTCGAAGAGATACTAAAGAAGGTCCCCAAGGATAAGCAAGTTTCTATTTCATTAAGTGGTAAGGGAATATTAACAAAGAAGTCGGAAAAAGAAGAGGATATAACTGAGGATAAACTTTTACGACTATATCCGAATATTGACCCCACGCAATTCTATATTCAAAACTTCATCAGCGGGGAATTTTCCTTTGTATCGATTGTTCGGAAAGAAGTACTTGATGAAATTATCAGGGCCTGTAAAAAGGAGGGGATATCTCCTCTGCTTATCAATCTCGGAGCATTTGCTTCCTCACATATTTTAAAGCAACTTAACTCCTACGGGAACGAACTAAAGTTTGATGGACACGTCATCAGCCTCTCCGAAACTGGTGAGTGGCAGGATTATAAATACTCCGCATCTTCTCGCGCCGAATTTCCTGTTAAAATAGGTATTGAGCCCATCGGAGAGCAATATCTGCTGGCATATGCAGCAGCCTTTCAATTGGTGTTGTATTATAAGCTTGACGCTGTGGAGATGCCGGTAGATGCTATTCAGCATAACTTAAGCGACTTTGAGCAAAAGCAGAAGTTTAATTTCAGGCTGGGTACAATTCTGGCGGTATTCTTCGTACTCCTATTGATAAACTTTCTGCTGTTTAGTTATTGCGATTCGAAGAACAACGTGTTGCTTGCTGAAGTAAGTCAAAGTACGGCCAGTGTGGAGACGCTTCAGCAAACGGAAAAAAGTATTGAAGAGAACGAAAAGCTTTTAAAAGGTATCGGATGGTATAAGGGGATCAGTCACGCCTGGCTGGCAGATCAACTTGGGCAAAGCCTTCCCCCCGGAATACGTTTGAAAGAAATCTCGATCAATCCATTAAACCCTATTGAAAGTAACCGACAACGTAAGGAAATACATAAAATCGGGACGATAGAATTGGTAGGGGAGACCAGCAACCTCGATGCTGTTAATGAATTGATCTACCGACTAAAGAGCAAAAGCTGGCTCAAGCGTGTAAACCTCGACAACTTTTCGCCTTCGCCTGAAAATGATCAACAAAACTTTGCCATCACACTAAATTTCTGATGTTCACCAGTCTGACTTATCATACCAAAAATCGGATCCTGCTTGCTGGAGCGTTAATATTAGCGCTGCTCTCCTGGAATCTGGCTTTTCGCAAAACCTACGATGCAATGTCATTAAACTCAGAGCTCGTAAGCAAAGTCGAGCAGAAAAATGACCTCTCCGTAAATCCGGATTATCTTAACCGCAAGCAGCAGGTTCTTAATCAGGTGGTGAGACAATACACCCTCGATTCTGCGGAATGGAGCAGCGATTTTTGGCTCAAGGTTTCGAAAGCTGCTGCTTTAAAAGACGTAAGTGTGAATTATAACCCATCTGCAACAAAAGCATTGAGTGATAGCGCCAGCCAAATAGCGAAGCAGGATATCGCCTTTAAGGGCGAGTTCAAAAAGCTCGTTACTCTGCTCGACTCCTTAGAGCGGATGAAAGGGGCGGGCTTAGTGGCTTCTTCAAAGTTTGTTAAGGAAAAGAAGCTGAATATGGCTCAGTCTGAAAGTTTGTATTTGAGAACTTCTTTTGCGATTATTCAAGAGCGGGAGAAATAAGTAGTTGCTAATTCCAGTGCCAATCCTTTCAATACCAGCGGAAACACCGGAGAGCTTATCAGCACCCCACGATCTACCAGGCAAGAGATTGAGAATTCACAGCTTGATCCTATTCGCCAGATCTTACTACACTTCGTTCTAAATTGTTTGCTCAATAAAAGTAGCTAATGACAAAATTTAGCCACCTTTTGTGGGTTTAAGACGGCTAATGCGCCTGCTGTTTGTTTTATTGTAAAATAAATTTCTTTTTATCATAATTATTTTTTCTATTTGAATAAGTTTACCGAAGTCTTAACATGCTTGTACTGATCCTAGATTCGTCGAAATGTTTTGATAACGCTTGAGTTTTGTGAAAAGAGAGCGGACTAACCTCCTGTGATACCTGCCCTTCTGTAACCTATGTGCCTGGGTTGAGTTTTGTGCCTGTTGCAACCCCTTATACATCTATAAACGTATTTTATACATATATAAACGTAAAGGAATCGTGTATGTCAGCTTTTTGAGGTGACGGGGATAGCGAACAGCGTCTTCAGTTATTTCCGGCGCTGATGATACTTGGATTCCTAAGTTCTACAGCTAAACTTATGATAAACCTAAACCCCAAGATCAGCCTTGCGCGCTTATTCCTCTTGTGCCTTATTGTTTTTGTATCAAATCCGGAAGCTTCCGGCCAAAATAATACGATAACAATTAAACTTCCTGAAAAAGTGCCGGTTTCACCGACGGCTGCTGCTGTAGCTCAATACGCTAACTATCCGGTCGACTATTCTGTTGGGTTGGTGAATATCTCGGTACCTATATATGAGATTAAGGTAGGGGATCTGGTGCTTCCAATATCACTTTCTTACCATGCTTCCGGCTTAAAACCCAGAGAGCGGAGTGGCCCCGTAGGTACAGGCTGGACCTTAAACGCCGAGCCGTCAATATCTCGCAATGTTAACGGCTTGCCTGACGATAAACCAGGAGTAGGGTATTTAAGCAATTCCGAGAATCCCAATTTAAACCGCAGTAATCCCAATTACCATGGGCAATTGGCCAACGGGTCACTGGACGGACAGCCTGACGCATTTTATTACAAGCTTTTGTCGGAAAGAGGTGAACTCTATGTGAACCGGAGATATATCGATTATAGTACAAATGCTTACCACGGGTTTGTTTCAAGACCCTTTACAGGAACTATGGCAGATGCAGGGAGTACTCTCGCCCATTTCAACATGAAGGACAGAAACGGAATTCAATACCTTTTTGGCGGCGAGGGTTACCATGAGACCACCGGTGATAATCAGATAAAGACCAGATGGTTGTGCCAGTGGGTAAAAGGTGCCACAACCTCCGCTATGGTCAATTTCAGTTATCACGATGTAAGAATTGCCGATCTGCATGCCTTACGATACAAAGACATTGTTATGGTCGAAGACAATATTACCCCTGTCCGGGTGACTACTAATACTACCTTTGAAGACAGCCGTTCCTATAAAGTAGAAGGCGATGGCACACTAACTCCCGAATACTTCGGAGGCAGCGTTTTCGTACAGATTACATCACCCCAGGATTTTATCAAAGAGAAAAGTATCAAGGAAATTTCTTTCGAGTCGGGTAAAGTAGTGTTCGAAATGAAAACAAGCGAGCCTGGCACTTTAAATAAAATTTACGTTTACGATAAGAATCAAACTCTGATTCGGGAATTTACCTTCTTTATCAATAAATACCATAACGTTACCACCCTGACCAAGCTAGATTCCATTCAGATTAGCGCCCCCGGCACAAAAATCCAGAGCTATAAATTTGATTATAATTCACCAGGAAGAGTGCCCGCAGCCTCTACGGAGGGGATAGATCACTGGGGGTATTATAACGGGCAGGATAATCTACGCTCAAGACTTGCATCAAGAACCCCCTGGATGGTACCATCAGCAACCGTCAGCGCAAATACCACGCCTGTAAACACGGTAGTCACGTTTAATATCGGAGGTGGCTCGAGAGAGCCCTCGGGCGACAGCGAGGTAGGAACATTAAAAACTATTGTATCGCCCGAGGGAAGTGTCACAAATTTCAGTTACGAACCACATATCTATGGATGGGACGTTCATCCGACCAATCCGGCAAAAACGCGTTTATCGGGTGGTCTGCGCATCAGTCGCATTGACGTTCGCGATCACCGTTATTCTCAAAAGAATTATACCAGAGCTTTTGAGTATGGAGAAACACTTTACCCCGAGGGGCCCTCAACTCCAGTATACGCAAATTGGGGAGTGCCAAAGCGTAAAGTGAGTGTTAATGATTATGCTTATACCAAGCTTCGGGTAAATCCTGATGATGTGGATAATCCCCAATTCCATTCCAGGCTCAGAATTTATGGTTCCTACCCTCTCAGGCCCATCACATTTAACAATGGCAGCAGTATGCTTTATGGTATTGTTACCGAGAAATTTATGCAGCATGACGGCACAAGGGCCCAGGTTATAAGACGCAAGTACAAAGTTCCAGAAGGTTTTGCAACAGAACCTTCAGAGCCTGAAATCTCAACAGTGCCCTTCATGATAGATATGAAAGACGACATGCAGTATGGTCAGCTGCTGAGTGAAGAAAAGTTTATTGATGACAGTACCTTCGAGTATGGAAGAGCGGTATATAAGCCGCTTTCCAAAACCGAGTATGAATGGTCGAGATATAAAACCTACACAGGTGCCTATACCGGAAACTGCGACGAATTGTCAATTTCAAATTATACATGCCGGGATGTGATCGCTCATTTCGGGCATGCCTACAACACGATCGAATTGCGCACTATAAATCCAAATAACTATACCGGAACGCAGTATCAAAGATTAGCATACGTGGAATGGGCTATTGAAAACGCGTGTATGAGAGTGAATAAAGAAACTCAGACAAGCTACACGGGCGAAAGAGAATTAAAGATTGTAAAGGAATACTTTTATAACGATTCAAGCAAGCACATGCTCCCTGTAAAAATAAAGACCAGCACCAGCGATGGTGATTTAAAGGAGGAGCTATTCTTATATCCGGAAGATTATGTGCTGAGAGCGCACGTTACCGGGATTCCTGAGGATGCGGGTCAGAACTATCTTTTGGGAGATAATCGGCTCGAACCGCTTTTGGAGCATACTGTTAAAAAATCGGGTAGTGTGCAAACCACCAAAGCGATATACGACGGAGAAAGGATTCAGCAAATCAAAACGATCGGCTCGAACGGGCAGCCTGAGGCACGAACTAATTATCATACGTATGACGCTTATGGCAATATAGCCGAAGTGTCACACGAGAAGGGCTCACGTACCTGTTACCTGATGGGATACAATAACCAATTAGTGGTGGCGAAAATCGAAAATGCCCTGTACTCAGAGATTGTAACGCTGCTGGGGCAGACCTTCATTGATGCATTGAGACAAAAAACAGAGCCATCATCTTCCGATATGAGTCAGCTTAACGGACTGCGCTCCCAATTGGGCAATTCGATGGTCACTACTTATTCCTATAAACCGCTCGGAGGGGTAACATCCATCACCGATCCAAAGGGCCTGATCTCTTATTTCGACTACGATGGGTTGGGACGGCTCACCCGGATTTACAAAAAAGAACAAAATGGGCTGGGAGCATGGGTGGAGAAAACAGTAAAAGTATACCAGTATCATTTGCGGGATGACCATTAAATTACCTGCAGAGCACCATAAAAGCAAGGGACGGTTCAGGATCGAAAGCCTGGAGCAGCGGAATCAGATTCACAAATTCAATTTTCACAAACCTATGTCGAAAGTTTATCCACCCATCTTAAGCAAATACAGCGCATGCCGCTTTACGCTGCTGGCAGTTATGCTGCTTCCTTTTTTGACCGGTTGGGCGCAGCCCCTGGGAAATAGTATGTATAATCCTATCCAGATAGGGGCTTACAGCTCCTGCGGAGGCCCTATTTATACCGATTCTACCAATAATTGGGATGGGTACAGTAATACCTTCGGCCAGTCGAGCCCAGACGTATGGTATTCGTTTTCAGTAACGGATAATGCTATTGTTCAGGTCTCGCTATGCGAGAGCTCTTTTGATACCTACGTTCAGGTGATAGATAACTCAGGAAACGTAATGAACTACAATGATGACTCGGATTGCGGCATACAGTCGAAAGTGGGCGTCTCGCTCTTACAGGGGGACTATTATATCGTGGTAGAGGGAAGTGATAAAAGCACCAGCAACACTGGGACGTTTAAGTTACAGGTACGGGCGCTTTTTACGCCCATGGGAAATAATTTCTTTAATCCGATAAAAGCTACGGGTGTCACCACCTGCGGGGGCACCTTTACCGACACCCGGAGCAATACCAACAACTGCTGGGGGAGGGATTATACTGGGCCGAACGCTCAGTACAGCCCCGATCTTTACTACCAGTTTACGCTGGACAATGAGGCCCCGGTAACCATCAGCGCTAACGGTACGTCGGGTGCGGTGGTTCATTTGCTTAATGCAGACGGATGGCATTCGCTTTCGGCCAATGCCAACGATTATGGCATGAGCCCATCAGTCATCAGCGAAACGCTCTCGCCCGGTACCTATTATGTTGTGGTGCAAGGTATCGGCGAATTTAGCGATGAACTCACAACCAGTATCAGCACGCCTGTAATAAGCAGCCCTCCGGGATCGGTGCTAAGCAGTGCGATTGACGCAGGTACCTTTTCGGTTTCTGGCCGGTTTAGCGACACAAAAAATACGGCAGACAACTGCCTTGGCAATAATACAGGGCAGTCAAGCAATGATGTCTACTACAAATTTCAGCTTAGCGGCACCTCAAAAGTGCAACTGTCGCATTGCAGCAGCAATTTTGATACCTATATGTGGTTGCTTGACTCTAATGGCAATGTTCTCCAATCAAATAACGACAATACCACTATTGCCTCACCCTGTCCCGGTAAACAAGCATTTATCGAGACACAGCTGGAGGCAGGGACCTATTATGTGGTATCTGAAGGAAACGGGACGCTTAACGGCTATTTATCCACACTTATCCAGGTGGATGTAATCCCACCTGTAATTGTTCAATATCCCTACAATACCATCAGCATGGTGGTCAGTACCCCCTTTGCCATCCGGCCAGAGATCAGCGGGATACCCGCCCCGCCGTTTTCCATCAGCCCGGCCCTGCCGGCAGGATTGGTGTTCAACACTCAGGATTGTTCGATCACGGGCAAAGCAACGGTAAGCTCGGCACTAACCACTTATACAGTAACCGGGTACAACACCACTCCGGCAACCTTTAGCCTTGCGGTAATCCCTAAGCCTTCGGGCCTGAGCAAAGACCAGAATTATATTGTTACCTACACCCCGAGAAACGGCGATTATTCCAGTGCCCAATCGGTGGTCACCGCCAGTTCCAACCCGGTGAATGTGCAAACCTCCGTGCAGTATTTTGACGGTATGGGAAGGCCGCTGCAAACGATATTAGTAAAAGGAAGCCCCGACGCACAGAAAGATGTAATAGTCTCCAATGAGTACGACGGTTTCGGGCGTGAGGTAAAGAAGTTTCTGCCCTACGCCACCGCGAGTAATCTTGGATATTATCAGTTAGACTGGGCGAAAGATTTAAGCGATTATTATAACGCAAGCAGCCCCGCGCCAGGGCAGTCCATTACATTTAATGTACCTTATTCTGAGACCTTATTTGAGTGCTCAGTACTGAACCGCGTACTGGAACAAGGTGCACCCGGGGATGTTTTTAAAGTCGGGACGGGACATACTCTAAGAACCACCTACGGCACCAGCGACACGGGAGAGGTGAAGCGTTGGGTAATCACGAGCTCTGGCTTAGAAAGCCCGGCCACCTATGGAGACAATCAGCTCTATAAAACCTTTCAAAGAGACGAGAACTGGACCTCGGGCAAAGCCGGAACCACCGAAGAGTATAAAGACAAAGAGGGAAGGTTAGTTCTCAAAAGGGCATGGGAAAGTGAAACCGCATCTCTATCTACTTACTATGTGTACGACGGCATAGGGAATCTGCGTTATGTGGTACCACCAGCCATAACTGGGAGCAGCTATGCGGAAAGTGATAATGAATTCCTGGAGTTTATCTACGGTTACAAATACGACCACCGTAACCGGGTGGTGGAAAAGAAGATCCCAGGGAAAGGGTGGGAGTATTTGGTTTATAATGCGCTTGACCAGGTAGTCATGAGCCAGGATGCCATGCAGCGTAGCCATGGCGGCCAGGAATGGTTAATCGCAAAGTACGATGCACACGGAAGAACAGTAACCAAGGGAGTATGGGTACATAGTGGGAGCGCCGCTAATACTTCGTATCGTTTGGATATACAAAATAGTGTTGATGGTCAATCCCATCAATGGGAGATCAGGCAAACCGGGGGTAACGGGTATACCAATGCTCAGTCGGAATACCGGACCTATCCTCAAACCCTTATTACCACGCTTACCCTAAATTATTACGACAGCTACGATGTTCCCGGAAACAGCTTCGGCGGAAGTTCTACCGGTCAGCGAGCAAATGTAACCTTTTTGCCTACTGCTACTAAAACCGGTGTATTGGGAAGTTCTACGATGTTATTGACAGTAAACTACTATGATGAAGATGGAAGAGTTATTAAAATTAAATCAGAAAACCACCTGGACGGAACCGACATTGTAGATAATACCTATAGCTTTACCAATGAATTGCTAAGCAGCAGTCGCAGCCATACCAGCAGTACCGACAGTGTTACCATTGCTAACAGTTATACTTACGACCATATGGGCAGGAAGAAGCAAACCTTCCAGACTACGGGCGGGACAGGCAATACAGAAGTGAGCCTTTCTGAATTGGAGTATAACGAAGTTGGTCAGTTAATCGAAAAGAAGTTACATAATAACCTGCAAAGCACCACCTACAAATATAACCCACGTGGCTGGCTAAAAAGCCAGACATCAACACAATTTAGCGTGCAGCTGACGTATGATGACGGAATATCTCCGCAATACAACGGAAATATTTCAGGTCAGCTTTGGGGGGCGGGCTCTAGTTATTCGAATGTGTATAGCTATGGGTATGACAAGCTGAACAGACTTACAAGCGGCATAAGCACAGGCATTGCCATGAGCGAAGTATTAACCTACGATGTAATGGGAAATATCAGTACCCTTAGCAGGGATGGCGGAACCGCGAACCAATATCGTTACAACGGCAACCGCTTATCGTCCGTCGATAATATTGCAAGCGCCTATGTTTATGATGTGAACGGCAATGCGATCACTGATGGCAGAAACGGCATGGGGCTGACCTATAATTTGTTGAACCTGCCTGTAACGGCCAGCAAAACCGGTACCAGCTTGAGTTATACCTACAATGCTTTAGGGCAAAGACTTACAAAAACCAGTATCATCAATTCGATAACCACCAGTCGTCATTATATTGGCGGCATCGAATACAGCGGCGGTACGATCGATCGTGTCCAGACCGAAACCGGAATAGCACAGAACAATGGCGGCACTTATACTTACCACCACAACCTGACCGATCACCTGGGTAACGTACGGTACACCTTCGATATTCATAATGGAGCTGTTAGACGGTTACAGGAAGACAACTACTACGCATTCGGAAAGCGTAAATTAGTGAGTCCGGTTTCCGGAGTAAATCAATATCTTTATAGTGGAAAAGAGTTGCAGGATGAGTTGGGTTCTTTGAATGAGGATGGACAGTATGATTACGGGGCGAGGTTCTATGATCCGGTGATAGGTAGGTGGAATGTCATCGATCCGCTTGCGGAAAAGTTTCATCATTTAACACCATATAATTATACAGATAACAATCCCATAAATAATACAGATCCTGACGGGATGGAGACTCTTTATGGACTAGCTGCCAGAGAGGCCTTTATTGCTTACCGTTTACAGCATAACGCACAAAAAGGGAATGAAGATGAGGAAGACGATGACCAGGGAGATCCACTTTCAACGTTCCAGTGTAAAGAATGCCCAAAGGGGAGCGGTAAGGATGCTAAAAAGGGCGGCGATCCTTTTGCGCGGGAACCCTTACCCACGGAACCTGGCTGGTCCATTCTCACAGATCCTGCAACAATTATATACCAAAGAACTACGGAAACGGATGAATCAACCACTGGAACTTTTACTGTTCCTGGTACAACAATTAGTGGTTATTTTATAGAACCGGCAGGGCCATCAACAACTAAAAGTAATCAGGACAAAAGAGTACCAGCTGGTACATATAATTTAATTCTGAATGTTGGAACGAAATATGGACTTCGATTATACAATGATGAGGTACCTCAAAGCAGAGCAATTCTAATTCATATAGGAAATTATCCGGGAGACACTGAAGGCTGCTTATTACCAGGAAGCTCTGTTGGTGAAAACTTTGTTGGAGGTAGTGGAGGGGTGTTGAAACAAATCATGGATCATTTTAAAAACAATAGTAAGGGAGCTACAATAAAAATCATTGATCCGACTAATCTTTAATTATGGCAAAGCTTTTAGCAACAATAGTATTTTGTAACCTGTTTCTTAGCTGTATAAGTAATACAACTCAAAAGGGAGCTAATAAATCGAATGTTCACGAGAATCAACATATTCAAGAAGAACAATCAGATTTAAAACATAAAGCAGAACAGCTTAAGAAAGCGTACAAGAGGTTGTCTTCTTCTTCTTTCAAAATGTTTGAACAACAGTATTTTGATTCCTTCCCAAGTTCATTTGTATTGCTTAATGGTCTATTTGGTTATACGGACAAAGAGCCTATGGGCGCTGATTTTCAACCAGGTCCGTTATATGATGAATCTTTAATTTATATTGAAGCCTTTTTTAAATTAGAGGAAATCGAAAAAACGATGTATTATAATCGAATCATCGATATAAGTAGTAATGGAAAATGGTATGCTGATGGCGTTAGTCACTTTAAGCATGGAATGCAAGCTAAACTTAAAGCAGATATTGAATCATTCTGTGAATTATTGAAAAAACGGACCGATAAAGAAATAAAGGGCTTTTGGTTTTTTTATTTTGATGGTCCACATCCACCGAAAAAGATGCCGGCGGAATTATATGAGTTAAAGCAAAAAAACCAGCGGGTTTACCGTCTTATGCAGGAAAGTTTCAAGGAAGTTCTGTAACTGTCCTAGTTGTTGTTCGCTCGAATTTTCCTACCCGCAGAGTCTCCGTTTTCCGGGACTCTGCGGGTAGACGAAAACTTTGTTGCACCTTTAATCACGGGTCTAATGATGAGTCTTAACAGCTGTTCTCTCTTAGAAAAGTGTTTAAACTCTCTCAACCCGATTTGTTAAACGAAACTTTTGAACCATAATAAACGCTGCGAACTTAGAAGTGAAAATACCTGTGTTTTGATGAAGACTTAAATTGCTATAGCTGATAATTTGTTTAAATCTGCCATAAAATGGTTCGAAAAGCGCCCAGCTTCGGGAGCTTTATAATCAAGTAGTTAGCCCCGCTTGCCCTAGTGGGGCTTTTTTATGTGCACAAAATTTGCACAAAAACACCTCTGATAATGAAAAATATTTCTTTAGGATGACTGAACTATGCTTTAGGGACCCATAGTTGTTATTAGCCATATTAAATATATTCGTTCAGTCCGGCGTGATTATATCGCATCCATCCTGAGACAGAGTGTTCGTTCCTGGTGTCTTTTCCGTCCGTCCATTGCATCTTGAGCCCGTTGAATCGCGTTCTGAAAAATGGCTTTAGGAAGGCCCGGTAGGATATGGCTTTTTTCATCCTTAAATTGGTCGATGAAGATTTAACGCAATAAACAGGGTTTCGCATTGCCAGAAGAAATCTGCCGTTTCCACAGGTTAACCCATTTTTCCCTCGACACCTTCCAAATTGCTCTGTGGATAATTGACCAGATGCAATCTTTCAAAGGCTTGTTTAATTATTGTTGCCGTTAGCTCATTGGAACAATAGCCTTTTTCCCATTCTCTAACTTTGCATTCTTACAAACAATAGGTGCTTGGGACATCCGCCGTCCTCATTTTCTGGCTCTTCGCATTCCATGAACAACATTTAGTGCTTTTCGATCATTTTCAACCTCTGGTGTGGATAGATAGATCGCAAGCGTTAGTTTATTTTCTGGGATAGTTATATCTAAGGGGGGGGGCGATTTCTTTAGGTTTAATACCCAATTTCGTCACGTGCTATCATCTCTTATGTATCGCCAGCTTTCCTTTCAATTAGGTCAGCAGGAAAGCCGGTTTGTCCATGCTTACCTCACCCGCTTCCTGCAAATAGAGAAGAGTGGCTCTTTTGCCGCATTTCTTACCACATATAATTCAAACCCTTTAATATCTTATGAAACTCCTTTGAGCACAAATCAAAATTATCCCAGACTTTTTAGTTCGCAAACGGCAAGAGTATAGCAACTATACACATCTGAATTTGCAAGCAAAATTACGATTAATCACGACCTGTTAAAGATAAACACGAACCCGAAAAACAACAGACTTAGAAGGACCAAAAAAGGCCGACTGTGATCAATTGGGCGTTAGTCAATAAGACGTTAATTATTTCAGGCTCCATATTATTCATTGAACATGATACCCGCAGGAAATTATTATTAGTATCCTATAATCATGTTTGGAATGACACGGTATGTAAACGCTATGTGCATGAAGAGACTATCTGAGACTTATGCGGAAATAACTAATAGTCATTTGGGAAATATACCCCGCATTTTGGGACACACAGCCCGCTATTTGGCAGGCGGATATAGTGGTACAGCCTCAATCTTGACCTACATTTGTAGTGCAAATTATTGCAATTATAACCTGGGTAGCAAGGCCCTGCACCAAACCAATTATCAAATATTATTACGCCATGTCACGGACAAAAGCCAAAAATCAACGAATGAAACGATTAACGTTTAAACTCACTATTACTTTATTTGCATTTAGTGTTTCTAGTACACTGTATGCGCAGTCGGATAATAAGATAAATGTAGTTACAAGTGCAGCTCCGTTTCTTCGCATTGCTCCAGATGCGCGGGCCGGGGGTATGGGCGAAGTAGGTATCGCGACATCTCCTGATGCTAGTTCAGCATTCTGGAATCTTGCCAAGACTTCCTTTAATACAAGACCAATCGGAGCATCTCTTACCTACACGCCCTGGTTGAAAAAATTAGGACTTAATGATGTATATCTAACTTCTGCTACGGGGTATAAAAAATTAGACGATAAACAGGCAGTTGCTGCAACGTTTAAATATTTCAGCCTTGGGAATATCCAGTTGGTGAATGAAAACGGGCAGGATATTGGAGCCACCAATCCGCAAGAATTTTCTATTGATGTAGGTTATACACGGAAGTTGTCTGAAAAAGTCGGCTTGGGAGTAGCAATGCGGTACATTAATTCGAGCCTGGCAAAAGGAGACGCCAGTAATACTGGAACCAGCTACAAGTCAGGTAGTGCTGTCGCCGGGGATATTAGTTTTTTTTACTCCGGTTTAACTCAAAGCAGTGAGGGATGGAGTTTTGGAGCCACATTAACAAATTTAGGAACTAAAATAAATTACACTTCAGATAAGACGAGAGATGAATATATCCCTGCTAACCTCGGACTTGGTACTTCTTATTCTAAGGCCTTGGATGAAAATAGCAAACTATCTTTCGGGCTTGACCTGAATAAATTACTTGTTCCAACACCCCCTGTAGGTGATGCACAAGGCAATCCTCCAACGGCAGAGCAAATTGCCGATTATAGAGACAAGGGAATAGTTGGCAGCTGGTTCAGCTCTTTCGGCGACGCTCCAGGCGGCGGAAAAGAAGAACTGAGAGAACTGCAGATTTCGACAGGTGCCGAATACTGGTATAAAGAACAGTTTGCACTCAGAGCCGGATATTTTTTCGAGGACAAGACCAAAGGGAATCGTAGATATTTTACTCTTGGTGCCGGCCTTAAATACAATGATTTTGGTTTAAATTTTTCCTATGTAGTCCCTACAGAAAATAGTAATAATCAAAATCCCTTATCGAACGCCATCCGTTTTGGAATCCTTTTCAATTTCGACGGCAAACCCAAAACTTCAGATAAATAACATTTTAGAGGTAGACGCCCGGTGAAGAATTTGTGTTGCATGCCAGGGCTTAATAACAACATTGAAATTAACCAATTGTATTATGAAAAAAATTCTACGATCACTACATCTTGTTTTAGTCATTTTATTCTCTATCCTGGGTGTACAGTCGCTTTATGGCCAATCGTACACTTATAGTGTAGAAGGTTTCGAGGGTAACATCTGGGCCAATTCCCCCAGCACCTTTACCGAAATTCCTTCTTCTACAGGAACCTGGACTGCCGCCAGGGATAACGTGCAGAGCAATGCGGTAGCTGCTTTTGAAGGGAGTTTTAGCTTTCTTTTTAAAAACAAAACAGCGGCCTTAATGTCGCCGCGCCTGGATAACGGTGCTGGTGTGCTCACCTATCACACCATCAGAACAAGTAGCAGGACGGTTATTGTGGAAACGTCTGTGGATAAGACAACATGGGTAACTGTAGACAGTTACGCCTCTACCGCGGCATGGACACTAAGAACCGTGACCATTAATAATCCGGCAGTGAGGTATGTCAGATTTTCATCCAACTCAAACAGTGGTCTTTATATTGACAATGTACTGGTTACCAGCGCCGGAGCTCCGGGAGTCTCTACGACAACGGCTACGCCAGTGGATGTTACACAAACTTCTGCAGTTGTTGGCGGGGACATTATTTCACAAAACCTTACAACCATTACGGCTCGGGGAATTGTTTATAATGAAACAGGTTCGCCGGATATAAATTCAAATAAACTGGAGATACCCGGCACTACAGGGACATTTTCTGGAACGATAAGTAGTTTGGAAATAGGAAAGACCTATTATGTGAAAGCTTATGCCCAAACACCAGACGGAATAAGTTATGGACTTGTAGTACCCTTTACTACCCGTGCAGCTGATGCTCCTGTTGCGTACTGGACCCAGCCGTTCAATGATAATTCACACTTTCCTACCTCACAGCCAACGAGCCCTGTAACAATTAATGTGCCTGGTCAGGGCGACTGGACCTATTTCAATGCCTACCGTTCAACTTCTCCTCTTTATATTACAGATGGATCTGTGAGCGCGCTTCGTGTACTAAAAGGAGGGGCTTACGTAACTACGCCACTTCTGGAAGATGGTGTCTCCGAATTGTCTTTTTACGAAGGTCGCGGCGATCGTACCTTAACTATTTACACTTCCAGCAATGGAGGGGCAACCTGGTCATTGCTAAAGGATATAGAAACCGTGAGAGGCGAGAAAATAGTGGTTAAAATTAACAGCGGAAGCGTCAATCAGCTAAGAATCGGAAATAACAGTGGAGGTGATACAGATATAGATAATATCACAGTTACAGTTTTTCCTTCCGGGACTTTACCCAGCTTAACTACATCTGCTGTCACTGATATAAATAAGAATACTGCAATTACTGGCGGGGAAATTACCGCGGCTGGTTCGAAGGTTTTAGTTGAACGAGGTGTAGTTTGGAATACGAAAACTGCACCTATTATCGCAGACAATAAAGTGCCGGCTGGAACAGGAATAGGCGCGTTTAGTAGTCCGTTAACTGGCTTGCCTGCCGGAACATTGATATATGTTCGTGCATACGCAACAAGCAGGGCGGGTACAGCTTATGGAAATGAACTGACTTTTACAACGGTTGCAGCCACACCTGCGGTGCTTTCAACAACAGCTGCAACAGATGTGAAAGGTGAACTGGCTACCAGCGGGGGAAATGTTACAGATGATGGCGGTGCTCCCATTACCGAGCGGGGAGTGTGTTGGAATACCACAGGGGCTCCAACTACTGCCGATAGCAAATCCACAGATGGCACCGGACCAGGTGTTTTCACAAGTACTCTTATAAATCTTACACCGAATACCACTTATTATTATCGCGCTTATGCGGTAAATATAGCCGGTACATCATATGGCGAAGTAAAGCAGCTTAGCACAGGTGCCGTGGCACTTCCCGCTGTAACTACGGCTCCTATCACAAGCGTCTTCTCATACAAGGCAGTTGGTGGTGGAACGATCACCAACGATGGTAACGCTATGACTACGTTGGGATTATGCTGGAATACCACTGGGACACCAACTGTCGCTGATAACAAGGCCGTTTTGGGCACTGGTGCAGGTTTTCATTCAGGGACCCTTACGGGTCTGACCGAAAACTTTAAATATTTTGTAAGGGCCTATGCGACCAACAGTGTTGGCACCGTATATGGCGACGAGATTACATTTAATACTCCTGTTTCTTCAAAGCTATCAAAACCGATAGGTTACGCGGAAGGTACTACTGGCGGCGGTACTCCCACACCAGAAAACACTGTCACAGTAAGAACAGCAGCCGAGCTTGCAGACGCTATTAACGGTAGTAAATCAGTTATCCTCGTCTCTGGTACGATCACTACAAACAGGATATCGGGTGTTTTTTCTAATAAATCCATTATAGGTCTGCCTGGCGCCAGACTGATCAATTTGGATCAGACAAAGTCTGGTTCTGGTATATTTTTCCTTACAGAGGGCTCCAGAAATGTCATTATTCAGAACCTCACCTTTGAAGGTCCCGGAGCATATGACGTTGATGGATATGACCTGTTATCGAACAAAGGAGGGTATAAAATTTGGGTAGATCATTGCGAGTTTCAGGACGGAACTGACGGAAACTTTGACAATTCCGGCGACTCTGACAGTATTACGGTTTCATGGTGTAAGTTTACTTATCTCAAAGCACCAAGAGCCGGCGGCCCCGGAGGGTCCCCAGATCACCGTTTTTCAAATCTTATTGGGGGAAGTGATTCAGATGCCCCTGCTGATGGACGTTATAGTACTACCTGGCAAAACTGCTGGTGGGCTCCGGGCGTAAAGGCCAGGATGGTGCGCGCCAGAAACGCAGAAATCCATTTACTGAATTGTTATTGGAATAGTCCTGAAACGGCGGATGCTATTGGCATTACTGCGGGGACTTTCGGTACCAGGGTTTACGTCGAAGGAGGGGTCTTTAACCTGCCAGCGACTGCCAAAGTCTCTGATTTGGGGCCTGGCGACATTGGTATAAAGTTCCAGGACTGTATTAATGGAGCGGCCGATTATGGTACCGTTGTTCCACCAACATATGAATATATAGCCATGCCTTCTGCACAAGTGCAGGCCGCAATTACGAATGCTGATTGTGGTGCAGGTGCTACACTATTTGTTACCGAGAACGGCGAGGTTTACTCTAACTGTCCATCGGTACCTATTCTCGCTGCCAAAGGCAAGCTTGAACAAGAAGTATTTACGGGCAATGCTATTGAACCTGTGGTATTTACCTGGAGCGGTACGGCTACGGATGTTGCTATCGAGTCTTTGCCAGCAGGTCTCATCACTGAGAAGAACTCCGTTGCTAAGACCTTAACAATAAGTGGAACACCAACTGCCCCTGGCACATTAACGGTAAAAACCGTTGGCGGCGTAGGACTGCCAGCAACTAAGCAAGTTGCCATCACCTTCACAACCATTGCTCCAGCAGCACTCGCCTTTTCCGGTGATCTTAACCAGTCGGTTAACCGTGGAAGCGCGATTTCTGATATGGTATTTACCTGGAGCGGAGGCACTACCGATGTTTCCGTATCAACTCTGCCTGCAGGACTCGCCGCAACTAAAGATGCTACCGCCAAAACACTGACGATCAGCGGTAAGCCTAACTTATTCGGAGCCTTTACAATTAGCACAATAGGCGGTAGTGGTGCTGCTGTCAGCTATGAAGCGATCGTAAATGTTCTTTTCAGCTCTGCTAAGTACAAAGTTGCCTATGTTACCAACGGTGCATTACCAACTTACACCAACGATACCAAAATACTGACCGGACTAAAGGGCGATCCTAATTTTGCAGTTACGGAAGTGAGTTCGAGTATCAGAGGGACTGACTACAGTATTTATGACCTGGTAATATTCAGTGAAGTGGCAGGCTCGGAAGATCCTGGTGTTTTGGAGCTTAAGGGGCTTAATAAACCCTTTGTCATGATGAAAGTACACTCATATAAAAATGCGGCTGCGGCCTGGAGTTGGTCGAATACAGAGACTGCATATAATCAAAGCGCTACAGACACTAAAATACAGGTTACGGAAAAAACTCACCCGATATTTGCGGGGATAAACTTCATTAACGGTAACGAAGTACAGATTTTATCGTCAGTAGGCAGCCTGAAAGGTCTCACTTATATGGACCCCTCGCAATTCAAAAATGTTAGCGGTGGTACAATCCAGTCGTTGGCAACCGTAGGCGGACAAGTCAGTCAGGTGAGTATACTTGAGATACCCGCTGGTACAACAGTATCCGGAACACCGATCAATCAAAAATTTATACAGATCGGAATTAATAGCGCCTCCTACGCCCAGGTAACGGCAGATGGTGTCACCATTGTGAGAAATGCCTGCTTGTATCTAATGGGCAATGAACTTGTTGAACCCCCTTTGCATACACTTGCAAGTACAGACAACAGAGAGCAAACAGTAGTTAGTGGTACCGCCATTTCAGATATCGTGTTCACATGGGGTGGAGGAGCTACAGATGTTACTGTTACCGGATTACCTGTGGGATTGACAAGTTCGAAAAATCCAGGGGCTAAAACCCTCACCATTAGTGGTACACCATCTGGTTCCGGGACTTATACTGTTACAACTACTGGCGGTAGCAAACCGCCCGTATCTCTTCAGGGAACGGTCAATATGCTTCTTGCAAATCCCACTTTGTCTGTTACAGCCAATCATACCCAGTCAGTAATTAAGGGAACAGCTATTACGAGCATTGTGTTCACATGGGGTGGCGGCGCTACTGATGTAACGGTTACCGGATTGCCTGCAGGATTAACGAGTTCAAAGGACGCAGGTGCTAAAACGCTGACTATTAGCGGCACACCAGAGGCTTCTGGTACATATACAGTTGTAACTATTGGCGGAGCTGTACCTGCTGTGTCTTTGCAGGGAACAGTTAATATGCTGCTGGCAAGCCCTACACTGACACTTACAAGCAACCATAGTCAAGCAGTAGTTAAAGGAACAGCGATCTCAAATATCATATTCACATGGGGAGGCGGTGCTACTGATGTAACGGTTACCGGATTACCTGCAGGATTAACGAGTTCAAAGGATGCAGGCGCTAGAACACTGACTATTAGCGGCACACCAGACGTTTCGGGTACTTATACAGTGACAACTATAGGAGGAGCAGCACCCGCCGTATCCTTACAGGGAACTGTTCTGGTTTCGCTTCTAAACCCCACACTTGCGGTTACGAACAATCATACCCAGAATGTAATTGAGGGTCTGGCAATCACAAACATCGTGTTCACGTGGGGCGGCGGTGCCACTGATATTACTATTTCGGGGCTGCCATCAGGATTGACCATATCACGAGACGCGGCAGCAAGAACTGTGACTGTTAGCGGCACACCAGGATCTTCGAGCAGTTATACTGCTGCGACGATTGGGGGTGCTTCGCCAGCGGCATCTGTGCAAGGAACGATTAATGTACTGCCTGCAAATCCTACTCTGGAAGCAACCGCTAATCACAACCAAACTGTGATCAAAGGTGCAGCTATTTCAAATATTATATTTACCTGGGGTGGTGCCGCTACCGGAGTGGCTTTATCTGGGTTGCCCGCTGGATTATCAAGTCATAAGGATGAGGGTAAAAAAACCTTGACCATCAGTGGAACACCAGTGGAGTCGGGTACGTATATGGTTTCTACAACGGGTAGCTCTGCACCTGCAATGACTTTACAAGGTGGTATTACCGTTGCAAAAGGCATTAATGAGGTTAATATGGTTCTAAAGCCGACTTATGTCACGAACGAAACTGTCTTGTCATTCCATGGCAACATGTCGCAAACATCTGAAATTCTTGTAATGGACATTAACGGTAGAATAGTTCTGCGTAAAAGCATTGCCGTTGTTCCTGGAATGAATGAATTAAATATTGATATGGGGAACCTTCGTGCTGGGGTCTATATATGTTCCATGCAAATAGATGGACAGTCTCATCTCAAAAGGGTAATTAAGCTTTAACGCATAAGCGTTAGTTTGGTGCAATCAGGGCTGGAATGTTTCCAGTCCTGATTTGCTTTGTCTGGAGAAATCTATGCGTACTTGGTCGTTATAATAGTTATATTTAAACAGATGATGCCATTGTTTTTGAAATTAGCACTGTTTTTAGCAGTATTTACAGCTCTTTTAACAAAGAGTATTGCAGCTTTTGCACAGCCTGGTCAGGCTGTTTTCGAGAATTATACACTGGAAAATGGCCTTCAGAATAACACCGTTCAGCAGGCATTTCAGGATAGTAGGGGTTATATGTGGTTTGCAACCAACCACGGCGTTTGCCGCTATGACGGATATAAGTTCACTTCTTTTCGTAACGACCCTAATGATTCAACAAGCCTGTCTGGACTGCTCGCAAGGGTCATATATGAAGATAAGGCAGGAAATCTTTGGATAGGTACCGAATCCGGCGGCCTGAATCGTTTTAACCGCGAACAGGAAATTTTTGAGCATATATTGCCAAAGAGTTCAGCTACCGCTATCGGAACATCTGTGAAATCGATCGCGGAAGATAAAGATGGTCGTTTATGGCTGGGAACGAATAAAGGGATAAAAGTGTATGACCCAAGATCTAAGTGGGTAAAATGGTATCCATTCAAAGCCAACAATTCTTCTTCTCCTTCAGACCCCTATGTGAGGGTGTTGCAATTTGATGCAAACGGAAAATTATGGGTGGGTACAAATTCAGGTCTGGATCTGTTTGATCCTTCTACGCAAAAGTTCAGCCGTATCTATACTGCCCGCCCTGAATTGAGGGATGAAATATGGGAGATTTATAGAGATCCGAAAGGCATGCTTTGGGTGGGCACGTACAATAATGGTCTATTTGTGATCAATCCGGTATCTCACAATATTCAAAAGATACCTCTGGACTATAATCGTGAATGGAGCCAAACTATCCGCTCGGTGGTACGGGATGAGAATGGCTTATATTGGATAGGCAGCCGTGCTGGTTTGTATATTTATGACACGGAAAAAAAGTCCTCTGCTTGGTTTGGAAATATAGAAAACGAACCTAAATCTCTTGTTAACAATTCAGTATTGAATGTGTATAAAGATGCTGGCAAAAACCTCTGGATATGTACTCGCGGTGGAATAAGCCTAATGGTTCCGGGGAGGCAAATATTCAAGCATTATAAAGCGCTTGGAAATAATTCAAAATACCTTAATAACAATGAGGTATATGCCGCCTGGGCGGATAAATCAGGAAACAGCATCTGGGTAGGTACTGCTGAAGGCGGAGTAAATATACTTAATAGAAGAACTGGGAATTTTAGCTACATGACCCATGGTGCTAGTAACGACAATTCTGTTTCAGGAAATGGTATCAAAGCATTTTTGGATGATGGGAAAGGGAATGTTTGGATAGGTACTGACAAGGACGGAATAAGTGTTTTCAATCTAAAAAATAAACGATTTACTCACTTCCGGCATGAACCTAAAAACGTATCAAGCTTATCGGACAACAGTGTCTGGGCTTTACATAAGGATAAAAAGGGTAATATATGGGTAGGTACGGATGCAGGACTCGATTTGTATAATGAAGAGACTAATGATTTTGTCCATCAAAGCATAAAAAATAAAAATCAGCAGGTTGCCTGGATTAGCGAAGACTCCCAAGGCCATTTATGGTTGGGATTGCTTAGTGTTGTTGCTAAGTTTAAGCCGGGCACCGGTATTATCAAGACATTCAAGGAGCAGGGCAGCTGTTTTTACGAAGATACTAAGGGCAGGCATTGGCTGGCCACAAGAAATAATGGACTGGTATTATTCGGTGCGGATAATGGCCCGGTTAAGTATTTTGATGAGAGGAATGGCCTTCCAAATAACCAGGTTTTTCAGGTTCTGGAGGATAATGGAGGTAACCTATGGTTAAGCACCGCTAACGGCTTGGCAATGTTTGATCCTCAAAAGGAAGTATTCATCAATTTTGACAAGAGGGACGGCCTTCAAAGCAATCAGTTTCATTATGGTGCAGCTTTTAAGTTAGGTACTGGCGAGCTTGTTTTTGGCGGGGTAAACGGATTCAACCTTTTTGATCCTGCCAAAGTGACCAGAAATAATTATCGCGCCCCTGTAGTATTAACCGATCTGAAGATTTTCAATAAATCAGTACAGATTGGAGACCAATTTTCTGTCCTCGATCGCAGTATATCAGAAATGAAAAAGATTCGTATCCCCTACGAGTATAACATAATTACGCTTGATTTCGCTGCACTCAACTTCGTAAGACCAGAAAAGAACATGTACAAGTTCAAGCTAATCGGGTTTGACAAGGGGTGGAATGAATCCGGCTTTAAGTCTTCCGCTACCTATACAAATCTTGATCCTGGTGAATACACTTTCCATGTTATTGCTGCCAATAACGATCATGTATGGAACAAAGATGGTTTACAGGTGCAAATCGAAATTCTGCCTCCATTTTGGATGACCTGGTGGTTCAAAGTTTTAAGTGCGCTTATGGCAATAGGCCTGGTTCACCAGATTATAACTTTTATAGTTAACCGGGAAAAAATAAAGCAACAATTGGATTTGGAGCGAATCAAAGTCAAGCAACTAAATGAGGTGAATGATATTAAATTTCGCTTTTTTACGAATGTGTCCCATGAAATCAGGACCCCGCTCACATTGTTAATCGGGCCCTTGGAGAGGATCCGAAACTCCGAGATGCCAACTGAACTTATTAAAAGCCAGGTGGAAATTATGCATCGGAACGCAAACTCTTTAATGAAGCTTGTGAATCAATTGCTGGATTTTCGAAAGCTTGAAATTGACAATCTCCGATTGGAGCTTCAGAGAGGTGATTTGTCTCTTTTTATTCGGGAGATCGTCAGCTCGTTTTCTTCAATGGCTGACGACAAGGGAATTCATCTAAGGTTCAATGCTTATAGCGATAGCGTGATGGCATACTTTGATTCGGATAAATTGGAGAAAATAATTAACAACCTGCTATCTAATGCTTTCAAGTTTACACGAAAGCATGGTACAATATCGGTTTATGTGAATATTGCCGCTGACGAATCATTTGACAGTCATGATCAGTTTATAGAGATAGTAGTCAAAGACAATGGAATCGGCATAGAACAGGAACATTGGGAACGTATATTCCACAGGTTTTTTCAAGTTTCAGACGATAAAAACTTGGGTGGAACCGGTATTGGGTTAGCTCTGACCAAGGAATTAGTTAAACTGCATCATGGTGAAATTTCCGTGGAAAGTGAGTCCGGCAGGGGAACAAAATTTACGGTTAGATTGCCATTGATTAAAGAGCATGAGGAACAAATAGATAGTGAGTTAGCAATCAATGAAGATCCTCACAGCTCTAATGAAAAAGAAGTAACAGCTAAAGGTGAACTCCTTGCAGAAAATATACTACTTGTCATAGAAGACAATCCCGACGTGCGACGGTTTATTCGGCAGAACTTTGAATCCCAGTTCCATGTTGAAGAAGCCGCAGATGGCATTGAGGGGCTTCGTCTTGCACAGAAGCTTTTACCCGACATTATTTTATCAGACGTGATGATGCCGAACATGGATGGGAACGAATTGTGCAAGAAATTGAAAGCAGATGAATATACTTCACATATACCTATTATCCTTCTAACCGCCCTTTCTTCTAAGCAACATACCATCGAAGGCTTATCAAGCGGAGCAGATGACTATATTACCAAACCATTTGATGTTTCTATACTTCAAACAAAAATTGAAAACCTGTTGGCCTTACGGAATTCGATGCGAAAGAAGTATGCAGGGGAATTAGTCATCTCTCCATCTAATGTCGCCGTTACTTCTCCTGACGAAGTGTTTCTGCGAAAAGCAATAGAAGTGGTGGAGCAGAATATTGATGATACGGAACTTGATATTGAAACTTTCTCCAAGCAAATGGCGGTAAGCCGGATGCAGATGTACCGCAAATTGTCTGCCTTAACAGGAATGACAATCAAAGAGTTTATTCGCGATATCCGGCTGAAACGGGCTGCTCAGCTCCTTGACCAGAAAAAATTAAACGTTTCGGAAGTTGCCTATGCCGTTGGATTTAAGGATTTGTCACATTTCCGGAAGTGTTTCCGTGAAAAATTTGGCTTAAATGCGACAGAATATGTAAGGAAGAGTGAAGACAGATCGATTGACGCATAAGAGACCGAATAGGTGTCTGGAATTCGCCTCCTCCCTAACTCCTTTGCGACATAAAAGCCATTTTTAGTTTCGCATTGAAGAATATCGAATAATCAGGTTTCTAGTTATCCTGTAAAATCAAAATCCAACTTCTGTAAAAAAGTATGTTTATTAATCGCCGTAATCTCTTGTAAATAGGGGAGGTGGTTTAAGAATTAGTCTGTTTATCACCAATTAGACTCTTTGGGAAATATAACCCGCATTTTGGGACATATAGCCCGCTATTTGGTAGTCGAATACTGCCGGCACAGAAGGCAGTCAGCTATATTTGAGAACGAAAAATAATGACATTTTAGGGAGCGATGTTCTAAATCTTTTCGGGACGATTTTGCTAATACAGCGGTCTGCTTACTTTAAATGTCGTTAAAAGTCGGTTGAGAAAAAGCTTAATAAACCAATTATTCAAAAAGGGGTCTGGACAATCTAATTGTCGTCTTCAAAATTTAATTCAATGAACATATGAGAAAAGTTTTACTAGTCTTTTCTGTACTGTATGCATGCATGTTTTCAGTACAGGCGCAAACAAAATCAATTACGGGTAAAGTAACCGATGTGGCTAACGAACCTTTGATTGGTGTTAGTGTCACAATTAAAGGAACTTCCCAGGGTACAACAACTGATGAGGTGGGAAGTTTTACAATCAATGTACCTTCAGGAAATCAGACTCTAGTCTTCAAGTATTTAGGATTCAAAAACCTCGAGGTTGAGGTAGGAAGTCAAACGCAGCTAAATGTAAAGTTAGAAGAAGAGGTCACCAAATTGAATGAAGTTGTAGTTATTGGTTATGGTAGCGTTCTACGGAAAGATCTAACCGGTTCAGTTGCTACAGTAGACGCGGACGTGATTAAAGCTGCTCCCGTGTCATCGGCTTTAGAAGCAATTAAAGGACGGGTCGCGGGTGTAAGCATTTCAGCGACTGAAGGCTCTCCTGATGCCGAAATGACCGTAAGAGTGCGGGGGGGAGGATCGATTACCCAGAGCAATGAACCTCTTTATATCATCGACGGTTTTCCCGCAAATTCGATATCCGATATTGCTCCGGGAGATATTGAGTCTATCAGCATTCTTAAGGACGCTTCATCAACAGCAATTTATGGAGCCAGAGGCGCTAACGGTGTAGTTTTGGTTACAACAAAGAACAGCAAAACCGGCACAACCACTATCAGTTATGACGCTTTTACCGGAGTTCGCAAGCTTGCTAACAAACTGGATGTTTTATCGCCTCTCGATTACGCTACCTGGCAATATGAGAGAGCACTATTAGACAATAGCATTGACGATTACACAAAATATTTCGGTAACTATCAGGATATAGGATTGTATTCAAATGTTCAGGCAAATGACTGGCAGAATCTGGTGTTTGGTCGTACCGGTACAACATTTAACCAAAACCTAAGTATCAGCGGCGGCGGCGAAAAGACAAAATTTACAGTAAGCCACAGCTTAGTGAAAGACAAAGCTATTATGCAAGGCTCGGCTTTTGAACGACAAAACATAAACTTTAAGCTAAATCAGAAGTTGTTTGATCGACTAACTTTAGATCTAAACGCCCGCTATGCGGATGCAAAGACCGAGGGAAGCGGTGTCAACGAGCAGAATGAAAAGTCTTCTTCGGATTCTCGTTTGAAGTCGGCTATGATCTATCCGCCTTTCCCTGTAGCGGGTCTAACCTCTTCAACAGATACTGATCCTGATTTTAATTTATTTAGTCCTCTAGTATCGATCGCAGACAACGACCAGTTCGGTCGGCGCAAAACCTTCAATTTGAATGGCGCAGTAACCTACGAACTATTTAAAGGGTTTCGCCTTCGCTCCGAAATAGGTTATGATAACTTCAGAAATGATCAAGACCGTTTTTACGGTGCTACAACCTATTATGTCAATAATACCCCTGCCGCCGAATTCCAAGGCCTTCCGGGAATTATTTTCGCGAATACTACAAGAAACACCTTAAGAAATACCAATACCTTGAATTATGATTTCAAGAGCTTCTTGAGTAGCGACCATAATCTAACTCTGTTACTGGGGCACGAGTATGTGAAAACTCAGGGCGGGGTTCTTACTACTGTGGTTCACGGTTTTCCGGAATGGATGAGTTTTCAGCAGGCTCGTAATTTTTCAACATTCGGAAAATCTCCTTATTCGATTGACAATAACCAGTCCGACGACAATACTTTGCTTTCATTCTTTAGCAGAGCCAATTATGATTACAAAGGAAAATACTTATTAAGTGCTTCTTTTCGGGCCGACGGCTCATCAAAGTTTGCCGAAGGAAACAGACTAGGCTATTTCCCTGCATTTTCGGGTGGATGGAGGATTTCTGCTGAGGACTTTATGGAAGGAACCAGATCATGGCTTAGCGACCTGAAATTAAGAGCGAGTTATGGCGAGGCCGGTAACAATGCAATTCCATCAGGAGTAATCAGACAGCCTTTCGCGAATGCTACTACTTCCTGGGTTAACGGCACCAACAGCTTTTGGGCTCCGTCAAAAACGATGGCAAATGCTGAGTTGCAATGGGAGACTACTATATCCCGTAACCTGGGATTGGATTTTGCGATATTTGATTCTAGAGTGACAGGTACCGTAGAAACGTACCGAAACAATACAAAAAATTTACTGATTCCATTCCCGGTAGGTGGAACGGGTTATGATATTCAGTTTAGAAATATTGGGGAAACCCGAAATAAAGGAGTTGAGCTGACTCTGAACTGGAATGCCCTCAGGAAAAAGAACTTTGACCTCAGTTTGAACGCGAACATAAGCGCAAATAAGAATAAGGTTATGGATTTGGGTGGTGTAAAATATTCGGCTAGCTCTGGCTGGGCCTCTACGGAAGTCGGAATTGATTATCTTGTTGAAGTAGGTTCGCCAATCGGTGGAATATATGGGTACAAAAGTGCCGGACGTTACGAAGTCTCAGATTTTGCCAGCAACACCGGAAATACTTGGGTGTTAAAAGGCGATATACCAACCGCTAGTGCAGTAGTCGGTACTATCCGTCCCGGATCGATGAAATTGCAGGATCTTAATGGAGATAACAAAATCGACGCGACCGATAGAACCATAATAGGTAATGCCAATCCGCTGCATACCGGAGGCTTTTCGATCAACTCCAGGATATTCCAGTTTGATTTGGGGGCATATTTTAACTGGAGTTATGGCAATGATATTTACAACGCCAATAAAATTGAGTATACGTCAACCAGTAAATACAGCTCCAGAAACATGATTGGTGAAATGGCGAGCGGTTCCAGATGGACTAACCTTCGAGCAGATGGTACAATTAGTAATGACCCTGCAGAGCTCGAAGCCATGAACACGAACACAACGCTTTGGTCTCCCTACATGAGCCGTTATGTATTAAGCGATTGGGCGGTTGAAGATGGATCGTTTTTAAGACTTGGGACACTAACCTTAGGCTATACACTTCCCAAATCTGTTTTGGGTAAGCTTAGAGCCAACAACATGAGGGTTTATGCCTCCGGCTATAATTTGTTCCGCCTGACTAATTATTCTGGTTTTGATCCTGAAGTGTCAACAAGACGTCAAACTCACCAAACACCTGGTGTTGACTATTCAGCATATCCGAGAAGCAGATCATTTATGTTTGGTGTGAATCTCAATTTTTAATCGAGTGAAAATTTGTAAAAACAAGGAAATGAAGAAATTTTTAAATATAGCACTGGTACTTACAGGACTGGTGGCGATAAGCAGCTGTAAAGATGCCCTTGAAGCGCCGTCTAAATCGGCCCTAGATGAGTCCGTTATCTTCTCAACACCTGATTTGGCGGAAGGAACACTCGCCGGAATTCTACAGTCGTTTGGTGAAACGAATTCTTACAGAGGTCGCTACATTGCACATTACGGTATTAATACCGATGTTGAGGTGAACAATAGTTTAAAAACGGCTACCGATGCAAGGGGAGAGCTGGCGAATTATAATACCCCGGCTAACAATACTAATATGAATACCGATAACAATGCTTATGCAAAGTTCTATGAAGGTATTGAGCGGGCTAATTTAGCCATCCGGGGATTGAGAAAGTACGGCAACGTTAGTACCAATGCCAGAATGGCTCAGGTCTTAGGCGAGGCTCTTACCCTGCGGGCTGTATTGTATAATGATTTAATAAAAGGATGGGGCGATGTGCCGGCACGTTTTGAACCCATCACCGGAGAAACGCTTTATTTGCCACGGGCCGACAGAGACGTTATTTACAAACAGCTTTTAGCCGATCTGGAAGAAGCAGCTACCTTATTGCCATGGCCGAATCAAACCGCTGTAACATCTACAGTAGAGCATATCAATAAGGCCTTTGCAAAGGGCCTTCGCGCACGTCTTGCACTGTATGCCGGCGGTTACGGGTTCAGACTTGATGGTACCGTCCGCTTGAGTACAGACCCTGACTTGTCGAAAGAAAAGATGTATGCGATCACAAAAAAAGAATGCTTGGAGATAATTCAGAGTAATACTCTTAAGTTATTGCCTTTCGAAACTACATTCAGGAGATTGAATGAGGAATCTCTTTTGGCTGGACAGGAATCTATGTGGGAAATTCCTTTTAGCGAAGGTCGGGGAAGGGTGATTTTTGACCTTGGTGTTAGACATACTACTATTGATAAATATACCGGTCAGAACCGTGGTGGAGCAAACGGTCCAAATCCAATTATGCTATACGAATATGAGCAGGGAGACGTGCGCCGCGATGTAACCATCGTGCCTTATGAGTGGACAAACGGTGTACAGGTGCCATCCGTATTGTCCCGCCTGTACTTTGGTAAGTACCGCTATGAGTGGATGAAGCGCAGAGTAACTTCTACTAATGACGATGGTTTAAACTGGATGTACATGCGCTATTCTGATGTACTTTTAATGGCTGCCGAAGCGATTAACGAATTAGACGGACCTTCTGCGGCCGCTCCACATTTGAAACTGGTTCGCGAGAGAGCATTCCCTAACAATCCGGAAAAAGTTACTGCGTTTATGGCGCAAGCAATTGCTTCACCGACTGCGTTTTTCAATGCGATTGTGAATGAGCGTGCGCTTGAGTTTACCGGAGAAATGTTAAGAAAAGCCGATCTGATTCGCTGGAACTTACTAAATGTTAAACTCGCCGAGGCTAAAACAAAATTGGAACAGTTAGATAAGCGCGAAGGGAAATACGCAAATTTACCGGCTAGGATTTACTACAGAACAGCTCCTGACGGTGAGACCGTTCAGATCTACGGTCTGAATTTTGGTGAAACCGACGCTCAAGGGGTTGCTTTGGGGTACCCGTCAAATAAGACCTGGACTTTATCAGCCAGCAATGACCCGATTACCTATTGGAATGCTCTTTATGTAAAGGACCCCAACTCCCGTCAAATTTGGCCCATTTGGCAATATTTCGTTGACAATTCAAACGGCCTTATAAATAATGATCATTTAAAATAATATAATCTCACAGGTTATGAACATAAAAACATTCCTAATCGGTACAGCTCTGCTGACCGGCATTCTCAGCTTCTCTGGTTGTAAGGATGATGTACTTGAAGAAATAACAACTCTGGAATTAAATCAGGTATTGTCACCTACAGGTCTTACTGCGCAAGTAGTTAATAAAACCGAAGTGAAATTAACGTGGAAAGCAATGGCGAACGCAAGTTCTTATACCGTTGAGCTTTTTCAAAATACCGATTTCTCCGGCTCGCCCTTAAAGACATTTACAGGTATAACTTTCGATCAGGTTCCCTACACAATTTCTGGTCTCAATGGCGCTACTCAACATTCTGTTCGGGTTAAAGGAGCTAAAGAAGGTATAGAGGATTCTAAATGGGTAACTGCAATCTTTACAACAGAGGCCGAACAAATTATGCTTCCTGTAGCTTCGGCAGACATTACAAAAAATAGTGTAACTCTAAAATGGTCTGTACCTAATGAAGTAACACACTTTATGATTGGTACTACCAGATATGATATATCAGCGAGCGAGAAGTTAGCTGGTGAAAAGGCTATTACTGGTCTGACACCGGAGACAAACTATTCTGCAGTAATCCATAATAACACGGCAGTGAGAGGTTCACAATCTTTCAAGACCAATCAGGATCTTCCCACAGGCCCGAATGTGGTTATAGTGGGAACTACAGACGACCTTGCCACTATGATTTCGACTGCGTCAGACGGTAAGATGTTTGTTTTATTACAGGGAGCAAAGTATAATACAGATAATCTGATAAACCTTCCTGCCGGTGTGGGTATTACGATCTGGGGACAACCCGGTCCAATAAAACCCATTCTTGCGTTTAACGGGATAAATTTGGCCGCCTCAAATAAGACTATTAAATTTGAAAATCTGGATATTACAGGATATCAGAATGATGCCGGACTGACTAAGCGCAATTACATTTTCAATCAAAGCATGGCTTCAACAACGGACGAAATTATTTTCGAAAATTGTATCATTAGGAATTTTGTAAATACCCCGATGAGGCTACAAAGCACAAACGTTATTACTATTGGCAAGTTCACAGTCAACAACTGTACTGTGTTCGACACAGGTGACAACAATGCCAACGGAACTTATGCATTTATTCATAGCAACGTAGCTACCGGCAAGGTCAATAATATTTCAATAACAAACAGCACATTCCATAAAATTGGATATGGATTTATTTTGCATAACGCAGCGCCGTCAGCGTCGGTGGTTATTGAGAACAATACTTTTTACAACGTGGTCGGAGATGGGCGATACTTTATTGACTACAATGCTCAAACCATAGGAACATTTAGCTTTAAAAATAATATCCTGGCTAAAACACTGTCGCCGTTAAACACCGGTAGAGGTATTCGTTACGGAGGTACAAACGTGGTTTCCGCTAATAATTATAAAACAAACGACTTTATAATTACTTCCGGCGGCCCTATTCCGAATATCATTGATTATGCAGATACGAGTACTGCGCTGTTTACAAGCCCAGCAACTGGAAATTTTCGTATCAGGGATGCTAACTTCGCAGGGAAATCTACCGCAGGCGATCCACGGTGGCGACTGTAAATAAATAGTTGCCCCTAAGAACGGTTCCTTATAGTTAATCACTCAAAATATAATTGCTTCTAAATTGGTTAGTTGGCAGTAAGAGAGGCCTGGTTTACCTGAGGCTTCTCTTACTTGTTATGTTACTTAGTATTAAACAATAATAGTATAATGATTTATTTCAAAAGTTTTAGTGGGCTATGTAAAGCCAAAGCGGGTGCTCTCTTAGTTTTTTTATCTCTTATTTTTATTTCTGACTCCAAAGCTCAGACTATTGATTCCATCGCTGAGCGGATGCTAATTTACCAGCGCTCAAGTGGTGGCTGGCCAAAGGCGATAAACGAAAAGAAAATTATCTATGAGAACAAAATATCCAGGGAGCAACTTCAGCAGATCCGTTCAACGGTTAATGAAAATGATGGCACTTTTGATAACAAAGCAACGAGTAGAGAAATTCGTTACCTGATCAGCGCATTTAAATTAACGGGGAATGAAAAGTATTTCCAGGCAGCCCAGAAAGGTATAGATTTTATCTTCGCCGCACAGTATGAAAACGGAGGCTGGCCTCAGTATTACCCTGACAAGCGGTTATATCGGGCTCAAGTCACCTTTAATGACGACGCGATGGTGAATATTCTCAATATCCTGCAGGATATTGCGGAAAACAAAGGCGATTACAGCGTTTTTGAAGATGCTTACATAAAAAAGGCTAACGCCGCTATATCTAAAGCACTTACCTGTATAGTTAAGTCTCAAATTACGGTCGGAGGTAAACTGACAGCATGGGGTTCTCAATATGATGAAAAAACACTGACGCCCGCAAAGGCTCGTGCATTTGAACCAGTTTCTATAACCAGTTCGGAATCTGTTGGGATAGCGCGTTTCCTTATGCGTATAAAAAATCCATCAGATGAAATAAAAACAGCCATAATAGCTGCTGTTAAATGGTTTGATGAGGTAAAGATCGTTGGATTTAATACAAAAAGGGTTGAAGATACTAACTTGCCTAAGGGGTTTGACCTGATACTGGTCGAAGATCCTGCAAACGTATTTTGGGCCAGGTTTTATGATTTGAAAACTCAAGAACCCATTTTTAGCGATAGGACAGAAATCTTAAGAAAACGGATCTCCGAAATTGAGTATGAACGGCGGGTGGGGTATTCCTGGTATGGTATATGGCCTGAGAAATTGATTACTAAAGAATTTCCGAACTGGAGGAGGCTAAACAATATTTAGGAGAATATTGAATAACAAGCATGTCTATTGCATCAGGATATTGGCGCCCTACAAAAGCAAAGCCGCTACCTAATTCCAGTAGAAACTTTTCAATATGTCCAACTAACCCGGCTTCTAGTTCACGTTCGTTAAATGTATCGGTAAAAGTAAGGAAATCGAAATTATAAGGGTCTCTTAACGCTTTCTGTGCTAAATCAGACTGCGATGATGCCAAGGTTTGCTGAAAGTTATGAGTCGCCTTCCGTTTCGCTTCGGAAATTCTTAATTAAACAGGCGTGTACCTGCGGATAGTTGGTGGAGAAGTTAAATGCGCTATATAACTTATCCAGTTCATGAAATAAGTAGGTCAATGTTTTAAGTTAATGGTGAGCAGCGCGTGCTCTGGGTTATCAATTGTGTTAAAGTTCGAGATTGTTAGGGTTTAGCGATGTTGTTACATATTTAAGGATAGATTAATGTTTTAGGCGGACCGAAATATAAAAAGGCTTTGGTTTTACAATTGGTTTATGATTGTGAGGTGGACACTCTCTTGGCAATTGGCAATATTCTGGTATGGATAAAGCGATTACCAGCATTAATTTGTTCTCCGGAATGAATATGGTCGATTGCTAGAAACGCAGCAATCGATGTCAATCGTTTGAATATTCCCTTCAGGATAGCATTACATAGCTTCAATTAAAAGCTTTTGGTAATCCAATAAAAAAGGCCCTCTCATCCTAAGGAGTCGTTAGTTTCGTCCGTTTCTCTCTTCTTCTTTCTCCGTTTAACCAGGTTAACAAAAATTTCCTTTCTATAAACATTAACACTCCCTAGCTTGGGGCCATTGCCTTAGTTTAGCAGACTCAGTGGCCTGTCTTATCCAATAAAACTAAGCCGCTTCCTGACGTTAATGCATACACTAAAATTTAAACAATTATGTACAAAAAGATAATTTACAGTTTCTTACTTTGTCTGATCTTCTGCGGAGGTGTTCAGGTTCAGGCCCAGAATGTTGTTAATATCAGCGACGGAATAATTGTAAATCCAAAACAGGGAGGGGCGACAGTTCGCCTCCGGGTGATTTCAGATAGGATAATAAGGGTAACAGCTGATCCTGAAAAGGACTTCCGTCAATCTGCTAGTTTGAGTGTAATCGATACGCTGAAAAGAAGTGGCAAATGGTCAGCTTCGGTTTTCGGTAATGAAGCTATTGTGAAGACCGGAGCAATTAATGCGATAGTAGATTTAAGCACAGGTAGAGTCAGATTCCTGGAAAACAAAGGGAATACAATTCTTGCCGAGAAAGAAACAGGGCGTACTTTTGAACCAGACTCGTATGACGGAGATTCCTTTTATAAGCTTACGCAGGTATTCGAATCTTCGCAAAACGAGGCCTTTTACGGTCTGGGACAACATCAGGAAGGAATAATGAACTACAAGGGCAGGCAGGTGCTGCTTGCTCAGAACAACACGGAGGTGGCTGTTCCCTTCGTTCTCAGCAGCAGAAACTATGGCATTCTTTGGGACATTATTCTATAACAAAGGTCGGGGATATCAGGTCTTATCAGCCTTTGTCGGCCTTGAAGTTATATTCCAGGGAGGGAGAAAGAGGTTGGTTGACCGCTACTTATCTAAATAGAGATAATCAGGATGAAGTGTTCTTTCAGCGGCCTGAAAGCAAGATTGAATATTCATTTTTGAATGACCAGAAGAACTTCCCCGAGGGAGTAAAGCTGGACAAAAGTAAAGTAATCTGGGAGGGTAGCTTCGAGCCTGCAAAAAGCGGACTTCATCAGTTCAAACTGAAATATGGAGGGTATGTGAAAGTTTGGATAGATGAAAATTTAGTTGCCGACAGATGGAGGCAAGGTTGGAACCCTGCTACAGCAACAATTGACCAGGATCTGATCCAGGGTAAAAGGTACAAGATAAAAATTGAATGGATTCCAGACGGTACCGAATGTTATATCGCGCTTAACTTTTTAAGTCCTGTTCCCTCTAATTTGAAGAATGATTTTGCTTTTGCCTCAGAAGCAGGTGATAACATAGATTACTACTTCGTTTATGGTAAGAATGCAGATGAAGTGATCAGCGGCTATCGTAGGCTTACCGGAAAGGCGACAATGATGCCCAGTTGGGCTATGGGTTTATGGCAAAGCCGGGAACGATACAAATCCCAAGATGAGATCCTGGAAACTGTGAAGACGTTCAGGGAAAAGCAAGTTCCCTTAGATAATATTGTGCTGGACTGGTCTTATTGGAAGGAAGCAGAATGGGGAAGCCAGTCATTTGATGAGGAACGTTTCCCTGATGCCAAGGAGATGATATCTACCCTGCATGACAAGTACAATACCCGGTTTATGATATCGGTTTGGGCCAAATTTTATGAGGGAATTGAGAATTACAAGCAACTGGATAAACAGAATTAATGCTTTTTTATCCATAGTGATTTGATAATATTTTATCTTACAAATTTAGACCTATGGCTCTGTCGTGGGGTACCAATAGCTGTTAAAATAGTACCATTTTGATAAGTAGGGTTCCCGCTGCGAGCAGCACCGTTTGAACTAGCAGGTTATCTGTATTAAGATTATATCGTAAGCTATTAGATAGATGCAGGACCCGCAATTAAAGAACATTTTTTTTATGTTTAGTCTCACATTTGGTCATGCTGGGCTAAGTGAATAGTTGGGATAATCTCCTCAAATCTTCAACAAAATGATTCGAGAAGCGCCCAGTAAGGGGAGCAAATGCCTCACAGAAATGTGAGGCTTTTTTTATGTTAAATACTTTAGCGTCAGCTCAGCTGGTTAGCGCTTAGAGACTAGCACAATGCCCCAATACATCCATATGGCTCAACGATTATCGGTGCAATATGCCCTGGTAAATATTTGAGCGCGGCAAATAATGGTGAGGAGGCCGTAAGCATGCTGAATGAACATTCGTATGGATATGCTAATGCCCGAGATGGATCTAATAGAAGCCACCCGCGTTATCAGGGCTACTTCAGTACATCAGCCCCAAATCATAGCAATGACCGCCAATGCTATGCCCGAAGATCGTGAAGCTTGTCTTAACGCTGGAATAAATGAATATATCAGCAAGCCGATCAAGTTAGAGATTCATGTTGATGTTTTGAAGATTACTGCCGGAAAGATTAAAGTAAGCAGATTATAGTAGAGGCTTTCATTCTCTTGTACTAATGTCATCTGTTGTAAAGAATAAATGCACGTTTTTCTTTATTCTTTATATGCAACCCTTGTATAAATCGAATAGAGTCAATGTTTAGAATTCGTTATAATACTATCAATTATATTAGATGAAACTATATGCCCAAGTCTTCCGCTCGCCTAAAGATTTCTGAAAAGACTTTTGTAAATTATATTTTACAATACTAAACTTTCAAAAGAGAACATTGCGTCCTGCATGCTAAGTCGAATCTAATAAGCCTTTACGAATAAACTATGTGTCAGCGATTATAGTTGTGAGGGCATAATCATCATCGAAAACGTTTACATAAAAGAATGCGTGTAATTGCTTTGTCATTTGCTCATGAGTGCCTCAGCTAAGTTTATTTAGCGGTTATAATAGTTTTGCTCGGGTTATATATCCATAATTCTGTTTTTTTCTTACGTAAACGTTTACGATATTTGTATTAATGGCCCGAGCCTAGACCTTATAAACATGGTATACAATAATGCCGAGGCGGGTCAATGAGGTGAGATAATAACCTCAGTCTTGCTAAAAACTTAATTTGATAGTACATTCAATAGTTGAACATAAGATCTTAACGAGGATATTGGCCGGACAGAAATTGAACCGTCACAAAGCCTCTGCAGAGGAGACAATGCTACGAACATAACTGTTTACTTATTAATTATGAAATCCGTAAAGAACCTGCTGTTGGTTACACTCAGTTGTATCACTTTGAATGTATCAAGCCAAAATATTTCTGTTCCTCTTAAATATGATTTTGGGCCGGGTAAAACGGAGGCGGGCTTCACTCAAGTATTACCCGAGACCGAATATTCGGTTGAGCAAGGCTATGGTTTTTGGCCTGGTGCGAAGTTGGCCGGTTATGACAGAATTAAAGGCGGCGCTTTGAAAAGTGATTTCATCACCAGTGATAAACCGTTTTATTTCTCAGTAAATCTTCCTGACGGTAATTATGATGTCATTGTTACCTATGGTGATAAAGAGGGAACTTCTTCCCAAACTGTAAGGGCAGAGAGCAGACGCTTTATGCTTCAAAATATCTCCTCTGAGGCTAAAAAGGTTGATAAACGGAAGTTTACCGTGCATATGCACACTCTTGGCATTGGCGGCAGTGATAAAAAGGTGTTAATTACTCCTCGCGAAGTGAACTTTTTTCATTGGGACAACCAGTTAACTCTGGAGTTTAACGGTACCGAGCCTAAAGTCTGCGGAATAGAAATTAAGCGAAATGATGAGGCGATAACTGTGTTTCTAACCGGAAATTCCACAGTTGTAGATCAGGACAGGGAACCATGGGCCGCATGGGGGCAAATGATTCCGGTTTTTTTCAGACCCGAAAAAGTGTCTGTTGCAAATTATGCTGAATCTGGAGAGACTTTGCTTGCCTTTAAGCGTGAATTGCGTCTTGAAAAGATTTGGAGCCTTGCTAAGGCCGGCGATTACTTATTTATAGAATTCGGCCATAATGATCAGAAAGCCGGAGTTAACCATCTTGATCCTTTCACTAGCTATAAAGAAACTCTGATTGAATGGGTAAATGAAGCGCGTAAACGGGGAGTTCATCCAGTGTTAGTAAGTTCTATGGGACGGCGTAGCTTTAACCCGGAGGGAAAGCCTATTAATACTTTGGGAGACTATCCTGAAGCTGTTCGGCGTGCGGGCAAAGAAGCTAATGTTCCGGTAATCGATCTCAATATCATGAGTATGAAATTATATGAGGCATGGGGGCCAGTTAATTCAGGAAAAGGTTTTGTTGATGCTTCGCATGCAAGTGTTTATGGTGCCTGGGAGCTTGCGAAATGTATTGCCGAAGGCATTAAGCAATTTGTACCCGGATTGTCAAAGCATTTGATGCCCGAGTTTAAAAAGACTTTCAATCCGGCCAGACCAGATCCCTTCGATACTCTTTATTGGCCCTTAAGCCCACAAGCATCAGACCGAAAACCGCCGGGAAGCTAGAGACTGTGATTGAAAAAAAGATTTATTTAAAATATGAACTTAAGAACCAGTATCACAGCAATATGTATTTCACTGCTTGGGTCGGCAAGTGCTATGGCGCAGTCCTCAGCAACAAAGCAAATTCAGTATCTCTCGGGAACCGATGTTAAGAACACAAAGACCTGGGATTTTCAGGTAAGCGCCGGGCGAAAAAGTGGTTCATGGACCACGATACAGGTCCCTTCTCACTGGGAGCAGCAAGGATTTGGAAACTATAATTACGGTCGTGATAACGTCACCTTCGGGAAGAACTTCCGTTATCACGATGAGAAGGGCCTTTACAAATATCAGTTTGAGGTACCTGCACACTGGGCAGGTAAGGAGGTGAATATTGTGTTCGAGGGTTCGATGACGGATACCGAAGTGAAGATAAACGGAAAGTTGGCCGGGCCGGTGCATCAGGGCGCATTTTATCGCTTCAAATACAATATTGCCGATAAGCTAAATTATGGGAAGCAAAACCTGCTGGAAGTTACGGTGAGCAAGATGTCGGCAGATCAATCGGTGAACAATGCCGAGCGCCTGGCAGACTACTGGATCTTCGGAGGGATTTTTCGACCGGTTTATCTGGAAGCTTTGCCGATAGAAAATATTGAATGGACATCAATTGATGCGAAAGCCGATGGTTCTTTCGGCATGAATGTGCATCTGAACAAAGCCGTGGCCGGCCGTGAAGTTACTGCGCAAATCATTGATTCGAGAGGCTCGGTGGTAGCTACCGCAAGCGCAAAAACATCAGGGAGCGATTCGCTTGTTTATCTCCAGGCTACGGTTAAAAAACCATCACTTTGGACGGCAGAAACACCAAGCCTGTACAGCGTCAAGGTAGCTTTAAAGAATCAGGGCGGTACCGTGTACGAAACCTCGGATAAGTTCGGGTTCCGCACCATCGAATTAAGAAAGCAAGACGGCATCTACCTGAATGGAACCAAAATTAAGATGAAAGGGGTAAACCGGCACGTGTTCTGGCCGGAGTACGGGCGTGCCACTTATCCCGATGCCGACCTGATTGACGTGAAGTTGATGAAGGAGATGAATATGAATGCCGTACGCTGCTCGCACTATCCGCCGGATAAGAACTTCCTGCGAGTTTGCGATTCGCTGGGACTTTACGTGATCGATGAACTCGCCGGCTGGCAAAAAGCGTACAATACTAAAGCCGGCAGGCCCCTCGTAAAGGAAATGGTGAAGCGCGATGCCAATCACCCTTCCATTGTTCTTTGGAGCAATGGTAATGAGGGCGGACATAACAAGGAGCTGGTGGATGATTACGCCAAATATGATCTATCTAGGCGCACGGTAATGCATGCCCACCATAGACCGGGCAATGCTATTAACGGCATAGACGGAAATCATTATGAGGGATACTATAGTTCGGAAAAGTTAGTAGCAGATACAAACCTTTACATGCCCACAGAATTTCTTCATGCCATGCATGACGGTGGCGGAGCTGCAGGTTTGGCCGATATGTGGGAGCTGCATTGGAACTCTAAAAAAGGTGTAGGAGGTTTTATCTGGGATTTTGCCGACGAAGGCATCATTCGTACCGATTTGAATAATATGATTGACCTGAACGGCCTTAACGCCGCGGACGGTATTGTTGGTCCGCATCGCGAAAAAGAAGGCAGCTTTAACGCTATACGCGAGATTTATTCGCCGGTTAGGATAATGCTAAAAGAGTTACCGGAAAACTTCATGGGCGAGATCCCGGTGGAAAACCGTTTTCATTTCAGCAACCTGAACCAGTGTAAGTTTACATGGGAGCTGATTGATTTTAACAGCAGGGAAGACGATGAAGCTGGTCATACCGTGGTTGGAGAAGGCTCCGTGGCCGGCCCCAATGTAGCTCCGGTAGCAAAGGGCATTTTGAAGTTGCGCCTTCCGGCGAACTGGAAAATTTACGATGCTTTGGCTTTAAGGGCCTACGACCCGGATGGGAAGGAACTCTATCGCTGGGTTTGGAAAGCAAAACCGAATACTGTATTACTTGAAGGGCTGTTAAAATCCGAAGGTCCGAAAGTGGTTTCGATGACGGAGGCTGATAGCGTAATCACCCTAAAGGCGAACGGAATATCAGTTAGTTTGAGCAAGAAGACCGGTAAGCTGGTGGGCCTTGGTAACGATAATAGCTCGAAAATATCTTTCGGTAATGGTCCGCTACTGGTAAGTGGTTCAGCGGCTTTTGCAGGCATGAAGCACTTTAAAGAGGGAGATGCCCATGTGGCTGAAGCCAGCTATACCGGAGACCTTAAGTATGTAAGATGGAAGATGCATCCAACTGGCTGGCTCGAGATGTCTTATGAGTACAATCTGAACGGAAAATATCCCTTTAGCGGAATCTCTTTCAATTACCCAGAAGGCTTGGTAATGGGAGCGAAATGGTTAGGTAAGGGGCCCTTCCGGGTATGGAAGAACCGTATGCAAGGCGTTAGCTATGATGTTTATCAAAGCAGGAACAATAACACCCATACCGGCACTGCGCCCTGGGTCTATCCGGAATTCAAAGGCTATTTTTCAGATATCGTATGGATGGAACTGAGTACCATGGAAGGTAAGTTCACAATCGCTTCTCCGGATAATGACCTGTTTGTGCGCCTGTTCGATTTCTATGCAATCAACGGGAACAGTCCCCATCCCGAACTTCCAGCGGGCGACATTTCTTTTCTGGATGGTATTCCGGCAGTAGGTTCGAAAATGGGCGTAAGTCCTTCGGCTGTAAGAGAACTGGGGCCTCAGAGCGATTTGAATCAGTTAAACGGTTCCGCTAAACGCAGGCTGTATTTTTACTTTGGGTCGCCCTCTGTAAGAGAATAACATACGGCAGGTAAGTTGCACAGTTATTCTGTAATAATTATCTTCTGATCAATGTCTTTCGCCGCGCGATGTTGCATAAGAGATAAAAAAGAGAATCCTGTTTTAGAAAGGGATGAGGGTATCTGTAATAACAACAAAAATGATACAGCCGCTTCTTTCACAGGAGTTTAAAATGTGCGTATTTTGATTTAAATATCGCTTTTACAAGTTAGATCCCCGTTTTAACCAATTTAAATCATGAAAAAAAACCGACTCATCTTTTTTAGTGCCGCGTTTTGCATTTTGCTAGTGTTGCCGTTCTCCAGTTTTTCTCAAATCGGTAGAAGATTTCCGTCAGAACGAAAAGTGGTGAAGGACCCGGTTACGGGTACAATGCTTACTTTCCTTACAAGTACACCTAATGGAGATTCGAAAGCATATCCAACGCATCCGCAATGGACCTCGGATGGCAAATGGGTAGTTTTCCGCTCGGGTCGTGTAAAAGGCGAGGCAATGGCGGTTAATGAAGAAACCGGTACGATAGTACAAGTCACTGAGGGCGGCTACAGCGGAATGCTTTGTTTAGCACAGAAGTCGATGAAGCTTTATTTTATGCGCAATTCGGTTAAGGCGCCAGCGGGAACGAAAAATGTAGATATCATCGAGGTGGATCTGGCCAAGCTTTTTGCTGATAGTGAAGCCGGGAAGCTAAAAAAGGCTGAGGTCTACCAGCGCAATTGCGGAAGCCCCGACCCTAAATTTTCGGCCGGTGGAGATATGGCTCTTGACGGTGATGAAGAATGGGTGTATTTCAGAATACAAAACAGAGAAGAAGCCGCTAAATACCTGGCTCCAGGGACTAAGATCGCCTCCAATTTTGGTCCGCGGAATATGGGTGCAGGCCCAACAGGCGTAGGCCGTTACAATGTGAAAACCGGCGAAACCAGACATGTAGTTTCAGTTCCCTTCCAGGTAGGGCACATTCAAGGAAATCCATGGTAGCCCGGAGAGGTAGTATTTTGCTGGGAGACCGGTGGTAAAGCTCCACAACGCACCTGGTACGCCAAGGCAGATGGTTCGGGCCTTCGTCCTCTTTATCCTGAGGCAAGTTATGAGTGGGTAACGCACGAAGCTGTAACAGGAAAAGACGAAGTTACCATAGCTATTTTAGGACACAGAAGAATCAGCAATGCTGCTGATACCCTCAAACCTCTGGATTGGGGAAATAGCGGAACCAAAGAGAAGCCTACCGGCCTTGCAATAGTGAATCTCAGAACCCGTGAAGTGGAAATGGTAGGACAAGCTCCGGGTGATAGCTTTTGGCACGTACATGCTTCCCCGGATGGAAGATGGGCCACAGGCGATGACTTTAGCCGTTCGCTCCACCTTATTGACAGGCACACATCTGAAAGGTTGTTGCTAACTACCGGACATAAGCAAACCGCTGCTGATCACGTTCATCCGACATTTAGTCCCGATGGAAAGAAGATACAAATTCAGTCGGCTATGCTATCTGCGGATAACCGGTCGATGAATATCTGTATTGTTCCGGTGCCCGAAGCCTGGTTGAAGAGGATTCCATAATTCCATAAAAAAGCCGTTAAGTTAAATACGTTAAGAACTACAAAAAATTAGAGGGCTAGCACTTGCCCCGATCCTTGGACAAGAACAGAGGCAGAAACAACCAACTCTGTTTAAGACTTTAGTTCTTCGAGTAACTTAAAAGTTTAGTATACTAATTGTCTAACACCTCCATCTTGCTATCTGTTGGAAGCTTTAGGTTTTGATTAAAATTAGGTAATAGCGTTGTAATCGTCTGGTTATTTAGCTCTTCTGTTAAGTTTAAAAAACTCCAATTTATACCATCGTCCTTACTAATAGCTATAAGATATCCCTTTGCTACAATTTTCTTGTCAGCTCCGAACCTCATAATCACGTCTTGTGGAAGTAAACAATGAAGCTCATTGCCCGCTTTGAAAATGTCTCCCGGCTGTCCAAGACTAACAGAATCTATGGTGATACCTTGTTCAGCCACAGTCTTCATGGTGGTAGTTAACAATTTCATCATGGCATCGTTGCCACCTACCATTTTAATAAGAGACGGATGGGTGTATTTTATAACCGTAGCATAATCTTGCGCCTTAGTGGCTTTCGCGACTATAGTGGCTTGCTGCTTAATTATGTTCTTTTCTTGAGCTATAGAGACAAAAGGTGCAATCAGAAAGAGAAGAAAGTATATTGAGTGTTTCATACCTTAAATATATATAATTTATAACCGTAGCATAATCTTGCGCCTTAGTGGCTTTCGCGACTATAGTGGCTTGCTGCTTAATTATGTTCTTTTCTTGAGCTATAGAGACAAAAGGTGCAATCAGAAAGAGAAGAAAGTATATTGAGTGTTTCATACCTTAAATATATATAATCAATCAGCATTCGCACATTTTCTTTTACAAGGCTATATAAAACTCGAAACCGGTAAGCAACTCGAGCGCCATCGAGTACGTTGCGCATTCCTCGGATGCTGGTGGAGTCAGCCTAGCACGCGCATCATCTCTTGTGTCATGCGGGCGGTAACGCGTTTGTCAGATGCGTTTTGCATCAGCAGGCGCATGGAGCGACGCAACAGTTTACCTGCTTTTCCGGCCCTGCCAAATTCTGCACGGTTTTCGATCAGGCCTCTTACCCGATGGAATATCTTTGGCTGGACATTAAGTATGTGTATGTTCATGCAGATAAACGAAATTATTATCTGTTAACCATTCTGGATGTATTCTCGCTTAAAGCCGTTGATCAGATATTTCAGAAAAGAAACAGGCAGATTGATGTAATGAACGCTTTCAGAAGAATCAATAAGGAGTACGGAATAAAAGGAGTAACCATAAGAATGATAACAGCTCTCAGTTCATCGCTAGTATGGTAAGCAGTATCTCAGAACAGCAGAAGCCAATCACGAATTTAGACATATTGCCACACCGGAAGAAAACTCTTACATTGAAGCTCTCTACAGCATCGTTCAGCGGGAAGTGATTGACCGCGGTATCGTCGAAGTTATTTACCTCAATAATTTACCAAAATTTGCTCATTAGACATTACTGCTCCCAAAAGCCAGGCGGGGTTTCTAAGATCGGATACGATGTAGCAAAGAGCTGAATTTGCAGTTACTTATCCTTTCTTTCCACGAGGGGATTTTGGTGATTTCCTAACCACTTCAACCAATCATAATTATCCGGTTTGGTGGCGGTTTCTGAAGAATGTTAATCAAGGCGTAACCGGGTAGGGCAATGATTTCTATTTTTAATGAATAAATGGAAGATTCAGGCGGAAAATTCAAATTGCGACGAAACATCTTGAAGATAAGCCACCGATTGTGAATAAAAAGATTTTTAGGCCAATATACATTTGCTAAGCTGTCGATGTTTTGACATCCTATTTTCCGTATCCATGATTCCACGGGACACCAGTTACAACGTTAAGAAAAATCATAATTAGACTAAAAGGCATTCCATGCTATACCGCATAATTATTAAGATATGTGTGTTTTAATTTCTTAACCGAGAAGTCGACCAATTTTTAAACTTTTTTCACCAAGTTTTAAACCTCAATAGATCCTGACTTTCTTAACCTTGCTCAAACAATGTCATGACTCGAAGCGATGATCGTTTATTGACCGGCATTTATTAACCAATTTATAACCTTTCTGGCAAAACCAATAGTCAGAATTTTAATAAGACAAATGAGAATGTTTATATTTACCCAAGTCCGTTACCAGGAAACCTAACCACTTTCCTTTTCGATTTACCATTTCTTTAAATAGTTTTTAGCACCCAAGTGGTGTAGTATCGTTCATGTTTTATTAACTAATTTATTTATTATGATTGATTTGACTCATCAGTTCAGCGCGAAGCAACAGCGACACAAGTTTAAATTTGTAAGGCACCCAGCCTTGCTTAGTGTTCTATTTATAGTGTTTATGGCTGCGCAGGTTTTTGCGCAACAGGTTATTGTTGTAAAAGGTACAGTCCGGGCCAGCGACGGCGAAGCGTTGCCGGGAGTTACTGTTGGACTTAAGGGAACGAATAATCGAACAGTTACGGACATTAACGGGCAGTATACCCTAAGTATTAATGATCCTGCTGGTACGCTGGTGTTTACATATATCGGGTTCGCCACCAACGAAGTAAAGATTAATAACAGGACGAACATTGACGTTACGTTGGTAGAAAGCCAGTCGACCCTTAGCGAAGTGGTTGTAATCGGTTATGGTACTGTTCAACGTCGCGATCTTACCGGTTCGGTGGCTTCGGTAAGCGGAAAGGATATTGCTGAAACTCCGGTGCCTAACGTAGCGCAAGCCATGCAGGGTAAATTACCAGGTGTGAAAATTACCGCCCAAGATGGTCGGCCAGGTGCAGATATTGCGATCAGGGTCCGTGGTGGAGGTTCTATATCCCAAAGTAATCAGCCTTTAATTCTGATTGATGGGATTCCGGGGAACCTGGGTGATATATCCAGCGATCAGATTGAAAGTATCGATGTGTTGAAAGACGCATCATCAACCGCAATTTACGGAGCGAGAGGTGCAAACGGAGTTGTTCTTGTCACCACAAAATCTGCAAAAGCAGGGAAAACGACTGTGACTTACAGCGGTTATGCTAAGATCAACACACCAACAAAGTACTTGGACGCTCTAAGTCCATATGACTATTTAAAATATGTATGGGCAAATTCTGCTGCCAACGGTGTAGCTTATCAAACGCCCTTCGAAAAATACTATGGCCTGGGAGCCAATGCCGGAGCTAATACCGGTGGAATTGAAAGCTACCGGAATTTAGCCTCAGATGACATTCAAAGGCAGGTGTATAACGAGTCTGTCTCCTGGAATCATGCCTTAACATTAACCGGCGGAACAGATAAAACAAAAATACTGTTCTCGGTTAACTATACCGACGATCAGGGTATGAAGGTAAATTCCTATTATAAACGTGCTAACGCCGCGTTTAAGCTTAGCCAAAAAATAACCGAGAATTTAACTTTCGATTTAAATACGCGCTATACGCGCAATCCTACCATGGGCGATGAGGGGACAACAAGCGGAGCCGGATCGTTGTTATCTACTTCGTATCGTTTCCGGCCTATCGCAACGTCTCATGTTCTCGGTGATCTTAGTGCTCTTAGAACAGGCAATATTGAGCAGTACGGAAAAGCGGTGATGTGGGATAACTATAGTCCGGTAGCTCGTATTTCAGATTATGAGCCATATAATAAAGATCAAAATGCAGTAGCAATAGCCTCTTTAAATTGGGGCGTTATCAAAGGTCTGACCTACCACACCGATTTTAGCTTAAATACTGCATGGAATGAGCGTAAATATTGGTCGGGGGCTATCTACAATAACTATGTTGAAGATGCTACAGGTACAGTGCTTCACGCTGGTGCGGCAGACTATCGTAAATCCGATAGCTGGAACTACCGGTGGACGAATACATTGAATTATGAGTTCGATATTAATGAGTCACATAAACTGAATGTTTTAGCGGGACAGGAAATGGCCAACTCGGGCGGAACCAACCTTTCTGTTCAAGCCAACCGGTTTCCGGCGAATTTTGATAAAGAGACGGCTTTTGCTCAGATCAATCAATATGACGCTGCCGTCGGTTCTGCTTTATTTTCCTCAAATGTTAGCTTTCCCAGCCGTATGCTGTCGTATTTTGGCCGGGCAAACTACTCTTTGTTGGATCGCTACTTGTTGACATTGACGTTTAGAGCGGACGGTTCTTCTAACTTCGGTCCGAGTAATAAATGGGGCTTCTTTCCTGCTGCTGCCTTCGCATGGAGAGTATCGGATGAGGCTTTTATGAGCAATATCGACTGGCTCGACAACTTGAAACTTCGGGTGTCTTACGGTGAAGCGGGTAATGATAGAATTGATGCTAGTCTGTTTGTTCAGAACTGGGGCTCTGTAACAGATCAGAGAAATCAGTATGCAATTGACAATGTACGCCAGGGAGCCTATCAGGTTAAAGATGTTCAGGCAAACCCTGATTTAAAATGGGAAACTACTATTACACGAAATGTCGGAACAGACTTTGGTTTGTTTGGAAACAAATTGTCGGGTACTATCGATCTATACTGGAATTCTACCAAGGATTTGCTCACCCAAGTTCCAATTCCTGCTATCACCAGCTACCGTTTTTCTACTAAGAATGTCGGTCAAACAAGTAACAAAGGGATTGAGCTTGCTCTCAACGGCACTATTCTTAGAAACGACACCTGGAGAATCAGTGCCGGCGGAAATATTAACTTTAATAAAAGCAATATCGATGAACTGGCGCCTGGTATAACCGGACTGTATGGGACAAACTGGAACAGTGCGGGTACTTATCCCGTTTCTGATTATATTCTGATTGAGGGCCAACCTGTCGGGCTGGTTCGGGGATTAACTTATGAGGGATTCTATACGCCTGCCGATTTTACTTATAATAATGGCTTGTATACGTTAAAACCGGGGGTAGCCGACCTGGGCAATTTTATGGGTACAGTGCACGGACTTAGTACCGCCAACCGCCCGGCGGGCCAAACAGCTTATCCGGGACTTCCGAAGTTCAGAGATTTTGACAATAGCGGTAAAATTGATGACAACGATTTGTCGGTGATTGGCGAAATGTATCCGCTTCATACGGGCGGCCTAAACTTTGATCTCGGTTATAAAAACTTCGATCTCGGCCTTAACTTTAATTGGAGCTATGGTAATGATGTTTATAATGTAACCAAGTTAGTGAATTTGTATGGGCCGAAAGAATCAGGGGTTTATGAGAATAAACTGGCATTTATGAACGGCGCTTACAAAATTTACGATGTTGTGGATGGTCAGCTTAAACGTTTGAGTACGCCTGAGGAGTTGAATGCTGCTAATGTGAACGCAACGCTACCCTTGTCTTACAGTGAAGGCGGGCCTACCTCAAGCCTGGGAATTGAAGACGGATCATTTTTACGCTTAAATACACTCACGTTAGGATACAGGGTTCCAAAGTCACTATTGGCAAAAGCGGGAGTAGGCAATCTTTATTTATACGGAAGTGTTTATAATTTACTTACCATCACCGGATATAGTGGACTAGATCCGGAAGTTAGTGCTAACGACAATTTTAATAGTCAACAATTTCCTACAGTCGGCCTGGATTACGGTTCATATCCTCGTGCGAGATCGTTTGTTTTTGGCCTGAACGTTAATTTTTAAGTATTAAAAGAAGAAATCATGAAGAGTTTAAAATATATACTATTGATCGCAGTCAGTATATCTTTCACCCAGTGTAAAAAAGATTTTCTTGAGGCAAGATCCCCCTCTAGTGTAGACGACGAGTTCGTGTCTACAACACCTGCCGAAACGTTTAAAATACTTTCCTGGGGCTACGCAAATTACCGCCAGACTGGAGTTATGGGGATTTATCGCTGGAATGATCCGATAGGTTCTGACGCGGAGACTTATCCAGAGGATAATTCAAGTAATAATTTAAACGCCATACTTCGCCCGGATCTGATTCCAATTGACGCGGTGGCCGGCGGATTTAACGGACTCTACGCCACCATTGGGCGGGCTGCTAAAGTTGCCAGCTTAATTTCAGAAAAGGCAGCCTTTAAAGAAGATGTGGCTGCGGGAAGGATATCAGCCTGGACACAACTATACGGAGAGGCCCTGACGATGAGAGCGTTTTGTTATTTTGAGTTGATAAGGCATTTTGGAGATGTGCCCTATGGTTACGAAAACACACTTGTAGACGACTATTCGCTAACCTCACGTTTTGTGATTTATGACAACTTGATAGAGGATCTAAAAAAGGCGGAGCCCTTGATGTATAAGATAGGCGAGGGCGGCATTAATGCCGAACGTTTTTCAAGGACGTATTGTAATGCATTGATCGGTCAGTTGGCGCTTAATGCCGGCGGATATCAGACTATAAGAACTGACGTGCCGGATCTTTATGGAAATGTGACGTTCACCAGAAAAGGTAATGAAGCAAATAAATGTGTATACGCGCGCCGTTCAGACTATCTTACTTATTACGAGATAGCGAAAACCTACTTACAGAAAGCTATTGATAATAAAGGGTCCGCCATGTTGATTACTTCAGACGGCAGAGCATATGCCAACAATCCATTTCAAAGACATTTCCAGTATTTTGCCGACTTACAGGTAAGTCCGGAATCTATTTTTGAGCTCGGAAATATACAGGGTGGACAAACATTAACTACAAGCGAATATCCCTACGCCTTTGGCAGGCCGTCTGATGGTGGAGGTAGTAACGCCGCCCCTACGAAGGTTTTTGGTGCTCTGCGTATCATTCCGACTGTTTATTATGGAGATTATTCAGCTGATGACAAACGGAGAGATGTCAGCGTTGCAGTTACAGGAAGTAAAGGAGACGGGAATGAGATGATGCTTTCTTTTGTGCCGGGTAATAAGAACACCGGAGGAATAGCGACAAACAAATGGGACGATAATCGTATGAACCCACCTTACGTTGCTTCTCAACGGAATTCTGGCATTAACTGGCCGATGCTAAGGATGGCCGATGTTATCCTGATGCTTGCTGAAGTGAAAGCGGAGCTGGGTGACAATGATGCCGTTGCTTTGGTAAATCAAATCCGCCAGAGAGCATTTGGCAATTCTGCTAACAATATTGGTGCTTTAGCCGGCCAGGCATTAAAAGATGCGGTTATGCGGGAGCGTAAGCTGGAGCTTTTGGGTGAGGGAACGCGTCGTTGGGACCTGATACGTTCTGGTACGTTCTCTGAAAGAGCTGTTGCTATTCAAGAGGAAATGGCCACAATGATCAATAATATCCAAAGCCAGGGGTATCACCGCTTTGCTAACGGCAATGAAATACCTGCTTATATCTGGACTAAAATGGTTAATTTACCTAATCCCTTAACTTATGATGCAGATATAACTAACCCGGCGCTGTACCCTGGATGGAGAGGTCAATATGATTACACTAAAATTCCGTCTGTAGCCAGTAAGGTAGTGGGAACTAATCATAATGTTGCAATACAGGGCTTATTCCGGTTTATACCTGAAACCAGTGCGGAAGCCACATTACTGAAGAGTCAGGGATATGTGAAGACCAATTGGGGGAATAATATTGTTACTTACAAAGCGGCATATGAAAGGAACACGCTTTCCGGTATAAGCTCGGCTGGCGATCCGCCAAGATATTACTGGCCTATCCCTTCCGAAACAGTCAGACAATCAAAAGGAAACATAACAAATGGCTACGGATTAGCGCAGCCCTAATAATCCTAAACCAATTTTGACGTATCTGTCATTTACCAAAAAGGGGTGCATAACTGCACCTCTTTTTGTAAAGAAGAGCGCTTGTATGGAGTTCAGGAGGAGATACAAGTGCAAGACTGACCTTCAAATACAATTTAAGTTTTGGTAATTGGACACAATGCCGTGCGACCGATATGCAAGCCGCATTACAAAGGTCCTATTCAACGGATATTCGGTGTCTGCGTCGTATCAAAATGGCTGCTAAACGGGCTAGTTTTTCTAAATCTCCTATGAAGTGGTTCGAGAATCACCCATTAAGGAATGCCCTTCACGATCTTGTGAAGGCTTTTTTTGCCGTTTTTAAAATCGTAAATTATGTAGTTAGAAGTTGGGTTTTGGTTCAAGCCCATTATCTGCGCCCATGGTGTAACTTTGATAGTTGTTACCCTTCTCGTCTAATTCCGAATTCGGGCAACATCTTCAGATAACATTAATAAATAGCTAATACAGTGGAATAATTAACTCCTATATTTTCCGAAGTTGGCACTTCCTGGTTTAAAAATTCATCCTTTAGAATTGGACTATGCCAAAATTTGTTTGCACCTTCTGTGTCGTATGTTACCTCTTATCAGCTATTGATGTATTCGCACAGGATATATATGCCGGAAAGTATAAAGCCGTTTTTACAACTGCACCTAAAGTGGTCCCGTCGACAAAAACTACCGATGCCCCGCTTGCCGGCAACGGCGATATCGGCCTGACGCTTGGCGGTGCTCCAGACCGGCTGCGATTCTACATCGGAAAAAATGATTTCTGGAGAGCTTACCCGGTATATCCAGGTGGGGGTATTGCTTTTCCGGGGGCTTTAAACGTAGATATTGATGCACTGAAGAATGCAAATTACTATGCAGAACAGGTATTCGACCGGGCTTTTATATCGGGCAAGTTTAAAAAAGGGGAGCTTGCGGTTTCGGTGGAGGCCTGGGTTTCAGCCACATCCAACCAGATAATCTTAGAGTTTACATCCAATGAAGCTTGCGAGGTAAAACTGAACCTTTGGCCAGCCGAGGGGAATACAGCTGTCACCAGTTCCGGAGAAGACAATGGGGTTTACTGGGTAGCAAGATCATTCGAAAATACGCCTTTATTAGAGTGGCCTTCACATATTGCCTTAGCCATGAAAGTCATCGGATCAGACTTATCGGCTAACCAGGGTCTCGTTCTTCCGGCAGATAAAAAGGTTGTCATCGCCATCACGGCTTATACTAACCACGATCGTAAGGACTGGAAAGAGGCTGCCATAAAAGAAAGCGGGAGTTTAACTATCCCGGCGATCGAGAGTTTGCGTGTCAGGCATGAAGCTCACTGGAAAAGTCTCTGGAGTAAATCAGAGGTGCGGATTTCAGATTCCTTTCTTGAAAAATATTATTACGCTTCGCAATACCTTTTTCTTAGCAGTTCCGCTAAAAATAAGTTTGCTCCAGGTATCTGGGGGCCTTTTATAACCCAGGATTCTTCATCCTGGGGCGGTGATTATCATTTAAACTATAATTACCAGGCGCCGTACTGGGCGGCCTATTCATCTAACTACATCGACCAGGTAGATAACTTCGATCAGCCTCTTCTGGATTATATGGAAAAAGGTAAGGAGCACGCACAAACTCTTCTTAATATTCGTGGAATCTATTATCCTGTAGGGATTGGCCCGAGAGGACTGGTTACCACGCGCTGGCCACTTACACCCGAAGAAATGCAGCGACGCTACGCCACCCCAGAGAATACTATTGATGGGGGATATAAATTTCTTGGTCAGAAAATCAACGCCGTGTTTAGCGTGGGCAATATGATGATGAGGTTCTATAGCACCTATGATGTGGAGTATGCGAAACGGGTTTATCCTTATGTTTTAGAATGCGCCAATTTTTGGGAGGATTACCTGAAATTTGAGAATGGCCGCTACGTGATTTATATGGATCATTTTAACGAAGTGATGCCCAATCTCAAAAATAACGGGCAATGGCGTAACCGTTTGGGTGATTTTAATTCGACACTTTCGCTGGGTTTGGTGAAAATGCTGTTTAAAGGAATATTGGACCTCAGCACCTTTCTTAAAGTCGACGATAACCGCCAGCAGAAATGGCGGCATATCATCAGTCATTTAAGTAAATTCCCGATAGGCGAGGCAGATGGGCGACTGACACTTAAAAGTGTGGAACGAAACGCTTCCTCAGAAAATCCCCGGGCCACAGGACTGGCGAGGGTTTCAATTCATGGACTTATTTTACCTGCAGGTGTGGTTGGCACAAAAACCGACCCCGGGCTTAATAAGATTCTACTTAGCGATATAGCCAACTGGAAAAATAAGGCTATCAACCCCGGTTCCTGGGGAAATACTCTCGGCAATGGCATTGAAACTTCATTCCCCGGAGCCGTACGAGTCGGCTATAACTCTGAGGAGATACTGCGATATCTGAAAGAAAGGATCGCGGCGAAATCTTACCCTAATCTTTACATTACTCAAGATGGCGGCGGCATCGAAACTCTGGCCGCTGTTCCGCTTACGATAAATGAGATGTTGATGCAGAGCTATGAAGGCATAATCAGAATATTCCCCAACTGGAATAAGAAGAAGGATGCAAGCTTTAAACAACTCCGGGCCTATGGAGCATTTTTAGTAAGCAGTAATGTGAAAAATGGTAAAATTGAATATATCAGAATATTGAGCGAGAAAGGTCGAAAATGTAATGTAGAGAACCCCTGGCCCGGCCGCCGGGTACAATTACTGCGCAATGGCGGGAAGGCGGAAATGCTTGAAGGTGAGCAACTAAGTTTTGACACAGTGGAAAATGAGCTAATCGAGATTCTGTAAGCATATTGTCTGCCAAAATAGTTGAATGGATAGATAAGGTAATAGAATAAAACCTGCCAGATTTCTGTTTACTTGCGTATGTAAACGAAACTATAACCAATATGAAATCAAAGACGTTATTGACGTTACTCCTTAAGGTGTGATGTGCGCTTTGATTAAACTTAACCCTTTTATTATTATACAGAGTTTTATGAGACAATTAAGAATACTGTTTCTCAGCTTTTTTTTCTTAAGCCTTAACGTTTTTGTAAAAGCCCAGGGAGTAGTATGGTCTGAGGTGCAACCCGGAATCTGGAAGGCTGTAGTAGGAAAGCCAGACAGTTATAATCTATTGAACGCTGCCGGAGCGGTCCCGAATAACGAAGCGCTTGCTAAACTGGGAGGGGCAGCTTTTCCCTTAAGTGAAAAAGATATTGAGTTTAAGGTGATCAACGGAAAAACCTTTCTGCGTTTTCCTTTACAGAAAGGCGAACAGTTGTTCGGTTTTGGACTGAATTTTCAGACAGTCCATCAGCGGGGTAAAATCCTCGAACTTCACGTAGATCATTACGGAGGTAAAGATAATGGGCGCACACATGCCCCAACACCGTTTTATGTGTCGTCTAACGGATACGGGGTATTCATAAATTCCGCCCGATATATTAAAGTTTGGGCAGGTTCGGGAGTGCGGAAGGATAGTCCGAATTTCCCCGAGCCGAAAGATCGCAATACAGACAAAACATGGGCGTCGCGACCATATTCTGATGCGGTAGAAATGCTCGTTCCGGCCGATGGGGTTGAAGTATATGTCTTCGGGGGCCCCAAACCGCTCGACGCCGTGAAGCGATATAACTTACTGAATGGCGGCGGATATCTTCCGCCACGCTGGGGGCTTGGGTTCACGCAGCGTGTAAAAACCAAGTTCACAGCACAAGAGGTAGAGGACGAGGTGAAGGCCTTTGCCGAAAAAGGTTACCCGCTTGATTTCGTTGGATTAGAGCCCGGCTGGCAGAGCAAAGCTTATCCCGGAACATTTTCCTGGGATAAAGGCCGTTTTCCGGAGCCAGCTGCTTTTGTGAAAAACATGCTAAATCGTGGTGTCCGGCTAAACTTGTGGATAAATCCCTATGTATCTCCCGATGCTCCTTTTTACAAAGCGATTCGCCCTTTAACCAGTTCACATACAGTGTGGCTTGGCGCTGTTCCCGATTTTACAATGCCAGAGGCCAGGAACTTATTCTTTGGCCAGTTGCAGAAGGATCAGGTAGACATTGGCGTAAGCGGCTATAAAATTGACGAGGTAGATGGGTACGATCATTATCTGTGGCCCGATGTTGCCACTTTCCCTTCCGGGATCAGTGCAGAGCAGATGCGGCAGACGTATGGCCTTTTGGCTATGCGCTATAGCGCAGAAATGTTTAAAAAGCGAAATCAGCGCACTTTTGGATTGGTGAGGGCATCGAACGGTGGAGGGACATCATTCCCATATGTGATTTACAACGATTACTATAACCACGAAGATTTTATTACTGCCCTGATCAACAGCGGCTTTGCCGGCGTGTTATGGACGCCTGAAGTGCGTGCATCCAAAACAGGCGAAGAGTGGCTGCGAAGGTTCCAGTCGAATGTTTTTTCTCCAATGGCGATGATCAACGCCTGGTCGAGCGGTACCAAACCATGGACCTATCCGGAAGTTGAAAAGCAGGTTAAAGAGTTTGCATTGTTGCGGATGAGGATGATGCCCTACTGGTATACAGAATTTGCCAAGTATCATTTTGAGGGAATTCCACCCTTCCGGGCGATGAATCTCGAAGAAGGATTTAATCAGGAAGTGAAAACAGAAGTGCTTACCAATGTTAACCTTGAGGAAAACCCTTATGCCGAGGCGGCTTCTAAAGAAATCAAAGATCAGTATATGGCGGGCGAATACTTGTTAGTTGCGCCAATGTTTACAGGGCAAACATCACGTAAGGTAGTGCTTCCTAAAGGTAAATGGTATGACTTCTACACTGGCGAATTCGCGGGAGAAGGACAGGTAATTACCGTAACTCCGGGACTGGATAAAATTCCGGTGTACGTAAAAAATGGTGGAATTATACCGATGATGCCGGCGATGCTTCATGCTCCTAAAAAAGGGGAGAAGGTAGATATAGAGATACGTCATTACGGTGAAAAAAGTGGAGCCTATAAGCTGTACGATGACGACGGCGAAACCTTCAATTTCGAGAAGGGAGAATTTACCTGGCGGGATATCAGGGTAGTGCAGCAGAAAAATGGCCAGATGAAAGGCTCGGTTTCTGCGGCAGCAAAAGGTAAGCCGAACACGATAGGCAAGGTTAGTTTCACTTTTATGACTAAATAATGAAGCGGCTCATCTGCATACTTCTTTTCGTCGCTTTTCTTTTGCCGGTTGCGGGTGGCGAAAAGCTGCTTACGAAAAAATATAAGAAGCAAACAGAGCGAGTTCTGCGTAGTCACATTCTGGAGGAAGCAACCTGGGCTCTGACGCAAATGCCGTTGACAGTAACCGCTCAAAGCTCTTTGCGCAGTGCTGGTACAAAACACGATTTTTTCTCTGAAGGAGATTATTGGTGGCCCGATCCCAAGAATCCCCCGGGCCCCTACATCCAGAGAGATGGTATGACGAATCCGGAAAACTTTGTGGCTCATCGTCTTGCCATGATACGGTTTAGTAAAATTATTGGCGCTTTAGCATCTGCATACAAAATTACTGGCGACGAAAAATATGTGAAGCATGCACTTGTACATTTAAAAGCGTGGTTTGTAGATGCAGAAACGCTTATGAGTCCGCACCTTTTGTACGCTCAGGCTATCCAGGGTAGGTTTACCGGGCGGGGAATTGGCATTATTGATACCATCCATCTGATAGAAGTGGCGCAAGGGCTTATGGTGATGGAGAAGTCGAAAGCTATGGACAAGGTTTCCTTGCGCGGCATAAAAAAATGGTTCAGCGACTATCTCACCTGGCTTACAACTCACCAGTATGGTAAAGACGAAATGAATGCTGAAAACAACCATGGCACTTGCTGGGTGATGCAGGTGGCCTCGTTTGCGAAGCTTACTCAGAATCAGGAATTATTAAACCTTTGTCGCGATCGCTATAAAACCGTGCTCCTGCCCAATCAGATGGCCGTTGATGGAAGTTTCCCCCGCGAAATCAGAAGAACCAAGCCATATGGTTATTCTCTGTTTAACCTGGATGCCATGACCATGGTCTGCCTGATCCTCTCGGATAAGCAAAACGATTTATGGTCGTTTCAATTAGCAGATGGCCGTTCGATAAAAAAAGGCCTGGACTTTCTTTATCCTTTTGTTGCCGATAAGTCGAAATGGCCTTTTGCTAAAGATGTGATGTACTGGGAGAACTGGCCAGTAGCGCATCCATTTCTGGTTTTTGGCGCTGCCCGGTATAAAAATGAAGATTGGTTTGAAACCTGGGAGACATTGGAGCACAACCCGCAAGTAGAGGAAGTGATCAGAAACCTGCCGGTGAGAAATCCCCTTATATGGTTCAATTAAATAGAGGGTGCATGATGAGAAAGGTATTAAGGAGCTTTATTGCGGGTTTGTCAATTCTAAGTTATACTTCTGTAGCTCAGGTAGTGGGTGATGAAGATAAAGACATGTTTAACCATGCGAGAAAAAGGGATCAGCAAGCGATAGATGAAGCCAGGAACGGTTGGTGGGCAGAGTCGATGAAAACGCATGATCAGCGTATCGCCTGGTGGCGCGACGCTAAGTTCGGCATGTTTGTGCATTGGGGCGTGTATTCTGATGCAGCTGGGGAGTGGAAAGGAAAGACTGTTAGTGGTTATGCGGAACACCTGATGCGGAAGGAGAAGATTACCCGGGCTGAATACCTGGAACTTGCCCATCGGTTTAATCCGGTAAAGTTTAATGCAGATGAATGGATTCTGAGTGCCAAAAAAGCGGGCATGAACTATTTCATCATAACGGCCAAACATCATGATGGATTTGCCCTTTGGGATTCCAAAGTTTCGGAGTTTGATATCAAAGACCAAACGCCATTTAAGCGTGATCCACTGGCCGAACTTGCCGCTGCTGCGAAGAAACATGGCGTTAAATTCGGCTTTTATTATTCCCATGCTTTTGATTGGGAGCATCCTGATGCGCCGGGTAACGACTGGGAGTATCAAAACCCTGGTGGCGATAAACTTCTAGGGGGAGCTAACTGGTTTGATACGCATCCCGAATGGCTGCCAAAAGCAGTTAAATATGTAGATCACAAAGCGATTCCTCAAATTAAGGAACTGATTAATAATTATCACCCTGATATTCTGTGGTTCGATACGCCGCATAAACTTCCTCTGTCAGAAAATATCCGGATTCTTAAAGCCATCCGGGAAACCGACCCGAATATCGTGGTAAACGGCCGGCTGGCGAGGAGCTCGTCTGGCAACTTTGGCGATTATATCAATACAGGTGACAGACCTGCCGAATTTCGGCCGGTAGAGGGCGATTGGGAAGCTATTCCCACAACAAACGAGTCTTACGGCTATTCGAAGCACGATAACAGTCATAAGCCTGCAAAGTTCTTTATTCAGTTGCTGGCAAAAGCGTCGTCACGCGGAGGAAACCTGTTAACTAATATTGGTCCCAAGGGCGATGGAAGTTTTGATTCGAAAGACAAACAAATCCTGGATAGTGTAGGCAATTGGGTGGCTAAGTATGCCGAAAGTATATACACAACAGGGAGGTCTGCGCTCCCGCTTCAGGCATGGGGAGTTACCACTCAAAAGGGTAGGAAACTGTATTTGCATGTGTTTAACTGGCCAAAGGATGGAAATTTGGTTCTTGGAGGAATGAAAACCGATATCACAAAGGCATATCTTCTGGCAGATGTTTCGAAAAAAAATCTTACTGCCAAGAGAGTAGGCAATGCCGACCATCAAATAAAGGTTCCTTTCAGTTCTCCAGATCAATCAAATGCGGTAATAGTAGTAGAAACAAGCTCAGAAATTAAAGCTGAGCCGATCCGGCGTTTGGCTACCAGCGGGTATACCAATCGTTTACTGGCCTTCGACGCGCAAGTACACGGCACAGGCTTTGGCTTCGGCGACGGAAAAACCGATCGTTATTTCGTAGACGGCTGGAAAAGTAGCGATCAGCATATTTCCTGGGATGTTCTGCTTCTGCAGCCTGCCATATATAGAATAGTGATAAAATATCTTCCGGGTTCGGAAGCGGGCAGTTCGTATAGTGTAAGTCTCGGCGATTTCAAGACAACTGCACAAACGCTTTCGGGAAAAGCTGTTGCTGTTGTAACTCAGGATTTGGGTATGGTAAATTTGAATAAAGCCCGGCATCGGCTAACCATCAAACCATTAAAGATAAAGGGGACTGAATTGATGAAAATTCTGGAAGTCCAGCTAATACGAGTGATTTAAAATTGAATATGAAATATAAGTGTATCAGTACAGCGATTGTGTCTTTGGTGTTTCACAGCTTTTCTTACGCTCAGAAAATTGATATTGATAAAGCGCTCGACCATGCTGCAAAACAAACATCGGTAATGCTGCTTGAAGTTGAAAAGGCTAAGGATCCGGCAAAACCAGAACTGGTGTCGCCCCGGACTCTTGATGAAGGCGAATTAAAATTGGTCGCTTCCCGCGATTGGACCAGCGGTTTTTTTCCCGGAGTGTTATGGTATCTTTCAGAATATACAGGAAGTAAGGAGTGGGAGAAACAAGCAAAGAAGTTTACCGCAGAGATCGAGAGAGAAAAAACAAACGGTGGTACCCACGATATGGGTTTCAAGATATATTGCAGTGTTGGTAATGGCTATCGTCTAACCGCAGACAGGCATTACAAAGACGTTATTATAGAATCAGCCAAAACCTTGTCTGGTAGGTTTAATCCCAGAACAGGTGTCATGCGTTCATGGGATCACAGTAGCGACAAATGGATAAATCCTGTGATCATTGATAATATGATGAATCTCGAATTGCTTTTTGCTGCAACAAAGCTTACCGGAGACTCATCGTTCTATAAAATCGCAGTATCTCATGCCAACACTACCATGAAAAATCATTTCCGTCCGGATTATAGTTCTTATCACGTGTTGGATTATGACCCTGAAACAGGTGCCGTACTGAAAAAAAATACCCACCAGGGATATTCTCACGAATCCTCCTGGTCGAGAGGGCAGGCATGGGCGCTTTACGGATATGCTATGTGTTTTAGAGAAACGAAAGATCCTCAATATCTTAAGCAGTCTGAAAACATTGCCAATTTTATCTTAAAACATAAGCGCTTACCAAAAGACATGGTGCCTTATAGCGACTTTGACGCGCCAAATATTCCTAACGAAGCCAGAGATGCATCGGCTGCCGCTGTTATCGCTTCCGGATTGTATGAATTGAGTCTTTATAGTAAACAAGGTAAGCGCTTGCGCAAGGCTGCCGACAAAATAATGAAGAGCTTGACTACAAAATATACTGCAGCTCCGGGACAAGCCAAAGGGTTTATTCTTCTGCACAGTACCGGAGCCGCCCCGTCAAAAAGTGAAGTGGACGTTCCTTTAAGCTATGCAGATTACTATTATCTGGAAGCCTTATTGAGGAAGAAGAATCTGGAAGAAGGTAAGCCGGTAGTTCAACTTTAAAGAGGTATGAGAGTTTTTTTTGTCACCCTTCTGTTTTTATACAGCACAAATGAATTGCTTCAGGCCAAGGAATATGAGATTAAATCGGCAAGAGAATTGGCTGCCCTTGATTTAAAGGCTGGTGATAAAGTAATTTTGAAGGCAGGCGACTGGAAAGATCAGAAATTGGTTTTTAAGGGAGTTGGTACCGAAAAGGATCCTATTGAGCTGATAGCTGAGAAACAAGGTCAGGTAAAGCTTTCGGGCAGGTCAAGTATTGAAATAGACGGAATCTGGCTAAAAGTGGACGGCCTACTATTTACAGATGGATATCTGGAAAAAGGCGACGTAATTCTTTTCAAAAGCAATTCGAATAATTGCAGGGTAACCAATACCGCTATTATAGATTTCAATCACCCCGACGATAAGATCGACTACAAATGGGTGTCGATAAATGGCAGTCGCAACAGGGTGGATCATTGCTATTTTAAAGGTAAAAAACATCAGGGAGTAACATTGGTGGTTTGGCTGTCCGAAAATCCTAATTATCATCAAATTGATCATAATTATTTTGGCCCGCGGCCAGAGCTAGGACGGAATGGCGGAGAAACTATTCGCATCGGAACGAGCACCTGGTCGTTTCACGATTCAGGAACAGTAGTAGAAAATAATATTTTCGACCGTTGCGATGGCGAGCTTGAAGCTGTTTCGGTCAAATCCGGTAAAAATATCATCCGCAATAATCTGTTTTACGAGTGCAGGGCCACCTTAACATTACGGCACGGAAACGATTCAGAGGTTTCTGGCAACTACTTCCTGGGGAATAATAAACCTGGCACGGGTGGGGTGAGAATTATTGGTGAAAACCATAAGGTTGATAACAACTATTTCCAGGAGCTTACCGGAACAAGCGTAAGCGCAGCCATCTCGGTAATGGCGGGTTTACCAAATCCGCAGCTGACAAGCCATTGGCAGGTGAAGAATGCGGTAATAACCAATAACACAATCATCAATTGTAAAGAGCCTTTTGCCATCGCCGCAGGGTATAAGGCCGGGCGATACCTGCCTGCACTCAACACCACCTTCGCAAAGAATATTATCATCGGAAAAGAGGAGCCTCTGAAATGGTACGACGACAAGGTAATTGTCGCTTTTCGCGATAATTGCGTGTCTGGACCGACCGGTTCAGCAAAACTTCCCGAAGGGTTTAAATTGAAAGATATCCGGATGGAAAGAACGAATTTCAATACCTATAAAATAGCTGGAAGGAAAAAGATAATCCCTTTCTGGACAAGAGAAAAAGTTGGTCCTCAATGGATGAAGGCCAGCGTTGATTACCAGGTCCCTGTAAATACTAATAGAAACTAATGAGAAGATATTGCTTTGCGCTGGATTTGAAAGATGACGAAACTTTAATTGCAGAATATGAACGGCTTCATAAAAACGTATGGCCCGAAGTTTTGGCCAGTATAAAGGAGTCCGGAATAGAGAATATGGAAATTTACCGGTGTCAAAACCGTTTGTTTATGATCATGGACGTATCTGATTCATTTAGCTTCGCTGATAAGGCCGCCAGCGATGCGTCGAACATTAAAGTGCGGGCATGGGAAGCGCTTATGTGGAATTTCCAACAATCTTTGCCCGGTTCGAAACTCGGCGAAAAATGGGTTTTGATGAATCCTGTCTTTAAACTTTAAACCAACTTAGTCGTACATTAATGAAAAAGGTTACAATAGCAGTTTCTACCCTTTGCGCTGTCACGATACTTTTCTCTTTCCGCCAGGAAGATAAACCTATTTATAAAAAAGGTTGGATAGATTTCAACAAGAATGGACGGAAAGACATCTACGAAGATCCCATCCAGCCTGTTGAAAAGCGCGTGGAGAATCTGTTATCCCAGATGACTGTTGACGAGAAAACTTGCCAGCTGGCCACTTTGTATGGCTATGGTGCGGTTCTGAAAGATCGTTTGCCAACCGACGGCTGGCGGGACAGTGTTTGGAAAGACGGAATTGCCAATATAGATGAGCAATTAACAGGCTTGCGCAAGGATACTCTATATGCCTATCCCTATTCTTCACACGCCGAAGCGATTAACAAAATTCAAAAGTTTTTCGTTGAAGAAACCCGTTTAGGGATTCCTGTCGATTTTACCACTGAGGGTATCCGCGGACTTAATCACATGAAAGCCACATACTTTCCTGCTCAGATAGCACAAGGCTCGTCGTTCAACAAGCAACTGGTTTATAAAATAGGAGAGGTTACAGGAAGGGAAGCAAAGGCGCTTGGCTACACCAATGTTTACTCGCCAATTCTCGATGTATCAAGTGATCCAAGGTGGGGAAGGATTGAAGAAACTTATGGTTGCGACCCCTTCCTGGTTGGGCAGTTGGGTAAACAGAATATTCTTGCTATTCAGAAAAATAATGTGGTGTCTACCACCAAGCATTTCGCGGTATACAGCATCCCTGTTGGCGGTCGCGATGGCGACGTTCGCACCGACCCTAAAGTAGCGCCCCGCGAGATGTGGGATCTTTACCTCGAACCATTCAGAGTCGCTTTTCAGGAAGCGGGCGCCAAAGGTACCATGGCTTCTTACAACGACTACGACGGTGTTCCGATAATAGGCAGCAAGTATTTCCTGACAGATATCCTTCGCATGCAATTTGGGTTTAACGGCTATGTTGTCAGCGACAGCTGGGCCTTTGAGTATTTGTTTAACAAACACCGTGTAGCTAAAGACACTGCAGATGCGGGAAAAATGGCTTTAGAGGCAGGGATGAACGTTCGCACGACTTTCCAAAGTCCCAAGCCCTACTTGCTCGGTATCAGACGCGGTGTCAAAAATGGCTCGATTTCTATGGAGGTGGTAGATGAGCGGGTACGTGAAGTACTCCGTGTAAAGTTTTGGCAGGGGCTTTTCGATACGCCTTATATTTCAAAGCCGGCTCTGGCCGATAAAATGGTACATAACAGAGAAGCGCAGGAGCTGGCTTTGCAAGCGGCAAGAGAAGGCATTGTTTTGCTGAAAAATGAGAATAATACGTTACCGCTAAACCGAAGTTCAATAAAAAGCATCGCACTTATCGGCCCCAACGTAAAAGAAGAGAAAAGTTTAAGTTCACGGTATGGCCCTACACATTCAAAGGTAGTTACGGTGTTTGAAGGTATCAGAGCAGCACTGCCGGCGTCGGTAACATTAAGTTATGCAAAAGGGGCAGAACATACCGACAAGAATTTCCCTGCAAGCGACGTAGAGGATTTTGACCTGAGCCCCGAAGAAGATGCTTTATTGAATGAGGCCATAATCCTTGCCGCGAAGGCAGATGTTATTATTCTGGCAGTAGGCGATAATGATAAGACTGTCGGAGAATCGAAATCACGTCTTAGCCTTGACCTTCCGGGAAGGCAGGAATTGCTTGTTCGCAAAGTTGCAGCCCTTAAGAAACCAACAGTGTTATTATTAGTAGGTGGAAGACCCGCTACGATAAACTTCGCCAGTAAAAACATTCCCTCCATTCTCGAGACCTGGTACTTAGGCGAAAAAATGGGTACCGCCATTGCCGATGTTCTTTTCGGGACATATAATCCCGGAGGAAAGCTTCCTGTACCATTTCCTAAATCTGCTGGTCAGATTCCACTTTCTTTCCCACTTAAGCCGGGAGCCGGCGGAAACGGGGATGCTGACGTCAAAGGATTTTTATACCCATTCGGCTTTGGACTCAGTTACACCACATTCTCTTATTCAGATATGAAGGTAAACACGGATGACTACGCTACTAAGGGCCACGTGCTGGTAAGCTGCAAGGTCAAAAATACCGGGCAACGCGAGGGGGATGAAGTTGTGCAACTTTATATTAATGACGAGCTCAGTTCGGTTACCACTTATGTCAGACAGTTAAAGGGCTTCGAGCGTATTGCGCTAAAAGCCGGAGAAGAGAAAACCTTGCAGTTTTTGCTTTCTAAAAGGGATTTTTCTTTGCTGAACCGTAATATGGAGCGGGTGGTAGAGCCGGGCAGCTTTAAAATACTACTTGGATCGTCGTCTGAAGACATCAGACTGCAAGCCAGGATCAATCTCTGAGGAAGTGCTGCATTCGCGCGAATTATCTTCTGTTGACAAAATATAGTCCAGGGGATGCTAATCGAGATGAATAATAGGCCAATAATGTGGAATAAGGGGAGCTTCATTACGCTAATTTTATTCAAAGAAATTAACCAATACTAACCCAACAGTACTCACTCCTATCCTGAAGAGACTGTTACAAATTGTGAACCGTATGATGATATTTTTACGAACACCATTCAGCCGCATTTGCAGATTTTCTGACAATATTTCTTCACATCCCAGGTAGTGCTGGTTTTATTGCGAGTTTTCGAATTCTAATAGTCTAGTTTTTAATATATAACAAAGTTTTATGGTCATTTCATTACTTCACCGTAAGTGGGGGTTGCTTTTTATTGTCTTTGCGTTTTGTTGGGGGAGTGCTTTTTCTCTTGATAAAAACACAGGGAAAATTGCATCGTTCTCAGAATCCTCAGGCGGGATTCACTCAAGTATTTCAAATCGTCTAGCCCGTGAAAAACCTAAGAAAAAGCCCGCCGTGCAGGGCCTCGTAAAAGAGGTTACGGGTACAGTGTCTGATACACTTGGACCTATGCCCGGGGTTACGGTTTTTTTAAAAAGTAATCCAAGTATCGGTACGAGTACCGACCTGAATGGTAAGTACATCTTAGAGGTGCCTGATGAGGAAGCTGTTTTAGTATTCAAGATGATCGGGTATACTACCGTTGAGATGCCAGTTAAAGGAAAGAGGGTTATTGATGTAGTGATTAAAACCAGCTCTCAAATGTTGGATGAAGCAGTGGTTGTTGCATTTGGCACTCAAAAGAAAGAATCAGTAATAGGCTCAATTACCACTATTAAGCCCAGCGAACTAAAGGTGCCCTCGAGTAATCTGACTACAGCTCTTGCCGGTCGTGTGGCAGGAGTGATTGCTTATCAGCGAAGCGGTGAGCCCGGGCAGGATAACGCTGAGTTCTTTATTCGGGGTGCCACCACTTTCGGTTATAAGAAGGAGCCACTGATATTGATTGATAACATGGAGTATACCACAACGGAGCTGGCAAGGTTGACGCCAGATGACATTGAGAGTTTCTCTATTATGAAAGACGCCACCGCAAATGCATTGTACGGCGCGAGGGGCGCAAATGGTGTTATCCTGATTACTACCAAACAAGGTAAAGAGGGAAAACCGAAAATTAGCGTTCGTATGGAAAACTCTATCTCCTCGCCTACGCGAAATATAGAGCTCGCAGATCCGGTTACTTATATGAAGTTACATACTCAGGCGGTATTAACCAGGGATCCTTCCGGACAGGGTATTATTTATTCGCAGAGCAAAATTGATAATACCGAATCGGGGGTTAACCCGATAGCCTTTCCTGTTGTCGACTGGCAGAAGGAATTATTTAAAAAGCAAACGATCAATCAGCGGGCCAATATGAGTCTTAGCGGAGGTGGTCAGGTTGCAACTTATTATGTTGCTGGTTCGTTTGCGCAGGATAACGGTATACTCAAAGTTGATAAGAGAAATAATTTTAACAGCAATATCGACCTTAAAACCTTCAGCCTGCGATCTAACGTCTCCATCAATGTGGCTAAAGGGACTACTTTAGGAGTCCGTCTGAACGGACTTTTCGATGATTATAATGGCCCGATTGACGGGGGTTCAGGGATTTATAACAAAGTGATGCACGCACCACAGACTTTGTTCCGTCCATACTACGAACCAACAGATCAGTTTAAGTCGGCCAATCACATTCTTTTCGGAAATTCTGATCTGGGAGGCTTTTTAAATCCTTATGCTGATATGGTGAAGGGCTACAAAGAATATTCACGTTCACTAATGCTGGCACAGCTGGAAGTGAAGCAGGACCTTGCCTTTGTGACACCAGGTTTGACTTTTAACGGGATGTTTAATACGAATCGTCGGGCATATTTTGATGTCACCCGCCAGTATAACCCGTTTCTTTATAAAGTAAGTACATACGATAAGGCAGAAAATACTTTTGCGCTGGCGCCAATTAATCCGGATACAGGAACCGACTTTTTGAATTTTAGTCCGGGAACGGAGACCGTATCGTCCGAATTTTACATGCAGACAGCCGCTAACTACTCGCGCACTTTCAAGGATAAGCATACTGTTTCGGGGATGACCGTATTCACCATGCAGTCGAAGTTGGCCGGTAATGCAGGAAGTCTACAGGAATCGTTAGCTGGACGAAATATGGGTGTTTCGGGTCGGGCGACCTACAATTACGACAGCAGGTATTTTGTGGAGTTTAATTTTGGATACAATGGTTCAGAAAGGTTCCATTCTAGTAAAAGATTCGGCTTTTTCCCTTCTGCAGGAGCAGCCTGGGCGGTATCAAATGAGAAGTTCTTTGAACCTTTCAGGGGCGTTGTTAGCAAACTGAGACTGCGCGGTAATTACGGTTTGGTTGGTAATGACGCTATTGGAAGCGCTGAAGAACGGTTTTTTTATCTGTCGGAGGTGAACATGAACAACTCTTCTTACGGGGCTAATTTCGGTACAGCAGGTTCAAATATCAATGGCATATCGTTAAATCGCTATGAAAATCCCGAAGTTACCTGGGAGACCGCAGCTAATTCAACTTTTGGACTAGAGCTGGGAATTAAGGACAATTTCGAAATTATTGCCGAGTATTTTACCGAGCGGCGCTATAATATTTTGATGGATCGAGCATCTATTCCTAAAACCATGGGTTTACAGGGTAGCACACCTAAGGCCAATGTGGGGGGCGCAAAAAGCCGCGCAGTTGACTTAACTCTTAGCTATAACAATAGATTTGGCAAAGATTGGGTGCTTTCGGTACGTGGAAATATGACCTACGCCAAGAACATGTATACCCAATATGAAGAGCCGATATACGATAATTACTGGCAGTATCGTGCGGGCCAGTCGACTGCACAGCAATGGGGATACATTGCCGAGCGTCTGTTTGTGGATGATGAAGAAGTAAGAAGTTCGCCGACTCAAAACTTCAACGGATTTATCGCTATGGGCGGAGATATTAAGTATCGCGATGTTGACGGCGACGGGCAGATCACGACTAAAGATCAGGTGCCGATCGGTTTCCCTACGCGGCCTGAAATTGTGTATGGTTCTGGTTTTTCAGCGAGTTACAAAAACCTTGATTTTTCGGCTTTTTTCCAGGGATCTGCAAGGTCTTCATTCTGGATAGATGTAAACGCTACATCGCCGTTTGTGAACAATACTCAGCTTATAGCAGCCTATGCGGAGAATCATTGGTCTGAAGAAAACAGAGACTTATACGCATTATGGCCTCGTTTAACGGCTTATCAAAATGGTAACAACGATGAGAGGAGCACATGGTTTATGCGCAACGGAGCTTTTCTTCGCCTGAAGCAGATAGAACTCGGCTACAAGCTTCCGGTTAAAATGACGAAAAAGGTGAAAATTAATAATCTAAGGCTATATGGTACTGCCACCAACTTATTCACCATAAGCCAATTTGATCTTTGGGATATCGAGATGGGCGGACAGGGTCTGGGATATCCAATTCAGCGGGTAATAAATTTTGGAGTTCAGGTGGGTCTATAAAAAGTACGAGATGAAAAAGTATAAAGTAATCATAATTATTGCGTTTCTGGGTGTTGCAAGCTCATGTCAGAAATATTTGGACGTAGTTCCTGATAACGTTCCCACCATCGACTATGCCTTCACTCTGCGCTCGTCGGCCCAAAGGTTTCTGGCCACTTGCTATTCTTATATGCCGAGGAACGGCCATTTTAATACTAATGCTGCATTCAATGCCGCAGACGAGGTATGGCATCCAGTCCCTTTGGCTGATGTGAACGGCGACATTGTTAGTATAGCACGCGGATTGCAGAATGTTTCCGATCCCTTTGCCAACTATTGGGAAGGCACAAGGCAAGGTCGGCCGCTTTTTCAGGGAATAAGAGACTGCAATATCTTTTTAGAAAATATCGCAAAAGTGTCTGATCTGGAAGAATATGAGCGGCAGCGATGGATTGCAGAGGTTAAATTTCTTAAAGCCTACTATCATTTTATCCTGTTAAGGAGTTATGGCCCCATCCCTATTGTTCGCGAGAATCTTCCTCTGGGAAGTTCAACGGATGAGGTGCATGTTTTCAGAGAGCCTGTAGATGAGGTTGTAAAGTACATAGTGCAACTATTAGACGAATCCGCGGCCATTTCGGATCTGCCCGACCGCTTACAGGGAACAGAAACCTCTGAGCTTGGAAGGATAACGAGAACTATAGTTTTAGCCCTTAAGGCAAAGGTTTTGGTGACTGCCGCAAGCCCGCTATTTAACGGTAATCCCGATTATGCCTCTTTTAAAGACAAGCGTGGGATGCAGTTGATTAGCAGTACCTACGATCCTGTGAAATGGGACAGTGCAGTTGTTGCCTGTAAAAAAGCAATCGACCTTTGCGAAAAAGTTGGCTATGGATTGCATCATTTCCAGGGCAATAGTGGATATAAAATTGGGGATAACGATTCTATTAAAACCCAGTTAGACCTTCGCACGGCGCTTACAGATAAAGCAAACAACATCGAGGTGATTTGGGCCAATACTCTCAGCAGAGCTACCGATATCCAGCGCTGGTCAATGCCATTAATAACTGCAGGTGTTAGCGGAAGCGGTCCGAAAGGGATTTTAGCACCCACTTTAAAGTTTGTGGAGATGTTCTACTCGGCAAATGGAGTACCGATTGATGAGGATAAAACCTATCCATATGCACAACGATTTAACCTTCAAACGGCAGGTGAGGAGGATAAGTACCACATTTTGGAAACGGAAACTACTGTTAAGATGCACTTCGGTCGCGAGGAACGGTTCTATGCTTATATCGGTTTTGACCGTGGGGTCTGGTTTGGCAACTGGGTAAACAATTACGATATAAAGAGCCTGTTTGGTGTTAGGGGCAGAAAAGGAGAGATTGCTGCCCGTCAGGGGATTAGTAATTACTCTATCACCAGTTATACTATTAAAAAGCTGGTAAATATCGAGACTGTTGCGGCCAGCGACGGAAATGTAACCGGCGCCAACCAGGAGCAGTATCCATGGCCCGAGTTCAGAATGGCGGATTTATATCTTCTATACTCAGAAGCTCTTAATGAAGCGCAGGGATACTCTGCCGAGACCACCCAGGGAATAAATAAAGTGAGAGAGAGGGCTGGGTTACCATCGGTCGAGGAGGCCTGGACTAATTATTCTACAAATCCAGATAAGTATAAAACTAAAGCAGGTTTGCGCGAAATTATTCAGCGAGAGCGGGCACTGGAATTAGCTTTTGAAGGACATAGATACTGGGATTTGAGAAGATGGAAGACTGCGCACATTGAACTTAATAAGCCGATAAAGGCCTGGGATATCTCTCAGTCGGATGCCGTGTCTTTCTACAGGGAGGTGCTTCTCTGGAATCAGCGCTTCACGACTAAAGATTATCTGACTCCAATCAGATTAACTGAAATGCAAATCAATAAGAATCTGGTTCAAAATCCCGGATGGTAAACATATAATCATAAAAGAATGAAAACATTTAAATTCAAAATTTCACTTTTCGTCTTGTTTGCCATACTCTCGTATGCATGTCAAAACGATTCCTTAAATCCTATCGATGAAGATAGCACGCCACCAGGGAAGGTTTCGGACGTTGTTGTTGAACCGGGGCAGGGTTCGGCAAGAATATCCTATACCCTGCCTAATTCGTCAAATTTATTGTATGTAAAGGCGGTTTTTGAAATTAAGCCGGGCGTCAAGCAAGAGGCTAAGGCATCTTATTATAAGAGTTTCGTTGTGGTAGAAGGTTTCGCCGATACACTTGTGCATGACGTAACACTGTATGCTGTAAGCCGATCTGAAAAGTTATCTGAGCCAGTCACGGTTAAAGTAAAGCCTCTTCCTGCGCCGGTGTATGATGTTTTTAATACGCTTGATATCAGCGAGTCGTTCGGGGGATTTCTCGTAAAGTTCAACAATCCAGCAGCCAATAGCTTAAATGTGAATAGCAACATCCGGATTGGCGTGCTTCGCTATGATTCCCTGGCTAAAGAATGGGATCAAATCGATATGCATTACAGCGGCCTTGTGGATGGAAAGTTTTCGGTAAGGGGCCTTGAAGCTAAAAAGCAAAAATTTGGATTTTTTATCAAAGATAGGTTCGACAATGTTACCGACACCCTGATCAGGGAGATGACTCCGATTTTTGAACAGCAAATCGACGGAAGCAAAATCAAGCATGTAAAAAGCGGACACCCGGTTCCCCAGGTCGCGCCTTTGCCGCTGGATGGTTCTGAAGTTAAACACGCTGAAGTATACAGTTCCTCGTGGGAATTACCCAAGCTGTTTAACGACGTTTACGGTCATAGCGATGGGCTTCACACCAAAGAGCGCTTTGCACAGCCCATCTGGATAACTATGGATCTGGGCGTTACAGCTAAATTAAGCAGATATAAATGGTGGCAGCGCTTGCACACAAATGGTCAGGATTATTTCTACAGCCATGGAAATCCACATCAATGGGAGATATGGGGTACAAACAATCTAAGTGATCCAAATAGCTGGGTGAAGTTAGATGCCCGTGTGCTCCAAAAGCCTTCGGGTTTACCAGTAGGAATCCTGAGCAACGATGACAGGGAAATTGCTCTGGCAGGCCATGAGTTTGAGTTTGCTGATCATAATACTGCCGTGCGTTATATCGCCTGGAAAAATATCGACAGCTGGGCTTCAATCGAAGGGACGTTCGGGCATCTGCATATGGCCGAACTGAAGTTATGGGGACAAATTCAATAAGATCAAAAATGAAGAAAATCAGATATATAAGGTACTTCCTTATCCTAATCTCAGTAAGCGGGATGGTTGCTTCCTGTAGTAAGATGGACGACAACTATGGGCATTTTATTAAAGATGGCGAAAAAGTTTATACAGGAAAGGCAGAAGCGCTGCAGGCACTTCCTGGCAAGAACCGAATTAAGCTGAAATGGCTATTGGTTTCTGACCCTAAAATAAATAAGGCAGTGGTTTATTGGAATAGCAGGGCAGATTCGATGGTGGTTCCTATTCAACGGACCACGGGAGAGCAGGAGATCGAAGTCATTATCCCAAACCTGGTTGAGAACGCGTACACTTTCCAGGTCTATACTTACGATAACGCGGGGAACCGGTCAATTATGGTGGAAACTATCGGTACGGCCTATGGAGAAAACTACGAACAGACTATCAGCAACAGGCCATTAGATTCTACCAGTTTCCGCCCGAACAATGATTTACTTTTGTCATGGTTCGGAGCGGGAACGCAAGCTGTGAAAGTGGAAGTGATCTATACCGACAGGGCCGGAGCTATTAAAGCCCTGGATATTAAAAAGCAAATCAACCCGCTGAACCCGGCTCTTGCACCGGTGTGGTATGCTACCAATATTCTGCCGAATTATGATAGAACTAAGAGCCTGAAATACAGAACCGGCTATTTGCCGGAAACGGGAGCCATCGACACCTTTTATACGGCGTATACCGAGATAACGGATATAAGAACCTACGTCCCTATCCCTCCGCCGCCTGCGGATGAAAATCTGGCACGGGCCAAACCCATAACCACAAGCGGTGGAAGCGGAACTCCTTTAACCGACGGCAATCGTACCGGTTCAACGAGGTGGCAACCCGGCAGCGGAGAGCGTGGAGATCTAAATGTATGGTTCTATGTGGATTTGGGATCGGTAAAGGAATTTAATACCACCCAGCTTTATATCTCCAAAGATCCGAATAAAATCACCTATTATGAGGTATTGACTTCCGAGGAATCTTCGGTAGGAACCAATACAAAATGGAAAAGAGCCTACATAAAATTTGGTGCACCCGAGGAGGAAGATATCTTTTATTCAAAAGATCCTAACGACGACACCAAATTGGTCCCGCTTAAAGCGAGGTTCATTAAAATCAATGTGGGTTTAAGAGACGCCGATACCAACATCAACATCGCCGAGCTCGAAGTATACAAGTTCGCTAAAATACCTTAAAAGAGCGATACTAGCACCTTTAGACAGACTACAATATCAAAAGCGTTTGGCCGATGATATTGTAGTCTTTTTTTATAGTGATCTCATTGAATTCTGAGATTTTACCAGGGGATCCCACTGAAATCGGGATGCTTCTCCGTCATTTTAATCTTTATCCAATAGGGTACCACGTCATCCTGATAAAGAGGTTTGACCATATTGGAGGAACCCGCGGTTACCTGTTGATCTGCGGGCCAGTAAAGCCCATTGTTGTCGACGGTCATTTGCAGGGTGGGCGTGTATTGAATACCCGCCGGAAGATTTGCTGCAACAGGGCGCAGTCTGTTTTTTCCTGCAATAAGGTTATTGGAATAGGTGAATAAGTTGTTGTTTACCACTTCATCTTCGAGTTCTAAAGAGTAGTTGCTGCCGTTTGCGCTTACTATCAGATTATTTTTAAATATCCCGTTAGGAGCTAATATTCGTGGAGGATTATCGCTGCTGTTACGGCTGGCACCTATTCTAATGCCTTTGTCGCAGTTGTAAACCGTGTTGTTTTCGATCACTGCGTCCTTCACCTGATCGTATTGTGTAAGCGCATGAGGAACCTCATTCCCGTATTCCAGCTGTATGGCCTGTGAGCCGGAGGGAAGATTCAGGAAATAGTTATTTCTTACAATTTGTCTTTCGCCTATAACTCTCACTCCATTACACCGGCTGCTACTTCCCTGACTTGTATTAATGAAAAAGTTGTTTTCTACCAGGCAGTCGTGTCCGTGCCTTAAGGTGAGAGCTCCATCAGAGTTCAAAAAAGTGTTCCCCCGGTATCGGTTGAACCCACTTTTATTCGAAAGAATTTCGGATTCGCCATCGCAACGTTCAAAAACACAGTTTTCCAGGGTAGTATAACTTCCAGATAAGGATTGCCCGCTTGTGCTGATACGTACAGTTTCAAACCCATTTCCTGATCCGGGATCTTTAAAATATCCAAAATAGACATGATGAATGAGATGATCGTTCCTGGCAGAGGATTCTCTGACAACTTCCAGCATCATTCCGGGGGTGTTCTTTTTTCGCAAGAAACAATAGCCAACTTCGTTATGATTTCCTTTTATAGTGATCAGCCTGGTATCAGCTCCACCTAGATTCCATTCTACAATGGCGCTGTTTACAAGACGCGAATAAGCCGACGTTGAGCCAAAGGAAATTGGGTGTGTACTCGAGCCTCTGGCAAAATAGAACCCATCAACTGTAATGTATTTGCCGTTGATTTCCCATTCAGAATTACCCCCTATGATTACGCCACCGCGGTTTTGCGGAATAATAGTGATTGGCTTCCCGGATGTTCCGCTTTTTGAAATGGCAAGATTTCCGGAATAGGTACCATCTTTCAACTGGATCACATCGCCTGGTAATGAAGAATTGACGGCGGCTGTAAACTCCAACCAGGTTGTGCAATATCTAAGCGTACCTGCGGGCGGGATCAGGTTTTTATTTATTTCATTATCGGCGCTGCCGGCCATCGCTTTTATGGTTTTCGCTGAGGTGAATTTATTAGGGCCCGCTTCGATACTTATTTTAAAGGTATGCTCCTGAAGGTCTTTAAAAGTATAGTTCAAAGCCTGATCGGCGGAAGCTATAACGGCGTTATCAACCGTCCATATCAGCTTGTCGATCTTGCCGGTATATACCGCTGAAAGCGTAACGGTCGAACCAATTAAGGGCATTTCATTGCTTACCCCGATATTTACTGAATTGGCGTAATTCTGGCCTTCAACTGATGGGGGCGCCGCACTTTTTTTGCAAAAGCTAAAGAGCACAACACAAGGCAAGCTAAATAGAAGAGTCCTTGTAGTTATCCGTTTTCTGTTCATTTATTTGATTTTTAAATTTTTAAAAGAAAACGCAGTAGCCCATGGGACTAACTGCGTTAATAGTCTTACTGCGCCTCTCAGTAAATGAAATATTATTATTCCCTAAGGGATAGTCACTAACTGAAATTGCTGATTAGTGCCGCCGCTCCAGGTCCGTTGATTCACATTCGCACCGTCAGACGTTGAGCTGCCCGCTACCTCAACTACTTTTCCACTATTGCGATTTACAATCCGGTAATAGCCGCCGCCGTTATCAACTATCTGCCACTCATCGTTAGTTGCCGATCCTCCGTAAGTATACTGGAAGATATTGGCGCCATCGCTGGTCGACGCGCTTTGCACGGTCATGTCCTTTCCGCTATTGCGATTAATGATCCGATAGTACCCGCTTCCAATGCTGCTGAGCTGCCATTCATCGTTGGTGTTAGAGCCTCCATAGGTATATTGAATCACATTTGCAGCATCAGCAACAGATGCACTTTCCACTACCAGCGCCTTTCCGCTGTGGCGGGGTGTAATGCGATAATAGCCCGAAAAAGAACCTCCGGAACCACTCATGGCTACATCTGCATAGGATGTTCCGAGCTTTAGATCGTCAATATAGTTCGATATATCTAGATCGCTTCGGCCATAGCAGCCCCACTTCGGGCAGTTATGATCACCAGTATCCCAGGTTCTGCCATAGTACCTCTGTGATCCGTTATTAAACGTCTGTTTTACACCGTTAAACCAGAGTTCTACGTATCCTTCGCTGGCATTGTCATCGGTGCGTATGGCTAATGCAATATGGTACCATGTGTTCGCACTAAATGGAGTATCCCAAATGATGCTTGAGCTACCTCCCGGCGCGGTGTATTGACAGGAAAGCTGACCACTTATCATTTTTAATACAAGCGGAAAATTTTGTGTATGCGAGCCGTATGATTTCCACTGGAAGTTGGCGTTATTATCCGATGTATTTGTCAGTTTGGTGTACCAGCCCAGGTAATAAACCGTATTATTCTGAAATACATATCCGGAGCCGTTCACTTTTATGCCGTGGTTTTCACAACGGTTGCTGCCAGAGGGTTTGTGAAATCGCCATACGGTGCCGCGGCTTGCGTCGCTGGCCGAGGTTATAGAGGAGGGAGCTTCGACATTTCCCGTTCCAGTAGCCTTGAAGGTATTAGATGCTCCATCGGCTGGATTAGCCACCCATATTACCGATGATGTTGTGGCAACCGCAGTTTTGTCTGTTGATTCTGCGATGATCTGGTTCTGTTTTTTAGGTGATCCTTTTTTACATGCTATCGAAAGCAACAATACAAGGATGCAAGCAAACGCTGTAAAGACAGCTTTTGTGCTGATTTTAAAATGTAGATATTTCATGTTCTTGAATGTTTTAGATGCTTATGGAATACTTACCAACTGGAACTGCTGATTGGTGCCACCGTTCCAGGTTCGCTGGTTTACTGCGGCTCCATCAGAAGTCGAACTACCCGCTACTTCAACTGCTTTTCCGCTGTTACGATTGATAATCCGGTAATATCCTCCCCCGTTATCTACTATCTGCCACTCATCGTTGGTCGCCGATCCCCCATAAGTATACTGGAAGATATTTGCTCCGTCACTTGTCGAGGCACTTTGTACCGTCATGTCTTTTCCGCTATTGCGATTAATAATCCGGTAATAGCCGCTTCCAATGCTGCTTAGCTGCCATTCGTCGTTTGTATTTGATCCGCCATAGGTATATTGAATTATATTGGCTCCATCGGTGGTAGAAGCGCTTTGAACCACCAGTGCTTTTCCACTATGACGTGGAGTAATGCGGTAATATCCCGAAAATGAACCGCCACCTCCACCAGAACCAATGCTGCTCGGGCATTCTGAAACGCCGCCTTCTGTAACACAGAAATCGGCAAAACGCACTTGTTCATCGCGTAAGCCGCTGCTGTTTTTAGAACGATACACGCCCCATTTACCGCGGTTCACCTGGCTTGATCCAGTCCTCCACATATCAATACCACTGGTTTTACTGTAGCTAAGTAAAGTTGCCCCGTCGCTTATTCTTTTAAGCGTGATTTCGAAAGAACCATTATCGCTGCTGGTGTATTTCACATAGGCTTCCACCCAGGTGCCTTTGAAAGGGGCAAGATCGACCGAGGTTAAGCGACCTAAATCGGTTCCCGTTCCATCATCGCCACCATCATGTATTACTTCCAAAATGCTTGTACGTGGAGTAATGGTGATCAAGGGCGCTCCGGCATCGCCGCTTTTCGCTTTTATCTGAAAAATGTGGGTGAAGGAGCTACCGCCTACAAAATTGGCGTCGAGTTTAAATTTCCAGCGGTAATGTGCTGTTTGCCCCTGGGTATGTTCGGTATTGCTGTTCCAGCCTTTAATTTCCATGCGCACCCGGTCGAAATTGGTGCACCGGTCGTTATCGGCTGTGATATGGCTATGGAAAACAAATACGTTTTTTCCCAACTGGCTGTCTGATGCTTGTGTTACGTGTGCTCCAAACGAGCCATGTTCACAATCAGGATTTTCGTGCTCAAAGCCAGCCGCTGTAATCACATTGTAGGCGCTGCCCGAGCTGGCAGTGGCGGATAGAACAGAGGCCGCAGAAACCGATGCAACTTCCTTTCCGGATGATTTCATGCTGCCTTCAACCAGGTCGGTGGTGTTGGTTTGTTTGCAGGCCGTGACGATAAAGCCGATGAGAATAAACAGGCTTAAGGCCCACATCCCGGCAGAGTAAAGATTCTTTAATTTAAAACTTTTCATGATTTAATGATTTGTTGGTTAATTAATTAATCCTTATAAACACGGTAGACAATTAGCGATTAAAACGAGGCGGGAATTGTACGCTAATCACAACTGATGTATATAATTGGTTATTCAAAAGTGTTGGATTTAAAAATGGAATAGGTTAGCCTCTTGGCAATTTATTATCTTTAATTAGCTTGTAGTGAGGAGTATAACTCCTTTTGGATATAAATGCGTCTGGATAAGCTGTGGGGATGCCCTTTTTATTTTCGGAATGTTAGTACAAGATAGTATTAAGGTAATCCTGAATAATCTCTTCAAATGCTAAAGCAGATATTTGAGAATAGGAATGTTTCGTATTGAGAGTATGCAACAGCGGTATTCTTGCAGAAATCTCCCAATTGTAAACCAAATTATATCAGATGAAAATAGATAAACTGTTTAATTATACTATTGTCTTTGTTGCGCTAATGAGTGTTTTCAATCCTGTGGCAACCAAGGCTCAGGATACCCTCAGCAAATATATATTAACGCCTAAGCCTCAGCCGGCTGCAAAAATAACCGGACCTAAAGTTTTTGGAGTACGGCCTAAGCACCCTATTGTTTTTACGGTAACAGCCACAGGTACCCGGCCTATCACTTTTTCGGCAACTAACTTGCCTGCGGGAGTAACTCTCGATGCCTTGACCGGGAAACTCAGCGGGTCAATTACGAAGGCAGGGGCTTATACCATTAATCTCCATGCGAAAAATAATATTGGCAGTTCCAGCCGGCAGTTTAAGATAGTAGTAGGAGAGAAAATCGCGCTGACACCTCCGATGGGCTGGAACAGCTGGAATATTTATGGCGACCGGGTTTCTCAGGAGGCGGTGATGGCAAATGCGAAAGCCATGGTAAATTCCGGATTAATTAATCACGGTTGGTCGTATATGAACATCGATGATGCCTGGCAGGGAAAACGCGGAGGAGACTTCAATGCTATACTTCCCGATTCGAGCCGCTTTCCGGATATGTCGGGGCTTGTGCATGAGGTGCATAACATGGGTCTCAAAATCGGTATTTATTCTTCGCCGTGGATCGAGACCTACGCGCACAGAATCGGCGGTTCAGCTATGAATCCAGCAGGTACTTTCGAACCTGTAAAAGTAAATGTACCCCGACGCGAGAAAAAAATACCGTATGCCATCGGTAAATATATTTTTGCTGAAAACGATGCGAAGCAATGGTCGAAATGGGGCTTTGACTATTTGAAATACGACTGGAATCCCATCGAATATCCCGAAACAAAGCTGATGTATGATGCTTTAAGGAAAAGTGGCCGCGATATCATTTTCAGCCTTTCTAACAGTACCCCATACCGATCGATAAAAGAACTGTCGACCGTCTCCAACGCCTGGCGCACCGGAGGTGATATCAGGGACACCTGGGAAAGTCTAAGTGCGCGCCTGTTTACTCAGGACCGATGGGCTCCTTATGCGCGCCCCGGCCATTGGAACGATCCGGATATGATGATACTGGGCTATGTAGGCTGGGGCAAAACACCTAAACCTACACGCCTTACCCCGGATGAACAATATACTCACGTTTCCGCATGGGCTTTAATGTCTGTTCCACTTTTGTTGGGCAACGACCTTACCAAACTGGATGAATTCACCATTAGCCTGCTAACAAACGACGAGGTTCTGGATGTTAATCAAGATCCGCTGGGTTTACAGGCAACGACCATATCAAAACGCGGAGAGACCGGAATAATGGCGAAGGATCTTGAAAACGGCTCAATTGCTGCAGGACTATTTAATACCGGCGATACTACGACGACGGTCACCCTGCGCTGGCCCGACTTAAACATTGTAGGAAAATACATTGTACGCGATTTGTGGCGTCAAAAAGATCTTGGAACTTTTGTAAACTCCTTTCCTGCCAGCGTGAACAAACATGGTGTAGTTCTGATAAGTCTCAGAAAGGCCGATGAATAAAAGAAGCGGGCGACAAGTTATGGAGATAATGTATTTTGTTTATTCCTGTAAAGCTTTTCGGCGAAGCTTTTGATGTCAAAATTGTTGAATCTTTTGATAATGAGGCTGACCAATACCTGCAGAATTATTGCTTAGTTGCTTATCAATTTTAAACCCAAAATACCCGTATAAAATGAAGAAATTAATGCTTGCTATCGCGATCTTGCTGTTGATGCAAAGTTCTGGTTTTGCTCAAAATCAGACTCCGAAAGATGAGCGAATGAAGTGGTGGCGCGAGGCTCGCTTCGGAATGTTTATCCATTGGGGTATCTACGCTCAAATGGCCGGTGTATACAAAGGGCATCAGCAGGCCCGCGGGGGAGCGGAGTGGATCATGAACCGGATGAAGGTTCCGGTGGCGGAATATAAAGCCATAGCCGGCCAGTTTAATCCTGTTAATTATAATGCCGACGAATGGGTTAAAATGGCGAAGGATGCGGGTATGAAATACATTGTTATTACAGCTAAACATCACGACGGGTTCGCTCTCTTTGATTCAAAGGCGAGCGATTGGGATATAATGGATGCGACTCCTTACAAAAAAGATTTATTGAAGCCGCTTGCAGAAGCCTGCCGTAAACACGGTATGAAACTCGGGTTCTATTATTCACAGGCACAAGACTGGGGTAATCCTGGTGGTTCTGTTGCCAGAAAAGTGATGGCAGAAGGGTGGCCAAATCCGGATTCGGCAAAGATTGATGCTTATACAAAAGCTCATAGCGGACATTGGGATCCCGTTCAGGAAACGGCAACTTTTGCACAATACATAGACCGCGTTGCGGTTCCTCAGGTGCGTGAGATCTTAACTAATTATGGGGATATCGCGGTTTTATGGTGGGACACACCCACAAATATGACGGATGAGGCGGCTTTAAAACTTCAGGAAGTACTAAAGCTTCAGCCGCACATTATTACCAATGATCGCTTAAAGCGCCCCAATTTTCCTGGGGATACACGTACACCTGAGCAAAAAATTCCGGCACAGGGCGATGGCAGCGACTGGGAAACCTGCATGACCATGAACGGGACCTGGGGTTACAGAACCTCCGACAATAATTGGAAATCTACAGAAACGCTTATCCGTAATCTGGTTGATATTGCATCAAAAGGGGGCAATTACCTCCTGAATGTAGGGCCTAAGCCCGACGGAACCTTTCCGCAGCAAAGCATCGACAGGCTTAAAGCTGTGGGCAAATGGATGAAAGTGAACAGTGAAGCGATTTATGCTACCAAAGCTAATCCCCTGGCGTCTGTGGATTGGGGCCGGATTACCATGAAGCCTGAGGGAGAAAATACCATATTATACCTCAGTGTGTTTAATTGGCCGAAAGATGGGAAGCTATTTGTCCCCGGTCTGACTAACAAGGTAAAGTCGGCGGGTTTACTATCCGGCAGTACCAAAGTAAAATCGCAAGTATCCCAGGAGGGAGTATTGTTTGAACTGCCGGCGGTTGCACCTGATGGAATAGCATCAGTAATTAAAGTTAAACTAAAAGGTAGACTCTCGGCAACAGCTGCAAAAGGCGGTGCTGCAATGAAAACGGGCGAACTCGATTAGGCGTATAATTACTAAGGATCAGGAAATAGCATGACGTATCTAAAATTCATAGTTCTCACACTTACGCTGGCATTTTCGGCTTTGACGCGGGCAGCAGATTTTGATATTACAAAATATGGCGCGATAGCTGATGGAACTACGCTAAATACCCATGCCATTCAAAACGCAATAGATGCCTGTCATAAAGCCGGTGGCGGCAAGGTGTTTTTTCCGGACGGTACTTTTCTCTCCGGAACCATTGTTTTGAAAGACAACGTGACGCTTCATTTTAAGAAGGGCGCTGTTTTACTTGGCAGCATTCATTTGAAGGATTATCGTAATCTTGATCCCTTCACAGAAGGTTTAGGTATTGATGTGGGATGGGCTTTGGTGGTGGCGGTAGATGCCAGGAATATCGGTATTGAAGGCGAGGGAACCATCGATGGTCAGGGTTCTGCATTAAAAGCAAAACATATCGAAACAGACACGCGCCCCGAAGGCCAGCGCTGGGGTTTAAGGCCCTTTCTTTTGAGGATAGTTCGCTGCACCGGGGTCAATGTGAAAGATGTAACCTTAAAGTATGCTGGCGCCTGGACCTCGCATTATTTCCAGAGCATGCAAGTGCGGATCGAAAATGTGAAAATTATGAGTGTAGGTGTAGCCCATAATGATGGGATTGGGATAGATGGCTGCCAGGATGTGCGTATTAAAAACTGTGACGTGGTAAGTGGGGATGATGCATTGGTGTTCAAAACCACCTCTAGTAAAATGGCTAACAGAGATATTGTGGTAACCGGAATGCGCCTTAAAAGTAATCAGGCAGGTATTAAAATGGGCACCGAATCGATGGCGCCTTTCGAAAACATCAAAATTTCTAACTGCTATATCTACGATACTAAAAATGGCGGTATAAAATTGCTCACAGTAGATGGGGCTCATTTGCGAAATGTTGAGATTTCTGATATTACGATGGACGATGTAAGAACGCCAATGCTGTTCCGTCTCGGTTCAAGGCTTAGCGTTTTTCGCAAAGGACAGGATACAAAGCAGCAAACCGGAATTTTTGAGAATGTGCTGATTAAAAATGTAAAGGCGAAGGCTTCTGCAAATGCCCAACTAATGCCGCCCTCCGGAATTTTAATCACTGGCGTCCCCGGTCATAACATCACTAATCTTACGCTAGAGAATATTGAAATAAGTCTGGCAGGCGGTGGTAGCGCAGAACATGCCCGCCATATTGTTCCCGAAGCTATTGATCAGTATCCTGAAGTTAAGACTTTTGGACCTCGTGTACCGGCCTATGGTGTTTGGGCCAGGCATGTAAAGGGCTTAAAACTAAAAAATATTAAATTTAATCTTGCGACTAATGATGTGCGGCCGGTTTTGATAATAGAAGACGGAATGGACGTACTGGTTGAGGGCTGGGAGATCCCGGAAACGAATAACGCAGAGGCCATTATTCGTTTGGAAAATGTGGATGGCGCAGTGATCAAAGACAACGATATAAAAGGTGGCGCTGAGGCTTTTGTACGGATTGAAGGTGCAGGCAGTAAAGGAATTAAGCTGGCGGACAATGATATTTCGGCGGTTAAGCAGAAGGTTGTAAAATCAGCGGAGGTTACATCTGCAGCGTCTGTAAAAAATTAAAGAAACGGTTAAAAAATGACGAGAAAAAGCATAGTGCTATTTACTTTGATTGCTGTAAGTAGTCTGACAGTAAACGCACAAAAGGTGTTACCCATCTGGCAAGATTTTGTGGACTCAAAAAAGAACGGTAAAACACCAATTTTGCCCGATTTTTCATATGCGGGTTATCACTTTTCTGAAGAGGCTATACCAGACTTATCGAAGAGAAAACACTTTAAGGTAACCGATTTTGGAGCACTTCCTAACGACCATAGATCCGACGAAGCAGGAATTCAGGCAGCTATAGCTGCTGCGGAACAGAACCCCGGTGGAGGGATAGTGTTTTTTCCGGCTGGGAAGTTTCTGCTTTCAGCCGACACAAATAATAGAAAGCAGATTCGCGTAACAAAAAGCAACATTGTGCTGAAAGGCGCAGGATCTGGCGCCGGGGGAACCGAAATATACCAAGCGAATATGTGGGTTAATAACCGCTCTATTTTGTTCAAAGCGGAAGAGAATAAATCAGAGAAGCTCACAATCCTTACCAAAGATGCCGCTCGCGAAAGTTTCGTGGTCGAGGTGGCGGATGCTTCCCGGCTACGTGTTGGCCAGGATGTAGTACTTCGTCATCGCAGCGAAGAGTTTACACGACTGTACTTTGCCCCGCTCCAACTTAAATCGCAATGGACGCGGCTTTTCGGCCCGAATGGAGGAATGCAAATTGCGGAGATTCACACCATCGAAAGTATAAATGGCAATAAAATAAAGTTTAAAAACCCTCTTCACATTGATGTGAGGCTGGTCAACTCGGCACCTTTTGAGCTTTATACCTTCAACGCTATCGAAGAATGCGGTGTGGAAGATATCTTGTTTAGCAGTAACTGGAAAAATTATCCCGAAGAGTTTGTACATCATAAAAACGCTATTCACGATAACGCCTATATGGCGATCGGTATGGAATACGCCAAAAATTCCTGGGTAAGAAACTGTGTTTTTTCTGACTGGAACGATGGTATCTTCTGTAGAGCAGGGTATGGTATCACCATCGAAAATGTAACCTTTAATGGCAAGAAAGGACACACTTCATTTCATGCCCGTACCGGCTATGGTGTGCTGGTTAAGAAATGCAGTTTTAATGGGTCTCAGCACCATGGCGCGGGAACAGGATACAGTGCCGCCGGTACGGTGGTCACTCAAAGTACCCTGGGCAAAGATCAGCATTTCGACAGTCATGGAGGGCAGCCTTATGCAACGCTTTTTGATGATATCCATGGCGGCATTTTTAGTAATCTGGGCGGCCCGGAAGCTGGCCATCCGCATCATGGGCATCAAATGGTATTCTGGAACTTCCGACACAGTTCATCCAGAGACTTCCACTATAATTTCTGGGATATGGAGCGCCGCAGGAATTATACTATGGCCAGTCCGATCCTGGTAGGTTTCCAGGCGGATACTAAAGTTACGTTCGACAACACTGGCATGAACATCATGTTTAATGAAACAGTATTCCCTAAATCTTTATTTGAGGCACAATTACAGTTTAGGTTAACAGGAAAAAATATCGCTGCGGCATCCAGATAGAATCGCAGCCAATGCTTTGACTAATTTATACTGCGCTTTAGAAAATTTAACTGTTCGGAATGGTTCAACAACTACGCATCTCTTTCTTTGTCGCAATGGCAGTTTTATGCTTGCCTCTATCGGGGTATTCTCAAACTCTCAGGGATGCGATAAAACCCGCTGTGAAAAATGGCGGCTTTAAAATGGCTGGTTACATCCTCTGGTGCCCTACAGTAATAAAGGTTGGAAAGATGTATCACATGTTTGCTTCGCGCTGGCCAGAGCAATACGGGCTGGGAGGCTGGACGAAATATTCAGAGATAGTAAGAGCAGAGTCTGATAATCTATATGGGCCTTACAATTTTCGTGAAGTAGTACTTCAAAAAAGAGAAGGCTTTTGGGATAACGACCGGGCGCACAATCCCAAAATTGTAAAGTCGGGTAAAACGTTTGTGCTGTATTATATTTCTTCCGCCAATGAAACGGGATACGCTTATAGTTCTTCGATAACTGGTCCCTGGAAACGGGTTGATACATTGCCTATGCCGTTTTCTAATCCCGCTCCTTTAATAAAAAAGAATGGCAGTGTATACGTTTTCGGGAGGAAGTCAGTGAGCAATATCCGCATTGCCCAGGCTTATACAGCACCCGCCTTTAATCAAAAGTATACGCTTCTTAACAACGGGAATAATTTGCTGCCCGGTCAGAATCAGCTCGAAGACCCCACTATCTGGTGGTCTAAAAAGCAGTACAACGTGATTTTGAGTGATTTTACGGGAGATGCAACGGGCATCAATAAAAACGGCGCACAATATTATTCGAGCGATGGAATAAATTATCATTTGGTTTCTAAAGAATCGGTTTATACCAAAACGGTGGAATACGACGATGGCACCAGTCGCACTTTCAGACGGCGTGAGCGGCCTTTCGTTTTCACGGATAAAAGGGGTAGAGTAACGGCTTTTTTTACTTCTTGCTTAACGCAGGATGCCGAGGGGAAAGAACAGTCGTGGATTGAGGTAAACCCTGTGAACAAATACAAAGTGCCGAAATTTTATTTTAACGCACCCAGCCCTAAATTTTTGTGATGCTTTTACCGCGAAGCTTATCGACTCGCACAGCACTTAAAACAACATGAAGAAAACACCCCAGGAACTTGAGAATGGACAAGAAAAGAGTTCAGTTGTGAGCGATGCGCTATCCCGGAGACAATGGTTAGGTAGAGTTTCCTTTCCGGCGATAGCCGCGGTAGGGGCCAGCGTGATGGCAAGCCCGGCTCTGGCAGCTCAGTCTTTTGTCCAGAATTCTGCCGATGCGAATTCTGGCGCTAAAGTGTATAATATCAAAGATTTTGGCGCCAAAGGCGATGGCAAAACGCTGGATACAGTAGCTGTCCAGCAGGCAATCGATGCCTGCACTAAAGATGGCGGGGGCATGGTTTTGGTTCCGGCAGGAAGCTTTGTTATCGGGACAATAGAACTAAAAAGCAACGTTGCTCTTCATCTCTCCACACAAGGGAGACTATTAGGAAGCCCTGATAAAAAGGATTACCGGGCCGGAAAGGGAGTTCCTGAAGGGAACGGGAACATCGTTCTGCTCTATGCCGCGAATGCTGATAACATATCGATTGAAGGGCGAGGAACCATAGACGGAAATGGCGTGGCTTTTTATACGGGTCAGGGCGATAATACGGGCCCTAATTCTCCGGGCGGTGGTTATTTTGACCGGCCCCACCTGGTGATTTTTTACAAATGTAATAACCTGCTTTTGCGTGATACGTTTTTTACGAAAAGCGCCTATCACTGCTTCCGCATTCTGCACTGCGAACAGGTAAATATCGACGGAATCCGCATCTATAATCGTGTAAACAAAAATAACGATGGTTTCCACTTCAACAGCTGCAAATATGTTCATATTACCAACTGTGATGTCAGGTGCCAGGACGATGCCTGCGCTTTATTTGGCAGCAACCAATTCGTTACCGTTACCAATTGCTCATTTAGTACGCGCTGGTCAATTTTTCGTTTTGGCGGAGGTGAAGCTCAGAATATTGCAGTTTCCAACTGCCTGATCTATGAAACCTATGGGTGTCCGATAAAGATCAGTTCGGGACGGGCGCGCCTCGAAAACCTCACCTTCTCCAATATTATCATGAGAAACGTAACGGGGCCAATCGGTATCGGCTTCAGCGGAAGTGCCAACAGAAGTACCGGCGCAGCCCATGCGGAGAACCAACCGGCTGAGGAGTCATTTGTTAGAAATATTACTTTTAATGGCATCCGGGCTACCGTAGTGTCTACGCCTGTTAATCACCCTGATATTCCTTTCGATGTTAAAGTTTATCCCGGCGAACAGTTTAGTTGCATTACCTTAAATGCCCTGGGTAATAATTTTATTGAAAACGTAAGCTTTACCGATGTGCATATTACCTACGCGGGCGGCGGCTCCAAAGAACTGGCTGCAAAACGTGATATCCCTCAAACGGCCAGAGAGTATTTTACGGTCTGGGATCCTGAACCTTCTGGTCCGCCGGCCTATGGGATGTATGCCCGGAATGTGAAAGGCTTGACGCTGCAAAATGTCCGCTTTGAGTACCAAAATGCCGAAGCACGATCCGCGATAGTTTTCGATAACGTGCACGATGCGGCTGTTTCGAATTTAAGTGTGCAGGGGAGTGCTGAAGCTGAATCTACGATCCGGATGGTAAATAGCAGCGAGGTATTGTTCGCCGGCACCCGCTTATTGAGCCCGGCACGGGCCTTTATGAAGCTGGAGGGCAGCAGCGCCCGAGTAACAGTAGATGGCGGCGATATAAGTAAAGCCACTAAACCGGTGATTTATGGTCCCGGGGCCTCGGAAAAATCGTTGAAGCTTCGGGTATAATAAAAGAGAATGTTCCTTCCTGCAATGTGGCCTCAGATCCTACCTGCCACATATATTGGTTATACTTTAGGCACGGCAAGATCTGTCGTGCTTTTTTATGACTCCATACCGCAGGAATATGCCCTGGGATTCTTCTCGATTAGAAATTAGATATTGTTCCACAGGCGGTTGGTCAATGTCATTAAGCTATTGGTGGAGACACCAACAGCAGACTTGAGGTGCCACAGGCGGTTGGGGTTGTGTCACCACCGCTGCATTTTATTAAATATAGTTAGGGTTGTAATTTTACCGGTCCTTGCTATTTTACCCTAGAATTGGTCAGTCGAGACCAGATAATACTCTTAGAAAAGCCGAATCCATTATTTAGATGCGATCCGGCCTATAAACACATCCCTCTTCGGCACATCCATCGTGCCGTCCCCCGCTTCCGTAATCAATAATTTAGCATCATTATGCGCATTGTCTATCACATGAACCCGGTCTACTTTCTGGCCTACATCTATTGTCGTTTCGAATAGCCAGCTCAGGCCCCCGTTTGTGGTTTTATAAACTTTAATTAAGTCGTTTGAAGGCTTATAGACTCTAAAAGACTCCGGGCCAAATTTTTCAAGTTCCCGCGGATCCCTTAAATCCCTGACACTGTTACCAGGACTTTCGATACTGGCAAAAATCCACTTTGAGCCGTCCCAGGTAGCAGATCCGGGGCCGCCCATTTTTTGATTGTCGAAATAGATCAGCGGAAAACCATTGTCGCGGTAGTGGACAGAAACCTGCAGTCCGGCTAAGTGGCCCGTTTCCGGGATACCGGTATCGAGTACAAGGCAATGGTCGTCAAGCTCGGTCTGTTCGATGGTTTTTCCAAGGTCTCTGCCACTGATGTTGTATAAGTGATCGTTTGCGGGATCCAGATATGCGTAGTAAACATTCCGCCCGTAGGTGGCATGGGCATGCTTGCCCAGTTTTTCGCCTGCTATGGTCCAGGCCAGGTGGATTTTGGCTTTTTGTCCTCTGCTGGCTGGCTGGTAAGTCACTTTTCCATTGTAAACTTCACACATATTGTCGGTGGTTCTGGGGAAAGGATCGATCGCCATTTGCCGTGTCCATGTTTTTCCCATATCTGTTGACTTTACAAATTGATAGGGCCGGTCGTCTGAGTACTTATTGGTTTGGCGGGTGTCGCGGTAAAAGACATAGAAAGTCCCATCGCTTGTAATAACCGGAGCAGGATAAGATGCCCGCTCGGCTATGTCGATAAACTTGTCATCCCAAATTCCATCAATACTGAGCGGCTTTGGCGAAATACTCAATTTTAACGTGGAATTATGGCAGCCATAGAATACATAAAGCCGGTTATCTTTACCTCTTAGCATGCCCGGGTAATTGTGTTTGTCCACAAAAGGGGAATTGCCAATAACTTTATCATCCGACCAGACATTGGTTTTATGATTCAATGCTTTTACTACCGCCGTGCTTTTTGCTCCCATCCAGGTTACAAATGTTTGATCGCTGGTTTTATCATAAAAACCTATGTTGATTGGCCGTTGGTCCGAGCGGATATTTGCGTCTTCGCTGAGTTTCGAGACAGAGAAACGTTCCTGGCCTAACAGATAGGATTGCACAGCGGCTATGATGAAAAGCGTACCGAAGACATTTTTTAAAGTTGATTTGTACATATCGCAGAAATAAAAAATGCCCTTCATCAATATCTACAATGAAGGGCATTAAACAAGCATGATTTATCTAACGAAGTAAGGCTGTTGCGCACCACAGAACCGGCGCCTGGCCATGCATATCGCCGGTTATACGCTCTCTGTCGAGATAATATTGCCGGTCATTCTTTTTGTTTGTTCCCTGGCATACCTCACGTACATCGGCATTTTCATCGATATAAGATACCAGCGCAAGCCAACCTTTCCGGGCAGCCGGACCATAAGTATCTTTCTCGAGCCAGCCGTTTTTTACCCCGGTGATCATAGCGAACGTGAACATTCCGGTTGAAGAAGTTTCGGGCCATGATTCGGGGTCGTCGATCAGCTGACGCCACATGCCACTTTCGGCCTGATATTTTAATAAGGAGGACATCATCGTTTTATAACCCTGCATAATGCGCTCCCGGTTGGGGTTGTTTTGTGGCAGCGAGCTTAATAATTCAGCCATTCCGGCGGCCATCCAGCCGTCTCCTCTGCCCCAAAAGAAAGGAACATCTGGCGCATGATAGAACAATCCGTTTGGTCTTTGTAATTTATCAAGATAAAAAACCATCTCCCTGGCTGCCCGCTCGATGTATTTCGGGTCACCGGTGGCGCGGTAAGCCTGAGCCTGTACGGCCGTAATCATGAACATATCGTCAATCCAAAGTCGGGTTTGCCAGGTGAATCCCTGCTTATAAAACTCATGCGATTCTGGTTTTACACGAGGTCCTTCCGGCGGCCCCCATTGCTTGTCGGCCATGTGCTGCCCCATCGTGAGATATTTCGGCTGTTTTGTCTGCATGTAAAGCTCCAATGGCACAGCTCCAAAAACGGTATGATCTACGTGGTCGGGGAGGGGCACTAGTTTAGCTTCTTCGCCAAAAAGGGGCTCAAATCGTTTCGCCAGCTTTTTAGTAAGACCTTTATTATTGCTTTCCCTTGCAAACGTTAATGAACCATACCATGCACATACTTCCGGATAGGTGATACGGGCGGGCGGCGTTGGGCGGCCAAAATTGGGATGCGGGGTTTCGATAAACCGGTTCGCCACACGATCTCCTATTTGTTTTGGTGAAGTTCCTTTTGGCCAGTTTTTAAAATAATCCGCAGTTTTTGATTGGGCATAAACAGTGCTTTCTATTTGCAGAAAGGCTGCAGCACATATTAAACTTTTAACAATAGTTGTCCTCATATAATTATCGATTGTTATTCTTCTTTTGAGTTTTGGCGTGCTTCCAATTGCGCACGATACAAGGATGGAGGGGTAAGCCCGGGTTGATTATGTCCTTCCCATTCACCATCGGTACGGTCGGGGAATGCCCCACCGGCTTTTTTTCCCTGAAATCCAATGCAATAGTTTTTTGCCGAGGCCCATGGATTCTGTACAGCTGCTTCTTTTGCCTTGCAATTCCAAACCACCTGATTAGCTCCGGACCAGCCATGTCCGCTTCCCATTTTACCTCTGTCCTGAACATTGATGGCGCCGTCTGTTTGCACATTGTCGTATAAAGTACCCACAGCCCAGCGATGGTGAGGTCCGATATCGGCATGTGTTTGGGATGCTTTGCAATTGTAAAATACATTAGGCCCGAGTACTTTGGCTCCGGTAACGAAATCGTGCCGGCCTTCGGTAGTTTCCAGGTTCATGAACAGATTCAACTGCCCGTCGTTATTAAAGGAATACCGGCGCCCGCCCGTAATCACAGATTTTGCATCCAGGCATTTCGAATCCCTTATGGTGATAAACTTTGCGTCATTTTCGAGGCTTACACAGGAGTAGGCGAAGTATTTAGAAGTTACGTTCTTAACCCAGCAATTTTCTGCCTTGTTTATTTCCACCGCAATCCATGAATGCTCTTCATCGGTGTCGTTTGCATACTCCGACTCAAATCGCATATTCTCAATTCCCACTTCAGCAATGCGGTTATTAAAGCTGTATTTATAAATTTCACCTCCTCCATAGTTAGCTTCCATTGCCATCACCACGGGATTGTCGATGAAGACTTTGTTGCCTTCTATTTTGGTGATTTCACGCTCGAAATGAAGATCGTATTCTTTGGCTTGCCATTGCTTGGTGCCCTGGCGCTCTACGATCTGGTCCATCTTGATATCTGAGATCCAGTTTTTAGTGCCCGGTCTGAGCACGACAATTTTGTCGCCTGCTTTTAATCCGGAGGCCGACTCCAGCATAAATGAAAAAGCTCCTACCGGTACATATGAATCTGCGATCTTCCTGCGACTGCCGGTAACTTCCGCCAGCGATCCCTGGCCGCTAATAGAAATTAGATTTCGCTTGTCTTTTCCGGTGGCTATTAACTTCGTCCCGTATTGTTCGTCCCCCTCTCCTCGTAAAACAATACCGCTGGCATTTATGTGAATAGTTCCGGGGATTTTATACACTCCTTTTTTTAAGAGGATAGCCCCTCTGAATCCGTTCTTGTCGGGATCTCTTTTGGAGAGCTCGTTAATGGCTGACTGGATTGCCGCCTCATCGGTACTGCTTCCCGATGGCGAAAGGGTTTTTACGATCGGTAAAACAGGAATATCCCGGTTCCCTTTATGATACCCCACCCGGCTGAAATCTGGGATGATATTTCCTTTCTCATCGGGAATGTAACTGATCGTTCCGTCTTGATCTACTTTAATGAATTTAGATTGCCAGTAGGCAGGTTGAAAAGAAAACAAAATCAAAGCCGCGAAAAAGGCTACACACATTTTAACTCTTAAAAACTTCATACAGGATTATTAATCGGTGATTAAAGGTAAGTCCAAAATCCTGTATAAAAAATCCGGCCCGATGCGGAAAGTTGCGTATTGAGCTGTTTTGGCCTGTTTTTGGGCCATTATGGTAATCCAGTTGAATATTAAGCTAACTATGCTAAATAAAAACTTTGGTTTTATTTCTCAATTGCATACTCCAATTATATTGAGTGAAAACCAAAGTTTTTGAATGATTCCTTGATTGATAGCAGAGTGAAAAAATGCGTCGGTTAAGCAAGCGAAACTGACCGCCAACAGCCGATGCATTGCAGCATTTTAAAATACACCCATACGATTATATGAGAACCGAAAAATTCATCTTTAGAAAAATTCAACTGGTTATAACTTTCTTCTTTCTTTGCCTGGCTGGTTTTGACGTGTCGGCACAAAACACGACACTGCCCGTTCAGGATGACCGCTGGGCGATTCAACCCGATGGAAGTATTAAGTGGAATATTCAAAACCGCTTACCACATACCGACCACATTGAGATGGCGGGCGAGAAGGTGGCTTTATGGGTGCAATACGGGCTGGATAAAGCTGGAAGATCAAAGATTTCGCGAACGGTAGTTTTTCCTACGTTCCGGATGCTTCCCGATGGTACACGTACACATATCAGTCATTCATTTAGCGATAGCGACCTGCCGCGGTTCTATGTTAACAACCGCTTGATTAGACTCGACTCGGCAGTAAACGGAAAGGGCCGCACCGGCGATCTTTCCTATAATATAAAAGATATCAGTCATAAAGGTGTAATGCGGGTAAATGCTCAGGCGGGGAGCCCTGCCATGGTGAGCATCCAACGGTCTTTGTTTCCGTCGACAGAGCGACCAATGGCACTGGAAGAGTTTGTGTTTAAGAACATTACCGATCAGCCGCTAACTGTTTTTATGGAATATCTAAGGAGAGAGGTGAGAACTGACCCTACACGCAGCAAAGCCGCGCAGCATTCTATTATTACCGGAACTGTGAATGATGGCAGCGTTACAATTGCTCCCGGAAAGACGGTATCGTTTACAGTGTATTTCCTTGCAAGCGATACTCCGAATGCTTTGGCGGCAATTAATACCGAAGAAGAGAAAAAAGCACGTATTCAACGTGTTGAAGGAGTGTTAGATCGCCTGCAATTAGAAACCCCGGATAAGATATTAAATACTGCTTTCGATTTCGCAAAGATCCGGGCAACCGAAAGTATTTATAAAACCAAAGGCGGATACATGCATGGCCCGGGCGGGCTGGCTTATTACGCTGCTATTTGGGCGAACGATCAGGCCGAGTATGTGAACCCGTTTTTTGCTTTTTTAGGCGACAGGGTTGGCAATCTCTCGGCGATGAATGCTTACAGGCATTTTGCCCGCTATATGAATCCGGAATATAAACCCATCCCCAGTTCGATAGTCGCCGAAGGAGATGCTTTTTGGCATGGTGCTAAAGACCGCGGGGACATGGCAATGATTGCGTACGGGGCGTCACGCTATGCGCTATCGTATGGAAATATCGATTCTGCCAAAGTGTTATGGCCCTTAATTGAGTGGAGCCTGGAATACAGCCGGCGAAAATTAAATGGCGATGGGGTAGTGACCTCGGACAGTGATGAACTGGAAAATCGTTTCTCTGCTGGTAAAGCAAACCTTTCTACCAATACTTTATATTACGATGCACTGCGTTCTGCTGCGATGCTTGGAGAGCATCTCGGAAAGCCCAAGTCACAAACTGAGGCATATCTGCGACAAGCAGCAGAGCTGCGAAAAAATATCGATAAATACTTCGCTGCAAATGTAGAGGGTTTTGAAACGTATCGGTATCATGAGGGACTCAATGTGCTCAGAGCCTGGATTTGTCTCCCATTGACCGTGGGTATTTTTGATCGTAAAGAAGGTACTATCAATGCCCTGTTCTCTCCGCGCCTATGGACAAAAGATGGATTGGCGACGGAAGCGGGCAAAGGTACTTTCTGGGACCGCTCAACTCTTTACGCTTTACGGGGCGTGCTAGAAGCAGGTGAAACCGAGAAAGCGATGGATTTCATCCGCTATTATTCCCGCAGGCGATTGCTTGGCGAGCATGTACCTTATCCGGTAGAAGCCTATCCCGAAGGAAATCAACGACATTTATCTGCTGAAAGTGGCTTATACTGTCGCATTTTTACCGAAGGCCTGTTCGGAATGCGTCCGGTTGGTCTCAGAAGCTTTGATTGCACTCCCAGATTACCGAAAGGCTGGGATAAGATGGCTTTAAAAAACGTACATTCATTCGGGAGCAAATTCGATATTACTATAAACAGAGCTCCGGGGCAAAAGCTGACCATAGCTGTAAATAATGACGGGAAAACAAAAAAATACACCGTTAAAGAAGGTGCAACTCAAAAGATCACATTATAATAATTTCACATCCATGATTCGCTATTTCGCGCTACTGCTGGCTTTCTGTCTGCTGTCTGAACAACATCTCTATGCACAGTCGGGCAGCAAAACCATCGCCATCCAAACTAATAATACCGAACTGCTTCTTACTGTAGGGAGTAATAATAAGGTTTATCAAAGTTATTTAGGACAAAAGTTAAGTCATCCTTCAGACAGGGATCTGCTAAAAGTCACCCGTAAAGAGGCTTACATCGCCGCCGGGATGGAGGATTTATTTGAACCCGCCATTCGCATGGTACATGCCGATGGAAATCCTTCCTTACAATTGCTTTACACAAAACATAGCAGTGTTAAACAAGGCGACAACATCACCGTAACATCTATTTATTTAAAAGACCCCAAATATCCGGTAGAAGTAACCTTGCACTATGCAGCACACTTTAACGAGGATATTATCAGGACCTGGACAGAGATTAAACACCAGGAGAAAAAGGCTGTTACCCTGACTAACTATGCATCTTCTATGCTGCATTTTGACGCTTCGAAATATTGGCTCACTCAATTTGACGGGGACTACATGACGGAGATGCGGATGAAAGAAAACCAATTGAGTACGGGGATGAAGGTATTGGACAGCAAATTGGGTACGAGAGCTCATATGTACCGAACCCCCGTGTTCTATCTGTCGTTAAACAAGCCATCTGATGAGACAAGTGGCGAATTAATTGCAGGTACACTGGGCTGGTCGGGCAACTTTCAGTGTCTTTTCGAAATTGATCAGTCGAATGGACTACGTGTAGTTTCCGGAATGAATCCATATGCCTCTGAGTATAAACTAGCACCGGGAAAAACCTTTGTAACCCCCGAATTCATCTTCACTTATACAAAAAAGGGGAAGGGGCAGGCCAGCCGAAACCTACATCGCTGGGCCAGGAACTATGGTGTTCTCGACGGTAAAGAACCACGTTTAACTTTGCTTAACAATTGGGAAGCAACCCACATGGATTTTGACGAAAAGTTGTTGGTGGAGCTTTTTGACGGCGCTAAAAAACTAGGTGTCGATCTGTTTTTATTAGATGATGGCTGGTTTGGAAATAAATATCCCAGAGATGCTGATAAAACAGCGCTGGGCGATTGGCAGGTTGACAAAAAGAAGCTCCCGAGTGGTATTGGCTATTTGGTAAAGCAGGCGGAAGACAAGGATTTAAAGTTTGGTATCTGGCTGGAACCCGAAATGGTTAGTCCCAAGAGTGAGCTTTATGAAAAACATCCCGAATGGGTTTTAAAGCTCCCAAACCGGGAGGAACATTATTCCAGAAATCAACTGGTTCTGGATCTCAGCAACCCCAAAGTTCAGGACTTTGTATACAAGATCGTTGATGATTTAATGACCCAAAATCCGGGTATAGCATTCATTAAATGGGATTGTAATCGCATGATGACCAACCAGTATTCACCTTATCTCAAGGAGAATCAATCGAATCTGTTTATCGATTATACAAAAAGCCTGTACTCTGTTCTGGAACGGATTAGAAAAAAGTACCCTCATTTACCCATCATGTTATGCGCAGGCGGGGGCGGTCGTACCGATTACGGGGCTTTGAAGTACTTTACAGAGTTTTGGCCGAGTGATAATACCGATGCTTTTGAACGTGTCTTTATTCAGTGGGGATACCTCAATTTTTTTCCTTCGCTTACGGTTTCCAGTCACGTTACATCAATGGGTAAACAACCAGTCAAGTTTCGCACAGATGTTGCCATGATGGGAAAGATGGGTTATGACATCCGTGTGAACAACATGACCGAACAGGAGATAAAATTCAGTAATGAAGCAGTTAAAAATTATAAGCGTATAAGCGATGTAATTTGGTTTGGCGACCTTTATCGTCTTGTATCCCCCTACGAAGAACCGCGAGCTGCGCTGATGTACGTCAGCGAAAATAAAAACAGAGCTGTGTTGTTCAATTATATTTTGAACTATCGAAGAAAGGAATATCTCGGAAAGGTACTTTTAGATGGCTTAGATCCTTCGAAACAATATAAATTTGAAGAGATTAATTTACTCCCGGATACAAAATCTACTCACCCGGATAATGGTAAGACCTTTAGCGGTGATTATTTGATGAAGGTGGGGTTTAATCTGGCACCTGGCAGAGTCAACCCGATAACAAGTTCTGTTTTTGAAATAACTGCACAATAGAAACAAAAAGCCGGTTTAACCGGCTTTTTGCTGAATATGAAAAAATTCCTTTTGATAAATCAGCGGACTCTTTCCCGTAATCTGTTTAAAGTACTTGTGAAAGCCGGCGAAGTTATTGAAGCCGCTTTCATAACAGATCTGCTTAATGCTTAATTCATTATCGATCAAAAGCTTACAAGCGTGTCCCACTTTCAACTCGATGATGAATTGTGTGTAGGTCTTTCTGGTTCTGGATTTAAAATATCTGCAGAACGAGTTTGGGCTGATTCTGGCGATATCTGCGATTTCTTCAAGCTGGATCTTCCTTCTGAAGTTATTCATAGAATACTCATAGATAGCGTTTATCCTGCTTTTCTCGGGTTCTTCGAAGTTGTTTTTAAAGCCCATAGACGAAAGCTGAACAATCTGATTACAGTTGCCAATTACTTCTAAAGCTTCCATCAGCAGCATAATTCTCTGCGATCCATCAGTATACAGTAATTTATTTAAAATTTCCGATACGTCCTTTTTCGTTTTGCCAGTTATCTGTATTCCTCTTTTGCCTTTCTCGAGCACAGAGCGTATGTGTTGGTTTTCTGGCAGAGAGAGGAATTTATCGCCCCAAAAGTTTTCGCAGAAATGCGCAACGCGCACATCAGCGGTAGCCTTGGTGTCTTTTTGAAAGTATACATCATCAAATCGCCAGTAATGAGGTAGTTGTGTGCCTATTAAAATTACATCACCCGGGCGGAATCGTTTAATATTGTCTCCGACGAACTGGGTGCCGGTGCCTTTTTTGAAATAGATAAGCTCTACTTCGGGATGATAGTGCCATTTGTTATTGACATAAGGAACAAGATCTTGTCTTACGCTAAAAGATCGCGTAGGTCCGGTAGGTACCTTCAATAATTGCGGTTTCATCAGCTTATATTCTTATTTAGAAAAATTGGTTAATTGGTCTTTTAATAATTGCTTTAGATTCTGACTGACAGCGAATGTTGTTTGTCAGATTACTGAAATAGTACTTCTCAGCTTAAGTCGGCATTCTAATTTTTACTTTCTTCATATCAACTCCGTTTAAAAATTAACGATTCGTAAAGGCCTCCCGTTTATAGCGAGCTGCACTGATTTCAATCTTAAAATGGTGTTCGGGTATTGGTTTATATTGAATGCAATTTATCAGTTAATGCAGCGGGAGGCTCTCATTTGCGTACGCATCTTTGCGAATTTTGTACAGATGGCGTGTTTCGTGGCTGATATCTCGGGCGAACTTCAGTTGTTAAAGCCCTGACGCGAAAAATGGGTAAAATCATTTAATAACATGTAAATCCGACACTTATTCTTTTTGGCCGATTTATATTTCTTTGTCTATTCCCGATCATAAACACAGGGAAGTCAAATGGCAGAAACTATTACTAAACCTAACCGATTTTTACATATCCATCCTTCAGACAACGTGCTGGTAGCATTGCAGGATTTAGAGGCCAATAGCCAGGTACGTTTTCTAAATACAAGTTTCACCTTAAAAAATGATGTTCCTGCAAAGCACAAATTCTCGACGCTTGCCTTTAATCCAGGTGATAAAATTTACATGTATGGAGTCTTAGTTGGCGAGGCAATTACGGCTATTCCACAAGGGGAGCTTATCTCCTTAAAAAATATAAAGCATGCTTCTAAAGACTTTGACCTGGGCGAGCGAAAGCTGTTTTGGGAAAAACCAGATGTGGAAAGATGGCAAGACAAAACCTTTATGGGTTATCATCGGGAAGATGGAAGCGTTGGTACTGCCAACTACTGGATTGTAATACCTCTGGTGTTTTGTGAAAACCGGAACGTTGAGGTGTTGAAAGAGGCATTTATTAATAAATTGGGTTATGGTGTTCCGCAGATATATGAACAAAATGTAGAGCAGATTCTTTCGATGTACCGCAACGGAAAGACACTGGATGATATACTTAATACTGAACTAACCGACCATCCGGTAGAGGTAAATGACACCCGCGTTTTCCCCAATGTCGACGGAATAAAATTTCTTACACATGATTTGGGCTGCGGCTGCACCAGGCTTGATTCTGACGCACTCTGCGGCTTGCTTGCAGGATATATTACTCATCCTAATGTTGCGGGCGCTACGGTGCTGAGTTTAGGTTGCCAGCATTCTCAGGCAAGTATCCTCCAGAACGAGATTTCAAAACGAGATCCTGGTTTTAAAAAGCCACTTATCATTCTCGAACAGCAAGCAGAGGGTACAGAAAAAAAATTATTACAAAAGGCGATTAAACTTACTTTCAATGGACTTGTGCGAGCCAATAAAATTTTGCGCAAGCCGGCACCCCTTTCAAAACTGTGTATAGGGCTCGAGTGTGGCGGCTCCGACGGTTTCTCGGGCATTTCTGCAAACCCGGCTCTAGGCTTCGTTTCTGATTGTTTTGTTGCTCTTGGCTCATCAGTCATACTTTCAGAATTTCCGGAACTATGCGGAGTTGAACAGGAGTTATGCGATCGTTGTGTGGATGAACCGACCGCGAAAAAATTTATGGACCTAATGAGGATCTATAACGCAAAGGCAGAGGCCGACGGATCTGGTTTTTACGCTAATCCATCGCCGGGTAATATTAAAGATGGCTTAATTACCGACGCTATCAAATCTGCCGGGGCAGCAAAGAAGGGTGGCACTTCGCCGATTGTAGCCGTTCTGGATTACCCCAATAAAGTTTCACGGGCGGGGTTAAACCTCTTGTGTACACCGGGTAACGATGTTGAAAGCACCACCGCCGAGGTAGCCGCAGGCGCAAACGTGGTTTTATTCACCACAGGCTTGGGTACTCCCACAGGGAATCCGATCGCACCGGTGATTAAGCTCTCTACCAGCACCATGCTTTATAACAGGATGCCAGACATTATCGACATTGATTGTGGGACGATAATAGCCGCCAGTGAAACGATTGAGGAGGTAGGAGAGAGGATTATCGATTTCGTGATTAAAGTGGCCAGTGGTGAAGTCCAGGCAAAATCCAGCATCTTACAACAAAATGATTTTATTCCCTGGAGAAGAGGGGTGTCCTTGTAACTGCATTTGCTGAAAATTGCTCGTTTTAATCAGCCTGCCGGGCTATATAGTACCCCTTGGCGTTACCCTTTACTTCCCTCTATACGCTACCCGGCTTATCGGCATTAACCCCTGTGTTTAAAATCAAGAATTCTATTTTCATTAATTAATTATTCTTATTTTTATACATTAAAATCGCTTTAATAGGTTAGTGACGTGTGGTTTTTGTGTGAATTTGGTTAATCAAGAGGTGGTACCATGTCGATAAGTTTTCGCTCCGATAGCAATATTTAACTATTTCCAGCTGTTATGATGAGGTTTTTGCTAGGGGTAATTGCTGTTGTTTTTTTTATTTCTGATAACGCCCGTGCTCAAAAACATAATCTGTTTTTTAAGCGCATCACAAAAGATGAGGGATTATCGTCGAATAAAGTTCTGTGCATCACTCAAGACCAGACAGGTTTTATGTGGTTTGGAACAGAGGATGGGTTGACCCGCTTTGATGGTGCAAACTTCCTGATCTACAGGCACGATCCCAAGAATAAATTTAGCCTTAGTAACAACTACGTTAATTGTGTTTATGAAGATCCTCGAAATGGAAATCTCTGGATTGGAACTGCTAAAGGCTTAAACTATCTTAACCGGACCGATAACAAGATTTACTCCGCATCGACTCATGCAGATACCGTTCTAAAAGACATCAGCATATTTTCGGTATTGGTAGATAGTAAAAACAACAGGTGGGTAGGCACTGCCCGAGGACTGTTTGTTTATCCTGATAAATCTGACAAACCTGTTCTGAGGCTGAGAAATACAGATCCAAGCCTGGCGGGCAATGTGGCCTGTCTTTATGAAGATTCGAAAAAGAATGTTTGGGCAGGGACAACTTTTGGCCTCTTTGTCTTCGACAATAAAAAAAAGCGTTTTAAGAAGGTCGGTTTAAATACGCCCTTTGTAGTGAGCGTTCTTTCGGTTTCGGAAGACAGCAGGCGCGATATTTGGGTCACTTCAGCATCTGGTGCTTTCAACTTTCGTAATGGTCAAGTCAGGAGATATGCGGTTGAAAATAATTTTCTAAGAAGTAATAAAGTTCATGGTTTAGTTGAAGATGAGTTTGGAAATATGCTCTTCGCTGTGCGTGATGGTGGCGGACTGCATTATCTGGACTATCAAAAAAATACTATCACCATATTAGCCAATGATATCTATAATCCCTCAAGTATAAGTAGCGGGGTACTTACGGCCATCTATAAAGACAAGTTTAAAAACATATGGTTAGGCACCTGGGCTAAGGGATTAAATTTTATCGATAAGAATCATAAGCTATTTGCGCATTACAAAATCAATTTTAAATCTGACGGGCTGCGCAGTAATAATGTGCGAACTGCTTTCCAGGACAGCGATGGCGACATCTGGATCGGGACTAAAGACGAAGGATATCTAAGCAAATTTAATCCCGAGAAGGGAACTTTTACCCATTACGACGGGATGCTGATTAATCCCCGGAGTGCCCAAAACTTCTTTGTATTATCCATTGCAGAGGCTAAGCCCGGCCTGTTACTCATAGGGACCCATGAGGGCGGCTTAATAATCTTCGACAAAAAGAACGGACGGTTTGTGAAGTACCTTAACAATCCAAAAGATAAGTTTTCGCTTGCCAATAATATGGTGCCCGGAGTCTTTAAGGATAGATATAACAAGATTTGGGTGGCCAGCATCAGAAGGTTACAGACCTTCGACTTAAAATCCGGTAAGTTCAATCTGGTAGATGGTATCGATTATGTAAAGTGCTTTTATGATTACAGCCCCAACGAAATTTATTTTGGCGGTCGCAGAGGTCTGTTCCATTACAATCGGAAAACCGGCGAAATTATAAGATTTCATAAGGAAAATAATAATTTAAATAGTGGGGCTTTACCAGATATTACCGGGATTGTAAAAGGTGCCGACGGCAATTTATGGCTCACCACGGTGGGGAGGGGTTTAATGCAATTTAATCCCAGAACAAAGCAATTTAAATCATATACGGTAGACGAGGGTTTGCCAAGCAATATCATTTGTGGTATTCAAACTGATAATAAGGGCAATCTCTGGATGAGTTCGTCTAATGGATTGTCAAAGTTTAGTCTCTCAACGAGGAAGTTCAGGAATTACTACGTATCCGAAGGCCTGCAGGGAAATGAATTTGAGAAGTATGTAAGTTATAAGACCAAAGACGGTCATATCATATTTGGTGGCAGTAACGGATTTAACTACTTCTATCCGGACAGTATTAAAGATAATCGCGTTATTCCGAAGGTTGTTATCACCGATTTTAAGATCTTTAATCAGCCGGTTAAAGTAAATGAAGATAATTCGCCTTTAAAGGAAAGTATCAGTACAACGCGAAAACTGGTGTTGAACTACAAACAATCGGTAATAACCTTTGAATTTGCCGCTCTGAATTTTTCGTCGCCCGTATATAATCAATATGCTTATAAATTGGAGCCTTTGGAAAAGGAATGGAATTATATAGGTGTCCGGAACATTGCAAGCTATTCGAGTTTGCCGGCCGGGACCTATAAATTCAAAGTCAAGGCCTCAAATAACGACGGTCTCTGGAACGATGTTCCTACCACTTTAGAGATTAAAGTATTGCCTCCACCCTGGAAAAGCTGGTGGGCTTATCTTTTCTATTTTTCAGTACTTGGCGGAATTATTTATCTGTGGCTGAGATACAAAAATTTCCAGACACAGCTTCACATCGCCCAGCTTGAGCAGAACAAGCTACAGGAGCTGCATGCCATTAAATCCCAGTTTTTTACTAATATCTCGCACGAGTTTAAAACGCCTTTAACCATGATTTTGAGTCCTCTGAACAAGTTAATGAGGATCGCCCAAAATGAGGATGAACGCAAGCATTTGGGCTATATAAAACGTAATGCCTTGCGCTTGCAGAAACTGATTAACCAACTAATGGAGCTTAAAAGTATTGATAATGATACGGTGGCGCCGCATTATATTAAAGGCGACATTGTCGCTTTCGTCATAGACTTAACCCAGGTTTTTGAGCCTCTTGCCGAAGAACATAATATCAGGATCGATTGTAGGAAGCCAAAAAGCATCATCACTTATTTTGATTCGGATAAAATCGAAAAAATCTTTTACAACCTTCTGTCAAATGCGGTGAAATTCACTCCGGATGGTGGTATTATCGAGGTGTCTGTTGAACGGAAAAGCGTGTTTAGTGTCGGCGACACATCCTTCGATACTCCCGTTCTGCAGTTTAGAGTACGTAATACGGGTTCAAAAATAGCCGCTCATCAATTGCCTCACATTTTCGAAAATTATTATCATATCGATCGCCCGAGTTCTCTGGTACAACCGAATACGGGTATCGGACTGGCATTTACCAAGGAGCTGGTCGAACTTCTGGGAGGGTCGATAGGCGCCGAAAGCGATGACGAGTGGACGAGTTTTACTGTAAATATTCCTGAAGTTAAGACCCTCGAACAAGACATGGGAGTTAAGCCGGACCTAAATGCCGACAGATTTGTATACTCTCAGCAATTACTCGAAATACTAAAATTTGAGAAAGAGACCATAGAACCGAAAGATGTCAACGAGAAGGCACCATCGGTGCTATTGGTTGAAGATAATAAAGAGCTTAGAGAGCTTTTGTTCAATGCCCTGGCGAAAGAATACAAAGTGACTGTAGCCTGTGATGGGTATGCCGGCTTACAACTGGCTAAAAAGATACATCCCGTGTTAATCATTTCCGATATCGTGATGCCGCGTCTAAGCGGTGTAGAATTGTGCAGGGAGATTAAACAGAATATAGAGTTCAACCATATACCTGTGGTATTGCTTACTGCCTCGAACACAGACACTCAGCGTTTGGAAGGTATGGAGTCTGGGGCCGATGTTTATATCGAAAAGCCTTTCGATCTTGAGTTTTTCAAGCTCCAGGTAAAAAATATTATTCAAACCCGGAAAGCTCAACGCGAAGCCTTCGCAAAGAAACTAAGTCCAGAACCCGAAAAAGTTGCCGCTAATTCGGCTAACGAGGAGTTTGTGATGAAAGCTATTGCCCTGGTCGAAAAAAACATGGACAATTCTGAGTTTGACGTGGATGCTTTTGTAAAAGAAATGAACATGAGCAGAACAGCGTTGTATCAGAAGATACGCTCTCTGACCGATCTGTCGATCAACGAATTTATAATTAATATCCGTCTAAAGAGGGCGGCTCATCTCTTAAAAACTTCCGATCATACTGTTTCAGAAATTGCCTTCAAGGTTGGTTTTAACTCCCCCAGCTATTTTGGTATTTGCTTTAAACGGAATTTTAAAATCTCGCCAACCGCTTTTATAGAACAGTTTAAGGAGCCTGTCCTGTAGTTGCAATCGAAATAGGCTTTCCACGCCTATTGTACAAATAGAAGAGATTTTCATACAAAAATGAGAGCTTGTGATCTGGCTCAACACTAATTTAGCATATCTAAAAGATTATAAAAAGTAAAAAGGCCACAGCTTTTTGCCAATAACCAATAATAAACCTGTCGGGATACGACATACTATTATATTTTATTAGTTAGTGAATCACGACTCCAAAATTTTGCAAATGAGCAGATGTGTTAAGACGTTCATGACTTTATCAGGAAATATGAAAAGGGTTACTCTATTGCTCCTGCTAAATGTCTTTTGTCTCCTTTCGGGAGCTTCAGCTGGCTACGGAGCTGGCCAACCGGCTACAGAGATTACCTCTAAAATGAAGTCGACAAATATCGCCAGGATCGGCGCCGACACTCTCGTGCTTATTACCGGTACAACTTACCGGTATACGGTTGATACTCCGGAAGACAAGGGGCTCAGCTCAACGCAGCTTCGTGTAGAGAATCTATCCTCACAAATAGAATCTAAAGACGGCTCAATCCAAATCTATAAAGTTATTTCAGCCAATGGTGCTATAAAAACATCCGGCAATTTTGAGAGCGGCGATCGTTTATTAGTTAGCTCCCCGGAAGAAAAAAAAACTAAGACCTATCACATTTCAGTACAGTCAATGGCCCTAAGTGGTGAGTTAAGCCTGGCTGAAGATGAGATAACTATGAAGAGCGATAGAAACGTAACTATTTTCTTTACCGCCGGACAGAGGTCTCCTGATGCTACGGTTAGAATTTTTCTTCCTCCCGGGATAAATTGTAATCTTGAAAATACTACCGTTAACGTAATTGGCCGCGGCGACGTTAAATTAGCAGACCTGCACACGCAATCTATCGGGCGGGTGGGCACCAATTATTCTTACTCTAAAGTAGGAGAGGTACAAATTCTAAAATCTGAGGACGGAGGATCAATCCTCTTGTTCAAACACCTGGACCTTCGTCCGGCAAATGGTCCTGATCTTAAAATCGTCATCGATAAAGCTAACTTGCCTAAGGCGGGCAGCTACGTGTTTAAAGCAAACTATACTACATCCAAACCAGAAGTACTTACCAGCCCGGGTGTTGGTCCAGAAACGGCGATACTTAGAGCAACGCAAACTATTTCAAACCTTGAAAAGGTCGTAAACAGATCTCTTCAGTATAGAGACCTGCCAGAAACGTATACAACCTTAACTTTGAACTGGAACGGCCAAAATAATTCTTCTGTGGAATTGATGCAGTCGCTGGATAACGGAAAAACCTGGAATGCCTCGATCGTCAAGCCGGGAAACTTTGCGGCAACCCTTACAAATCTGCAGCCTGATAGGTTTTATAGCTTCAGACTTAAGGTTAAAGGCGGCGAAAATAAAGGCCTTTCTAACGTTGTTCGGTATTATTCTGGGATGCTTGATATAAAATCTTTCGGAGTAAAGGGCGATGGTAAAAGTGATGATACAGGGAAAATTAATGAAGCCATAGCTTATCTGAACGAAATTGGGGGCGGCACTCTTTTGTTTAGCGACGGAGTATATTCGGTCAGAACGGTTCATTTAAAAAGCAATGTTTATCTGTATCTGAATAAAGGGGCCAGCATTTTAGCACTCAAAGGTGCGGATGCTCCCGAGACCACCTGGTTTAGCGACAAAAAATATCGGTCCGGGCTTTCTCCCACAGACTCCGGTCCTTATGCTGATCCCGAAAATTACCTCACCAAGCAAGATGTGGGACACCATTATTTTAGAAATACGATGTTTTTTGGTGAACGGCTGGATAACGTTAAGATTATTGGCAATGGATATATTTCTGGGAATGGAAATCTGGTAACCGGCGACCGTGTAATGAATAACCCTCCGGAAAACCGTGCAGACAAAATGTTTACGCTTAAACTTTGCACCAATCTGGAAATAGGCGGCCTTGCCCGAGAGGAAGACTTGTGGTACGACCCCGGGAAAGACGAACCCTATTATATAGGCAGAGATGGGTCGAAAATCGAAGATCTTGATAATATGCTAAAAATTGATCGTGCGGGTCATTTTGTATTACTGGCGACGGGAACAGATAATATCAATGTACATGATACCTATTTCGCTAAATATCATACCTCTAATGCCAGGGATATTTATGATTTTATGGCCTGCAATAATGTTAAGGTAACCAATATTTATTCAAAGGTAAGTTCAGATGATATTGTCAAACCGGGATCAGATTGTTCTCTGGGATTTACACGCCCAGCCAGCGGGTATATGGTTCGGAATATAATAGGAGATACCAACTGCAATCTTTTCCAGATCGGTTCTGAAACAGCCGACGATATCACAGATGTTCATGTTGATAATATTTACGTCCTCGGGGCTAACAAGGCAGGTTTCTCTATCTCAACAAACGACGGCGCTCATATTAAAGATATCCACCTCAATTGCGGACACACGGGTAAAGTGCATTCGCGTTCCAAAATGTTCCGTACCACTGCTCCGTTCTTTATTTCTATTTCTAACCGGGCGCGCATTCTGGGAGCAAATGTCAGCCGGCATAAGTTTGATGAAAATGGGGTAAAACACGACGAACTTTTGGTAAATAATGTCAATATAGGTAAAGTCGAAAATATCATTTTGAACGGTGTTGATATCGCTGAAGTTTATGGAGGAAGCTCCTATAGCGATGCAAAAACCAGGTGGAAACCGTACGATGGGAAGCAAAGAAAGGCCACCCCGATCATTGCAGGCTATAGCTTGCCAGATCCATCTGTGGTAGAGGGAGGCCTGAACTTCAAATTGCCGAATGGCAACCATACGGGTTACATCAAAAATATAGTCTTAAATGATATTAATGTTCTGGTAAAGGGCGGTAATCCCGTATCCGATACATCCCAGGTTCCGCCAGAGTTAGGTGTGGGGCAATACAATATCTCTAATTTAAAAGTCCAGCCATCATACGGATTGTGGGCCAGACATGTCCAAGATCTTAATATCAGCAAATGCACTTTCAGCCATGAACAGGCAGATGGCCGATATGCTTTGTTTTTTGATGATGTGATTGGTGCCCGTATTACAGATGTTAAGATGCTGCGACCGGCTAACAACGATGCGGTGCTGGGATTAAAAAATGCTGGGGATATAGTTGTCCGGAATACTGTTTTTTTCGATGGGAAATGGGGTAACGCACCCTCGGATCTTTCCGTATCAAAGAACACTGTTCATAAAGGAATAAATACATTTCCATTGCGAACGAAATAAACCGATATAAAAAGAAATTTTTAATATAACTGAGCTGCTGAAGCGAACCACAATTGAGGCCATGTTACCTCTGTGAAGAATTACCAGTTTATTAGTCGTATATTCTTTATTGTGTGTTTTTATTCGAGTAATGATGCCAAAATAGATGAATGATAGGCCAATTTTTCTAAACAACAAGTGGAAGATTCCGGCTTATCTTGCATAAAGATTATAACCAATAATCCAAGACGTAACCAACAAAGTAATAACCAAATTAACGAGACTCTTTTTTCGCGGGATCGCTTAAAAAAAGGGCTTTAAACCGATAAATAAACTCAGTAGTATGAATAGAGGTTTCCTTTCAACCAGGCTTAGGCCAGAATGGATTTTTTTCAGCCAGCTCTGGAAAAAATTCCTTGTAATCTTGCTTGTTTTATTGCAGGCGAATGTGTTTGCCCAATCGAATATTAGAGTAACGGGTACCGTTACCGACCCGAAAGGCGAGACTCTTCCGGGGGTGAGTATTAAAGTAAAAGGTGAGGCGACGGGGGTTACCAGCTCTAATGATGGTAAATTTTCAATTGTAGTACCCAGCCAGGCGTCGGTGTTAGTTTTTAGCTACATAGGATCAATAACGAAAGAAGAGGTTGTAGGAAGTAGAACGATTATAAATGTCGCTTTACAGGATAATACCACGGGGCTCGACGAAGTAGTAATTACAGGTTATGGTCAGGCAGTGAAGAGAAGAGATTTAACAGGCTCCATCTCGAGTGTTACTGCCGCGCAAATTGAAGAAAGGCAGCCAGTAACCTTATTTGATGCACTGCAGGGGCAGGCCGCAGGTGTCCTGGTAACAAATGATAGCGGAGACCCGGCGGGCCAGGGAACGATTCAGATCAGAAACGCATCTACTATTGGCGGATCCACAGCGCCCTTATATGTTATAGATGGGGCCCTAAGTGATAATGCCAATTTTGTCAATCCTCAAGACATTGCATCAATCGAGGTTTTAAAAGATGCCTCTTCCGCTGCAATATATGGCGCACGGGGCGCGAACGGAGTTATATTGATTACCACAAAAAGAGGAAAAGAAGGAAGACCTTTAATTTCGGCGAATTATACAAATACCATGGGCAAGCTGGCTCATAAGTTACGTTTAACATCTGCTGACGAGCTTCGTTATTTCAGGCAGGTGGCCAGGGGCAACAATCCAGCCTCAGATACCGTGAATCCCTATCTGAATTCTGATAATGATTACCAGGATCTGTTGTATAGAACAGGCCGCAAGCAAGTTATGTCGCTGAATCTAAGCGGGGGCACGAAAGGCGCTACCTATTATGCCGGTTTTACTTATACCGATGATAAAGCTACAATAGTAAACAGCTGGATGAAGCGTGTGCAGTCAACCATCAATGCCGATTTTGACATTTCCCGGAAGTTGAAAATATCCAACAGTTTGGCTTTCGCATATCAAACTGGTAATAACGTACCGATAGGTACAAGTGCAAGGCAGGTTTTTGAGAGAAATCCATGGACTTCAATTTATCGCCCGGACGGGTCGTTGGCCAGTTACGTCGAGTCAAAAAGAAATCCGGTAGCTTTTGCGTTGTTGGCCGAAAATATTGATAATAACTATACCACGAAGTTTAATACCAACCTTACTTACACATTAAATGATAGGTTCCGGTTTACAACTGTAGGTAATGCGCAGTTAGACAACAATGCTAACAACCAATTTGAAACCGCTCAATTAACCTCTGGAGGAGGTGGAAATGCTGTAGGGCGGAATACTTTCGAAAAACGGATTCGATGGGAAGCGCAGGGTCTCTTAAATTATGCACAGACATTTGCCGAAGATCATTCGGTAACTGGTTTGCTGGGCGTTTCTGCAGAGCGAAGAAGAGATGACGATTACACGATTAGAATGAACGGTTATCTTACTGAAGAAATCAGGACTTCAAACGCCGGTGTAATAGATTTGTCTAACGACAATACCCGTACCGGCTCGGGGGCCTATTCTACTGCTAACATTTTCGGACGTTTAAATTATAGCTATCTGTCGAGGTATATTCTTCAGGGGTCTTTCAGGCGTGACGGTTCTTCGCGGTTTGGTGGAAGTAACAAATGGGGAACATTTCTTTCGGGATCTGCAGCATGGAGGTTTTCTGACGAGAATTTTATGGCCTGGTCGAAAAAGTTTCTATCAGACGCCAAATTGAGATACAGTATCGGTACAGTAGGAAATGACCAGATTGCAAACTATGCTTCTTATACTACCATGCAGTTTGGAGGGTCATATGCAGGCCTTGGAGCGGCTTTCCCAAATACTACCCTGGGAAACTCAAATATCCAATGGGAATCTACTACTACAGCTGATTATGGTTTAGAACTGAGCTTTTTCAAAAGTCGTATGAACTTTGTGACCAGTTATTATACAAAAACGACTGAAGATTTACTCTACGAGCAAGAAATTCCGAAGGAAACAGGTGCCCGCACTACCACTGTAAACTTCGGAACGATAGCTAACTCCGGACTTGAGTTTGAACTGTCAGGAAACCCTGTTGCAAAAAGAGACTTCAGCTGGAACGCAAGGGCAAATATTTCTTTTCAGAAAGGTAAGATCAAGGAACTTGCGGGCGGTACGTCCAAACTGGTTAACAATGTTTTCTTAATCGAAGAAGGTGGTCAGATCGGCAATATCCTTCTATGGCAGAACTTAGGAGTGTACCAATATGATGTTTCTAACGCCTACGACGCTCAGGGCAGAAGGCTTACGCCCGAAGGGATCACTGTAGACGAGGCCACAAATACCTCTACAGCTACCGGATATTCTATTGACGGACAACCGTACTCGGGCACAATCTATAAAAAGTCAAGGAACGGAATCGTATTACAAGGCGGAGATACTGAGTGGCTCGACACCAATAATGATCACGTGATCGACGACAATGACCTGGTTATTGCAGGTAATATGCTTCCTGATTTTTATTTCGGGATTTCTAACGACTTCCGATATAAATCCTTTTCTCTCAACATAATGTTTAACGGACAATTCGGGAACAAGGTTTATAATCAGGTAGCTAACTCACAGAATGCTAATACATCAACCTATACGCCACCGATGTGGGATGCGGCAACAACCTCATGGAAGAGGCAAGGGGATATTACTAAGTTTCCTCTGATTACCCGTACTAATACCAGAGGAAGTATATCAAGTGGTTATAACAGCATGTACCTGGAAGACGGATCGTTTATTCGCTTGCAGAGCCTGCGATTTGCATATCAGCTTAAGCCTTCAATAGCCCAAAAAGTCAAGTTGAAGAACGCTCAGCTTTACGTGTTTGGAACGAACCTGGCCATGTGGACAAATTACTCGGGTTATGATCCCGAATTTAGTTCAAATAATCCATTAGTTAGGGGTATTGATAATGGAAGATATCCTAAAAGAAGAGAATTTGGCTTAGGACTAAACGTAAATTTTTAAGACGATGAAGAAAGTAATTTATATATCTGCTTTATGCATAGTTATACTATTAGGCAGCTGCAAGAAATTCTTGGATGAACGGCCATTGGAGGCTGTAGATATTTCCAATTTTTATAAGACAGGCAGGGATATTACCGCAGGTTTGGCAGGAATTTATCTTTCCTTTCAGACAGAAATGACCGGCCCTGGAAATAATTTTAACGGTAAATATTTTTACTGGGGAGAAGTTAGGTCGGATAATTTTGATAAGAATGGATATGGAGGATCTCGTGAAGATGAATTGCGCTTAAATGAGTTAACATCAGGAAATGCACTAAGCAATTGGGACGGCTTATACCGCACAATTGCTCGCTGTAATCAGGCAATTAAATATATTCCAAGGGTGAGAGAAACAGATCCCAATACTACTGTGGCGGTTGCAAACAATGCTCTGGCTGAGGCTTATGCCATGAGGGCGATGTGTTATTTCTATATTGTAAGGTTGTGGGGCGATGCTCCTATCCGTCTGGAGCCGTATGAGAATGTAGCTTTAGATCCAACTCTTCCCCGCGAACCGAAAGCTAAAATTATTGAAGAGGTTATTCTGGCAGATTTGAATAAAGCCTATGAATTAATAACTAAAAACCAAAACAACACTGTATGGAGAATTAGTGAAGGAGCAATAGCGGCCATGTTAGCCGACGTTTATATGTGGAGAGCGGGTACTACCAATAATGCAGCCGATTATACCAACGCTATCGGAGCTTTCCAAAAGCTATTTGCTGCAAAAGGGGCTACAGGGGTTGTTTATGGTAGTACAAACGCCAATCTCGAACCGACCGCCACTTGGAAGCAACTATTTCTGGCGCCCACCAGTACCAGAGAGGCAATATGGAGTATTCATTGGGACCCTGCTGCTAATGGCTGTGCCTGTTTGCCGGTATCGATAGGCCGGAGCAATAGCCCGGTTCGTGTCGATTCGGTTATTCACGCCGACTGGCAAAAGAATACAGCGGACATCCGGGTCAAACAGACGTATGATATTGAACAAGGCTTAGGTAACTATGACAGGGTACAAAAGTATTATGTCACTAACGCTGCTATGACTTCGATCACTACCACAGCAGATCTAAGTGCAACTTACCTGGTAATGTACAGATTAGGCGATATGTTTCTATTATATGCTGAAGCATTGAATAAGACAGGACAAAGAGCAGACGCTTTAAAATATCTGAACTATATTCACCAACGTGCAGGATTGCCGGCAATTGCAGCTACAGATCCTTCGGTCTCCACAAACGGAGTATTAGATGAAAGAAAGCTTGAAACCGTGATTTTGCAGGAAAGGCAATGGGAAACTTTCGCAGAAGGCAAAAGATGGTTTGACCTTGTTCGTACCAATCGGGTAAACGAAGTTATGGACCCTATTATTAACGACCGCATACGGAGGCTTACAGGAACAGCCGGAACCGAAGGTTTTGGCACCGACAAAGGCAGGTTTTTATGGCCGCTGTATAAAACATTACTTGAAGAAAATATAAAATTAGAACAAAACGACTCATACAAATAGATTATGAAACTTTTAAGTATAGTAACACGAATGTATTTTGTACCTCTATGTATGGGGATATTATTTTCCGGATGTTCATTGGTTGGGTTAGACCTACAGGAGGACTATAACCGGACACCCCATACTCTTGATCCTAACCTCTATAAAAGCGCTTGGGAATATTTAGAGTCGCGTTCAAAAACAGATGCTGCGGCACCTGCAAGTGATAAAATATTCACGAGAATGATGGAGGCCATTGTGTATTCTGAAATCGATATCGAGGAATATAAAAAACCGGGAAGAACCTATATCTTCCTTCATAATGATGCCATTTTACGCGGCAACAATAATGATGCTTTTTTTCGGGTTAATTTTTCTGGAAATGCAGCCGCAACAGCCTGGACTGCTTACCCGAAGGAGTTCGTGAGAAACTACCTCAAATATCTTATTGTTGAGGGCGTGCATAATCATTACACCCTACCTGCAGTAGAAAAGATAACTGGTAAAACGCTGGCCCCGGCAGGCGCCTTTACAGCTTTACCTTCCGGAATAACAAGAAATACTGCTGCTACACTGTATCCTTTCGTGTCGAATCCAACATCAGAAATGGTACTGCAAATATTAAATAATTCACCCTCTAACACTCAGGATTATCCTATCCGTATTAACGACCACTTGAATGTTAGGACCAGCAGTCTATTGGCTACCAACGGCACCATACACGTGGTAGACAGATACGTTACCACAACGCTTCCACAGTAGAACTGCGCAGACAGAAAAGGTTCAATGTGGCTGCGGTCGTATTGAACCTTTTTATATACCATGTTATATTCGGATTGTGTACTTGCTCCGCTATTGCATAATCTGTTTGCAAACTATGTAAAATAAAGAACCTGCACCCTGAGCGAGAAAGACAAATAATTCGGAAGCTACGCCGCGCTTCTTTAACAATTATAATACCGTGAACTTGAAACGATTTAGCCTGAATATATTATTTGCAGTTTTACTTTGCAGCCAGACTGTATATGCACAACAAAAAAAGCGCTTAGTTAACAACTGGGAGTTTGTAAAGCAGGATTTAGGCGGTATTTGGGAGGCCGTTCGGCCAGTGAAAAAAGGAAATCCCGAAGATGTGCCTCTATGGCAAAAGGTTACGTTACCTCATTGCGTTAATGCTGAAGATGCCGTCGATCCGGATGTAAATTATTATCAGGGCCCATCCTGGTATCGAACACAATTAGAAATCGATAATAACAACCAAAACGGGAGGACCCTTCTCCATTTTGAAGGAGCCGGCCAGAAAACAGATGTATACGTATATACTACCAAAGTGGGATCACATGTTGGCGGCTACGATGAGTGGACGGTAGATATCACCGATGCAGTAGAAGCCTTCAAACAAACCGAGGAATTTAAAACACAGTTTAAAGGGAAAGTGCCGGTTTCTATTCGTACCGACAATTCGCGGGATCTCGAAATGATGCCTTCGGATCTATCAGATTTTAACCTTTATGGTGGCTTATATCGTTATGTCAATCTGATTTACGCACCAGGGCTTTCAATCGACAAGATTTTTGCAGTCCCTGAAGTAGATAAAGCCGGCCGAAATGGAAAAATAGCTGTCAGAGCGCGTTTTTATAATCCAACTTCTCTTTCATCGGCCACAGCCGAAATAAAGCTCACCGACCCCAAAGGTAAAGTTGTGCATCGGTCATCCAGAAATTTAAACGCCCTCAACGGCGATGTGCTTCTTGCCGATTTTCAGTTAAAGAATCCTCAGCTTTGGTCCACCAATCAGCCGCTTCTTTATACTCTGGAACTAAGTGTTAAAACCCCACAGGGCACGGCCATGCAAACAGAAAAAGTTGGGTTTCGTCATTTTGAGTTTGTTGAAAAGGGCCCCTTTCTGCTGAACGGTAAGCGCCTCTTATTACGTGGAACACACAGGCACGAAGACCATGCAGGGGTTGCTGCAGCTATGACCGAAGAGCAGATTCGCACGGAGATGAAGATGATGAAAGAGATGGGTGTAAATTTTATCAGGCTCGGCCATTATCAGCAGTCGCGTATAGTTCTCAATCTTTGCGATAGCCTGGGTATTGCGGTTTGGGAAGAGATCCCCTGGTGCCGCGGCGGATTAGGTGGAGAAGTTTACAAAGAACAGGGAAGAAGGATGCTAACCAATATGATAGAGCAGCATTATAACCACCCTTCGGTTATTATTTGGGGCTTAGGAAATGAAAATGACTGGCCTGGAGACTTTTCTACGTTTGACAAGGAAGCAATAAGGGCCTACATGACGGAGCTGCACAATTTATCGCACAAGCTCGACCCTTCACGAAAAACAGCTATCCGCCGTTGCGATTTTTGTAAAGATATCGTCGACGTGTATTCGCCTTCCATTTGGGCAGGCTGGTATCGTGGTATCTATACAGAATATAAGCAGGTATCGCTCGAAGAATTTAACAAAGTAAAACGCTTCTTGCATGTAGAATGGGGAGGAGACAGTCACGCTCGCCGTCACTCTGAAACTCCTGATAATGCCTTGTCGAAGGTGCAACGTGCCGGAGCAGCAGACGAACGTGCCGGTGACGCTTCTTTGTTTGGTGGAAGCGCACGCGTTTCTAAAGATGGCGACTGGAGCGAATCTTATATGGCGAATCTCATCGATTGGCATCTGAAGGAACAGGAAACCATGCCCTGGCTAACGGGGGCAGCTCAATGGCCTTTTAAAGATTTTTCTACGCCGGTGCGCCCGGATAACCCGGTTCCTTACATGAATCAAAAGGGAGTAATCGAACGTGATTTCACAAAAAAGGAAGCGTTCTATATCTTCCAATCATACTGGACAGAAAAACCAATGGTTCATATTTACGGGCACTCATGGCCGGTGAGGTGGGGCGAAGCGAATGAAGCGAAAATGATTAAAGTCTATTCAAATTGCGAGGAAGCAGAGCTCTTCTTAAACGGAAAAAGCCTGGGGACGAAAAAGCGAAACAGTCAGGATTTTCCTTCGGCAGGTTTGCGCTGGATGGCTCCTTTTGCTACAGGACAGAATACCATTAGGGTGGTAGCACGGAAAGGAAAGACAACCGTTCAGGACGAAATTTCCTTCGTTTATCAAACTGAAAAGTGGGACAAGCCAGCAAAGTTGACTTTAACAAAAATTGCTGAAGAAAATGGGATTGTTACCCTGGAAGCGAAGCTGTTCGACAGTAAAAATGTGCAGTGTCTCGACGCGGCTAACTGGGTTCGCTTTTCTTTGGCAGGCGATGGACAGTTAATCGACAACCAGGGCACCTCTACAGGTTCAAAATATGTGCAGATGTACAATGGAAGAGCCATTATCCGGATGAAATCAAATGGTGGAAAGAGTAGTGTGGCCCTGAAATCTGAAGGGATTCCGACGGTGATGATAAACTTATAGCTGGATGGTTACACGGATCATAATCTTTATAATATTGTCAGCAGTAGCAGATCTGGCTTACCCGCAAGATAGCAAACCCGATGCCGCCCTTAAGTTGTGGTACAACAAGCCTGCTGAAAATTGGAACGAAGCACTGCCTATCGGTAATGGCCGACTTGGAGCCATGGTTTTCGGAAATCCCGCCAGGGAGCAATTGCAATTAAACGAAGAAACGGTATGGTCTGGTGGTCCGAATAATAACATCACTTCCGAATCTGGCGCTGCAATCCCCGAATTAAGGAAGCTTCTTTTCGAAGGAAAGTTTGAAGAGGCGCAAGCGCTCGCCGATGTGAAGATGTTCCCTAAGAAGAACAGCGGAATGATTTATCAGCCGGTGGGAAATCTTTTTCTCCGGTTCCCGGGCCATCAAAACGCAAAAAATTACTACCGTGATTTAAATATCGAAAAAGCAGTTGCCACAATCACTTACGATGTGGATGGTGTAAAATACAAACGTGAAGTTTTTTCGTCGTTTACCGATCAGGTAATCGTGGTCCGTTTGACAGCCGACGAGCCGGGTAGGATTTCTTTCAGCGCTTTCATGGACTCGCCGCAAAAATCATCTCAGAGAACTGAGGATAAAAAGCTGGTACTGTCTGGTATCACCGCCGATCATGAGGGAGAAAAGGGGCAAATTAAGTTTGAGTCACAGGTTAGAGTAGTAGCTGAAGGAGGTGAAACATCGCTGGCGAACAATATCTGGTCGGTTACAAATGCCAATGCGGCCACAGTTTACATCTCAATTGCCACAAATTTTAAAAACTATAAGGATATCAGCGGTAACGCTAATAAGAAGGCTGCCGCTTACCTAAGCAAAGCGAGTAAAAAGAGGTACCCGAAGGCTCTGGCTAACCATATTGCATTTTATCAGCGATATTTCAACCGCGTTAGATTAAATCTTGGCATCACAGATGCGATAAACAAACCAACGGATCAGCGTATTGCCGAATTTGCAAAATCGGACGACAGGCACCTGGCCGCCTTATACTTTCAGTTCGGAAGATACCTGCTCATCTCAAGTTCCCAGCCGGGCAATCAGCCGCCCACTTTGCAAGGAATCTGGAACGATAAAATGCTTGCCCCCTGGGATAGCAAATACACCATTAACATTAATACGGAGATGAATTATTGGCCGGCGGAGGTGACGAATCTCTCGGAGCTGCACGAACCTTTGTTCAAGATGTTAAAAGATCTATCGGTGACGGGTCGTGAAACTGCAAAAGTAATGTACGGCGCCGACGGCTGGGTAACTCATCATAATACAGATTTGTGGCGTATTACCGGTCCGGTCGACCGGCCCTACGCCGGTTTATGGCCCATGGGAGGAAACTGGTTGAGTCAGCATTTATGGGATCATTATTTGTTTACTGGCGACAAAAAATTCCTCAAAGAATACTACCCGGTTTTGAAAACTGCTTCTGATTTTTACCTGGATATACTACAGGAAGAGCCTCTACATAAATGGTTGGTGGTTGCACCTTCTAATTCGCCTGAAAATACCTACGTTGCGGGAAAGAGGGTTTCTATCGCTGCTGGAGCGACCATGGACAATCAGCTGCTGCATGATTTGTTCAGCAAAACTGCAAACGCCGGCGAGATTTTAAACCGCGACGCTGCTCTTCGGGATACTCTCAGGGCTACAATTGCTAAACTGGCGCCGATGCAAATTGGTAAACACAGTCAGTTGCAAGAATGGATGCACGACTTAGACAGGCCGGACGATAAACACAGACACATTTCACATCTCTACGGATTATATCCGAGTAACCAGATATCGCCATACCGCACTCCCGAACTATTTGATGCAGCCAAAACTTCTTTGCTTTATCGTGGAGACCCGGCCACAGGCTGGTCTATGGGTTGGAAAGTAAATTTATGGGCACGCTTTTTAGATGGTAATCATGCGTATAAGCTCATCACCGACCAGTTAAAATTAGTAGGTGGTAAACAGGAAGGAGTGAGCACAAGCGGTGGCGGCACTTACCCTAATATGTTTGATGCTCACCCGCCATTTCAAATCGACGGAAATTTCGGTTGCACGGCGGGTATCGCAGAAATGCTCATGCAAAGTCACGATGGCGCCATACACATTCTGCCCGCTTTGCCCGACAATTGGTCAACAGGAACCATAAACGGCTTAGTGGCAAGGGGGGGATTCGAAATAGATATCGACTGGAAAGATTCCCGAATCATTCAGCTGAAAATTAAATCCCGATTAGGAGGAAATTGTCGTCTTCGGATTAATGACGACATGAAAAAAAGTGTTTCTTCTTTACTTTTTCCGGCCAGAGGAAATAATCCCAATCCCTTTTATGAGCAGCCTCATGTTAAAAGGCCGCTTATTTCGGCACTGGCCAAGCTAAAACCGGTAGTAATAAAGGCTTCATCAGAATATGATTTAAACACTAAAGCCGGAAAAGAGTACATTTTAAAGTTTTGAAGTATGCGTAGATATAAAATCCTGTCCTTACTGTTTGTCGCAACAAGCGCCTTTGCTCAGCAAGCCGATAACCCAGCACTGAAATTATGGTACGATAAACCTGCAAAGGTTTGGGAGGAGGCTTTGGCTCTGGGGAACGGGAAGACTGGGGCGATGGTTTTTGGCCGGATTAATAAAGAGCGTATCCAGCTTAACGATAATACGCTCTGGTCGGGGTATCCGAACCCCGGAAATAATCCGAAAGGGCCTGAGTCCTTACCACAAGTCCGGCAAGCAGTATTTGAAGGTGATTATGGCAAAGCCGCCGCCCTGTGGAAGAAAAATTTGCAGGGGCCGTATTCGGCGAGGTACCTCACCATGGCCGACCTGTTTCTCGATTTTAAATTAAAGGATTCGTCCGCTACTGATTACAGAAGGGAACTGGACCTGAATAACGCCATTCATACGGTAAGGTATAAAATTGGAGGAGTTTCTTACATGCGTGAAACGCTGGTCAGCTATCCTGATAAAGCACTGCTTATCCGTATAACCAGTGACAAAAAGAACGCCATTAGCTTCAGTACTGGCCTAACCAGTAAACTTCGATATAGAGTAACGGCTTCAGGGAACATTTATCTCGTCCTGAAAGGAAAGGCACCCAAACATGTTGCCCACCGAGCCACGGAGCCTCAGCAGATTGTATACGATGAAAAAGAGGGTATGACTTTCGAAGTGCATATGCGAGTGAAAGCAGACGGCGGTATTACCACTGCATCCGGAAACAACATCGCGGTAAGCAAAGCGAATGCGGTGACCATTTATCTGACCGACGGAACCAGCTTCAACGGCTTTGATAAATCGCCGGGACTTGAGGGTAAAGATCCGTCTCTAGAAGCGAAATCTGCTTTGGCTCAAGTCTATCCAAAATCTTATTCGTCAATAAGGGCGGCTCATATTTCGGACTACAAAAGTCTGTTCGAGCGGGTCTCCTTCAGTTTGAGTAATAATCCTGAATTGTCGAAGTTGCCTACCAATGTGCGCTTATCGCGACAAGGGCAAACTGGTAATGATCAGGAACTTCAGGTTCTCTACTATCAATTCGGCCGCTACCTGATGATTGCGAGTTCAAGGCCCGGTTCTCAGGCGACCAATTTACAAGGTATCTGGAACGACCACGTGCAACCGCCCTGGGGAAGTAATTATACCGTAAATGCCAATACTCAGATGAATTACTGGCTGGCTGAAAACACCAACCTTTCAGAGCTGCATCAACCTTTATTCGACTTTATTGCCCGTTTAGCGAAGAATGGCCAGACCACTGCAAAAGTAAACTACGGTATTCAGCAAGGATGGGTATTACATCATAATACCGATATCTGGGCTAAAACGTCGCCAACCGGAGGCTACGACTGGGACCCTCGTGGCGCCCCGCGCTGGTCGGCCTGGCCGATGGGTGGAGCCTGGTTAAGTACCCATTTATATGATCATTATTTATTCACAAACGACAAGGAATTTTTAGCAGGGCAGGCTTATCCCTTGATGAAAGGTGCTGCTGAGTTTATGCTTCAATGGCTGCAGCCGGACCCAAGCGGGTACCTGGTGACTAATCCATCTACTTCTCCCGAAAACGTTTTTAAAATTGAGGGGAAGGAATTTGAGGTAAGTAAAGCCACAACAATGGATATGGCAATCATTCGCGAGCTTTTCACAGCCTCTATAGAATCGTCGCGAGCGCTCGGAATAGATTCGGAGTTTCGTTTGAAGCTCGAATCAGCGAAAGCTAAACTATACCCCTACCACATTGGAAAACACGGGCAGGTACAGGAATGGTTCAACGATTTAGATGATCCCAAAGATACCCACAGACATTTATCACATTTATACGGACTTTATCCGGGTACGCAAATTACTCCGCGTATCACCCCCGAACTTGCCGCAGCGGCTAAACAATCCTTAATTCACCGGGGAGATTTGAGCACCGGCTGGTCGATGGCCTGGAAAACCAACTGGTGGGCGCGTTTGCTCGACGGAGATCATGCACTGAAAATATTAAAGGCCGGCTTAACGCTGATTGATCCTGCTAAAACTGTAGAACCAGTCGTTCAATCCACCTCAGTAAAGACCAATACTCCGGCTCCACAATTAACAAATGTGCAAATGAGTGGCGGCGGAACGTATCCGAACTTGTTCGATGCGCATCCACCATTCCAGATAGACGGAAATTTCGGAGCGACGGCAGGCATAACCGAAATGCTTTTGCAAAGTCATGCGGGTGAAATTGAGATGCTCCCCGCTTTGCCGAACGAGTGGTCGGAGGGAATAATTAAAGGCATCAAAGCACGGGGAGGCTTTACCGTAGAGATGAGCTGGAAAGGAAACAAACTTTCACAGGCCATCATTTATTCGGGTTCGGGAGGAGTTTGCAGGCTGCGTACAAATGTTCCAGTGAAAGTTCTTGGAGAAATGTCAAAGCCGGCTGCGGGTGAAAACTTAAACTCTTTGATGCCTAAACCTGAACATGTTAAATATATCAAAAGCACCCAGGCGAAGTTAGTTGATCTGGATGTAAAAGATTCTTATGTTATAGATTTCGAAACGAAGAAGGGCTCTAAATATGTGATTGAGCTTTTATAGATCTAGTAAGCATTTTCGATAGAGGGCATTATACATCCGTATAATGCCTTTTTTGTTATTGCATACTTTTCGCAAACCCAGAAATTAAGCTTCGGCAATCCTTCACTAAATTATACAAGCAAAATAGTACTTAAAATATTCATTTTAAGTATGTTAAAACTTCATGCTTGTTTGCCAATTGAATTGAATAATCCATTTTTCAATAGCTCTAGCTTAGCCATCTAAATAACCTCTCTATGAAGCAAACCTGCTATCCTTCGAAAGATAGTACACTTCCTGTGGCCTGTCAGTTTATGCAAATCCAGCAATTTAAACCTTGAAATATGAATCAGAAAATTAATCAACAAAATCACTTTACACTTTACAGAAAGAGGTGGGCCCCGGGCCTGGCGTCTTTCTTACTGTTAATCTCATTCCAATTTATTTCATTTAACGCCAACGCACAATCATTCAGAGTAAGCGGGATTGTTAAGAGCTCAAATGGCGAAACACTTCCTGGTGTAAGCGTTAAAATCAAAAGCGGTCAGGGCGGCACCGTGACAGACATCGATGGCGGATATTCCATTGAGGTTCCCAACGAACAATCCACTCTTGTTTTTAGTTACCTCGGATTTTCAAGCCAGGAACAGCTGGTAGGAAGCAGAAGAGTAATCAATGTCACACTATTAGAGGGGCGGACGGCCCTGCAGGAAGTTGTGGTTGTAGGTTATGGAACTCAAAAACGCGTTAACGTAACGGGAGCGGTTGCTACCGTTTCAGGTGAAGAGCTTACCACCCGGAATGCTCCTAACACCACGGCTTTATTACAAGGCAGGATGCCGGGGGTGCAAATCACACAAAACTCCGGTCAGCCGGGCGATGAGCGGGCAAATATACAGATTCGTGGTTTGGGTAGCTTTAGTAAGGCGGGTAACTCACCACTTGTTTTGATTGATGGGGTAGAAGGAGATTTAAATAATGTCAACCCCAATATCATCGAGAATATTTCTGTTTTAAAAGATGCTGCTTCGGCCTCCATCTATGGATCAAGAGCTGCGAACGGAGTAATTCTGGTTACCACGAAAACCGGGCGGGAAGGCAGGCTTAATGTCGATTACAGTCTTAATCTTAGCAGCCAGAAGGCTGCCTCCATGTACGATCGTGTAACCAATTCGGTGCAGTTCATGGAGCTGTTGAACAAAGCCATAGATCACACCGGCACCTCAACAAATCAAAAGTTCACTGCGGCGGAAATTGATCTTTTCAGGCAGCCTTCCGAGCAATATCCCAGCTACGACTGGATGGATGCGGTTTTCAGAACGGCTCCCATGCAGCAACATTTTTTGAGCGTGAATGGTGGAAAGTCTGGTACCACCTATAATTTCGGTTTAGGGTATCTTAAGCAAGAAGGTGTATTGATTGCTACCGATTACAAACGATATGATGCCCAGTTTAACCTCAAAACAAATCTGGGTTCAAAAGTTACGTTTGGCACCAATCTTTCTTTCTCCAGCGGCGACAGGCACGAAACTGCATTGAATGGTAACTTTGATGGAAATACCACCGAGGATCAAATACTTAGTGCCTTATCGGCGAGTCCGAATTTTAAACCAAAGTTACCCGACGGAAGCGGGCGATATGCGTCGAAAGCATTTTTAAAGTCGGGTGGAAACAAGAATCCGGTTGCACTGGCAGAGAATGGCGGAAGGGATATAGGGAATTACTACGGATTAGGCTCAGCCTTCCTAAATATCGATATTTTACCCGGCTTAAGCGGCGAAGTGAGGGGCGGGGTGCGATTTAATGACAGGAATACCAACGTTCATGTAGTGGGTATTGCTACGAACTTATACATCCCCGATGCCAATGGTAATTATCCTGCAAGCCCTGCATTCAATGGTACGGTAGGAGAAAACAACCTGACTACCAGAAGAGAGAATGACATTCAGCTCACTTATTTTGCAAATCTGAACTATAAGAAGTCTTTTCTCGAGGCTCATAATATATCAGCCTTATTAGGGGTTAGTCAGGAATCGTTTAGATACGAGCGTGTTCAAGCCTTTAAAAGAAACGCTCCATCCAATGACCTGACTGAGTTGGGAATATTTTCTCCGGGCGGGCAGACTGCTGATGGTTTTGCTTATGAATGGGCCCTCCAGTCGTTGTTCGGGCGTTTAAACTACAACTTCAGGGAAAAGTATTTATTTGAGACCAACTTTAGATACGATGGTTCTTCCAGGTTTCCGAAAGGCAATAAATGGGGTTTCTTTCCTTCGGCCTCGGCAGGCTGGAGGATATCCGAGGAATCGTTTACAGAAAATATTAACTGGCTGGATAATCTGAAAGCCCGCGTATCCTGGGGACAAACAGGAAACCAGAACGTAAACCGCGATATTCTCGGAGAATCAATGCCATATCCGTACCAGCAGGTGCTAAACCCGTTTTTGTATAATATCGACGGTACGCTGCAACAGGGGGTTACACAGATTGACCTAAACAACCGCGAAATACGCTGGGAAACATCAACAGTAACTGATATCGGACTAGATTTCGGCATTTTCAAGTCTAAAATATTCGGATCTTTTGATTGGTACACCCGGTACACTACTGATATTCTTCGCGACCTTCAAGTGCCCGGATTTATCGGAGTCACAGGACCTACGGTAAATCAGGGAGAGATGAAGAATACCGGATTCGAGTTTTTACTGGGCCATGAAAACCGAGTTGGAAGCCTTCATTACAGGATGCAGGGAAATTTTGAAACCTACAAAAATAAGTTGGTAAAATTTGGTGCCCGGGAGATCGATAATGGCGCCGGTCTGATAAGGCAGGAAGGATTACCCTACAACTCGTATTATATGTACCTGTTTGATGGGATATATCAAAATCAGGCAGAAATTGACAATGGGCCAACTCCAGTGGTTAAACCCAAACCCGGAGATATGAAGTACAAGGATGTCAACGGAGATGGCAAAGTGAACACGGACGACAGGGTAGTAGTGGATGGCGCATTTCCTAAATTTAATTACGGATTTACATTCAATGCAGATTATAAGAGTTTCGATTTGAGCTTCTTTTTACAGGGCGTTCAGGGTCGCAAAATTTATCTGAGAGAATGGGGAGTTGCTCCATTCAGGCAAGCCAGTCCGCCTCCAACGTTTTGGCTGAACGCCTGGAACGGCGAAGGAACTTCTAACACTATCCCGCATATTTTTAACGAGAATTACGCGCCTAATACACAAGTTTCTACCTGGTGGCTACGCGATGCATCTTATTTGAGGTTGAAAAATGTTCAGTTGGGTTACAGCTTGCCGAAGCAATTAGTCAGTCAGGCAAAACTTCAGGGTTTAAGATTATATTTATCAGGTGACAACCTGGTAACCTTCACCAAATTCTTCGACGGAATTGATCCTGAACGGGCTGCCGCAACCGGCCGCGGAGCCATCTATCCTCAGGCAAAGATTTACACTTTTGGTCTTAAAGCAACTTTTTAATTGGAATCATGAAAAAATATATAAAAATAATCTGCTTTGTGTTATCAAGCAGTGTCTGGATGTCGTGTACTGATGTTTTAGATAAGGATCCACTTTCTGCGCCTAATCCGGAGAACTTTTGGAAAACCGAAGCCGAAGCTAACAAAGCACTCATAGCCTGCTACGCTAAGCTTAAGGAACCGATCATTTCAAATGGCCCGAGCCAAAGCGGAAATTTCACCTATTGGGAAGCTTTGTCTGATAACGCTATTACCACATCTAATTATCAATCTTTCGATGCTGTGATGAGAGGTCAGCACAATACAGCTACCGGCGGAATTGTAAGTTTGAGCTGGACTATCGGATTCCAGGGGATAGCGGCCTGTAATTACTTTCTGTCGAATGTCGACAGGGTTCCGGATATGGCCTTAGCAACCAGGAACAGAATGAAAGGAGAAGCACTTTTTCTAAGAGCGTATTACTACAATTTCTTAACGCAACTGTATGGCGATCTTCCAATAATTACCGCCCCTGCGACACTTAACGGTGAGCATATGAAAACTCCCCGGTCTCCGAAAGCTGATGTGGTTAATCAGATAATTCTTGCCGATCTCAATTTGGCGATACAGTATTTGCCGAATATTCTTTATACCAACGGGCGTGCGGTTAAAGGTTCGGCCATTGTTTTGAAAACCAGAGTACTGCTAAACAATCAGCGGTTCGACGATGCGGCCGAAACAGCCTGGAGCTTAATCGGCGATCCGGCCAATCCCTTCAGATTGCACCCTAATTATGCTGGTATATTCTTCGGCGAACAGGCTAATAACAAAGAAATAATGTTTTCAGTGCAGTTTGATGCTCCATTGGATTATCATTCTCACGATCAGATTGTTGGCGGGCGGATGTCTGTTTTTCCAACCGTAGAGCTCCGAAACGCATACGAACCCGGCGATCCGCGGCGCAAGATGACGATTTTTGAAATCGGCCAACCCTGGGCCTATAATCCCAACGGTTTCAGAGCACAGGGAAGTACGGCCGAGGGGCAGATTCCTTTTACACAGATGGCATTTAAAAAGAGTGTAGATACCCTTGTAAATAATGCCTCGGGTGCTACACTGAGCGATCAGCATATGGTTTTAATGCGTTACGCTGATTTGTTGTTGATGTATGCCGAGGCCATGTTTGAGAATGGACAGGGAACAGATATCCGGGCTTTGAACGCATTTAACGAGGTTAGGGCCAGACCGGGCGTGAATATGCCCGCCAAGCTGGTGTTAACACGGGATATCATCAGGAATGAACGCCGGGTGGAACTCGCTTTTGAGGGGTTGCGTTATAACGATCTGATACGATGGGGGATAGCTCATCAAGTGATACCGACTTTGCCTCATAATTCGGCGGGGGCGAAACGGGTGTTTAAGTCGTATTTATTCCCTGTACCGCAGGGGCAGATGGACATTATGAGAGGTGTCTGGGATCAGAATTCGGATTGGCGATGATGCTACGGTAAATCTAATTGGTGATACGATACGCTGACATACACCAACTATATCCGTGCACCAATATACCGGCGGTATCTTTCAGATTAGTGTAGACTGGGTTGTTGAAGCCAAAACAGGAAGAATAAAAGTGCACTAAATAGTTTTTAGGAGACAGATCTTCACAGGCGGCTAATAGTTAATTATAGATTAACGTGAATAATAAAGGCGATATCGGATAATGTATTCAGATTTTCAATAAAGTGACTCGAGAAGCAGCCAGCTTAGGGAGCTTGAAACCTCACAGAAATGTGGGGTTTTTTTGTGTCTATGATGAAGCTTAATTTCTGTTTGTTGCACATTTTCATTATACGGGTATATAACTATAGACGAAGTGTAGGAAATGTTCAATCAGGCCGAAGCCATGGCAGGGTAAATATTTAATTTAGAGACTTGAGCTTATAAATAACTGTTAAAAAATGCTCGCGTAAATTTTCTTGCTATACTTAGAACTTCTATGTATGTTTGTGTGTGACTGAACTTAATAAGGATTTGATGGCCAGTTCCCTTGCTCCTCTGGTATTGATTATACTTAGAAGGCAAGAGAGTTATGGTTATCAGATTATACAGGAACTCCGGGACAAGTCTGGAGGGCAACTAACAGTTGCTGAAGGCACTCTATATCCTGTGTTAAAAAAGATGGAAGCCAAAGGATGGATAGAAGGTGTTTGGAAAAAGGCTGATTCTGGAAGAGAAAGACGATACTATAAACTTACTTCCAAAGGAACACAAGAACTAGAACAACAATACTCTCAATTAAACTTTGTCAACCAACTCATAAATAGCTTATGGAACCTTCCACTTTCAACCTCAAGCAATCTGTAAACAGTTATATTGACTCCATAAAGAATCAGGGGAGTATTACTAACTCTGATGCGGCAGAGCTGTCTGCACATCTATATGATGCAACAGATTCATTCATAAGTCTAGGATTGTCTCAAGAAGAAGCATTCGTTATAGCTTGCAAGCGTTTAGGTAATGAAGAAGTTCTCACAAAAGAATACAGTAAGGTAAATCCCTCTATAAAAATGAATCAAATTTGGGCCTACCTGATTATGGGTTTTAACCTTTTCTATTCATTGCCATCGCTTTTATTATTGGGAATATCGTTATTGTACCTAACGGTTTACCAAAGCTACAATTCTTCATTTACAAGCACTCTTATTATAACTGTGTTTCATTTGTTGTTAACCGCGCTTATTTGGTTTCTAATCAGACGCAAATTAGAGATCTCGAAATTTTTAGAAAGGCAAATTCAGAATCACTCTTTACGAAGCGTAAGTCTCTCATTTATTCCTTTTCTTGTTCCAATATTCATTAAATTAATACCACCGTTGCGAATCAACAATCGTTTAGAGCTTCAACGAGCTTTAAATTTTCCTGTTTATAAATTTGACAGTGACTTTGTCGAGTTCAGCTTTTACTTAGCAATATTAAGTATGATTGGGGCAGCAATAAGTTTGGTGTTTAGCATTAACAAAATTGAGAAATTAACACTAAAAACATTTTTTGAACGTCCTTCAACTTCCTTCCTTATTGTTTTCGGTATTATCCTTGAATTATTTGCAGCATCAACAAGAAGTCTACATGTTGATATAATTTCGGTAAGCGCCTTGATTTTTGCTACTGTCTATTTTTCTGCGTCTTATTTAATTTCGTTTTATAACTCAAACGGCAGTATTAATAAGCACCTTGTGATAACATCACTTTTCGGAGTAGTTATGGAAACCGCAGTCGGAATAAATGCTGATATTGACAGAGGAAACACCATTTATACTGTATATTACGTTTCGTTTATGCTAGTGGGAATTGTTCTTGGAAAGGTGGCAGGACTCATGTCAGCAAGGCAGTTTAGATTACAAGAAGTATAGAACCAGTACTATCCGTTCAAAAATATGCTTCGCGGCTGACATACCTTACAAGCGCCAATTTTAAGTCAGAAATCGAGTCCAAAATCATATACTCTATTTTACAAAAGCAGCCAAAAAGAGCCGACGTTTATTGGTTGATTCACGTGGATGTAACGGATGAACCCTATACGAGAGAGTATAAAAGTTGATTTTCTTATTCCAGGTAAGCTTATTTGTTTAGATTTTAAATTGGGGTTTAAGGTTGAACAGCAAATTAATAATTGTGGCATGCTATTGGAGCAAATCCACTATAAAAGCCAACATGAAGGTTATTAACTTGCCCCGCGCTTACCTGAAGGAACAACTTTGCATCAAAGTAAATAACCTGTTTTTAGAAAATGTGGCTGATTATCACTACAGAATTGTTGTTTTACCTAGAAGCTTATCAATAATTAAAAAGCGAATGATAGGACACCCTATTATTCAACGGGCGATCATGCTGCGCCTGGCAGGTAAAGAACCTTTGCACCCTTATTGATCCGCCTTTATATTATCACCAACTCAAACAGCTACAGTACTCACGGATATTTCCACGACTAACACCTTACAATGGGTCAACTGAGATTTCTGGATCTAAGTTTTTGATTGTTGCTGAGCCTTCTTTTTAGGGCAGAGAAGCGCAAACAACTTACGATCAATTGTCCTACCCTTCTATTTGTATACAGGGGTATACACAAAAAGTGAATATTGGCAAAAATATCCCTGCTTTGTATTGTGGAAGGATAATTGCATTCAAAAAAAAGTTACTGTAGAAGTTGGCAGTAATGTTTTATTTTACATCGTCTTTATGTCCAAAATTAGTTTCACAAATAGTAATCCCGTATTTTATAAACGCCTGAAAGAAAAGGTAAATAGTTACTTTGACCAAAATAAAATCTCCCCAAAAGGCGGCACGCAGCTCTTGCTGAAGAGTACGATCATCACTTTTTCAGCCGTGGTAATTTATATAGTTTTGGTCTTTTTTACTCCCGGAGCCCTGGTTTCAGCTTTCCTTTGTGCCTTATTCGGCTGTAATCTTGCCATTATAGGCTTCAATATTATGCACGAAGGCGGACACGGGAGCTTTTCCAAACACAAATGGTTGAATGATATATCCGCATACTCGTTAAATGCCCTTGGCGGGACAATCTATTTCTGGAAACAGCGCCACAACATAGAACACCATACTTACACAAATATTGAAGGCCTGGATCACGATATAGACATCAAGTTTATGCGAATGCATGCGGAACAGCGTAAAAGAAAGTATCATAAGTTTCAGCACCTGTACTGGGTATTGTTATATGGGATCTCATATATAGTTTGGATATTATATCAGGACTTTGAAAAGTATTTCAGAATCAAAAATGATCCGGCTGCGAAAAAGCTGACCCGAAAGGAACATCTTATATTTTGGGCCACAAAATTTCTTTACCTAACGGTTTACCTTATAATTCCGTGTATAATGGTGGGTGTGGTAAATGCCTTTACCGGATTCCTTATAGCTGCAATTATATGTGGGTTTTGTATCAGCATGGTCTTTCAGCTAGCCCACGTGGTGGAGGGAACAAATTTTCCCGAGCCAGACATAGCGTCGAATAAGATAGCAAGAGAGTGGGCCATCCATCAAGTTAGTACTACAGCTAATTTTGCAACGAAGAGTAGGCTGGTGTCGTGGTTTCTCGGGGGATTAAACTTTCAGGTAGAGCACCATTTATTTCCCGGAATAAGCCATATACACTATCCATATATCAATAGAATAATTAAAGAAACCTGTACGGAGTTTAATATAACTTACCTCGAACATAAAACGATAGCCAGGGCTTTCATGTCGCATCTTGTCCATCTCAGAAAGCTCGGATTATATTAAAGACTTTGTCAAAGTTCAATAGCTGCACAGAGTTTGCTACCTGATTTTCGCTTTATTCCAAAAAACTTAATTAAGTCCGGAGTGTCTTATTCCAAGGAGATTGTACGGTTAAGGATACCCATAGTTCGATAAGCCCCAAAGCTTTAATTATTTAAAATATGGAAAACATTAAATCTTTGAATGCCCAAATTGAAAAATTGAAGGAAGAAAACAGAAAGCTGAATTCTGAACTTTCAGAGCAGAGAATTGGGGGCGATAGATTTAAAACGATTTTCGAAACCTCCCAACTGGGCAACAAGATTATTTCTTCCGACCTGGAAATCCTGGAGGTCAATCCTGCCTTAGTAAAACTATTGGGCTATAGTAGCAAGCAGGATATTATTGGAACAAAAATTCGCGATTACTCTCCCGAAGGTCATCAAAAACATTGGGCAATTCTTCAAAAAGAATTATGGGAAAAGAAAACGCCCTATTTCAATTTAGAAACCTGTCTTTGTAAAAAGAATGGAGCCATAATCTGGGTTCATGTTACTTCGGTACTATTTAAGGACGGCGACCAAACTTATGGTTATACAATAATTGAAGACATCACAAGACAGTATAAAGAGAAAATAAAGAAAGAGGAATTTATTTCAGTAGCAAGTCATGAGCTAAAGACTCCGATAACAACTATGAAGGCGAGTTTGCAACTAATGAACAGGATGATTTCCAATGAGAAAGATTTCCCCTCTAAGATACTTAAGCTATCACAAGATGCAGAAAAGTACACTGCTAAACTTTCTTACCTGGTTGGCGACCTCCTGAATCTGAGCAACTTTGAGCAAGGTGAGATGACCTTAAATAAAACGGATTTCAAGCTTTCTGAACTCATAAACGAATGTTGTAATCACGTTCGCCTGGAAGGAAAATATACAATAACATACAAGGGAGACCTGTCAGTTGAGCTGAATGCGGACAAATATAAAATAGATCAGGTTTTGGTTAATTTGGTGAATAATGCTATCAAGTATGCCCCTGATTCACCGGAAATTATAATAAAAGTAGATAGCCTGAAGAACTTTCATCGAATTTCAGTTATAGACGCCGGCAAGGGTATCCCTTCTGAAAATATTCCTCATCTTTTTGAAAGGTACTATCAGGTAAATAAGAAGGCGAAAAATCCTGGCTTGGGTCTCGGACTCTATATTTCTTCTGAAATAATCAGAGTTCATGAAGGTGAGATTGGGGTGAAAAGCCAAGTAGGAAAAGGTTCTACCTTTTGGTTTACCATCCCTAAAAGATAAGGAAACGGAAAGATTGATACTGCAGTAAGGCAGGCTTTGACCCGGTACAACTGTCTAAAAGCAAACCGGGCGGTTTGATCTATTACACAAAGACATAAAACCAGAGTTTTATCTAAGTTTCGGCCTTTTTACCACGGATAAGGCGTTGTCTTTTCGCTTCGTTATGAGCGGGCTAATTCAGTGCTGTAATAAACCTGTATCAATATTTTATTAATTTTAAAACTCGAAAAGCCAGAGTTTTTTAGATGAGAAAAACTTTCCTGTTTGTTTGTGTAATGCTCTTGCATTATAAGGCCCTTGCGGCAGACACGTTAACTATTGCATCGGGCAATAAACAGGTGTTAGTGGGGAAGCATTTGGGCGTTTTTGAAGACCCCTCAGGCATCTTAACTATCGACGACATGCTTCGCAAAGATGATCAGTTTGAACCTGTAAACACCGCTGTTCCCGTATTTACCACCCAGGCAACTTACGTTTGGGCCAGGCTGATTTTAAAAAATAAGACAGGGAAAGATCTTTGGCTTTATATCGGTAACCCCACAACCGATTCTGTTCTGTACTATGAGAAATCTTATGCGCATGTAATCTCAAAACTATCCGGCGATAAAGTGCCTCTCAATCATCGTGATATAAAATCGAATAGGATATTATTTAATATCAGTTATACGGATGCTCCGACAACCGTTTATCTTAGGTTTAACATCCGCCTTCCCCGTCAGTTTCCTATAGCTATAATCAGCTCGGATGCTTTTAATGAGAGCGGAAATTTGGTTTTCTTTTTAGATGGCTTGTTCTACGGTTTAATAGCAGTAATAGTAATTTATAACCTGTTTCTATGGATAATGATCAGAGATCGGTCGTATATTTTTTATATAGGCTATATTATGTTTTCAGGTATACTTCTGATGCATTTTGATGGTATCACGTATGCGTATCTCTGGCCTTCATATCAAGGGATGAACGATCATCCCGCAATATTAGCATCGGTACCTATGTTTTTTGCCGCCTTTTTTGTTTCTGAGTTTTTAAACTTGCGTCAGAATTTTCCATTGCTGTTAAAAGGGTTATGGGTATTCTGTGCGGTATGGACATGCTGTTGTGTGATAAGTCTTTCAGGCGGTAAATTTTTGGCGCTGTCTATTAGCCAGACGACCGCTTTCTTTGCAGCACTTTATTTCCTGCTGACAGGTGTTTTGATTTACAAAAGGGGTTACACGCCTGCCCGTTATTACCTTGCTGGGTGGACCGTTCTTATCACTGGTATTCTTGTGTTTTTAAGTAAAGATATGGGATGGATTGGTTACAATATATTTACTGCTAATTCTCTTAAAATCGGTACCGCTGCCGAAGCTGTGCTAATGGCATTTGCACTGGCCGACAGGATAAACTTTTATAAATCCGAAAGAAACAAATTCGAGAGTGAAAAAGTGTATGAACAAACAGAACGGATAAGAGTAGAAAGCGAATTAAAAGTTGCCGAAACACTTCTTTTGAACTATACCGAAAACCTCAGGCAAAAGAATAATTTAATTGAGCAGTTCAAAAACGACCTTGAGCAGATGGAACTGAAATTAAAAGGTACCGAGCTCGGGAAAGGCCAGTCTGAACATATTGAAAAGCTTTTACAATCCATTATTCTTACCGAAGATGATTGGAATGAATTCAGAAAGCTTTTTGATAAAGTGCATCAGGGATATATTTATCGTATTAAAAGCAAGTACAGTAATTTAACGGAATCTGATATCCGACATATTGCCTTATTAAAACTGCAGCTAAACTCACGCGAGATGGCCAGCATGCTTGGTGTAACTGTAGAAGCGGTGCGAAAAGCAAAGCAGAGGCTGCGTAAAAAGGTTGACTTCCATGATTCTAATTTAGAAGAGCTGGTTGCTGGTATCTGATACCCTTCGTGCCTCGAGAGATGTCGTTACTACGATTTGTCCAGTATTTGTCCCACCTGATTATTCGCATAACCTCTGTTTTAAGTCTCATTTTTGAGTAATGAAAAAGAGGCTCAATCAAAGATCATCTTATCGGGGGTTTAGCATTCCGTTTTTATTGTCGCTGTTATTTGTAATTTATCTGATAGTTATTGGGATTAATTCGAAATTGATGTAACCCCTTTTTAGTATTATCGTAAATCATAAAACCTTTAAAATATTTGTCACAATTAGTATGAGGAAACTTTTACATTCTATTTTACCAGTTATTCTGTTATTGTTTGCGCAACCGTGCTTTGCCTACTCAAATGAGGATCCAAATTACTTTAAATTAAAAATGGGTGGTGGAAGAAGCCTTTTTTTAAATAGCAACTTTAGCAAAAAAACTTATTCAAAAGCCTTATTTGCCGGCGTTGCAGGTACTGTCAATTTCAACACAGCAGATGGCATGGATTTGGGGCCAACTGTAAACGATGGGGAAGGCGGGTCTTCTGATATTACCAATATTTCCTATGAGATTTTTTCAGCTAATGCAGGCGGCAATGCAAGTGGAGCATCGTGGACGTACTACTCCGATACAAATGTTGGCCACGATGGTATACTGACATATCCTTCCGGAGATGCAACAATCGTAATTAAAAGTACTAATGGAAGTGAGTTTGCATTTCAGGGCGTTACGCTTATGGACTATCTGGGGTTTCAGAGTCAGGCTAAAGTGGAAGGCTTTCGAAATGGTATTTCAACCGGTTCCGTAATCTTAAATATCAGCAGATCTACTTATTATCAAGCATATACCAGTACATCTTTTACTTCATCCATATTTCAATATATTGATGAAATTCGCATCACTAACCCGAACGACTATAACGATGGCATCACGAACTACGGAAAGGTTAATTATCTTGCACTTGACGATATACAGTTTGGCGAACCAGTAGTTGCTCCCGTAGCCGGTTTAGGTACAGCCCTGAGCTTCGAACGAAGCCGAAGCGAAGGAGTACAAGTGCCTCATCATTCCAGTCTGGACCTCGGATCAGGAAGTTTTACAATCGAATCATGGGTGAAAAGAGCCTCGGGAACTGGTTTCTTCAATATAGTTGGTAAGCAGAACGCCTCAGCCACAGGAGTGTTTTTGCGGTTTAATGATAACAAGCTTTCTTTCGCCGCCGGAACGTATCCGGCAAGTACAGAAGTTGCTAGCGTTTCTTCTATATCGGATAACAACTGGCACCATATTGCAGCGGTTATGGATGCTGGCGGAAAGAGTATGAAGATTTACATAGATGGCATATTAGATGCATCAAGTTCTTTCTCTACCAACTATACTGTTAGTTCTACAGCAAACCTGGGCATTGGATTCAGGCCAGGCTGGGCCGATCATTTTGAAGGCGGTTTGGACGAGGTTCGTGTCTGGTCAACGGCCAGAACAGCGGCTCAAATTAAAGAATACATGTATACTCCGCTGGCGGGAACCGAACCGGGGTTGGTAGGATACTGGAATTTCGAGGAAGGAAGTGGTACATCAACAGACGACCGAAGCACCAATAGTAATACCGGAACTTTGCAGAATTCTGACGGAGATGAGTTTGTAGCAGGTAACACCAGTTATGCAGTGAGTGTAGATGAGGATGCCAATGTTTCTATACGTTTGGGAGGGAGCGACCTTGATAACCAGTCATCCGCTACAGCAGTAATTACAGCACTTCCTTCTAACGGCAAGCTGTATCAAACCAGTAATGGCACCACTAAAGGAACTGAAATAACCGCTGTCTCAACAAGTCTTACGGATAGTGGTGGTAATCCCCGCAGAGTTATTTATGAACCAACTGCAAATTATTTCGGGCCAGACAGTTTTACCTTTAGAGTGAACGATGGAGTTGCAAATTCATCCAATACACAAACCGTCAGCCTCACTATCAACGACATGCCTGATGCTCCTTCAACACAGGCATCGGCCATTACCTTTACAAATACCACAATTAACGGCACAGATATTGGCTGGACGAATGGAAATGGATCTGCACGGGCCGTATTCTTAAAAGCGGCCAGCATAGGAAGTGCCGCACCTTCCGACAATACAGGATACACCGCAAGCACCAGTTTCGGCTCGGGAACACAGATTAGCACGACTGGTTGGTACTGCGTTTACAATGGAACCGGAACGTCGGTAACCGTCAGCGGACTTTCGGCTGGTACCACTTACCGGGCGATGGTTGTGGAATACAATGGATCTTCAGGTTTACAAAAATACCTTAGCACTACAGCCACGAACAACCCCAATAACTTTACCACTGTAAATAACCCCGCCTTAACTTCTGCTACGTACAATGCAAATACAGGCGTGCTAATGGTAACCGGTACCGATTTCCAGGCCAAAACCGGAGCTTTAAATGATGTAGCAGTGTCTACGCTTACCCTTACAGGCGAAGGAGGGGCAACATACACGCTCACGAGCTCTGATGTCGAGATAACCAGCGCAACGGCTTTCTCCGTTACACTAAACGCAACGGATAAAGCAGCTATAAATCAAATAATCAATAAGAATGGTACTTCCTCAACAGGCAGTACAACCTATAACCTTGCTGCTACAGCGGGCTGGATGGCTAATGTAAGTGGGGCCGCAGACGCAAGCGGCAATGGAATTACGGCCAGTAACGTTGCTGTACCCGCTGTTACCTCAGCTACCTACAATGCATCAACCGGGGCGCTGGTTGTTACAGGTACCGGTTTTTTATCTGCAAGTGGAGCATCCAACGATATCGTGGCCAATAAGTTCACTCTCACGGCTGAAGGTGGCGCAACATATACTTTAACAGATACCCAGAATGGTGAGATTACAAGCGGAACTTCGTTTACATTAACACTTAGCGCTACCGACAAAGCTTCTGTGAACCTGATGGTGAATAAAAATGGTACAGCTTCAACGGGAGGTACAACTTATAACTTAGCTGCTGCTGAAGACTGGGCCGCTGGCGCAGATGTTGCCGTAGCAGTGGTTGATGCAACAGGTAACGGAATTACAGTGGCTAACGTTGCAACTCCCGCTGTTACCTCGGCAACCTATAATGCAAATACGGGAAGCCTGGTAGTAACCGGAACAGGATTTTTGTCTGCAAGCGGCGGTACCAACGATATTGTGGCCAATAAATTTACTTTTACCGGTGAAGGCGGCGCTACTTATACCTTAACCAATACCAATAATGTAGAAATTACAAGTGGCACGTCATTCACATTAAGTCTCAGTGCAACTGATAAAACCGCGGTTGATCTCCTCATTAACAAGAATGGAACCTCGTCTGTTGATGCTACTACGTACAATTTAGCTGCTGCAGACGACTGGACAGCCGGCGCAGATGCTGCGGTGGTGACGGCCGATCTCACGGGTAATAGCATTACAGCCAGCAATGTAAATACTGCACCAACAGATATCTCCCTGAGTGCAAGTTCTATAAATGAAAATGCATCCGCTAACAGTACAATAGGAACTTTAAGTTCAACGGATGCGAATTCAGGAAACACTTTTACTTACACCTTGGTTGCAGGAACCGGAGATACCGACAACGCATCGTTTAATATTAGCGGTAATAGCCTGAAGGTTAGCAATTCGCCGGATTACGAATCGAAAGGTAGTTATTCTGTCCGGGTAAGAACGACAGATCAGGGCGGCCTCACCTATGAAAAGGCGTTTACTGTCACCATCAACAACGTGAATGAAACGCCCGCAGATGTTACACTTAGTGCAAGTGCAGTGAATGAAAACGTTACGGCAAACGCTACAGTTGGAACCTTAAGCACAACCGACTCCGACGCAGGAAATACGTTCACATATACCCTGGTTTCGGGTACAGGCGATACAGACAATGCCAGCTTTAATATTTCGGGAAGTAATTTAAGGATAACTAACTCGCCCGATTATGAAAGCAAAAGCAGCTACAGCATCAGAGTGCGCACCACCGATCAAGGCTCGTTAAGCTACGAAAAGACGTTTACCATTACTATCAGTGATGTGAACGAAACGCCAACTGATATTGCTTTGAGTGCAAGCTCGGTTAATGAAAACGTAGCAGCGGGAAGTACGGTAGGAACCCTTAGCTCGACCGACCCGGATGCAACCAATACCTTTACGTACAGCTTTGTTACAGGAACCGGCGACACCGACAATGCTAGCTTTACTATCTCCGGAAGTACTTTAAAAATCGCTGCCTCGGCCAATTATGAGAGCAAAAGCAGCTATAGTATACGAGTTCGCACTACCGACCAAAACTCGTTAACTTACGATGAGGCATTTACCATTTCTATCAGCGACGTAAACGAAACGCCTTCCGACATTGCGCTTAGTGCAAGCTCGGTGAATGAAAATGTCGCGGCAAACGCTACCGTCGGAACATTAAGTACAACCGATCCGGATGCAGGAAATACCTTCACTTATACACTGGTTGCAGGTACGGGCGACGATGATAATGCCAGTTTTAACATCAGCGGAGGCAGTCTCAGAATTACTAACTCACCTAATTACGAAGCGAAGAACAGTTATAAGGTAAGAGTTCGTACTACCGATCAGGGTTCGCTCACTTACGAGGAAGCATTTACTATTACTATCAATAACTTAAATGAAGGTCCAACTGATATTACTTTAAGCGCCAGCTCGATTAATGAAAATGTGGCTGCTAACACCACCGTAGGGACTTTAAGCTCTACAGATGCGGACGCTTCAAATACATTTACGTATACCCTGGTTGCGGGTACCGGCGACACGGATAATGCTTCCTTCAATATTAACGGCAGCAGCCTGCGTGTCACCAACTCACCCAATTATGAGTCGAAAAACAGTTATACAGTAAGGATTAGAACGACCGATCAGGGTTCGCTGACTTATGAAGAGGCCTTTACCATTACGATTAACGACGTGGACGATACAGCTCCAACTGTGACCTCGGTTAATGTACCATCGAATGCAGTTTATGTAGCAAGCCAAAATCTTGATTTTACAGTTAATTTTAATGAAAACATCACGGTAGACGCTTCAGGCGGAACCCCATACCTGAGTTTAACGGTTGGCAGCAGCACCAGGTCCGCCACTTATCAGAGCGGATCAGGTACATCTGCATTATCATTCCGGTATACTGTGCAAACAGGTGATACTGATGCGAACGGAATTGCAGTAGGCACTCTGGCACTAAATGGCGGAACACTGAAAGATGCAGCTGCAAACCATGCTGTTTTAACTCTTAACAGCGTAAGTTCTACAGCAGGAATTTTGGTCGACGCGATTGCAGCAACCGTAAGCTCGGTTTCTGTACCCGCAAACGGAACTTATAAAACAGGAGCTAATCTTGACTTTACGGTTAACTTCAGTGAAAACCTCACTGTTAATACCAGTGCAGGCAGCCCTTACCTTGGACTTACATTAAATACCGGTGGAACTGTTAACGCAGGTTATGTGTCGGGAAGCGGTACCTCGGCACTTATCTTCCGGTATACCATTACGAGTGGTAATCTGGATACTGATGGTGTTTCCTTAGCTTCTTCGCTTACAGCGAACGGCGGCACTATAAAAGACGCTGCAGGTAATGATGCCACGCTTACTTTAAACAGCGTCGGATCGACGAGTGGGGTACTTGTTGATGCTGTTGTGCCAACTTTAAACGCAGTAAGCATCGTCTCAAATAACGCCACATCTGCCCTGGCTAAATCAGGTGATCAAATTACGGTAACGTTTACGGCAAGCGAGACGGTCAGCTCGCCTTCTGCAACTATCGCAGGGCAAACAGCAACTGTTGCTAACACAAGCGGAAACACGTATACCGCTAAATACACCATGACCGGTTCTGATACGGAAGGTGCAATTGCTTTTAGCATTAGTTTTTCAGACGCAGCCGGTAATAGTGGAACGGCCGTCGCTGCTACTACTGATGCGAGCGCAGTAACGTTCGACAGAACGGCGCCGGCTACACCTGCAGGCCTGGCAGCAGTGAGCGGCAACGCACAGAATACTATCAGCTGGACTGCTAATGCCGAAGGAGACCTGAAATCGTATAAAATATATGGCGGAACAAGCGCTAATCCAACAACTATATTGAATACAGCGAATGCGGTTGCTGCGTCTTACACGCATACAGGCCTTACTAATGGTACTACTTATTTTTACCGCATTTCGGCAATAGACAATACCGGTAATGAAAGCACCGTATCGGCAGATGCAACAACGGTTCCAAAAGCGCCGCAAACCATTACCTTCAATGCCTTAGCAGCGAAAACTTATGGTGATGCAGATTTTGATCCGGCAGCAAGTGCAAGTTCAGGCTTAGTACTAAGCTACTCGTCGAATAACACGGCTGTAGCCACTATAGTATCCGGCAAGGTGCATATTGTAGGTGCCGGTACAGCTACCATAACTGCTTCGCAAGCCGGAAGCGCCGCTTATCTGGCTGCTGCCGATGAAACTCAAACGCTTACGGTAAATAAAAAGGACATTATAGTTTCGCTGAATGCATCGCCTGTAATTACTAAGGTGTATGATAACACGGCATCGATTACGTTGACTGCAGCCAACTACACATTAAGCGGTGTAGAATCGGGCGATGTAAGCGATGTTACCGTAGCAGGTACGGCTTCTTACGCAGATAAAAACGTGGGCACAGGCATAGCCGTAACTGCAAACGCTTTTGTGCTGGGCGGAACCAGGAAAGACAACTACAACCTGACCAGCACTTCGGCCAGTACCACGGGAACGATCACTAAAAAAGATGTTACCTTATCGCTGAACGTCACACCAGTTGTCACCAAAGCGTATGACAGCAACACCTCAGCTACCCTTGCCGCAGGTAACTACAGTCTTTCAGGGATTGAAACCGGCGATGCCGTTACCGTAGCGGGTACAGCCAGTTATGCTGATAAGAATGTAGCCAGTAGCATTACAGTAACGGCGGGTAATTTTGTTCTTGCAGGTGCGCAAAAAGACAACTACAATTTGACCACTACTTCGGCCACCACGACCGGTACTATCACCAAAAAGGATATTACCGTTTCTCTGAATGCCAGTCCGTTTATTACCAAAGTATACGATGCAGGATCGATGGCAACACTGGCATCCGGCAATTACAGCTTAAGTGGTGTAGAAGCCGGTGATGCCGTTACCGTAACAGGTGTGGCAAGTTATGCCGATAAGAACGCAGCCAGTGGCATTGTAATAACAGTAAACAGCTTTGTTCTTGCAGGTGCTCAGAAAGACAATTACAACCTGACCACCACTTCGGCCACCACTAGCGGTATTATCACTAAAAAGGATATTACAATAGCGCTTAATGCCAGCCCGGCCATCACCAAAGTTTACGATGGTACTACCGGTGCAATTCTTGTTCCTGGAAACTACAGTCTTGTTGGCACCGAGGCCGGCGATGAGGTGAAAGTAACCGCTACAGCCAATTATGATAATCAAACGGCCGGAACAGCAAAAACGGTTACAGCAAACAGCTTTGTTCTTTCAGGTGCGCAGAAAGATAATTATAACCTTACTACTATAACTGCAAGCACTACCGGAGATGTTACCAAGAAAGTATTGACCGTGACTGCGGATAACAAGACCAGGTTCCAAAACACGGCTAATCCTGCCTTTACCCTTAGCTACAGCGGTTTCATATCCGGGGAAGATAAAACTCATCTGCAAACTCCACCCACGGCTATTACCACTGCAATTACTAATTCACCCCTGGGAACTTATCCTATTACCGCGAGTGGCGGAGTGTCAAACAATTATAGTTTTAGTTATGTCCCGGGAACTTTAACTATTGTACCAGGGCACCCAACCAGTATTACACTTAGTGCGGCAACTTTGTATGAGAACGCTCCTTCCGGCACCCTCGCCGGAACCCTGAACTCAACGTCTGACGATCCTTCTGCTACCTTTACTTATAGTTTAGTTAGTGGCAACGGAAGTGCCGACAACGCTTTGTTCAGCATCTCGGGTAATGAGATCAAAAGTGCTGCAAGTCTTGATTTTGAGCAGAAAGCTTCTTATGCTGTACGCCTGCGCTCAACCACTCAGCATAATTTGTCGTTAGATAAAGAACTTATCATTACCCTCAACAATGTAAATGAGCAGCCTACGCTAAATGATATATCTAACCAGGTGATCTGCTATGCCCCGGCAATGCAAACAGTAAATTTGCAGGGTATCTCTGCAGGGCAGGATGCTGGCCAGACCACTGCATTGTCTGTAAGTTCAACCAACAATGCCTTGTTTGAGTCCCTTAACGTAAGTCCGGCAACAGGTGGAAATGCGGAATTACGGTATAAGATCAGCCCGGGGTCATTTGGCGCGGCAGTTGTTAATGTGATGGTAATGGACAATGGCGGAAACGCTAATGGCGGCATTAATACTATATTAAAAAGTTTCACTATTCAGGTCAATCCCCTCCCTGTAATTGCAATCTCCTCTGATAAGGGTCTTGTTTTATCTAAAGGAGAGGTTGCAATTCTTAAGGCGGATGTTTCTGTAGCCAACAACGGCTTATCTTATAGTTGGTCTAATGCAAATGGCGTCTTAAGCGGGCAGAATACTAACAACCTAACCGTGCGCCCTTCAGAAACCACTACCTATAAAGTAACCGTAACAAATGCGAATAACTGTTCAGCTGAACGAGAAATAACTATCGCTGTAAATGCCGATTACCAGGTAGTAAATGGTACCAATATTGTTTCGCCCAACGGCGATGGTGTAAATGATAAGCTGATTATCCATAACCTGGATATGTATCCAAAAAATGAGGTAAAGATCTTCGACCGTGCAGGAAGACTACTGTATCACCAGTCGAATTATACCGATCAATGGGATGGTACATTAAACGGTTCTCCTCTTGCAGAGGGTACTTATTATTACGTAGTAGACTTCGGCCCTGGTATAGAAAAGAAAAAAGGATTTATTTCAATAATTAAAGATTAATTGACACAAGATGTTAGTGATGAAAGATATCTTATCAAAGATCAGTAAAGCAGGGACAATCATTTTGACCCTGCTCGCCGGTGCCGAAGTAAAGGCTCAGTTAAACCCTCTTGCGGGTATTTATTTCCAGAACGAGTATTTAGGCAATCCTGCCATGGCGGGAACAGAGCAGGGCCTGAACCTGAACATGGGTTACCGCCGGCAATGGTCTGCTATGCCGGGCGCACCAAAAACACAATCGATCACAGCAGATTTTGGTACAGAAAAAAAAGTAGGCCTTGGTTTGAATTTCCATAATGATGAAGCAGGTTTAATCAAACAAACGCGGGTGATGGGTACCTATTCATATCATCTTCCACTAAATGATGAGAGCCAGAAACTTCATTTCGGGATATCCTTAGGGTTTATGGACGAACGCGTGATGAATGAGCAGATAAACGGAGATCAGAATGATATCTCTGTAAATAAATTCAATACCCGTGAAACCTATATCGATGGAGATTTTGGAATGGCTTATACCGGTTCGAGGCTGACTGTTCAGGCAGCTATTCCAAACCTGAAAGGTTTTTTTCAAATGGACGATGTTAATGGCTCTGATTATGCAGATCGATCGACCTTCTTTTCGGCAGCAAGTTATAAGTTCTATTTCCCTGCGGCGTTGGATGGCTTCGGGGTAGAACCGAAAATAGCTTTCAGAGGGGTTCAGGGCTTTGATAATATTTTAGATGTCGGAGCAAATTTTACAGTAGCAAACCGAGCCGCCAGTGTAATGACCGTTTACCATAGCTCAAAAAGTGCCACTATAGGAATGGGAGCACTGATAAATAACTTTGGTGCCATCACCGCTAACTATACAACAGCGACATCGGCACTGAGCCAGTATACCAGCGGTAACTTTCAGATCGGTGTAAAATGGCGGGTGTTGAAGCCCAAACAGGAAGAATAAAACCTCAAGAAACTTGTTGTTAGACGACTGTCTTCACAGTGTGAGTGTTAATTCCAGAATAAAGTAGTACGGCAAGCCGCATTGGATTTAGATAATCAAATAGTTGCCTCGCTTATCAAGGGGGGCATCTTTATGTACCCCGAGTCTGCACAACAAAAGCCTGATGACGAAATGTCTTAAGGATGGCTAATCCCCCTGATTAATGCACTGGTTGAAATGCCTTATGACACTTCTCTGCTTCTAGCTGTTTTTATACTATCTCGTAAGATGTAAGGATAAACGGTGCTGTGTTAATATCGCAAATGTATAAGGGGAGGGATACATCCCAATCTTAGAAGAGCCGAGATATAAATGTTATGTAACCTAGTTTAATGCCTTTCGTACACTTCGGCAACCTAACCTCTTTCATGAACCAGATTCCCTTAGTAGCCATCATAGATGACGATCACAGCTTTCAGTTTATAACAAGAACAATCCTGGACCGAACAAGAAAGGTTAAGAATATTGTTCAGTTCAGAGATGGCGAGGAAGCGTTTGAGTATTTTTTACGGAATAAAGATGATGCCGATAAGATACCAGACCTCTTGTTTGTAGATATTCAGATGCCATATCTCAACGGGTGGCAGCTTCTAAGGAAACTAATTAAGTCTGGGCTGGAAAAGCAAATAAATACCGTAGTTATTTGTTCATCTTCAGAAAAAGCATCGTATGCCGAAGTTTCTGATTCGTTTGATAACTTAGATGCATTTCTGGAAAAGCCCCTTTCACGCGAAGATATCGAAGGTATTCTGGATAAGAAGTTAAGAGAACTCGCAGGAGATCTTTAATAGCTAATCGTTCTGTCAGCAAAGTTTAGTCTGTCTCTTCTTCCTGTTGTGATATCAATTGTTATTCGAGATGATTATGATTTCCCTTTTTGATTTTTGAAAATGCGGAATATCGATTTCCTTTAAGGTTTCTATAACCTTTGTGTATTCCTGGTTAGATTGTAAAACAATTTTATCATCTGCTTTTAAGATTGCTTTCAAATCGGAGTAAAGGCTAAACTCAACAATGTCAAAATACGTGTATCGGGTAGGGGTTATCTTCATAATTAGATGAGAACAATAGGTGCTCGAAAAGGTTTTCTTGTGATTGTCGGTTAGAACATCTTGCATGGCTACGAAATTTTCAACGCGAAGATTTATATCTTTACCCCTCGTCTGGTTTTATCGAATTAGTAATAATCAACATGAAAAATATTCTAGAAAGGAACAACGTTAATATCATTGGTAAGGGTGAAAAAGTGATGCTTTTTGCTCATGGGTTTGGATGTGACCAGCACGTGTGGACCTACCTTGTTGACGAGTTTTCCTCGGATTACAAGCTGGTGCTTTTTGATTATGTAGGTGCAGGAAAGTCGGAAATTTCGGCTTATGATTCCAAAAAATACGGCAAACTGGAGGGTTATGCTCAAGACATCCTTGATGTTTGTGAAGCCCTGGGTCTTAAAGATGTGATTTTTATAGGGCATTCTGTAAGCAGTATGATCGGTTTGCTGGCTGCTAACAAGGAACCATCTTATTTTGAGAAACTGATTTTCATTGGTCCTTCGCCGCGTTATGTAAATGATGAAGGATACGTTGGCGGATTTGAACGTGAAAACCTTGAACAATTGTTTGAGATGATGGACAGCAATTACCTTGGATGGTCAAGAACCCTGGCACCCGCAATTATGGGTAATCCCGAAAAGCCCGAACTTGGCGAAGCCTTAACTAATAACTTTTGCGCCACCGACCCAAAGATTGCAAGTGAATTTGCCAGAGTGACCTTTCTGTCGGATAATCGCTCAGATTTGTCCAAACTTCAGGTCCCAAGTTTAACGCTTCAATGCTCGAACGATATTATTGCACCCCTGGAGGTGGGCTATTATATGAAACAAAACACTCCGGGTAATTCTTTGGTTATAATGGAGGCTACAGGACATTGTCCTCACATGAGTGCCCCTGAAGAGACTATCCAGGCAATAAAATCATTTATTTGATAAAGTAGAGCAGTTGAAGGGACAAGTTAATAAAGAACTACTTGAGTCATTAATTGATGTAGAAGAACTATATCAGGATGCACCTTGTGGGTACGTTTCTTTCCTTCCTGACGGTACTATCATAAAAATAAATCGAACACTTCTTCACTGGCTGGGATATTCGGAGGAGGAGGTTGTGCATGAAAAGAATTTTATTGACTTCATAACAAAAGGCGGTGTCATTTACTATGAAATGTTTTACCTGTCTTTGCTCAAGATGCAGGGCCAGGTAAGTGAGATCAACTTTGAAATCGTCAGAAAGGATGGCAGCTCTTTTCCGGCTTTGGTAAATTCCCGCGTATTGAAGGGTCGGTCCGGAGAACAAAAGGCGATCAATGCCACCATTTTCGATATCACGGATCGTAAAAAATATGAGAGAGAGTTATTGCTGGCTACCAGACTTGCAGAGGCTGAAAAGAAAAGATTTGAGTTTCTTGCTGATCTGATTCCGGAAATAATCTGGACCGCTACTGCTGAGGGAGACTTCGATTACGTGAATCAACGTTTCTGCGATTATTTTAACGCAAGCAATACTGATTTGGAAGGTGAATTTCTAATATCAAAAGTTCACCAGGATGATAGGGTTAAGTGTTTGAGGACCTGGGTTTTGTGCATAAAAAGAGGGTGTGACTTTCAGGTCCAGGTAAGATTGCAGAGTTTATCTGGCGATTTTCAATGGCATATGCTGCGGGCAGTTCCTTATAAGGATTCTGAAGGTGTGATTACTAAGTGGTTCGGTTCCTGCACAGATATAGATGAACATGTTATTGCGCTTCAGCGAAAAGATGAATTTATCAATATCGCCAGCCATGAGCTAAAAACTCCGATTACAAGCTTAAAAGCCTATAATCAGTTACTTAAGAGAATAGATGACAAAGATAAAGCCAGAGACTTTCTGGATAGATCTGCCGCCACTTTGAGCAATCTGCACTTTTTGGTATCTAGCTTGTTGGACGTAGCTCAGATTAATTCCGGACAGTTAACTGTTAATTTGGGTTCAATCTCCCTTACTAAAGTGTTGAGGCACAGTATTGATCTGATAAAGCTAAATTATTCATCACATAGTATTGTTGAAGAATTTGACAGTGAAGAAGAAATATTCGTTCGGGCTGACAATCAGCGTTTGACGCAAGTGATGATCAACCTGTTAAGCAACGCCATTAAATATTCTCCGCAGGCCGAAAAGATAATTTTACGTTTAACCCGCAATGAACCCAGTGCACTTGTTAAAATTGAGGTGGTTGACTTCGGGCTCGGAATTCCTGACGAGAAACTGGATTCCGTATTTGAAAAATATTATCGCGTTAGCGATACAAAGAATAATAACCGTGTTGCTGGTCTCGGTCTGGGCTTATACATCATTCAAAGTATCGTAAAACTTCACGGAAGTCGCATAAATGTTAAAAGTGAAGTAAATAAAGGATCGACGTTTTATTTCACACTCCCGGTTACAGAACGAGGGTTGAATTAGCCGACAGCTATCATCGGGCAACGTAAATCTTAATGCCCATTCTTTGCAGTATTTCGAACCACACATCTTGCTTCCAGAAGTCATCAATGAATAATCTGCAAATGGTTATTGAGAGATATTTTTCAACCAGTTGAAAGTATGAAATTCAGGGTCATCCTATAATAATTCCGTTCGCCAGAGCATGTGAACGCAGCGCGGGTGTGTGTGCGTATATCTTATAAAAAGGCCATAGTAGGCTTTATTTATCATTTGCCGCGCCATTTCGATCAATTTTTAAACTATACCTGAAACCAGTGCGGAAGCACATTACTGAAGAGTCAGGGATATGTGAAGACCAATTGGGGGAATAATATTGTTACTTACAAAGCGGCATATGAAAGGAACACGCTTTCCGGTATAAGCTCGGCTGGCGACCCGCCAAGATATTACTGGCCTATCCCTTCCGAAACAGTCAGACAATCAAAAGGAAACATCACAAATGGCTACGACTTAGCTCAGCCCTGATAAACCAAATACAGATCTAAAACGACTCTTTTGTTAATACATAGAGTGTGGTAAGGGATGCAGAGACCGCGTACAAACCGGTGCTTGAAAGGGGAGGAGCAATTTTACCCAAACGGGATGCTGTTGATTCCCGTATAGTGAATGATATCCGGCGCCGAACAGGGAAGATCATCCAAATGTCAGATCGATGCAGGAGCTTGGCCAAAACTAAGTTCAGCGACTCCACCTGCCGATACAGATCATGATGGGATCCTGACGAATGGAAAAGGAGAATAGCCTCGACCCGAAAATCCGGACGACAGAACAAAATAACTAAAGACGGCTATACGATGCTTAAAAAATATATTAATAACATAAAATAAGACCCGTAATTGATGATCGGATTCAACAAAAGAATAGATTAGTCATGTATGAAATAAAGTTTGTCTTGCTAATTATATTAAGCGTCGTAACAACATTTAAAAGTTTTTCCTATTTTTCGCTTTTAAAGCTTGATTGATAAATAATTATTGCCTTCAACCCACGCACTAGCCGAATGATGCCATTTTTCAAATACCAAATTTTTGTGTTAGCCCTTTGCTTACTCATTACTAAAAATCTTTCTGCCCAAACCGGCTTTGGCAAAGCAGAAAAAATCAATGCCGACTGGCGTTTTCATCTTGGCGAAATCGATGTTAAAAAAACGATAGATGCACGCGACAGATCCTGGAGGCTTGTGCAGCTTCCGCACGATTGGACAGTCAAGCAAACCTACGACCCTTCGCTTGCCAGTGCCACCGGATATCTTCCCGGAGGAATAGGATGGTACGAAAAGAAGTTGAACATTTCTAAAGAAGATGAGGGAAAGAAGCTTTATCTCTATTTTGAAGGAGTTTATAACCGAAGCGAAGTTTTTGTTAACGGACAGTCGGTGGGTAAGCGTCCTAACGGATACATTTCATTTGGGTACGATATTACTCCTCACATCAAGTATGGAGCGGAAAATCAGATTATGGTCCGCGTAGACCATAGTCAGGATGCCGATTCACGCTGGTACACCGGATCAGGAATCTACCGCGATGTCTACCTGGTTCGTACAAACCCCATCCACTTCGAACAGTGGGGCGTTTATGCATTTCCGGAAGTTAAAGGCAACAGGGGGATTTTGCACGTACAAACTGCGCTCACTAACGAGTCGCCCTCGAGTGCTGCTGTATCCATAGTTAACGAGCTTCTGGATAAAAACGGAGCCGTTTTGGCCCGCAAAACTAACAAGCTAACGCTCGCTCAAAACGCCAGGCAGGAAATTAAAGCCGACCTTTTAGTGAGTAATCCAAAATTATGGAGCCTCGAAACGCCTAACCTTTACAGGCTGCGCACAACCATTGTACAAAACAATAAGGTGATCGATAGCACCTCGGTCATTACGGGCTTCCGTACTTATAAGTTCGATCCCAATACGGGCTTTTCACTTAACGGTAAAAACATGAAGGTGAAGGGTGTATGTTTACACCACGACTCAGGCGTGCTTGGAGCAGAAGTGTATCCCGAAGTATGGCGCCGCCGCTTAGAGACCTTAAAATCACTCGGAGTTAATGCGATCCGCACCAGCCACAATCCACAAGCTTCCTCTCTATACGATCTTTGCGACGAACTGGGACTGTTGGTAATGGATGAGGCTTTTGATGAATGGGAATTCCCTAAACGTAAATGGCTTCAGGGCTGGAACGTAGGAACTCCCGGACTTCAGGGGGCATACGATTACTTTAAAGAATGGGGAGAAAGAGACCTGGCCGATATGGTAAAAAGAGACCGTAACCATCTTTCTATATTTGCCTGGAGCATCGGTAACGAGGTAGATTACCCGAACGATCCTTATTCGCACCCTGTACTTGATGGGAACCGCGAAGGCGGCTTTACACAGGCCATGTATGGCGGCTACAAAAAAGATGCTCCCGATGCGATGCGTTTGGGTGATATTGCAAAGCAGCTTGCTGCAGTAGTAAGGAGATATGATACCAGCCGGCCGGTAACAGCTGGCTTGGCCGGTGTAGCCATGTCGAACGAGACGGAATATCCCGGAGCACTGGATATTGCGGGCTATAATTATACCGAGAGCCGCTACATTCAGGATCACAAACGCTATCCGAAACGTATCATCTTCGGTAGCGAGAACCGCCACGATTATGCTGCATGGAAAGCCGTGACAGATAATGAACATATTTTCGGACAGTTCCTCTGGACCGGAATCGACTACCTGGGCGAGTCTGGCCGCTGGCCATCACGCGGATTCTATTCGGGATTGCTGGATTTTGCCGGCTTCATCAAACCCAGGGGATATTTCCGCCAATCGCTATGGTCCGACAAGCCGATGGCCTACCTGGGCACATATCCGCTTAAAGGAGGCGGCGCCGCCAGCGACGTGTGGTCTATGCTCGAGTCAGAGCAGGGGCAGCAAAGAAATCAGGCTCCATCAATGGATGCATGGCCAATCTGGAATTACCAAGCCGGACAAATCATCCGCGTGGTTTCTTATACCAATGCGGCAAAAGCACGTTTGGAACTGAATGGAACGGAAGTTGGCCCAACAAAAGAATACGACCAGAAGAACGGAATTATCTATTGGGATATCCCATATTCTGCCGGTAAGCTCGAAGTGATAGGTATGGATGCTAAAGGAAAGGAAACGGTTCGTCACTATTTACAATCCAGCAAACGTCCGCAGGCAATTAAAGTACTTCAAGGCGAAGAGGTAAATGTCAAGGCCGTTGATGGCGTAGCACAAATTGAATTGCAGCTTGTTGATGAAGACGGTATTCCGGTAGCAACCGCCGATGATGAGATCACATGCGAAGTTGCCGGAAACGCCAGACTACTCGGTATGGAGGCAGGAAATAACGCTGATATGGGTAATTATACCGACAACAGGCAACGTGCTTTCCATGGCAAAATGATCATCTACATACAAATGGGGGGTAAGACCTCTGATGAAGTAACGGTACGCCTCAGTTCGCCCTGGCTTAAGCCGGCTATTGTAAAGGTGAGATCATTGTAAGAGGGGGCTATATCTTAGCACTTTTTCGGGATGCCCGGCGGGGGAGCGTGTAGTGATGAGAAATCAAGACCAGGTCGGGTTATGGGAATGTCCCTGCCACAATAGCAGGGTATGTACCAAAATCATAAGAAGGATAGGATGACGGATTTGTTAACCTTTTAATACTTCTTCATCACCTTGACCAGCATTTTTGAAATTATCGCCATTCCTTTATCTGATGGGTGGAGGCCATCGTAAGTGAGTCTAATCGCTTCAACTGGGTAAGGGTATTCATCGGTTTCGGGGTTAAAGGGAATATCAATAAAATCGGGATATTTGAAGTTTTTATATTTACCCGTTTTCGGGTCTTTCAATCGCTTAAACCTCACCATTTCTTTTAAATTCATACCGCTTTTAAAGTATAGATCTGCTACCGCGAAGTTTTCTGATTTAGCAATGGTGTTGATGGCGTCGGCGTATTGCGACAGATATAAGCCTTTCCGGTCGCTATACGATCCTTTCGCGTTGTTTTTATAGTTTTTCAGGTATACAAAGTCTACCCGTTGCATTGGCGTAATAAGAATAATTTTAGCATGAGGGTTCAGGTTGCGGATCTTATTGACCATTGTTCTGTAGGAGCCGTAAAATGTTGTGTTCCCTGTATTATTCTGATAATCGTTTAAAGTGCCAAGGGGAAAAGCACTGTTCCAGTCGTTCGTGCCGAAGAAGATAGAGTAGATATCTGCCGGTTCTATGTCCTGATTGTCGAAATTTGCGGCCATACGGGCAGCTGTCCAGCCACTGTGTCCGTGGTTTTTGAAGCTGATATGGGGGAGTTTCTCAACCACTCTTGTCATATAACCCCGGGTGATCCTGTTGTCTGCATTGACCTGATGGTCGTTAAGATAGGTAATGGAATCACCGATGGCCATCCATTTCAGCTCTTTCTTCGGAGAGAACGAGGTGAATAGAAAAACTGTGCACAATGCAAGTATGAATCTTCTCATAATCAAAGATAAGGTGCCGGTTTGTAGAAAGAAAGTGATGGGGCAAGAAGGTTAAATAAAAAAAAGGTCTTCAAACGGGGAGAGTGAAGACCTTTTAACTAACCAATTATAAACCTGACACAAATATACGGACCATTGCGATATTTGCAAAGAAAATCTTAAAACTTTAACAAAAATTTAACATTTGCTTTTGGGCTGTATAAAAATAAGAAAGCTTCCACCTTTCGGGATGGAAGCTTTTAGGTATATTTGGTTAGTTTGGTCTCTAAATATACGTTTAATTATTAAAGTGACAAAAAAATAGTTAAAAAAGGGTATTTTTTATTAAAATCTTAATTAGGTCAAATTGTGCTGCATAGGATTGATCTCTGGTTTATTTGCCAACTGTAACCTTGATATTTCTAAAACCCACCAAACCGCCCATATCACTTCCTTGTACAATCACAGTATATGTTCCCGAATTATCAGAAGAATAAAAGGAAGTAAAGCCCTCGCCGTTCAAACTAGTCAGAATATTCGGCTCCCAATGTAAGGTTGATCGCAGGTCCGGCGACTTTGATGTGCTTGCAGGCGAATATTTAGGGCGATAAAATTGTTTAGGCCAGGTTAATGGCAACGGACGGTATACCGCTATTCCTGCGCTTTTTCTGAAAAATATACCCTGCCCGGCTCGCGTGGTTATTTCCAGGAAGGCTATATCGTTGCCGGATAAAAACTGATCACGCACACTCGCCCGGGGACCTCCAGGGCGGGGAGCAGGCATTGGCCGACCGGCATTTCCAATCTGCTCATCAATATTCAAAAATGAAGATGCGTACTTGTGGGCATGTTTGGTGTTATACATTACTTCTACGCCCAGAATCTCTGCAGCCGTCAGGCTCGCCAGAGCGTCTGTTATAAACTGATAGTACTGATTTAATGTTGGAGGATCATCTGGCGCATAAAAGCGGTTCAGTTCCATTCCGTCTACCACAAAGCGAACTTTTTTATCGTTTACGTAAAAGTACTGATCAGTATCCCGCGAACGGATGGCGAAACCTTTAACATTGTCTTGCAGAAACTGTAACAGCGATTGATCTCCCGCCTTTTGAGCGGCTAGTTCGTCAATAATCTGGTCTGCTTCACCCGGACCGTTCAGGTTCTTAGATTTAGGAATAATTCTCTTCCCGGCAATCAACACCTCTTTTAAGACGTTTTTTCCACCCAGGTTTTCATCGGCTTTAAGTTTTTGCATATTGCTGAACAGTTGAAGCGATCGGGGGTCGGCACTAACAAACCATGGAATGTCGGTGGCGCTGTGCCGCAGTGTAAATGGAGCTGGTTTGATCACGTCCATCTCAAGGCCAATACCGAAACTTTTACCTCGCGCATTACGCGACTGCACCACAAAGCTAACCGTATCTACCGGAGGGAAGTTTCGGAATTCAAAACGGCCTTCGGCATTTGTGAGCGTATCCCTGATGATATTATATTTACCTTTTGCCAGCAACACCATTTTTGCATTTGCTACGGGCTTGTTTAACACGTTGGTAACCTTTCCCGAGACCAGTAAATCTGGCTGCGCGGCAAACGCAGGTTTAATAGCGGGGTTAAAAATGTCCCTCCAGGGGTAACCTGTCCAGCCCTGTGTCAGCATAAGCAGCTCAAGGGCTTCGTGGGTGTTTTCAGCGCCGTTGAAGTACCATGCGGGCTCTTCAATATCGCCTTTCAATCCGCCGCCAAAAAGCATTTCGGTAACAATATTTGCCTGCAACAAATCAGGGTATACCTGCGAATCATCCGTAACCGACACTGATAAACTCGCTTGTACCGGCTTTCCTTTTTTATCGGTTACCCGGATACTTAGCGGAACGCTGTCTCTTAAATGATGTGTGGCTGACGCAATCTCTATGTTCAGGATATCGCTATGATTGATGAAGGTAATTCGCTCGTTCAGCGGCTCATTTTTAGAATTAAATAAGGTGAAATGAGCAATTCCTGATGGAAATAGTTCTTTCGGAACTCTTAGGCGCATCCGTTGCCGGTCGGCTTTAAACGTGGCGGAAAAGTATGTCTGTCCGGCCGAGAATCCTGCCAGTGTGTACTCCTGCCTGGTCACAAGGTCTTCGGTAAAGAGGACTTCTACCCGTAAAGAATCGGATGAAGTATTACCAATCTGCAAAGCGGACCCTGATGTTTTTATCTCGGGGAGCGGTATTTTCTTTGTTAGTCCATTACCCCATTTGGCAAGCACATAATAGCCGCCGGCTGCTGTAGGGTTAAGGATAAAGGACCCCATGCCTTTATGTATGGTTTCAAACTCGGCCAGGGTTTCATTTTGGCTGTTTTTAAGAATACCGCTTAAATTGATGCCTTTACCGTAGATGTCGAGCGCTTTAAATGCAACCTTACAAGGTAAGCCGGATACCAGATAACCACCTTCTGGCATAAATTGAAGATCGATATCGGGCGAGATGCTTGCAACAAGCGGAAAAGTAAGCTGTTGCTTTTCGCCGCCCTTTTCCTGTATTCGCATAAATAAGGGTCCTTTGATGGTATTAAAATCGATGCTGCCATCTAAGGTGTTGTTGATCGATTCGTAATTACCCCTCGCCTGGGTCTTGCGTCCATCGCTGATCTGCCATTGCAGGTTCTTATAGCCAAATACTTCCTTATCGGCTCTTTTAAATTGGAGCGAATAATTAAAAAGGTTTTTCGATCCATTCACGGCGTTCGACTGGCTAACCAGCCAATGGTTTTTCGCAGGATTGGCTATATAAATGCGTTTGCTGAAAAAAGACTGTTCGCCGAAGTTCTGCATCCAGTTGGTATAGGCTCTCAGGGTGTAAAATCCTTCTTTAAAATGCTCTTCCTGAAGGCTAATCTGCCCCCATGAAAGGCCTATAAACGCAGGCACAGAAATACTTTTTGCCAGCACCGCGCTGTCGCTTATCAAATCTAGATATACAATACCGCTTTTAGTGGTGTATGAACCTGTTAAACCATTGAAAAGGTAGGACTTAAACCAAAGGGTGTCGCCCAGGGTATAAAAATTTTTGTCGGTGTGTACAAATAGCTTTTCTGGCGGTAGTCGCTTATTAAATGTGTCGATTGCCGAGCTGAGGTATGATAAGCGGGATGCCGCGTCTTCAGGGGTATCTGCCGGTTTGGGTTGGGCAAACACACTAGTATTCACCAAAAGAATGAGTAATAGCGACATGGTGATATTGAGCAGAGACAGGCGGAATTTTGTAAGCGAACGCATTGTTTTTTAAGGGGATAAGGATAGGTTGTTTTTTGATAAGAGTGCTAACATAGTAATGTATTTTGAAATTAGGAATAATTAAAAATATTTATGAGTAAGTATCCCTAAGGCTGACTTCAAATATAGCAATACAGCATATTGGTATAGGGGGACCGATGAAATATGCCTGTCGTACATAAATGATTTAGATATTCGGGGCCGGTCAGTCGCCTTAATTAGAATTATTCTAAATAATTTGCATTTAGAATAAAATAATATTTTCTTTGCGTCTTATTTTTAATTAATCTAAATAAGATGTATTTTCATATACCCCTAAATGTAAGATCACTCAAAGCATTAACCTGCTTTTTAGTTTTGTTCCATCTTTCAGCCATTTCCCAAACTAAAAAGTTTGGTGAGGTAAAAGGAACAGTCAAAACTTCGGATGGTAAACCTGCCGAATTTGTTAACATTGGCCTTAAAGGCGATAGAGGCACTATCGTTGATGCTAAAGGGAGCTATCAGTTAAAAAATATCACGCCAGGCACATACGTAATCGTTGCCAGCTATGTAGGTCTTGTAAGCCAGTCGCACGAAGTGGTGGTTAGCGCCAATCAATCTACCATTGTTGATTTTACCCTGAATGAAGATAACGAGCAATTGAAAGAAGTAGTTGTTCGCGGCAACTCCAACAAGTTCGCGAGAAAGGAAAGTGCATTCGTTTCAAAAATGCAGTTAGATAACCTCGAAAATCCACAGGTTTATCATGTTGTGAGCAAAGAATTGCTTCAGGAGCAGTTGATATTCAGTGTTGATGATGCCATCAATAATACTCCAGGTATTCAAAAAATGTGGGAAGCGACCGGAAGAGGGGGCGATGGAGGGAGTTATTATAACAGTAGAGGATTTATCGTCCAAAGCGGTCTAAGAAATGGAATTGCAGGTATGGTGACCAACCAGATTGATGCAATAAACCTGGAAAAACTGGAAGTAATTAAGGGCCCTTCGGCAACCCTTTTTGGCAGTAAATTAACCTCTTATGGCGGTTTGTTAAATCGTGTTACAAAAAAGCCCTTCAATTCGTTTGCCACCGAGGTAACGCTTGGAGCAGGGAGCTATGATTTTAACAGAATTAGTGTAGATCTGAATACCCCTGTCGACAAGTCGGGGAAATTAATGTTTCGTTTAAATACAGCTTATAATTATGAAGGTACTTTCCAGCAACAGGGATTTGACAGAAGCTGGGCGGCAACACCATCTTTATTGTATCAACCCAGCGACCGGTTGTCGATAAACCTTGACGCCGAACTCTACGACGGACGGAAAATCGGAAAGCAGATGCTTTTCTTTTACTATCCAGCTGCACAGTTGGGAGCTTCCAGTCCTGATCAATTAAACCTTGACTATGAAAAATCTTATATGGGCGATGGTTTATCGCAAAAGTCGAGAAGTGCTAATGTCTTCGGTCAAATAAATTATAAACTGTCTGGTAATTGGACAAGTTCTACTAACCTTACATCCAGCAATAGTTTCTCGAATGGGTTCTCGCCGTACTTCTATCTCGTCCCTGATAATGAAATTACGGGTAAATTGGCCGATGCGGGGAAGGCTAATTATCTGGCCCGGGCTGATCAGTCGACAGACGATAGCAAAAACACCGTTTTTGAAGTTCAGCAGATCTTTAACGGAGATTTTAAGTTTGGAAGTTTAAGGAACCGTGTAGTTTTAGGGCTCGACTATTTCAGGATTAATTCCAACCAGCACTTCTTTTACAGTAATTTTGACGTAGCTCCGTTAAATGATGAAAATTTTGACTACAGTACTTTCAATGGAGAGAGCATGCAAGGGGTATATTCTACTACTACTCCCGGTACATATCCGATAGTAAATAAGATTAACACCTATAGTGCATTCGTTTCCAATGTGTTGAATCTTACAGATAATCTGAATATCTTAACAGCCCTTCGGGTTGACCGGTTTGAAAATAAAGGTGGAAGAGAAGGCGGGGATCTTGAACCCTTCAGTCAAACAGCATTTTCTCCAAAGTTTGGAGTGGTTTATCAACCTATCAAAAACAAACTTTCATTGTTTGCGAATTATCAGAATGGCTTCAATAATAAAGGAATTTACCAGACAATACCCGACGGACCTCCAATAAACGCAAAACCCGAGCAGGCGAATCAATTTGAAGGCGGTTTAAAGGTGAATGCTTTGCAGGGAAAGCTTAGCGGAACTGTAAGCTACTATTCTATCCAGGTTAAAGATATTCTTCGTGCCGGTTTAGAGGCAAACACTCAAATTCAGGACGGAACTCAGTTGAGCAAAGGAATTGAATTTGATTTCATCGCCAACCCAGTTTCAGGGCTAAACCTTATTGCCGGCTTCAGTTACAATGATTCAAAATTAGAAAAGGCCGACGAAGACGTGAACGGCCGCCGTCCGGCTACAGCCTCTTCACCTTACCTTGCTAATTTATGGGTTAGCTACCGTCTGCCACAAACAAGTATCAAAGGCCTGGGTGCAGGCTTCGGACTCAATTATGCCAGCGACAATAAAATTTTGAACAGCGCGTCGATGGGTGAATTTACATTACCTGCATATACTATACTCGGCGCTACATTATTTTATGATCAGCCTAAATATAGGATTGGCCTGAAGGCTAATAATCTAACTAATGAACGGTATTATATAGGATACACCACTATGAACCCGCAAAAATTACGGAATTTCGCGGCCAGTGTTTCTTACAAGTTCTAGAAATAAAATCACCGGTGCTTCGACTGTTTGAAGTGCCGGTTTTTCCACAAAGGAAATTTAATCTTAAGAAATCTCTGTACGAATGAAAGCGACTATAATAAGGACCTGGTTCAATATCCACAAATGGACAAGCCTGGTGTGTACTGCATTTTTATTGATGTTATGTTTTACCGGATTGCCCTTGATCTTCTATGAAGAAATCGACCATCTTCTGGAGGATGAAGTGGAGGTATCGGCTGTTACTGCAGGCGCCCCCAAATATTCGAAGGACATGGTACTTCAAAATGCCATGAACGAGCTTCCCGGTAAAGAGGTAAAGTATATTTTCTGGGATAAGAAAGACCATCCCGGACAAATGTTCGTAACGCTGGCCGATTCATCTGAAGCGCCAATAGAAGCCGACCATTACATTACCATGGATGAGCGTACCGCCAAAGTTCTTGAAGCTGCGCCGAACGAGCTGGATTTTATGCTTATTATGTACTACCTGCACGTTGATATGTTCGCAGGCTTACCTGGCAAGCTTTTTCTGGGTTTTATGGGCCTTCTTTTCATTGTTGCGATCATCTCCGGAGTGATATTGTATGGTCCGATTATGAAGCGCTTTGATTTTGGGATGGTCAGGACGGAAAAATCTTCCAGATTAAAATGGCTCGATCTGCATAATTTATTGGGGATAGTGACGCTTGCCTGGGCATCTATCGTGGGCCTTACGGGAGTGATCAATACCCTGGCCGATCCGGCTCTGGATATGTGGCGATCCAGCGAACTTGCAGACATGGTATCGGCATACAAAGACAAGCCGAAAGTTGAAGGCACGTTAAGTTCTCTGGACGTGGCGCTTTCCAAAGCCGAAGAGGCAGCTCCGGGAATGGAAGTTTCTTTTGTGGCTTACCCTGGCACACTTTATTCGAGCAAACACCATTACGCCGTGTATTTGGTAGGCACCAGTCCCTTAACATCCAGAATAATTAAACCGGCGTTGATAGATGCTAAAACGGGGGAGTTAACCGATATAAGAGATCTTCCCTGGTATTTGAAAACGATTCTAATATCGCAGCCTTTTCATTTTGGAGATTATGGCGGCATGCCAATGAAAATTCTCTGGGCTATTTTTGATATCGCCACTATTATCGTTCTTATTTCGGGACTATACCTTTGGATTGCCCGGCGCAAGGCAAAAGCCGAGCAATTAGCCCGGCTTATAGCAAGCTCAGAATCACTCACATTATCAACTGTTCAGGAAGATGTCGTACAGTAACAACCTTTTTTTTAAAGTTTGGGGGATGCCCATTCTCTTAGCTCTTATCACAATCGCCGGTTTATTGTTAGCAATTATGGGGACAGGGATCTGGCATTATTTGTCGTGGATAGCCTTGGCCTATCCGGTTTATGTAATGGTACAGAAATCGATGAAGTGCGTCAGATAAGTTAGGCAGTGTCTATCGGGGTTTATATTAAACATCAACAGCCCGATACCTTGGTGTCGGGCTGTTGATGTTAACTCTTTTTTTTTCCTAATTCACCTTAAACGTATTAACCATCGACTCAGAGGTATTTCCTTTTGCGTCTTTGGCTACCACTTTCCAGTAATAAGTAGTTCCGGCAGTTACCGTAACATTATCCAGTTTTTTCTCCATAACACCGGCTTGTAACAGAGCAGGACTGCTTGCCGTACTCAGATAAACATCATAGCTGCTCAGGTCGTTGTCAGCATCATCAGCAGTCCAGGTGAGGTTGATCTTACCATTTACCGCAGTAACCGCTTGCCGCATGGCCGGCAAAAGATTGTCGGGCGGGAAAGGAGCCATGTAAGTAACCGCTTGTCCGGCGTTGTAGAACTTACGGGTTTCACTGGTGCTCACCTCGGCGCTGGCTGACGATTTAGAAACAACCATCCATGAAAAAGGTGTGTTACTGCTTAGGTTAAGCACCAACTGAGTAGCGGTGCTGCTCTGTTTGGTCTCCGCCTGAGTTAAGAGGTTTTTAACCACAACCTCATAACTATCAGCATTTGAAGCAGCGTTCCACTTCAAGGTTACCGAACTACTGGTGGGCGAGATAATCGTTCCCTTGGTACATGCTTCGTTTGCTGCCGGCGAAACCAGCACCGCCTGGGCAGGCACAGGGGGAACTTTCTTGCCTTTTTTACAGGCGAATAAACTAATGCATAATATGGCTATAATCAGTTGCTTCATTGTTTTAATATTTTAGATGAACTCTCGGTTAAACTGGTTTTTACATTAATGATATACATTCCCTGAGGGAGGTCAGAAAAACTCACCTGAACTACACCGTTCTGGACTTTCTGAACCGCAGCGTACTTACGGGCTCCGCTTAAATCGGTAAGCGTTACGTTAGCCGAAGCAGAACTGTCATTACCCATATTGATGAATACATGCTGATCAAAGGGATTCGGATAAATGGTATGACCATCGGAAATGAAAATGCTCTTTTCAATGGTACCCTGACATTCCTTTTCTGTGCTTACGCTGATCTGATTCAAGCCTTCGGCAAGAGGTAAGGTAATGGAGCTGGTAGTGGTTTGATATGATTTATTGTTCATCCGGATAAAATACCGCTCGGATCCGGTCATATTCAGAACTACTGTTTTATCATCCGATTTAACCACCGAATACATACTTAAAGGCTGCGGCTCACGCACCGTTAAGTCAAAGCACTGACTGTAATCCGCCTGTCCGTCAACCGTGATACAAACCTTATAGTTCCCTGCATTTAAAGAAGGGATTTCAAGGGCAGTGGTAAAAGCAAGTACGGTATTGCTGCCGTTAATTACTACACTGGCTTTGTAGGCCAGATCCTGCGTAGCTGTGATATTGATCTTCCCATCATTCCCGGTCGAGCAAACTTCATCAGAAGCTTTCACCTGGAAGTTATTTGCAGGAAGCTTAAAGCGGTCGGATACCACGAGGGTCCGCACCACCGGAGCTGCAGCATTATACTGTGCATTTCCAGCCTGACTGGCAGTGATATCAGCAGAACCCACCCCTGTTATCTGGATCGTTCCGTTCACTATTGTAGCCACCCCTGTATTGCTGCTGGAGTAACTTACCGTCAAGCCGGAACTCGCCGTAGCGCCGGCAGCAAAATCATCCGAAGTGATGCTTTTAGCCGGCAGGACATTAAATGTGATGGTTTGAGCTACTTTGCTTACCACTAATTCCCTGCCTACCGGAGTTGCAGCAGCCCAGCTTGCATCGCCAGCCTGGGAAGCAGTGATAGTTGTAGTTCCAGCTCCCACGATATGGATTTTACCACTCACAATAGTAGCTACAGCGGTATTACTGCTGCTTAAGCTTACGGCTAAGCCAGAAGAGGCTGTTGCGCCGGCATCGAAGTCGGCATCGGTAACAGTCTTAGCAGAAAGAGCGTTGAATGTGATGGTTTGAGATTGTTGAGTGGCAGTAACGACTAAGTCTCTGCTGACCGGAGTTGCAGCAAGCCAGGTGGCATCGCCAGCCTGTGAAGCGGTAATAGTTGTTGTCCCTGCTCCCACGATGTGAATCTTGCCGTTCAGAATAGTAGCTACAGCAGTATTGCTGCTGCTTAAGCTTACTGCCAGGCCGGAAGATGCTGTTGCGCTGGCATCGAAATCGGTATCGGTAACAGTCTTAGGAGAAAAAGCGTTGAATGTGATGGTTTGGGATTGTTGGGCGGCAGTAACCACCAGCTCTCTGCCTACAGCAGTTGCAGCAAGCCAGGAAGCGTCGCCCGCCTGCGAAGCGGTAATAGTTGTAGTACCAGCTCCAACGATATGGATCTTACCATTCACGATAGTAGCTACAGCGGTATTGCTGCTACTCAGGCTTACCGCTAAGCCAGAAGACGCTGTTGCGCCGGCATCAAAGTCTGCGTCGGCTGTGTTTTTGCCGGTCAATGCATTAAAAGCTATTGTTTGAGCCTGCTTAGCACCTGCAACAACGGCCTGGGTTAAGCCGCTGAGAGCTCCAAATTCACCAACGGCCTGAACAGCGTAGGTATAGCTTGTGCCACCAAGGGCTGTGGCGTCTGTATAAGAATTAGTGATAGTAAAACCGACGACAGCCTGATTCCGGAAAACAATATACAAGCGTGTATACGGCACGCTGTTCCAGGTAAGCGATGCGCCGCTGATTTGTACATTCGACGGATTTTCCGGAGCTTCGGCCATCATTCTCGGATCCCAGGTGTCACCGCTTCTCAAAATCACGTTTTCATAAGAATAGTTGGCTGCCTCGGCATCAGTTAACGAACTTTTCGCGGTTCCTTTAACAGTGCTCGTTACGTTGCCGTTAGCATCTTTAACATCGTACTCATATTCTGAAATACGTTGCGACAGGTCGACAGGGTTACCGTCTTTATCCATGGTATTGTAATCTGCAAACACTGCCGGTATCGCACCCATTTTGTACCACCAGCCCGCCGGTTTAATGCCGGATTTTAAAGTAGTATTGATAAATACCGTTTTTGGGGCGTTTTGCCATGGCCTGCCAAAGTAGTTGCTTCCATTGCTGATCCTTGGAGATTCGTCGATGGTGCAATTGCTAAACACATAGCCCCAAAGGGTACCAGTTGCATGGCTCGGCGCTACAATGTATCCGCCATCAGCGCGGTTATTTGTTAAGGTACATCTGTCGAAGAAAACGTCGCCTCCGCCATAAATGTAATCGACAGCTCCCTCGATTTTCGAGTTTTTCAGGTATTGCCTGTCGTTGATGTTTGAATAGGCGGTAAGATAGGTGTCCTGGTAGCTTCTTAGCCAAACGTTATTAGTTGCAAAACGATCTGTTAACGCATATAAGGCAAGAGCCTGTGGACCTGTCAGGTTTTCGTAACCAACGCTGTTTTCTAAGGTAAGATTCTCAAAATAAACATCTTTGGAATTAACAACCATCGTTGCTCCCAAGCTAACGTGTACCGCGTTCGGACCGCCCGAAAGCCTGCTGTCGGACAAAATAACGCTATCCCGTTTCTGGCCGATTAAGTGAATGAACGGCTTGTTTGATGGAATATCGTGATGACCCACGTATTTGCCATTTTTGATATAGATAAGCCATGGTAAAGTTCTTCCTGTGGGTGCTGCGGCAATAGCGTCTATTACAGAAGTGTAATCGCCCGAGCCGTCTTTGGCAACCACGGCGTCAAATACTTTTTTGGTGGGTTCAGTCCGTTTGCCGGTTCTGAATTTGTAAGTCAGCCCTGCAAACACATTTCCCGAAAGGTCGGTTAAAGCGCCAGAAGGAATAGTAAAGGTATATTCCGTGTCGTAATTTAATTTTTCGTACTTAAAGGTAACGGTTTTTGAGCCGTAAGATCCGGTTAAGACGGTTGAACCCAGCGTAATATCTCCACTGCCAGCTTTCAATTTCTCGTCGAAGGTAACAACGATAGACCCGCTGGTAGTGGCAGTTGCCGAGCCAGATGCAGGAACCGCCGAAACGAACACTGGCGCAACATTATCTGGTGGCACATTTTTATCCCCAAATACAAAAACATTGGTGACAGCGGTTCCGTCATTGTCGGTACCTTCATTTATAATCGGACTTGTGGTATCGGCAATCCATCTCACATATACTTTCGGCTGATTTTCGGCCTCAACGGGGAGCACTGCGTTCAAATCTTTCCATGAGCTGCCGAACGTTTGAGTTAAATCAGCACGGGCAAACTCTTTAAAGGTAATGTCGTCCAGCGAGTATTGCATTGTCATGATCGAATAGGCCTGATAATTCCCGGAGATCATCGATTTTACCTGCACATTTTTATAGTTCGTTGTTGCAAATTGAGCTTTTAAATGTCTGCGGGTGGTTTTAAACTCCGCCCCGGCTGACCAGAACCGGACATGCGGGTACGATGGAGAAAAAGCTCCCAGTGATGCAAGCCATCCTTTAACCACCGGTGCAGCGCCATTAACAGATTCGTACAGATTGATCGTCCCGGTATTGCTTGTTTCCGAAGAATAGTCTCCTGGTCTGGATGATGTAGGAGTCTGCGACCGGAAGTCCCAGCCCACTATAAAAGGTACCTCATCGAACGTGGCGGTAAATGATTTATTTGCATTCATCGTAACCACCCGCTGCGAAACAGTCGAATTGTCTTCCCAATAGCTGAAATTGGTGACCGCATTAGGAACAACTTTCATCGTTACCTCGGTCCCTTCTTCATATTTTCCGTTGTTGGGTGCGGGCGTTAAGGAGATTTCGCCCCATTTAGAACCTAGTTTTGTTACATCAAGAGTATAGGTGTTTACGGCTGCGAATACAGCTTTGATTTTTTGTTTCGAATTTACAGTAACTGCGTAAGGGTTGGTGGTCGATAGCTCTGCATCGGTAGAGTCGGTCCATTTTATAAATTTGTACCCGAAATTTGGTGTGGCCTGCAAGTTCACAGAAGTACCCTGGTCATAGTTGTCACTATTAGGGGTTTTAGTTACTGTACCAGCTGCTTCAATATTTAAACTGGTTGTTAACGGAAACTGTGGATTTGCAGAAACATAATTTCCATAAATTTTGAGGCTGAACATATAAGCATTCTGGGTTTCAGCCAGATTGGTAAACTTCAAAGCAACATTAGTATCGTTAATATTTACTGTCACTTCCTGCCCTGCGCTGGGGCTGGCAAATGCACTTGATACTACTACCCAATCAGCATCGGTAGCATTTTTCTTCCAGAGCTTGTACCCTCTGCTGCTTCCTGTCGCACCATGTACAAAGGTTACTTTCGTAATGGACTTTAAAGGCGAAAGCTCCATGTAAGAGCCAGCAACTTTCTGCGCCTGGGCCCAGCCATCAGTTACCTGTACATTTGGCGCTGTTTGGGGCGTGTATTTGAATCTGGTCTCATCTCTTCCGGTCGGGTTTATCCAAACCTGGAAGAGCTTAAAATTTAATGTCTCCCCGGAAAAGTCTGTTGTTTTGGGAAATGTTTGTTCTGTGGCCGCCGAGAAAGCGGTCCAATTCTGAAAGTCTGTAGAATACAGAAGCTTTTCCTGAGCCCATGCACTTTGTGCAAATAGGAATGCTAAGAGTAAGTAAAAGTGTTTCCTCATATCAGTTTATTTATTGTTAGAAATTGGTTTATATTCTGTAAATGTTAGCACTGTTATATAGTGCCTTTTATTTTGGTGCTCCGGTTTCCATCCGAAACAGTGAATTTCCCGGAGCGAAAAGGATCTGTCCAGGCGATCTGTCATCCTGCCGACCTTGCTAAAGCTTATTGATCAATAATTGGTTATACGGCAGAGCACAAGAGTGATCAAAACCGCTACCGGCAATATTAAAGATTGAAGGAACTGCCGAGGTTTAAAATTTGATTTATTGGGTTTAAAAATTACCTCTCATGTTGTAATGTGCTCGGGTGGGAAGAAGCGCTCGATGAGATGAAGCAAGGTGAAATCTATAGGAATACCGAGAGTTATTGTCTGATTTTTCGAAGCGCTTTATCAAAAATTTGACCTTTTATATCTTTTTTTAAACCTTTGGGTCCCAGTGTGTTCGCATATTGCGCATTACTGCTGCCACATTATACCTGAAACCAAAAAGAAAAACATTTGAAAGCAGTGAAATTCTGCTGCGATGAACTACCGCCTTACTGAGTGATGAGCATGATCAATACGCTGTATTTTACCGCAAGTGCTGGTCGGGCAATATGCCTGGGCAATAAAATATATGAAAAAACAAACCCAATAATTAACCAAAAAAACCAAACAAAAATGAAAACAAAACTAATTCGTATGTCGGCTATTGCTGTTGCAATGCTAAGTATTCTGTTAAGTTGCAAAAAAGGGGTAGATGTAAATTCTGCTGCCGGAACAGAAACTCAAACGTCCAGAAAAAATTCAGCTTCCGTACTGGCCTGTTCCGCACAAGGCTGGGCATCGCGAAACGGCGGAACCTGGGGGGGCGGCGATGTTACTCCGACAGTGGTAACGAGCTATTCGGCTTTGAAATCGGCGATCCTTAACACCAGCGTTAAAGTCATCCAGGTAAACGGAACCATTGCCATACCTTCGGGCGGTGGAATCTCTTTCCAGGATCAGACCAATAAAACCATTTTTGGGTCAAGGGGAGCAAAGCTGGTTTCTACAGATCAGACCGCCTCGGGATCAGGGATCCTGTACATGAAACGACTGACGAACGTCATTATCAAAAACCTCATTTTTGAGGGGCCTGGTGCGTACGATGTAGACGGGAAGGATAATCTAACCATCGACGCTTGCAAGAATATCTGGGTTGACCATTGCGAGTTCAGAGACGGTGTCGATGGCAATCTTGATATTAAAAATACTTCAGATTTCATCACCGTATCCTGGACCAAATTCACATACCTGAAAGCGCCAAGGCCTGATGGACCGGGTGGATCTGATGATCACAGGTTTTCGAACTTAATTGGTTCCGGAGATGATGCCATTGCCGACCGGGGCAAACTACAGATCACATTTTCGAAATGCTGGTGGGCGCCGGGCTGTAAAGCTCGTATGCCGCGGGTAAGATTCGGAAAAGTTCATATCGTTAACAGTTACTTTAACAGCACGGCGAGCAGTTATTGTGTGCAGGCCGGATTTGAAGCCAATCTGTTAGTAGAATCCAATGTGTTTGAAAATGTAAAGAATCCTATAGACCGGATGGATAACAGGTCGACGGCAGTTCAGGTAAGGAATAATATTTTTACTAATGTTAGCGGCAATACAGCGGGTAATGGCGTAAATGCATTTATCCCTCCTTACAGTATTTCAATACTTTCTGCTTCAAGCGTGAAATCTGCAGTTACCTCATCAACCGGGGCGGGTGCAACTTTATCAGGCAATACCTGTAATGGAATTTGATTGAGCGTAGATCGCCTCTTAAAAGCTCCCGTTGACACCATCAACGGGAGCTTTTAATTTTACCTGCCCGGCAGAATATTGCGTTCTTAGGAATAAGTCTGTTGGTTCTTTTCAATCCGGATAGCCGGAATCTATTTAAATAACCTGATTTTCATTCGATAATTTATTTAGCCCGCAGAATAACGGGCGAAGTCCGGTTTCTTTATATATTTGATTTCTCCCTAAAATAGGCTAAATTACCATTAGAAGATGAACGAGCCCTGGGTTTTATCCCAGAGGGAATTACAGGACAATAAAATTTTCTAATATCTTTATGTTAGAAGTAAAGGGCAGTATAAAGAGATGATTTTTGGGATTTTAAAAAGGGGCGGATTTCTTTTTTTTATGCTCTGGGGCTTAAGCGCACAATCCCAGGTTAAAAGTATTATAAGTCATTATTCTACAAGCGACGGACTTCCCGACAACCGCATTCGCTCTATCATTAAAGATAATGAAGGATATATATGGATTGGTTCATGGGCTGGCATCAGCCGGTTTGACGGGCATAATTTCGTTAATTTCAAATCTTATCCCGGAGATAATTCAAGTTTACGAAGCAACAGGGTTTATGAAATAGTTGATGACAAAGCGGGTTTTATCTGGCTAAGGGCTTATGATAGCCAGATTTACAGGTTTGATAAGCGGTCCGAGGAGTTTTTAGCGATTTCAGATCTTCTTAATGTTAAAGGAACAGAAGCTATTCTTTTCAGTAAGATTTTGCAGGTGGGTGATGAAGGTGTCTGGTTGAAAAGTGTGGATCAGGGACTTTTTCTGATTAAGAACAGTGCAAGTCAAACTCCATCGGTGGTAAGATTTGCAAAAGGACTGAAGCATGGTTTTCAGTTGCCTTCAAACGATATTCTTTTTTTTCATCTTGATAAATCAAAAAATGCCTGGCTGGGCACGTCAAGAGGATTGGTTCGTATCGCCAGACAGGCTGATAAAAGTTACCGGGCTGTAGCAGATAATCGCTTCAAGGGGTTGGTGTATACTCATGCAGACGAAAGTGGCAACGACCTTTGGTTTACTACCTCAAGTGGATACTTGCTTGATTACAAAAAGAATTCAAATACCCTCCGTAAGTATAAAGTAAGTAAAGCGGCCCTCAATAATGTGCATATTTCCGCAAGGAGTAACAAAATCTATTGCACCACGGCAACTGGCGCAGTTATTTCTATCGCTGCAGACGGCAGTAAACTAGCCGCTACTCAGATAAACAAGGGAGAACCTTTATTTTCTATTTATGAAGACCGTTCGGGTTTACTGTGGATAGAGCCTGCAATAATAGGTGTATATAAACTAGAGCCCAAAAGCGGTCGATACCGGTATTTTACGCAGAAAAACCTGAGTAATTATTTGCATATTCCGGAAGATTATAAGGTTTTTGAAGATAAGGAAGGCACCGTTTGGACCTATATGAAGGGCTGCGGCTTCGGCTACTACGATAGAAAAAAGGATGAAGTAGAGTATTTTTATAACGAACCACGCAACCCATACAGCCGTTTTTCAAATTCTGTTACTGCTCTTTATTACGATCCTACGGGCGTATTATGGTTGAGTACAGATGCCCGGGGGCTTGAAAAGATTGTATTTCAGAGAAGCGATTTCAAGCAGAGCATTCTCAGGAATAGCAGTTTTAACAGGTCAAGTAATGAAGTTAGAAGTGTGTTGGCAGATCGTAAAAACCGACTGTGGATTGGAACAAAGTCGGGCGGGATTTTCGTCATCGATAACGGAAAAGTGCTGAACGATCTGTTTGACTCGAAGCCCGAAACCGGGCAAGGGGCATATTGCATAGTTGAAGACAGGAAAGGGAGGATCTGGCTGGGCACCAAAGATAACGGCTTATATAAGGCAGAGCCTTTAAATGAGGAGAAAAGCCGGTATAAACTAAGTCATTTTGTAAAAAGCGATTCAAATCCCCGCTCCTTAAATACTACCATGGTTTATACTGTTTTGGAAGACAGTAAGGGCAGGATATGGGCAGGTTCTTACGGCGACGGTTTAATTCTTATAGATGAACGAGGAGACAAAACAGAATTTATAACCACGCAAACTTCATTTAAAAATTATCCCAAAGGGAATTATAATAAAGTACGGCACATTGCTGAGGACGCAAGCGGGAAGATCTGGGTGGCCACCACCGAAGGATTAATAGTTTTTGATCCCGATCTTGGATCGCCCGATACTTATAAGTTTGTTGTACATAAAAAAGAGCCGGGAAATATTAATAGCCTTGGAGGCGATGATGTACAGTATATATATCGGGATTCCCGAAATAGAATGTGGGTATGTACCGCATCCGGAGGTCTCAACAGAGCTATCGTACACGGTGCATCAGGTAGAATTACGTTTGAAAATTACTCAACCAAAAACGGCCTTCCGAGCGATTATGTTTTAAGCTGCATAGAGGACAAGAGCGGTAATTTTTGGCTAGCTACACAAAACGGCCTCTCTAAGTTTATTGTTGCCGAGAAAAAGTTCCAGAACTTTGGCTTGTATGATGGGCTGTCTGACGTTGCATTCTCTGAAGGAAGTGTTACCAGATTAAGAAGCGGAGAGCTGGTGTTTGGCTCGCTGGAGGGTTACTGGTCTTTTGATCCAAAAAAAATCGGAACACAAAAAATTAGTGTTAATCTGGCTTTGACCGCGTTCAAAGTTAACAACGTCGATGTTGTCCCTGGAAAGTTCCTGCCTCCCAACCCCGGTACTAATAACGGTTCGGAAGTAGAACTGAAGCACGACGAAAACACCATCAGTATAGACTTTGCCGTGTTGGATTATCGCTTACAGAACAAGGATACCTATGTTTACCGCCTGAAGGGTTTTGAAGAAGCCTGGCAGGTGAATAACGGCCAACGGAGAGCAACATATACTAATTTGCCGCCTGGAAAGTATGTGTTTGAGGTAAGGAGCCAGACAGAGTATCTTTACAGCGAGATTCCTCAAAAGTCGTTAGCTATATCTATTCTACCCCCGCCCTGGAAAACATGGTGGGCTTACCTCTTCTACATATTTGTAGCGGGCGTAGTGCTTTTAATTGCAAAGAGAGTGGCCCTCACTATGTTAAGATTAAGACAGGGGATAGCCATTGAAAGACGTTTAGCTGATCTGAAATTAAACTTCTTTACACAGGTTTCGCATGAATTAAGAACTCCTCTTACTTTGATTGTTAATCCCGCCGAGGAGATTTTACAAAGCGAAAGGTTATCTGTAAAAGGGACTGAATATATAAATGTGGTTATTAAGAATGCCCGGCGGATGGTTCGGCTGGTTAACCAGGTGCTCGATCTGAGAAAAGCACAGAGCGGAAAAGCGCTCTTGAAAATAAGCCAGATCGACGTTGTTTCCTTCACCAAAGGGGTTATCGAGTACTTTGAGGAATCTCTTACTACAAGGAAAATATCAGTGAGCGTTCGTTCAAACCTGCCGGAACTGCTGCTTTGGGTTGATGTGGAGAAGCTGGATATCGTAATTTACAATCTGCTGGCTAATGCAATCAAGTTTTCTCCGGATAACGGAAACATTCAAATTAATATAACTGAAGAATTAAGCGACAATACACTCAGGCTGGAAGTTGTCGATGAAGGGATTGGAGTGCCTGAAGATGAACTGGATAAAATATTTGAGTTGTATTACGAAGGACTGAATGGTCCGTCAAAACCTACCAAGGGCACTGGTATAGGCCTTGCCCTTTCAAAGGAACTGGTAGAACTCCATAGCGGAAAGATCTACGCTAAAAGCAATTCGCCCCAGGGACTTAGCGTGGTAGTTGAGATGTTACTGGGTAAAGAACATTTTAATCCGGCAAATTCCCATTTCGCAACTCTTTCGCCGGTTCGGGAAAACGAGCGGAATCTTGTAAATCAATCGATAGAGGTATTTCAACCGCCTTTGGATTCAAACGTAACTGGCCGGCCTTCGGTTTTACTGGTTGAAGATAATGATGAACTCCGGACCTTCCTGGCCAACAAGCTGCTTGATCATTATAACGTTCACACCGCTAAAGACGGGGAAGAAGGCTTGCACAAAGCCAAGGAGTTGCTACCTGATCTTGTTTTATCAGACATTATGATGCCCAAACTGGATGGGATCCAAATGCTTGATGCTCTGAAAAATGATATTTCCACCAGTCACATTCCGGTGGTATTGTTGACGGCAAAGTTTTCCGTGCAAAGTCAGATCGAAGCCCTTAGGTACGGAGCTGATTATTATATCAGTAAGCCATTCCAGATGGATTTGCTGCAGACGGTGATCCAAAGTTTGATATCGCAACGGAAGAAACTTTTCCAATCTCTTTTAGCAGGTAAAAATATAAGTGAAATAAGCTCTCCCGACATCGTTATAACATCTCACGATCAGCAATTTTTAGAGAGGATAATAAAGATTGTTGATGAGCGGCTCGGCGATTCGGATTTTAATATCGACGATGTAGCCGAATCCGTTGGAATGAGCCGGTCGGCGTTTTTTAAGAAATTTAAAAGCCTCACCAATTCGGCGCCGGTAGAATTTGTCAGAGAGACAAGGTTGAACCGCGCCAGAAAGCTGTTTGACCTCGGCGAAAAGAATGTGTCAACGGTTGCTTACTCGGTCGGTTTTAACGACCCTAAGTATTTCAGCACCTGTTTCAAGGCAAAATTCCATCAGAAACCTACCGAATACATCAAAGAATTAAATGGGGTTACGGCAAAGATTAACTAAATGGTCTTGATCTGCTAATCAATATCCGATATCCTTTGTAACAAAGTTAGCTACCTGTTCAAATTACTTGTTTTTTGACTTGTTTGATTAATTTTTAAACCTTTTTTTCTGCACCGGCGCTTAGGTTTGCGTAGCAACGACGATTTAATACAAAGTTAACGTAGCTGAAATTATTAACCGATTTTAAAATGTTCGTGGAAACTGATCTACTCTGAACACCCAACATCCATTCTTTTTTACATTGATGAAGATTAAAGCAATTTCTGCCATTCTCAGCGTTTTAGGCTTATTATTTATTCCTGTTGTATCGAATGCGCAAACTAACCAATATCCCTTTCAGAATCACAAATTAAGTTTCGACCAGCGGGTGAATGATTTAGTGAGCCGCCTAACGCTCGAAGAGAAAGTTGCTCAAATGTTAAACTCTGCACCGGCAATCCCGCGACTAGGTATTCCGGCGTATGATTGGTGGAATGAGGTGCTTCATGGTGTTGCCCGGACTCCTTATAATACTACCGTTTTCCCGCAGGCTATTGCCATGGCTGCTACATTCAATGCTCAGGCACTTTATAATATGGCTGATTATTCGGCCCTTGAAGGAAGAGCCGTGTACAACAAAGCAATGGAATCGGGTGTGGCGGGTAAGAGATATCAGGGGCTTACATACTGGACTCCCAATATTAATATTTTCCGCGATCCGCGCTGGGGAAGAGGCCAGGAAACTTACGGTGAAGACCCGTATCTTACATCGGTGCTTGGTGATGCATTTGTAAGAGGCTTGCAGGGAGATGACCCTAAATATCTGAAGGCAGCTGCTTGCGCGAAACACTATGCCGTACATAGCGGCCCTGAACCTCTCCGTCATCATTTTGATATAGATGTTTCCGCATATGATCTGTGGGATACTTATCTGCCGGCTTTTCAAAAATTGGTGGTTGACTCGAAAGTGGCGGGAGTAATGTGTGCATACAACGCTTTTCGCACCCAACCTTGCTGTGCAAGTGATATTTTAATGAACGATATTCTTCGCAAAGACTGGAAGTTTACCGGGTACGTAACCTCGGATTGTGCCGGCATTGAAGATTTTTTTACCAAGCATAAAACTCATCCGGATGCGGTGTCAGCTTCGGTTGACGCTGTTCTTCACGGAACGGACGTGGAATGCGGAAAGGGTGCTTACCTCTCTTTAGTACAGGGCGTTAAAGAAAATAAAATAAGCGAGCAGCAAATTGATGTGTCGGTAAAACGCTTGTTTATGATAAGATTCCAGCTGGGATTATTTGATCCCGTTTCAATCGTTAAATACGCTCAAACTCCAACTTCTATATTGGAAGATGCCCGGCATAGGGAGCACGCATTGCAGATGGCTCAACAGTCGATGGTCTTGCTAAAGAACGATAAGGTTCTTCCTTTGAGTAAGGGCTTACGTAAAATTGTGGTTCTGGGCCCGAATGCAGACAACAAAGTTTCAATCCTTGGTAACTATAATGGAAATCCATCCAGACTGTACACCGTTTTGCAGGGAATTAAAGACAAGGTAGGCGCCAATACAGAGGTGATCTATGAAAAAGCGGTGAACTTTACGAATAATGATCTTTTAAATTATGAGGATGTAAGCAAGCAGTTTACTAATGAAGGTAAGCAGGGGTTCAAGGCCGAATATTATGATAATACTGGGCTTAAAGGGCAGCCCCTTGCTGTTCGTACAGAAACTGTTTTGAACCATATCTGGCAGGAAGGTCAGACGGTAACAGGTAATATCATCGCTAATGATTTCTCGGCACGTTATAGCACAACTTTCAAAGCAACTGATGATCGCAATCTTGCTCTTGAAATCGACGCGGATAATGGATATCGCCTTATCTTAAATGGAACCATAGTTATCGACGATTGGACAACTAAGAAAAGAGAATTGAAACGCTACAACCTTAAAGCGAAAAAAGATTCGACCTATAATTTGGTGATTGAGTTCTGGCAGGGAGAAGGCAACGCTCATTTAAAATTTAATGTAGGGCACTATGTTAAAACCGACTTCAATGATTTAGTCAGAAGGCATTCGGATGCAGACGCTTTTATCTTTGCTGGCGGAATCTCACCCCAGTTAGAAGGAGAATCAATGCGAGTAGACGAACCCGGTTTCGCCGGCGGCGACCGTACCTCAATCTTGCTTCCTTCAATCCAAACTGAACTCATGAAGGCGTTGAAATCTACCGGAAAGCCCGTAGTTTTTGTGATGATGACCGGTAGTGCCATCGCAATGCCATGGGAATCGGAAAATATACCGGCAATTCTTAACGCCTGGTATGGAGGGCAATCGGCAGGAACTGCTGTGGCGGACATACTCTTCGGCGATTATAATCCTTCCGGCAGACTACCGGTCACTTTTTACAAAAGCGACAATGACCTGGCATCTTTTGTTGATTATAAAATGGACAACCGAACGTACCGGTATTTCAAAGGTAAGCCCCTGTATGGATTTGGGTACGGCTTAAGTTATTCTACTTTTTATTATGATAACTTAATTGTTGCTCCGGTTGTGGGCAGGGGAAAGAATGTATCTGTATCGGTGAGAATAACTAATAAGGGAAAAATGGCAGGCGATGAGGTTGTTCAGTTATATATTGTAAATCAGAACAATTCGGTGAAAACAGCCATTAAAGCGCTGAAAGGTTTCGAGCGTATAAATTTAAAATCGGGGGAAAGTAAGATTGTAAAGTTCACTTTGTTGCCCGGTGACTTGTCGTATGTTACCACAACCGGTAAAACCGAGCTGATCAGGGGAAAGGTTGGGATAAGTCTTGGCGGAAGTCAGCCCGATGAACCGAATAAAACGAGCGGAAACATTATAAAGAAAATGATCAGTATTAACTGATCGACATTTTAATCAATATATATAACCACGATATAATTTAAAAAGCGATATCAATGCCTAAATACTCACAAAGAAGAATTTTACTCACTATAGTACTGCTCTTATTTTCAACGTCATTATTGCATGCCCAAAATTATTTAAAGCTCTGGTACGACAAGCCCGCCTCAAATTGGAACGAAGCATTGCCAATAGGAAATGGACGCCTGGCGGCGATGATCTTTGGAGATCCGTCTAATGAGCGCATTCAGCTCAACGAAGAGACGGTGTGGGCTGGTGAGCCGGGTAACAATGTCGTGGATAATTTATACCCATCGATAAAAGAGATGCGATCCCTCATTTTCCAGGGAAGACATAAAGAAGCACATGATCTCGGCTTATCAAAGATTCCACGGGCGGCAGCCGCCGGAAATAATTATGGAATGCAGTATCAGCCTGTTGGCGATTTGTTTTTGAACTTTCCAGGACACACCAGCGCCGAATCGTACTATCGTGATCTGGACATTGAGAACGCTATAGCTTCGGTTTCTTATAAAGTAAAAGGCGTGACATTTAAAAGAGAGATACTCGCTTCTCTTACTGATAACGTGATTATCGTGAGGCTGACTGCTGATAAGCCCCGCATGATTAACCTGGCGGCGGGCATGAACAGTCCCCACAAGTCAGCTGCGTCAGCACCGTCCGGCGGTATGGTATCCTTAACGGGAACCACCAGCAGCGTTGACAATAAAACCGGCAGGGTAAGATTTAACGCACTTCTTCACCTCATTTCCGAAGGCGGGAAGACTTCTTTTTCTAAAGATACTTTGAAGTTGCAGGGTGCAAATTCCGCCACAGTATTTATTTCTATTGCAACCAATTTTGTCAGCTATAAAGATCTTAGTGCCAATGCTTATGATAGGGTGCTTGGGCATATTAAGGCCTTAAAAGGGAAGAGTTATTCACGGCTGAAACGTGCACATACAAAAGAATACAGAAAATATTTCGACAGGGTTTCCTTCAAATTGGATACCAGGGGAATAGTGAATAAGCCCACCGATCAAAGGGTAAAAAGCTTCTCTTCGGGCGGCGACCCGGGCCTGGTTAACCTGTATTTTCAGTTTGGCAGGTATTTGCTTATCTCCAGTTCGATGCCCGGTAGCCAGCCGGCTAACCTTCAGGGAAAGTGGAATGATAAGCTAAGCCCTCCATGGGATAGTAAGTATACCATCAACATCAATACCGAAATGAACTATTGGCCGGCCGAGATCACTAATCTGCCCGAAATGCACCGGCCTCTGTTTTCAATGATCAAAGATCTTTCAGAAACAGGCCAGGAAAGTGCCTTGAAAATGTACAGGGCGAGAGGCTGGATGGCCCACCATAATACCGATCTGTGGCGCATTACAGGGCCGGTTGATGGCGCATTTTACGGCATGTGGCCAATGGGCGGCGCATGGCTGAGCCAGCATATCTGGCAACATTTCCTTTACAGCGGCGACAAAACTTTTTTAGAGCAGTATTATCCTGTTTTAAAAGGAGCAGCGATGTTTTACAAAGATGTCCTTCAGGAAGAGCCTGTGAATAAATGGCTGGTGGTATCTCCTTCCATGTCTCCCGAAAACTCGCATCAGCCGGGAGTGTCTATGACTGCTGGTACTACCATGGATAACCAACTGGTATTTGATGTTCTGAGTAATGCGATTGCTGCCTCAAACTTCCTGAAAGCTGATATAGAATTTTCTGATTCACTCAAAACCGTCCTTTCGCGCATCCCGCCAATGCATATTGGTCAGCATGGTCAGCTCCAGGAATGGTTGCAGGATCTGGATCGTAAAGATGACAAGCACCGCCATATTTCGCATTTGTACGGGCTATATCCCAGCAATCAAATTTCACCTTTTTCAAATCCTGAACTTTTTAATGCCGCGCGTACCTCGCTCATTTTTCGCGGAGATAAATCTACCGGATGGTCGATGGGTTGGAAGGTAAATTGGTGGGCTAGACTGCTGGACGGAAACAGGGCATATAAGCTTATTTCGGATCAGCTTAGCCCTGCGCCAATAGAAACATCAGGCCAGAACGGTGGAACCTACCCAAATTTGTTCGATGCTCATCCCCCTTTTCAAATTGATGGTAATTTCGGATGCACTGCTGGTATCGCAGAAATGCTGCTGCAAAGTCACGACGGATCGATTCATCTCTTACCTGCCCTTCCTGATGTTTGGACGAGCGGTTCGGTTAAAGGCCTGGTTGCCAGAGGTGGTTTTGTGGTGGATATCGATTGGAAGGACTCGCGGGTCACAAAATTGGTAGTTACTTCTAAAATTGGCGGAAATTGCCGTCTAAGACTGGGAACTGAACTTGTGTCGGCATCCCGCCGGCCATTAAAACTTGCTTCAGGTGAGAATTCTAACCCGCTGTATCAGACTGCATCGGTAAAGAAGCCTGTTATTTCAGTAAAAGCAACTCCTGATCGGGCTCCTGTCGAAAAAGGGACTTTGTATGATTTTACTACAAAGCCCGGAAAGAAATATGTTTTCATCGCGAGGTAAGACCTTATTGAAAAAAATTGTCATAACCATATAAATAACGGCCCGGTCGGTGCCATCATAAAAAAATGAAATCCTTTTTCTCCATATTAATAATGTCGTTCTTGCTGCTGTCTGTAAACGCTCAGGAAAGATACGTGCAAGATTTATCTGATAATAAGTGGAAGATCATTTTAGATCCAAAAGCCGGTTGGAAGAACGATGTATTGTTTGCACCGCCCCTGAGCATCAAAAGTCTGCCTGTAAACCTGCCCGGCTTCGGCTGGCAAAATCTCGGGAAAGAAAATGGGGTAATAACAACATTGCCCGCTACAGTAGAGCAGTTTTTCTGGGGCGAAAATGGCAATAGCTTCGGAGTGTCGGGTAATTACCTGGGAGTATCATGGTTTACCACCAACGCGAATGTCCCCGCCTCATTAAAAGGAAGGCGGCTGACCTTAAATTTTGAAAGCGTGCGCTTCAGAGCTGAAGTTTTTGTCAATAGAAAACTGGTTGGCTATGACCTGGTCAACGGAACACCCTTTAAAGTGGATATTACTGACGCCGTAAAATATGGCGGTACAAATGAAATCGCCGTAAGAATTACCGATCCTAACGGGAATTTTGACTGGCGCGACTCCCAGAATTTTATGTGGGGAAACTACCGGACCAATCCAACACATGGATTTGGCGGAATAACAGGGAGGGTAAAGCTTATAGCCACCGACGAAGTTTTTATTGAAGACATCTTTGTTAAAAATAAACCGAAAGCCAATGAAATTGATGTGGATGTAACCATGTTCAATGAAACCGGGAAAAACGTTTCAGGGACCTTGTCGCTCCAAATAAAGGAAGCAAAAGGGGGTGGTATGGTAGTCCTGGAAAAAACATATCCGGTTTCAGCGTTCGGAAAAGGCGGGCGTTTAAGTTCGTTCAGCCTTTCGGCAGATGATGTTAGGCTATGGAGTCCTGATAGTCCTGAGCTGTATTTACTGACTGCCAGGTGGATCGGATCCGATAAAAGCAACGATGTTTATCAACAAAGGTTCGGGTTCAGGTGGTTTGAAGTGAGAGATGTTGAGGGAGATAAGCAATTCTATTTGAACGGCAAACGCTTTGTCGGACTAACTGCGATCAGCTGGGGCTTTTGGCCGGTTAACGGCATCGCACCATCAGATCAGCTTGCAAGAAAACAAATAGAAACTGCAAAAAAGATAGGCCTGAATATGCTAAACTTTCACCGCACCATAGGGCAGCAAAATGTGCTTGATTATGCGGATGAACTTGGCTTATTATATTTTGAGGAACCAGGAGGAAACCAATATCCGGCTGATAGATTTAACGCTACAGACCCAATAGGAAAAATGCAGGCTGATTTCTATTTCGCCACACGAAATGAGAAGCTTTTCAGAATGATCAAAAGGGACAGAAACCATCCTTCGTTGGTTATTTATAATATGCATAACGAGCGTGGCGCCCAGCCGCAGAAACAAGACAGTGTGCAGATGCTGGCTGCTCATAAGCTCGATCCCACGCGTATCCTTACTTACAACTCCTCTAACGGCGATATCAAAATGGGACCTGATAAGCGTTTCAAGCTTCATCTTCTGCCATACGATTTTACCTTCCGGGATTATGGCTGGTTCGATCAGCATCATGCAGGAGGCCCCGGAACCTATCATGATAATTTGTATAGAAATCCCACAAACTACCTCAGGTACTTTGATCACAAAGACGAAATTCAGTATTATGGTGAGGAAGGCGCTATTGGTACGCCGCCCCGGCTTCAGCTAATTCGGGATGAGATCCTGAAAGCAGGGGAGAAAATAGGTTGGGAGTCTGATGCCTATTTAAAATGGTACGATGCATACGACGATTTTTTAAAAAATACGCCAGGATTTTCAAAAGCCTTTCCTAATGTTGATTCACTGACCCGAAATATGGGTAATGTGGCCTACTATTATCAGGGCAGGATAATTGAAAATATACGGATAAGCAATCAGGTGGACGGATATGCCGTGAATGGCTGGGAAAGTATGAAACTCGAAAACCATTCGGGAATCGTGGATAATTACCGGAATCCCAAAGGCGACACGGAGCTGATTGCGCGCTACGCCAAGCCTTTGTATGTGGCGGTAAAAATGAATCATAAAGTTTTGCAGCTTGGCGATACCACAACTGTCGATTTTTTTATAGTAAATGAAGCAGGCATTAAGGGCAACCATACTTTGGAAGTGAGTGTCGAAGCAGATGGTAAAACGACTGTAGTAAAAACTATCCCGGTTACTGTTACTGGCGGTTCCACTTATGGCGAGCTGCTTTCTGCCGGACTGCCGATAATTCCTTCACAGGCAGGATACACTAAGGTAACTGCGAAACTGCTGAGTGCCGGCAAAACCGTCGCATCGGGAGATGACAAGATCTTTGCCGTAGCTTTAGATACAAAGGGCATTCCCGAAGATGGTATGATAGCTGACACCAGTGGCGTTATTTCAAACTTCCTTCGATCTGCCGGCGTAAAATCTTTCAAGGAATTCAGATCTGGCCGCCCTGTTGGGAAGTACATGATTACCGGCGCTTTTGATCCTCAACAAACCGGCAATCCCCTGGTTACCGAGATACTCGAATGGGTAAATGAAGGGAACACTCTGATTGTAGCCGGAAACATAGAGAAATGGGCAACCTTTTTAGGACGTAAAGAGATAATCGACTATAGAGGATTGAAAGAATTGGGTACAACATGGTACGGTGGGAACTTCTTCGTCAAAGAACACGATATCTTTGCCGGGCTGCCTCAAAACTGTGTATTCAATTGGGAATACCAGAGTCTAGCAACTTATAACAAAGCGCGGATAGGTCTGCGTTTATTTAATGGTGAAACCGTTGTTGCCTGTGTTGCAGATCATAAGCCGGAGGTTTATTCGGCGCTTAGTGTTGTGCCTCACGGAAGAGGAAAGATCATTCTTTCTGCTCTGGATCTCCTCTCCACCATAAAAGACTTAAAGCTTACCAAAGTGGCTGAAGGCGACGGCGAGAATGCGTCTAGTGCAACCTTCAATAACTCTTCTCAAAACAAGGCTAATATAGTCGGGCAGCAGATTCTGTTGAACCTAATCAAGCAAGGCAGTAAGTAAAAATGGTAATGCGGATTTGTTACTAAGTACAATTTCAGGAGCAGCAGTTTTTGCAGTCGTTATTCTGATTTAAAGCAGCGGGAAAAGAACAACTTTGGTTGTGTATTTCCAGAATTGCAGGGGAATGTTATATCAATTTTGTTCAATGCTTCGCAATAATTCAAGGGCTAGTTAAGAATTTTATCGACTCTGAAATATAACTGAGCAGAGAAAAGTAAGTGGTACACATATTCGCGTTATTCATCATTTGACCAATTTTTCTACCTTTTATGCCAAAAAATAAACCTTGATTCAAGCTGCTAAGCATAGCTTTGTAGAGTGCTGCACGGCCTTCTTAGCTGCGTTTTGGCACAGCATAACCAATTTATTAACTTTTTAAAAAACATTTATGACCAAAGTTTACTAACAACTTTTATCAGCTCATTCCGTAAAGAGCAGGGAGGGGGATGCTTTTAAAATGATCTTTTTTATGTAAGGGGGCAAATCTTCGGTCTGATGATTTCATTCATCTCGGGGAGACAAATAATTCGGAAAAATTGAGAATTATTAGAGGACAGCAAATCCGAGTAAGAATTCGTAAAAATCTTCGATAGGACGCCTCATTATCAAAAAAAATAGTTATTTTTAAATTAGTCCGGTTCATAAAGATGTTCAGCATTTAATTGATACCCGGCCCTGCAATAATTATTAAGCGTTATAACCAATCGCTAATTCCAAACAACTTAATTACTAAATCTAAATTACTTGAATTATGAAAAGACTGCTACTTCTCCCATTCTTGCTGTGGTTTTCGCTCAGCTTGTTTGCACAGGAAAGGCAAATTACCGGTACGGTGAAAGAAAAGGGGACAGGAGATGCGATGCCCGGTGTTTCAGTCCTGCTGAAGGGAACCAGTGTGGCAACCAGTACAGATGAAAACGGCAAATTTGTTCTCCGGACGACACAGACGGGAACTGTGCAGTTGGAAATCAGGATGATAGGTTTTACTACCCAAACTGTTTCAGTGAAGGAAAACGGGCCAGTAAACATTACCCTGGCAGAAGATTCCGAAGCTTTGCAGGAAGTTGTGGTTGTGGGTATGGGTTACGGCTCCGCCATAAAGAGAACCGAACTTACAGGTTCTGTTTCTACCGTTTCCGGAAAAACCCTGGCGACCGCGCCGGTGTCATCGGCAGCGGAGGCATTGCAGGGAAAGGCAGCCGGTGTACAGGTAACCTCTATGGACGGACAGCCTGGTGCTGAGATTAACATCCGTATCCGCGGCGGAACCTCTGTAACCCAAAGTAATGCACCTCTTTTTATCGTTGACGGCTTTGCTGTGGATAATATCAATGATATTCCCCCGACTGATATTTTAAGTATTGATATCCTTAAAGATGCTTCTACTACAGCGATTTTTGGTGCGCGCGGCGGGAACGGCGTAGTGGTAGTAACTACCAAGCGTGCACGTGCGGGTAAATTAAGCATTACTTTCAATCACAATACGCAAGTAAGAACGCTTGCTCGCAAAATGGAATTGATGAATCCTTATGAATTTACGAAAATTCAGTACGAATCGGTTGTTGGTAATAATGGAGACCGGCAGCGATTCAGGGGCAATTTTGGTAACCCTGCGGATTTAAGCTTATATAAACGTTTTGAAGGAAATGATTGGCAGAATGAGATTTTAGGAGGGAACCCTATCAATCAAATGTATAACCTCACCCTAAATGGGGGCTCACAAGCCCTAAGGTTCAATACAAGTGTAACCCATCATGATGAGGATGGGGTACTTGTGGGATCGGGAGTTACGCGGACTACTGTTAATACAAAAGTAGGTTTTGACCTCTCCGACAAAGTGAAGATCCTGATCAATCCTCGCTTTTCTTATCGTCAGGACAGGGGCGCTGGGGCGGATAAAGTAGGCGGCGGCGGTCTTATGGATGTACTACGCTACCGGCCCATCAACGGCCTCCGCGATTTTGCATACTTTCCAGCGGAAGACATTGATCCTGAAGATGAGCGATCTTTCGTATATACAAATCCGAAGGGAGACATCGATCAAAACTATTTGAGAAGAAACGGGTATGATTTTACCAATCAGGCTTCAATTGAATGGAAAATCGCTCCTGGTCTGATCTTCAATTCATTGGGTACTCAATTTATGGCATACAGATTTACGGATATATTTTCGGGAGATTTGACTCCGCTTGCCCGGGGTAATGACAATAAGCCGGTGACCGAACTTCAAACTCAAAGAAGAAACAGGTATGGTTGGACCAATACCTTAGAGTATGCAGCGTCTAAAGCTAAGCACAGCTATAGATTCCTGCTTGGGCAGGAACTCCGGAGCGACTCGCAGTTTGGAAGCGCAAGCCTCTCTCGTTATTTTCCAAAAGATGTGGATCCCGAGCGGGCGATCAGGAATTTAGGCCTGGGAATTCCATGGAGATCGACTTCTGAAATAAGCTCGCCTGAACGCTATTCGTCGTTTTTTGGACAGGCCTACTATGATTTTGAAAAGAAATACCTGCTTACGCTTACCTACCGGGCCGATGGCTCGACCAAGTTTGCGCCGGGAAACCGCTGGGGGCATTTTCCAGCCGTCGGAGCCGCTTGGGTAGTAACAAACGAACCTTTTATGGCCAACCAGGACTTGTTCTCCCAGATCAAATTACGCGCGGCGGTCGGTGCTGCCGGAAATAATCGCATTGATGACGATATGTGGCGCTATCAATATGCTGTTAGACCGTCAGGTGGCCCAGGGTGGGGAGAGAGCAATGAAACCGGAGCAGAATACTATACCAATACGGGCGGAAGTGTTTTTCCTAACCCTGATATTAAATGGGAGACCACGCTCACACGTAATCTGGCTTTCGACATTTCGATGTTTAACGATCGCCTGACCCTCACACCTGAGGTGTATTGGAACACCACCAAAGACTTGCTCTACGAAAGTAATATTCCTAACACTACAGGATATGCGAAACAAATGCAGAACATTGGTCAGGTAACCAACCGTGGATTCGATCTGGCCGTTACTGCTCAGGTGGTTAAAAAACAGAACGCTTACCTGAATACGACCCTCACCTTCGGAAAGAACAAAACACGTATCGACAAGCTTAACGGCACGGAGAATGAAATTTGGCTTACTAACGACAGATGGAAATCCAGCGAAAGCGACTATTTGTTAAAGGTGGGCGATCAATTGGGGCTTATCTATGGCTTTGAATACGATGGTATTTACAGATTTGATGAATTCGACATGCAGGGCCTCAACTACGTAGCTAAAGCCGGAACTGTCAATAATGATGCACTTTTTGGAACGCAGCCGGGAAGGCCTAAATTCAAAAACTTCGTAGACGAAGATGGCCAAACCAATGTAGTAAACGATAACGACCGTGTGGTGATTGGAAACACCAATCCAAAATTCAGCGGAGGCCTTAACTTGCAAGGCGGCTGGCGTAATTTTGATATTTCTGCCAACTTCTTTGGAATGTATGGATTCGATGTTAATAACGCCACCCGTTATATGTTGTCATCGTTCATAGACAACAGAAATAACTACTATAATATCCTGCCAGAGTTCAACGAAAACAGACGCTGGCGTTATGCCGACGATGTTTATGGCGACAGAATGGTGAGTGATGCTCGTTATACTACGCAGTATCACGAAGTCAATGCCGACGCTGAAATTTTTAGTCCGGTAGATATCGGAAAGAGAGTAACCCATTCTTATTTCATCGAAGACGGTTCTTTCCTGCGTTTGCAGGATCTAACTCTCGGTTACACATTACCGCAAAGCGCTTTGAGGCGGATCAAGGTGGGTAACCTCAGGGTATTCGCCAGCGGTTATAACTTGTTTATATTGACTAAGTATAAGGGCTATGACCCTGAAGTGGATGTTCAGGGCTCACTTACCCCTGGATTAGACTATAATCGTTATCCACGAAGCCGCAGTTTCATGGCAGGTTTTAATGTTACATTTTAAATAAGATATGTACATGGTACAGATAAAATATAGAGATATGAGGAAATATATTATAGTTCTCAGTACAATATTACTGGGCCTTAGTTCCTGTAAGAAAGACTTTTTGGATGTTAGCTCCGACTCCAAATACGAAGGCGATTATGTCTTTGGAAATAAAGAGGAGATAGGTCGCGCGTTGAATTCCATATATGCTTCTTTAATGAGCAACGACACGTATGGCAACGCCTACTTTAGTACTTTTGCCTTAAACAGTGATGTGGAGTTTACTGCCTTTTCGAATGAAGTAGCAAGCATAAATGGGGAAGAGTTCAGAGCTTTTGACGGTGCCCAGCATTCTGTGTCTGCGCAAAGATTTTGGAATAAGCAATACGAAGGTATCGAACGTGCCAATATCTTTATCGAAGGCATTCAAAGCAGCCCGGCTTTTAGTACGCGCGATATGGACCTTACACAGCAGCTCGGTGAGGCTAAAGTCCTCAGAGCTATGTTCTATCACGATCTGGTGGTAATGTATGGCGATGTGCCCTTTAATACACAACCCTCTATGAAACTTGGATCTTCCTTCGTGATTCCGATTACCGACCGCAACGAAATCCTCACTTTCCTTATTGAGGATCTGAAAAGCGCTTCCCCGGGCATGAAATACGCCGCTGCTTTAGATTATGGTGTGGAACGCGTATCCAAGGAATTTTGTCAAGGAATGATCGCCCGGATGGCATTAACTCGCGGCGGGTACTCCCTATACCCGGAGGGTGTTAATGGTACCATGAAACGTATGCCGGATTACAAAACATACTACCAGACTGCCATGCAATATGCCGATTCGGTCATTTCATCTGGTACGCACAGCTTGAACAAATCATACCGGGATGTATTCATTGATGAGTCTAATTACATTGTAAGTAATGCCGATGATCCAATCTTTGAGATTCCTTTTCTGAAACGTTCTACCAGTAATGTGGGTTATGTTACCGGGCCTGCAGTGTCTTCGGTTGAAGGTGTTACCAATCACCCCTGGGGCCCCTCTAACGGTGGTATGCGATTAAATGCCTTTTATCATTACTCCTTCGATCGCGAGGATCTCAGAAAGGATTATACTGTTGGAATGTGGAATTACGATGCGGTGGGAGTGCCGCAGGTACTCACAGACTATAGCATGTACAATAATAAATGGTCAAAATTATGGGCTACTCAGTCCAATGCTTTGGGAAATAACAGCTCTGGTGGTACTGGTATTAATCTGCCTTATATGCGCTACGCTGATATTTTATTGATGTATGCCGAAGCTGTCAATGAGGTAGAAGAAGGATTAGGCGGGCCAAATGGAGTAAAAGCAATTAATGCGTTTAAACAAGTTCGTAAACGAGCATTTAAAACAGCAGACCATTCAATGAAGGTTGACGGCTATACCAACACGGTAGCTTCCTCTAAAGAATCTTTCTTTAATGCCATTGTAGACGAACGGAAATGGGAGTTTGGTGGTGAAAACATTCGCTGGAAAGATTTGGTTCGCTGGAACCTATATTCCAAAGTAGTATACGACAGTTTTATGGAGTACTATATCGTAGCTTCCATGGCCGGAGGAGACTACATGACCGGTTCCGAGAAATATCAGGATTTACCCGTTAATAAATTTTACAAACGCGAGCCAAACACGGGCAATAGGAGCGATTATCCGAATACTACTTTGCCGGTTATTAGATTTCACAACCCTTGGGAAGCTGTTTTGCATCCTGGCGCCGGCTGGGAGACGGCCACTCTGTATGCCTGGTACAATGAAGAAACTTCAATGCCCAGAAACCAGATCCTTTACTCATTCCGTGGCTATATTAAAGGTGGCCCGGCAGCTAATTGGGAAAGTCTAGACCGCAACAATCTGCCGCCAGTGCGTTATATCTTGCCATTACCCAATAGTGCTATTCAAATGAGCAATGGCACGTATAAGAACCAGTACGGTTATAATTAATGAGGTATCAATAAAATGAAATATGAAAACTAAGATTTTTATACTAAACCTTGTTCTGGCAGGCATGCTGACAATGGTTTTCAATGGCTGCAAGAAGGAGATTCTTGAACTTACCGACGAAGAAGAAAATAGATCGTTTATGGCGATGTTTCGTCAACAGGCAAATACCGGAAAAGCCGGTGACCCACTAGCAAGTCAGGTTGTGAATACCAACGATATGTATCTGGTATGGAACGGCATCAATGGTGCTTCGGGCTACCGAATCCAGATGAAAACCCAGGCCGGTTCCTGGGATGTTCCGGCCGATATTCTTTGGGATACCATTGTTGGACCGGAGGTGCTTAAATACACCAAGAAGGATTTGCAATATTCAACCAAACATAATTTCGCCATACAAACCCTTTCTCCCAAGGGAGAAGCTTATCACTCAAAGTGGTACGGAAAAGGAGATCCGGGCCACAATGATGAGCGGGCAGAGTGGGAAATGGGAGAGCGCAGAGGTATTCCAGATGTGGTGTCTGTTGGTGGTGTGACAGAAACTAGCCTGCGGGTGTATTTCGACCTGACAGTGCCTTCTGGTTCAGATCGTACAGATCCTTCAAAATTGAATCCTAGCTTTCAGTATGAAAATGAAAAGTTCTTAATGGACGAGATTTTAATCCAGCCCGCTTCAGTAAACAGAGATCTGCCCACAAAGAAGATCGCGCTGACTCAGGCAGATCTGGACAAAGGATATGTTGATGTTAGCGGCTTAAGCTCTAACGCATTGTATGTGGTAAATGGGCTTAACAATAAGGTTGTGCGTTATTGGGACCGCTTATATAACACTACCATGGTACGTATGAGAGGCCAGGTAGGTGCACCCATCCTTATTCCTCACATTGTTGACGAGACCAATACCTGGGCGAAACAACATAATGCCTCGCGCCTCGATACAATATTGAATAATTATCTATTTGATAATACCCTCGCCGAAGGCACGATATTCATGCTCGAAGCAGGCAAAAATTACTATTTAGGTAGCGGTGTTGTTTTAGCTAAAGGCTTAACCTTGAAAACAAATACTCCTGGTACAAAGCCAATTGTGTTTATGGGGCTTGGCTATAATGAAACCGGCAACCAGGCACTTGCTTATAACTTCCAGTTGGGGCGTCCTGCGCAAGCCGGTGAAATTGGTAGTATTACCGTAGGTGATGTGATCTTCGATGATATCAACTTCGAAGTTCCTTATGCGGTTAACTTCTTCAATCAGTCGTTATATCCGGGCAAGAGCATTACGGGTAACTATTTTATAAATCAGCATTCGGCCTCTATGCCGTTCACCTGCTCTAAATTAGAAGCCCGTAACTGTAATTTCCAGGGTATGGTGCGCAGTTGGTTTAGAACGCAGGGCTCAAACCGCCAGGTGATTGAAAACATCATCGTCGAAAAATGTTTGTTCCATGATGTGGGTATGTATGACGTTAACGGCCGCGGATATCCCTTCATCACCGGAGATGCAAAGTCGGAGAAAACCAATATTTTCAACAACGTAGTAATTAGAAATAACTCTTTTATTGGAATGAGCTATGATCAGCTTTTGCGTGAAAATGCAAATCTGGCATGGGCAGCGAGTGTGGTTTGGAATGTAACTATCGAAAATAATACGTTCTTAAACGCCTTTGCAATCACAAATGACCGGTACCTGATACAGCATATGCATCCTCCGGCCAACAGTAAATACACGATCAGGAAGAATCTATTTATCGCGGTGAAGGCTGCCGGCGATGCGAGGGCATTAAATCTGAGTGGTATGAACTTCAGGACCTACCGCCCGGGCTTGAGCTTCGATATTGCTGATAATTATTCAACCTCAGCAAAATCGGCAAACAACGCGATTACCTACTATTCTTCCGCAGAGATCTTTACTAAACAGCCGTTTAGCCATACTGGCAACGGAGCAGGTTACAATCCTGGAACAGGTGCAGGAAGCCTAAATGTAGGCGGTTTGGAAGCAACAAAAGTGATCACAGGTCCAACGCCTATTGCTCCGGAGAACCTGCTGGTAGATCCTTATCCGAAGGGTAAAAAAGTTGGGTCAGCCTGGGATACTGATGCTCATATTTATAACCTGAACGGCTTGTTTTTCAAGAATACTCCGGAAGTGCGAAATCATCCGATTTATACTAAAGGAATTGGAGATCCACGTTGGAGGTAATTGATTGGAGATATTTCTCCTAAATTTAATGGGAATTGATTCCCATATAGTTTAGTCTGAAGTTTACATCACCAAGGTTAATGAAAAAGCCCGGTTTACTTGTAGAAGCCGGGCTTTTTCTTTTTCGGTGAGGAAAGGAAGATTTAATAAGCAGTATCAAATGCTTAACGCAGACCCGAGCGTATCGATTAGATTCTTCGACGTCAGGTTAGCTTAGGTTTATCGTTCCTGATTAAGTTCAAGTGTTGCTTTCGGGCATAATAATAAACCTGAAAAAACGAAAGGTTGTAACTTTTCTCTAATTTAGCGTCTGCCTTTCTCATCGCAGCGTCTTGCTCATAGATCAGAACCCACCCAATACGTAGGATAAACGTAGGATGACTATACTTACACTACAGCTAAGACGAACCTAAAAGCCATCATCACGCTTTAATAATCCGGCAAAGCAACATTATGCATTTGAAGACGTAAGCGAATGGTTATTACAACAGATATCAGACACTTTAAGCCAAGTACCTCGACGCTATTCTATCCGCTTAACCAGCTGGCGGGCCACCTTGACATGATCAAAAATTTACTTCACAAAAAAAGGCCAGATCTTTCGATCCGGCCCGCTTATGATTTTTTAATAACTATTTTCCTGGAATAATGTCAATAATAACCGTTCTGTTATAAAACCGCTCTTCCGGAAGCTTGTTTTCAAACGGGGTGCGGTCAGAGTCTTCTCCAAAACCAAGGGTTTCGAATTTTACGTTGCTTTTGCCCGCTCTTGTTAAGGCTGTTTGAATTATTTTTTGAGTTTCCGTTGCTCTGCTATGAGATAATTTATGATTATAATCTTCTTCACCGATAATATCGGTATGGCCATGCACAATCACAGTCGAACCAGAAGTGATCAGAGGTGAAACAACATCGCTTAAGAATTTATCATACGATGCGATCGAGTTTGATTTATCAAAGTCAAACAGGATACTATACCGGTAACCTTTTTCTGTACTCTCGTCCTGGCGAACTAGTGCAACGGTGGTTTCCTTTCTCACAGGCAATCCGTTCTTAGATTCGCCCAGCATTACTACTTTATAGTTACCAGATTTGTTATTCCCTAAGATAGAAGTACCGGTCATGCTCTCCCGATCGCGGGTGAAAGGTCCGTAATGCTTAACCGTGCCTCTTTCATCTGTCAGGTCTAAAGTCCACGACTTAAGCACTGCATTTGCTCCATCTACATTGAAAATTACATGACTGTCCAGAGGGTCAATTTGTGTGGCAAGAATTTGAACCGGCTTCATCATTCCGCCACCAACTTCCATTAACAGTTCTGGTGATGCGCTGCTGATATCCACCCTGCGATCTCCCTCACGAAGAAGAACCAGTTCTTTTGTTCCACCCGGTTGTTCTGATGGGATAAGTGGTTTCGTACGGCCAACGGTAGATATTCTTGAACCATTGATTCCGAACACAGACACCATATATTGTTTAATGGCTTCTGCAAACAGCTTGCCCTCCTGCGGTCCGTTTGCCGATGCTCCGCTTAAAGCGATCACTGCACCCGGATTAGCTCTCATCCTGTCTCCTAAAATATTCAGGATGTTGTGATATACATTTAACTGCCTTGCCGAACGCCCATTCATGCTAGGCGTTTGCTCATTTTGCAAAGAAGCCTCTCTAAATGCTGATGCCTGGTTATTTGTAAGCAATACATACCTGGTTGGGATAGCTGCCGAGCCTTCATTAAAGAACACCGAATTACGTAACGGCAGCGTTTCGCTTACCAGACGTTTTGCAGGTACTGTTTTTGGAGCACGAACGGTAAAGGTAACTTCCCTTGCCGGGATGACAGCCACCGGAACTTCCGCTTCTTTTACTTTTCCGGCTCTTCCGAACTTCAATGCTATACCGGCTCTGACCGTTGATACCGACCAGCTTTCTATGTTACGCGCATCCTGACCGAAGTAGGGATGGTACGATACGAAAGGAGAAAGCGAAGCCTTTGTTTTACTGTTAGGCGAGGAAATTGGCAGATCGTAACCCATTCCAATCTGACCGGAAAAGATAGTGCTGTTAATTTCACTGAAATCCTCATTCGTGTCGGGTTGTTTCAATTGCGTGTACTTAAACTCCTTCTGCATTGCAAATGCCACACGCGGTCCTGCAAAGAAATAGAGATTTGTTGACGGTACACCTAAGCGTAAGCTGGGCTCAACGGTAAGGTAATCAAGGTTGGTTTTTAGCGTAGCCGGACAATCGCATGGAGCCATTACGCTATCGAACTTACCGCCGCGGCCATCATATCCAACGTTGAGCATAAAACCCAACATACCTGCAGGGCGGTATTCCATTAAAAGCGAACCGTAGGGGCGTACGCCGTTCCCTTTGTGAAAGGCGGTTGGAACAATTAATGAATTGTTCAGTCGCTGGGTTGTACCGCTGTAAAAGTTCAGGTTAGCAGCACCTGATAAGCCGAACCACCATCTGGGCTGAGCTGTTTGAGCCGTGGCGATACTTTGGCCGAGAATTATCATCAGTGAAGAGATGATAAGGGTAAATGTGTTTTTATTTATGGGTAACATAATGATCTTTTTAGATTAATTTTTGTGTGACAAATAGCTTTAAAAAATACCCGCCAACAGGCGGGTATTTAATTTATGGTTGTATAATAGTAGTCCCGATTAAGGTAACCGCTGTTTGCGCTAACAATCTGCCGGTTACTATGGTGCCATTGTTTGTAGAGACCAGCGTTTTACTCAGAATGATTCCGCTAAAGTTGGCGTTCGTTCCAAGAGTTGCCTGCCCCGCAACTACCCACATAATGTTTTTGGCTTGTGCCCCGCCTTGTAGTACAATTCTGGCACTGTTACTTATTGTAAGGTTCTGTGCTATCTGGAATACCCAGGTATCATTTACTCCGCCGGTAAGAGTCAGCGTTGTATTTGGGTCGATCAATACGCCCGTGCTCCATTTGTATAAACCAGGCGCCAGATTAAGTCCCGAAACATTTCCTGCACCTCTTTCAAGAACCGGTGCTGGCGTTACCAGACCATTCGCAGTAGTATATGCGGTTTCCATGTTAGATACCGCAGTGGTCAGATTTGCCGGAGTTGGAGCGGCATAATCCGATGCGTATATTCTGCCGGTCACGATAGGTGAGCGCGAATATTGCCCGCTGGCGTCCATAATCAAACCAAAGCCTGTAATGGCAGTTGCTGCAGCCGGACTCACGCCGATGTCGCCGTTTACTAACGTGATACCTGTGGTCGAAATTCCTGCCTTGGTTAGGATAGAAAAATTACCTGCACCGCCCAGACCAGGAAGAATTGGCCCTATTCCTGCACCAGCAACCGGTCCGCCGGAAGCAAAGATTGCGGTGATGTTTTTATTTGCATTTACCGTTAATGTTAAAGGATTTGTCGATCCGCTTGCATCTCCACTCCAGCCGGTAAATGAATAGCCGCTATTCGGTATGGCTCTGATTGTTGCAGAAGCTCCGGACGCATATACACCCGAGCCGGTTGTTGTTCCTCCTGCCGTTGGGCTGGATGTCACAAGAACCGTAAAGGTTGGAACCTGACTGAAATTGGCAACCAGGTCAACATTTCCTGCCATATTAAACTGGTAGCTTGCGTTGGAAGAAAGGGGAACAGTTGGGGCTCCAACCCTCGTCCAGTTAACAAAGGTATAACCCGCATTTGGTATAGCTGTCACAGTAACAGGTGAACCTTGTGCAAAATCGCCTGCACCTGCGGTTGTTCCGCCGGCTATTGGATTTGACGATAAGGTAATTCTTGGCAGGGTTGTAAAGCTCCAGACGTAATCCTCTGCCATCGAAGTACGCAGGGTGTCTTTCGCACCGGTAGTAACGGTTCCTGTATAAGTGGTAAAGGGCTGCAGGTCGTTTGCCGGGTCAAACGTGAATGAGTTTCCGTCTGCAGCGGGGCCTACCACGCCCGCGATAGCCGTGTTGCCTTGTTTTAACGTTACTGTTGTGGTATTAATAGTGGAACCTTTCATGCTTGTGTTGAAGGTTAGGCCGATGGTTTTGTTGACAGGCACATCCACCGCACCGTTTACGGGATCGGTAGTTACTACAGGGCAAACGCCTGAAATTTCACCTTCAAAATCATCCTTTTTACAGCCTGTAATAAAGGCTGCGAGTATAATGATCCCGAAAAGGAGCAGGGCGTATATTTTTGAATAGCCCCGGCTTTGACGCGCAGCAGTGCTATTCCTCGTTAAGGAAAAGTTTGTTGTCATGATCTTTAATTTAATGCTTTTGATTTTTCTTGAGAGAGAAATTCAGACGACACCTGCTTGGTTATTTAAGGCAAGGTGTAAAGGTGTTAATTCGCATGTTTCGGCCCGGTTGGCCATTCATTGTTTTATTGAGATGATGCTCGTTAAAACTGATGAACTATTGAATATCGAGTTGTAGGTACAGGGACAGTAGCTCTGTTAGGTAACTCTATAAAGGTGTTATTTGATCCAAGCTTTTCCAGCTCAGGCTTTATTGTCATCATGCAATAAAGACGTATGCGATTTTCTATACCAGGTTACTTGCAAATCCAGTGCCCTGAGTTTTTTTAAGCGGATAATAAATTTGACGCCCGTGCAATTATTCACGCTCAGATGCGTGGGAGTGGTTTATGAGATTATATTTTAATGAAAAGAAATTATCAGGCAATTAATGTCTCTTCTAATACGTTAAGGTTTTATACTAATGTGCTCGGTTTGGGCTAAAAGTGTAGCAATTTTAGTTCAATACAATAAAGCCATCAGTTAGTTATAAGGGCCGTAGCTGAATATTTGACTTGCTCACAAAAACCCCGAAACCCTTAAATAAAAACGATTACCACCATTTAAATGCGTACCATTACATATAATCATTAAGTATGGAATATAATATCCCGAAGCTATTACAGAAGAAAAAGAAAAATATAATTGAGTTGTGGATTACAAATCAGCTTTCGGAGGCCGGTTTAAGAGAAGATCTGATTTCCAATGAAGAGATCAGGCAGCAATCTGAAGAACTGGTAGATTCCTTTGTATCAAATCTGAATCAGGAAAATATTGAAGATGTAAACTCCGGCGACTTTGATGGCGTAATTGAAATTCTTTCAGGTATATCAATTACCAGAGCAAGACAAGGTTTCAGCCCACGGGAAACCGGCGCTTTTATTTTTGGATTGAAGGAAGCCTTATTACAGTTGCTTCAGCAGGAAATTAAAGAAGATAAGGAAACCCTTTATCAGGCTACATTGCAGATCAACCGTCTGCTTGATAGTTTTAGTATCGTTACTTTCGAAACCTTTATCAAGGGCCGTGAAGAAGTTATCTTACGCCAAACGGATGAGATTACTGAAATCTCAACTCCGGTGATCCGGGTGTGGGATGGGATACTTGCCTTACCAATTATAGGTACCTTAGACAGCGCCCGTACTCAGGTGGTGATGGAAAATCTCTTACAAGAAATTGTCGAAACGGGCAGCAGCATTGCTATCCTGGATATATCGGGAGTTCCGGCTGTTGATTCGCTTGTTGCGCAACATCTTATAAAGACAGTAAGCGCTACCCGTTTAATGGGGGCCGAATGTATTATCAGTGGAATTCGCCCCGAAATCGCCCAAACCATCGTCCATTTAGGTATCGACCTTTCAAATATTATCACCAAGGCTACACTGGCCAGTGCTTTAAAGTTTTCTTTTCAGTCGCTAAAGTTGGAGGTAAAAAAAGTACAGGTAGTTAAAGCGGTTGTATAATGGAGAAGATTCCTATTCTTAAAATGGGGCCATTTTTATTGGTTACCATTCAGGTTGATCTCTACGACAGGCTGGCCTTATCACTGGAAGCAGATCTGGTGCAAATGGTGAAAAAAACTGCCGCCAAAGGTGTTCTTATCGATATCTCGGCTGTTTCTATCGTAGATTCTTTTATGGGAAGGATCTTTGGAAATATTGCCGGAATGTGCAAAATTCTCGATGCAGAAACTGTGGTAGTAGGTATGCAGCCCGCAGTGGCAATTACACTGATCGAGTTAGGCCTTCCGTTAACAGGGGTTCACACTGCTTTGGATGTTGAAAAGGGAATGAAGCTTTTAACCTCGAAAGTAGATATTGATATAGAAAGCGATGACGACCTGGACGATGATCATAACACTATCTAAGGATGTAATGCGGATTGTAGCCGATCAAGACGTGGTTCCGTTTAGGAACCGTGTGAAAGAGTGCGCAGTCAAAATAAAAATGGGCCTTGTTAATCAAACCAAACTGATTACCGCTGCAAGCGAGCTCGGCAGGAATATGCTGAAATATGCCAGTGGCGGCGAAACCTTGATTGAAATAGTTACCCGCGGCCGCGACAATGGGGTGAGGCTCACCTTCAAAGACAAGGGACCCGGGATAGCGGATCTGAGTTTAGCCATGAAGGATGGTTATTCAACCGGCAAAAGTCTTGGTTTAGGTCTGCCTGGAGCAAAGCGACTGGTAAATGAGTTTGATATCAAAAGTGAGCCAGGAAAAGGGACTACAGTAGTAGTAATTAAATGGGCAAATGGATAATGCAACACACACAAGTTATTGTGCAGAAGATAGAAGTTATTTTTCCTTATTAAAGAAGGATATCAACAGGAAAGCCGCAGAAGCGGGTTTCGATTCGAAGAAGCTCAGTGAGCTGGACATCATCGTTGCTGAAATGACATCTAACCTCCTGAAGCACGCGGATAAAGGCGAACTTTTGATGTGTATTACGGGAGAGGCAGGTCAGGAATATCTCGAGTTAATCTGCATCGACAGCGGTCCGGGTATTTCAGATCCCGAAAGGATGAAACTCGACGGCGTATCAACAACAAGTACATCCGGCAACGGCCTTGGAAGTATAAAGCGTTTGTCTGATTATTTTGAGATCTATAGCATCAAAGGCTGGGGAACCATCCTTTTGTGCCGCATTTATAAAAGTCCGGAAGACAGGGTTAAGCCTAAAAAGATAGATATTCGGTTTCTTGTGGTAGCTAAGCCCGGCGAAACGGTAAGCGGCGATGGCGGAATGTTTATTCACACTCCCGATCATTTTAAATTATTAGTGGCCGACGGGTTGGGTCATGGCCCGGAAGCTCATAAGGCTATTGTTGAAGCCAGGGAAGCGTTTAAGATTTGCAAAAATGATGACCCGGTCGACATTATCAGGTTCCTGCATCAATCGATAAAAAAAACACGCGGTGCCGTTGGAACCGTAGTAGTGTACGACTTCAAAAGAAAGATCTGGAAGATTGCAGGAGTAGGAAACATTACCACCGGTATGATGAATTATCAGAGTGTGCGCAATCTGATGTCGTACAATGGTATCATCGGTCATAATATTCCAAATACCATGTCGAGCCAGGAAATTTCTTCTGATGATTTCCACCAGATAACCTTATGCTCGGATGGTTTAAAAACACGCTGGGACAGTACAAAATACCCGGGTATCCATAAATACGATTTATCATTCCTTGCAGCAGCCTTATATAAAGACTACGGGCGCAGAACAGATGATATGTCTGTTGTAGTTTGCAATGTTCATTAGTATGCTAGAATTAATTACCCTTACATTAGAAAATGAAATGGACCTGGTTTTGGCTCAGAAAAAAGCTTCAAAACTATCGGAGATTCTGAAGCTAAGCCTCTCCACCCAGGCCACTTTTGTAACGGCTATTGCAGAACTCTGCAGGGTAGTGATCGACTTCACCGATACAGGCGTTCTTTCGCTTGGCCTGGTGCAGAAGTCAAACCGCTATTCATTATCTGGCATAATACAATACGACAGTGTAAAGGGCTCTACTATTTCGGATGAAAGCTTTTTTTATGCCAAAAAACTCGTTCCCTTATTTCAAAATTATGAGCTGGCTGATAAAGTGATAATCGAAATTGGTATCAATCTACCGCGATCCATCAGCCTGGATCAGGTGAAAATAAAGTTTCTTAAAGACTATTTTGATACCGAGCCGCCTATTTCAGCCTACGAAGAGGTTAAACGGAAAAACCTTGAGTTGTTTCTTATTGCCGAAACTAAAGACGCGCAACTGAGACAATCTAAGTATATAGACGAAAAGCGAAATGAATTTATATCCATCGCCAGTCACGAATTGAAAACCCCGATCACCATTATTAAAGCCTACACCCAACTGGCGCTAATGGGTAAGGAGGCCTGTAGCGAACAGGTTAGAGACTTTCTGTTGAAAATTGATGCACAGTCAACCAAGCTTAGAAACCTTGTTCAGCAGCTGCTGGATACTTCTAAGATTGAGAATGGCCGACTTGAATACAATTATGAGGAGGTTGATTTCAACTCCTTTATACAGGAGGCCTCATTTTTACTCACCCATTTATTACCCAAACACGAGTTGACTGTAGAGCTTGGCGCAAGTGTAATGGTGAAACTCGACCGTGAACGGATGGACCAGGTGTTCACTAATCTGATAAGCAATGCCGGAAAGTACTCGAGGGCCGGTTCTAAAGTTGTTTTACGAACTGCAATCTGCAAAAAAGGAAACCTGACGGTCTCTGTTGCCGACGAGGGAATCGGCATGTCTGAAGAAAGTATCGAAAAGATATTTCAAAAGTTTCATCGCGATAAGCAGGTCGTCAACGGATATTCGGGTCTTGGTATGGGGCTGTATATAGCCTCTGAGATCATCAACGATCATGGCGGTAAAATATGGGTGGAGAGTACTAAAGATGTGGGTTCTACATTTTTCTTTTCGTTGCCCGGAATGGGCGTTTGCTAGAAATGCTTTTCTAAGGCGCAGAGCAAGAAAACTCAAGGTCTTTGAGTCTCGCAGCAAAGGTTTTAGCCACAAAGCAGAATTTTAGCGTCTTCTAGTCTTTGCAGTCAAGTCGCTGTAAACCAGCCAAAAATACAGAAGTAGCGCTATATGAGGCGCCCGGTAATATAATCGAAACATTAAGCACGGTATCGAGTTGCATCTATAACTCTCCCTTGTAAAACTCAAGAAAAAATGAAACGGATATTGTGTGTTGATGATGATCAGGAAATTCTTGATATCTATGAGATAATTTTATTGTCCGAAGGATACTCGGTCAAAACTTCAATTTTTCCGGTTGATATTCTTCAGCTGATATTAGAATTTGAGCCTGATTTAATTATTCTCGACATCAATATGAATGAAATCAATGGACTAGAGGTTTGCAGAGAAGTGAGATCATACATCAGCAACGAACATACTCCGGTGATTATGATCTCCTCAGACGAGTCGATACATACAGCAGTTTGCGACTTCGGAGCCACCGCCATTATTCTCAAACCATTTCAGATAGATCATTTAACTGAAACAGTAAAATATCACCTTTCTCCATCTGCAACGGTTAGCTAATTTTTTTGGACGTACATCAGGCGACTTTCGGTATTTTGAAACTGAAGGTTGACCCTGAGCCTAATTTGCTTTCAACGCCCAATATTCCTTCCTTAATAGATATCATCCGAAATATAAAGCATAATATGGTCGGCCTGTCCGGCAAGCAATTTTTTTCTTTAGCATTTTCGATCGCAAATAATTTTTAACGCCTTCTGTTCCTGTTAAAGGCAATTAAAAACTCCGGAGTCGACGACATCTCTTCTGAGGGGCCTTGCTTCAAAAAATGAGGATTTGCTTTCAATAGTCTTGACTTTACCATATGGTGAAGCTGGACAAGTGTTTCAGGCAATCCTTTTTTAGAGATGGTAGGATGGTATTTTTTTTCAAGCTCCAATTTTTGCTCTCCAGATGCCAGGCACAAATCCCAGTCTTCATCATCTTTGAACCAGTACTCCTTGGCGCAATTACCTAAATCAAACACATACATTTTCGCCTGTAATTCTACCGTTGAGTTTATCATATTACTTCTTTTTAGGGGATATAGGTTCAATCTTTGATACTGAATTCTTGCCACTCTGATAGTCAGACGGTGCTTTCTTGCTTTCGGTACTTGCCGCTTTCTTACTGTTTTTGCTGCCTTTGTCTTTGCTCATGATAGTTTAATTTTAAATGTTAAATCGGCTGATTTTAATGGTGAAGCTCAATCCCGTTTTAAGCAGAGTCAATTTAGGGATATGAAATCTCTGCATGTTTTTCTGATAAAGCGATGTTTAAGAGCTACAAATCAGATGAGGTAGTTCCTAAGTGGAAGGGGGAGATGAGATCGTTTTAACGTACTTCTTTAAAGGTAGTCTTAATTATTGACTATCAATGCATTTGGTTTTGTCTTTCGCAAATTAAAGTCTCTGTCAACAGGCAATTGCAGGCATCCTTCATCTTTATAAGAGTAATCTTCCGCACATTTAACCAGGAAATATTTTGGATTGTCTCGTTCTGAACACTGGCAGCCAAAAGTCAATCAGATTAGCTTCCATTACTATCATCGTGATCATCTACTATGATTAGGCAATATCATAATGAAACTTACAAATCATCCTGGTTCAAACTACGCCTCTTATTCAACCTTAAAAACAATTGCTGTCTCAAAAGGCATTTTTGCCGGACAAACGATTTCCAGTCCGTCTGCTTTTTGTTTCCATTTCAGTTTGCCATTATGCCCCAGAAGCTTTACCCTTTTTACCGGTTTGTCAAGATATTTTGCATTGTTACCAAGACAATTGATCTTCAGTCGGGTTCCTGGCGCCGGTGTAGTCATACAGAAGGCGTAGAGCGCGCCATTTTTGCCGGTGGTAAAACGGAAGTCCTGCGCATTGAACTTAAAGTCAGCATGATGGCGTCCCAATTTGCCTCCCGGAAGCATTTTTAATTTACCCTTAACCGTTTCCCCTTCCCCCGGAATAGCCCATGCACGGCTTCCATACACCGCTTCACCATTGCGTCGCATCCACACTCCAACCTCCTTCAGCATTTTCTCGCAAGCAGGTTCGAGCGATCCGTCGGGCAGAATTGGAATAGATAATGCCGCATTTCCGTCGCGTGCTATAGCTTCAATCACATAACGGATCATCATTCCTGAGTCGTAGATAAAGTTTGGAGCATAAAACCAATCGCCGATGGGGGCCTCTGCAATCCAGGGTTGATCGGTTTTAATATTAGCCGGGATCCCGTGCTCCTCAGTATTTACTGTTCCGTTCGTTTTGTGGCGAAATTTTACTATGCTGAAGGTATTTACTTCGCCCCGGCGCTGTAGCGTACGATTGTAGAAATCTGCCATTACGCGCGGCATGGCATCGGCCTTGATTCCGGTGCCGGTGCCGTCACCGGTAAAAGGTCCCTGTACAGTACCGTCTGTATAAATAAAATCGGGATTGTACTTTTCTACTACATCCATCATCCTTAAGGCCCATTGAGTGGCGTACCATTTTGCGTAAGGCAGGTGTCGTGAAAATATTCCTGCGGGTGGTGGCGACCATTCTGTATGAGCTGCTTTTTCAACTCCCTTGTATTCACGCAAGTCAATACCATAGAGTAAACGCGGATCATATCCTTCCCACCATTTGCCTTTACCATCGGTAAGGCTGAGGTTTCCATCGTAAGGAACACCTTTTTTGTTTCCTTCTTTGTCGCTGCCAAATGCGGTCTGCCACCACCACCATGTATATTCGTGGTGAAAAGTTACGCCGAAACGCATGCCAGTAGCGCGTGCTGCCTTTTCCCATTCGCCTATCAGATCGCGTTTCGGTCCGATGTTCACCGAGTTCCATGGTTGGTAACGTGAGTTCCACATGTCATAATTGTCATGATGCACGCCCTGGATCATTAGGAAACGCGCTCCAGCGTCCTGATATATTTTCGTGAGTTTTGCGGGATCGAGTTTGCTTGGGTTCCAGTCGCGCAACACCTCTTTATAACCCACTTCTGAAGGATGTCCGTATCTCTTCAGATGGTTCTCATAAGCTCTTTTACCGGGAGAATAGAGTTTACGTGAATACCAGTCGCCGCTTTCGCCTGCGGCTTGAGGACCAAAATGAACCCATATGCCAAACTTTGCATCGCGAAGCCAGGCCGGTTCGCCCGGGTAATTTTTCTCAATGGATTCCCATGTTGGCTCGAAAGGTCCGGGCGCTATCGGCAGATCCAGTTTCATTTCCGGAAAAGTTCTCCAATCACCCATCTCCACGCTGTTGATGGGCTCCTTCGCCGGACTCGCAGGAATGGGAGGGGCCTGTGTTAGTTTAGGGCCTGGTTGCGATTGAATAACCGGGGCTTGTGGAGTTTGAGCGTCTGCCTTAGAGAGATTTAAGAGCACAACAGCAATTACTGATTTGATAAATATATTTTTCATGCTGAATTCGAACTATTTGCGGGTTATTTCTTTATTCATACGAGTCATGTTATACCGATACCAGTGCCGGTCGGTACATCTGGTTATAATTGAAATATTCTATCCATTAACACCCATTTTTCTCCCGGCTTAGCCCATGGTACAGGCTGTTGAAACTTCCACATTAATGTTTCCCATTCTTGCACCTTTGGGTTGGATAAGTCCATTTCCCACTTTCTTTGCAATGAAAAATTTGGGTCTGCATCCATAATCATGAAAAGCCGGTTGCCGGTCCGGTAGATCTCCATCTCTATGATCCCACTATCCCTGATACTTGTTTTTATTTCGGGCCAACAGCTCCGGTGCCAGCTCTCATACTCGTTTATTAGTTTAGCATCATCAACTAGGTCTATAGCAAAGCAATATCTTTTCATTCCAGGTTAGGGTTATAATTGGCCGCTGTATTTTATTCGCTGCTAATGCAAATTTAAACCGGGCCGACTCTTTCTCATTACAGTATTAAGACTTTGTTTTATACAAATCCGACTTGTGCAGGTCTGTGTGCTGGTTTAGCACATAGTGTCAAAAGTTTCTCTTGAAATATTCTTAGTTCGAGGTATATTAGATTCTTATCTGGTTGTTTGTTGTAGAATATCAGACGGTAGAATTTCATAAAAATGATTTCTGTAGGTCGGCTTATTCTGCACAAATCAGACCCCAGATAGAAGCACCATGGCAAAAAGAGTTTTAAAGCATTCATTCTCTCTACTCCATATAGACTACGTAAAGCTCAATAGCAAATGGAATTACAGTAATATCATAAGTCCGTATTACCGGCTCTATTACATAGATGAGGGAGAGGGTCTTATATCAGGCGAAAAGGACAGGATACTTCTTGAACCAGGGTACCTTTATCTCATTCCAAGCTTTACGCTATGCAGCCTTAATTGCCAGTTTTACCTCAGTCAATATTTTATTCAGTTTTTTGAAGAGTCGGTTGCCGGGATATCCTTGTTTGCAAATAACCGGACGGTAATGAAAGTGCAGGCGATGAGCCAGGATGTTGAAAGTTTAAAACGGATACTTGAAATTAATCCGGGCCGGGGTATCAACCGGTCAAATGATCCTAAAGTCTATGAGAAAAATATATATTATAGAGAATACCAGGAGTTGAATAATCTCCAAAGCATGTCGGCATACATGGAAACCCAGGGCATTATTCTGCAACTGATTTCGAGATTCCTGACCGACCAAACGTTCAAACCCTCAAACATTACGTCTATCCCTTCTAAAGTTCTCGAAGCAGTAAGTTATATCCACTTAAATCTGAAAGAAAACCTCAGCGTAATGCACCTTGCAGAGAGAGCGAATCAGCACCCCGACTACTTTTCGCGGATTTTTCAGCAAGCTACCGGCGAACGGCCCATCAATTTTATTCATGAAAAGAGAATTGAAAGAGCCCAGTATCTTCTAACCACTACCAATATGCCCTATGACGAGATTGCAGCAAAAACCGGCTTTGAAACCACACCTTATTTCTCAAGAATTTTTAAAAAGGTGACGGGCATGACCCCGGGACAGTACAGACAACAGAACCGGTCTGTATTTAAGTTTTAATGCAGTATTGACGACGATATGTAAGCAAGAGGTCGGGCAAGAAGCCCGACCTCTTGTATGGTCTGTCTGGTTTTTCCACCAACCCCGACATTTACATTGTTAGTCTGCGAAGGTCATTTAAAGATGCACCTTCATTCTTATCCAGCGTTTTTTACTGACACTTGGTAATATCATAGGCTAATGACGGGTTCGCAAAGTTTGCGGCCCAGTTTGGCTGAGGGAAATCCGGATAGGGGCCAGTAATATGCTGCTGTTCAACCGGCCATCTCCAGTCTTTCGGAACCAAAATTCCATTGGGGTATATTTTTCCATCAGGGCTAGTCCACGTGTGTTGTCCGCTTAATTCAAATATTGATAGATCGTAGCTCCCGCCCACACCGGCCACACCCGAAGGATACACTGAAATAAATGGTTCATAAGGTTTGGCTGTATTGTAAATAAAGGTATTATCAACTTTTATCAAGATATCCCTGGTACCGAACGGAACACAGTCGAGGTAAGGGAACGTATTGGTATGTGGTAATACATCATTTGTCGGTAGTGCTGCCTTGGTGCTGGCAAAGACGGTAATGATATAATTCAGCCCGTCGGAAGTATAAGCAGGAGCGGGGTCGCCGTTAGCACCCAGTATTTGTACAATTCCCTGCATTGGTACTTTGATTTTAAATGAGTGGTCAACACCCGCGCCTCTTGCTGTTGCAAAGAACTTCAATTTCCATTGATTGCCGCTTCTGGTTGCATTCGTCTGAATGACTAAATCGTTATAATCGGCATCATTGCCTTCATTCCGCAGATCCTCCCACGCGAATGTAAAATCCTTTCCTCCGCACTCATCCAGACAGAAGTCAAAATAAACAGACCAGTTTTTCCCTGGGAACTGCTGAGCATTTTCTAGTGATGTACCCATGGGCGCATCAGAGCAAATTCCGGCCCATGCACTTTCGCCATTCGAAAGGCTTGCATGAGTAGCGATTGATACACAGCCCGACTGGCTGTATTGATCTACATATGATTTTGGGATAACAACCGTATAAGAAGTTACTTTAGCTGCGAGGGAGAAAGCTTTTTTGAAGTTAAATTTGCCCGGGATTGCTCCCCCGTTACTTAGCTTCTTATCTTGCTTAAATTGTTCGATAGAGTTAAAAAGGTCAGCATGAGTTTCCAGAATGTAGACATTCGACGCTGTAATATTATAAGTTACTAACAAGTCACCGGCTCCGTTAACTGCAACATCAACAGTTCCCACGTTCATGTTCTTTCCGGCAACCAGGCATCGCTGGATACAAGGTTCGGGCGCCAAAACCGTCGAACCGCCGGTCCCCTCTTTTATGGCGGCGACAGAATTTAATTCCTGGCCATCATTAGTTACTACATCATCTTTCTCGCAACTTTGGAAAGTTGCGAGAAACAACAACACGAAAACCCTTGCATAAAGGTTAAATAGACATTTCGTTTTCATAATAAGTAAGATTAAATGTTAAATTAAAATGTTAGAGCGGTGGACTGTTATATAGGTATAACAGCTTGGTTTTGAATGGTTTTATCGAATTTTTATTTTTCACTTTCGAACCCCTCTGCTCGAAAATTTTTTAAGTACGGCGAGTCCTTCGAAACAGTTTTTCCTTATAGAAGTCTATTCTGAGATTAAGATTTCAGTAACGAAATAACAATATGAAGCGTGTTGGACAACTACTTTAATGATGGCGTTCCGCTTCCCAAACATGGGGGACCACTGCATGGTGCAGAAGCTCCGGGGTTTCTGAACTACGCATTCGCAGTTTATCAATAAGCCCCCGCGTTTTATCGGAAAGGTCCAGCAGTTTATCAGGAAGCATTCGGCATCCTGCCATATCGTCGTTTCTGCAAGGAGTTACGGGCTAAAAACTATTTACTTGCCGGATTTTCATCAATCTCAATCAATAATTGGTTCATCGTCGGGTGTCGCCGGTTCATTACTGATTGTCTGACCGTTGTTTTGTATATTTGTAGCATTTCTCTTTGCAAATACGTCTTAATCGAAAATTTTCTACAAATAATTCTTTAAATTCATTTATCATTTACCTTTTATGAATCAAGGGAATCCGGAAGAGAAATCCAGAGACGAATTACTGGTGTTGCTCGGTTCTTATGTGCAAAAGCTGGAGGTCGAAACGCGCTATCATCTTATCCTCGATAATATGATAGAAGGCTTTCAGCTTCTCGATTCGGAGTTCCGCTATCTGTATGTTAATAATACCGTAGTAAATCAAAGTAGATACTCAAAGGATCAGCTCATTGGGTATACCATGACAGAAAGGTATCCCGGAATCGAAAATACCCCCATGTTTCAGGCACTACAGGATTGCCAGGAAAAACGCATATCAAAAACCATTGAAAATGAGTTTACATATCCCGATCAATCGAAAGCATGGTTCCGGCTTAGCATTCAGCCTGTAGAAGAAGGCTTGTTTGTGCTCTCTATGGACATCACCAAAACTAAGAAAGCAGATCAGAAAAGAGAAGAGCACATTGTTGAGATTGAGCAATTACTTTTTAAGATATCGCATCAGGTAAGGCAGCCTGTCTGTCACATCCTCGGAGTTGCACAACTGCTCGATCAGTCTTTAGTAGGCATTGAGGATTTTAACGAGTTTTCCAAAGCGACAAAAGAATCTATCCGCCTTCTTGATGTTTACACAAGAGAGCTTACCGAGTTCGTAGAAAAAATGAGGATGAATGCTGACAATGAAGATGCTTATAGATTGTATCCGCCCGGCCACCCGGAAACCGGTAGCTAGTGCCATCATAGCCTGGCGCCATTGAAATTGATTCAATTGTCTGCTTAAAAAAATTTACCGGACGAACCAAGGCGACTCCTGCTCTAATGCCGATTACTGATTCAATCGCGAATGGAGCTTGAAATATGACGTCTTTATTCTATATTTAAGACTCATAAGATAGATGTAGGATTATCGCTTATAAGCCGGATAAAATGTACAGCTTCAAGATTTCTGGTTGAGAGTTCGAATGAAATAATGAGCCAAAAGCACAACTTTAAAATTATTCTTTTACTGGGCCTTGCTGTTTTAAGCCTCAAGCTTTCGGTTGCACAAGTTCCGAACCTTAAATTCGAGCATCTTGGTTCAGAAAACGGGCTTCCGCAAAATACCATTCACGGCATAGTAAAGGATAAGTATGGCTTTATGTGGTTTGGTACCTGGGGCGGTTTATGCCGTTACGACGGATACTCCTTTAAGGTATACAAGTTTGATCCCGCGAATAACAGAAGCCTGAACAACAGCCGGGTTCATAATATTGTAAAAGATGCTAATAACGTTATTTGGGTTTTGACCTTTAAGGATAACGAGTTATGCCGTTACAATTACGAAAGCGATGATTTTGACAGAATTCCGGTTGACAGAATTTCGCCATCATTTTTAAACCGGCTTACGCGATGGAGGCATTATGAATCTGTAAGCTACTCTTACAAACACTATAAATGGTTACTGGATAAGCACACCAATTCTTTGCTTCAATTGGATGTTAAATCCGGAAAAAAAAAATATTACGACTCCAATCCGGCAGATATATGGTCTCTTAGTGGTTCTTATGCCGTCGATATTTATAAAGACAATCATGATGTTTTTTGGGTCGGTACTTATAGCGACGGTATTAATAAAGCCAACTTAAACGCAAAGCCCTTCGATTATTACTACCACGATCGTCAAAATCCAAATTCTATCATAGATAATAATGTCAGAGCGATATGCGAGGATAACAGAGGAAATTTATGGATTGGGACCTACGACAAGGGGATAACGGTTATCGGCAAAGAGGGCTACCGGCATATCGTATTTAAAGATAAAGACAAGAATAACTTTACTCATAATCAGATAAAAACAATATTCTGCGACAGCAAAGGCATAATCTGGCTGGGTACAAAAAAGGGCCTGATCAACTATAACCCGGCGACTAAGGCCTTTCGCGAATTCGATACCCTGAACCAGTCGTATGCTTCGGTATTTGCAATCACCGAAGATCACAACAATAATATCTGGATGGCATGTTATTGGCAGGGCGTATATAAATATGTACGCTCAACGGATAAGATTATCCATCTGGATTCGGAAAAGACTATAGCCCACAAACATGCGCGATCGGTTATTGAGGATAGAAACAAACAAATCTGGGTAGGAACAGAGGGCGGCGGTTTATCTGTCTTAAAACAAATCAAAGATACGGTAGAAGTGCTGAAACGCTTTTTCAGGGCTGGTAATGAATACAACACGATAAGCGATAACCGTATTAATTTTTTATTCGAAGATAAGCTTGGCTTAATCTGGATAGGCACGGGCAATGGCCTCAACTGTTATAATCCCACTCTCAACAAGTTTATCACCATTCCCGAAAAGACCGGCTTAACAAACGTGATCATTTCAGGAATCACCGATGACGACCATGGCTTCTTGTGGATCAGTCATAAAAACGGTATAACAAAGCTCAATAAAAAGACGCTTGAATCCAGGACCTACACCATGCAGGATGGCCTGCAGAGTAATGAATTTTCTGACGGAGCCGTATTCAAGGGGCGTTTCAGCAAGAAATTGTATTTCGGAAGCAATAACGGCTTTAATGCATTTAATCCCGACAGTATTCGCGTCGAAAAAACATTACCCAATACCGTACTTACAGAGCTGGAAATACTAAACAATAAGGTTGGAGTAAATGAAGAAGTAAACGGACGGGTGGTTTTACATAAGCCTTTATACCTAACCACGGAGATTGAACTTACTTACGACGACAAGAGTATCGCCATTCAATTTGCTGGCTTACATTATGCTAACCCCAAAGCCAATAAGTATGCTTATCAATTAGAAGGGTTTGATGAAGACTGGGTGTATACCGATGCCAACCGGCGAATTGCAAATTATTCCAACCTTAAACCTGGTCAGTACATCTTCAAAGTAATCTCTTCTAACCCGGATGGCGTTTGGAATTTAAAACCCGCTACGCTTAAACTGGTAGTGAAACCACCTCTTTGGGCAAGCAACTGGGCTTATATGTTTTATGGGCTTATTATATTAATGATTATTTATTTATATCATTATTACTCCACTAAGTTCACCCGTTTGCAATCTAAGCTGGCCTACGAATCCCTGGTCAGGGAAAAGGAGCAAGAACTGTATCAGAGTAAGCTTCAGTTCTTTACCAATATTTCTCACGAGATTAAAACGCCGCTAACCCTCATTCTTGCTCCCCTGGAAAAATTGTCGGACATGTTTACGGAGAACAAAGTGTTTCAGGATCAGATCCTGATTTTGAAACACAGTGGAGACAGGCTTTTGAAGTTGGTGAACCAATTGCTTGATTTCAGAAAGTTAGAAACCGGAAATGTTCCACTTCAATCGCAGAGTAATGATGCAGTAAGCTTTCTGCATGATATAATGGAAACGTTTAGGCCGCTGGCAGAAACCAAAAGTATCCAGTTAGAATTCAGTTCTCCGGTCGGGGCATTCTTTTTTTCATTTGATGAAGATAAACTTGAAAAAGTGATATCTAACCTCTTGTCTAATGCCCTTAAATTTACCCCAAACTCCGGCTGTGTTAAGATTAGTTTAAAGCGCGACCCGCTTGCAGATTTGGCTATTATAGAGGTGATAAACACGGGAAGGAAGATTCCGGATAGCGAGCTCGGTAGGATTTTTATGCCCTTTCAGCAGGGCTCTGGTAACATTGCCGGAGGCTCGGGATTAGGTTTAGCCTATTGTAAAAGCCTGGTCGAACTCCATGGAGGGGCTATTGAGGTGTCGTGCACGGAAGAGGTAGACGGATTTAGCGAAATTTCCTTCAGAATAGAGTTACCTGCAGAACGCGGCCCCGGTCATGCTGTCGAATCAGAGGGGATACAAAAGGATATCAGTGTTTCGCTGCCAGTGTCAGCGCATACCTCTTCCCGAAGCCAGCCTCCAGATAACAAGGAGGAAAATATTCTGCTAAATGGCAGAGTTCCGGTTATTCTTGTTGTAGATGATAATACTGATCTGAGAAGGTATTTAAAAGATCATTTTGATGATTTTTACCAGGTGCTTGAAGCAGAGAATGGTGCGGCAGGTTTATCTGTAGCACTGCAGGAGCTTCCTGACCTGATCATCTCTGATGTAATGATGTCCGAAATGGACGGTTTTGAGTTTTGCCGGGCAATTAAAATGAATCTGAAAACGGCTCACATCCCCTTAATTCTCCTGACCGCAAGAACTCCCGACGAAGACAAGATACAGGGAATAGAAACCGGCGCCGACGATTACATTACGAAGCCCTTCAGTTTGAGTTTTTTGACTGCAAAGGTGAAGTCGCTTCTCGTCTCAAGGGCTAAGTTGAAGGAGAAATACAGGAAGGAAATCCTTCTTCAGCCAAGCGATGCTTTGCCGGTGTCGCCGGATGAAGACCTGTTAAGGAAACTTCTGAAATGCGTGGAAGACCGGATCTCTGACCCCCACCTTAGCGTGGAAGATATTTGTAAGGAGGTTGGAATAAGCCGGACAAAACTTTATGCTAAAATCAGAGCTTTAACAGGTTTGAGCATGGCCGAAGTGATTAAAGAAATACGATTGAAGCGAGCCAAGCAATTGTTAAAAGAGAAGAAGTTCAACATAAATGAAATAGCCTATATGGTGGGCTTTTCGGACACTGATTACTTTAGAAAATGTTTTAAAGCTGAGTTTGACATTACCCCCTCCGAATATTACAAGAACATACGGAGCTTTGAATCCACGTAAATAAAGGTAGTCGTTTAGGTCTCGCTTTCTCACATTTAAATCCCGGCCTTCTCTGCTGCCATATGCCTCGCCTAGGGCAATTATTAATGTTTTTATATTGTTATTGGAGATTTTGGGACGATTGTCGGTGTTTTTCAGAACAAAATTCCGGGTTTAAATACTCTGCCTATAGTAACTTTATACCTAAACTCTCTGGGTTAAATCTTAGAATCCGCCAGAGTATCAAAAGCATTATGAGAATTTATAGTAATGAAATGGTAAAGTTTAGTTTAAAAGTCAACTCCACCTCTGCTGTTCCTCTTTATTTACAGGTAAAAAAACTCATGAAGAAATGTATTCTCGACGAACGGTTTGAAAAAGGAGGGCGCCTGCCTCCTATCAGAAGACTAAGCAAAGAGAGTCTATTAGCCCCTGTAACCATCGAAAAGGCTTATCGTCTCTTAGAAAAAGACGGTTACGTGATGAGGAAAAAAGGGGATGGCTATTTTGTGTTATAAGGTGTTAAAATTCTCCTTGCCCCTGGCCGAAGGATAAGACGCTTGTGACAACAATCGGCGAAAACGATTATCGCCGTTGATTTTCGCATAACAAAAGCCCGTCAGGTTTCTGAACGGGCTTCTTTTTACTTCCTCTTTAATGAAAAATCTTTCGGAGTTGCCGATACCCAACTTTTGAACGGTTAACCCCTGCTTTCTCAACAGTTTCCCCCTTATTGTATTTCTTAAAAGAGTATTCCTTTGTATGTAACAGTTTGGCCTTGCCGAAATGCCTTGACTGAAGGTAAGATGCTGGGCAATTAAATTAAAGCAAAATGAAGTTAAGAAAAGCTAACGCGACGGCAGATGTTCCCGAAGTGTTGCAAAGCGCTGGTGCTGCTGTGCTAAAAGATCAGATTAAGCGTAAGCCGGCATTTAGGAACCGTTCCGGAAGGACGACCGTGTCCGAAGAATGGTTCCAGCAGGTATATCCAAAGCCCGGAAATTCGCGCAGCACCGGGTAAACCAGTGAAGATAGTGTGGTCTTAACATCTAAGCCATAGCTGAAGGTTTCCGCCTTTTAAATTTCCACTCCCCTTATAATTGGTTATATGTAAGCCAGACCTCTCCCCGGGGCTGGCTTTTTTTTGCGTCGGCCGGCTGAACTCAGTAGCTTTTATGTTTGAATGCATTCCAGATGTGCGTCTTAAAATCTGCATTTCGTTTTTCAGGGTTGAAATAAAACTGCTTTTTAAGGTGTCTAGAGGCCGTTCTGGTTATTCGCCCCTGTATTTACGGCTGTTTGCCCCTCACGTCCCTCAGCGGTTTTATCTCACCTTAGCTCTTGATTATAATCCTGTTCAATCAATTTTTAAAACCAAATTAATAAGCATTCTATGACGATAGTCTTACATCGTATTTTTTCATTCCATCAAAACCAATTTTAAACCTAAAACAAATATTAGTTTATGTGTAGCAATGACCGCACGCATTGGTGGATTAAGCTAGGCTTAGTTCTTCCTATCTTTTTATTGGCAGTTTGCGTAGCCAATGCACAAGTTACAGTAAAGGGTAAAGTGACCGACGACAGTAATGAAGCTTTGCCCGGAGTATCTATTAAAGTAAAGAATGCTACCAATGGAGCTACTACCGATATCAACGGAAACTATTCCATCTCTGTACCCGAAAGTAACGCCAGTCTGCTTTACAGCTTTATTGGTTTTGCAACCCAGGAAATTGCAGTAAATGGCCGGACGACAATTAATGTATCGCTTTCAGCAGACAGCAAATCGTTGCAGGAAGTGGTAGTGGTAGGATACGGTACGCAAAAGCGAGCAACCATTGCCGGCTCTATTTCCACTGTTAAAGGCGCCGAACTTGTGAAAAGCCCGCAACCTAATCTTTCAAACTCTCTTGCCGGACGTTTTTCTGGTGTTATTGCCACGAACAGAACAGGTGAGCCGGGGTATGACGGATCTAAGGTGACCATCAGAGGTATTTCAACAACTGGCAATACCGATGTTTTAGTGGTGGTAGATGGAGTTCCCGGACAGCTTGGAGGGATGGAAAGGCTTGATCCGAACGATATTGAATCTATCTCTGTTTTAAAAGATGCTTCTGCTGCCGTTTACGGTAGCCGGGCGGCAAACGGTGTGATTTTAATAACAACTAAAAAGGGTGTCACCGGAAAGCCAACTATAAATTACAGCTTTAATCAGGGATTTTCTTCGCCGACCCAACTGCCTGATATGGCAGATGCAGCAACTTACGCCACCATCAGAAATGAAATTCAGTACTATACTAATCAGGCGGGCGGAATGAACCAGGTTTATAGCGCTGAACAGATTGAAAAGTTCAGGAACGGTTCGGATCCCCTAAATTATCCCAATACTAACTGGGCTAATGAAGTTCTGCGAAAATCTGCGCCACAAAGTCAGCACAGCCTTTCTTTGAGAGGCGGCAGCGAAGCAGTTAAATACTACCTGTCGTTGGGTACGCTTAGCCAGGATGCCTTATATAAAAACAGCGCCACCAAGTATGATCAGTACAATTTCCGCTCGAATATAGATGGTACGGTTTCGGATAATTTTAAGATCGGTTTGTCGCTCGCTGGCAGACAGGAGAACAGACAATTTCCTAATTCTGGTGCAGGAGATATCTTCCGTTCAGTTTATCGCGCTTACCCTACTATCTCTGCGTACTATCCAAACGGGTATCCAACAAGCGGAATAGAGAATAATAATCCGGCAACGATGGTGACTGATATGGGTGGATTGAATAAAAACCCACGATTAACCTTCAACGGAATTTTACGGGCTTCATACAGTATTCCGCAGCTAAAAGGGCTGTCTGTTGATGGCTTTTACGCCCTGGACCGGAGCCAGTCTACCGGCAAGGTATTCAGAACGCCTTATCTGGTGTACGACTATAATACCACCACTGGAGTGTACAATACAAAAACTATTGGAGAGCAAAAGGCCTCCCTCACTCAATCGTTAGATAATTATAAGTTATCGACGGCAAATCTAAAATTAAACTTCCAACGAAAACTCGGTCTCCACAATATTGATGCTTTCGTAGCTTACGAGCAAAGTGGGTGGTCAAGGGAGTTTATGGAAGCAGGCAGTCGGAATTTTCCAAGTGCTCAAACTCCTGAATTGTCTCAGGGTGGAACAGACCCGAACGACAGAACTATCCGAGGATGGAGTGAGCAGGAAACCAGGATTAGTTACTTGGGCCGGTTAAACTATAATTTCAAGGAGAAATACCTGGCAGAAGTACAGTTCCGCGCAGACGGATCATCCATTTTTCCGAAATCTGATCGCTTTGGATATTTTCCGGGGGTGTTATTGGGTTGGAGAGTGTCGAGCGAGGACTGGTTTAAAAACAGCGTCCCTTTTATCAACGACTTGAAAATCAGAGCTACCTATGGAGAGCTGGGCGGCGATAATGTACCACGTAACCAATTTGTGAATAATTACGCATTTAACAACCAGTACACACTTGGCTCTACAGTCGTTCCCGGTATCGATTTGGTTAGACTGGCTAATCCCAGCATTACCTGGGAAGTTTCAAAGAAAACGGACCTCGGATTTAATACCACTTTCTTAAATAATTTCAGTTTGGAGTTTATTTACTTCAAAGAAAAACGGGATCACTTGCTTTCTGAGAGAAAAGGTTCCATTCCTGCTATTACAGGGATCGTGAATCAGTATGAAGGGAGTCTTGTACCTCACGAAAATATAGCAAGAGTAGACAACAAAGGAATTGAGTCCACGCTTGGCTATAACCACAGTGGTAAGTTTAACTATGGCATTTCCGGAAACGTCACTTTTGCCAAAAGTAATAGGGTGTTTACAGACGAACTAGTTCCGTTGGAATACCAACGGGAAACCGGCAAACCAGTGAGCACCTACCTTCTTTATCGTACGATGGGAATTTTCAAAACTCAACAGGAGATTGACAATTACCCTCACGTTACTGGAGCCAAGCCGGGAGATCTAATATTTGAAGACTATAACAAGGATGGTAAAATTGATAATAACGACCGTACCAGAACCGAGTATGGAAATATGCCTCAAATTACCTACGGTTTTACGTTAAATGCTGCATTTAAAGGATTTGACTTTTCTTCCGTTTTCGCTGGCCAGGGCCGCGTTAGACAATATGTTTTAGGCGAAGCCGGAACAATTGGAAACTTTTACAGCTCATGGGCTGATAATCGCTGGAGTCCTGCAAACCCGAACGGTACCTATCCAAGGGTTGATACAAGGGCTTCTTCTGCAATAAGCGGTGGTCTTTATCGCAACGATTTTTGGTTGTTCAATACCGCCTTCTTCCGACTTAAGAACGTAGAACTTGGATATACCTTGCCTAAAAGCCTGGTGTCGGGTATCAATCTTCAAAGTGTAAGAATCTATACCAACGCGTTTAACGTGTTCACCATCACAAAAGTTAAAGACTTCGATCCCGAATTGGACAACGAAAGTGGTCAGTTCTATCCTCAGCAAAGAATTGTCAACCTCGGACTAAACGTTAAATTTTAATAATCATGAAAGCAACAAGACTTATCAATATACTTTGTTTAGCTGCCTCGATTTCGGTTGTGTCATCATGTAAGAAAGACTTTCTTGATGTGGTACCTACCGATCGTCTTTCTGACGCAGCTATTACCGGCGACTCAACTACGTTTGAAGCCTATGTAGTTAACAGATACCTGGGTGTCCGTTTAACCAATAAAGAAGCCGAAGGAACTTTACCCGGTTTTGGAAGGGGATTCGAGTACGCCATGTGGAGTTCGCTAACCGACGAAAGTATCTATAATAATGATGATAACACCTGGCTGGTTCAAAAAGGTGAGCTTTCGCCCGATAACGTCGGGATTGCAGGAACCTTTTGGGGCCGTAGTTACCGCGGTATCAGGGAGTGTAATTTTGCCCTGGCCAACGTGGACAAAGTAAACATGAGTGATGCTCACCGGAAATGGCTAATAGCCGAACTAAAATTTATTCGCGCATTCCGTTATCACGATTTAATAAGGAACTATGGCGGCGTGCCTTTGTTGGGCGATAAAGTTTACCAACTGGGTGAAGATTTTGCTGATCCATCTTTATTTGAGAGAAAAAGTATAACAGAATGCATTAATTATGTAGTTGCAGAGCTGAATGCTGCCGCTGCCGGTCTCCCTGCTACCAATTCTGGAGCCTGGTTAAAGGGCCGGGCTACAAAGGGAGCTGCTTTAGCATTAAAATCGCGTTTATTACTTTATGCGGCAAGCCCGCTTTATAATGCTGGTACCTGGCAAGCAGCAGCAGATGCTGCCAAGGCAGTTATGGACCTGAACCAGTACGGAATAAGTTCAGATTACCAAAATATGTTCATTAGTTCTAACGCGAATAACGAAGTGATCTTCGCTCGTTATTATACGGTAGGAGCTCGCCACGTGCCAATGGAAATAGCTAACGGCCCTAATGGTTATGATGGCTGGGGCGGTAACTTGCCATTGCAAAACATGGTAGACGCTTATGAGATGAACAACGGAAAAGTGATAACAGATCCTACTTCAGGATATAATGCACAAGATCCTTACAAAAACCGCGACCCCAGGTTTTACGCAACCATTCTTCACGACGGAGCTCAGTATCGTGGCCGCGCCGTCGAAACTTTTGTGCCGGGCGGACGTGATAGTAAGGATGGCCCTTCTAACTGGAATACGTCAAAAACTGGTTATTATTTAAGGAAATTTGTTGACGAGTCTATGCCCATCAACAATCCATGGAACATAGCGGGATTACAGCCCTGGATATATTTTCGTTATGCGGAGATACTCCTGAATTATGCTGAGGCCGTTAATGAAGTTCACGGGCCGGATGTAGTTCCCGCCGGTTCGACTCTTTCGGCCAGGACCGCGATCAATCAGATCAGGTCAAGAGCAAGCGTCAATATGCCCGGGTTGTTACCTGGTTTAACCAAGGAGCAAATGCGTGAGGCCATCAGAAGAGAACGGCGAGTAGAACTGGCGTTTGAAGAGCACCGTTTTTACGATGTTCGCCGCTGGAAAATAGCTGATCAAACCGAAAACATGCCTGCTCAGGGAATCACGATTACGAAAAGCGGAAACACACTGTCTTACCAGACAAAGATCGCGTTGGAAGGTAGAAAATTTGAGGAGAAGCATTACTGGTTACCTATTCCACGAGCCGAAATTCAGGCTTCGGGCAACAAGTTGGTGCAGAATAAGGATTATAGTAATTAAGTTATAAGAGGATGTCTCAAAAGTCGTAAGCAGACTGAAGTTTGGCGTCAGGGCAGAGCTTATCGAAGCCTTATAATCTTTCGACAGAGTTCAACATGACGAATAGACCTTTGAGCCATCCTCTCTTTTATACCACGTAAAAATCCAACAATGAATTTTAAGCAAGTAGGCAAAATCTTACCTTTTGTGCTTTCCATAAGTGTTTCTGCTTGCGGTAAAGATAAGCCTTCCAATAATCCGTTGACACCGGATCAGAAGAAGCAAATAACGGTCTTGATAGATCTTGGTAAGACCCACCAAACCATCGAAAATTTTGGAGCATCAGATGCCTGGTCTTGTCAGTTTGCAGGTAATTGGCCGGAAGCAAAGAGGAACGCAATAGCCGATTTACTTTTCAGCCGTGAACTTAAGGCCGATGGATCCCCGGAAGGTATAGGCCTTTCCTTGTGGCGATTCAATATTGGAGCGGGAAGTGCGCAGCAGGGAAGTCAAAGTGGTATAGGCGACGAATGGCGCAGAGCGGAATCTTTTCTGGATGATAATGGCAATTACGACTGGAACCGGCAGTCAGGACAAATGTGGTTCTTGAAAGCAGCCAAAGAACGTGGCGTTAACCAGTTCCTGGCTTTCACTAACAGTCCACCGGTGCAAATGACCGTAAATAAAAAAGCTTTTGCTACATCTGCACAGCCGAATCTGGCATCGGGAAATTTTCAGGCGTTTGCAGATTTTCTTACTGCGGTGATAAAGGGCGTTCAGGTGAAGTCGGGGATTATGTTTAATTATATAAGTCCGGCTAACGAACCCCAATGGGATTGGAGCGATGGCGGGCAGGAAGGAACTCCTTTCACCAACAACGATATTTCAGGCATGGTAAAAGCACTCGACGCTTCAATAAAAACCAACAACCTGAATACAAAAATTACTATTTCTGAAGCAGGGCAGTATGAGTTTCTTTATTCTGCAAATGGTAAGTCAGATAGAGGCAATCAGATTGACGCATTCTTTGATCAGGCATCTCCAAACTACATCGGGAATTTGTCTTCAGTGGAAAAGCATATATGTGGCCATAGCTATTTTACCACATCTACGTATACCAGAGCAGTATCCATCAGAAAGCAATTGGCTGCTAAAGTAGCCTCTGTTAATGGATTAAGTCTCTGGCAGTCTGAGTATTGTATTCTGGGGGATAATGAAAATGAAATGAAAGGAGATGGGCGTGACTTGAGCATAGCTCCTGCATTGTATTTAGCAAGAGTGATCCATAACGACCTGGTCAATGCAAATGCTACTGCATGGCAGTGGTGGCTGGCGGTTTCTCCTTACAATTACAAAGACGGGTTAGTCTATATCGACAAGAATAAAATAGACGGGGCTTATTATCCAAGTAAAATGCTTTGGTCGTTAGGTAATTACAGCCGCTTTATTACACCAGGATCTGTTAGACTGGATGTTATTTCTAAAGGTGCCGAACCCGAAATATTAGTTTCCTCTTACCGGACTACAGACAATAAGCTGGTTACCGTTGCCGTCAATTCTACACCACAATCAGTTGAACTGAACCTGGCTTTAAGCGGTGGGAAAGTTAAGAATCTGAGCACTTATACTACGTCGGCCTCAAAAGATCTGGCAATCAAGCAGGCTCTTCCAGCAGATAAGCCGATCATTCTCGAGCCACAGACTATAACCACTCTTTTATCTGATATGGAATAACCGAAAAACTAATCAATAAACCTAATTAATCAACCATGAAAAAAAACATGCTAATTCCCTTCTGCGGTTGCATATTTCTGCTAGGGAGCTGTTCAAAGAAAAATGACTTACATGAATCTGCCGGAGAGCAGGTGATTGTAAGCGAAAAAGCCACTCCATCAATATCTGCGGTCGGGGCGGCTGGTATTGCAGGAGTAAATTGGGCCGATGGACGCGATAATTTTGTAGATGGGTGGGTAATCCCCTCGGGATTGACAGCCTCAGATAGTTATTCAACGGTATCCGCGAAAGCGAACTCCATTTTAACTAATTTTCAGTCCACCCTGCCGGGTGTTAATACCGTTCGTCTCCCGATAAACCCACCCAGCGTTTTAGAGTCATGGTGGAATTCTTACAACGGAGCAATTGATGCTGCATTGAGCAAAAATATGAAAGTGATCATAGCTTACTGGGAAGGTGCATCATCACGAGACGGAATTATTGATAATACTACCCAGTTTTGGAGCATGTGGGATGTGGTAGTAGCCAAATATACCGGCAATGCCAATGTTTACTTCGAAGTTTTCAATGAGCCCCATGGGTACACGGCATCTCAATTAACTACTATATATGCCAGCTGGCTCGCGAGATATCCTAACGTACCACGCGGAAGAATTATGCTTGGCGGTACCGGTTATTGCGATGATGTAAAGCCTATCGGCGCCGACTCACGTTTTTCTCAGTGTCTTTTGTCGCTGCACAATTATGCCTTTTGGGCAAACAGAGGAACTGTAGCAGCCTGGGAGCAGTCGTGGCGGGATCAGTTCGGTTCTTATGGCAGCCGCACTGTAGTTACAGAATACGGCGCCCCCATGACTACCGGCAAAAATTATAACAATCCCTCAAACGGTGATAACGAAATAGCGTACATACAAGGCTCGACCAATGTGTTCAGAAGCGACAAATTGGGAAGTGTGTACTGGCCGGGCTTAAGAGATGGTGATAGTTACTCCATAACCACGCGCAGCGGCACCGGAAATAATATTACACTATCCGTTACTAATACTTCTGGTCGTGATAGAATTCGCTACGGCTGGGGAGAAGGGAGCGCCTTTAATCCAAACGTTTATTACACTATTGTTAACCGCAACAGCGGCAAAGCGCTCGATGTTAACGGAAGTGCGACTACCAATGGCGCAGGTATCATTCAGTGGGGGTATTGGGGGGGTAACAATCAGCAATGGCAGATTATTGATAACGGCACAGGATATTACCGGATAATAAACAGAAATAGTGCAAAAGCCCTGGACGTAAATAGCGCCTCTACCGCTGATGGAGCAGGCGTTATTCAGTGGACATATTCCGGCGGTAACAATCAGCAATGGCAGGTTATCGATAACGGAGGCGGTTACAACAGAGTTATCAACAGAAATAGCGGTAAGGCTTTGGATGTAAATGGCCAGTCCACCGCCGATGGAGCAACTATTGTCCAATGGAGTTTTTGGGGTGGCAACAATCAGCAATGGAAATTCCAGCAGCTGTAACGGATGTAGATCACATAAAAACAATATACTTTAACATGCGAAATATCTTCAGAGTACTCATACTCATTTCTATCCTTGGCGGATCTGCCGGCAATTTAAAAGCGCAGGAAGCCTCACATTCATTTAGTTTGTCAGACACCGCTTTCTTACTTGATGGTAAGCCGTTTCAAATGATCTCGGGCGAGATTCACTACCCGAGGGTGCCGCGCGAGTCCTGGAGGCACCGGATGAAAATGGCTAAAGCGATGGGCTTGAATACTATCGGAACTTACGTTTTCTGGAACATACACGAACCTCAACAAGGCAGATACGATTTCTCGGGAAATAACGATGTCGCTGAGTTTGTGAAAATAGCGAAGGAAGAAGGGCTCTGGGTAGTTTTAAGGCCCAGCCCATACGTATGCGCCGAATGGGAGTTCGGAGGTTACCCTTACTGGCTGCAGAATATTAAGGGACTTGAAGTGCGTAGCAAGGAGCCTCAGTATTTGAAAGCCTATAAAAACTACTTGATGGAAGTGGGTAAACAACTGGCGCCCTTGCAGGTAAATCATGGAGGAAACGTTTTGATGGTCCAGATTGAGAATGAATACGGCTCGTATGGAAGCGACAAAGAATACCTCGATCTAAACAGAAAAATGTTTATTGAAGCTGGATTTGATGGATTGTTGTACACGTGCGACCCGGAAGCTGCAATCAAAGATGGTCATTTACCCGGCCTTCTGGCAGCCATTAACGGAGTTGATAATCCGGAGAAAGTGAAGAGCCTCGTGAATCAAAATAATGGAGGTAAGGGACCATATTTTATTGCCGAATGGTATCCGGCCTGGTTTGATTGGTGGGGAACAGCGCACCACACCGTTCCTGCTTCTAAGTACGCCGGAAGGTTGGATTCTGTGTTGCAAGCCGGGATCTCCATAAATATGTATATGTTTCATGGCGGAACCACTCGTGGCTTTATGAACGGAGCAAACTTTAACGACAAAAACCCTTACGAGCCGCAGATCAGCAGTTATGATTACGATGCGCCGCTTGATGAGGCGGGTAATGCAACGGAGAAGTTTATGCGGTTCAGAGAGGCGATTCAGAAAAACTTGCCTGCAGGTTCCAGCCTGCCGCCTGTTCCAGCCGCTAAACCCTCGATCAGCACCAGCCCGGTTGTGTTTACGTCAACAAACACGGTGTTTGATTTGCTTAAAGCGCCGAAAAGCAGTTTAAAGCCTTTAACTTTCGAAGACTTGAATCAGGCTTATGGTTATGTAATGTACCGCACAACTTTTAATGGCAATGGGGCAAGGCAGCTTCTCAAGATTCGCGATCTGAGAGATTACGGGATAGTATTTATCAATGGAAAGCGTGTTGGAAACCTGGACAGGCGCTTGTATCAGGACAGTGTTATGTTAGACCTCCCAAAAGGTAAAGTAAGGCTTGATATTCTTGTCGAAAATATGGGAAGAATAAACTTCGGGCCGTATTTATTGAAAAACACAAAGGGAATCACCCAAAAGGTTGAATTGGGCGGAAAAGAAATCCTGAACTGGCAAATGTACGGGCTTCCCTTTGATAACATCAAATCGCTTGGTTTTAAGACAGCCGGAACAGGATCTGGAGATGCACCCGTGCTTAAAAAAGGCCACCTCACCTTAGATAAAGTAGCTGATACTTACCTGGACTTTTCAAACTGGGGCAAGGGTGTGGTTTGGATTAACGGACATAATCTGGGAAGATATTGGGAAATAGGCCCGCAACAAACTGTTTACGTCCCCGCCGAATGGCTTAAGCCAGGAAAAAATGAGGTGGTGGTTTTTGAACTTATAAAGCCTGCATCCTCAACGCTTCTTGGTCGTGATAAGGCAATTTTAGATCAATTGAAATAAGCGGCCGGGTTAACCGGTAAGTTTCTGTTGTTATCGTTAAGCGCCTGTTATTTATAACGGGCGCTTTAATTCAAAAGAGTTTTCCTGTAAATTATTTTTGGACTGCTCCGCCAGAAAGCCTATATTCAATAACCAATTAATATTCCGGAAAGTATCGAAATGAACAGAGCTTTAATTGTTCTCCTGCTATTAACTTCTTTCAGCTCGAGGTCTCAAACTCAGGAAAAGAACATTTTTCATTATGGGTTAAAGGATGGGCTTTCTTTCGGTATTGTAAACAGCATTACTCAGGATAATAAAGGCTTTATCTGGATAGCCACATCCGACGGCTTGAACAGGTTTGACGGACATTCCTTTACCGTTTTTAAGAACGAGCCCAATAATCCGTACGGTATCGCCAGTAATCATGTTCAGTCAGTCTTTAAAGATTCACAAGGTCAGCTTTGGGTCTCTTCCCGAAACGGATTAACTAGCTTTGACCCCGGCAAACAGCGTTTTATCAGATATCATAGCGGCGGCAATCAGCAACCCGCGCGTAAGGACGATATCACCTGTGTTTCAGAAAGCCGGGATAATAACCTTTGGCTCGCTACTACAGACGGTTTCTACTATTTCAACAAGAAAAGCAAGAAGTTTACAACTTATAATACAGAAAACCTAAACGGATTAATCACAAATTCCATACTAAACATCTATGAAGATTCCAGAGGATTTCTCTGGGTGGGGACGAAGGAGGCCGGAATCCAGGTTTTTGCAGTAATGGGTTCTCAGGTGAAAAGACAGTCGGGGATTTTAACTCCTGTGCTCAACGCGAGGATCAATAAAATTTTTGAAGACAAAAATCAGAATGTGTGGGTGGCTACTTCAAAGGGGCTGTTTCTTTATTCACGCAAGGAAAATAGATTTCAGCTTTTTAATGCTGAAGCATTCGGCCTTCCCGGAAATATATTTTTATCCGTAGTTGAAAACGGCGACAATGAAATACTTGTCGGACTGCAGGATGGTGGCTTGTATAAAGTCTCAAAACCGGATGGGAAGAAATATCACTTTGAGCCGGTTAGAGGTAGCAACGGTGCATTAGTTACGAAATGGTCAGTTCAAACACTTTTTTTAGATAAGGATAAAAATATTTGGTTGGGAACCTACGGTAATGGCATCTACATGATGAACAGCATTCCGAAAAAGTTCAGCAAGTTTCAGATCAGAAAGGATTTAGAAAGTCCTGATTTTGTTCGTTTTTACGGAATAACACAGGACCGAGAAGGCGTTTTTTGGCTCGGGACAGATGGAGATGGCATCTATAAGGTAAGCGATGAAGGAAAAGTTCTAAAAAATTATAGAGCAGACCGCCGAAGCGGAAGTATCACTGACAACGCAGTCATATCAGCCTTACGAGATAGCAAAAACCGGCTTTGGTTTGGAACATATAAAGGAGGGCTGATGCGTTACGATAAAGCATCCGATTCTTTCCGGTCGTATTCTTACCATTCAAAGAACCCGCATAGTTTAAAGTATAATGATGTGCGGGTAATATATGAAGACAGTAAACAAAATATCTGGGTGGGAACCAATGGCGGAGGTTTAAATCTTTTCGATTCGGAAACAGAAACTTTTAATAACTGGAACCCCGACAACAGCGCCATCGCGTCTAACGATGTAAGGGCTATAACCGAGGATGAAAGCGGCAATCTGTGGATAGGCACCTATGGTGGCGGCGTCAATTATTTCGATATTAAAAGGAACGCTTTTTTTAAGCTTTTTGAGTCTTCGTCCGAGAATGATATCCTCGTAAATAATGTAGTATATGCTTTATATCTGGATAAAAAGCGACGCTTGTGGATTGGAACCGAGGGCGATGGTCTGGTGATTTATAATATCCGGACTAAAGAGGTAACGAAATATAATGAAAAGAACGGCCTTGCCAATAATACGGTAAATGCAATTAAGGCAGATTCGCGGGGTAAAGTTTGGTTAAGTACAAACAAAGGGATCTCGAAAGTTGACCTTAGCGAGGACAGAATTTATAATTATGACGAATCTGACGGCTTACAGGCAGGGCAATTTCATGAAGGTTCGGTTTTAGTCAGTGACAATTCGGGGAAGATGGTTTTTGGTGGAACAGAAGGTTGCAACTTTTTCGATCCAAACCAGATTAAGGCAAATGCAGTAACTCCAAAAGTATTAATTACAGGACTAAACATCTACGGGCAGCCCCAGGACCGGAACTGGTTAGAGAATATTAAAGATGTTACTGAAGCCAAACAGGTTGAGCTGGATCCGCATCAGGCGGTATTTTCGATAAACTACTTAACCTTGAATTACGCCTTCCCTCACGAAGGTCAGTACGCTTATATGCTCGAAGGGCTGGATAAGGACTGGAACTTTGTAAAAGGACAACGATCTGCTACCTATCGGTATCTTGAGCCTGGTACTTACACCTTCAAAGTCAAAGCATCTAATGAAGATGGGATATGGTCAGACAATTATTCCAGTATCGATATCATTATACTTCCGCCATGGTATAAAACATGGTGGGCATATTTTATCTATGCCTGTTTAATTGGCGTAGCTGTTTATTCACTAATCTTGTACAGAACCAGACAGGCAAAGCTGAAATTTGAAATCAAAGCGGCACAATTTGAGGCCGAAAAAGAAAAGGAACTGCACGAGAAAAAGATCAATTTCTTCACTAACGTATCTCACGAATTTCGAACGCCATTAACACTTATTATCAATCCTGCAAAGGAATTGCTGCACGACGATTCGCATAACGCAAGTATGGGTAATCTGAACACCATTTACAGAAATGCCCGGCGATTACTGAGTTTGGTAGATCAATTGTTATTATTCAGGAAATCTGAAAGTGATATGGCCAAACTTAAGCTGGTAAATCTTAACATCAGTAGTGTTTGCCAGGAGGTTTATTTATGCTTCACACACCAGGCCAGAAAGAAAAATATTGAATTATCGTTCCACACCGTTAAAGAGAACCTCGAGATTATCGCCGATCGTGAGAAAATGGAAATTATTCTGTTCAATCTTATTTCTAATGCGATTAAAAATACTCGCGAAAAAGGAGCTGTTACCATCAGCGTTTCTGAAAGTGAACAAAATGTAACCATAGAGGTAAAGGATACAGGGACAGGTATTCCGGATGGAGTTGGAGAACGGATTTTCCAGCAATTCTATCAGGTGCAAAACAGTAACTCTGCATCCTCCGGTGGTTTTGGTATCGGGCTTTCTCTGGTAAAAAGTTTCGTCGAGAGCCATAAAGGTTCGGTAATCTACGAGAGTCGGGTTGGGCAGGGTACCACATTTTCGGTTACATTAAGCAAAGGCAAAGATCATTTTAAGGACGCGATGATCTTTGAAGAGATAAATGAAAGTTCAGTTTTCCTGGAAGAGCTGGTAGACGAATCGCAGATGGAGCAGGCAACTGATGGGCGACCAACAAACGTTTCGGAAAGTACGGAGGTGTATTCTGACGATAAAAGAATTCTGATCGTTGATGATAATCTTCAGATAAGGCAGTATGTGAAGCAATTATTTGAAGGAGAATATGAGATTTTAGAAGCCGAAAACGGCGATAAGGGACTTGAGATGGTGCAAAAATATATCCCTGATGTGGTGATAAGTGACATCATGATGCAAGGGCTGAGTGGAATAGAATTATGCTCCAGAATAAAGGAGGACCCTGCATTAAATCATATTCCGGTGATCCTGTTAACCGGAAGCTCGTCTGCCGAAGTGAAACTCAAGGGCATCGAATGCGGAGCTGAAGATTTTATAAGTAAGCCGTTTGAACGAGAGATGTTAATAGCCCGTGTGGCCGGAATTTTAAAGAGCAGAAGCGACCTGCAGAACTACTTTTTCAATCACATCACTTTAAAACCGGATAAATCTAAAATTTCCGACGAGTATAAAGTGTTCCTCGACCGTTGTATTCTAATTGTTGAAGAAAATCTTAACGAAAAGCAATTTGGAATTAAAGTTCTGGCCGATAAAATAGCTATGAGCCGCTCTACCCTTTACAGTAGAATTAAATCTATATCAGGCCAATCCCCTAACGAGTTTATTCGTTTCATTCGCCTCAGAAAAGCTGCCGAAATGTTTATTTCGACAGAATGTACCGTTTCTGAAGCCGCTTATAATGTCGGCATAAAGGATATTAAGCATTTTAGGGAGCAGTTTAATAAGGTTTTTGGAATGAACCCTTCAGATTATATTAAAAAATACCGAAGAAAATTTCACACAACGCATACCGTAAGAACATAATACCAAACAGATTCTTAGCTTTGGTTTGTAAAGTATAATTCTTCCGTACGGAATTAAATTTCATTCTTAAGACTGATGAAAAAAATTATTTTAGCTTCTGTTTGCTTGTTCTTTATTTCGAGTTTAAGCTCTGCGCAAACGTCCAAAACATCCGCGGCCGACCGCAAAGTTTGGCTCGCTTATATGGATAAAATTGCCCGGCCGGTGCTGTCAAATATTGCGACAGAGCAGTTGAAAGAAAAAATGCCCGTTGTGTTATCCAAAAACATAGACAATCCGCAGTCAAGAACCTCAGTTTCTTATTTAGAAGCTTTCGGGCGTACGTTGAGTGGAATATCGCCCTGGCTAAATTTGGAAGGCGGAACAAAGGAAGAAATCACTCTAAGGAATCAGTACCGCCAATGGGCGTTAAAAGGCCTTGCCAATTCTGTTAACCCGAATTCTAAAGATTATTTGAGATGGGATGGGGGACAGCCATTGGTTGATGCGTCATTTGTTGCTTTAGCGCTGGTACGCTGCCCCTGGCTTTGGGAGCAATCGGATAAAAAGGTGCAGGAGCAGGTGATCGAGGCTTTCAAGAAAACACGCAACACCATTCCGGTATATACCAACTGGATATTATTTTCAGGGATGATCGAAGCCTTTTTTTGCAAGTATGATTTAGGATACGATAAAGTTAGGGTAGAGTTTGCAGTGAGAGAGTTTGCCAATCATTGGTACACCGGCGACGGCTTGTATTCCGACGGAATGAATTTTTCGTTCGATTATTACAACAGTATTGTTATCCACCCTTATCTCGCCACTATTCTTGAAGTAGTTAACACGAAGCAAAAGACCTATAACTGGTACGCACCAAAACTTGAGAAAATAAATCAGCGCTATGCGGAGATTTTAGAACGGCTAATCCATACTGACGGATCATATCCCGCCAGCGGACGTTCGATTACCTACAGGGCGGGAGTATTTCATCACCTCGCAGATATTTCCCTTCGAAAAAAACTACCAGCCTCATTAAAACCTGCACAGGTACGTGGCGCGTTAACCGCAATGATCAAAAAGACGCTTGAATCGCCCTCTACATTTACCAAAGACGGCTGGCTTACCATTGGTCTGTACGGAGCACAACCAAGTTTGGGAGAGTTCTATATTACTACCGGAAGTTTATATATCTGTTCCAATGTTTTTCTTCCGCTCGGCCTTGCAGATACGGATGAATTTTGGACTTCTGCAGCTGAACCCTGGACGAGCGTGAAAATTTGGTCGGGGCAGGATGTTGCCGCAGATCATGCGGTTGAAATTAAATAAAGGGCAATCTTTTAACTAAAATCAGCTGGTAACTTGATGTGAAAAATTTTATCATCAAGTTTTGCAATCGGTTGCATAGCGCATTGATTTTTGTATCTTAGTCCGTTGTAACCCTTGTGGCTGCATTGTATCGATGTATGATTCCGGAAAAAGAAATCACCATTTATGATATTGCAAAATCCTTAAATATCTCCGCAGCAACTGTTAGTCGTGGCTTGAAAGATCATCCCGGCATCAGTAAGCTAACTAAGAAGCGCATCTTCGACGCTGCTAAAGACATGGGATATCGGTTTAATTCGCTGGCAAGTAATTTAAGGAGGCAGCGAACCAATACTATCGGGGTGATTGTGCCGCGTCTCAACAGCAGCTTCATGTCCGACGCCATTGCTGGAATGGAGCAGGTAGCCAATCAGGCAGGCTACAACCTCATTATAAGTCAATCTCTTGAAACAGTAAAAAAGGAAGTCGAAAATTCCTTAACCATGTTTAATAACAGGGTAGACGGCTTACTGGTTTCTTTAGCCTACAACACTCAGGATATTTCCCATTTCGAAGCGTTTATAAAAAAGGGGATCCCTGTCATATTCTTCGACAGGATTTTTGAGCATATTAAATGTCCCAATATTATAATCGATAATTACCAAGCAGGATACGAGATCACTAAGCATCTCATCGCGGAAGGTGGGAGGAGAATTATGCATGTGTCCGGCAATCAATCGAGAAATGTCTATTCGGAACGTTTTCGTGGGTACCGGGATGCCTTGGAGGAATTTAATCTGCCCTTTTCGGATGAATTACTTATCGTAAATAACCTCACTGCGTTGGAAGGGATAGAAACCGCGGTGCAGATTTTAAGCATGGAGAAAAAGCCCGAAGCGGTATTTGTTTCTAACGATACCTGTGCAGTGGCTTGTATGCTCGAGCTAAAGAAGCAAGGGATTAAAATCCCGGAAGATATTTCCTTCGCCGGGTTTAACAACGATCCAATAGCGAAGGTGGTTGAACCTAACCTGACTACCATAAACTATCATGGCGAGGAGATGGGTGAGCTCGCGGCAAACATTCTTATCAGGCATTTAACAAATAACCTGGAGATAGGGCCGGCGCATACAACCGTTCTGGGGCACGAACTGATCGTCAGACAATCCTCTACTAAAAAAATAATCTAATTACTCATATGAAAAAAATTGTAGCTCTTGTGGTTTTCCTGTTTTTAAGCCAATTTCTCAAAGCCGAAAACGGGTACGATTTGTGGTTAAGATATCATCCGGTTAAAAATCCTTCAAAACTAAAAACCTATCGGGCTGCCGCTTCCGAGTTAATATTTCCTGCCTCCTCAGAAACCCTAAGGGCTGCAAAGTTTGAGTTAACTCAAGGTCTGCGAGGATTATTAGGGATGAGTATTCCTGAAAAGCAAACCATTAGTAAACCAGGCGCAATTCTTGTCGGTACGCCAGTAACTCTTGGCCTCCTGAAGGGGCTCATTTCGTCGGAAAAGTTAAGGTCGGTCGGGCGGGAAGGGTATATCATCCAAACCCTGAACCACAATCAAAAAAGAGTTACTGTTATTACGGCTAATACTGATATAGGAGTGCTTTACGGAGTGTTTTCATATCTCAAACTATTGCAGATGGAAGAAACCGTGGCTAATTTATCTATTGAAGATAAGCCTTCTATAAGCCATCGATTGTTAAATCATTGGGACAATCTAGACCGTACAGTTGAACGCGGGTATGCGGGCTTTTCCTTATGGGACTGGCACAGGCTGCCTGATTACATTGATCCTCGTTATAAGGATTATGCCCGGGCAAATGCCTCAGTAGGAATTAATGGTACGGTTTTGACCAATGTAAATGCTAATGCCTTGATCCTGAGTAAAGAATACCTGGCCAAAGTTGCGGCCCTGGCAAATGTTTTCAGGCCTTACGGGATTAAAGTGTATTTAACTGCCCGTTTTAGCGCTCCCATAGAACTAGGGAAGTTAAAAACTGCTGATCCTTTAGATACCAATGTAAAAGCCTGGTGGAAAGCTAAAGCAGATGAAATTTACTCTCTGGTTCCGGATTTCGGAGGCTTTCTTGTTAAAGCAAATTCTGAAGGACAACCCGGTCCGCAGAACTACGGAAGGAACCATGCCGACGGCGCAAACATGCTTGCGGAGGCGGTTCAGCCTCATGGTGGAATTGTAATGTGGCGTGCTTTCGTTTACGATAACAAGGTGCCGGACGATAGGGCAAAGCAGGCTTACAACGAATTCAAACCGCTTGACGGCCAATTTAAAAGCAATGTCATGATTCAGGTGAAAAACGGCGCGATTGACTTTCAGCCGCGCGAACCTTTTCACCCCCTGTTTGGAGCTATGCCGAAAACACCGCTGGCTATGGAATTCCAGATGACTCAGGAATACCTCGGCTTCGCCACTCATCTCGCTTATCTGGCACCCATGTTCGAAGAAACGCTAAAGTCAGATACCTATGCTCAGGGCGCTGGTTCTACGGTGGCGAAAGTGATTGATGGAACTTTGGAAAGCCATATCCTTACGGGGATGGCCGGTGTTTCAAACATCGGAAATGATATTAACTGGACGGGCCATCCCTTTGCACAGGCAAACTGGTACGCTTTTGGGCGGCTTTCTTGGAATCCTGAAGCCTCGTCTGTAAAGATTGCGGGCGACTGGTTGAAACTGACTTTTTCAAAAGATGCTGGTTTTGTTGAAGATGCTAGATCAATTATGATGTTATCCCGCGAAGCGATAGTAAATTATATGACGCCTCTTGGCCTCCACCATTTAATGGGATGGAGCCATCATTATGGTCCTGGCCCGTGGATTAAAGATAAGGAGAGGGCAGACTGGACATCGGTATACTACCATAAGGCAGATTCTTTTGGAATCGGATTTAATAGAACCAGTAGTGGCAGTAATGCGCTAAGCCAGTACGCCCCCGAGGTCAAAGCAAAATTCGAAAATATTAATACCTGTCCTGAGGAATACTTATTGTGGTTTCATCATGTATCCTGGGATCATAAAATGAAGTCGGGCCGAACGTTGTGGGAAGAACTATGTTACAAATACAACAAGGGCGTAGACGATGTGAAGGTAATGCAGAGCACCTGGAACCTGCAAAAAGGAAAAATTGACAAGGAACGCTTCGAACAAGTGAAATCATTGTTGGCTATCCAATTTAAAGAGGCACAATGGTGGCGTGATGCCTGTGTGCTTTATTTTCAGCAATTTTCGAAAAGGCCGGTTCCCGCCGGGTATCCAAAGCCAGCGCATTCATTAGAGTATTATCAAAAATTAGAATTTCCCTACGCACCAGGGATATAACATATAGCAAAACATGGAATCAATACAGAAAAAAAAGATCGCAATAGTAACAGGCGGTGCTTCGGGGATCGGCCTGGCGATAGCAACAGAATATGTAAAGAACGACATCTTCACCATCATTATAGGCCGTGATAAAGAAAAACTCCAGCAGGCGAAAAATAATCTTGGCGATTTATGCGAGACTATTTCCTTCGATCTGGGAAACTTAAAACAGATTCCCGAATTGGTTAAAGATATTTCGGCCCGCTATGGCAAAATTGATATTCTGGTTAATAATGCCGGTATCAATATGAAAAAGGAGTTCTGCGATGTAACAGATGAAGATTTTCAAAGCATTTTACATACCAACTTAAGCTCTGTTTTCGCAATGTCGAGAGAAGTCGTAAAGTGTATGATCGAGAAGGGATCTGGTTCAATTATCAATATTAGTTCTATGGCATCTCAATATGGTATCCCCAAAGTGATCGCATACACTGCCTCAAAAACAGCGATTGATGGTATGACCCGAGCGATGGCTGTAGAACTTTCCCCAAAGGGAATTAGAGTTAACTCGATAGCTCCTGGATTTATCGCAACTGATATGTCGGCCAAAGCATTGAATAGCGATCCTGAACGGAAGCAGAAGGTGATGTCGCGTACGCCCATGGGCTTTTTAGGCGAAACAGCTGATATCGGTGCGACTGCTTTATTCCTTGCTTCCGATGGAGCAAAGTATATTACCGGGGTAGTCTTGCCCGTAGATGGCGGAAATTCGATAGGCTTTTAGAAACATTGCCGGCTGCTGTAAAGATTATAAGCACGCGGCAAAGCCCTGATCACTCTATAGAGTTTGCACCATTGACGAAAATAGCCACTTCACAAATCCTGTTATAATTAACAAGGCTACCAGGAGGATAACAATTTTTCTTGCTCTTCTGAGAGTTGTGCTCTGGCTCAACTGAGGTTTTAACATGCTGAATAAAGATATGAAAATGATTTGTTGCTTAACGCAAATAATCAGTCAGCGTTCCAGGTCTTTCAGCACAGTCCATCCAAAGAAACACACCTGACTTAATGGTTGAGGGCGTGATGTCTTTATATGTAATAGTCCGGAATATGTTTCAGAAATTATTTAGTTCTAGCAATGGCCCAGAGCATAATAGATCAAAATGAAAATAACGATGGTTGAAAGACAGCCGCCGCCAAGTTTTTTTGCGCCATAGCCCGCAATTAGTGCTCTGAATAGGTTGTTCATATATTGTCAGTTAAGTTCTTTGAATAACTCAAAACCGAGTAGAAAGTTTGGAAACGCGCACACAATATACCTGCGGGAAGGGCAGAAGAGGTCAATAGTAGTGAAGTACATGCCAGGGCATGAGATGTTTCTGCGTGAAGAGTTGTGCGGACCGACAGAGTTTTAGCCAAATAGATAGTTTCACTCTGGCGGCCCGGTGCTATGAACAATAGGGACGATTATCCCCGGATATCAGCTGATCAAAATCTTTATCCCGATAAAGATTGCAATTAATAGCAAAATAACTTCTACCACTATGGTAGCTGTTGCAACGTGGTTAATAAGGGTGTTTGCTTTCATAACGAGATTAATTTAGTGGTAATTAAAAATACGGTTAATTTATTGAAAATCAAATAATTATTGTTTTATTTCGGTCGGATATACGTATAGGCAGCGTGATATTGGTTTATAGGCTCGACCACCAGATCAATGATATGCAATGGTAATATTTGGTTGTTGCTTAACATAAACTTAACACAGTCTGCTGCTTTAATTAACATTGGCTTAATACTTTTGGATGCTCGGAATAATCTGGGCATCATTCATTTTATTGCTAACATAATATCAGCATGATTGTTAGTCCTGAAATGAACTAATTGGCGGAGTTAACATTAAATTAAACGTATAGCAATTTTTACAAGTCATGAAAATTACAAAAGCTACTCTTTTTATTGTATTGATCGCTTTTCTAGCCTCTTGCGGAGGTGGGAGCAGTAAAAAGGCATCCGGGACTTTAAGCGGAGAAATCAAAATTGACGGTTCCAGTACCGTTTATCCTTTGTCCGAGGCAGTTTCCGAGGAGTATAGAAATGAGGAATCGGGGGTTAGAGTTACCGTTGGAGAGTCGGGTACTGGTGGCGGCTTTAAAAAGTTTTCAAGGGGCGAAATTGATATAAATGATGCTTCGCGGCCAATTACCTCTGAAGAGATCGAGCTTTGCAAGCAAGGTGGTGTTGAGTTTATCGAGCTTCCTGTAGCTTACGATGGACTTGCAGTAGTGGTAAGTAAAGAGAATGACTTTGTTGATTTTTTAACTATCGCCGAGTTGAAAAAACTTTGGGAGCCTGAAGCTCAGGGCAAAATTAAAAATTGGAACCAGGTTCGGGCCAGTTTTCCGGATCAGCCCATCAATTTATACGGCGCTGGAACTGCGTCTGGAACGTATGATTATTTTACAGAAGCTGTTGTCGGAAAGGCAAAATCTTCTCGTGGCGACTACAATGCTAGTGAGGACGATAACGTATTAGTAAAAGGTGTATCTTCTGATAAAAATGCTCTGGGATATTTCGGCTTGGCATATTACGAAAACAATTCAGATAAACTGAAGCTAGTGCCAATTAGCGCTAATGGAAAGCCGGGAATTCTTCCCAGTCAGGAAACCGTCAGCAACGGAACCTATACTCCTCTATCGCGCCCTGAATTTATTTATGTAAATGCGAAATCGGCCGATAGGCCTGAAGTGAAATCTTTTATTACGTTTTATCTGGAGAACGCCGCGTCATTGGCGCAGGAAATAGGCTCGGTTCCTTTGAAACCGGAAGTGTATAAATTGGTTCAGGCCCGTTTTGATAAAAAAGTTACCGGTAGCGCCTTTGGGGTTGGGCGCAGCACGATTGGCGTGAACCTGACGGAAGCATTAAGTTCTGGAACAAAGTAATGATTTTAACGCTTCCGGATTCCCCGGAAGCATTATTCCTCCCTTAAATGGTAAGCGTTAAAGAAAGAATAATTGAAGTCATCCTTTTCCTGTGCAGTCTTCTAACGGTGTTGATCACTTTGGGTATCATCGTTATTCTGGCTTCAGAGACGTTTAACTTCTTTTCTAAAGTTTCGATTATTGAATTTTTTACCGAAACCGAGTGGACTCCCTTGTTTGCTAACAAGAAATTCGGGATTCTGCCTCTTGTTTGCGGTACGTTACTCGTTACTGTAATTGCAATTTTAGTGGCTCTACCACTGGGGCTTACTATTGCCGTATATTTAAACGAATACGCCAATCAGAAATTTACCGCTGTGGTAAAGCCTTTGTTAGAAATTCTGGCTGCTATTCCTACGGTTGTCTATGGGTTTTTCGCCCTCACCTTCGTAACGCCGTTGCTGCAAAGAGTACTTCCAAATTTGTCGGGCTTTAACGCCCTTTCAGCAGGGCTTGTAATGGGTGTTATGATCATTCCTTATATTTCCTCTCTAAGCGAAGATGCATTGAGGGCTGTGCCAAAATCGCTGCGCGAAGCCGCTTACGGCATGGGGTCAACGCGTTTACAAACCGCATTCAAAGTAATGGTGCCCGCAGCTTCTTCCGGAATCATAGTTTCTGTTATTCTGGCTATTTCGCGTGCCATAGGCGAAACCATGATCGTGGCAATTGCCGCCGGACAGGAGCCAAAGCTTACGCTGAACCCTTTAACTTCACTCGAAACTATAACTACTTATATCGTCCAGGTAAGTATGGGAGATGTGCCAAGGAATTCTATCGAATACAGTACCATTTTTTCGGCCGGAATCACTTTGTTTATTTTCACATTCCTGTTAAATAACATCAGTTTCGTTATAAAGAGAAAATATCACCAGAAGTATGAATAATTCACAGGTAAACAGAATTAAGGATACGGCATTTAAATTTTTTGCAATCGCGTGTACCTTCTTCGGACTTCTGGTTTTGGCGGTTCTATTATATGATATCCTCTCGAAAGGCCTCACCCGTATAGACCTCGACTTTATCACTAATCTCCCCTCCCGGCGGGCAGCTAGTGCAGGTATTTATACCGCTTTGCTGGGTATGATCTGGATTCTTGTACTCACGGTAATTATTGCATTCCCTATCGGTATTGCCGCAGGTATATATCTCGAAGAATATGGGAAAAGAAACCGCTTTGCCAATTTTATTGAAATAAACATTGCCAATCTGGCTGGTGTTCCTTCTATAATTTACGGTATCCTTGGCCTCGAGTTGTTCGGACGAATTCTTGGTCTGGGTAATAGCATTCTTACCGGTAGCTTAACGCTTTCTTTGTTGGTACTACCTTTAATTATTGTATCTACCCGCGAGGCAATTAAAGCGGTTCCAAAATCAATTCGGGAAGCAGCCTATGGCCTGGGCGCAACAAAATGGCAAACGATATACTCCATTGTTCTACCATCTTCTTTTGGCGGGATATTAACAGGCCTGATTCTTGCGATATCGCGGGCAGTAGGAGAGACCGCTCCGTTGATCGTAATTGGAGCGCTTGTTTATGTGCCTTTTGCGCCAACTAATCCGATGGATGAGTTCACGGTCCTTACCATACAAATATTTAACTGGGTTACTCGTCCGCAGGCCGGATTTGTAACCAATGCCGCTGCTGCCATAATCATATTACTTTTATTTACCTTTATGATGAATGGGATAGCAGTTATCCTAAGAAACAGGTACAACAAAAAAACTCGATTTTAATTCAGAAATGCAAAAGCTTGAAGCAAGAAATGTAAATTTATTTTATGGCGAGAAACAGGCCTTGAAAGACATCAGTTTGGGAATCGATCCCAACACCGTTACTGCTTTCATCGGGCCGTCGGGATGTGGAAAATCAACCTTTCTTCGTTGCTTTAACAGGATGAATGATTTGATCGACAATGTAAGGATCACCGGTGATATTCTTATTGACGGAAGAAACATTTATAAAAGCAAGATCAACGTTGACGAGCATCGCAAAAAGATCGGAATGGTATTTCAGAAGCCCAATCCTTTTCCGAAAACGATTTATGAAAATGTAGCTTTTGGATTAAGAATAAAAGGTGTAAAAGATAAGTCGGTTCTGGACGAGACCGTTGAACGCTCATTAAGACAAGCAGCCTTATGGGACGAAGTTAAAGATGACTTGAAAAAGTCGGCTTTATCCTTGTCTGGCGGGCAGCAGCAGCGTTTATGCATTGCCAGGACTATGGCTGTTGAGCCGTCTGTGATCTTAATGGATGAGCCCGCATCAGCACTTGATCCCTTGTCGACTGCCAAAATAGAAGAGCTGATATATGAGCTAAAGAGCAAGTATACTATCGTTATTGTGACTCACAACATGCAGCAAGCCGCAAGGGTAAGTGATAAGACGGCCTTCTTTTACCTGGGCGAGCTTATTGAATACAATACCACCACCACAATTTTTACTAATCCGAAAAAGGAGCAGACCCATAATTATATAACCGGCAGATTCGGATAACATATCATTATAACTATGACGCACTTAGAAGAAGAGTTACAGAAATTAAAGGCCGAGATGACCGAGATGGCTCAGTTGGTAACAGCCCAAATAGAGAAGAGCCTGACTGCCTTGACTGAAGGTGATAAAGACCTGGCAAGCGAAGTTATTTTCAATGAGAAGAGAGTAAACGCCTACGAGTTATCTATTGATAAGGAATGCGAAAATATTCTCGCATTGCTAAATCCATTTGCGACGGATATGCGCTTCGTTTTTGCTACTTTAAAAATCAATAGTAATTTCGAACGGATAGGCGATAGCGCTGAGGGAATTGCGCAGTATTTGTTGATGGCTGGCGAATGTTTCGATAAAGAACTGATAAAAGTAACCAGGTTTTCGGTGATGGCAGATACAGTGAATCTAATGCTGCAGTCTATTTCAAAGGCCTACGAATCTGGCGACACGAAACTGGCGCGTACCATTTTTAATCAGGACAATATCCTCGATGAGATCAATAAAAATGCAACTGAAGTAATTGCAAGCTATATTTCGCAGAAATCGGCTAATGTGCATCAGGCGCTTTACCTGCTAACTATTATCCGCAAGCTGGAAAGAGTGGGAGATCATATCACAAATATCGCCGAGGAGATCATCTTCCATATGGAGGCTAAAATCCTAAAACACATTAAGAAAATAAAGAAATCGGAAGCGTAAATAAATAAGCCATCCCAGATCGGATGGCTTATTTATTTTGACCTATCTCTTGGTTGGCTTAATACCTTCTGTGGTCATCACCACCCGTTTCATGGTTCCATCTCTTCGATACTTCAAATAATCGATACATACAGATCGCCTGAAACTTCCGCCTTCGGTCGGAACACCTCCATTGTGATAAATGAAATATGATTTCCCCTTGAAATCTATAATTGCCTGGTGATTAGTATTGGAGTTCCCGGCAATTTCGTTTAAAATGCCCTTGTATTCCCATGGACCGTGGATACTCCTGCTCATCGCGTAAGCAATCTTCTCCGGAAACTGGTAGGCATACGAGAGGTAATACCATTTTTTACGCTTATGTACCCAGGGCGCTTCCGTAAAGTTCGGCACCGAAATTTCTTTGAAATCGCCGTCCATCTCGGTCATATTATCTTTAAGTTTCACGTAATGTAGCGTGGTATTCCCCCAAAACAAATAAGCCTGCCCGTCATCATCAATAAATACTGTCGGGTCGATATCGTCCCAACTGATCTTTGCTTTTTTGGTCATATCGTTGGTAATCAATGCCGACCCACGGGCATCTTTAAATGGCCCCAGAGGATTATCGGCTACCGCGACACCGATCGATTTACCATGAATGCTTCCATGACTAACCGTGGCAAACCAGTAAAATTTGCCATTTCTTTCAATTACCTGCGAAGCCCAGGCATCGTCTTTGGCCCATTTAAAATCCTTTACAGTTAAGGGTACCGGATGTTCTGTCCAGGTTACCATATCCTCGGACGAGAAAACCAGCCAGTCGTGCATCACATAACCCTCTCTTTTTACAGGAGGGACATCGTGTCCCGTGTAAAGATAAACTTTGTCTTTATAGACCAGGGCTGCCGGATCAGCCGTGTATTTGTGCGAAAACAGGGGATTTCCGTTTGTATTTATGGTAGTATCCCGTTGTGTTGCAGTTGCCTGGTTAGGGCACAGTAGTGAAAGAAAGATCCCTCCGATGGAAAAGGAGGTTTTCATAAATTGATTAAGTGTCATATATACGTTTATTGTTGCAATATAAAAAACTGATTCTACGCTGCAAATATCATCGCCAGATTTTATGAGAATAACCTTTTCCCATTTGCGCACTAAATTCCTAACTTAGCCCACTTGTCTAAGAGATTTGTGAATGAATACTTCTTTTGATTTTGAAAAGCCTATTGCTGATCTTCAACAGCAAATAGAAAAGGTAAAACAGGTAGCTGAGAAGACCAAAGTAGATATGTCTTCAACGCTTGCAGAGCTTGAAGCCAATCTTGAAGCTACAAAGCAGCGCATTTATACCAACCTTAACGGATGGCAAAACGTCCAGATATCGAGGCATCCCGATAGGCCATATACCTTACAATATATTGAAATGATCTGTGATGATTTCATTGAACTGCATGGCGATCGTACTGTAAAGGATGATAAAGCTATTGTTGGCGGGTTTGCAACCATCGATGGCCAAACCGTAATGATCATTGGTCATCAAAAAGGTACTAATACAAAGCTGCGCCAGTTTCGCAATTTCGGTATGGCAAATCCCGAAGGGTATCGGAAGGCTTTGCGGCTGATGCGACTCGCCGAGAAATTTAATAAGCCGGTAATTACTTTCATTGATACTCCTGGTGCTTATCCGGGCTTGGAAGCTGAAGAGCGCGGGCAGGGTGAGGCTATTGCCCGCAACCTGCTGGAAATGTCTGTGTTAAAAGTTCCGGTACTTTGTTTTGTAGTTGGTGAGGGAGCTTCGGGCGGTGCTTTGGGGATTGGTATAGGAGATAAGGTATACATGCTCGAACACACCTGGTATTCTGTGATTTCTCCTGAGTCATGCTCTTCTATTTTATGGAGAAGCTGGGATTTTAAAGAAAAAGCTGCCGAAGTGTTAAAACTGACGGCCGAAGATATGCATGCAAATGGTTTGGTAGACGGAATTATTCCTGAACCGCTGGGGGGCGCACATCACGATCCGCAAAAAATGGCTGAAACCATCAAAAGTAAAATACTGGAAGATTTAACCACTCTTAAAGGCAAAGACATCGATCAGGTTATTAGCGAGCGCATAGAGAAGTTTTGCGCCATGGGGGTAGTGCTCGAATAAGAATATAAATTTACTTAACAAAAAGGGGCGCTTCATTCATTCGAAGCGCCCCTTTTTGTTACCTGTTTATTGCATCTGCATACTTCCCATCAGCCGCGACTCCAGTGCTTTGTATTTGTTTTGAAGCTTTAGAGTTAATGCACTTTGTTTATGTTTCTCAGTAGTTTTAATTAACTCGTTCAGCACCTGAGCACCTAGTTGCAAGTCGTTTGAGACCTGGCCTCCGCGCGAGAGGTTCAGGAGATAATTAAGTTCAGCCACAATGTAATTGGCAGTATTTTCTACAAGTTTATTTGCCTTTTCCGGTTCGTTTACCTGATATAACAGGTCTGCTGAATAATAGCGATGAAGAATATAATAATAGAGGTAATTCTTTTCTGGCAGAACTTCCTGCGCTCTTAGCATAACCTTTTTCGCTTCAGCCATTTTACCTTCTTTAATAAGGTTTTCTGCAAGCTGATTAAAGCTTTTTATAATAATGGCAATCATCCTTGTCGATTCAGGGTCAAGATAAGGGGCATTCTTTATATTCGCCCATTTAAACTTATTCAGCATATTACTATACATCGCCTCGGTATGAATCAGATCTTCATTTCTTCCGGTGGAATCAGCAGGTGTAGTCGATTTTAAAGGAAGTAACCGATAAGCAAACCCCTCATTAAAAAGATATTTATCTAAGCCGATATAGTTATCCGCAGGGACGGTTACCGCAAAATAGATAGGACGTTTCCAATTGTTGTGAGCCAATATATCGAACATGGCAAGCTCCGCTTTGGTTACATAATCTTTATTGTACTTCCATTCAAGAATGGGTAAAATGTTTGCTGCTTCATCTGGACGAACCGTTTTTGTTGCGAGAAGCTGGTTAGGGTCAATCGAGATTTTAAAGTTTTTGGTCGGCAGAATATTATCTTTAGTTCCATCCTGCATAGGTACCTTATCACTTTCTTCATCCGAGGTAAGTACGTCGAAGACAGTTTTGAGTTCAACAGCGCCTTCCACTTTATAGTCGTAATATCTGATGACATCTCTCACACCCTGCACAAACTTGCTGTTGGGCATAGTAATTGGCAGTGCTTCCGCTTCGTTTACTTTTTCTTTCATCTGGCGGATATACCAGTCGGTTCCAAGCAGGCTTAAATTCACTACACGAACATCCGGACGAACGCCTTCTACTTCCTGAACGTACCAAAGTGGGTAAGTGTCATTGTCGCCATAAGTAAATAAAATTGCATTGGGTGCGCACGATTCAAGATAGTTTATTGCGAAATCGCGTGCGGTGGTTTTGCCGGAACGATCATGATCGTTCCAGTTTTCCTTCGCCATAAGCACAGGAGCGGCCAGCAACCCAATAACAGTTGCCCCAATGCCGGCGGCCGACATGGAAACTTTCTTTCGCAGAAACTCAGCGATGGCTACTACACCCAAGCCAATCCATATGGTAAAGGCATAAAAGGAGCCAGCGTAGGCATAATCCCGTTCACGGGGCTGCAACGGAGTTTGATTTAAGTATAATACAATAGCCATCCCTGTAAAGAAGAATAAAAGGCCCACCACACCGGCGTCTTTCTGGTTGCGGCCAAAATGCCAGATGGCGCCAATTAACCCCAAAATCAGAGGCAGAAAATAGAGCCGGTTGTAAGCGTTATTGTCTTTTATACTAGGAGGCAGGTCGTCTTGCGAGCCCAGGTGCCAGGCATCAAGCGGCTTAATTCCACTGATCCAGTTGCCACTAGTGTTGTTTCCATGTCCCTGGTCGTCGTTCTGTCGGCCGGCAAAGTTCCATAAGAAATATCTGGCATACATAAAACCAGTCTGATAGCTGAAAAGAAATCCAAGGTTGTGAATAAACGAGGGAGATTCACTCTCACTCAGCTGCATCCACTCACGATAAAAACTGGTATGCTGTCCGTCATCGCTATACATTCTCGGTAATAGAGTGTTGCGGTCGTAAACATATTCGTACTTCTGACTGGCAACTTCATATTTTTCTTCGCCTTTGCGATAGATATTACCTTTTTCCTTATAGTCTATACGTTGAGAGTCAAAATACTGGCCATATAACAGCGGTCTGTCGCCATATTGTTCCCGGCTCAGGTAGCTTAACAGCGAAAAAACGTTATCCGGATCATTGTTGTTAAGAGTTGGATCCGCTTTGGCCCTGATAACAATCATCGCGTAAGAGCCATATCCCAGTAAAATAAAGACTGTGCAGATTAGTGCCAGGTTAAGAACCGGTTTTGCATGCCGTATAGAATATAAGATTCCATAGGTCAGTCCGCCGATAATCAATGCTGCGAAAATGATCACGCCAATACCAAATCCCAGACCAAGAGTGTTAACAAAAAACAGGTCGACGTAGGCGGCTGTTTTTACCAGATATAATATAATTCCGTATTGGATAATGCCTAATATGATGATGCCAATAAAAAGAGCCCAAAGTGTTCCTTTGGCAGTGGGGTTGGATCTACGCCTAAAATAATATACCAATGCAATGGCGGGAATGGCCAAAAGGTTTAGTAAATGCACTCCAATGGAGAGTCCCATGATATAAGCAATAAAGATGAGCCATTTATCAGAGTCCGCCTCATTAGCATGGTGATCCCACTTTAAAATTGCCCAAAAAACAATGGCGGTGCATAATGATGATAAGGCATAAACTTCAGCTTCGACAGCCGAGAACCAGAAAGTGTCGGAGAATGTGTACGCCAGGGCGCCAACTAGACCTGCACCCATTATGGTAACGATCTCGGCACTCGACAGTTCTTCTCCGCTTCGCACAAAAACTTTTCGTGCCAGTGCGGTAATGGTCCAGAAAAGAAACAATATGGTTGCAGCACTCGCGATAGCAGAGCTCATATTCATCCAAAAAGCTACCTGGGTTTTATCGCTGGCAAGCAAAGAGAATACCTTGGCAATCATAATAAACAATGGAGCTCCCGGCTGATGGACAACCTGTAATTTATAAGCTGAAGCAATAAACTCGCCGGTATCCCAGAAGCTTGTGGTTGGTTCCAGCGTTAAAGTATACGTGATTGCTGCTATCAGGAAGCAAACCCAGCCCAGAAGGTTATTGATTTTAGTGTATTGCATATATTTGTAGAAAAGCTCGTCAAACGAATAATTGAAGCCGAAAATAGTGATAAGTATTTAAATAGCAACCTGAATGTTGGCGTTTAACATTTTTTAAGATTTCCGTTAATGACTGATAAAATTAAAATTCAAAATACTTTTGCACTTCTAATTTTATCGCTCTATATTTGCACACCCGTTCAAAAGGATACTTTTGTTAGGGAGATTGCCCGATAGTATAAAGGTAGTACGACGGTTTTTGGTACCGTTTGTCTTGGTTCGAATCCAGGTCGGGCAACATTAAAATTCCGAATTTCGGATAGCAATAAATGCTCTTATTATATTCTGAAGTTAAAATCCTCAAAATCCGAAATTAATTATGCCATTACAGTTTAATCCGGTTAAATTATTTGCAGGTTCTGGTACAACCGAACTTGCCGATAAAATAGCTAAGGCTTATGGTAGAGAGTTAGGCGACCTTACGGTGGCTAGGTTCAGTGATGGCGAAATTCAACCGTCTTTTGATGAAACTGTTCGTGGTTGTGACGTTTTTTTAATTCAATCCACTTGTCAGCCTTATGATAACCTGATCGAACTGCTGTTGCTAACGGATGCAGCTAAACGTGCATCAGCCCATTATATCACGGTAGTGATTCCATATTTTGGAATGGCAAGGCAAGACAGAAAAGACAAACCGCGTGTTGCTATAGGTGCTAAATTATTTGCCAATCTTATAGTGGCATCGGGTGCGCACCGGATTATGACAATGGATTTGCATGCAGCGCAAATACAAGGATTTTTTGATATTCCTGTTGACCACCTGGATGCATCGGTGATTTTTGTTCCGTATATAAGGAGCTTGAACTTGCCTAATTTGACTATCGCATCTCCGGACATGGGCGGCTCTTACCGGGCACGTACTTTTGCAAAATACTTTAATGCTGAAGTGGTGATATGTGATAAGCGGCGGAAGCGCGCCAACGAAATAGAATCGATGTCTATCATTGGTGATGTTGCTGGCCGGGATGTTGTATTAATTGACGACATCTGCGATACTGCTGGTACACTTTCTAAAGCTGCCGGACTCATTATGGAGAATGGAGCTAATAGTGTGAGAGCGGTTTGTACGCATCCGGTTTTATCGGGTAAGGCTTACGAAACGATAGAGAATTCTCAGTTGGCAGAATTGATCGTAACAAATACAATTCCATTGAAACAGGAGTCTGCAAAAATCAGGGTGCTTTCAACGGCCGACTTGTTTGCAAAGGCGATAACCAATGTGAATGAGCACGGATCTATTTCAGATCTGTTTAGAGTAGAAGAATAAGTAAAAAGGTAATTCAGAAGTCAAGACGACTGAATGTGCCAAAGCATATTTTAATTTTCACTTTTTAATTTAATTATCATGAACTCTATCGCTATTAGCGGTTCTCCGAGAGAGAACGTAGGGAAACGCGATGCTAAAGAGCTGCGTTACCAGGGAAAAGTACCGGCAGTTTTGTATGGCGGAAAAGAACAATTGCATTTCGCAGTTGAAAAAACATCTTTGAAAGATCTAATCTATTCTGCAGATGTGATGTTTGTTGATCTTGATGTTGCCGGACAAAAAGTACAGGCAATTCTTCAAGACGCACAATTTCATCCTTTGACTGAAGAAGTCTTACACGTCGACTTTTTCCAGTTAGATCAAAACAAACCTTTGGTAATGCAAATACCGGTTAAGTTAACCGGAACTTCTCCAGGTGTTAAAATGGGTGGTAAGCTTGTACAAAAACTACGTAAGTTACGTGTTAAAGCTTTAACTAAAGATATGCCTCAATATGTTGAAGTAAGCATTGAGCCTTTAGAAGTTGGTAAATCTGTACGTGTACGTGATTTGAAATTCGAGAAATTTGAAATTACTAATACTCCTGAGGATACCATCGTATCTGTGACTACTTCACGTGCTTTAAGACAAGCAGAGCAGGAAGCAGCTAAAGGAAAATAAATTCGTTTATTCTCTCGAAGAGAGAAAAGTAGAAAAAGCTCCCCGAAAAGGGAGCTTTTTTGTTTTAGCTCTGCTTTAACCTCTAACCTTCCGTCTTTAACCTTTCTGCTTTCACCTTTCACCACTTACCTTTGAATATGAAATTTCTTATTGTAGGTTTAGGAAACATCGGTTCAGAATATGCCGATACACGTCATAATATAGGCTTTATGGTTGCCGATGCCTTAGCAAAAAAAGCCGCTTCAAGCTTTTCTAATATGCGTTTAGCGTATTATGCCGAATTTAGCTTTAGGGGTAAAGGTATTCATATAATCAAGCCCACCACTTATATGAACCTGAGTGGCAAGGCCCTGAATTACTGGATGCAGGAGTTGAAAATACCAGTTGAAAATGTTATTGTAATTGTGGATGATATTGCCATTCCATTTGGTTCGGTTAAACTTAAACCTAAGGGCAGCAATGCTGGCCATAATGGACTGAAAAGCATTGAAGCTACCCTCGGTCATTCTAACTATGCACGTTTGCGTTTTGGCATTGGAGATAGTTACCCTAAAGGTCGTCAGGTTGACTATGTGTTGAGTAGTTTTGATGATGACGAACAACCGGCTTTGCCAGGTTTAATCGACCGGTCGATAGAAATGATCGAAAGTTTTGTAAGCGTTGGCGCTGAACTTACCATGACAAGGTTTAATAATAAAGCTTGATTATTGCAAGAGTATCTATTGGCAGGACAATTCAATGTTCATTTCGGAGACAGGTTAAGTTCAATAAATCCACTATTTTTGCCTGATTAATATCAATATGAAAGTTTACGGAATTAAAAATTGCGATACAGTTAAGAAAGCGCTGAAATGGTTGGATGATCATCAGGTGTCCTATGAGTTCCATGATTTTAAAAAGTTTGGAGTGTCTGAAGAGAAGCTGGAGGAATGGTCGGCTCAAACAGGCTGGGAGCCCTTGCTAAATAAGCGTGGCACTACATGGAAAAAACTCGGTCCCGAAGTTCAAAATCAAATACAGAATAAGGCAGATGCATTTAAATTAATGCAGGAAAAAACATCAATAATTAAACGTCCGGTGATAGAGGGGGCGAACAATATAATACTCGGCTTTGACGAAGCGGCATATGCCGGCTTCATAGCTTAAAACAATTACATTAAATCTGACTTTAAGATAAATCCGTAGCTGCAAAGGTGAGTTTCGTGACCGCTTTCGGCCAGAGTACTATTTTGTTATACCGTTTTAACCAATTATGTTCAGATTGAGATCTATTACTGCCTTATTACTGATTTTCTTAATAACGCAGTCGTTTGCTCAGGAAGTAAGCAACACCCCAGGCAAGGGGAAGTATCAATATACAGAGGCCTTCGGTCCGCTGTTTTATACCAACAATGGCAATCAATACCGGACCGCCAGTGGTATGCCGGGACCCCCCTACTGGCAAAATCGGGCAGATTATCAGATCGATGTCAGGCTTAATGATAAAACGAATGAGATTTCGGGGTCTGAAGTAATAACTTATACCAATAACAGTCCGGATAACCTTGAGTTTTTATGGATGCAGTTGGAGCAAAATCTTTATAAGCAAGGTTCGAAGGGAAGTTCAATCATCCCGATTGCCGGAAGCCGGAGCAGTGCGAAAGGACAAAAATTCGATGCTGGCTTTAAGATCAAGTCTGTGCGATTACTGTTGCCAACCGAAACTGATCTTCGCTTTACTATTACTGATACCCGCATGCAGGTTTTCCTGCCGTCGCAGCTGAAGGCAAAAGGCGGACAGCTGAAGTTTAAAGTTGACTTTTCGTTCATTTCTCCTAATTCCGGTTCGGATCGTATGGGGATATTGGATACGAAGAATGGCAAAATATTCACTGTCGCACAATGGTATCCAAGAATGTATGTTTATGATGATCTTGTTGGCTGGAACGTGATACCCTACGTGGGGCCAAGTGAATTTTATCTGGAATACGGCGATTTTAATGTAAACATCACCGCGCCCGCGAGCCATATTGTAGTAGCATCCGGCGAACTGCTTAACCCAAAAGAAGTTTACACTAATGCGCAGCAACGACTTTGGGAGGAAGCGGCCAAAAGCGACAAGACGGTTGCGATTCGTTCCTCAAATGAAGTGAGAAACCCTGCATCCCGGCCAACCGGTAAGAATGAATTGATCTGGAAGTTCAGAATTCAGAATTCAAGGGATTTCGCCTGGGCCTCGTCGGCTGCGTTTGTGATAGATGCAGCTAAGATTAATTTGCCGGAAGGGAAAAATTCCCTTGCAATTTCTGCATATCCGGTAGAAAGTGACAGTAATAACTCCTGGGGCAGATCGACAGAATATACCAAAGCTTCGGTGGAGCTAAACTCGAACAAATGGACAACTTATCCTTATCCTACTGCCATTAATGTAGCAGGAATTGTGAGCGGGATGGAATATCCGGGGATTGTGTTCTGCGATTGGAAGGATAAAAACGCATCGTTATGGAATGTTACTGATCATGAGTTTGGCCATACATGGTTTCCGATGATCGTTGGGTCTAACGAGCGTGTGCATGCCTGGATGGACGAAGGTTTTAATATGCTTTTAAATACAATTACTACCGAATTGTTTAATAAAGGCGAGTATAAAGTAAAGCCACGCGATATGCACCAATGGGCTGATATTATTACAAACCCAAAGCTTGAGCCTGTAATGACAAGCCCGGATAATATGAAGGAGTCGAACATAGGACTTCTGGCATATTATAAGCCATCCATTGGACTTTTATTGCTCCGTGAACAAATTCTTGGGCCAGAAAGATTCGACCGTGCTTTTAAAACCTATATAGAAAGGTGGGCTTATAAACATCCGTCGCCTGATGATTTTTTTAGAACAATGGAAAATGTTTCTGGTGAAAACTTAGCATGGTTTTGGCGCGGCTGGTTCTTAGATAATTGGCGCCTCGATCAGGCCGTCGCCGGAGTTGAGTATGTGAAAGGGAATGCGGCAAACGGTGCCCTGATCACTGTGGAAAATCTGGAGAAAATGCCTTTTCCTATGATTCTGGAAATTAGAACCAAAAGCGGGAACAAATCCCGGATTACTTTGCCGGTTGAAGTTTGGCAGCGTAATACAAGCTGGACTTTCCAATATCCCTCTACAGAAGAAATTGTATCGGTGACCTCAGATCCTGACCATGTTCTTCCTGATCATAACAGCAATAACGATGTATGGCGAGCACCCTTGATTCGTTAGTCTCTTAGATTCAGGCTCTTGATTTCATTATGATGGACGGCTGTCTTACCGCCGGTTCTCTTAACCTGTTCCGAAAATCGCAGAGAAAATTAAGCGGCTATTCCATCTCGATCAGACATCCCTTAATAAACGCTTGTGGATGTGTATCGTTCTCTTGCGATTCTTCGATATCATAAGAACTGATTACAAAATTTTGAAAAAAAATAACCTTGGAGAGACCAAACCGTAATAATTATCGTACTTACAGGTAGGAAAGGGGAGATGAGATGATTTTGAAAACCAAAGGAATTGACGAGATAACACTTCAAAAGCAAGCAAAAGCGAGTATAAAACTTTACGCCAAACCTAACGACGATTTTTGCTTTATACCGTATCTGGATGTCGCCAATGCGCAAATCAGATACCTGCGATTCAAGCTGGTTAATAGACAATGGGTTTTGATTGACTAATTGTTAAACCGGCTCTGCGTTTACAAAGGTCAAATGATTCATTACAGCTTTAATATCGCCATAAGAAATTTCATCACCTAAAGCGACTTTTACCTCTCCCGTTTTTTGTCCGGGGTTCTCAAAGAGATAGGCTGTGATTTTTGCCACTTTTAATTTTGATACCAGATCAAAAACAGAGACTTTTCCGCTGCTGACATAGTGGGCGAGATGCCCTTCAATCGTTACCGGGCTGAAGCCTCTCAGGACCGCGATTTCAGCAATGCTTTTTCCCTCTTTGTATAAATCGAACGAGATTTGTTTGGTGTCAACCTTTATTTTCTCTTCCTTCAGCGGGATCTGCATCGCCGAGCGTTGAATGCCCTTTTTGTTGCAATATTCGGTAATCATCGAGAGGATTTCGTCCCCGTATCTTTGTACCTTCATTTTACCGATGCCTTTGATCATTTCAAGTTCGGTACGACTGGAAGGCATTCTATTTACAACCTCTATAAGAGCCTTTTGAGGCAAAACTATATAAACAGGAACGTTTTGTTCGCTGGCTAGATTATTTCGCCAGGTTCTTACGCGGGTGAACAGTTCAGCATGGAGAATTTCTTCCGGAGCTTCGGTTGTTTTTACAGGCTTGGTTGCGCTAAGCGAAATATAGTCGAGTTCTATATTTGTCTTGTTTTGGAGATAAGATAGAGTATTAAAGCCGGCGATGCCTACTTTCATTAAGCCCTGTTTTATAAAGACTTCTTTCGACAAGGCCTCCGATGCGTCTTTTAGGCTGGTGCGAACCGCTTTATTATCCGACTCGATATTTAGCGTTTGCATCGGTACCCAAAGCTCCTGGTCAATTTTTTCGATAAAATAAGTACAGGCTTTCTGTACCCTTTGTTGCAGGGAACTGTCTTCTTCAGGAAGGTCTTCTGGTTTGAACAGGCCGGTCAATTGTTTTTTAAAAGCATCCGAAACCTCATAAATTCCTTCCTCTACCGACTTTTTAATTTCTGCCAGACGCTCTATTAATTTGGCGCTAACAGAATTGCTGTGATCTTCGGCTGTTTTTTTTAGGTAAAAGAATTTTGTTTTTATGTTGCTGAAGTCGAATAACTCGAACAATAGTGCCCGCTGAAAGTCTGATTTCGAACTTCTAAGATGCCGGTCATCGGGTTCATTGTTGCTGGCTTCTTTGGTGTAGGTAGCTACTGTTCCATCGGTTCGGATACTGCTAAACGCGATTTCAGACTTTAACACCAATCCTTCAAAGCTTTTGCAGCGACTCAGGGCTACATAAACCTGGCCATGCGCAAAAGCAGCATTCGCATCAATAATGGCTTTTTCAAAAGTAAGCCCCTGGCTTTTATGGATAGTAATGGCCCATGCAAGTTTAAGTGGATATTGTATAAACCGGCCGATCACTTTTTCAGTTACCTCCTTGGTTTCGGCATTCAATTCATATTTGATATTGCTCCATTCGAGCGGTTCAACGGCAATCTCTATTAAATCTGAGGGGCATTTAACATATATTATTCCATCTTGAATTTTGCTTACTTTACCTATTTTTCCATTATAAAAGAGCCGGTCTTTCGACGGATCGTTCTTAGCAAACATTACCTGAGCCCCAGGTTTAATTTCCAATTCCAGGGCTGTTGGAAAAGTATACTCTGGAAAATCTCCCTCCAACGTGGCTTTAAATGTGTGGGATTTCTCTTTGATTTCAAGCAGCTTCAGTTCGTTAATTTCCACTGCTGTATTGTTATGAGTAGTAAGGGTGATATAGCCTTCGTCATCAGCAGGTTTAAAATCTTTGATATATCGACTGTTTAATTGCGACAGTACCTCTTGATCAATCCTGTTTTCTCTTACACGATTTAATAAATCAATAAAAAACGAATCGGATTGCCGGTAAATATGTTTTAATTCTATGCTGACATGCGAAGTTTTTTGGAGTGCGCGGCTGTTGAAGAAAAATAGATTGGAATAGTAATCTCTTAAAATCTGCCAATCCTGATCTTTTACTACGGGTGAAAGCTGATGCAAATCTCCGATCATTAATAATTGCAAACCTCCAAACGGTTTCGAATGATCCTTAAATCGTCGTAAAACGTCGTCAATATTGTCTAGTGTATCCGCGCGGACCATACTTATTTCATCAATTACAAGCAGATCCAGACTTTTGATCAGGTTAATTTTATCCTTTGGGAAGCGTTTAAGTTGTATGTCTTTATTGCCAGGAATGAAGGGTCCGAACGGAAGCTGAAAAAAAGAATGTATAGTTACTCCTCCAGCATTTATAGCGGCCACACCGGTAGGCGCAACCACAGCCATCCGTTTTAACGATGATTTTTTAAGATTATGTAAGAAGGTGGTTTTTCCTGTACCAGCTTTACCCGTTAAGAAGATGTTTTTGTCGGTATAATGGACGAAGTTAGAGGCTAAGTCCAGTTGAGGGTTCTGTGTCATATGTGGTTTAGATAGGCTTAGGCCGCTAAGATAAAAAATATTTTTAAAACTAAAATATTTAGCAATTTTCTCGAGAAATTTTGGGTTGTTCGGAGTATATTTGTTAAAACTAATCTGTGATGGCGTCTAAATTATATTCCGCGTCCGAAAAACCGGTTTTGTCTTTTGAGGAGATTGACCCCTCTTTAACTTATAGCTACGCTCATTATTTAACCTGGTTATTTGATGATCGGGTTGAGTTGATCAAAGGGCAGATCTTTAAAATGAGTCCAGCACCTGCGCCATATCATCAGCAAATTTCTGTTCATCTTGCTTCTTTTCTGTTCAACTTTTTAAAAGGCAAGCCCTGTAAAGTTTATACAGCCCCTTTTGACGTTCGTTTTCCAAAAGAAAGTAAGGCTGATGAAGATATTTATACCGTTTTACAGCCTGATATCTGCGTAATTTGCGATCCGTCTAAAATCGATAACAGGGGATGCATCGGTGCTCCTGATATAGTAGTGGAGATTTTGTCGCCGGGAAATAACAAAACCGAGTTGCTCCATAAATATAACGTTTATGAAGAGTTCGGTGTTAAAGAATATTGGGTTTTGAGCCCGGCTGAGAAGACTTTTCTGAAATATACTCTTGATGATGGAGGTAAATACCAACCGTCTAAGTTGTTTACTTTAAGCGAGAAAGTGTACACGGATGTTTTGCCCGGTTTTGCTTTGGATCTGGATGACGTTTTTGAAGACTAGGTGTTGAGTGGAGATTCGGTTTCAACTTTTGGAAAGTTCCGAAACTTCCCCAACGTTTTGTATTAGATGCCAACGCCGGTCGGGAGTTGTAATCCGAATAGCAGCACCTCCCCGCCATCCCTAAACCCGATTGCAGCGATACCTGCCTGCGCCTAATGCCTGAAGGCGTATGAGCGGAAAGCGGGGACTGCCGGTTCATAGAAGCACTTCTTTGCTTTTCTAACAAGCTTCTAATTATCAGCATGTCCAACTTTTGGAAAGTTCTAAAACTTTCCAAAAGTTTATATAGCGGAAACCCCAAATTAATTTTCTCCCAACCCCTTGATAATCAAAATTAAGTTCCTACTTTTGCAGTCCCAATTTTGGGATAAAAGAATAATAACGAAATCGCTAAAAAAACTAAATGCCTACTATTCAACAACTAGTTAGGAAAGGTAGAGTAGCTCTGGTGGATAAGAGTAAATCCCCAGCGTTGGACAGCTGTCCACAGCGAAGAGGCGTATGTACACGTGTATATACTACTACCCCTAAAAAACCAAACTCAGCAATGCGTAAAGTTGCCCGTGTACGTTTAACAAACGGTAAAGAGGTGAACGCTTACATCCCTGGAGAAGGTCACAACTTACAAGAGCACTCAATCGTATTGATTCGCGGTGGTCGTGTTAAAGATTTGCCGGGTGTACGTTATCACATCATTCGTGGTGCTTTAGATACTTCTGGTGTTGCCGGAAGAAATCAGCGTCGTTCAAAGTATGGTACTAAGAAACCTAAACCAGGTCAGGCTGCTGCAGCTCCTGCAAAAGGTAAAAAGAAATAATTAAGGAGGATAATAGAAATGAGAAAGTCAAAACCTAAAAAGAGAATCCTTCTGCCTGATCCGAAGTTTAACGACGTGATGGTAACCCGTTTCGTAAACAACATGATGTACGACGGTAAAAAATCTATTGCTTATTCTATATTTTATGATGCAGTTGAGTTGGTTGAGAAAAAAACCAGCGAAAGTGGATTGGAAGCATGGAAAAAAGCTTTGAACAATGTTATGCCTGCTGTAGAGGTTAAATCTCGTCGTGTGGGTGGTGCTAACTTCCAGGTTCCAACCGAAGTTCGTCCTGAGCGTAAAATTGCTTTGGGTATGAAATGGTTGATCCTTTACGCTCGTCGTCGTGGTGAAAAAACCATGATGGAGAAATTAGCTGGAGAAATCATTTCTGCTTCTAAAGGCGAAGGTGCCGCAGTGAAAAAGAAAGAAGATACTCACAAAATGGCTGAGGCGAACAAGGCGTTTTCACACTTCCGCTTCTAATAAGGAGATTACACAGATTAATAAGATTGCACAGATAATTTTACACCGATTAGTAATAATCGGTGTAATCCTTTAAAATCAGTGTAATCCTTAAATCATAAAAATAATGGCAAGAGATTTAAAATTTACAAGAAATATAGGAATCGCTGCTCACATTGATGCGGGTAAAACCACCACAACGGAGCGTATTCTTTACTATTCTGGAGTTAGCCACAAAATTGGTGAGGTGCACGAAGGTGCTGCAACAATGGACTGGATGGCGCAAGAGCAGGAGCGTGGTATCACGATCACTTCGGCTGCTACCACTGTAAGCTGGAAGTATAGAAATCAGAATTACCATATTAACATTATCGATACACCGGGACACGTGGATTTTACCGTAGAGGTGAATCGTTCATTACGTGTATTGGATGGATTAGTATTCTTGTTTTCTGCAGTTGATGGTGTTGAGCCTCAATCTGAAACTAACTGGAGACTAGCCAACAACTACAACGTTGCCCGTATCGGTTTCGTTAATAAAATGGACCGTTCTGGTGCTGACTTCTTAAGAGTCGTTAAGCAGGTTAAGGATATGCTTGGAAGCAATGCAGTTCCTTTGCAATTACCAATTGGTGCCGAAGATTCTTTCAAAGGTGTGGTTGATTTAATTAATAACCGCGGCATCGTTTGGAACGAGCACGATAAAGGGATGACCTTTACTGAAGTTCCTATTCCTGAGGATATGCTTGAGGAAGTTGCTGAGTGGAGAGAGAAATTGTTGGAATCGGTAGCTGACTACGATGAGTCGTTAATGGAGAAATTCTTCGACGATCCGGATTCAATTACAGAACGTGAGATTCTAGATGCGCTGCGTGCAGCTGTGTTAGATGCTAAAATTGTTCCTATGGTTTGTGGTTCATCTTTCAAAAATAAAGGTGTTCAAACTATGTTGGATTATGTGATGGAGCTATTGCCTTCGCCACTTGATTCTGAAGGTGTTGTGGGTACTAACCCTGATACTGGTGCAGAAATTACGTTAAAGCCTTCTGAAAAAGAGCCTTTCGCAGCATTAGCATTTAAAATTGCAACCGATCCTTTCGTAGGCCGTTTGTGCTTTATCCGTGTTTACTCTGGTAATCTTGATGCAGGTTCTTACGTATACAATACCCGTTCAGAAAATAAAGAACGTATTTCACGTATCTTCCAAATGCACGCTAACAAGCAAAACCCAATTCCTAACGTAGGTGCTGGTGATATTGCTGCGGTAGTTGGATTTAAGGATATCAAAACAGGAGATACTCTTTGTGATGAAAAGAACCCTATCGTTCTTGAATCAATGAACTTCCCTGAGCCGGTTATCGGTTTAGCGATCGAGCCTAAAACTCAGGCAGACGTTGATAAATTGGGTATGGCTTTAGGTAAACTTGCTGAAGAAGATCCAACCTTCCGTGTACAAACTGATGAGGAAACTGGTCAGACCGTAATCTCTGGAATGGGTGAGCTTCACTTAGATATCTTGATTGACCGTTTACGTCGTGAGTTTAAGGTTGAAGTAAATCAGGGAGCTCCTCAGGTTGCTTACAAAGAGGCAATTACAGGTACTGTTCAACACCGTGAGACTTACAAAAAGCAAACTGGTGGTCGTGGTAAATTTGCTGATATCCAGGTTGTTATTTCGCCAATTGACCCTGATTTTGAAAAAGGTGGTCTTCAGTTTGTGAATGAAATCGTGGGTGGTTCTATTCCTCGTGAGTTTATTCCTTCGGTAGAGAAAGGTTTTGCTGCAGCCATGAGTAATGGTGTGTTAGCAGGTTACCCTCTTCCTGATATGAAAGTTCGCCTAATTGATGGTTCATTCCACGCGGTCGATTCAGATGCACTATCTTTCGAGATTGCAGCGCGTTCGGCTTTCCGCGAAGCTTTACCCAAAGCTAAGCCGGTATTGATGGAGCCAATTATGAAAATTGAAGTTCTGACTCCTGAAGAAAACATGGGTGATGTAATGGGTGACTTGAACCGTCGCCGTGGCCAGCTGCAAGGTATGGACACTCGTGCAGGTTCTCAGGTTATTAAAGCATTGGTTCCGCTTTCTGAGATGTTTGGTTATGTAACTCAGTTACGTACTATCACTTCAGGCCGTGCAACTTCAACCATGGAGTTTGATCACTATGAGCCAGCGCCTAAGAACGTACAGGACGAAGTAATCGCAAAGGCAAAAGGTAAAAAAGCTGAAGCTAACTAATAAGGTAAAAGGAGAAAGGTTAAAGCTGAAAGCTCCGACCTTTCTCCTGATAAAATAAATCGCCTTGTTTAATTAATAGCTCTTAAGCAAGGTTTAACTTAAAAATAAAATGAGCCAAAGAATCAGAATCAAATTAAAATCTTACGATTACAACCTGGTTGACAAGTCAGCTGAGAAAATCGTTAAAACGGTAAAGCCTACAGGCGCAGTAGTTAGCGGACCGATTCCTCTTCCAACAGAGAAGAAGATCTTCACAGTGTTACGTTCACCACACGTGAACAAAAAAGCACGTGAGCAGTTTCAGCTTTGTTCTTACAAGAGATTGTTAGACATTTATAGCTCTAACTCTAAAACGGTAGATGCCTTGATGAAACTTGAATTACCTAGCGGTGTTGAAGTAGAAATCAAAGTTTAAGTATAGAAGATTTAAAATAAAACGGCCTGCTCAGATTTCTGAACAGGCCGTTTTTGTATGCTCAGATATTTATTTTTTTCCTCGTTTAATAGAAGCTTCTTCATCTTTTTTGGCAAGGAGATCTTCTATCGTGTTTCGCTCGGTCTGGAGCTCACGCGCTAACTTCAGCTCTTTCTCTTTAGCCTTTGTTTTATAGTTCTGGTATTCGGCCGAGACCTCTTCGTACTGAAGCTTATATTGTTTCGAATCGAACGAGTTTTTTGTGGTGCTGAAAAGAACGCCGGCCAGGCAAAGGGCCAGGACAAGTATTGTCCCCCATACTACCCAATTATAAGTTGGCATGTCAACGGCCATACCCAATACTTCAACATGCCTGGCAGGAGCTGATGGCTTCTCAGCTGCAGCCGTTTTTTCCGGTTGGTCTTTAGAGGCTGCAATCTGCTTCTCCAGTTCGCTGATTCTTTGTCTTGTTTCAGCTATTTGTTTCTTATTGCTATTCAGAGAGTCGTTCACACTTTTCCATAATGTAGTGAGCCTTGCCGGGTTAACCACTTTATAACCCTGTTGCATCCACGAATGCTTGAGAAGTGCTTCATATTGTCCGCTTAGGGAATTGTCGACCGGGGCTGCGGGTGTTACAGGTTGAGTGCGAGCGGGCTTGGACGGTGCCGGGGTAGCCACCTTTGCAGGCTGCCCTGCTTTAGTAGTTTGATTCTTCGTTCCCGTGGTATCTTGTGCACTGATACTAAAGGTTAATAGGAAAATATTAATTAAAACGATGGAAAGGCTTTTACACGTTAGCTGTCTCATAAATTGGTGTGATATTGTAAAGGTGAAAATAAGGATTTTATTAAACACAAAAAATTAAACCTGATATCATTTCCCGATGTTGTAAATATATAAGCTTCGGGCTATGCAGGTTAAAAAATGGAGTGCTGTATTTGTTTTAGTGTTTTTGTTGAGTCAGACTTTTGGCCAGTTGAAAACAGAAAACGTGGTGTTAATCACTGTTGATGGCCTCCGCTGGCAAGAACTTTATCGGGGGGCAGACCCTTCAATAATTAGAAATAAGCGGTTTGTGGAAGATGTTTCGGCCTTGCAACGGGAATTCTGGAATGCTGACGTGGAATTACGCCGCCGGAAGCTATTTCCGTTTTTATGGAGTGCAGTTGCTACACAAGGCCAGGTTTATGGTAATCGGGATTTTGGAAACAGGGTAAATATTGCTAACCGATATCGCTTTTCATATCCCGGTTACAACGAACTTCTTACAGGGAAACCCGACAAGAGAATTAAGAACAATGCGAAAAGAACAAATCCGAATCAGACAATTCTGGAGTTTGCGAATCAGCATGGTAAATTCAAAGGCAAAGTGGCCGCTTTTGCATCGTGGGATGTTTTTCATTATATCATTAATACGAAGCGGTCTGGAATTCATATCAATGCGGGAAACGATACTGCTAAAAGTCGACTTACTGCGCGTGAAAGATATATAAACCACTTGCAACGAAACACTCCCAGTCCCTGGAAGGGAACCCGGTTTGACGAGTTTACACACAACTATGCTAAAGAATATTTGAAGAAAAATTCACCTCGTCTGGTTCTTATTGCTTACGGTGAAACCGATGAATTTGCCCATTCGGGCGCTTATGATGAATATTTGAAAGCGGCTCAAAATACCGATCGTTACATTCAGGACATCTGGGAGTGGATCCAGTCTGATAGCCGCTACCGGGATAAAACAACAATGATCATCACTACCGATCATGGCCGGGGAAACGGGCGTAGATCGTGGAGGAGCCACGGGCCAGGCCGGGCTGGATCCAATCATACATGGTTTGCAATTATTGGTCCGGATACCGAGCCGCTCGGTGAGGTAAAAAATAAATCTTATTATTATACTCACCAGCTCACTAATATAATTGCTTCACTACTCAATTTGAATTATCCAGGCGGAGGCACGGACTCATCTGTATTCGTAAATGCCTATAAATAATAGCTTCCTTGCATGCTTCTTTATTATATTTACCGGATGAATATCGGTATAATAGGGCTGGGGGACATGGGTGCGTTATGTGCTCGTAAATGGGCTGAAAAGGGCTACGCTGTTTTTGGTTGTGATTTGCCCGAAAACTATGAGCGACTCAAAACATCATTTGAGGGAACTTCAGTTACTGTTCTCAAAGATGCTTGCTTGGTGGCCGAAAAGACTGATTTTCTGCTTTTTTCGGTTGAAACAGCCGGGATAGACAAGGTTGTGGCTTCCGTAGCCCAGTCAATCAGATCGGGAACAATTGTCGGGGGACAAACTTCCGTCAAGCATCCCGAGATTGAGGCTTTCGAAAAATATCTTTCAAAGGATGTGCATGTATTTACGTGCCATTCGCTTCATGGCCCGTCTTTTTCTACAGCCGGACAAAAGCTTATAGTGGTGCCGCATCGGGTTGATAGAGCTGCCTACACAGCTGGGATGGAAATATATAAGGCCTTGGATTCGGAAATTATTGAAATTCAAACATCTGCACAGCATGACCAGATTATGGCAGATACACAAGCTGTAACGCATATGGGGTTTGAAAGCATGGGCACCGCCTGGAAAAATTCAGGCTTTTATCCCTGGGATCATGGGGCTTATTCAACAGGAATTGATAATGTTAAAATATTAACCACACTACGAATTTTCAGTTACAAAGCTCATGTATATGCCGGACTAGCTATTTTGAATCCTTTTGCAAGGAAGCAGGTACGGCAATATGCTAAGTCAGAGTCAGAATTATTTAAGATGATGATATGCGAGCAGGAAGCTGAATTTCGTTCGAGGATTGATGAAGCTAATAAATTTGTATTTCATGGAGAGAGAGATTTCATAACTCTTGATAGCGAGGTGATGAAGGATTTCAAACTGACGGAAGAAGGGGAGATGCACATGCCTAATTCACACCTCAGCCTATTGGCGATGGTTGATTCATGGTATCAGTTAAAAGTTAATCCGTACGAGAATTTAATATGTCAGACTCCGCCATTCAGACTAAGACTGGGTATTGCAGAGTATCTTTTTAAGAATGAAGCTCTGCTTGAAGAAACGATTCGGACAGCTTTGTATGATAAAAGTATTAGGGCAGACGATCTGGAATTTCATTCTGCAGTAAGAGAATGGGCTTCTATTATAGAATACGGCGACATGGAAGGGTATATTTCTCATTTTAATCAGGTTAAGGAGTTTTTTGCGGACAGATTAATGGACGGTGCAATGCAGAGTACCCGGCTTATAGAGAAATTGAGTCAGTAATTAGCGTGATAAGTAAGCTAGTTAATCGTTGCAGCAGGTATTTGTTGAGAGAATAAGCTTCAAAAAAAATAGCAGTAAGAATGGGCTTACTGCTATTTTTTTTGGGTGTTGAGAGAAGGAGTTAATCCTCTACTTTTACTTTCGTATCAGTAGTTTTGGATTTCGACTCAGCTCCGTCTGTTTTAGTTTTTGAATCAGAAGTCTTACTCTTGGTTTCCTCTCCGTCAACTTTCGTTTTTATCTCCTCACCTTCCTTGTATTTCATCTCGTCGCCTTCCATTTTTAATTTACCATCGGCTGTTTTGATTTTGATCTCATCGCCATCACGTTCAACCATCGATTCGTTTAACGACCAGCTTCCAGTTGGAGTCTTAATAATGGCATTATTCACCACTACACCTTTGGTACCATAAAGAGTATCATTGGAGGTTACATCCACGAAAAATAGATCTTTCTCTACTGGCTGTCTTGTGTCGCTGTATACATAATAGCCTTTTTCCGTGTCCTGGGTTATTGTCACCGGTTCGCCCGTACTTAAATTTACGTAAGACGCTTGGGAAACTGACATGCCGGTACTGTCAGTAGCTGTAGAATCAGCATTGGCGTTATCATTGTTAGAGCTGCTGCATGCAAACATGGCGGGGACCAGCACTGCTCCCATAAATCTTAATACATTCGTTTTCATAGTTCTTTTTATTGGTTTGAAAATCAACAATTCTTACAAGGAAAAGTTTTTAATTCCGCGTTGCCCAACACTAACGGTTAGTTAACGATCTTTTCGCAGAGGATTTTTTGATCCGCCACACGCAAATAATAAGACTTAAAAGTAAATCATAAAAAACTTGGGAAAAATAACTAACTCACTATTTGATTATTAATCAATTGTTTCTATCTTTGCCCTCCCTTAAAGGGAGTACCATGCCTTGAGCGAAGCCCTACTGCTTCGATGGGCATAAAAAGATAAAAAAGAAAATGTCAGGAATTATTGGAAAAAAAGTAGGAATGACCAGCATTTTTGATGCCGAAGGGAGAAACATCCCTTGTACGGTTATTGAAGCTGGCCCTTGCGTTGTAACGCAACTTCGTACCTCTGAGAAAGATGGTTATGAAGCAGTTCAGTTAGCTTTCGATGAAAAGAAAGAAAAAAACACATCTGCACAACTAAAAGGACATTTCGCAAAAGCAAACACTACTCCTAAGCGTAAGCTTGTGGAGTTTAAAACGTTTGAAGATGAGAAAAGTTTGGGTGACACAGTAACTGTAGAAATTTTTGCTGAAGGCGACTTCGTAGATGTAGTCGGAACTTCAAAAGGTAAAGGTTTTCAAGGTGTTGTAAAGCGTCACGGTTTTGGTGGTGTAGGTATGCAGACTCACGGTCAGCACAACAGGTTAAGAGCTCCGGGTTCACTGGGTGCTTCTTCATGGCCTTCACGTGTATTCAAAGGAATGCGCATGGCGGGTCGTACTGGTGGTGACAGAGTGAAAATTCAAAATCTTCAGGTTTTGAAAGTGTATGCTGAACAAAATTTATTAGTAGTTAGCGGTTCAATCCCGGGAGCTAAAGGTTCTTACGTAATCGTTGATAAATAAGGAGATGGAAGTTAACGTAGTAAACATAGCAGGTAAAGAAACAGGTGCCAAGGTGCAACTTCCTGATGCGATATTTGGTGTAACTCCAAATGATCACGCAATCTACTTAGATGTTAAGCAATATTTGGCGAACCAACGCCAGGGTACTCATAAATCTAAGCAACGTAACGAAATAGCCGGTTCAACCCGTAAATTACATAAGCAAAAAGGTACAGGTGGCGCCCGTGCGGGTAACATCAAGTCGCCTTTGTTTAATGGAGGTGGGCGTGTATTCGGTCCTCAACCGCGCGACTATAGCTTTAAGTTGAATAAGAAATTAAAGCAACTGGCTCGTAGATCAGCTTTAACATACAAAGCATTAGATAATAATATAGTAGTTCTTGAGGACTTCTCATTTGATGCTGTTAAAACTAAGAACTACGCAAAGCTCGTAGCTGATTTGAAAGTTGGCGATGTGAAAACCTTATTGGTTTTACCGACTGCTAACAACAATATTTATTTATCAAGCAGAAATCTTAAGAAAGCGAAAGTTGTAACTGCAGCCGATTTAAATACACATGATGTACTAAATGCAGGGAAGCTTTTATTGACTACAGGTTCTGTTAAAATGTTGGAGGAGGCATTCGCCAAGTAATATGGAAATTTTAAAGAAACCTATTTTAACAGAAAAAGCGTCGGCTTTAACAGAAAAGTCAAACCGCTATTCATTTAAGGTAGATCACAGAGCCAATAAATTGCAGATCAAATCGGCAATTGAGCAGATGTATGGAGTTAGCATCGTTGCTATCAACACCATGGTGGTATCTGGAAAATCAAAAAATCGTCAAACAAAAGCCGGATTAGTTACAGGACGCACTCCTAAATACAAAAAAGCAATTGTAACGATGAAAGAAGGTGAAGTTATTGACTTTTACAGCAATATATAATTAAGACATGGCAGTTAGAAGATTTAAACCGGTTACCCCTGGTACTCGTTTCCGAGTTGGAGCCGATTATTCTGATGTAACTACAAACGTTCCTGAAAAATCGTTAGTAGTTTCTATTAAGAAATCAGGTGGTAGAAACCATTCCGGTAAAATGACTATGCGTTATCTCGGTGGGGGACATAAAAAGTCATACCGATTGATTGATTTTAAACGCGATAAACAAGATATCCCCGCAACAGTTGCCACAATCGAGTACGATCCTAACCGTACTGCACGTATTGCTTTATTGAATTACGTTGATGGTGAAAAACGTTACATTATTGCTCCTACGGGATTAGTAGTTGGACAGACTGTTATTTCTGGACAAGCAGTAGCTCCCGAAGTTGGAAACGCACTTCCTTTAAAGAGCATTCCTCTTGGTTCTATTATTCATAACATTGAATTGAATCCAGGTCAGGGCGCATCTATCGCACGTAGTGCAGGTACTTACGCTCAGCTTTCAGCACGTGACGGCAAATATGCAATTATCAAAATGCCTTCTGGCGAAACCCGAATGATTTTGTCTACTTGCATGGCTACTATTGGATCAGTTTCGAACTCTGAAAAAGCTAACGAAGTGTTAGGTAAAGCAGGTAGAAAACGCTGGTTGGGTAGAAGACCAAGAGTAAGAGGTGTTGCGATGAACCCGGTAGATCACCCTATGGGTGGTGGTGAAGGTAGATCATCTGGTGGTCACCCTCGCTCAAGAAAAGGTTTATTGGCTAAAGGCTACAAGACTCGTAACAAACAAAAAGGTTCAAACCGTTACATAATTGAAGGAAGGAAGAAATAATGGCACGTTCACTTAAAAAAGGTCCTTACATAGATCATAACTTAGAAGCCAAAGTGGTTTCTATGACAGAAAGTAACAAGAAATCAGTAATCAAAACTTGGTCTCGCCGTTCAATGATTTCTCCGGATTTCGTGGGACATACGTTTGCAGTTCACAACGGAAATAAATTCATTCCTGTTTATGTAACTGAGAACATGGTTGGTCATAAAATGGGCGAGTTCGCTCCAACCAGAACATTTAGAGGTCACGCTGAAAAGAAAAAATAAGCCATGGAAGCAGTAGCAAAATTAAATGATTGCCCTACCTCACCTCGTAAAATGCGATTGGTTGTTGACCTGATCCGTGGTGAACGTGTAGAGAAAGCGTTATACATCTTAAAGTATACAAATAAAGAAGCAGCACAAAGAGTTGAGAAACTGTTACTGTCTGCAATAAAAAACTGGGAAGCTAAGAACGAAGGTCAGCGTCCTGAAGACAACGAATTGTTTGTAAAAACAGTTACTGTTGACGGAGGCCGCCAATTAAAAAGACTTAGACCAGCTCCTCAGGGTCGTGGTCACAGAATTCGTAAGCGTTCAAACCACGTAACTATCATCGTAGATACAAAAAACGTTCAAACTGAAACTAAATAAGGAATGGGACAGAAAGCACATCCAATAGGTAACAGATTAGGAATCATCAAAGGTTGGGATTCTAACTGGTTCGGTGGCAACAACTACTCCGATAAATTAGTTGAAGACGAAAAAATCAGAAAGTACATCGCTGCACGTATTGCAAAAGGTGGTATTTCTAAAGTAGTTATTGAGCGTACATTAAAGCGTATTACTGTTACTATTCACACGGCTCGTCCGGGAATCGTAATCGGTAAAGGTGGACAAGAAGTAGACAGATTGAAGGAAGAGCTTAAAAAGCTTACTAAGAAAGACGTTCAAATCAACATCTTTGAGATCAAACGTCCCGAATTAGACGCTCAGTTGGTTGGCGAAGGTATCGCTAAACAATTAGAGGCCCGTATTTCTTTCCGTCGTGCAATGAAAACAACAATTGCGTCAACCATGAGAATGGGGGCTGAAGGAATTAAAGTAATGTGTTCAGGCCGTTTAGGTGGTGCCGAGATGGCGCGTACCGAGCAGTATAAAGAAGGAAGAATTCCTTTGCATACTTTCCGTGCCGATATCGACTATGCTTTAGCAGAAGCTCTTACTACTTATGGTAAGATTGGTGTTAAGGTATGGATCTGTAAAGGTGAAGTTTACGGAAAGCGTGATCTTTCTCCTAACATTGGTCAAACTGCAGGTGTAAGAGGCAGAGATGGTGCTGAAGCTGGTGGTTTTGCCGGTGGTGCAGACAGACGTGCTGGCGGAAATGACAGACGCGGTGGCGGCAACGACAGACGTGGCGGTGATAACCGTGGCGGTGGTCAAAATCGTGGCGGCGGACCTGGTGCTAACCGTGGCGGCGGTCAAAATCGCGGTGGCGGCGCTGGTGCAGGCGGCTTTAGAGGAAAGAAATAATTTAAATTTTAGACATCGTTTTTCGATAAATATATAAGAACATGTTACAGCCAAAAAGAACGAAGTTCAGGAAGATGCAAAAAGGCAAAATGAAAGGTCTCGCCACTCGTGGTGCAGAACTAGCATTTGGTTCTTTTGGAATTAAATCACTGGAACCAGCCTGGATTACCAGTCGCCAGATTGAAGCAGCTCGTATCGCGGTTACCCGTTTTATGAAACGTGAAGGTCAGGTGTGGATCCGTATTTTCCCTGATAAACCAGTTACCAAAAAACCTGCGGAAGTACGTATGGGTAAAGGTAAAGGTGCTCCAGAATACTGGGTTGCAGTAGTGCGTCCAGGTAGAATGATATTTGAAGCTGAAGGTGTGCCTTTGGAAGTAGCCAAAGAGGCATTACGTTTAGCCGCTCAAAAATTACCCGTTCAAACTAAATTCGTCCTGCGTAGGGATTACGTAGAGGCTTAATCTCTAAAGAAAGAAAAAACAAATGAAAAACTCAGAAATTTTAGAGCTATCTACTGAAGAGATCGTTGCGAGAATTAATGAAGAACGAGCAAACCTTACTAAGTTAAGATTTGCACACACGGTATCTGCGATTGAAAATCCTCTTAGGATCAATAAAATCCGTAAAGATATCGCTCGTTTAAACACAGAATTGACTAACCGCAAGGCGCAGTCCGCTTCTGAAACAAAATAATTTTATACTCCAAATGGAAAGAAAATTAAGAAAAACACGTATCGGGCTCGTGGTTAGCAACAAGATGGAGAAATCTATCGTGGTAGCTGTAGAAAGAAAAGTAAAGCACCCGATTTATGGTAAGTTCGTGAAGAAGACTACCAAATTTATGGCTCATGACGAAACTAACACATGTGGTATCGGTGATACTGTTGTTATAATGGAGACTCGTCCGCTGAGTAAAACTAAAAACTGGAGATTAGTTGAAATTTTAGAAAGGGCTAAGTAACATGGTACAACAGGAATCAAGACTGAATGTTGCTGACAACAGCGGAGCTAAAGAAGTTTTAGTTATCCGTGTTCTTGGCGGTACCGGCAAGCGTTATGCATCTGTAGGCGATAAAATCGTTGTTACGGTGAAAAGCGCGCTTCCATCAGGTAACGTTAAGAAGGGAACTGTTTCAAAAGCAGTTGTTGTTAGAACTAAGAAAGAAGTAAGACGTAAAGACGGTTCTTACATTCGCTTCGACGATAACGCAGCAGTATTATTAAATGCACAAGACGAGCCACGTGGTACACGTATCTTTGGCCCGGTTGCAAGAGAACTGCGTGAAAAACAATTCATGAAAATTGTATCATTAGCACCGGAGGTACTATAACATGCAGAAGAAATTAAATATAATACCTAAGCTTAAGATCCGTAAAGGGGATTTAGTGCAGGTAATGGCCGGAGATTCAAAGGGAAAGCAAGGCAAAATAACAGAGGTAATTCTTAAAACGAATCGTGCGATTGTTGAAGGTGCTAATATGGTATCTAAGCATACTAAGCCTAGCGCTACTAATCCAAACGGGGGTATTGTTAAGAAGGAAGCTTCAATACATGTGTCTAACTTAATGGTTATCGACGCAAAGACAGGTAAGCCAAGCCGTGTGGGTAAGAAAAAAAATGCTGAAGGAAAATCGGTTCGTATAACCAAAAAATCTGGAGAGGAAATTAAGTTATGACATACGTTCCTAGATTAAAATCTAAATATAAAGAAGAGATCCGCACTGCGCTTAAAGATAAATTTCAATACAAAAGCGTAATGCAGGTTCCAAAGCTTCAGAAAATTGCAATCAACCAAGGGGTTGGTGCTGCAACAACTGATAAGAAGTTAATTGAGACTGCAATTAATGAGCTTAGCACCATTACAGGTCAGCAAGCCGTAGCTGCAAAATCTAAAAAAGATATTTCAAACTTCAAATTACGTAAAGGGATGCCAGTTGGCGTTCGTGTAACATTGCGCGACACTCATATGTACGAGTTCCTTGATCGTTTAATTTCTGTTGCTTTGCCTCGTATCCGTGATTTCAAAGGAATCAATGATAAAGGTTTTGACGGACGTGGAAACTATACTTTAGGTATCACTGAGCAAATCATTTTCCCTGAGATCAACATTGACAAGATCAACAAGATCATGGGTATGGATATCACATTCGTAACTTCTGCTGATAACGATGTTGAAGCACTTGAGTTACTTAAACAATTCGGTTTACCATTTAAAAATCAAGCAGTAAACAATGGCTAAGGAAGGTGTAAAAGCACGCGAAGTAAAACGTGCAAAATTAGTTGCCAAGTACGCTGAGAAAAGAGCAGCCTTAAAAGCTGAAGGTGATTTTGTTGGATTAGACAAACTCCCTAAAAACTCTTCACCTGTACGTTTGCACAATCGTTGTAAATTAACAGGTCGTCCTCGCGGATATATGCGTCAGTTCGGTATTTCACGGGTAACATTCCGTGAAATGGCTTTGGCTGGCAAGATACCGGGAGTTAAAAAAGCAAGCTGGTAAGCATATAAGTCAAAATTTAAAAGTAAAAATTCAAAAAAAGTACTGGTGTGCTGCTTTGAATTTCTACTTTTGACTTTTTAATTTGAAAATTAACCGATGGAAGGTCGTCCCGATGTATCGGGAAGGAAACCACCATCATAACAAACAATAATGAATACAGATCCAATAGCAGATTATCTTACGAGAGTAAGGAATGCCATCAAGGCCAACCACAGGGTTGTAGAAATTCCTGCATCAAACCTCAAAAAGGAAATTACCAAAGTACTTTTTGACAAAGGTTACATCGCCAACTATAAGTTTGACGATAATATTGTACAAGGCACAATTAAAATCGCTTTGAAATATCATCCGATTACTAAAGTTTCTGCTATTCGCACTTTAGCCCGTGTGAGTAAGCCAGGTTTGAGAAAGTATGCAGGTGTTGAAAAAATGCCACGAGTATTAAACGGTTTAGGGATCGCTATCCTTTCCACTTCTAAAGGTGTAATGACTGATAAGGAAGCCCGGAACTTGAACATCGGTGGTGAAGTTTTATGTTACGTTTATTAATCAAAGGAGATTAAACGATGTCAAGAATAGGAAAAGCCCCAATCGCTATCCCAAGTGGAGTTACCGTTACAGTTTCTGCTGATAACGTTGTTACTATCAAGGGAGCAAAAGGAGAATTAACCCAGAAGGTTGATTCGGATATTACAATTTCTCAGGAAGACGGACAAATCATTGTTCAGCGTCCTTCAGATCAGAAACGTCATAAAGCATTGCACGGTTTGTATCGCTCACTTTTAAACAATATGGTTAAAGGTGTTACAGAAGGATATAAATTAGAGCAGGAATTAGTGGGTGTGGGTTACCGTGCTACTAACGCCGGCAACACGTTAGACCTTGTATTAGGTTATTCTCACCATTATGTATTTGAGCTTCCGAAAGAGATTAAGGTTGCTACAACTGCAGAAAAAGGTAAGAACCCAACAATTATATTAGAGAGTATCGACAAACAATTATTAGGACAAGTAGCTGCAAAGATCCGTTCGCTACGCGCTCCTGAGCCTTACAAAGGTAAAGGTATCAAGTTTGTAGGTGAAGAGTTAAGAAGAAAAGCAGGTAAATCTGCAGCTAAAAAATAATAATCATGGCAGGAATTAAATTATCTCGCAGAGAGCGAATTAAACAGGGCATCAGAAAAAGATTGTCTGGTTCTGCTGAGCGTCCTCGTTTGTCAGTATACAGAAGCAATAAAGGTATTTACGCACAGATTATTGATGATATTTCTGGTAAGACACTAGTTTCAGCATCATCTTTATCAAAAGATTTCGCAGGAAGCGGTGCTAAAATTGAGCAGTCAAAAGCAGTAGGTAAACTAGTTGCTGAGAAAGCTAAAGCAGCCGGAATTACCCAAGTGGTATTCGACAGAAATGGTTACTTATACCACGGACGTGTTAAATCACTTGCTGAAGGTGCACGTGAAGGTGGTTTACAATTTTAATCTGAAACGGAAATGTCAACAATAAATATAAAAAGAGTTAAATCAAGCGAAATCGAATTAAAAGATCGCTTAGTAAGTATCCAGCGTGTAGCGAAGGTTACTAAAGGTGGTCGTACTTTCAGTTTCTCGGCAATCGTAGTGGTTGGTGACGAAAACGGAGTAGTAGGTTACGGTCTCGGTAAAGCAAAAGAGGTTACTGAGGCAATTGCTAAAGGTATCGACGATGCTAAAAAGAATCTGGTAAAAGTTCCTGTAATTAATGGAACAGTGCCTCACGAACAATACGGAAAATTCTCGGGCGGATTTGTGTTCATTAAGCCTGCATCTACAGGTACCGGTGTTATCGCTGGTGGTGCGATGCGTGCGGTTTTGGAAAGTGCCGGTGTGCATAACGTATTGGCAAAATCAAAAGGTTCATCTAACCCTCACAACGTGGTGAAAGCAACGATCTCAGCATTATCACAAATGCGTGATGCGTATACTGTGGCTCAACATCGTGGTGTGGAACTATCAAAAGTTTTTAACGGATAATAACCATGGCGAAGATCAAAATAACACAGATAAAAAGCGTTATCGACAGAAGCGAGCGCCAGAAGAGAACCATGCAGGCCTTAGGTTTGAAAAAAATTAACCAGGCTGTTGAAGTTGAGGCTACCCCCGCTATTATCGGGATGGTACGCAAAGTGAATCATTTAGTAGCAGTAGAAAGTATCTAATCATGAACTTAAGTAATTTAAAACCTGCAGAAGGTTCTACAAAAAATAGGAAACGTATCGGTAGAGGTACTGGTTCTGGCCGTGGCGGTACATCAACCCGTGGTCATAAAGGAGCTGGTTCCCGTTCAGGTACATCATCAAAAGTTGGTTTCGAAGGTGGTCAGATGCCTTTGCAACGCCGTACCCCGAAAGTTGGTTTCAAAAATGTGAACCGTGTAGAGTATGTTGGCGTTAACCTTGATGTTTTACAAGCTTTAGCCGAGAAATTCAGTTTAACAACTATCGACTTTGCTGCTTTAAAAGAACACGGATTAATTTCAAAAAACGACCTTGTTAAGATTCTTGGCCGGGGAGAGTTAAAAGCGAAATTAGATGTTTCGGCTCATGCTTTTACAGCTACGGCTCAAAAAGCAATTGAAGCCGCAGGTGGTGCAATTGTTAAATTATAATTAATTAATGAAGAAGCTGTTCACTACACTTTCCAATATCTGGAAAATAGATGATTTAAGAGTGCGTATTTTAAACACACTCTTATTTCTTTTAATTTATCGTATAGGCTCATTTATCGTATTACCGGGCATAAACCCTTTGGCTCTTGAAGCGAAAGGACAAGAAGGACTTTTGGGCCTTCTTAATATGTTCGCCGGAGGCTCGTTTTCTCGTGCCTCTATATTTGCGTTAGGTGTAATGCCTTATATATCGGCATCAATTGTTGTTCAGCTTTTAGGTATCGCTGTTCCATATTTCCAAAAGATGCAGAAGGAGGGTGAAAGCGGACGGAAAAAGATCAATCAGATTACAAGGTACCTTACTGTTGCGATTACATTAATGCAGTCTGTTGCATATGTGCGTACGCAGATCCCCGGTGACGCAATTTTGATGTCTGAGCCATGGTTGACGATTTCATCAATGTTTATATTGACAGCAGGCACATTATTTGTAATGTGGTTGGGCGAGAAGATCACGGATAAAGGTATCGGTAACGGTATTTCTTTAATTATCATGGTTGGAATTATCGCTCAGCTACCAGGAAGCCTTGTTACTGAGTTCCAGTCGAGACTTGCGGGTCAGGGTGGAATTATTCCATTTATTGTTGAGTTAGTTGCCTTGTTCTTCGTTGTTATCTTCACCATCTTAATTGTTCAGGGTGTTAGACGTATCCCGGTACAGTACGCGAAGAAGATTGTTGGAAATAAGCAGTACGGCGGAGTGCGCCAGTACATTCCATTAAAGGTGAATGCCGCCGGAGTTATGCCGATTATATTTGCCCAGGCTATTATGTTTGTGCCGATGGGTATAGCACAGTTTTTTCCTGCTCTGCAGGGAGACTTTCTTACTTCTCTAAGTAATTATACTTCGTTAGCGTATAACCTTACATTCGCATTCCTTATCATTGCATTTACTTTTTTCTATACAGCCATTACCGTTAACCCGGTTCAAATGTCTGATGATATGAAAAAGAACGGCGGCTTTATCCCGGGCGTTAAGCCAGGAAGGGCTACTGGCGATTATATCGATGCAGTGATCTCTAAGATCACCTTGCCAGGTTCGGTGTTTTTGGCCATCGTTGCTGTTTTACCTTCGCTTGCAATTATTTTGGGAGTGAACAGTCAGTTTGCCAGCTTCTTTGGAGGAACATCTTTATTGATCCTCGTGGGAGTAGTCCTGGATACGTTACAACAGATCGAAAGTCATTTGTTAATGCGTCATTACGATGGATTGATGAAGACTGGCAGATTAAAAGGTCGCAATCCAGTAGCTGCTGCTACAGGTTCAGTTATCTAAATCCGATATGCCCAAGGTATATTACAAAACGGACGAAGAAATTGAGCTTATCAGACAGAGTTCCTTACTTGTATCTAAAACCCTTGGTGAAGTTGCAAAGATTATCAGACCTGGGGTTAAGACCATCGAGCTTGATAAATTAGCTGAAGCCTATATCAGAGATCATGGAGGAATACCTGCGTTTTTGAATTACAATGGCTTTCCCTATTCGTTATGTATTTCACCTAACGAGCAAGTGGTACATGGCTTTCCAGGCGAATATACTTTGAAGGACGGCGATATCATTTCGGTTGATTGTGGTGTGATTTTAAATAAGTTCTACGGCGATTCTGCCTATACTTTTGAAGTAGGAGAAGTTGGAGAAGAAACACGGAAATTGCTTGAGGTGACGAAGGAGTGTCTGAAGCTGGGAGTGTCAAAAGCTGTAGCAGGACTTCGTGTTGGAGATATAAGTTATGCCGTGCAGGAGCATGCAGAAAACCACGGATACGGTGTGGTTAAAGAGTTGGTGGGCCATGGAGTAGGATTTAAGCTACATGAAAAGCCTGAGGTTCCAAACTACGGTAAACGTGGATCCGGTGTAAAGCTGGAAGAAGGCATGGTTCTGGCAATTGAGCCTATGATTAATATGGGAAGACCAGGGGTTAAGTTCTGGAAAGATGGGTGGACGGTTAGTTCTGTCGACAGTAAGCCTTCTGCTCATTTTGAACATACGGTGGCAATACGAAAAGGAGAAGCAGACGTTTTGTCGACTTTTGATTTTGTAGAAGAAGTTTTAAAACAAATTAATTAAAATATTAAAATTTTTATTTAATTTTGCAACCCCAAATGTAGGGAGGTAAATTAATAGAAATCAATAAAATATGGCTAAACAAGCCTCTATTGAACAAGACGGTATTATAAAGGAAGCATTATCTAATGCAATGTTCCGTGTTGAGTTAGAAAACGGACATGAGATCATTGCACATATTTCAGGTAAAATGAGGATGCACTACATCAAAATTTTACCAGGTGATAAAGTAAAGCTGGAAATGTCCCCTTATGATTTAACAAAAGGCAGAATAACTTATAGATATAAATAAGATACGAGATGAAAGTTAGAGCATCAATAAAAAAACGTAGTGCTGATTGCAAGATAATCCGCCGTAAGGGGAAGCTTTACGTGATTAACAAAAAGAACCCAAAGTATAAACAGCGTCAGGGATAAGAAATTTTGAAGGTCAAAGGATTGAATGATGGTAATTAATCGTTCATTCATTCACTCCTTCAATCATTCAACTATTTAAACAAAATATGGCAAGGATAGCAGGTATTGATTTACCAAGAAACAAAAGAGGAGAAATCGGACTTACCTACATTTTCGGTATAGGACGTACCACCGCTCAGAATATCTTAACTGAAGCTGGTATCGACTGGAATGTTAAAGTACAAGACTGGACCGATGAGCAATTAACAGCAATACGTACAATCATCAACGATAGAATTAAAGTTGAAGGTGCTCTGCGTTCTGAAGTTCAATTGAATATTAAGCGTTTAATGGACATCGGATGTTACCGCGGACTTCGTCATCGTAAAGGATTGCCTGTACGTGGACAAAGGACTAAGAACAACACCCGTACTCGTAAAGGGAAACGTAAAACAGTTGCTAACAAGAAGAAGGCTACTAAATAGAACTAATTAGATGTGAGATATTAGACTATCCAGGCTAAGTTTCACGGAATAAATTAAGATAACTGGAGATCGAGGTACCGGGACAGAGAGTATAATCTCATATCTCACCATCTCAGATCTCAAATCTCAAAAAAATGGCAAAGACTAAAAAAGTTACCAAAAAGCGTATTGTTGTTATTGAGCCGGTAGGCCAGGCACATATCAACGCTACCTTCAACAACATCATTGTAACCTTAACAAATCTACAGGGACAAACTATCTCGTGGTCTTCTGCTGGTAAAATGGGTTTCAAGGGTTCGAAGAAAAATACTCCATATGCAGCAGGTCAGGCAGCATCCGATTGCGGAAAAGTTGCTTTTGATTTGGGCTTACGTAAAGTAGAGGTTTTCGTTAAAGGACCTGGATCTGGTCGTGAATCCGCTATTCGCACACTGCAAACAGCCGGAATTGAAGTAACAACAATTAAGGATATTACTCCGCTTCCTCACAACGGTTGTCGTCCGCCTAAAAGAAGAAGAGTTTAATTGAGGTGAAAGCTGAGAGGCTACTAAAGAGCTTCAATTAAAAAGATAATAAATTAAATAAAGATAAGATTCAGCGGCTGCGGGCCGTATGATACTTTAAGTACAAAAACATGGCAAGATACACAGGACCCAAGTCCAAAATCGCCCGTAAGTTCAAGGAACCAATTTTTGGTCCTGACAAGGCATTAGAAAGAAAAAACTATCCTCCTGGGATGCACGGCGTTTCAAAGCGCAGAGGTAAAAAATCTGAGTATGCAGTTCAGTTGATGGAGAAACAAAAGGTAAAATATACTTACGGTGTATTAGAGCGTCAGTTCGAAAACCTTTTTCACAAAGCCTCTTCTAAAGAAGGTATCACCGGTGAAAACCTTCTGAAATTCTTAGAAGCCCGTTTAGATAATGCTGTATACCGTTTAGGCATCGCGCCTACTCGTTCTGCTGCCCGCCAGTTAGTGAGCCACAAACACATTACTGTTAACGGAGAGCTTGTAAATATTCCTTCTTATTCTTTACGTGCAGGCGATGTGATCGCGGTTCGTGAGCGTTCACAAACGCTTGAAGCTATCACTACTTCAGTAGCCGGCCGTATGATAAACAAACATAGTTGGTTAGAGTGGGATGCTAATAATCTAACAGGAAAATTCCTGAGCTATCCTAACCGTGATGAGATTCCTGAAAATATCAAGGAAAACCTTATCGTCGAGTTATACTCTAAGTAAAAAATTAATGCTGTTCGCCTTAGGCGGACAGCTTTTACAGTTTAAAAAACATTAACTGAACATAAATGGCAATATTAGCATTCCAGAAACCTGATAAAGTTATCATGCAGAAATCTACGGATTTCGACGGTACATTTGAATTTCGTCCGCTAGAACCAGGTTTCGGTATTACCATTGGTAATGCTTTACGTCGTATCCTTTTATCTTCTTTAGAAGGTTTCGCAATTACTTCTGTTCGTTTCTCAGGAGTATCTCATGAGTTCTCTACCATTAAAGGTGTTGTAGAGGATGTTACTGAGATTATTCTGAACCTGAAACAAGTACGTTTTAAGAAATCTGAAGAGGCTAGTGATACCGAAAAAATATTTGTGATCATTAACGGTCAGGATCAATTTAAAGCTGGTGATATCACTCGTTTCTCTAACAACTTTACAGTTCTGAATCCTGATCATGTTATCTGTAACATGGATGCTTCGGTAACTCTGGAACTGGAGTTGACTGTGAACAAAGGTAGAGGTTACATTGCTGCCGAAGAAAACAAGAGTGTTGAAGGTCCTTTAGGTGTAATTGCAATCGATTCAATTTATACGCCTATTAAGAATGTTAAATACACTATTGAAAATTACCGTGTTGAGCAAAAAACCGACTATGAGAAGTTGGTTCTTGATATCACCACTGATGGTTCAATTCATCCTGAGGATGCTTTAAAAGAAGCAGCGAAGATTTTGATCCACCACTTCCTTTTATTTTCTGACGAGAACATTATGCTCGAGGCTCAGGCTAAAGAAGAAACTAAGGAAGTTGATGAGGAGATTCTTCATATGCGTAAGATCTTGAAAACTGAATTGGTAGATTTAGATCTTTCAGTACGTGCATTGAATTGCTTAAAAGCAGCGGATATCCGTACTCTTGCAGATCTTGTTTCTTATGATGTTGCTGATATGTTAAAGTTCAGAAACTTCGGTAAGAAATCATTAACGGAGATTCAGGATTTGGTTAAATCAAAAGGTCTTTCTTTTGGTATGAACCTATCAAAGTTTAAGTTAGAAGAAGAATAACCCAGTGCCTGAAGGGCTTTGGGAATAATGACAAATAAGCGATTTGCATAATTCCTTCCCGACAAGCTAGTTGTCGGGAAACGGTATGCACGTGAAAAACGAAAAAACAATATGAGACACGGTAAAAAACACAACCATTTAGGACGTACCACCAGCCATCGCAGAGCGATGTTAGCTAATATGGCGTCATCGCTTATAGAGCACAAGCGCATTACAACAACATTGGCGAAAGCAAAAGCTTTACGCGTTTATGTTGAGCCTCTGATTACAAAGTCGAAAAACGATACTACTCACTCTCGTCGTGTGGTTTTCAGCTATCTTCAAAACAAAGATGTTGTAGCTGAACTATTCCGTGATGTTGCGGCAAAGGTTGCAAATCGTCCGGGTGGTTATACTCGTATCATTAAACTAGAAAATCGTTTTGGTGATAACGCTGAAATGGCAATGATCGAATTGGTTGACTATAACACAGTTTATACTACTGAAGCGCCTGCTCAACCAGAGAAAAAAGCTACAAGAAGACGTGGCGGATCTGGTAAAGCTAAGAAGGCTGATGCTCCTGTTGCTGCAACAGAAGAGACGGCAACTGAAGAGGTGGCTCCGGAGGCTTCTGCAGAAGCTTCTAACGACGCTCCGGCTGCTGAAGGTAATGCTGATGCGACTGAAGAGAAAGCTTAAGCTTTTAGATTTAAAATAAAAAAAAGCCCTTCGATATTCGAAGGGCTTTTTTTGTGCCTGGATATCTATATTACCAAAGCTTGTTTGGATATACACCATTTTCAATCAAATCAGCGATGCTTTTTTGAACGATTGGTTTATCTTCTTTGTATGTAACTCCGAACCACTTAGAAGATGTTGGAATAACTTTAAACTGAGCCTGTCCGGTTTTGACTAATTCTTCGGCCATTAAAGGAATAAAGAATTCGGCTTTCGGATTATTTTCGTTCGCTTCTACAAAGCGTTTAAACATAGGTTCAGTCAATTTAAAAATCGCGGGACTGAATCCCCAGAAATTCATTGAAGCACGGGCATCAGCATCCAGAGGTGTTGTATTGCCGTTGTCGTCTTCGTAAACAATTACGCCATCTTTAGCATATACTTTAGTCCGCTCGTTTATTTCTTCGAGGTTTCCGTTAGAAACTTTGCAGATACCGCGTGAAACAGAACCATATTCAGACAAGGTTTTGTCTACTTCGTAACCCATTAGAGAGAAATAATCATCGCGAACCTCGTTATTTAAGAAGTTGGCCATTTTTTCGAATGCATCATATCCGTAGTAGTCGTCGGCGTTGATTACACAGAAAGGCTCGTTAATTTGTTTGCTGGCTTCTAACACCGCATGGCCCGTTCCCCAGGGTTTTTGACGCTCGATTTGTTTGTCGATGCCATATTTTGTTAAATCGTAGCTCTGAAATACATAGTCAATCTCTACTTTTCCTTTAAGCTTCGGTTCGAAGATGTTTTTAAAGCTTTCGTGAAATTCTTCCCGGATAATAAAGGTTACTTTTCCGAATCCTGCTTTGATAGCATCGTGGATAGAATAATCAATAATTGTTTCATTGTTAGGACCGAATCCGTCCACTTGTTTCATGCTTCCGTAGCGGCTGGCCATCCCAGCAGCAAGTATTAATAAGGTTGGTTTCATTCTGCTAAATTATAAAATGAATTTTAATTAAAACGACGATTAATAAACTCCCTATTAAGAACAATTTGGTCGGAATTGTTTGAGCAGAAATTAAAAAGGCAACGAAATAAATTACTTCGCTGCCTTTTATTTGGGTCCTATGAATAAATATAAACGAGCCCTTACATGAATTATTTTGCGGGACCGCTTTTATTTTACATTTCTAAAATCCTGGTCTACTTTAACGGCTAAAAGCGCTTCATATATCAGGCGGATTACATTGTCTACGTCTTCTTTATGTACCATCTCTACGGTAGTGTGCATGTAGCGCAACGGCAGAGATATTAAGGCAGACACTACGCCATCGTTTGAATATGCAAAAGCATCCGTATCGGTGCCTGTCCAGCGCGACGATGCCTGTCTTTGGAAAGGGATCTGAGCGTCTTCAGCGGCTTTAATCAAAAGCTTATTCAAGTTTATCTGCACAGAAGGGGCATATGATACCACCGGTCCTTTACCACAAGCGAGGTCGCCCTGAACAACTTTGTTAATCATCGGTGTTTGAGTATCGTGTGTAACATCGGTGATAATTGCAAGGTTGGGTTTGATTCTGTTCGCAATCATTTCGGCACCTCTTAAGCCTACTTCTTCCTGAACGGCATTGACGATATACAATCCGAAAGGAAGGGTTTTGTTATTCTCTTTCAATAATCTCGCAACTTCGGCGATCATAAAGCCACCTACGCGGTTATCCAAAGCTCGACCCACATAATACCTGTCGTTCAAAACCATGAATTCGTCCTCATAGGTTATCACACAGCCCACATGCACACCGAGAGCCTCAACTTCTTCTTTGGTTGTGCAGCCGCAATCCAGGAAAATATTTTTTAAAGTGGGAGTCTCTTCTTTTTCGCCGTTACGTGTGTGGATTGCAGGCCAGCCAAAGACAGCTTTTACAATGCCTTTATCAGTATGGATGTTTACCCGTTTTGACGGAGCAATCTGGTGATCAGAACCACCATTACGTATTACGTAGATTAAACCATCTTTGGTGATATAGTTTACAAACCATGAAATCTCGTCGGAGTGGGCTTCAATTACAACTTTATATTTTGCTTTTGGATTGATAACGCCAACTGCTGTACCGTAGTTGTCTACATAATGCTCGTCGATGTAGGGTTTGATATAATCCAGCCATAGGCGCTGTCCTTCCCACTCAAAACCGGTGGGCGAAGGGTTGTTAATATATGTCTCGAGAAAACTCAAAGATTTCTCCGTTACAACAGGTATATGCTTTTTTTCTTCTTCTTTTTTTTCACTCATGTTATTGTTTGCTAAGGCCACAAATATAGTAAACCACCTAAAAGGGCAGCAGTTTTATCGATATTAGATATAGGGATATTTTACATTAGTGAGATACAATCCGCAGGAGGGTACTGAGGCGCCTGCATTCGAACGGTTTTTACTCTCGATGATTTGGTGAATGGCATCCGGAGCTAGTTTGCCTTTCCCGATTTCGACCATGGTACCTACAATGGCTCTGACCATATTTCGCAGAAAGCGATCAGCAGAGATATGGAAAATGAGCCCCTGGGCGGTCTCGACCCATTCGGCCCGCGATATTTTACAGTTATTGGTGAATACCTGGGTGTTCGATTTGCTGAAACAGCTGAAATCTGTATAATTCAGAAGTTCGGAAGCGGCCTGGTTCATAGCTGATACAATCAATTTATCCCGGAGCAGCCAGGATAATTCATGTAAAAACGGGCTCTTTTCGAAATGGATATGGTATTCGTAAGAGCGAAGGCTTGCATCGAAGCGGGCGTGTGCGGTTGCACTGGTTTCGGTAAGACTTTTAGCGGAAATATCGAAAGGAAGCAGAGAATTGATGCTCTGTAAAGTGGAATCCTTCAGTACGCTGCCAAAATCGGTCAAATCGAAATGTGCGAAAAACTGAGTAGCATGCACACCTGTATCCGTTCGTCCGCAACCCAGGGTTTCGACTTTTTGTCTGAAAAATATTGATAGTGCTTTGTCCAGCAGTTCCTGAACTGTTATTGCATTGGGCTGAACCTGCCATCCATGGTAATTAGTTCCTTTGTAGGATATCTCAATAAAAAACCTTTTTGTATCTGCCACTGCTCAAAGTTAAGGATAGTAGAGAGATTGTTTATCCAGCCCAAACACTTTTCTATATTTGTGCATTAATTAGCAATTATGATTCAACGTATTCAAACTATCTGGTTTTTTCTGGCAACGGTTACTTTTTATGCCTTATTCTTATTTGCGTATGTTCACGTTCCCCAAAACGGATCTGCAAGGGCTTTGAAAGTTTCCGGAGTGTATGAAAGCTTAAACGGTCAGGTTGTAATTACGGAACAATTTCTGGGCCTTTCGATCGCAACAGCTTTAATAGGCGCGCTACCTTTTTTCGCTATATTTTTATTTAAAGATAGAAAGAAGCAAATCGCGATAGCTTATGTGGCAATAATCGCAATCTTAGGACACTTTTTCTGGCTTTATAAAACTACCAAGGGGGTAATCGGCGATTTTCAGCTTCAGCCTGCAAATTATGGTATTGGGATATTTCTACCTTCAATTACTATTTTGTTTCTGATTTTTGCCATTAAAGGAATAAGGAAGGATGAAAAGTTGATAAGGTCGACGGACAGGTTGAGGGGATAGCTTTTAATCCAAGATGTTTATCATCCTTCCCACAGGGAAGATGTGTTGCATTACAAACCTGACAGACGCGGATACCGGCCGGTGGCTAAGGCCCGCGCAGTATGAGCAAATGGCAGGGCTATAGTCGCAACAGAGCCGCCAACTACACATTTTCAAATCCGCCTTTTTACATTTAGAAAACTTCCCTTAAAAAAATTAGCGTACCTTTGCGCCTTCGGCAATTAAGCCGGAGAATTTATAATTATCATGAACCCATTTAGTACCTTGGGTATCCGTCATGATATTGTTAATGCCATAGCTGAATTAGGATTCGAAAATCCTACACCAATCCAGGAACAAGCAATCCCGGTATTACTTTCAGGCAGCAACGATTTTGTCGGATTAGCTCAAACAGGAACCGGTAAGACGGCAGCATTTGGCCTGCCTCTATTAGAATTACTGGACTTTGAAAAGAACCACCCTCAGGCACTTATTCTGTGCCCAACCCGCGAACTTTGTTTACAGATCACTAACGACATAAACAATTACGCGAAAAATGTCAAAAATGTTAATGTAGTAGCCGTTTACGGTGGTGCAAACATCTCCGATCAGTTACGTCAGATTAGACGTGGTGTGCAGATTGTTGTGGCTACACCGGGACGTATGTTGGATATTATTAATCGTAAAGCGATTGATTTTTCTGAAGTACGTTACGTTGTTTTAGACGAAGCTGATGAAATGCTCAATATGGGCTTTCAGGAAGATATCGACCAGATTTTATCGACCACACCTGAAGATAAGAAGACCTGGTTGTTTTCTGCTACCATGCCTTCGGAAGTTAGAAGGATTGCCAAAAAATACATGGACAATCCTTTCGAGCTTACCATGGGTACCAAAAATACCGGTAACGTAAACATCGACCACGAGTATTATGTGGTACGTGCCCGTGATAAATATGCTGCATTTAAGCGTATTGTGGATTTTAATCCAGAGATTTTTGGTATTGTATTTTGCCGTACCAAGATTGAAACTCAGGATATTGCCGAGTCTTTAATTAAAGATGGTTACAATGCAGATGCATTGCATGGCGATTTATCTCAGCAGCAGCGCGATAAAGTAATGAAACGCTACCGTGAACGTAGCCTGCAATTACTGATTGCGACTGATGTTGCAGCTAGAGGTATTGATGTTAACGATGTAACTCACGTAATTAATTATTCGTTACCTGATGAAATAGAAAACTACACTCACCGAAGCGGCCGTACTGCACGTGCCGGTAAATCGGGCGTTTCTATCTCTATTATCAACTCGAAAGAAGTAGGTAAGATCAGACAGATCGAGCGTATCATCGGTAAGAAATTTACTAAAGTTGAGATACCAGGCGGATTTGATGTGTGTGAAAAGCAGCTTTTCGCTTTAGTGCATAAAGTGCATAACGTAGAAGTTAATACTGAGCAAATTGAGCAGTACATTCCACGTATCATGGATGAATTTAAGGATTTAAGTAAAGAAGAAGTTATTACACGTTTCGCTTCGCTTGAATTTAATCGTTTCCTTGATTATTACCAGAATGCACCTGATCTGAATGCTCCTGCAGACGATCGTGATCGTGGCGAGCGCGGCGAGAGAGGTGAGCGTGGTGAAAGAGGTGAGCGTTCCAGTCGCTTTGGCAGCAGTCGCGGCGATTATACCCGCTTCTTTATCAATCTCGGCTCGGTAGATGATTTTACACGTGGCGATATGCTGGGTTTTATCCGTAATAATGGAAAAATCGGTGGCAAGTCTATCGGTAAGATCGACTTAAAAGGTGTGTTTACATTCTTTGAAGTTGAAAACAATCAGGCAGATGTAATTCAGCAAAACTTTAAAGGCGTAGAATTTAACGGACGTGCCGTAAGGATTGAAGTTGCAGGCGACCGTGAAGGCGGAAGTCGCGAGCGTAGCGGAGGATATTCAGGCGGTGGTCGTCGCGAAGGTGGCGGCAGCCGAGAACGTAGTGGAGGCGGAGGCTTCCGTGATTTCTCTGGCAAACGACGCGAAGAACGCAGTGGCGGATATAGCGGCGGCGGAGAGCGAAGAAGACGTTCTTAGCAGAAAGCTTTAACATAAAAGCCCCGCAATTTGCGGGGCTTTTCGTATTTAATTGGGTTAGTTGGCGTCTAAGTAAACTCTTTGACCCATTTCATTTTCATAAAACTGCCGGTCGTACATGTCCAGGTAAACCGCCTCGCCATTTGGGCCTTTTACGTTATTTAAAAAGCGGTCTTTAAGTTCGGAGCCGTATTGCGTAAGTTTATCTCCCCAGTTTCTGGCAGAATCTTTCAGGTTTCCACCCATTCTTGAAACTTCGTTTCTTTTGTAATATAGTATTGCACCCGCCGCAGCTGCTCCGGCAACAATGCTCCATAAAGTTGTGTTCTTCATATTGATAGTCTTTGTAAGAAGAACAACAAAAGGGCCCGCAGGTTTACAAAAAATCAGGATAATTGCTCTGCCAGCAATCTCATTTCGATATGCGGAGAATGTTTTTCGTATAAAACAGCGTATACGGCCCGGCAAATAGGCATACTAACTTTATAGATCTTATTTATCTGGTGAAGGGAATTAGCGGCATAATAACCTTCGGCTATCATGTTCATTTCCAGTTGTGCTGATTTGACGTTATACCCTTTTCCAATCATATTTCCGAACATCCGGTTACGGCTGAATTGAGAGTAGGCGGTAACCAAAAGGTCGCCCAGGTAAGCAGATTCTTTAATATCCCGGTCAATTGGATGAACTTCATCCACAAAGCTTTTTATTTCCTTAATTGCATTCGAAATGAGCACAGCCTGAAAATTGTCGCCATATCCAACCCCATGGCAAATGCCGCTGGCAACCGCATATATATTTTTCAGTACCGCAGCATATTCAGTCCCGTAGATATCATCAGATACATTGGTTTTAATATATCTGGTGTTCAGCATATTTGCAAATCTTGTGGCCAGTTCAATATCCAGGGAAGCGATGGTTAGGAAGGAAAGTTTCTCGAGGGCTACTTCTTCCGCATGACATGGCCCACTGATAACCACGATATCCTGTAAGGGTATGCCATAGTTATGGTGCATAAATTCGGCAATGATCATGTTGTCATCAGGAACGAAGCCCTTAATTGCCGAAATAATCTTTTTCCCTTTTAATGTTTCGGCGCTAACCTGTCCAAGTGCTTCTTTTAGAAATGCTGCCGGGACGTTCAGAAGTACCATGTCAGACTGTCCAATTACATTTAGGATGTCACTGCTGATGTTTTGTTCCGGCACCCTGATCTCTACAGAACTGAGATAGTTAGGATTATGCTTGTATTTTTTCAGATGCTCGATGCTTGATTCACTGCGCATCCACCAAAAAATCTCCTTCTCTGTCGGGTTATCCAACAACATTTTAACATTTGCCGTAGCCCAGCTTCCACCACCTATAACTGCTATTTTTGTAGCCTCGTCCATGTAAATATCCTGATTTGAAAATCTTAAAGCGGAACAAGTTTACTGAATTATAACAAAACATCCATTTTAAACTTATACTTAAGAATAATTATAAAATAGCTAGCATTGTAATTCATTGAAGATATGATGTATCTGGTTAAGACCCCTGTGTTTTTGCGGTGGATATACCCACAACTGGTTTGGAAAAAGCATGTAAAGAATACCATTTTCCTCACTTTTGATGATGGCCCTATTCCTGAAGTAACCCCATTTGTTCTGGATAAGTTAAAGGAGTATGATGCGAAGGCTACTTTTTTCTGCATTGGCGATAATGTCAGGAAGCATCCGGAGATATATCAAAGAATCCTTAATGAAGGTCATTCTGTAGGTAATCATACCTTTAACCATCTGAAGGGCTGGGAAACAGAGGATGAGGAATATCTTGATAACTATGAGCAATGCCGCCGGTACGTAGACTCGGATTTATTTCGCCCGCCCTACGGGAGGATAAAGAAGTCGCAGGTCGCAAAGTTGAAAAAAGTAAATCCTGAAATAGAAATTATCATGTGGGACGTGCTAAGCGGTGACTTTGACACAAAGCTGAAGCCGGAGAAATGCTTAAGGAAAACAATCAATAATACCTGTCCTGGCTCCATTGTAGTTTTTCATGATAGTTTAAAAGCTTTTCCTATTCTGGAAGATGTCTTGCCCAAAGCTCTGGAGTTCTGGAAAAGGAAGGGTTACGCATTTAAAGCGTTATAAAAAGAAATAATCTCTAATCTACAATTGGTTCAGCAAAGCTGGAGGAATGATCGGATGCAGGAAGAATTTGATAAGACTTTCGACTGTATTATTTGCACAAAAAGCCCATGTGTTGTTACATCTGTCGATGATTTTTTGTATTTTTGCAGAAAAATCACCATTACGTAGCTGATTTTTGAAATTCAAATTAAAAATCACTTACTCCCGGGTGTTTAAATTAGAAAAGGTTCGGAAAGTTTACGGTTATTCTGCAAATCACATTCATGTGGCAGGAAATTAGACAACCACTAGCTTTAAATAAAAGAGTATTTTCTCTCGTAGAAAGAACAAGCAGAATAAACCTCTCTGATTGATGCTTCTTAAGCAGCTTTGCTGAAAGATGCTCGGGGAAGATAAAGGTTTGTGAAGAAGACAAAGTAAATTACATACCAGACTGGCTTTAGTCTGGATTACCATCGAAAAGAATTGTTATGAACACTTATAAGGAATATCTCCAGGAGATCGAAGAACGCAAGGCACAGGGACTGCATCCAAAGCCGATTGACGGTGCCGAATTACTAAGCGAAATCATTACGCAAATCAGAGATTTAAGCAACCCATACCGGGAAGATTCTCTTAAATTTTTTATTTACAATACCTTACCTGGAACTACCAGCGCGGCTGGTGTAAAAGCTGAGTTTTTAAAAGAGATCATTTTGGGTGATGCTTTAGTAGAGGAAATCACACCTGCCTTTGCATTTGATCTGTTATCTCACATGAAGGGTGGTCCTTCAATAAAAGTGTTACTCGATTTAGCTTTAGGTGAAAATATCTCTATTGCCAAAGAAGCTGCAAGCATACTTAAGACACAAGTTTACCTTTATGACGCGGACACAGACCGTTTAAAAGAGGCATTTAAAAACGGTAACCAAATCGCGAAAGAAATAATAGAAAGTTACGCGCAGGCGGAATTTTTTACTAAGCTGCGTGAGATCCCTGAGGAAATCAAGGTAGTAACGTTTATTGCCGGTGAAGGTGATATTTCAACCGATTTACTTTCTCCGGGTAATCAGGCGCACTCCCGCTCAGATCGAGAACTTCATGGTAAATGTATGATCTCTCTTCAGGCACAAGCCGAAATCAGGGCATTGCAACAATTGCATCCTGATAAGCAAGTGATGCTGATTGCAGAAAAGGGTACGATGGGTGTGGGCTCATCCAGAATGTCGGGGGTAAACAACGTGGCTCTATGGGCCGGTAAACCTGCAAGTCCATACATTCCATTCGTGAATATTGCTCCGATTGTTGGAGGTACAAACGGTATTTCTCCGATCTTCCTTACCACTGTTGACGTTACAGGTGGTATAGGTATCGATCTTAAAAACTGGGTAAAGAAGCAGGACGCCAACGGTAATGTTATACGCGATGAAAATGGCGAACCCGTTTTGGAGCAAGTGTATTCTGTCGCTACTGGTACTGTTCTTACCATCAACACAAAGAAAAAGAAACTTTATAACGGCGAGCAGGAACTGATTGACCTGTCTAAGTCGTTTACTCCACAAAAAATGGAGTTTATAAAAGCCGGCGGATCATATGCTGTAGTATTCGGCAAAAAGCTCCAGACATTCGCTGCAAAACTTTTAGAGATCGAAACTCCTCTTGTATTTGCTCCATCAAAGGAAATTTCTCACGAAGGACAAGGTCTTACCGCTGTAGAGAAGATCTTCAACAAAAACGCTGTTGGTATTACTTCAGGAAAGGTATTACATGCTGGTTCTGATGTGCGTGTGCAGGTTAACATCGTAGGTTCACAAGATACTACTGGTTTGATGACCGCACAGGAGCTGGAATCAATGGCTGCTACAACCATTTCGCCCATTGTTGACGGGGCATACCAGTCGGGTTGTCACACTGCATCAGTATGGGATAAAAAAGCTCAGGCAAACATTCCTAAACTGATGAAGTTCATGAACGAGTTCGGTTTGATCACAGCGCGTGATCCGAAAGGGGCTTATCATTCAATGACCGATGTAATTCACAAAGTTCTTAATGATATTGTTGTGGACGAATGGGCTATCATTATTGGTGGTGACTCACATACAAGAATGTCTAAAGGTGTTGCTTTTGGTGCCGATTCAGGAACAGTTGCCCTTGCGCTTGCTACCGGAGAAGCGTCGATGCCTCTTCCCGAATCCGTGAAAGTGACATTTGAAGGTGAGATGAAAGATTACATGGACTTCCGCGACGTGGTTCATGCTACCCAGGCTCAGATGCTTCAAAAATTCGGTGGTGAAAACGTATTTCAAGGTCGAGTGATCGAGGTTCATATCGGAACCCTTACAGCCGACCAGGCCTTTACGTTTACAGACTGGACTGCAGAGATGAAAGCAAAAGCTTCGATCTGTATTTCGGAGGATGATACTCTTATCGAATCACTGGAGATTGCAAAGGGCAGGATCCAGATTATGATTGATAAAGGTATGGACAATGAAAAGCAAGTTCTTCAGGGATTGATCAACAAGGCTGATAAAAGAATTGCTGAGATCAAATCAGGAGAGAAGCCAGCTCTGATTCCGGATGCAAACGCTAAATATTATGCTGAAGTTGTTGTTAATCTTGATCTTATCGGAGAGCCAATGATTGCCGACCCGGATGTAAACAACGCTGATGTTTCTAAACGATATACTCACGATACTATCAGACCGCTGTCATTCTATGGCGGAGATAAAAAAGTAGACCTTGGGTTTATCGGTTCCTGCATGGTTCACAAGGGAGATATGAAGATCCTTGCTCAGATGCTTAAAAACATCGAACAGCAAAAAGGTAAGGTTGAATTCCAGGCTCCGCTTGTAGTAGCTCCTCCTACTTATAATATTGTAGATGAGCTTAAAGCCGAAGGCGACTGGGATGTTTTACAGAAATACGCAGGTTTCGAATTCGACGATAATGCTCCTAAGGCTGCGGCACGTACACAATACGAGAAAATGTTGTATCTGGAGCGCCCGGGATGTAATCTTTGTATGGGTAACCAGGAGAAGGCCGCTAAAGGCGATACCGTTATGGCGACATCAACCCGTCTTTTCCAGGGAAGGGTTGTGGAAGATGCTGAAGGTAAAAAGGGAGAGTCGCTGCTTTCGTCTACGCCTGTTGTAGTGCTGTCTACCATTCTGGGTAGAACACCTACGATAGAGGAGTATAAGGCAGCTGTAGAAGGCATCAATCTTACGAAGTTTGCACCTCCGCATAAAATGCTGATGAATTAATTTCAGTTGTTTCGGCCGAGACACTGAATGATCGTCTCTAGAGATTTGAAAGCCATCCTGTTTTTGCAGGATGGCTTTTTGCTAGATACCCCGTCCCACCTCTTTAGTTATTGCGTAATAATGTCATTTTTTTAACTGTTTCTATTTTCTACTTGCAACTTTTTAGTATGTTCAACTGTTAGTTTAATTTATATTCAAAGATTATGGCTTTTGATTTGGAAATGATTAAAGCTGTTTATTCTCGTTTCGGCGATAGAGTAGAGGCAGCTAAAAAAGCAGTAGGTAAACCACTTACTTTAACTGAAAAGATCCTTTATTCTCACCTTTGGGAAGGAAATGCTACACAAGCGTATCAGAGAGGTGCTTCCTACGTTGATTTTGCTCCCGATCGGGTGGCGATGCAGGACGCAACTGCGCAAATGGCATTATTGCAGTTTATGCAGGCCGGCCGGCCGCAAGTGGCGGTTCCTTCGACGGTGCATTGCGATCACCTGATTCAGGCTAAAGTTGGCGCTACTGAAGATTTACAGATCGCTAATGATACCAATAAAGAGGTATACGACTTCCTTGCATCGGTATCTAATAAATATGGTATTGGTTTCTGGAAACCTGGTGCAGGTATCATTCACCAGGTGGTATTAGAAAACTATGCATTCCCTGGCGGGATGATGATTGGTACCGACTCTCACACACCGAACGCGGGTGGGTTGGGTATGATCGCCATTGGTGTTGGTGGTGCCGATGCCTGCGATGTGATGGCTGGCTTTGCCTGGGAGCTTAAATTTCCTAAGTTAATCGGCGTTAAATTAACGGGTAGATTGTCAGGCTGGACGGCCGCAAAAGATATCATTCTTAAAGTGGCCGGTATTCTTACCGTAAAAGGTGGTACCGGTGCAATTGTTGAATACTTCGGGGAAGGCGCCCGTTCGCTTTCTGCGACGGGTAAAGCTACCATCTGTAACATGGGTGCAGAGATTGGCGCCACTACCTCTATCTTCGGATACGATGAAAAAGCTGAAGTATATTTAAGAGGTACTGAAAGAGGCGATATCGCTGATCTTGCAAACCAGGTAAAACAATATTTAACCGGTGATGACGAGGTTTACGCTAATCCTGAGCAGTATTTTGATCAGGTGATTGAAATTAATTTATCGGAGCTTGAACCACATATTAACGGTCCGTTTACGCCAGATCTGGCATGGCCGATATCTAAATTTGCAGAGGCGGTTAGGTCTCACGACTGGCCGGCTAAGTTAGAAGTAGGATTAATCGGTTCATGTACTAACTCATCTTACGAAGATATTACCCGTGCAGCTTCTCTTGCACAACAGGCAGTAGATAAAAATTTAAAAACGAAATCAGAATACACCGTAACTCCGGGTTCTGAGCTAGTTCGTTACACTGTTGAACGCGACGGGTATTTAGATACGTTTGAAAAAATTGGGGGTGTAGTATTGGCTAACGCTTGCGGTCCGTGTATCGGGCAATGGGCTCGCCATACAGATGATCCTACCCGTAAAAACTCGATCATCACGTCCTTTAACAGGAATTTCGCGAAACGTAATGATGGTAATCCCAATACCCATTCATTCGTAGCATCTCCAGAAATTGTAACGGCCATGGCTATTGCAGGTGATCTCACTTTCAACCCGCTAACCGATACTCTTACCAATGAGAACGGCGAACAGGTGAGATTAGACGAACCTCAGGGATTAGAAATGCCGATTAAAGGTTATGCCGTTGAAGATGCAGGTTACCAGGCTCCGGCTGAGGATGGAAGTAATGTTAGTGTAATTGTGAATCCTCAATCAAGCCGTCTGCAATTATTAGAACCATTCCCGGTCTGGGAAGGAACAGACCTTCATGGATTGCGTTTGTTGATCAAAGCAAGAGGTAAATGTACAACCGACCATATTTCTATGGCTGGTCCGTGGTTAAAGTTTCGTGGCCACCTGGATAATATTTCGAATAACATGCTGATTGGCGCTGTTAACTACTTTAACGACAAAACGGATTTAGTTAAGAACCAGTTAACAGGTGTATACGGACCGGTGCCGGCAACGCAGCGAGCTTACAAAGCTGCCGGAATTGGAACGGTGGTTGTCGGCGACGAGAACTACGGTGAAGGTTCGTCACGCGAGCATGCGGCAATGGAGCCCCGTCATTTAGGCGTGAGAGTGATCCTGGTAAAATCATTTGCCCGTATCCACGAAACGAATCTAAAAAAACAAGGTATGCTGGGGATCACCTTTGCGAACCCTGCAGATTATGACAAGATTCTGGAAGATGATGTGATTGATGTAGAAGGATTAACGAGCTTCGCTCCGGGTAAGCAGCTCAAAGTAGTGTTACATCACGCCGATGGCGGCAAAGATTCTTTCCATGTTAATCATACTTATAATGAGCAGCAGATCGAATGGTTTAAGGCTGGTGCCGCGTTGAACATTATCAGATTGAAGCAGCAGGCTTAAGTTGGCTGTTTACGAATATCAAACCTCAATCAGTAATGGTTGGGGTTTTGTTTTGTTAGGAGCTTAAAAAAGACTTGAGAACCGCCGTGTCAATGTTACTTTTTGTAACTTGCATCATGAATCCAATTGAACGACATACTTCCCATATATCCGAGTTGTGTGAAACTCACAAGGTTAAGAGCCTGTACGTCTTTGGATCAGTTCTAACAGATAGATTCAATGCCGAGAGTGATATCGACTTAATTGTCGATTTTGAACCGCTTGATGTACTCGATTATGCCGACAATTATTTTGATCTGAAATTTGCGTTGGAAGATATGTTAAAGCGACCCATTGACCTGTTAGAAGACAAAGCAATAAAAAATCCATATTTTAGAAATACTGTGAATCAGCAAAGACAATTGATTTATGGACGTTGATGTTAAAGCCTGGCTTTACGACATGCTAAATGCAATAAGTGAAATAGAAAGTTTCTTTATTGATATTCCAAAAGATTTTAATCATTACAAAAGCGACTTGCGGACTAAGCGAGCTGTGGAGAGAAATATTGAAATCATCGGTGAAGCAATGAACCGCATCTTAAAAAAAGATAATTCTTTCACAATTTCCAATTCCCGAAAACTGGTAGATGTGAGAAATAGAATTATCCATGGGTATGACTCTGTTTCTGATGAAATTATTTGGGGAATTGTCATCCGACATTTACCATTATTACAAGAAGAAGTGGAGAAAATGTTAGGGGAGTAAGTAGGAGTGTTTATAGCAGAATTGGTTTAGCATAACGCAGACAGTATTCAACATCAATCCACCACCATCTTTCTTCGCTCCAGTACCGCCATTGCCAAACGGATTTTATGATACGGTACTTGTTCCTGCAAATGATCAAATACAGGTTTTAAAGCTTTTGTTTCTCCAATAACTTCAATAGCCCGCTGTACAATTCTTACCTCATCGTCGGAGACTAAGGATGTGATACTACCTATTTTTTTATTGATGTACAGGTGAGCGATATGCGAATAAATAGTGGTTTCATGAAGGCCCCTTTTTTCTGACACCTGTGCCGGACTCATCCCCGCTTTCAATAGTTCAAGAGTATCCTGATAGGTATCGGCCTTGGGTTTTTTGGAATTGCTTCCGTCCAGGAAACTGCTAATGGTATCCAGAAAGGCCTGACCATATTTATACATCTTATGTTCGCCCACTCCCGAGATAAGGAGCATCTCTTCCTGTGTCAAGGGCTTTTCCTTTACCATTTCCTGCAACACCGCATCACTAAAAATGATATAGGCCGGTACGTCTTCCTGTGCTGCAAAACGCAGGCGAATCTGCTTTAAGCGACTAAATAGCTCTTCGTCGGGTTTAACCGAACGCGCTGTTCGTTTTTGCGGTATTTGCTTCTCAACTTTCACCAAAGGTTGAAGCACTGTTAGCTCCACGGTTTTTCTGCCGAAAAGAACGTCCTGGCCAGATGGGGTAATCTTCAAAGCAAAACCTTCATCGTATGCCATTTCAATAATTCCCAGATTCAGCATTTGCATCAGGTACCGCTGCCAGTCGATTGCTCCAATTTCTGCACCGGCTCCATGGGTTTTTAAAGTGTCGTAACCGGCTTGCAGTATTTCCGCTTTACGCGATCCTCGTAGCACATCAATAACCATGTTTGCTCCCTCTTTTTCACCCATCCGATAAATAGCCGACAATGCTTTTTGCACCAGAACCGTTCCGTCAAAATGCTTACGCGGATTTTTACACACATCACAATTACCGCAGTTATCATCCAGACTTTCGGAAAAGTAGTTTAGCAGAATTTTACGGCGACAAAAATCAGCCTCGGCATAGTGCTGAATGCGTTTTAGCTTTTCTAAGTTAATTTCCGACTGGGCGCTTTGAGCAGCAAACTTATTCAGCATGGTGAGGTCGGCGTAGTTATAATACAGAATAGTTTCGGAGGGAAGTCCGTCGCGACCGGCCCGCCCGATTTCCTGATAGTATCCCTCCATGTTTTTGGGAAGATTATAGTGAATCACCCATCTGACGTTCGACTTGTCGATTCCCATCCCGAATGCAATAGTTGCGCAAACCACCTGAAGTTTATCATTTATGAAGTCTTCCTGAACTTTTGCCCTGGCATCGCCATTCATTCCGGCGTGATAATAACCTGCATTGATGCCATAGTTTTTTAAGGCTTCGGCTACATCCTGGCAGTTGTTACGGCTCAGGCAATATATGATACCGCTTTGGTCTTCGCGTTTATCAATGAAAGCGGCTATTTCCTGAAGTTTTTCTTTCGTTTTTACCCCCGTACGTACATCAAGACTTAAATTCTTTCTGTCGAACGAAGAGATGAATACACCCGGGGAGTTTAATTTGAGCTGTTTAAGTATGTCTTTGCGGGTTACTTTATCTGCCGTAGCAGTTAATGCAATGAAAGGTACATGGCTGAATTTCTTTCTGAGCATGCCTAACTGGGTGTATTCTGGCCGGAAATCATGACCCCAGGAAGAAATACAGTGGGCTTCGTCGATGGCAAACATCGAAGGCCGCGCCATTTGAGTAATCATCTGCAGGTCTGAAACCAGCTTTTCCGGCGACACGTACAGAAGGCCTATCTCATTCTTATAGCAGGCCTCCAAAATCGCCTGCTGTTCTTCCGGTGATTGCGAGCTATTTAAAAACGCCGCTGCTATGCCGTTTGCTTTTAAGGCATCCACCTGGTCTTTCATTAAAGATATCAGCGGAGAAATTACGATACAAACACCATCCAGCATCAGAGCGGGAATCTGGTAGCATACAGACTTTCCTCCGCCGGTAGGCATCAACACCAATACATCCCGGCCAGATACTACCTGCCGGATGATTTCCTCCTGTTTATCCCGAAAGGAATCGTACCCAAAGTATTTTTTTAAAATTTGGCTGGCAGATGATGGCATTGTAGTAAGGTTTGCTCAAAAATACTAAAATATTGAGTGGCTATATTCTTTCAATGTTAATCAAACCTGCAACTAACGCAGACAGCGTTTCTGAACGCTGTCTGCGTTAAATTAAAGCTTAAACACCATCAGTCATATCCCGGATAAACAATTGAGATACGCTCGAGCATGATCTTGTTTCCTTCTGAAGTGCTACCGGTTGTTTGGATGCCGAAGCCACCAAAGGAATTCTCGCTAATAGTTGCCGACAGGTTAACTTCATGTTTCAGGCCAGCATCTTTTTGGCTTTGCTGTTGCGGGCTGGTGGTGGATACTTTTGCGCTGAGAACCTTTCCGTTCAGGTTTAACACCACTTTACATCCGGGCAGGAAGGCTGATGACTGTTCGGATTTGGTGATCGGGGTTCCGGCACCATTAATGAATTTATAGAGTGTGAACTGAACGCCTTCACCATGAAGGGGTGTGCGTTCTATTCTCAAACCATATCCCGTAAGGGTGTGTGGATCAAATTTGGTGTAAATATCCAGGTATTGTCCGGTTGCACTTCCAAAACCTTGTCCGGCAGCTTTCTGCGGACTTAATTCGACGGTTATCGACATATCTCCATACCTCGCTTGTTGGGCATATAACAACCGTGCTCCGCGCTGCACTGTCAAGATTCCATAGCGGCCGGTGGCGCCTGCTGTGCCGGTGCCATAGGTCCAGGCATCGCCCTGGCCGGGCTCCCATTCAAATTCTGCACTCAGATCTGCCGGGCGATGGGTGTCGAGCGTCCAGAAGCCATCTTTTATTACGGAGTTTCGCCGGGTAGGCAGACTTTTGAAATTGGTGTGGATGTTATGTGTGGAGACATCGCTCGATTTAATCTTGCGGCTGCTGAGCCAAACCGGCTGCCCGGCCAGGCTGGTTGTATGTTTAGGCTTTATTCGGGCTAATACATAGTAACCGATATCTCCGCTGCTAAGGTTGAAGGTTTTTAAGGGGCTACCCGGGCGTGAAATTCCTACTTTAACAGAATCGCTGCCGTTGGCCAGGTATGCCCGGTACCAGTCGATCTGTGAGTCGTCGACTTTAGCTTTAAGATCAAGTGAATACACCAGAGTTATACTTCCCTGCTTAGGTTGACCCAGCATGGGCGGTTGAGAAAACGCTGGTGGCGGCAAAGGGGTTCCGGCTATTTCAAAATGGATGAGAGCTTCGATGCCCGAGCTTGTTTCGGCTTTAAGGGATGCTTTTAGGGTTTGATCGGTATTATTATGTCCGGTAATCCGGATACTGCCATCTTCCGTCTTTTCGAGCGATAAAACCTTCGGGTTGCTTACCGACCAGGTTACCGGAGTGTTGTGTCTGACTCTTTCGGGATATATAAGGTAAGAAACGGAAGCCTTCTCTTCGGGGTTCAGCTTTATTTTATCAGCTTTAAGCTGTAAACGATATGGTAAATCGCTGTAGGCAGCAAGCCTTGTTTTCTGTTTGGCAGGATCCCAATCGTCATCTCCGCGCAGCAGATTATACACATTATATTCATTAGCCACTTTAAACGCCTGAAGAGATTTGCTGTTGAGTTTCACCGATAGTTCTGGTTTGCCCGTGCTGATGGTGGTGTTTTGTTTGTTTAAGGTGTTGTTGTGTACAACGTGGCGGGCATTGTCAGAAGGATGGTCAGTCCATTCGAGCTTTGTTGCATTACCGTTAAACTGACAGTCGATCACCGCGAAGATGTTGTTGTTTTTCGCAAAAAAGAGTGTTGAGTTGGCACCGGGATCACGCAACACGGTTTCAAAATTGCAACCCAAATATGCCTGCAGAATACTTGAGCCACCCCATGAAGGATGGTTAGAATAGAATTTAAAGTTTACCCGGTCGAAGACGCTGATATCGCCGGAGCCGATGGCATCGTCTGTACATTGAAAAAAGCATTTGGTATAATAAGCCCGGTGAGGTTCACGGCCTGCTGCAAAGGTGTTGAGAAAGCTAATGAAGCGGCAATTGTCAAAAATCCATTTGTCCATGTCGCCACGATAGGCTGTGGTGAGCACCTGAGCCTGGGTAATGGTTTTTTGACGTTTAGGATGATTCTTTGAGGGGTCTAAGGGGTAAACGAGGTCGACGTTGCAGTAATTGCCGAACGTGATGTTATAGGCTTTAAACCCGTCGCCTACGCCCAGGGTATTCCAGTTGCCAATGGCTCCGGCCATTTGTCCGCGATTGCCGGCAATGATGGTATGCTCGGCGTTCTCGGATAAGCCGATCATGGTGATGTTTGCCTGCGGAATGGCGAGGCCGATTAACTTATTCTCTTTGTTTTCGGCCTTTGGATCGTCGGTCCAGTATACATCAGGTTCTAAATACAGAACTGTTGGATGGAGTTCGGTGCCGCTTTTGGCAAATTTAACCGCGTCTTGTAAGGTTTTGAAGGAGTACTTCCCCATGTTTTGCTGATGGAGTTTCGCATTGATATAAATGGCTTTTTCGGAGAGCTTAATGGTTTTTCCCCTGAATTTTATTTCGGTGATGGGTTTAGAGTTTGATAGGGTAGTGGCCGCTGCGTTATTCGCAATTGATTTATTTACACCGGCTGCAAAAAGCAGAATGCAGAGAAAGAGATTTAATTTCATTTAGATTGGTTTTGTAGGCTGTGGAGCTTTCTCAAATCTAAGAAAATGTAGTAGAAGATGGGAGGGCCTGACAATTTAAGGATGGGTTTGGGTTGAAAGGCCACGCCACAAGTTCAGGTACTTGTGAAGAAATTGCGGCTGCTTGTGAAGAAATTGCGGCTGCTTGTGAAGAAATTGCGGCTGCTTGTGAAGAGATTGCGGGTGCTTGTGAAGAGATTGCGGATGCTTGTGAAGAGATTGCGGGTGCTTGTGAAGAGATTGCGGATGCTTGTGAAGAGATTGCGGATGCTTGTGAAGGAATTGCGGATGCTTGTGAAGGAATTGCGGGTGCTTGTGAAGGGATTGCGGCTGCTTGTGGAGGAATTGCGGCTGCTTGTGGAGGAATTGCGGCTGTTTGTGAAGGAATTGCGGCTGTTTTGTGAAGGAATTGCGGCTCTTTAAAGCAGGGCTCCTGAAGCGGGAACCCTGTTTTGTCTTAGCTTTTTTAAGTTGTCTTCAACTATAAGTTCTTGGGTCGTCTGAACTCCAGACTTAAAATTGGATTGTAATTTGTTGAGCCGGGAGTAAAAGCGGCTTTTACATATGTTTTTACTCCCAGGCCTAAGTCGATTAAACCAGTGCCGGGTGCGTAAAGTGCATTGTCGCGATTGAGCCGGGCAGTTTCAACCCTTACCTGTGCCTCCGTTACGGCTTGAGCTTTCTGCGCCAGATCGTTGTGAAGGGCAAGCAGCCCTGCAACACTGAGCCCGGCTTCGGCAGGCTGATATGCACTGTGTGCCGACAGAATTTCGATAAAGGATGCGAAGTGGGCCAGTTGCATGTCGGCCGATCGCTGTGAGGTTGAGATCTTTCTTACAGGTTCGGCTCCTTCTGCTAAGGCAGGGCTTGCCGAATTTCCTCCGCGCATTTTTTTAACCAGACTTTCGGCGCTGTCTACCTCGGGCTTATAATCTACCGAGGCTCTGAACATATTTAACGCCCGGGTAACGAGTTTCGACAGCGGTGCAAAAGCTGCCTGCTTGGCATCTACCGCCTGTTGATACAGTGGCAACTCGGCTGCAAGAGATTTAAGTGCAGCATTAGCTGCCTGGTGCTGAAGCTCAAGATTGGGGAGGGTTAATCCGGCTTTACTGGGACTGTAGCCGGGACCGAGGCTTCTGACCCGGGTGAGCAGGTCTTCGAAATTTGCGACATTTTTGGCGTGACCGCCTTCTGATTTTGCCATGTTGTTAAGAATTAGGGTTATATAATTATTGATTAAAAAATTCCATAGTAGAGGCTTTGCAAGGCAAAACCATACATACAGCACAAATCTTTTCCAATAAAAATTTTAAGGACAGGTCCTTTTCTAAAACTCGTTAAGAGGCTTTCGGGGCTGATTCACTGATCGGTAGAAGATGAAAACTTCTTAGGTTGATGTTAAATGTTATGATAAATTAAGATGAATTTTTCGAAAGATGCAAGAGAGCGGCGAAAATATTTTTCGTTAAAGGTGGGGTGTGGGTGGTTTGGGGGAAATAGTGCACGGGCGAAAAATTTGCTAACCTTGCTGCATCCTGGTTGTAAAGGAGGAGGGCGGCGTTGGGCGAACCAGGGCCCAGACGACGACGCGGGTTGTGGGTGAGACACCGGCAGGGGGAGTGGTTTTGATGATTTATAATATTTATATTCGAAGGTAATAACGCTATAAAAAGTTCCGTTAGCCACCCAAATTTGGGTGTATTATGGTAAGTTTGTTGCGTATATATACTAGTTAGGTGCAACACTAAGAAAACCGACCACTTTCATAGGACAACGACTAAATGACCGACTATAAGCTTTTTACGACACCTAGCGAAGAATACAGTTGGACACTTCCATCAAATTGGGAGCAATACGAAGAAGAAGGTTCGTATGCTTTTTTCAACACGACATCTTGGACAGGGAATCTTCGGATAACTCCTATGGTTTTGCAAGAAAAACCAGGAAGTCAGAAAAACAATGCCTCCCGTTACATAGAAGATGAAATTAGAGAAAATGAACAAGCGATTAAGATGGACCTCGGGGAATATGAATGTGCGTTCTATAAAAGCGGCACTAGAGACGACGATTGCATCATTTACTACTGGATTACAGGCAAAGAGAACACTCTATTTACCTGCACTTTTACAATTGATAAAGAGCAGGAATTATCTAAGGAGAATGAAGTGGAGTTGAATGTGATACGACAAGTAGTTGCAAGCATTCGGATAAAATAAGTGCGGCACCTAACACAGGGTTTAAATTATGCCCGGGCGACGTGAGCCCGTCCTTTTCTGCTTTTTAACTACTTTAGTACTGGGCGACAGTGAAGTGCTATTATCGGGCACAACTCAAACCCTTAACCGTTAGGCGTAAATTTAAAAGATGACCGACACCTTTAAAATCATTCTCTTTTCAATCTCTTTCCTTTTTACATGGTCTGAAGCAATGGCTCAAGACTTGCAAGAAAAAATGTTCGAATTTAAGTCGGTAGAGGATACCAGTTACGTAAAAGCAGAGCTGTTTCTTTTAGAACAGAACCAGTTCTGTATAATCAGGTACACGAAAAAAGCGAATAAAGTAACCGGAGGAACTTATAAACTAGCTAATGACTCTCTTTATTTAACTTTTGTACCTAAACTTGTGACTTTGGGCGTGCATGGAAGATTCCGTTTTTATCTTCGAGAAAGAAGGCTTGACTTACCCATCGTTGGCTTCCAAGTCGCAATGAGTAATCCAGAACAATTAAAAGGAAAGTTATACCAAGAAACGTTACCATTTGCAATCCGGACTATTGACCGCTCCGAGGAGCAAGACCGAATAACTAGTCTACTTGACTCCCCCGAATGGAAAGTTTTAGAAGGACGAAAAATTAAGGATGTAAAGAAGGAATCTAAAGACGAGAATCAACGGGCAAAATAAAATCTACGCCTAACACCATGTTTAAATTATGCCCGGCTGACCTGGTTCTCGAAGTTCTCTGCTTTCTACTTACATTAGTGCAGTTCGAAACGGAAGTGCTCTTAATCGGGCACAATATAAACACTTAACGTTAGCAGCCATACAATGAGCCGACTCCCAATACTGATAATCATATATCTCTGCACCGCATGTAGAGGAGAGCCAGAGAAAAAAGTCGTTTCCAGTGACTCACTTCATGAGGAACCTGTACTAGTGGATTCAGTACAAAATGTAAGTTCTGTTTCTAATAGGACTTCAATTGAAAAGGACAATTTACTAAAAGACTTATTGGATTTTCCGGGCCTTGGAACAGACATAAATAAAATTCCTCTTCTTGATTTTGAAATTGTAAAAACACCAGAAATTAACACACATGACCCACGGGTCATCGACACTATATATCTGTACAAAAACAAAGCTGCTGAATTTAGAATTTACAAAGCGACCGACAAATATATATTGTACAACTTCCATGTTTCAGGAACCTCTTTCCGTTTTAAGAATGGAGTACAAATAGGAATATCGCAGCCGAAACTTTTAGAAACCTTGAATTTAAAAGCTCCATTAAGTGATACAATTACAGTCGAAGATTCAGAGGGATTTTCATCTTTTAATTTTGTTTTTAAGGACAACAGGCTTAGCAAGGTTGAATATGACGGATATTTGGACTAAAATATACGGCTGCTAACACAGGCTCTGTTGCAATTGCGGCTGACGTGGTATATGTTGTTTCACTGCTTTCTATTACATTAGTGCTGGCTTGCGGCTGACCTGCTATTAATTCCGCAACTGCAACAAGCCTTAACCGTTACCTGCAATCTTAAACCCAAATTGTGTAAATCAAAGATGTCCGAAATTTTCAAAAAACATATAACTAAATTCGCAAAAGTTTCTGACGACGAATTTGAAGAAATTAAAAAATTCTTTGACACGAAAGAGGTCGCAAAAAAAGAAAACCTATTAGAGGAGGGACAAATTTGCAGGTATCATTTTTTTGTTTTGAGTGGCCTGCTGCGAAAGTTTTACATCAACGAAAAAGGCACTGAACAAACCACTGAATTTGCCATTGAAACTTGGTGGCTTACGGATAACTTTGCCTACGAAAACCAAGTTCCTACGGAATTTTATATTCAGGCTGTAGAAAAATCTATTGTGTTTTATATCACTCAAGATAAACAGGAAAAATTATTAAAAGAATTTCCTGTGATGGAACGCTATTTCCGTTTTGTTTACCAACGGGCTTATGCAGCAGCTCAAAAACGTATCAAATTTCTTTTTTCATTTTCAAAAGAAGAATTTTATTTCCAAGCTGTAAGAAATCATCCCGAATTTGTAAAACGTGTCCCGCAATACTTAATCGCTTCATATCTCGGATTTACGCCCGAGTATTTAAGCGAAATACGAAAAAGGCTTCTTTCTTAAACCAGTTTAAGTCTTTTAATTTCCTTATCCTCCAATTTTGCATTAAACAATTAAACAATAAATAAAATGCAAAAACGATTTAACTTTAAGGAAGTTGCACCAAATGCACTAAAAGCGATGGTTGGTTTAGAAATGTATCTTTCAAAGGCTTCCATATCTAAAACATCCAAAGAACTTATAAAGATCCGAGCTTCACAAATTAATGGTTGTGCCTATTGTATCAACATTCACACTCAAGACGCAATTAAAAATGGTGAAACAAACCAACGAATCTTTTTACTGAATGCTTGGAGAGAGGCTGAAGATATTTTTACGGAAGAAGAAAAAGTAGTGTTAGCGATAACGGAAGAGATAACATTAATTTATCAAAATGGGTTGTCAGATGATACCTACTCAACCGCATTACAGTTTTTTAGCGAAACTCAAATTGCAGATATTATAACTGCCATAATTACCATCAACCTCTGGAACAGGGTCGTATTAAGCACCCACTTACCGATAGGACAAAGTCTTGCATAGGACTAGTATGTAATTTGGATTTGCTTAACATTAGTATGTGAAAATATTTGATAAGTAATTGTATGGTACACCGAAAAAGTGAATGATGTTAGGCGTGAACAATAAAAGAATGCAGGTAACAAGGTATTGCCAAAAGCGGGGCTGACGTAATTCTATTGAATTCTTTTGTAATATTTGAACTGTAGTATATCTATTGAAGTTCGGTGCTAAAACTCCCCGCCTTCGGCAATACCTAAAACGTTACCTGCCGTATTAAATGACGACAAACTTCCGCCCACCAATAAACTCACGACCGACTGAAGCGCTTATAGGAATTAAGTATAGTTCTACTGACTATTGGCAGCAAGAAGCAATTGACCAAGCGACCATAGAACTTGAGCTTCGAGGAGTGACTAAAGAGGAAGAAGAGAAACTGTTAGACAAATGGCAAAGGCTGGTTGAGCTGGAAGAGAAAAGAGAGCAAAAACGCCTCGAGAGAAATGAACAGGAAGGTTATAAAAAGGTCGAAATGATTGAAATATTCTTTACCGCACCTCTGATTTTTCTTGGCAAATGGCATGCTGGACTTTCTTTGTTTGAGCTACGCGAAAACAATTTCAAGAGAAAATATGACCAACGACTTTATCTGTTAATTGCAGGGACAGCTAGTTGGATGTTATATATTGGCTTTTCAGTCTAATAAAGAAATACGGCAGGTAACACAGGGTTTAAATTATGCCCGGGCGACGCGAATCTCGTTCCTTTTCTACTTTTTAACTACCTTAGTGCTGGGTGACAGGTGAAGGCCTTTTAATCGGGCACAACATAAACCCTTACACGTTAGCAGCAAAATGTAAAAAACCTAGCAAACGGACACATACGCCTCTGTACAATGAAACTAAATCAAATATTTAACCCAACTACACTAATCGTATTTATAAGTTTAGCACTGCTGGGATTTTCTTTATTTCAGACCGCAATCACATATAACGACTATAATGGTATCGGTAAATCTCAAGGGTTGGACTTATTTCTAATGGGCTCAATAGCAATCCTTGGAGGAGGGTTATTAGAGTGGATTATTTGGCTAGCAAATCCGATTTCACTCTGGTCGATAATTCTCTTTTTCCAAAAGAAAGATAAAGCTAAATTGATTTCGAAGATTGCATTAGGAATTGCCTTGTCTTTCGTATTCTGGCAAAATATTTTGACTTCGGGAAACGGCAGGCAGGCAATTATCCTGCACAAAAACTCAGGCTATTGGCTTTGGTTATTAAGCATATTCATCTTGACTGTCGGAATCCACCGATATTTAACGCCAGCCCCAGAGTCAACCAGTAAGCTAATTGACAAACGACACGAAATCAAACCTAATGGTGAATCTATCTGATAAGAACATCAGCTGCTAACATAGGGTTTAAATTATGCCCGGGCGACGTGAATCTCGTTCCTTTTCTGCTTTTTAACTACTTTAGTGCTGGGTGACGGGTGACCGCCATTTAATCGGGCACAACTTAAACCCCTAACCGTTAGCAGCAAGCAAAAAAATATGAAACGTCTCATACTGACCCTTCTGACCGTCTTGCTTATCGAAGTCTCGAGTGCTCAAACTTTAACGAAAAGTTATGTTGACACTTGGATTTCAGCGACGTTTCCAGGGGCACAGATTGACGACGAAGTTGTTTATGTTTTAAATGGGCATGTTATTCCAATAGACTCATTGTTTTTTCATTTTTCAAAGTATCAGACTCAGGATTTAACTGGTATTAATTACATTGACAGAACCACAGTCGGCAACGTGATTCTTTGTAAGCCATTAACAGGCGTTGTTATTCTTCAAACAAAAGGAACTCAATCAAAAAAGTTAATTAAAGAATATTTGGGAGAAGCAAAAAAGAAATATCGACAGCCACCAATAATTACAACGGCTGACATAGACCCCAAAATTGGCGAGCCCGTTTTAATAGTTAATGGAGAACAAGTTTTTCATAAAGAGGCATACAACTTGATTCAAAACATCAAACTAAATAAAATTATAGGTATAAATATTATTGATCGACCTGTTGCCGAAAGCATATACGGTGAAAATGCGACTAATGGACTTATAATCATAACTACGGACTAAAATAGCCAGCTGCTAACCCAGGCTTGTTGCAATTGCGGTTGACGTGGTGTATGTTGTTTCGCTGCTTTCTATTACATTAGTGCAGGGCTGAAAGTGACATGCAATTAATACCGCAACAGCAACAAGCCGTAAACGTTGTAGGCAAGTTTAAAAAACCCGACAAGTCGCCACCAGACATTCGCCTACCGTTACCAGCTATGTTATGATGACCGAACCAAAGACTAAACAACAAATAAAATATGTGTGTTTTAAAAGTATATAGCGACACCGATTCATTTAAATCATTTGAAAAAATGACCAAAGTTCCTGTGTATAGTTGTTACGACAAAGGTGACATACAAGGAAAAAGCCGTATTACAACTGACTATAAAATTTCATTTGACGTTTCTGACAAAGACTGGGAAGATTTAGATGGACAAATTGAAGACACTATTCTCTTTTTGACGAAACACTATGACGACATAGAGCAACTTTTTAAAACCCACAACATTACGACAGCATATCTTGACTTCCCCATTTATTCCAGACTTGAAGGCGACATTGTAAATCAAAATGACCACTTACCAAAGGAGTTAATAGTAATTGCTGGTAAATTATCTTTGGGCATTGAAATGGCAATTTATTCTAAAGACGCATTTGAAAGAGATGATGATTGAAAACACAGTTGCTAACAGCACATTTGCAATAGGCGGGGTTTCGTGCTCCGCAGACACATTCGTGGTAGCCGAAAGTTTTGTGCTCCGCATAAAGTTCAGTGGTAAAAATCCCGCCCATCGCAAATCTGCCAAACGTTACCAGCCATTATGATGTCAGAAGCCGACGTATATAAACAAGTACTAGAAAAAATAGACTGGTTAGTTGCAATTGCCGAGCGAAAAAACTGGACTATAACTATCGCGCCCTTTATCGACCGGCCTGCAACCCTCTCAGAAATAGATGCTATTGAAAAGCAGATAGGTAAAGTATTACCTGATGACTTAAAAAAGCTGTTTCTGTTTTCCCGACATTTAGAATTTAGCTACCAATTTGATGAAACGCTGTCCGAAGAATTTAGACAAAACTTTTCAGGTGACATCTACTGGAATTTGAATTCCCTACCAGACCAACTTGCCAATTTTCAGGAATGGGTAAAAGCCTCGTTAGACCCGGAATACAATGACACGGAAGCTATTATAAATACCGAAAAACTCTGGCAAGATAAACTGCCAATTATTGATGTTGCAAATGGAGACGTTATTGTAGTTGGAAATAATCCTTCAGAGGTAGTATATTTTTCACACGAAGGAGACGAAATGCACGGGAAAATTCTGGGCAACGATTTATGGAGCTTTCTGGACTTTCATTCTAGAATAGGCTTTGCGGGTAGTGAAGACTGGCAACTCGAACCATTCTTCGATTTCGAACAAGACATAATGGTCATGCATGGGGACAAAGTAGACCGTTATGCACACTTGCTAGAAAAATAACGGCTGGTAACACGTCATTTGCAAAAATGGCGGGTGAGGTTGTTCTCGAAAATTTCCTACTTTTAACTAAGCTTTGTGCAGGGTGACAATGAAGTGCTTTATAATCCGCCATTTTCGCAAAGCCCTAACCGTTGTGGGTAAGTAAAGAACTTTGACTAGCTGATAACGGAAACTCACTAACCTACGACTAAAATGACTAGAAGATGCGTACCCAACGACCTTTAATACTTACCGTAACCTGTGTTCTTTTGTCAATATTCTTAATTTTAGCCATTGTTGCGAACGCCACTGCATTGACTAAAAATTTCATATGGTACGATGCCGTCTTTCTTTTCGGCTTGATAATAGGCATTCCTTCCATTGTTGGAATGTGGAAAATGCAAAAATGGGGTGTGATTCTTTATAGTTTCATCTCAGTTCTTTCGCAGTTAATGTTTATGACGGTTAATAAATGGGAGCCGACATTTTTAATTACGCCTTTTATTGTAATAGCTGTTAACATATTTGTTTTATCGGGGAGCAGACAGGCTAAAGAGCAGCCTGCAGGACTATAAATTACCTGCCCCTAACATCACCTTCGCAAAAATGACGGGTGACGTTTATCTCGGAAATTCTCTACATTTAACTAAGCTTTGTGGTGGACGATAGTGAAGTGCTTTCTATCCGCCATCTTCGCAAAGCCTTAGCCGTTAGCGGCAAGCATACGAAACCTGAATAACAACTTAGACGATTAATGAACAAAATAATTCTAGGTCTCATGATTGGAGGTGTTCTCGGACTTTCTGCAGGATACTTTATCACAACAATATTTCTTACTTCTGAGCCAATTCCAAAAGGATATGTACGAGTCCATGTGAAAAACCTATCTGGACAAAATATTAAGAATCTTACCCTTATAGAGGAAGGTGGAAGTATTGAAATAAAGAATTTTTCAAATTCAGATTCTGCCGACCTTATATTCAGAAACAAAGGAGAAAACTCCTATAAAGTTATATGATGACTCAAAGATAACTTCGAGAGGGAACTATGTGGAAGCTGGCTACCGGACTACTGAGACAATTTATCGGGACAGGATAAAGACCGCCTTTGATACTTATTGACTGAACAAAATGCCAGCAGGTAACACAGGATTTAAAATATGCCCGGGCGACCTGAATCTCGTTGCTTTTCTTCTTTTTAATTACTTTAGTGCTGGGTGACAGGTGACTGCCATTTAATCGACACAACCTAACCCTTAACCGTTAGCAGAAATTAAATGAACCGTCGAACCGTACTAGCCATTTCAGCAGCGACATTTATTGTTCTTTCTTTCGCCTACGACAACTTTTATACGACCGACATGATTATTGGAACCTATGTTTATGACTTTCCGTGGATTGTTGCCGAAGGACCAAGTAAGGGTGACAAATTGATTTTGAAGGAAAACGGCGACTTTGAAAGCGACACTTGGGGAAAGGGAGTTTACAAATTGGATGGCTCAAGACTACAATTGAACTATAGCTGTGAATTTGGAAAGGCTGGTTTCGAGACCAGTATTTACCGACGCTTTTTTTGGGGGAAACCTCGAATTAGTATTGAACGCGACATTGGGTATTACTTTCGAAAAAAAGATTAACTTCTGCTAACACAGCCTATTGCAAAAATGGCCGGTGATGTTTATCCTGAAGTTTTTTTACATTTAATTAAGTTTTGTGCCAGGTGACCACGAAGTGCTTTCTATCCGCCATCTTCCTTCGCAAAGCCCTTAAACGTTACCTGTAAATGTAAAGGACCTAGTAAGCTACAGCTGACACTATTTGTAGCTTCTACTTCTATTAACTTCTAAAGCTTTACCTCGATATATTCCCTTTGCTATATCTCCATTTTGTAACTTCAAAATAAATTGAATATCTAAATCTCCACTCCGATTTTCTATTGAAATAGTTCCTTCAGCAATTTCTACTACATGATTGTTAACTTTAACAGAACCGTTGAATTGAAATGGAAGACGTTGATTAAGATTAGCTGAGGAAAACTGATAAACACCATTAGAGAGATTTGAAGTGTTATTACTTGTTAGTGAGAAATAAACATAGGTTTTGGCTTTAGTTAAGTCTTCATATTGATTAATTAAATCTACTTCAAACTTTGGTTTTATCCCATATGACTCATTAGCTATGATGGCGGAGTTAAGCGAAAATTTGTTATTGCCTATTGTCAAGAAATTTTTCAAAATATCCTTATTGAAGCTAGACAGCGATATAACGCAAAAAAGGGCTAGGGAAAAGAGAGGCGATTTCATGTTTTTTATTTCATTGATGTTTGTTTCCACTCAATTCCATATTGAACCGGTAAAAATTCTGGATAACTAATCTGATACTTGAAATAACAACATCTACCAGGTAGCTAGGTTTAAATTATGCCTGTTGAAGCGGTTTTCGAATTATTCTGCTTTTTAGCTACTTTAGGGGTACCCGACACGGAAGTGCTGTAATCGGGCACAATATAAACCTTAACCCGTTATGCGCAACCATAAAACATGATAAGCAGAATATCACGAGCATCAACATTGGGTTTTGCGTATTGCATAGGACAAAGTTTTTTCGAGGCAATTTTAGGCTATTGTCTATCGCTGCTTCATGTGACGAGTAACGTGAACATGGAAGGAGCTCTATATTACTTTTTTATGCGATTCACTGTTACTTCAGTTCTTTATCTCTTAGTATTCTGTCTTGCTTTTACTAGATCAATTAACGTTCTTCCATCTGTCGTGGCATTTGGGCTTAACTTGATAATTTTAAGCGTGTTTCTGTATACAGGACTTTTGCGCCAAAGCCCATATTCTTTCGCTCTAGCTTCCATCTTGACTGGAATTAGCTTTATTCTAATTGACCATTTAATAAGACGGAGAATTGAAAATAAAAATGGTAGCGTATAACACAGGCTCTGTTGCAATTGCGGGTGAAGTAGTTTATGGTATTTCGCTGCTTTCTACTACATTAGTGCGGCTTGAAAGTGACGTGCGATTAATCCGCAACTGCAACAAGCCTTAACAGTTAAAAAAAACGACTAATCGACTATGAAATACAATATTACATTCATTCTTCTCTTTATTACGACACTTGCATTTGGGCAACAAATAACATATTCGGGCTGGAAAGAAGAAGCAAAAACTGAAATACGCCTTTTGCCAAAATATGGAAATGCGATAAAGACTAAAGAGCAAAAAGCATCCGACCAAGAGCTAATACAGACTTATTTAAAACAAGCTGGAACTAACCGTAAAGCCTCGGAACTCCTAGTTAAACTCGGCTTTGATTATTTATATAAGCAAGACCTAAAAACAGCTATGTATAGGTTTAATCAAGCTTGGCTTCTCGACCCAACAAATGAAAATGTGTTTTGGGGTTTCGGTGCCATTTATTTTTCATTCGGAGATTTTGAAAGTGGAATGTACCAGTACGACGAAGGATTAAAGTTAAATCCTAACAGTTCAAACATTCTGACAGACAAAGCTACTGTCTATATGACAAGGTTTATGAAAAGTAATAGCGATAAAGATTTTAATTTGGCTATAAACCACTTTAAAAAATCTTACTCTATTGATTCGAAAAATCAAAATACACTTTTTAAGATGTCTGCATGTTACTTTGTAAAAAAGGACTGCGATAATGCGTGGAAATATTATAACGAATGTAAAGAACTCGGCGGTCGACCGATAACAAAAGAATATACAGAAGCTTTAACACGAAGTTGCAAAAGATAAACGCCACATAACAAAGTATTTGAATCATGCGGGCGGATGTGGTAGTACCAAGTAATATGCTTTTTAAGGGTATTTTAGTTCTGGCACAAAATGACGTGCGTTTAATCCCGCACAATACAAATACAAACCGTTAGAAAATATATTACTACCTGAATGCCAACATGCCGAATTCAAAACTTGACAAGATCAAATTAAAACCTAATTCAGAAATAGAGGTGTTCAGCTTATCGAAGGCGGACTACGACTTCTTGACATCAACTGTTGTTCCAAAAGCTAGAAGGAATTTTTTTTGGGTTGCGGTAGTATTTTTAACCTTAATACCTGTTATGCCATATTTCCCAGCGAGAATGACCGGTAGGACCCTTATTGAAAAAATGAGTTACGAATCTGCAATTGTTCTATACTGTTTTCTAAATAGCCTTATGATTTGTCTAGTTTATTACTTTGGAATAGTCCAGCTAATGCGCGATATTAATCATGGCCAGAAATGCAGATACCGGACCCGCGTTGAAAGAAAATTTTGGAGGGGTGACGAAAAGTTTGAATTGGAACTAGAAAGCCGGCCTAAAAATGTACGTGAGAAAATATTTTTAGATAAATCTGAATTCTATAAATGGTTCAAGACTGATTTGATTGAAATTGAGTATTTAATAAGGACAGGAAGAATTCTTATTTATCGGAAAGTTGAGACGACATAGAAATACATCTGCTACATAGTCCATTGCAAAATGGCGGGTGAAGTTATTCTCGAAACTTTCTACATTTAAAAGCTTTGTGCTGGGAGTCAAATGCACAGGAGAGGAGAAAATGCAGCCAAGTGCTTCTTTCCTAATAAAACGATTACTAACGTTAGTCAGAATTTTAGTCAAGAATTCCAAAGAATATTAATCTATAAAGTATGGAAGAAGATATTAAATCTTATAATTCACAACAAAATCAAGTGGATAAAGAGATTTGCGACAAAATTGCTGCTATGATCAGTGCCGAATTAACTGAGGCTGAATGCAAAATTTGGCACAAGCATCCTGTCTGGTTCTTAAATGGAAATCCAATTGTAGGCTATAGTAAACAAAAAGCTGGAATTCGATTAATGTTTTGGAGTGGCGCAGACTTTGACGAGGCAGAATTAAACGTGAAAGGTAAAAAATTTAAGGACGCGTCTATATTTTATAATAGCATCTCAGAGATAAAAGCAAGCGATATACAAAGGTGGTTGAAGAAGTCCCGAATTGTACAATGGGATTACAAAAACATAATAAAACGAAAAGGCCGACTAGAAAGACTGGAATAAACGAACCCAAAGATTGTTATGAAACTCTCTTCAAAAGCAGAAAGCCTTCTGGCTCAAATCGGTGCTAAAACTAAGCTAGGGGACTTACGCAAAATTGCTAAGGAAATCAAAAAGGATCACGAGCTGGCTATGGAGCTATGGTCAACCGGGGGATTTTTGCCCAGGCAATTAGCGATATTAATTATGGACAATAAGCTTCTTTCACAAGATTTGATTAACAAACTTGATAAGGATATGCAAGCTCATCCATTTAACGAGCGCAGCCAACTAATAGACTGGTTGATGGCCAACCAACTCACCAAAGACAAAAAGACAGTTGCGCTGATTGAGTCGTGGGAAGATAGTCCTTCTGCTCTTCAACGGCGGGTATTCTGGTATTACCAGGCCCGATTAAGGTGGGTAGGACAAACGCCTCCTGCTAACACTGCAGATTTGTTAACGAAAATAGAATTTAACATTGCCAATGAAGAACCAGAAGTTCAATGGGCAATGAATTTTGCCGCAGGCTGGGTTGGAGTTTATGAAAAACAATATCGAAATCGGTGTATAGATCTCGGGGAAAAAACTGGTCTTTATAAAGGCGAGATGGTGTCGAAAGGATGTACTCCCAATTATTTGCCGGAGTTCATTGAGATGGAAAGTAATAAACGAAATTTATGATTAAGGGTGAAAAATCAATCTGCTTCTCACACCAGTAAAGTGTAGTTGTATAGGAGACACTTCACTTTTATACCGTCTAACACTAAATCGATATCAAATAATTAACAGGCAAATCATCCATACAAATGGAATTCAACCCAAGCAATGCTATCGTTCAACTCTGCCTTCAAGGTATGGGCATGGAAGAAAAGGGTAAGCCCGGGGAAGCCGGTAAGCTATTTCTTCAAGCCTGGAACGAAGCTACCAACCCCTTTGAGAAGTTTCTTGCTGCGCATTATCTTGCCCGGCATCAACCAACGGTTTCCGACAAGTTGAAATGGCTGGAAACGGCTTTGCAAATTGCGTTAGAAATAAATAATGATGCGGTTAAGAGCGCTTTCCCCGGACTTTATCTAAATATTGCCCAATGCTATGAAGAGTTGGGCGACCTTGTCAACGCAAAGAAGAATTATAGATTAGCAGCTTCTTTTAAGGATAAACCTTCCGACAAAGGTCCCTTTTATCATGGAACGAGAGCAGATTTGCAGATTGGTGATCTGCTAAACCCGGGCGGAAGCTCTAATTACAAGCCAGACCTCAAAATGAATCATATTTATTGTACAGCTCTGGTTAACGGGGCCGGACTTGCTGCCGCGTTGGCAAAAGGCGAGGGACCTGAACGTGTGTATATGGTTGAACCGACGGGGAGTTTTGAAAACGATCCGAATGTAACAGATAAGAAGTTTCCGGGCAACCCCACACGCTCGTATCGTTCTTTGGAACCACTAAAAATTGTTGACGAAATAACAGACTGGCTGCGGCAAACACCTGAGGAAATTCAGAAATGGCGTGAGAAGCTGGCCAACAACACAGGCGATATTATTAATTAAATTCGCGGAGGCACAGCTTAAATTATAAGTAAGTATGAGGAAAATAATTGCAGCCATGAACATGACCCTTGACGGGTTTTGCGACCATACGGCAGGGATTGCAGATGAAGAGCTACATCAGCATTTTGCTGATCTATTGAAAAGCGCTGATACAATACTTTATGGAAGAATAACCTACCAGCTTATGGAGTATTGGAGAACTGTGGTGGAAGAGCCAACCGGTTACAAGTCCACGGATGAATTTGCTGTCATCATGGATCAAATTCCTAAAGTTGTTTTTTCGCGCACGCTGAAAAAGCTCGATTGGAAAAGCGCCAGGCTGGCAAATCAAAGTCTTGAGAAAGAAGTTTCGGAACTTAAACAGCAAGCGGGCGGAGATATCCTGGTAGGCAGTCCGAGTTTAATTGTAGCCCTAACGCAGCTCGGCTTGATTGATGAATACCAACTCTGTGTTCATCCCGTTATCTTAGGAGAAGGTTTGACCTTGTTTAAAAATATAAGCGATAAGATTATTCTGAAACTCTTAAAAACAAAGACCTTTGGCTCTGGTACGATCGCCCTTTATTATGAGCCGGCAAGCCGAACAACCAGCCAGGAACAGCCTTAATTCTGCTATCAAGCTAAGCTGCCCATGAATTGCCAAATGGAGATTATCTGGCAGTTTTCTTTTACTTTAGTGGTCACTTAAAGAACCTCTAAAAAATTAGGGGGAATGTCTGACAACACGCGGGCATATCGACAAACAATCAAAACTATGTCAATAACAACAGAAGCCGAATTAATCGGGATGCAAAAAGCGAGTGAAGCTGTGGCTGAAGCCTTAAAGGCAATGAGAAACTATGCCCAACCCGGTATCACCACGAAACAATTAGACGATTACGGAGCTGCTATACTTTCAGATTTTGGAGCGAAATCAGCGCCGTTGTTAACCTACAACTTTCCGGGCTGGACTTGCATTAGCGTGAATAATGAGTTTTGCCACGGCATTCCGTCTGATAAGCGGATCCTGAAGGAAGGTGATTTAGTGAATATCGACGTATCGGCCGAGCTGCATGGTTTCTGGTCTGATAACGGAGGCTCATTTGTTATTGGAGAAGACGTTAATCAGCATCAAAAATTGATAGACGCTTCAAAGCAAATCTTATATAAGGCCATCTACAATATAAAAGGCGGGGTTCGTATTGCAGACATCGGCCATCTGATAGAGACAGAAGCAAAGAAGCATGGTTACAAAGTGATCAAAAACCTTACCGGGCACGGAGTTGGTCGAAGTCTCCACGAAGAACCGAGCGAAATAGCGAATTACAGAGATCGTTTTAATCAGACAAGGTTTAAGAAGAATTCTGTTGTAGCTATCGAAACGTTTATATCAACCACATCAACCTATGCCGAAACACTGAAAGACGGCTGGACGATGGTTGGAAATAAAGGCGGTTTTATGGCGCAGCATGAGCATGCTATTGTGGTTACGGATGGGGTTCCGATGATATTAACGGAGATGAATGGGATTTGGAACTGAAGCAACCTGAACAGATATTCATAACCAGAGCGTCAGAACTAAAAATTACGAAAAACATTCCCGTCATAAGACACTGCTACTAAGTTGCAGATTGGATCAACGTACTTATCTAATTCAACATATGAGAACAGAAAAAGAGAAAATGATTGCGGGTGAGATGTATGATCCGCTTGATAGAGTATTGGTAGAAGATAGAGTACGAACCCGACTGCTCATAAAGGCACTGAATGAAACTCCTGAAGACGACCCGGAAACGCGGAGCAGGATAATGGGAGAGCTTCTGCCTCAGGCCAGTCGGGATTTGTGGTTGCAGCCACCTTTTTATTGTGACTATGGCTATAATATGAAAGTTGGCGAACGGGTGTTTTTCAACTTCAACTGCGTTGTGCTTGATGTGGCGCCGGTTACCATCGGAAGCCGTACTATGTTTGCACCCAATGTACAGGTGTATACTGCGACGCATCCAATCGACCATGTCGAAAGAAGTTCGGGACGTGAGTATGCAAAACCTATTGTAATTGGTGAAGATGTGTGGATAGGGGGTGGTAGCATAATTTGTCCCGGCGTTAGTATTGGCGATCGCAGTGTAATAGGGGCAGGGAGTGTGGTGACTAAAGATATTCCTGCGGATGTTGTTGCGGCGGGTAATCCCTGCAGAGTGATCAGACCGATTCGACCAGGGGAGAAATAGGCTTTCGAACGCTTGTTGTTCGAGGCGCTAACAAGCTAAAAGCGATATCAAATAGTCGGCAAATTTAAGGTGCCTCTACAGGTTGTCGGCTAGCGTTAAATAGTTGTTTCTTTATGCTGACCATGAGTGCTATCAGTATAAAGACAATTGGTAGGAAAAGCACCAATGCCTGAATAATATACAGCTTTGTTGGAATTTCACCCCAATAATAGCCTGATTCTTTAGTTGCTTCAAAAAGGATAAAAGATAGCACGTTTCCTGCCAGAGCGGCTACAACCAGCCGCTTTAGGGTATAGCCGAAAGATATATGCTTTTTCCAAAACGAAAGAGCAAATTTGGTAAGGCCAGACAATGTAACTAGCGTTAGCAGATAGATTGCGATGATTTTGAAGAACTCGGCAGTCATGTTCTGGTAATTTGTTATTTGGTAGGTACAAAGATAATCTGTTGCCACGAAACCTACCCGTTCGGTGCTAATTATAATAGTGAAACGCAGACATCCTGAGCCGTATGAGCGCAGCACGGGACTGTAATTTACCACAAAGCCGAAACTTGCGTTCCAAATTCTCTCGAAAATAAAAAATCCCGGCGCGAAGGCCAGGATTCTAATATATTTTAGGAGAGTATTAAGCCGATACTTTGCTTAATTCTTCTGCCATGGCTGCGCCAATTTCTGCTGGAGACTCTACTACGCGAATTCCGCATTCGGCCATAATTCTCATTTTAGCGGCTGCGGTATCATCTGCACCGCCAACGATAGCTCCTGCGTGACCCATACGGCGTCCCGGAGGCGCGGTTTGGCCGGCGATAAATCCTACAACAGGTTTTGTTCCATTTTCTTTAATCCAGTAAGCAGCTTCTGCTTCCATTCCTCCGCCGATTTCACCGATCATGATGATACCTTTAGTTTCCGGATCGTTCATTAAAAGTTTAACCGCTTCTACCGTTGGAGTTCCGATGATTGGGTCGCCACCGATACCGATTGCTGTAGTGATACCTAAACCAGCTTTAACTACCTGATCAACTGCCTCGTATGTTAAGGTTCCTGATTTAGAAACTACACCTACTGAACCTTTTTTGAAGATGAACCCAGGCATGATACCAATTTTTGACTCATCGGCGGTAATAATGCCCGGACAGTTAGGGCCAATCAGACGGCAATCTCTATCGCTGATATATTCTTTTACCAGGATCATGTCCTTGGTTGGGATACCTTCGGTAATACAAACGATCACTTTTATTCCGGCTTCAGCGGCTTCCATAATGGCATCTGCTGCGAAAGCGGGAGGTACGAAAATAATAGAAACGTCGGCGCCGGTTTTATCTACAGCTTCTTTTACAGTGTTAAATACGGGTCTGTCGAGGTGCGACTGACCGCCTTTTCCTGGGGTAACCCCGCCTACTACCTGGGTTCCGTATTCAATCATTTGTGATGCGTGATACGTGCCCTCGTTGCCTGTAAAGCCCTGAACGATAACTTTTGAATCTTTATTTACTAATACACTCATTTTGACGTTTTTTCTAAAGTTTTGCAAACTTAGAGAAAATTTTCGGCAAATAAATTTGAGAAATTGAGAATTTTGAAGGTTTTTGGTTGAAAAACAGCTGCTAATGCTATTGTGATTTGAGAGTTTGCACGTTTTTATCAGGAATTTTTGTTTTTAGGCTCTGCCCGGCGCTTCGTAGATTTTAAAGAGGGGGCGACTACACACTTGCCGGATTACCCCTTCGCTATACTACTGCGCTCTTTTCGATGCCTGTTGAGTTGAACTGCAGATCGTAAAGGCGCTTGTAGTAGCCGTTCAATTTAAGAAGTTCCTGATGGGAGCCTGCCTCCTTAATTTCGCCGTGATCGAGAACAATGATCTTATCGGCGTTTTGTATAGTCGACAGTCGGTGTGCAATTACAATCGAGGTACGTCCTTTCATCAACTTTTCGATCGTTTGCTGTATAAGATGTTCGGTTTCGGTGTCTACCGAGGATGTTGCCTCGTCTAATACCAGGATTTTTGGATTGTAAACCAGTGCCCTGATAAAAGAAATTAACTGCGCCTGTCCGGATGATAGCGTTGCCCCTCGTTCCATCACATCGTAATCGTAGCCACCGGGCAGACGCTCTATGAAGTCGTGAGCGCCGGCATCTTTTGCTGCGGCAATCAATTGTTCGCGACTTATAGCGGGATTGTTGAGGCTGATGTTTTTATCTACAGTATCCGAAAAGAGAAAAACATCCTGAATAACCGTGGCAATCTGGGTTCTTAAAAAGTCGAGTTTATAGTCGCGGATATCTGTTCCGTCGATTTTTACGCTTCCTTTGCTGATCTGGTAGAAGCGGTTAAGGATATTAATGACTGACGATTTTCCGGCACCGGTTGCACCCACCAGGGCAAGCGTTTCGCCTGGCTTAATTGAAAAGCTGATGTCTTTCAAAATCCAGTGTGGTTCTTCTTCACTTTCCTGATCAGGCTGATAGGTAAACCATACTTTTTCAAAGGAAATTTCACCTTTAATATTGTCCGGGATTAAATGACCGGTGTCTTCTTCGATGTCGGTATGATCCAGAACACTGAAAACCCGCTCTGCGCCTACCATTCCCATTTGGAGGGTGTTAAATTTATCGGCAAGCTCGCGGATAGGCCTGAACATCATGTTGACGAACATAATGAACAGCACTATGGTACCCGGTGTAATCTCGTGAAGTATGATTTGCTTCGATCCATACCAAACCAGCAGGCCTATTGATAGTGCTGATATTATCTCCACTACAGGAAAGAAAATGGAGTAATACCAGTTCGAGCGGATATTTGCGTCGCGGTGCCTGGCATTGATTTGCTTGAATTTACGCATCTCCTGATTCTCGCGTGCAAAGTATTTTATGATGCTCATGCCGGAAATATGTTCCTGCAAAAAGGTGTTAAGGTTTCCTACCTGCGTTCGAACATCCTGAAAAGCTGATTTTATGGCTTCTTTAAATACATAACTTGCCAGGATTAGAAGCGGCATTGGTGCCAGTACAACCAGGGTGAGTTCCCAATCAATAAAAAGCATTATTCCGAGAATAATTAAGAGCTGCAGTATATCGCCGATTATTACAATAAGTCCTTCTGAAAATATCTCGGAAATTGTTTCAAGGTCGGATACGGTTCGGGTAATGAGCTGACCAATGGGTGTGCGATCAAAGTAACGGAGTTTGAGCTTGGTAATGTGGTTAAATACTGCTATTCTAAGATCTCGGACAGTAGATTGGCCAAGAGTATTTGTAATATAGGTGTGGTAATATTGAGCGATAGTTTGAAGGATAAGTAATCCAAGCATCAACAAAGTGATGTTTAACAAGCCTTCGTAGTTGTCTGTAAAGATGTGTTTGTCGAGCGTGTATTGGATAAGTAAAGGACGCAGCGGAGCCAAAATGGCAAGAATAATGGTAAGTGCAACAGACCATGTGAAAATCTTCTTATAGGGCTTCACATACTCAAAGACCCGTTTTAATAAATTTATATCGTACGCTTTTCCTGCAACTTTTGCCATATCTTAAGGGCATTATCAGAGTGGGATATTGCCGTGTTTTTTTCTGGGCTGATTAACTACTTTGTTTTGAAGCATGTTAAACGCTTTGATCAGTTTTATACGTGTTTCGGCAGGTTCAATTACCTCGTCGATAAACCCCCGTTCTGCCGCCCGGTAAGGGTTGGCAAAAATATCCGAATATTCCTTTTCTTTCTCAAGCCATTTGGCATTATGATCTGTGGCTGACGCGATTTCTTTCTTGAAGATAATTTCGGCAGCACCTTTGGCGCCCATTACGGCAATTTCGGCCGAAGGCCATGCATAGTTCATATCTGAGCCGATGTGTTTGGAATTCATTACATCGTAGGCACCACCATAGGCTTTGCGCGTGATAACAGTAATCCGTGGGACGGTGGCTTCGCAGAACGCATAAAGCAATTTTGCCCCGTTTACTATAATTCCGTTCCACTCCTGATCGGTGCCCGGCAGAAAGCCAGGTACATCTTCAAACACCAGAAGCGGAATATTAAAGCAGTCGCAAAACCTTACAAAACGTGCCGCCTTGGTAGAGGCTTTTATGTCGAGTACACCAGCGAGAAATGCGGGCTGATTAGCAACGATGCCAATACTTCTCCCTGCGATGCGGGCGAAGCCAACAACGATATTTTCGGCAAAGTTTTTATGAACCTCAAAGAATGAATCTTCGTCGGCTACCTTGTTAATGACATCGCGGATATCGTAAGGCTGATTGGCGTTTTCGGGAAGAATGGAATTCAACTCGGGAATGGTCTCATTTCGGGCTTCATATTCAAGGTTTGGCGCCACGTCTTCGCAATTTTGCGGCATATAACTTAGAAGCTTCTTGATATTATCGATGGCCTCAATCTCATTTTCGCAGGCAAAATGGGTTACTCCTGATTTTATAGAATGTGCAGAAGCTCCCCCTAATTCTTCGGAGGTAACTTCTTCATGGGTAACCGTTTTGACAACGTTCGGACCGGTGACGAACATATATGACGTATGTTCTACCATTAAGATAAAGTCGGTAATGGCAGGCGAATAAACGGCCCCGCCGGCGCATGGGCCCATAATGGCCGAAATCTGGGGTACCACACCAGATGCCAGCGTGTTGCGGTAAAAAATGTCTGCGTAACCGCCCAGAGATACCACCCCTTCCTGGATCCTTGCTCCGCCCGAGTCGTTCAGGCCAATTACAGGAGCTCCGTTTTTCAGCGCAAGATCCATGATCTTACATATTTTTTCGGCATGAGTTTCGGACAGCGAGCCACCAAAGACGGTGAAATCCTGAGAGAAAACATAAACAAGGCGCCCATTAATATTGCCGTAGCCGGTAATTACACCATCGCCCGGGTACTTCTCTTTCTCCATTCCGAAATCTGTGGAACGATGAGTTACCAGCATTCCTATTTCTTCGAAGGAACCTTCATCCAATAGAAAATGAAGGCGTTCACGCGCGGTTAGTTTGCCTTTTTTGTGCTGGCTTTCTATCCGGTGTTCGCCACCGCCTTTAAAAGCCTGCTCGCGCTTATGCTGCAGTTGAGTTATTTTATTTTTCACGGTCTGTTAAAAAAGCAAAGTACAGAATAATTTCGGGATGTGTTTTCCTTGCAAAGATTGAACACGCGACGGGGCTTTTAAATTTAATTTTTGTGTAAAAAAAATGTTAAAGTCCGAAAATCGTTTCAATTATAATACTTTTGCATCCGGACTTTATGAAAAAAGAGAGATCTATCAGATGGTACAGCATTCTTTTTCTGGGCGTCTTCTTCGTGAAGATGGCTTTGTCTGCAGCACCCTTAATTGTGTCGCACTTCGATAAGAAGACGGTGAACGCAGTTATTATGCAGCTCGAAATTGAGAATCATGCAAAATCCAGTGATGTAAAAGAGACCTCAGTAAAGGAGTTTTTCACATTGGGAAACTTTGGTCTTATCCCTTTACATTCAGCTCTGCTTGTGTTAACCGAAATGATAACTGTTGACCACGACAAGCATATCAGAGCTTTTTATCCAGCTGTACCCACCCCCCCTCCAAACTGCTAAGGACTTCTGTTCTTATTTAATTTACGTATACCCGGGTGCCCCGGGACTTTAATCTTATTTTCTTATTATTTATTAAACGCACAAGTTTATGGCAGCGAATTATGCCCCTGCGACATCCGGTGTCAAAAATTTTTTCTCGCCGCAAAACCTGAAAAAGGATTTACCGGCTAGTATAGTTGTTTTTTTGGTTGCTTTACCTCTTTGTCTTGGTATTGCATTAGCTTCGGGTGCACCCCTGTTTGCAGGTGTGTTAACCGGAATTATAGGTGGAATTGTTGTTGCGTCTTTTAGTGGCTCGCAATTAAGTGTAAGTGGCCCGGCGGCGGGTTTAACCGTGATTGTTTTCGGAGCAATTACTCAATTGGGAGCTTATCCCACATTTCTTTTGGCCATATTGCTTGCCGGAGTAATGCAAGTAATTTTGGGATTTATTAAGGCGGGCACCATCGCGAACTATTTTCCTTCATCAGTAATCGAAGGAATGCTCGCTGCGATAGGGATTATTCTGATTCTAAAGCAGATCCCACATGCCTTGGGTTATGATACCGATTTTGAGGGCGACGAGAGCTTCCAGCAATTGCATGGTGGTGGTAACACATTTTCCACACTAGCAGCTGCATTAAGTAAGGTAAGTTATGGGGCTGTTATTGTAAGCGCCTTATCGCTTGTAGTTCTTATTTACTGGCCTAAAGTGAAGAAACTTAGTGTTGTCCCTGCCGCCCTGGTGGTTGTGGTGATCGGAGTTGTTCTGAGCCAGCTGTTTGAAGGAACACAATTTGCTATTAAGGACGAGCATCTGGTGAAAATACCCGTAGTAAGCTCGCTCACAGAGTTTACCGGTCTCTTTGTATTTCCGGATTTTTCACAGATAGGTAACCAGGATGTATGGGTTGTCGCTATAACCATCGCAATAGTAGCTAGTTTGGAAACCTTGTTAAGCGTAGAAGCGGTTGATAAAATAGATCCGCTTAAACGTGTTTCTCCAACTAATCGCGAGCTTGTTGCCCAAGGGGTAGGAAACATGACCAGCGGATTATTAGGCGGACTGCCCATGACTGCGGTAATCGTACGGTCGTCTGCAAATGTTAATTCTGGCGCGCGCACAAAAATGAGCGCTATCTTTCATGGTATGTGGCTCTTGCTGGCCCTGCTTGCAATTCCAACGGTTATTAACCTTATTCCGCTGTCGTGCCTTGCGGCGATACTTTTAATGACAGGTTATAAATTAGCTAAAATTGGCCTCTTTGCCAAAATGTGGAGAAGCGGATACAGTCAGTTTGTTCCCTTTGTGGTTACCGTTTTGGCGGTGGTTTTTACCGACCTCTTAAAGGGTGTTGCACTCGGTATGGTGGTGTCTATTTACTTTATTCTGAGAAACAATCTGAGGAATCCTTATTTTTATCGGATTGGCTCTCACGGAGATAAGAAAGTAATTGACATTAATCTGGCCGAAGAGGTATCCTTTTTAAATAAGGCGGCGATTCAGTACACTCTGGCACACCTGCCGCATGAAACCAATGTAAGGATTGATGGTAGTAATTGTCGCTATATAGATCCGGATGTCCTGGAGGTGATCCACAACTTTAAACATAATGCCTATACCAAAGCTATAATTGTAGAGCTGGTGAATATCAAAGACAAGTATGATATTCCAAAACTTAAGGAACTGATTTATAAACCAGAAAACGTTTAACCAAACATGGCATCCAACAATAAAGATATCTCTGCAGGCCTTCCTGCTGGAGATGCCAGCGCAAAGGATTCTAAAAGTTACGACTCATTACTCCAGGGAAATAAAAACTTCGTTGAAGGGATAGTAAGCAACGATCCGGACTATTTCAAAAGACTTGCCGAAGGGCAGAATCCAGAAGTTTTATGGATAGGTTGTTCAGACAGTCGTGTTCCTGCCAACCAGCTAACGGGAACCAAGCCAGGTGAAATATTTGTTCATCGAAACATTGCGAATGTTTGTGTTCATACCGATATGAATATGCTTAGCGTGCTGGACTATGCGGTAAACGTATTAAAAGTAAAGCATGTTATCGTAGCCGGCCATTACGGTTGTGGTGGCGTAGCGGCAGCCATGGGAAACAAGCAAGTCGGAATTATTGACAATTGGCTGAGACATATTAAGGATGTATATCGTTTGCACTCGGATGAACTTGACTCCATTTCGGACGAAAAGCTTCGGGTGGACCGTTTGGTGGAGCTAAACGTTACCGAGCAGGTATACAACGTTTGTAAAACAAATATCGTCCAGAACGCGTGGAAAGAACGTACCGACCTTCAAATCCATGGTTGGGTAATCGATATCCGCAGCGGCTATGTTAAAGATTTAAACATCAGCTGCAGCAATACAGATAACCTTGAAAAGGTTTTCGCTTTTGATTAATACGATTAATTGAAGCCGGCAATCCGGCTTTGATTGAAAGACTGAAGAAGATAGTTCAGAAATTTAAAAATAACCCTGTAAGCCAAACGCTCGCGGGGTTATTTTTTATGCAAGTACATCTTCTGCGTAGGCTTCAAGCGGAGGGCAGGAACAAATAAGTGTTCTGTCGCCATGCGTATCGTTTACTCTCCCTACAGAAGGCCAGAACTTGTGTTCTGCGACGTAAGGGAGCGGAAATGCCGCGACTTGTCTCGAATAAGGCTTTTTCCATTCTGTCCCTGAGATTATCGCAGCAGTATGCGGGGCATTTTTTAAGGGATTATTTTGCTTGTCAATAGTTCCTCTTTCTACTTCGGCAATCTCGGTACGAATAGCAATCATTGCGTCACAGAAACGGTCAAGCTCGTGTTTTGGCTCAGATTCGGTAGGCTCAATCATTAAGGTTCCCGGAACGGGGAAAGAAACGGTAGGAGCATGGAAGCCATAATCCATAAGTCTCTTTGCTATATCTGTAACCTCTATTCCAAAGTTTTTGAATGCCCGGCAATCCAGAATCATTTCATGAGCGCAACGTCCATTACTTCCGGCATACAAAACGGGGTAATCGTTCTCTAGCCTTGCTTTAATATAATTTGCATTCAGGATGGCATATTTTGTTGCATTGGTTAGCCCTTCGGCGCCCATCATCGCGATGTATGCATGGGAAATAATAAGAATCGACGCTGAACCCCACGGTGCTGCAGACACCGCATGAATGGACTGTGAGTTATTAATATCTACAACCGGATGTCCAGGTAAAAATGGTACCAGATGTTTCGCCACGCCAATCGGGCCCATACCCGGACCGCCGCCGCCATGCGGTATACAGAACGTTTTGTGAAGGTTGAGGTGGCAAACGTCGGCACCTATATTGGCCGGACTGGTTAATCCCACCTGGGCATTCATATTGGCACCGTCCATGTACACTTGTCCCCCATTTTCATGAATGATGTTACATACTTCGATAATAGATTCTTCAAATACACCATGAGTGGATGGGTAAGTTACCATCAGGCAAGACAGATCGTCCTTATGCTCCTCCGCTCTGAAGCGCAGATCAGCCACATCAATATTTCCGTTAATATCGCATTTTACCACCACCACTTTCATACCGGCCATAGCGGCAGAAGCGGGGTTAGTTCCGTGTGCGGATGCTGGTATTAATGCGATATTACGTTTTCCTTCGCCTCTGCTTTGATGATAAGCGCGGATGACCATTAATCCGGCGTACTCGCCCTGGGCGCCAGAATTTGGCTGAAGACTCATCGCGGCGAATCCTGTAATTTCACTGAGCCATTTATTTAGCTCATCAAAAATCTGCATATACCCTCCGGTTTGGTCCAGCGGTGCAAAAGGATGCATCTTGCTAAACTCCGGCCAGGTAACCGGAATCATTTCGGTAGTGGCATTCAGTTTCATGGTGCATGATCCCAGAGGAATCATCGAGTTGCAAAGGGACAAATCTTTGCTTTCAAGAGATTTGATATACCTGAGCATTTCATGCTCAGAGTGGTGTGTATTAAATACCGGGTGAGTCAAAAATTCTGATGTCCGTTGTAGTTCGGGTGAAACCCTGGCTTCAAGTTTAGTTTTCAGCGACTCAATATTTATATCATTAAGGTTCTTTGCTTTTACTTTGGCAAATACTCTTACAATGTTCAGAACGTCCTGAAGGTTGCTGGTCTCGTCAAGCGAGATGGTGATCTCGGAGCCCGAGTAATGAAAATTCATCTCATTATTGAGAGCTTCTCCATGTATAGGATTGGCAAGATCGCCGGCATTCACCCTTATGGTATCAAAGAATGATTTATTCGCCTGTTGATATCCCAGATATTCAAGCGAATCAGCAAGGAGGACCGTTAAGCCATGTACGCGTTCGGCAATGGCTTTAAGGCCATCTTTGCCATGGTATGCGGCGTACATTCCAGCCATAATGGCGAGTAAGGCCTGTGCAGTACAGATATTGGAAGTAGCTTTATCTCTGCGGATATGCTGCTCGCGTGTTTGAAGCGCCATCCGTAAAGCATAATTACCTGCCGAATCGATACTTACGCCAATGATACGGCCGGGCATACTGCGTTTGTATTCTTCCTTAGTGGCGAAATACGCTGCGTGAGGCCCGCCAAATCCCATCGGAACGCCAAATCTTTGTGTGGTTCCAACAACAATATCAGCGCCCCATTCGCCCGGAGGAGTTAAGTAAGTCAGACTTAGAATATCTGCCACTACCGTCAGCTTAATGCTTTTTTCATGGGCTTTATTAGCAAAATCGGTATAATTATAAACAGTTCCGCTGGCTGCAGGATATTGAACAATAGCTCCAAACAGATCGTCGGTTAGTTCTGCGGCCTGATGATTGCCAATTTTTAGTTCTATCCCGTAAGGAGCAGAACGTGTTTTTAAAATATCTATGGTTTGAGGAAAAAGATCCTCTGATACAAAAAAGGTTTTCGCAGCCTGGTTCCTGCGCAGACTGAATTGCATGAACATCGCTTCAGCAGCCGCTGTGCCTTCATCAAGTAAAGATGCGTTGGCAATTTCCATTCCTGTTAAGTCAATAACCATGGTCTGGAAGTTGAGCAGAGCTTGCAAACGCCCCTGAGAGATTTCGGCCTGGTAAGGCGTATATTGTGTATACCATCCCGGATTTTCGAAGATGTTTCTTAAAATTACCGGTGGTGTGATGGTGTCGTAATATCCTTGTCCGATGTACGACTTAAATACCTTGTTTTTGGATGCGGTATCTTTCAATCCGGATAGATAATCGATTTCACTTTTAGCTGCGGGAAGATTGAGCGCTTGCTTTAAGCGAATCTGCTTAGGAATGGTTTGGTCAATTAATTCGTCAAGCGATGCGGCGCCAATGGTCTGGAGCATAGCGTCTGCTTCTGTACTGCTTGGAGCGATGTGACGTGACTCAAATTTTTCCTGGAAATCGATATTTAAACTCATGAAATTGAAAGAATTGTGGGTGCGGCAAAGGTAAGGAAAAAAGGCCTTTTGCCGAAGGGGAGGAAATGAATGTGGAAAAAACTATATTTGATTGACATTTAAGCCTGATGAGAAAAGTACTCGCTTTATTTTTAGGGATTGCTTTGAACACTAACGTATTCGGCCAGGATGCTTTCAAAAAAAATGAGGTATTTCTTGAACTTGGAGGCAACGGATTGCTTGCATCTTTGAATTATGGCCGGCAACTGACTAATAAGCCGGGGCTGGGCTTTCGGGCAGGTGTGGGCACGTACGGAACCGGCACCTTTTTAACTATCCCGGTAGGCGTTAATTATCTGGTCAGACTGATTAAAGATCATACCTTTCTTGATGTCGGGTTCGGTGTTACCTATACGAAAGCGGATTTCAGGGTCGGGATTATAGATTATACAGAAGGAACAGAGCCTGGGCATCAAAGCCTGAATTATATTCCGGGTATTGGCTTGAGAACTTATACGTCAAAAAACTTCATCTGGCGGCTGAATATTGTTGCTATAAAAAACCAGCACGGCTTTATGGGCTACCCCGGAATCGGTTTTGGAAAAAAATTCTAACTGCTAAAGTCACGCTCTAAACCAGCGTCCTCAAGTTGTCTTAAATAGAGCTTTATGGTATGCTCCAGTCCATAATAGAGAGCATCGCATATCAGGGCGTGACCAATGCTTACTTCCAGAAGATTTGGAACGTTAACCGCAAAATATTTTAAGTTGTGCAGGTCCAGATCATGGCCGGCATTTAAGCCCAGACCAGTTTCTGCAGCTATTCTGGCTGCTTGAACATATGGCGCAATTGCTGTTTCCCGATTTTTATGATAAGCATGTGCATATCCTTCGGTGTATAATTCTATCCTGTCTGTACCGGTTTTCGCCGCCGCTTCTACCATTTTTGGATCGGGATCCACAAAAATTGAGACTCGTATCCCTGCTTCTTTAAACAAAGGGATGATATCCCGTAAATATTGCTGATGTTTTATGGTGTCCCAGCCGTGATTGGACGTGATTTGATTTAGGGCGTCGGGTACCAGTGTTACCTGAGCTGGTTTATTGGCCAGTACCAGATCAACGAACTTCTGTTCCTGGCAGTTGCCTTCTATGTTAAATTCGGATTGTATTGCTGATTTTAAATCAAATACATCCTGGTATCTGATATGTCTCTCATCCGGGCGAGGGTGGACAGTAATTCCCTGGGCCCCAAAGCGTTCGCAATCAAGTGCTGTCTCGACCAGGTTGGGGTTGTTCCCACCCCTGGAATTTCGAAGTGTCGCAATTTTATTGATATTAACAGAAAGCCTTGTCATACAAAAAGAATTACCGGTGTTAAGTTGGAAGAGCGATATCCTATTAGCTCAGTTGCAGATTCCCTGTTTCTTTTAAGTCGTTTAAAAAGTCGGTTCTCCCTTTTTTATTCAAATTCACCTGCTGCGGAACTTTTACATAATAGCCTGTGCCGTCATAAGGTCGCTTTCGCGGATGTTCTTTACAGCTGTCGGAGCAGCAACCATCCCGTTGCCATCCGCAGTCATCGCATTGAGTGAAATGTTCATTACACTCGGGATTTGCGCAGTTAATCATCTTCGCAGTTATCTTTTCACAATTATAACATCTCGAAATAACTACCGGGTTTACAGAATTCACGTCGACGGCTACCCTGTTGTCAAATACATAACACTTTCCTTCAAAGTCTTTTCCGCCGGCTTCTTTTCCATACTTTATAATGCCCCCATGCAGCTGATATACTTCCTGGAACCCTTCGTGCAGTAGCAATGCCGATGCTTTTTCACATTTTATGCCTCCGGTACAATAGGTGAGTATTTTTTTGTCTTTGTATTGAGCCAGCTCGTTAATTTTCGCAGGAAAATCACGAAAGTTTTCAATGTCAAGTGTAACCGCATTTTTAAATTTCCCCAGAGAATGTTCGTAGTTGGAACGCACATCAAGTACCACTACATCATCCCTATCTTTCATTTCCATGAAATCTTTTGGCTCGAGGTGGATGCCGGTTTTCTTTTTCGGGTCGATAATGTTTGGATCGCGAAGGCCCGAATGAACAATTTCCGATTTGTAGCGGCAGTGCATTTTGATGAAGGAAGGTTCTTCAACTTCATCGATTTTAAATTCTGTTGCCGCAAACCTTGGGTCGCTATGAATGCTTTCCATATAGGTTTTACATGCATCCACAGTTCCTGATACGGTGCCGTTTAATCCTTCTTCGGCAACAATGATCCGGCCCACAAGGCCCAGGGATTTACAAAATTTAAGGTGATCTGCGGCAAATTGCTCTGCATTCTCTATTGTAGTATAACAATAGTAAAGTAAGGTGTGGTATCTATTCATAATGCACTGATACTGTTGCAAACAGCGTTAAATGTGCTGCAAAGATAAGCTTATTGTATGTAATAGAAAATGATGTGGAGCGATCAGGCAAATATTTACCTGAAATTAGCAGAAGCCAATAACTTGCGGGCCGGGGTAGAGCTTAAAACCCATAAAAAAGCCGGAAGGCCCGGTATCGCTGCCCGTTTTGTGTCCATGCGAAACCGTAATCTGCACGAACGATGAGCCGTTGTAGTCCGAAATAAACTTCCCGGTAGGAATTGTATGGTTGTGAAAGTATGGCGCCTCCCACAATCTCTTCCAGTTTTAATTTTCTGATAAGCGGAATTTTTTTTAAAAACAGGCCTAAAAAATTATGCTCATAATGCCCTTCAAAATATTTGGAATTGGTTGCATACGCATAATAATCCAGGAAGTGGAAGTTTGGGAATATGGGGTTGTAAATCGCTGTCTGATTACCGGTAAAGTGCTTGATATCGGGGTAAAACAACGATTTTGTGTTTATAAATTGTCCCGCCGAAAAGTAGAAGGAGCTGTAACCAAAAAGCCCGGTCTTCACTTTGTCCTGATACAGGTCTAGCGCTATAAAGTCGTAATCGACCGCAGAGTTAAATACTTTTGGGATTCCTTTTCTGTAGTTTAATTTGATGGTTGGATATCTGGCATTTTCATAGATTTTCCCATCTGGACGGGTGGTATAACGCTGACCATAGGTATAAGACAGCTTCGCGTCGATACTAAAAGCATTGTTGACAGGGAACAAGTTTATATCCCTTTGCGGATCGAGCGGGTTATTGGATGTTAAGATCTTTGCTGCGTTGTCGAATATGGGTTTATAGGATGCATTTCTGAGCGGAAACCTTCTTGAAATTTCGGTTCCGCCGGTAATTAATAGGCCGTCAGATATTTCGCGTTGTGCGCTAAGGGCAAAGAAGTTTGCTTTATAGAGTTTAAGGAAGTTTTTTCCGTCGAATAATGTGGTTAAGGTGTTGTAAAAAAGATTAATTGTACCCTTGTTATTCAGATCCAAAAAATCGCTTCCCATGTTAAGGCTGAAGCTTTCGTGGTGCAGCGTATCGCTCAGGTAATTTACCTGAATGTTGGCATTTAGCGTATTACTGCTGAAACCATATCTAAAACTTGGCCTCACATCGATCGATCTGCGCAGCGAGAATTGTTTTCTGTAATGAGGTTTAAAATCTACGGCCCAGCCCTCAACTGTATTGTAAAATACGGTTCTGTTCAGGGAGTTAAAATGCCAGAAGCTTTTGTTTCCATAGTTGTGAAGCGTATAACCGCTAAAAAGAAATTTGAGCGGCTTGAATTTATTGCGCTCTTTTTGTAACGAGTCAAGCACATGCTGCGATTCGGCTTGTGCAGCAGCAGTGTCTTTCAGTCGATAATTGATGTCTTCTTCGAAGGTTAACGGTACCGGCCGATTCTTAACCCAATATTCGTTGTCGCGGGTATTAGCATCGGCCGGAATTCTCATGATCTCATCCTTGAAAAAGTTATCCGGAAACTCGGGATTGACATGGTAGTTACTGTACAGACCCGTAAAATAGCCGGCAAATTTGAAGCCCAATACCTTGCCCTTAAAGTTGAAGGTGATATCAGACGGAAGCCAGAAGGTTTTTCCAACTTCGATAAAATTCTGACTGATTTTTAGCGTGTCGACGAAATTTATCCGGGCTTCTTCCGTAATCATCAGATTTACACTGTATAGTCGCCAATCGCCATCAACAAGATAAATGTGCCCGCTAAAAACCGGGTCGAAGCGGTTTTTGGGAATGATTTTTATTTTGTGAATAATATGCTCGTTTTGTATGCTGGTGCCTTCCAGCTGGTATCGGTAATAATCGAAAGCGTTGTCTGCGACCGGAGATACATAGCTTTGATTGCCTAAGGGCCCCCATTGTAATAAATTATCGTACAGGTTGATTTGCAGGTCGAGCGCCCTGTTAAAGCTAAATCCTTCTCTGTCGCCGGCCACTTTAGAAGCCTCCATGATTTCTTTTACATCGGGATATTTATAATAGAACTTCGACTTTGTTTCCGACTGGTATAATATTCCATGGCGGTTAGAGTCGAGGTTAAGGGCCTGCGCAACGTCTTGTCCCAGTATCTTTTTAGGCGCCCCAACCAGTTTTTGAACCCCTTTGGTGTACACGTCGCAAGAGTATGAAGGCGTGGATCGGAGCGCTTTTCTATGAGCTATTACCTTCCTGATAAATTTATTAGCAGGATCTTCTTTCTGACGACCGGCAATTACGACTTCTTCGAGTGTAAAACTTTCTTTTTCGAGTACCGCATTTACTTTGGTCCCCGCCTTCACATCGAAGGCAATTTGTTCCTGTTTATAACCCACAAATCTGAAAATAATGGTTTGACGGCCTTTGGGCAGATTGATTTTGTATTCACCATTCTGGTTAGCCATGGTGCTGGTGATAAGATCTTTAATGAAAACCGATGTGAAGGCGATAGGATGGCCCTGCGTGTCAATAATTTTCCCGCTGATCTCAATGAGTTCCTGTGAAAAACCTTTGGAAATAAGAAGGAAGAGAATTAATAACGCTTTCTTAAACATCAGAGCAAAACATCAGTACAAAGCACCCTACAGGATTGGGTTGTTTTTATACTTAATATAACGAATTTAATAATAACAAGTATATATAACATATACGACATTTCAGCCTTCTGGTTTTAGAATGCCTTCTTAGAGTTTGAATGTTGCAATACAACGCGGAAAATCTCCGGCCTCGTTGGTGTCCGCGTACCGTTGCATAATGAAATAGAAGATTTCGAAAGCTTTGTAAGTTTATGCGTAGATTTGCGAATTATAAGACCCGATAATTTGATATTGATTAAGTAATGCAGGAAAAAATCAATTTATATACAGCTGAAATAAAATCCTTTTCCCCCACAAATGCCGATGAGTTAGAGACATTCAGAATAAAGTTTCTGGGCTCAAAGGGTATTATCAAAGATATATTTGACGAGTTTAAATCGGTTTCTCCGGAAGAGAAGAGAACTCTTGGAAAAGTGCTGAACGAATTTAAGGTTCTTGCTGAGCAAACTTATCAGTCTTTTAAAGAAAGCCTGGAGTCGCAAGCATCGGGGGCTGAAACGCAGATCGATGCGACACTTCCCGGTGAAGGCATTGAAATAGGATCCCGTCATCCTCTGTCGCTGGTCAGGAAAGAGATTGTCGAAATTTTTAAGAAACTAGGCTTTTCTGTGGCCGAGGGACCTGAGATTGAAGACGACTGGCATAACTTTTCTGCATTAAATTTCCCCCCAGAGCATCCTGCCAGGGATATGCAGGATACATTTTTCATAAAAAAAGACGCTGAAAATGGTGACATCGCTTTGCGTACCCATACCTCTTCTGTTCAAGTTAGAATGATGGAGAACGGTAAGCCGCCTTTCAGGGCTTTAATGCCAGGTCGGGTTTATCGCAATGAAGCCATCTCTGCCCGTGCGCATTGCTTCTTCCATCAGGTTGAAGGATTGTATGTAGATGAAAATGTGTCGTTTGCCGATCTGAAGCAAACCTTATTTTATTTTGTTCAGGAATTGTTTGGCGAAGGAACCAAGGTGCGTTTCAGGCCTTCGTATTTCCCCTTTACAGAACCATCTGCCGAAATGGATATTTCCTGCAGTATTTGTAAGGGCAGCGGGTGCCAGATGTGTAAGCAAAGTGGCTGGGTAGAAATTTTAGGTTGCGGAATGGTAGACCCGAACGTTTTGGAAAACTGTGGCATCGATGGAACAAAATTCACCGGATTTGCGTTCGGCATGGGAATTGAACGTATTACTAATCTGAAATATCAGATACGAGATTTACGTTTATTCTCTGAAAACGATGTTCGTTTTCTTAAACAGTTTCAGTCTGAATTAACCTGATGAAGAATATTTTTCTGATCGTATTGGCCTCATTATTAATTTCATGCGGAAAAGACCGTTCGGGTATTCCGGATGTTCCGGTAAACTTTCATATCCGTCTGGACAATCCCTCGATGCATCCTCTGAATACCCCGGGTGGTTCGGTGGTGGTAAACGGCTACGGCGTTGCGGGAATAATTATCCATAGAAGTGCTTTTGGCGATGCGTATATGGCATTTGATCGCTGCAGCACGGTGGACCCGGAAAAAAAATGCGCAGTTGTAGTGGATGACCATGGGCTAACTGCGACGGATCCGTGCAGCAAGGCAATCTTTTCTTTGGAGGATGGAATGCCTCAGGGGCCGCCAGCAGAGATTCCTTTGAAAAAGTATAATGTATCCATCCAGAACAATACAATTTATATTATTAATTAGTCGGAATGGAAATTGATAAGATAAAGGAAAGTATTGTTAAGGCCGCTCAGGAACTATTCAGAAAATACGGCTATCATAAAACCAGTGTCAACGAAATAGCCAAAAGAGCGAAAATAGCTAAGGCCACCATATATAAATACTTCGACAGTAAGGAAGTGCTTTTACATTCCATTTTGATGGATTATATCCGCATCAGTGTAAACGAGATCATTGAAAATGCTTCTGAAGAAACCAATAAGGAGGTTTATTTAAGTAATCTGATATTGAAGACCAGCCGATTGTCGTACACCATATGTAATGAATTTATCGGATGGGATTTTATCCGTGAATCGACTAATGCACAGGGGTTTTTGAAGTTGTTATCTGATGATCTGGAAGTGTTTCTGATCCAATCATACCGAGAAACGCATTTATTTAAAGGCGATACTAACTATGCCGATCGGTTACGGTTTTTAATCAAATCGAGCAAAGCCATTGTATTTTCGTTTGCTTTCACATCGGTGAGCGACTCTGACGTGCGGAAGAATTTTGTGAGTTTTCAAAAAGAAATCCTTCCTTACCTGGTTAAAGCAGCTATTTAGGCTCGTTAAGTTCAAAATGTTCCGCCCGCCAACCTCACTTCCGCTTAGCGCAGAGGCCCGTATTCCTTTTAGACAATCTTAAAATTTCCAGTCAAAATTTATTTAATTTTGCCCGCGCATGAAAAAAATCCCCGCAGACAAGAAATACATCGAAAACATCCTGGTAACAGATACTGCAGAAGGAGGGAAGGGTGTTGGTAAAGTTGACGAGCTGGTGCTTTTTATCGAAAAAGCGGTTCCCGGGGATTTGGTAGACGTAGAACTTTTCAGGAAAAAGAAAAACTTCGCCGAAGCAAAAGTATCCCGGCTGTTGAAGCCCTCAGAATACAGAACTGAACCATTTTGTCCGCATTTTGGCGTTTGTGGCGGTTGCAAATGGCAGCATATGACTTATGAGTCGCAGCTTCAGTTTAAACAGAAAAGTGTTTTAGACGCTTTAGAGCGGATGGGAAAGGTGGATGTTTCGATCGCAGAACCTATTCTCGCCTCCTATGAAACGCGTTATTACCGCAATAAGCTGGAGTTCACATTTTCGAATAAGCGCTGGCTAACCGACGGAGACATGGTCGGTCTTGAAAACCAGGATATGAATGCACTCGGATTTCACGTTCCTCTCCGGTTTGACAAAATCCTGAACATTGAGGTTTGCTATCTGCAATCGTCTCCATCAAACGAAATCAGAAATTCGATCAGAGATTTCGCCTTGAGCGAAAATATCAGTTTTTATGATCTGCGCAATCACGAAGGGGCGCTTAGAAATCTGATCATCCGTACATCAACTACGGGAGAATTGATGGTAATTGTAGTTTTTGCTTATGCTTCCGACGAAGAAGTGCAAAAAACGATGACACATGTACAGGCCAGCTTTCCGCAGATAACCTCTCTATTATACATCCTAAATCAAAAGCGGAACGATACTATTTTTGACCAGGACATACATCTCTTTTCAGGTCGCGATTTTATATTTGAGCAAATGGGTGATGTGGCAGGTGCGGAGGATCTTAGATTTAAAATTGGCCCGAAATCATTTTATCAAACGAATTCTTTACAGGCACATCAGCTTTATCTCATCACCCGCGAATTTGCCGGCTTTAAAGGTAATGAATTGGTATACGATTTATACACGGGCGCGGGGACGATAGCAAACTTTATTGCCAGGCATGTAAAAGAAGTTGTCGGTGTAGAATATGTGCCCACAGCGATCGAAGATGCGGTTATCAACTCGGGGATCAACAATATATCCAATACGAAATTCTTTGCGGGGGATATGAAGGATGTTCTTACTCCCGAGTTTGTACTCGAACACGGTAAGCCGGATGTGATCATTACCGACCCGCCACGTGCAGGTATGCATGCCGATGTTGTGGCCCGGATCTTAGAAATTGAAGCTCCTAAAGTGGTTTACGTAAGTTGCAATGCAGCAACGCAGGCTCGTGATATAGCATTGCTGGGAGAGAAATATGAAGTTACGAGAATTCGCCCGGTAGATATGTTCCCGCACACACAACACGTTGAAAATGTTGTTTTATTGGAATTAAAGCATTCATTATAAATGGAAATCAGCGATCTAATCAACCAACCCGATGGAGAGGGGGCGACTCCTCAGAAAGAAAGCCCATTAAAAAGCCTCGAAGCGGATTTAAAGCTTTACAGCGAATCTATTCAGGAGATAGCCACAGAGATTTTGAATGAAGGCTTATCAGAATATCCCATCTTCGTGGCTCATCAGCACGAGGTATCACTTGGAGAGCTGATTCTGGATAAAAACGACTTAAATACACAGTGGTCCATCCAGGCGTCTATGCTGGAAGAATTTGTGCAGAAAGGAATTATTCATACAGAGAAAAAAGAGCGCTTTATCAAGCAGTATAAGAACCCCAATGAATATATGTGCTTGTTTGTAATCGTGCCCGAGGGAGCTAACTTTGTCTTTTATCCATACATTTAAAGCTAATTATAGCTATTTTGGAGTCCTAATATTTTAAAGATGCCCGATAAGAAAATTCTGATTCTGGATAAGAAACAAATCCGTCAAAAGATCACCCGCATGTCTTACCAGATATGGGAAGATAACCTGGAAGAGTCAGAGTTGATCATCGCGGGGATCATCGACTCGGGTTATACATTGGCAAAGCGTTTGCAAAAAGAACTTCAGCGTGTATCTGGGATCAAAGTTACCCTGATGAAAATTTCGTTAGATAAAGACAGCTCACACCTTAAAGCCGATACTGATATACCTGTTGAGAATTGTACAAATAAGGTGGTGATATTGGCTGACGATGTGTTGAATAGTGGCAGAACCCTGGCTTACGGACTTGGAGTGTTTTTAAATACCCCCCTGAAAAAGCTTCGTACGGCAGTTTTGGTGAACCGCAGCCACCGTAAATTCCCAATTTCAGCCGACTTTACAGGATTAGACCTGGCCACCATCATCAAAGAACACGTAGACGTTATTCTTGATGGTGATGAAGATGCCGTTTATTTGAGATAGTTCCCTTCTTTCAATATAGCCGAGAACCTTTCAGGAGTTTGATCTGCTCCTTTAATGGTTAATTTTGCCTGAGTGTAAAACGCTTCTCTTAATTTTAGTTTTTCTGTAATAAAGCACTCCAGTTCATCACCTTTTAGGTTCTTTAATACGGGTCGTTCGTCTGTTGCATTGACGAGCCGTTTCGCAAGCGCCTTTGGCGATAATGAGAGGTAAACGGTTAAGCCATTTTTGTTCATCCAGTCCAGATTATCGTAGAAACAAGGAGCGCCACCGCCTGTGGCAATTATGGCGCTTTCAGGATATGTACTTGTTTTCAGGACTTCATTTTCAATCTTTCGAAAGGCTTCTTCTCCGTATTCCTTAAAATATTCGGCAATAGACATATTGATGTGGGATTCTATTTCCTTGTCCATATCAATAAAAGGATACGCCAGTTTTGTGGCTAGTCTTCTCCCCAAAGTGGTTTTACCACTTCCCATAAATCCTATCAGAAAGATTCTCATAATAGTCCCTGCCGCTTCAGTGCAATTAGATCAGTTACCGGCGGTTTTATGTTGTTTTGTTTAAACAGCGATACTACTTGTGCTCTATGATAAATAGAATGGTTTGCCGCGTGCAAAATGATGTCTCCGACTGTATTTACAAGACTGTCGCCTGCCTGTGTAGTATAAGATACCGTTCGTCCAAGGTCATCCTTCGCTAAAATTTCTTTAAGCTGAGCAATGTTGCTGACATGCATTTCTTCAAAAACAGAAACCGGCTGGAGATCCCATGTCAGAAAGCTTGGTTTTAGACCATTGATTCGGCTTGCCCAAATATGCTGTGCGTTTAGAACGTGGCTAAACAATGTTTCAGCCTCGGGAAGGCTCCTTTTCGCCTCCAGAAAAATTTTAATAATGATCCCGTCGGCTACCTCGGTATAGCGAATAAAATCTGCAATCATCAATTGTTTTTTTTGAAATAGGTCTCTTCGAGATGTTTATAAGAAGGCAAATTACGATAATGCCATTTGTTGATCACCTCACCATCTTTTAAAAGCAGTAAGCCGGGGTTCGCTCTAACCATACTTTTCAACGGAACGCCATCGGCAAAAAATGTTTCGATCGCCAGCTTGTTTTGCTTCTGAAACGCTTCCGTGTTTGAAGGAGAAGTGGTTGTAAGCAACACCGTCCGGATGTTGTAATTTTCGACACTGGTAATCGCCAGGGCATTTAAATCACCCAAAGCTTTTTTATTTGCCTTGTTGAGATCGTGAGCTACCACTACAAGGTTATAATAAGGATTCTCGATGATCTCGGCCGTATAATCGGTGCCCATTGCATCGCTTATCTTCAGGTCTTTTATTTTGGGTTCATAACCTTTTTTGATGAGCTTGCTTTCCGGGTCGCCGGTTATTTCCCAGTTACTGTCTTTCCATATCTCGGTTTTGAGATATTCTTTATCGGTCATTTTTTTGTTTTCGCCTGTCTTTTTGTTTTTGAGAGTGTAGTTTATCTCATAAACATCGGCAGGTGCACCCTCGGGGATTTTCATGTTCTCGGGAAGATTTGCACCTATATGATAGGGCAGAAAATCTTTGACCGGAAGATAATTATAAGTGTAAAGTCCGAAACCGAAGGCGAGGATACTGACTATCCAAAGCGACCGGCTCTGTGCCTTTTCGGAGCTGAATACGGGCTGTATTTGGTCGCGGTTAAGATAAATTATGATGATAAAAACCAGCAGAATTAAATCCTTGCCGAATGATTGCCATGGTGTAAGGGGGATGGCATCACCAAAGCAACCACAGCTTCGCACCACATCGAATGCGGCCGAGTAGAAAGTAAGGAAGGTGAAAAAGATGATCAGGATCAGCAGGCCAACACTTACCTGTCTGGCTCTGATACCGAGCAGGAGTGCAGCTCCGAGTATAATTTCGACTGCACAGATCAGGATAGCAAAGCCAGCAGCAAAATCGTGTAGAAATGAGATGTGAAATACTTCGAAATATTCCTGAAGCTTGTAACCAAAGCCGAGCGGATCGTTTGCTTTAATTAATCCTGAGAATATAAAGAGGATCCCAACAAAAAACCTTGAAAAATTTACAAGAACCTTTTTCATTTTATTTGAGATCGAGTTTTATAAGTGCGAATACTGAATAGTTTAACATATCCTGATAATTGGCTTTTACACCTTCGGACGCAAGTGTTTGGCCGGCATTGTCTTCGATCTGTTTCACCCTAAAGATTTTCATCAGGATTAAATCGGTTAACGAACTTATCCTCATGTCTCTCCACGCTTCGCCATAATCATGGTTTTTGGCAAACATCAGTTCCTTCGTTTCGTTGACTTTTTTATCAAATTCAATTTCTACCAGGTCCAAAGGAAGTTCCGCCGGCGCGTTTTGATCCAGTTCAAGTTGCATCATCGCAATAATACAATAGTTAATAATGCCGATATACTCGGATATAATATCCTCGCCAACCTTCGAAATTTTCTTTTCTTCGAGTGTGCGAATCCGCTGAGCCTTGATAAAGATCTGGTCGGTAATTGAACTCGGTCGAAGAATGCGCCAGGCTGTTCCGTAATCCTTTGTTTTCTTTATAAAAAGAGCGCGGCAGACTCTGATCACTGCATCGTATTCTTCTGCTGTATTGTTTATCAAAGTATAATTTATTTGATTGTAAGATTAATAAAGCTGTATTTTGCCTTTAATGGCGGATAAAAATACAGATTTTCATCAGAATAGTAAGCTTTTTGACCTGGATGCTTCTGTACAGTTTATCAGGAAAAGTATTAATGTTAGAGGGCAGCTGATAGACTTTAACAGGCCAAAGGTTATGGGTATTTTAAATATTACTCCCGACTCGTTTTTTAAAGGCAGCCGGATGGGTTCGGTTGATACCGCAGTAGCAGCCGCCGGAACAATGATGGAGGAAGGGGCAGACTTTATTGATGTTGGCGCATATTCGTCACGCCCAGGTGCCGCGGATGTCTCAGCCCCTGAAGAGTTGAATCGCCTGATTCCTGTAATAAGCGCTTTAGCTAAAAATTATCCACATCTGATAATTTCCGTAGATACGTTTAGGGCCGAAGTAGCCGAAGCAGCGGTTAAGCAGGGAGCGCACATCATAAATGATATTTCGGGTGGCGACTTAGACCCTAAAATGATAGAGACGGTGGCCCGACTTAAAGTGCCCTATATTTTGATGCACATGAAAGGAACACCCCAAACGATGAAGCACCTTGCTCAATACGAAGATGTTGTAACTGAGGTGTTGAAAGCCTGCTTTTCGAAAGTGGCACAACTAAAAGAAATGGGTATTACAGATTATATCATTGATCCTGGTTTTGGCTTTGCTAAAACCATTGAACATAATTATCAATTGCTGCATCGCCTGGAGTTATTTAAGATGTTAGGTGTACCGCTGCTGGCAGGCCTCTCACGAAAATCAATGATCTGGAAAGTGCTGGATATTGATAATAGCGACGCGCTTAACGGAACTACAGTTTTAAACACGGTTGCATTAATGAAGGGTGCTGACATTTTGAGGGTTCATGATGTTAGGCCTGCAGTAGAGGCGGTAACGCTAATTCAAAAGCTTGGATAGATGGGAGAACGGAAAACCAATCAAAATTATTAATTTCAGCGCATGGAGGGTTTTGATATAAGTTTCCTGCATCTAAGGTTTCTGGACCTGATAGATATCATCTGCGTGGCGATAATTATCTATTACATCTACAACCTTTTACGCGGAACCATTGCTTTAAATATTTTGTTAGGCCTGTTGATCATTTACCTGGTTTTTGTGCTGGTTTCTCAACTTCAAATGCGCTTACTCTCCGAAATATTGGGTGGATTTGTAAGTGTAGGTGTGCTGGCGCTGATTATTGTGTTTCAACAAGAGATCCGGAGGTTTTTACTCCTGATTGGTAAAAATGCGTCTCTGCAGCAAACTAAGCTCTGGAAAAATTACTTTATCGGCAAAAAGGAACTTGAGAAGGCAAATTTTATTTTTATTCGTCCGGTTATTGAGGCCTGTAAGAGTATGCAGAATAGTAAAACGGGCGCCTTGATCGTGTTTGCGAAGTATTTCGATGAGCAATACTTTCAAAATAGCGGCGAGAATCTGAATTCGGCTATCTCGAAACGCCTGTTAGAAAGCATTTTTCAAAAATATAGTCCTTTGCACGATGGAGCGGTAGTAATATCCGAAGGGCGCATAAAATCCGCCAGTTCTATTTTACCGTTAACGGATAATGAGAAGTTGCCACCTCAATTTGGTTTACGGCACAGAGCAGGCATCGGTATTTCGGAGATGAGCGATGCAGTAGCCGTGATTATTTCAGAAGAAACCGGTGAAATATCGTATGCAAAACAGGGGAGAGTAAAGATGAATATCTCGCTGGCAGATTTAGAGAGGCTGCTGAATAAAGATATATAATAAGGCAAAGAGATTAAAGCACAAAGATAAAAGGGAGTAAACAATAAATCCGGCTGGGCCGGATTTATTGTTTTTTATGATTGCCTAAGTTGGTTCTTAGCAGTATTGCTCAAAGGCGCCAATCAAATTATCAGCAATCATTTGCGCAGGGCGACCTTCAATCTGATGACGCTCAATAATATGAACCAGTTTACCATCTTTAAATAATGCCATTGACGGCGAAGACGGAGGATAAGGCAACATATAACTTCTGGCTTTATCAACTGCTTCTTTTTCCACTCCCGCAAATACTGTAACTAACTTAGCAGGATGCTTCTCATGCTGAGAAGCGATTTTAGCCGCAGGGCGAGCGTTAGCGGCTGCACAACCGCAAACAGAGTTCACTACTACAAAAACAGTTCCTTCTCCGGCAATTGCAGACTCCACTTCTTCTGCAGTTTTTAGATCCTGAAAACCTACTTTTGTTAAATCTTCCCGCATAGGGGCAACTAAATATTCTGGATACATAACTTTTATTACTAAATATTAAGCAAAAATAATGTTATCGTATGAAAGGTAAAAATATGCGTATCAAGGCTTTGTCACAATTTCTGAACATTGAATAGATACTACCCGTAAGAAGTTGATATTCATAAGGCAATGCCTTACTTTTGTAATTCATTTTAAAAAACAAACTATGTCATCAGTAGAGACAACTTACATTCCTTACAAAGTTAAGGACATCTCCCTTTCAGAATGGGGACGCAAAGAAATTCAGTTAGCGGAGGCAGAGATGCCGGGATTAATGTCCCTTCGCGAAGAATTCGGCGCATCTCAGCCACTAAAAGGTGCACGCATCGCAGGATGTTTGCACATGACCATCCAAACAGCTGTACTTATCGAAACTCTTGTTGCTTTAGGTGCTGAAGTTACCTGGTCTTCTTGTAACATTTTCTCAACTCAGGATCACGCTGCTGCTGCAATCGCTGCTGCAGGTATTCAGGTTTACGCCTGGAAAGGTCTGAACGAAGAAGAGTTTGACTGGTGTATCGAGCAAACATTATTCTTCGGCGAAAGCCGCCAGCCACTAAACATGATTTTAGATGATGGTGGTGACTTAACGAACATGGTATTCGACAGATATCCTGAGCTTATTGCAGGTATCAAAGGATTATCAGAAGAAACTACGACAGGAGTTCACCGTTTGTACGAGCGTATGAAAAACGGAACATTGCACTTACCTGCGATCAACGTAAACGATTCGGTTACAAAATCAAAATTCGATAATAAATACGGTTGCCGTGAGTCATTAGTAGACGCAATTCGTCGTGCTACAGATATTATGATGGCTGGTAAAGTAGCTGTTGTTTGCGGATATGGTGATGTTGGTAAAGGTTCAGCAGAGTCTCTAAGCTCACAAGGTGTACGTGTAATCGTTACTGAAATCGATCCTATCTGCGCATTACAGGCAGCTATGGAAGGTTATGAAGTGAAGAAATTCGCTACAGCGGTTCTCGAAGCTGATATCATCGTTACTACAACTGGTAACTGCGATATCGTTCGCGGCGAGCACTTCAAAGTAATGAAAGATAAGGCGATTGTTTGTAACATCGGTCACTTTGATAATGAAATCGATATGGCCTGGTTAAACCAAAACTATGGTCATACTAAAATTGAGATCAAACCTCAGGTAGATAAATATACAATTGACGGAAAAGATATCATTGTATTGGCGGAAGGTCGTCTGGTAAACCTTGGTTGCGCAACCGGTCACCCATCATTTGTAATGTCTAACTCATTTACCAACCAAACTTTAGCTCAGTTAGAGCTTTGGATGAACCCTGGTAAATACGAGAACAAAGTATATACGCTTCCTAAGCATTTAGACGAAAAAGTTGCCCGTTTACACCTGGCTAAAATTGGTGTTGAACTTGACATACTTGATCAACATCAGGCTGACTACATCGGCGTAAATGTTGAAGGTCCGTTTAAGCCAGAAGCTTACAGATACTAAGAGTTTTTTTGCCTCAGTAGAAAGCCATTCGTTTTATTATAACGAGTGGCTTTTTTGTGAAAGGTGCTGGCGGTTTCATTGGAAGTTGAGCCCTGCTTTCCCTCCAAGTCCGCCTCGCCCTCGTTTCTCCGCGCTTCGGGCTTTCCGTTCAATCAGGTTTAAGTTGACAGGGCAGCACTTCGTAGGGGAATACCGCTTGAATAACGCAGACAGCGTTCTGAACGCTGTCTGCGTTTAAGTTCCTTGGTGGGGGGGAAACGCCTCGAGTTCCATTTGGAACCTATAAGGTTTCCAAAACCTTATAGATTTTTATCATCCCGCGGCTTAATATTCTTCAAATTAAACTTCGGCTTGTAAGCAGGTTTAGGTTTCTCCTCTTTAATTTCATCATCACTCCCCCTTGAATCCTGATCATTATCCTGAATCTCCTGTTCGGGTGTTTTGTCGTGGGTAGAAGAAGAGATCTTTCTCTCAATCTCCGATTCCACAGGAGCATCCGTCTGTATTTCAGGCAACGATTCAGGCATTAACTCCGGCTTAACCGGCTGCCCTGTTTGTTCTTCGCCCGCCGCAGGGTTTCTTGGGATATTCTTCAGCTTAAACTTGGGTTTGTAGCCTCCTTTGGCAGCCTCTTCCTGTTTCGCCGGATTTGTAATCGGTGTCTCTGAAACGGCTGGTTGCCCGGGCCGACTGTCCGCGCGGTTAGCATCTTCTGCATTTTCTGAGGCAACCGACTTGATATTTCTCGGCCTGAATCCAGGGGATTTAGGCGGCAAGGAATTTCCAGGAGTTTCGGGCCCATTCTCTTCCGCTCCAGGTTCTGCTGCCTTTGGACTTTCGTCCGCTGGCTTGATATTTCTCGGCTTGAATTCAGGAGCTTTAGCAGGTGGAGTATTTATAGTTTCTGCCTGTTTTTCTCCTGCTGCAGGTTCAACTGGTTTTGCCGGAATATTTCTCGGCTTAAAGGCTGGTTTGGCAACAGGTTTTGCTTCTGCTTGTTCCGCCGGAGCGGGTTCAGCCTTGTTAATATTAGCACTTTTAAATCGCGGAGTAAATGCCGGCTTCTGTTCGATGGTAGGAGAGCTGAGAGGCTCGGCCTGAGAAGCGATAGCAGTTTCAACCTGAGTTACCGCTTTGTCTGGTGGGGTTAAATGATAAAGTCTTCTAAGCTTATTGAACCAAAATTTTTTGGTATGGTCGAAACTTTTTTCGCCCATGGCAGCAAAGTGTTTTTTGAACTCGCTATAAAGCGCCGGTTCAACTTTTTCAAGCTGAACAAGGTCTATCTTTTTCTTGGTAAAGAACTCTTCAAAAGTCATTAAAGCTTTTTCTCAATTTTCTCTAAGCGGTCAACAACTTTTTCATTTAATTCGAGAAACCGTTCATTAAACTTATGTTGTTCATCAAATTGCTTAATAGACACTTCCATAAAAGCAGTTAAGGTTTCATGAGTTTTCTCAAGAAGTCTGGACTGATTTGTAAGAATTTCAGTATGCTGATCCTGCTTTCTAAGCATTTCGGCAATAACAACTAGTAGGTCTTTGTCTTTCATTGTAAATAAGATACGTACTAATTTACGGATTTGTTTATTTACTCCGCCATATTATGGTAGACTGCCTGAACATCATCGTCCTCTTCCAGTTTATCAATCAATTTGAAAACATCAACAGCTTGTTCTTCGGTTACATCAGTATGTGAAAGCGCGATACGCTCCAGTTTCGCACTCTTCATCTCAAATCCTTTTTCTTCCAATGCTTTTTGCATTTTACCGAAGTCCTCAAATGCCGTGTGAATTACTCCAATATCATTTCCTTCTTCGTCTGCTTCGATGTACAGATCCTCCAGGCCGGCATCAATTAATTCAAATTCCAGTTCTTCTAAGTCTAAATCTTCCGGCGGAACAAATCTGAAAACCGCTTTACGGTTAAAGATAAAATCCAGTGAACCTGTTTTACCTAAAGTGCCTCCTGTTTTATTGAAATAACTGCGCACGTTAGCAACAGTACGGTTAGTATTATCCGTAGCCGTTTCGATCAGAATAGCTACGCCATGTTGGGCATATCCTTCGTAAACAAGCTCTTCGTAGTTGGAGTCGTCTTTGTTTGATGCTCTTTTAATAGCAGCGTCAACCCGGTCTTTCGGCATATTTACTGCCTTAGAGTTTTGAATCGCGGTACGCAAGCGTGAGTTAGTTTCGGGGTTTGGTCCGCCCGATTTAACCGCCATTACAATCTCTTTTCCCAAACGGGTAAACTGAACGGCCATCTTGGCCCAGCGTTTAAATTTTCTTTCTTTACGGAATTCGAATGCTCTTCCCATTAATAAAAAAGTAAAAAATCAAAAGCCAAAAGTAAAAATTTAAGGGTGATTTTAGGCGAATATAAATTCAAAATCCCTAATTAAGTTTCGATGCCAGCACGCAGGCCTTTTTATACTTTTTGGTTTGACCGTTAAGATTAAAGAGATCAAAATAAATTATATAAATACCCACCGAAGCTCTTTGCTCATTTTCGGTCGTTCCGTCCCAAACCAATGTGCCTTCGCTCGCCAGGGTAGTATTCCTTGATAATTTCTTTATCAGAACGCCGCTGTCATTATAAATACTCACGTTCGCAACCATGCCCGCATCCTTAAAGCGATAGTTTATAATCAGGGCGTCTTCAAAGCCGTCGTTATCCGGTGAGAATGTTTTTGAGATTAATTCGATCTCGCTCGCCCCAATTGCGGCAATCTCGACAGATTGAGAGTTTTTATAACCTGGGGTTGCGAAGCCAACAGAGGCGGCAGCCGACCGGAAATTTCCTGGATTCTGAGTCGGAATTTTAAAGCTGGTTCGTTCTAAAGATACGCCCTTAGGTTCCTTTATCAGGTAGTGGTGCACTTTTTCGGTGTAAGAAAATTGGTCAATACGTCCCTCTTTGCTAACCAGCACCACCGCACCCGCATCGTTGTTGAAAGGCGGCATGGAAGGCATCGTTAAAAAAGCATCTGGATTTTCTGTGTGGTAATCTTTTCTAATTTGATCCGGGTTTGTCGATAGAACGAGGTATTCTTTAGGTTTAAAAAATCGGGGAGATGTTGAGATTTGCTTTTTATTGACGATGCTATCCGGGCTTTTAATCCCGGCAACGGCCAGTTCTTGCAGGTCTAAAATCTTATCAGAGTTGTTGTAAATCTCAACAAAATCCGCTCCGCCGTCACGCGGATTAAAAAGTATCTCGCTAATCAGGATATCGCCTTTGGAGATCTTATAGGGATAGAAGAATTCGGAAGAGTTATTTTGAGAAGATATCTTTCTACCCATGCAGTCGGTAATGTCAGCGCAGCTAACTTTATAAGAAGTCCCTCTTTTAATCGCTTGAGAAAACGCGAGCTCCACCTCAGTGAACGCTGAGTTCAGGGATACTGCTGAAGGTTGGCCCAATCCGTTGTTTACCTTGTAATTGTGCGACTTTGACAGAAATAGGCTGTCGGCTGGCCTGTTGAAGGAGACGACGATAGTTGCACTGTCTTTTAATCTTGCTTGCATTACTTTAAGCTGTTCTGAAGTGCTGAATAAGTTATACACTGAATTCTGCCTGCCCGGAGTACCGCCTGTAGCGTCAATACTTGCCGTCCAGTTTTGAATTCCTGTACAAACGGATTCCTTGTCGATCAGCTCAAGCGACCAACCACCATTTTTCTTTACATCGTTTTTGTACCAGCTGTCTTTGTACGAAACCGAGTCTACTGATCTTCCTTTAAAGCTTTTGATCGTTATTTGTTCAGAACTATTGTTGAGCGCCGGCCATGGAGCCAGGCCGATTACTTTACCGTAAGCGCTGTATTGAAGCGTGTCTGCAGCGGGACAAAGAATTGCATATTGCTGAGGCAAGATCACCGCATTTCCGAATGTTGATTTCGAAGAAGAATCGTGGAATGTCCAGTCCGCCACATCTATGGTATCCTTACCAGGATTGAAGATCTCCACAAACTCAGCCAAAGGTAATTTTACTTCCGGTGATGGATCTGCAAAGATTTCGGTGATATAGAGCTTCGCAGTATCGAGCCGCCCTGGTGGGCGTTTTGGGGTATGAAAAGCGAGTTTGGTGCCAGAAGCGATGGGGTTGCCTGCACAATCCCTCAGTCCATTATTTACCGCGAGCTGATAGGTTGTGTTGGCAGCAAACTTCTCGGCATATGTGATGATAACCTTTGTCGCCTTTGCGTCGAAGCTTAGCGATTTCATATTAAGCAAAGGAGTCAATAAAAACGCTCCCTCAGAAGTTGCGATATCAGCGTGTTTATTAAATGTAACTTCGACGGTCAGATCAGATGTTTGTTTAATGCTGTCGACTTTAAATGGCAGTTTATCGTAATGGTCAACATTTACAGAGTTTTTCCTGCCAGGAGTTCCTCCATCGGTATCAAGAGATGATGTCCAATTAAAACCTCCACCGCAAAGCGACCGATAGTCGCTCCGTTCAAGCGACCAGCCCCCTTGCTTTTTAACGGAATTTATGTGCCATGTATCAAAATAGGCGATCGTATCAACCAGTCGCCCCGTGAAGCTTTTCAGTGTAAGCTGATCGGCATAATTGACCAGAGACGGCCATGGTGATACCCCTTTCACTTGCCCAAAGTTTTTATATTGAGATGTGTCTGCCGTGGGACAAAGAATCAAGTACTGACCGGGCAAAATAAAAACGTTCTTCAAGGATGATATTGTTTTCGAATTAGCCAAAGCCCATCCATTCAAGTCGACTGTGTCTATACCAGGATTGTAGAGCTCAATAAACTCGGCAAGCGGTAGTTTAATTTCAGGAGAGGGGTCGGCGAAGATTTCGGTAATGTAAATATTTGAAGTGTCTGGACGTGTAAGTGTGGGCTTGGGAGTGCTAAAACTTAAAGTGGTAGGCACAACAATGTTGCCAGCGCAATCTTTCAGATTTGAAACGCTTAGCTGATAGGGTGTCCCCGCCGAAAGTTTCTGGTCGAAAATAAGAGTAGCTTTTAAAGCCTGTGCATCAAATGAAGTTACTTTTATTTCTGCCGATGACGAACTTATTTTAAACACGTCTTGGGAGGTGGAGACGTCAGCATGTTTGTTAAAATAAACACTGATACCGGTGTCCGATAAAAGTTTGACGCTATCGGCCTTAAAGTCGATTTTATCGTAATTACTGATTAACACGGAATTTGATTTTCCCGGCGTGCCGCCCGATTTGTCTCTGGACGAGGCCCAGTTAAAGACTCCGCTGCAAAGCGATTGGTAAGCTACCCGTTCAAGCGACCATCCACCCTGTTTTTTTACTGGAGTTGTATGCCAGGTATCTAAATACGAAACCGAATCGAGCAGACGACTTTTATAGCTTTTGATAGAAATTTGATCTGCACCATTCAGCAGAGCGGGCCAAGACGTAATGCCGGAAACTTTGCCGAATGGTTTAAAATGTACGGTATCAGCAATCGGGCAAAGAATAAGATAATCATCTGGCAATATGAAGCTGTTCCTGATCGCCGATTTTGTCTTCGAATTGCTAAATATATATCCATCTAAATTTACCGTATCCTTTCCAGGATTATAAATTTCGACAAATTCTACGAGAGGCAACCCGATTTCCGGTGAGGGATCGGCAAATATTTCGGTGATATATAACTGCGCGGTATCAACGCGGACTGGTGGAGCTTTTGGCGTTTTAAACAGAAATTCGGTGCTTAACCGGTTCGCTGCGCAATCTTCTAACCCGGAAATAGCCAGGCGGTAAGAAGTATTCGAAAGGAATGGTTTATCGAACAGCAAGTTGATTTGTTTGAGGTTTGGTGTAAAAGCGAACTTTATGTCGGCTAAAGCCGGAACAATGGACAAAGCGTTGGCAGCGCTTGAAACGTTTGCGGCCTTATTTAGATAAATGGTAATTGTAGAGTCGCTTAGCTGTCGAATGCTGTCTGCTGCCAGAGCCAATTTACCGTAGTTTGATATATGAATGGAATTTTGCACGCCCGGTGTTCCACCGGTCGTGTCTGTAGAAGATGCCCAGTTAAACATTCCGGTGCAAGTCGAAGTATAGTCAATGCGTTCGAGCGACCAACCACCTTGTTTCTTGGCGGTATTTGTATGCCATGCGCTTGAATATGAAGTCGAATCAATCATGCGGCCTTTAAAACTTTTCAGGAGTATTTGGCCTGAAGCGTTAGTCAAGCCAGGCCAGATTGATACTTCTGCTGTTCTGCCGAAAGTTTTATACTGAGTAGTATCCCCGCAAAGAATTAAATATCCTTGAGGTAGGATAGATGCTTTTTTGATGGGGGAATTGTTTATTGTCCATCCATCTAAATGGATTGTGTCCAGGCCCGCATTGTAAACCTCGACAAACTCAGCCAAAGGGAGCCCGACCTCTGGAGAGGGATCAGCAAATATTTCGGTAATAAAGATCTTCGCAGTGTCCAACCTGACCGGCGGAATATTAGGTGTTGTAAATTGAAATGAACGGGGACTGATCGTATTTCCGGCGCAATCTGTTATCGCAGAGACGCTGATTTGATACACGGTGTTCGGTTGTAAGCCGAGTACAGAAATCGTCGATTCCCGGGAAAATGCATCAAAACTTAAAGACTTTATAGCTGCATGGGCAGGAGATATGCTGAACGCATTATTCGCGGTAGAGATATCAGCAGGCTTATTTAAATAAAACCTGAAAGTTGTATCCGAGAGTTGGATAATGCTGTCGGCTGTAAACGCAAGTTGATCATAATTGTGAATGAACGCAGTATTCTGTTTGCCAGGCGTCCCTCCGGTAATATCGGTTGAGGCTGTCCAGTTGAACGTTCCGCTGCAAATGGAAGTAGGATTTACCCTTTCCAAAGACCATCCGCCTTGTTTCTTTGCGGTAGTGGGATACCAGGAATCAGAATAGGCTACAGAATCAATGGTTTGAATTTCAGGGCTGACTAGTTTGATGATATCGCCTGAGTTGTTTAAAGAAGGCCATGGCGATAAGCCTATCGTCTTTCCAAATCGCTTATATTCGTTGGTATCAGCCCTGGCGCAAAGAACTAAATGCTCCCCGGCTTTGATGCTGTCGGCAGGAAAAGTCGCAGAGGAGGCTGGATCCGAATATTTCCAATTTTGAAGTGATATGGTTTGATTGCTGGTGTTGAAGATTTCTATGAATTCTACAGAGGGTAAATCTATTTGCGGCGATGGGTCAGCAAAGATCTCATTGATGACTATGTCTCCCTTTTTTGCGATATACGGCTTATGGAAAGAGAACCGGCCGGTATTAGCCGGTGAAATGATATTCCCTGCTTTGTCGGTGATATTGGAGGCAGTTAAGAGATACGAGGCTGTAATAAATCCCTTTTCAAAGGTTAGGATGAATTTTGCAGCGTCCGAAGTGGTTTTTATCAAAAGAGGGTGCCCGAAACCATTGTCCATAGAATAGTTGCTCAGAAGTTTTGCGGAGGTAGTATCCATCGGTTCGTCGAAGAGTATTTCCAGACGGCTGGAATCGATCGGTGTTACTGACATCAAAGAAGGTGGACTTTGGTCTGTAACAAGGGGCTGGATTTTGAAATCGTCAAACCAGTGCTTTTGATGAAAGCTTGAAGTAGACTGCTGGATAAAAATTCCAAAAAAAACTGAGGTGGTGAAGCTGGAGTCTACCAGCGTGCCTTCCGTTACATAAGATGTTCCTGATCCCGTAAGGTCTCGTTCTAAAGTGAATCCATGAGCCGAAGTTCGGGTTACTTTGATCTTAATCCTGTTATCGGAGGTGTTTAATATACCGTTTACACCATCAACAAGTTTAACGCTCGAGGCGGCGCTGCCCGACCTTTTAAATAAGCAGATTTCGTCATTTATTCCGCCCAATCGTACAAAATAGCCGTTAATATTAGTTGCCTGAAGGTTAGCCTGATCGGATGTCAAATACACATCCACATAATTTGCCCCCGAGGGATTAAACAGCAGGTTCACACTAAATTCCCAGATACAATTAGAGGCAAGCCCACTGGCCGTGCTTAAATAAAAATTGCTGCTTGCAGTTGTCGACTTCGATTTAAGTTGTATAGTGCCTGAGGTGTCAATGCTGAAATCATTTCCGGCATTGCTGCCGGTCCAAACAGGATTGCTTGTGAAATTTCCATCGCTAAACAGCTCGTTTAATTGCGCAAAGGCCAGATTTCCACATAGTAGAAGTGGAAATAATAAATAATTTTTCATCTTGGTAGATATTCAAAATCCTAAAGTAATAATTTTGAGTAATTAGATAAAAATTATTTATTTTAAAAATGGTTGCGACTGGATCTGTTGGTTATCAGTCAATTAAACTTCACTTATGGGCAGAGGATAAAATCCGGACGGGCCCAAGCAGCCCAGACGGAGCCAGCACATATCTTCCTCCAAAAGGAGCCGTATAGCTTGCCAAGATTCTTTTTTCCGGCGTTGTGGCTTGGTCACCAATTAATCGGTTGGTCCACTGATTAGTTACCCTGATTTGAAGCTGGTTCTTACCTGGTTTTATGGCTTTACTGATATCTGCGCGGAAAGGCGCTTTCCAAAGCGTGTCAATAATTTTTCCATTTAAGGATACTTCCGCAATATCTTTCACATCACCAAGGTCAATCCATAGCTCTTCGGCATTCTGAATCGATTTTTTATTCAGTTCGAAAGTCTTGTTGTAGTTGGCTGTTCCTGAGAAATATTTTACGCCCTCAATGGAATGGTTGGTCCATGATGAAAGATTTGTCATTTCAATTTTTTCGGGAGCGCCCCAGTTCGGCGGAAACGATACTGTCCAGGGGCCGTCAATCGTGGCTAAACTCTCATATTGACTGACCTTCTTATTGTCATTAACCTGTGCAACTCCATGGAATACCACAAAAACAGATTCTCTTTCTTCCAGTTGTAAATCAACCATAGTTCTTTCGCCGGAGGCTGTATAATCTGCAGACGCATAGGTTCCCTTATCGGGATTAAAAATCTCTGCGTGTTTACCGCTTACACGGAAGTTTATATCTAGATGCTGAGGAGAATCTTTTCGGTTCACGATAAAATAGATATCCGCGTCGGGAGTTTTACGGTGTATCCAGGATAAGCCATCAGAAAAGGTATTGGCATCTATATCCCTGGTTATTCCCGCCATGTTTAGTGCAGATTGTAAAGGCATTCCCCATAGTACTTTTCCTTTTCCGTAAGTTTTTACCGTACGGCTGATGCCGTCTAAATCGCCCCAGACTTCACCAGCCAGTTCTTTAAGCTCATCGTCGGATGCGGGGTAGCCTATTAAACCCGGGGTTTTTACTGGTTTTGGACCTAAAACTGTAGCTCCCGCTCCAACGAGTTCCCTGATTTTCTTCAGTACCGGTAAAGTCATCTCGGTAGTTTGAGGTAAAACAAGTACTCCATAATTAAGTCCGTCCGGAAGTGTGAGCCGTCCGCCTTCAAACTTGATGCGGTTTAACAGCACATCGGCATTAATATAGTCGAAAGAATATCCATCTGGCAGAGCAGGCTGCAAACCGGCACCCCAAAACGGCATGGTTGAGGGTGCACCTTCGTTCAATAAATAGGCAACATCAGCCACATAAGTTCCCTGCTGCAGCATGTATGAAGCTCTTGAAAGATAAGTCATGAAGGGCCTGGCCTGTTCGGCCCAGGTAATATTGCGGTTGATGTGCGTACCAACCATCGTGTTCCCGGGCTTGGTGTCTAATGGTTGGTGGGCCGATGTGTGAAAAACCAGTCTGTTTATCCCTTGGGTAAACCAATAATCTGCGAGTTTTTTTAAGGTATATGGCGATTCATAATTTCCGCCGGTAAAAGCCTCTGCCGCTACCAGATTCTTCCCGTAAACATGTGAAGCAGAGGCCGCACCTCTAACGTCCTCATAATACATAGACGACGGATGCAGGTCGCGAACCCAAAATTCGCCCATCGGTATGTCAACATATTTTTTATTCAGCAAGGCGTCTTCCATCGATTCGAGCGATACACCGCCTGCTTCACTGTAGGTTTTTATTCCCTGCTTATTGAGAAAGTCTGTTACGGTGCCATAGTGATTCTCGGCAAACATATCCACCAGCGTCCTGCGGAAATCCCAGAGAAAGCGATCGCTGATTTCAGAATTTTTGTAAACTCTTCCTGCTAGAACCGGCAGGTATGGAGTCATATCATATCCTCGCCTCTTTTTAAATTCAGCAGGCATATCTTCTGTCCAGTTTTGGATGCCTGCTTCCCAACTGTCCATCACCATATATTGGAGGCTTTTTCCGTACAGGTTTCCCAATGCGCCTTTTATTGGGTTGGTGTACTCCTGCATGTAGGCTTCAGCATGTTTTTTACTTAACTTGTCCACTTCATAACCTAAACCAGCGGGTACTGCTGGACGGTTTTTTGCACCGGTAAGTGCATAGCCAAAACGCATAATGGTCCAGTTGCCTTTCGGCGGATCCCAGTTTAACGTTCCATCAGCGGACATTTTCGAGCTAAGGTCGATCACATCAGCGGAAGCTATCACCGATCCTGGAGACAGGGCAGGTGTTTCTGTTCCGGCATATTCAAATAAAAAGTTGAAGCCCGCTTTGTCTTCCCAGCGGTTTACCCGGCCGCCGGTATGTATTTGGATCTCGCTGATGTCGTACACGCTATCGGCCAGCGTCGTTATTTGAGAAATGATCTCTCCCGGTCTTGCAGGAGCGTTAGTCATTTCAACTTTGTAATATCTGGCTTTGGTTTCAGCAAAATCATACGTCCGGATCCTGCCCCCCCGATAGCCTGTTTTACCCGGAATGTTTGTCAATGTGCTGAAAGAGATTCCATCGTTACTCGCCATAATGCTTCCAAACGGAATTCCTTTTTTCCCTGCAATGGTAATCCCGGTTGCAGTAACTGGTTTATTAAAGTCGAGCAGCAGCCAAGCCTTTCGTGGTTGTCCGATGGCTTTTATAGTGCCTGATGTTGCCAAATTGCTATCAAATAACTGTGTTTTATCAATTTCGCCCGATGAACTACTCACTTTTGCCGGTGTTGCCGATATTAGTTCATTTGCCGGAGTACGATATGCAATCACGGCAAAATCTTTATAGAAGCCCTTTGGCGTTGTTTGTTCGGTCAGGGGGCTGAGATTTGGCCCCGCGCCTTCATTCGCAGGCGGTTGCGGCAGTTTTCCTTTAAATGTTTTCGAACCCTCAACCCTGACTTCGCTCCAAACCAGCTTTTTCATCGCCTGCTCTGGTTTTACCCAGGGCCCGCCGGTTAGACTCCAGCCTGCCGAAGTGAACATCGACATTTCGAGCCCAAGTCTGTCTGCTTCAGCTGCGGTATGACGAACGGCATCAAGCCACTCGGGGGTGCGAAAAACAATCTTTTCTGTTACTGTTTGGCCGCTGCCATAAGCTACATCACCTAATTGCATCCCGGCAATACCGGCCCTTTTCATCCATTCAAGATCTTTGGTTATTCCTTCTTTTGTGACGTTGCTGTGCGACCAATGCCACCATGTCCGGGGCCAGCCCGTTTGGGGTGGTGTTTTAAAATTTGCCTTTAGCGACTCAATCGTATTTTGCGAATACGCAGCGGCGCAAAAGATCAATAGGAAAATCAGGAGACCGAAGGAAGTTAAAAGGTTGTTTCTGGTCATGGAACGTTTCAAGATTGAAATATATGTCGCTTATAAATATTTTTTCATGAATTCAAGGTAAACATCCCAGTCGGATGGAATAGTTCCATGTCCGCCTGCGTGCATAAAATATCCCAGGGGATTAAGCATAGAACGATCTCCAGGCTTAGGCATGATATCATTACCAGGGCCGCTTTTTCCGAATAATTTATAAACCGGTTCTGCGGCTGCAGCGGCTAAAAATTCTCCTTTCGGATCAGACCAAACGTCCGTATCGCCGGTTTGTAACAGTACCGGGCGCGGAGCCATCAGCGAAACCAGCATATGTCCGTCTACTTTGTAGGAATTATAATCGCTGGCAAAATTTTGATAGTTAGCAGCAAACTGATAAGGATACCGGGTGGGGGCGGTAAGGTGTTTGATTGTTTCTCCGTAGTTGCGACGGCTTATGGCAGCGCCCCCTTCACCAGAGCAACTTGCTATCACCATGGCAATCCTCGGGTCGGATGCACCGGCCCACAATACTGTTTTCCCAAGACGCGAAGTGCCCTGAATGGCTATTCGTTTAGCATCTATATCTTTATCTGTTTCGAAATAATCAATCGCCCTGCTAATTTCCCAGGCCCAGGCAGAAATAGCGCCCCATTCATCCGGAGCAGGTTGGGTGCTGCCGTTTTTCAAATATTCTCTGCGAATTCCATGTAAAATTCCATCGAGGGCATCGGGTTCGATGTCGGTGTAGCATAAAGTTGCAATTCCGAATCCTGCCAAAACGAATTTTTCGACATCAAGTTTGCCGAAAGCTCTTCCGGTAGTCGCAGGCACACGTCTTCCTTCTTTGGTCCAAGTCAGTGATGGTTTTACCCCCGGGTCGTTTGTAGCATTTGAATTTTGTGAGAAATTTACAACCAGCAGTAAGGGAGCAGGTGTGTTCTTGTTTGCAGGCAGGTAAATAAGCAGTTCTGTTTTATGCCTGGAAGTATCTTCCGTGAAGTAAATTGTTATTTGTTTTCGGATCGCTTTTCCTTCAAAGACTGGCGTTCCCTTATCAAACACATTAAATGATAAAGCTGTGGGGCGCGGTGGCATTTTCCCAAACTGGTTTTCCTCGTAAAATTTCAGAATCTCCGGTCGCCTCTGCTTTTGCCAGGTTTTGATGCTTTTGACCTGTTTCCCATTATTTAACGTCAAGACATTCGGCAAAATGTAATCTCCTGTTAATGCTTCATCATAATTTACCGGGATTCCGGCAACCTGAGAGGCGGGTGGCTTTTGCTGCGCAAACGCGTTTGAAACAATAATTATGATAGCCGAAAAGAGTTTTAAAGAAAGATTGCAATGCATGTCAGAAATCGGTTTATAGGCCTGGTATTCAAATGTAAAGAAACATATAGATGCACTTCAATATGTAACTATAAAATTTCAAAGCTATGAACCGACTAATTGTCTCAGCTCTGTTAAAATATTCTGAGTTGTAAAATTACCGTCATTAAATGCGCTAACTCTTTGTTAGCCGGGAAAATATCCATTTAAATGGCTGAGAAGAGTAGATATTTTTTCATCTTTGCCGGATATTAAAAAAACAAACAAATAAATTTAACAAAACAGATGAAAGTCGCAGTTGTAGGCGCTACCGGCCTTGTAGGTTCGGTGATGTTAAAAGTTTTAGCAGAGCGCAATTTTCCGGTTACTGAATTGATTCCCGTAGCATCAGCCAAAAGTGCTGGTAAGCAAGTGGATTTCAAGGGTAAGAAATACACAGTAGTAACAGTGGAAGATGCAATTAAGATGAAACCTGACGTAGCATTATTCTCGGCAGGCGGCGGCACTTCATTGGAGCAGGCTCCGTTATTCGCGGAAGCAGGCATTACTGTAATTGATAATTCCTCAGCATGGCGCATGGACCCGAGCAAAAAACTGGTTGTGCCAGAGGTTAATGCTCATGTGCTTACCGCAGAAGATAAGATCATTGCGAATCCGAATTGTTCAACCATTCAAATGGTAGTGGTATTACAACCGCTTCATGCGAAATATAAAATCAAAAGAGTGGTAGTGTCAACCTATCAGTCGGTTACGGGTACGGGCGTTAAAGCGGTAGAGCAATTGATGAACGAGCGCAAAGGGGTTGATGGACCTATGGCTTATGCATACCCGATCGATCTTAACGTAATTCCGCAAATTGATGTATTCCAGGACAATGGATACACCAAAGAGGAGATGAAAATGATCAAGGAAACGAATAAAATCATGGGAGACGACTCGATCAGGGTTACTGCAACTACTGTTCGTATTCCTGTAATGGGAGGACACTCAGAATCAGTAAATATTGAGTTTGAGAACGACTTTGACCTTGCCGAAGTGCGCAGTATCTTGGAGCAGCAGGAAGGTGTGATCGTAGTAGACGATCCCGCGAATGCGAAATACCCGATGCCAAAAGATGCCCATGAGAAGGATGAGGTTTTTGTAGGACGTATCCGTCGCGATGAGTCGCAGGATAAGACCTTAAACCTTTGGGTAGTTGCAGATAACCTTCGTAAAGGAGCAGCTACTAACGCGGTTCAGATTGCAGAATATTTAGTAAAGCAGGGTTTATTGAATAAATAATCTTGTTTTATTTACATTTGAAAGGTGGCTAATGATAAGATTTAGCCACCTTTTTTGTTATAGTCTTGTCGGGAGTTAGTCATCGGGCGACTCAGGCCGTTCGGATAATTATCCGATGATTCAAATGTTGGATAGCTTTCATCAGACGCGTCTAATAGCCGATAACCAGGGAATTCAATGTAAAATAATGATGAAAAAACACTTTCTTCCTTTACTACTCATCCTAACTCAGGTATCATGTGCGCAAACCAGCGTACCTAACATAGACGTTGCCTACTCAAGATTTGAAAATGATTCGCAGCTTAGGTACGGCTTAAGTTCTTTGACGGTGCTTAATGCAAAAACAGGTGAAGTTGTCTTTTCTAAGAATGGTCATATCGGCTTAGCGCCGGCCTCAACTTTAAAAGTGGTAACTTCTGCAAGCGCATTTCACATCCTGGGCCAGGATTTTAGATGGGAAACCACTTTGTGTTATAACGGATCCATCGTGAACGGAATCCTTAACGGCGATTTAATTATAAGGGGAGGAGGCGATCCAACTCTGGGAAGCGACAGGTATGCTCAATCAAAGCCGGAAGCCCTTTTGAATCGCTGGGCGGCCGCAATAAAAAAAGCCGGAATTAAAAAGATAAACGGCCGCCTGATTGCCGATGACTCGTTATTCGGCACTCAAATTACACCGCTTGGTTGGATATGGCAGGATATCGGCAATTACTACGGCGCGGGTGCGAGCTCTCTAAGCTGGAAAGAAAATGAAATTGGTGTCAGATTCAGGGCAGGGGTAAAAGCGGGAGATAAAACCGAACTTCTGGGAGCGGTTTCTAATTCAACCGACTTAAAGCTCGTTAACGAAGTTACCACCGGTAATGCCGGAAGCGGGGACAATGTTTACGCGTATTCTGCTCCATATACAGATATCGTCTATTTGCGGGGAACTTATGGTATCGATCTGAAAAAGACAATCATGATCTCGATGCCTGATCCGGCTTTAACTCTTGCCAGAGAATTGAAAAGTGCTCTTGACGATAATGGTATTTCCATAGCCGGACAAGCCTCCACTGCGCGGCTGCTTGATCTGGAAAAAGAGAAGTTTCTTCCACCGGCGACTGTTATTGATGAGTACCAGTCGCCGCTTTTAAGACAAATAATATACTGGTTAAACCAGAAAAGCCTCAATCTTTACGGAGAAAACTTAATTAAGTCGATCGCCCTAAAGCAAGGTAAAGCTGCAACCACAGAAAATGGTATTTCGGAGATTAAGAAATTCTGGAGTTCAAAGCTCAAAATGGATCCGAACGCTTTAGCTATTTTAGATGGGAGCGGATTATCCCCTGAAAACAGAATAACAACCCTGGCCATGGCCTCTATTCTTCAATCGGCGGCAAAAGAACCCTGGTACAGCTCTTTGTATGAAAGCCTTCCGGAAAATAATAAGATAAAGATGAAAAGTGGCAGTATCCGGAACGTCCTGGCTTATACCGGCTATCATAAATCGTCTTCCGGAACACCCCTGGTATTTACCTTTATAACCAATAACTATAATGGGAGTACTTCGGCAATTAAGCAAAAGATGTTTAAGGTGCTGGATGAATTGAAATAAATCAGGAATTTTCTTATTTCCATCTCCCATTTTATAAATACCTTTATTCTGGAAACACACCTGAATGAAAAAACTTTTACCAGCCCTTTTTCTGTGTCTTAATATACTGATTGTTCAGGCGCAGAATCCTCCGGTACCTGCCTCGAAATTGTTTAAGCTGCCCAAATATGTAACCGTAAAGGACTACGTACCCGGCGTTCTGATCGTCAAGTTTAAAGCGGTTGCAGGGAGCTCCTCAAAAACAAAATCCGTTACGTTGCCGGATCATAATGTAAAATCCAGGTCGGTTGTTTCTCAAAGAAAGATGTTTTCACAGCCGATATCTTCACTTCGTACCTCAGCGCTTCGTAAGCCTGACGATGAGGTGGGGCTCGGACGAATCTACGAGGTTAAAATCAGTACTTCGGCTAATATCGAAGCCGTGATCAATGAGATATTAGCAGACCCGAACGTAGAGTACGCAGAACCGCGCTATGTCCATCGGATTAACTATCTCCCAAGCGATCCACGATTTCCCGAACAAACATATTTACCACAGTTGCAAGCTCCGCAGGCCTGGGACCTGGTGAGAAACGGATCAGGCCTCATTATTGCAATCGTCGACAGTGGCTCTGAGCTAACACACCCTGATTTGGCTGCAAACATTTATTACAATACCGCCGACCCGGTAAATCAGGTAGACGATGATGGAAACGGCAAAGTGGATGACTATCGGGGATGGGATTTTGCAGGCGACAATGGATTTAATGAAGATAATAACCCTAACGTTGTCGGTTCTTCAAACGATCATGGGGTTCATGTGAGTGGAATTGCTTCGGCGGTAACAGACAACGGAACCGGAGTTTCAAGTATCGCGTTCAACACTGCTAAACTGCTGATCGTAAAAGCTGGTCCGGATAACAATGGTACTGAGATTTCCCGCGGTTACGAGGGCATCAAATACGCCGCAGATATGGGCGCCCATATCATTAACTGTTCATGGGGCAGTACCTCTGGTGGCGGCTTTGGAAGGGATGTTGTGAATTATGCCATCAGCAAAGGCTGCCTGGTGGTAGCCGCGGGAGGTAACAGCAATACAGATGTTCCCGAGTATCCCGCAGCTTACAAAGGTGTTCTTGCCGTAGCGAATGTCAACGCAGATAAGACCAGGGCAAGCAGTTCAAATTACGGGCCATATATATCAATCTCAGCCCCGGGAAACCAGGTTTTGAGTACAGTATTTGGCGGATATGGCTTGAGTTCTGGTTCCTCAATGTCTGCACCCATCATTTCAAGTACGGCGGCTTTGGTTAAAGCCTACCGCCCCGCATTTAATATGCAGCAAATAGGGGAACTTGTTCGTGTTACTGCCGACAATACCGAAAATGAAAACCCGCAGTTTACGCGTCAGCTGGGAAAGGGGAGAGTGAATGTGCTGAAAGCGCTTACAGAAACCCCGCCTTCGGTTAGAATCCAGAACGTATCAGAAGAGGAGAAAATTGCCGCCAATGCAGGCAGTCCCGATACGCTCTATTTGTATCTTGATCTGAAGAACTTCCTTTATCCGGTAAGCAATCTCAAACTTACACTAAGTGCATCCATTCCCGAGATAAAAATACTTTCGTCTGTGCCGAACATTGCGTCTATTGGTACATTGGAGACGAAAACCCAGGTTGGCCCTTTCAAAGTGATCATTCCGAAGGAAGTACCCGGAAACTCGAACGTCGACTTTTTGCTTACTTACGCTGCTAATAATTACCAGGATTTTGAGTGGTTCTCTTTAACCGTATCGAAAGATTTTATTAATATTCGAACCAACTCTATTGCCACCACGATCACAAGCAACGGCAGAATCGGATATAGTTCTCCATCTGAAACAAACGGGCTCGGTTTTGAATACCGTGGCGAACAGCTGCTTTACGAGGCTGCGTTAATGATTGGCAATTCGCCCGAGAGAGTTTCGAATAATGCGCGGGCAGATAATTCTACTACTCACGATCATTTTGTTAAATTGGTGAGGGCCTATGAGGTTATTGACAATGCTGATTCGATCGTTGCCGAATCACAATTTAACGACCGGGGAAATCCAAAAGGTCTGGAGATTGCCGTAACTCACAGGATGACAGCCTTTAAGAAATCGCCCGACGATAAATATATCATCGCGGAGTATGAAGTTCTTAACCGCACTAATTTTCAATTGAAGAATGTTCATATCGGCCTTTTCACCGATTGGGATATACTTGGCGGCAGGGCCGATGCAACGCAATACATTCCTGCCGAACGTCTGGCTTATGTTTATGATAAAGAAGTACCCAATGCGCCTTATGCTGCGGTGAAACTATTGAGTAATAATGCTGCCCCCGCCTATTATCCGCTGTCGTTTGATGTGCAGAACAATCCGCTAAGCGACGAAGAATTAACCATCGCAGAAAAGTGGGAGACACTTTCGAGCGGGGTGCAATCTTCAGGACTGGATGTAAGTACCGGCGTCGATGTGTCCTTTGTTTCGGGATACGGCCCTTATTCTATTCCCGCTAACCGGTCTGTTAAAGTGGCTTTTGCGTTTATTGGCGGAGACAATTTGCAGGATATACAGGCCTCGGCTCAGGCTGCTCAGCAAAAATACGACAAGCTCAACGTGGTTATCCCCAATGAACCTGCAGTTGCATTTAATGTTGAGGTTTATCCTAATCCGCTATTTTCTTCTAATGGCGTAAGCACTGTTCGGTTTGAACTGCCGGAACAGGGGAAGGTTACTCTTGAATTATTTAATCTGATGGGGCAGCGGGTTAGAACATTGATTCCCGGCCTGGGATATGGGAAAGGCGTTCATTATTTAAAGTATGATTTTTCGGGTGGATTCTTTTCGGATATTGGTAGCGGCGTTTATTTCTATCGTTTTAAATATAACGATCAGGTAAGAACGACTAAAATCAGTGTTTTAAAATAGATCTTCAGACTGGCTGAAACATAGCCTGCAGCGCGGTTCGTAACTCTCTTTTTCTCCAAGTAAAATTTTACTTTCATTAGCGATCGTTCGGAACGAAAAAGTTGCCGGCGATCCACAGATTACACAAACCGCATGTACTTTGGTAACCTCTTCGGCGATGGACATCAATGCTGGCATAGGTCCAAATGGATTTCCTTTAAAGTCCATATCCAGTCCCGCCACAATTACTCTGATCCCTTTTGATGCGAGTCGTTTACAGACTTCAGGCAGCCCATCGTCAAAAAACTGCGCTTCGTCAATTCCAACCACCTGGGTATTTGAGCCGAGTAATAAAATGGAAGACGAATGTTCAACCGGAGTAGATGGGATAGAATTCTGATCGTGCGAAACTACAGCCGTATCATCGTACCGGGTGTCGATAAAGGGCTTGAATATTTCGACATTCAGCCGGGCGATCTGAGCTCTGCGTAAACGACGAATCAGCTCTTCCGTTTTGCCCGAAAACATAGACCCGCACACCACTTCAATGCTGCCACGCGGCCCCGCTGCCGACCTGAAATGTAGTTCGCTGAATAACATGTTTAACCCTTTCTGCAAACGAATATCAGAATTTAATCCTATTTTTGGATTCTGAGTTACCAACATAAACGTCTTGTAAACGTTATCCTTAAAGATGAAAGCACACACTATATTCAGGAAAATAGGAAGCATTTTAACCGAGATAAATGAGCAGTATCAATATCTGTCAGAGTCACCTGATAAGCTCAATGAGCTCGAACTGGAGCTCCTTTCGGCTAATGCTGATTTTCTTGCAGAACACATCAAAGTATTAAAGCGATTAGATCTATCTGTTGGCCTGGAAGAAGCAAATGCGAGTCCTGCTGATATAAGTCATTCTGCAGCGTATCAGGAAAGTGTAAGCGGTTTGGAAACTGTTGCTCCCGAAGAAGAGTTGATAAGGCAGGAAATTCCTGAGGAGTATTCAGGTTTTGAGCAGCCTGCAGAACACGAACTTATTGCTGCCCCGCAAATTGAGGAATATCAGCAACCCGATGTTCAGCCTGTGGTTCCTTCAGAAGAAGAACATCCGGTTGAAAGTGAGCCACAGGAAGTTGTTGCAGAGCATATCCCGGAAACTTCGTTCAATACATTCTTTAGACCTGATGCCAATGTGTCAAATAATCCTGAGCCGGCCACGGCCGATAAAGAAACCTTGAACGCGCCTGTTTTGGAAGAGGTTGTTCCGGTTAATCCAACAAGTACCGATATTCAAAAGGACAAAGAAGAGAACGTTAAAATACCAACACTAAACGAACTTATCTCTGCACAGCGGGCCTCAACGGCATCACCCAGCCGACCGTTGCCCCCCTTGTCCGATCTAAAGTCGGCCATTAATCTGAACGATAAGCTGCTTTTCATAAAGGATCTTTTTAATGGATATAGCCTCGCTTATAGTGAGGCTATAGAGATCATCAATCGTTTTGACTCGTTTGAAGCTGCAGATAATTTTCTAAAGGTAAATTACGCAGCAAAGAACAATTGGGTAGATAAGCAAAAGACAGTGGATAAATTCTATGAACTGTTGAACCGCAGGTTTGCTAAATAACTCCCATCCGGTTAGAATCCAATTTTAGAAAGATAAACAGCAGGATTGTAAAGCTTATCAACGATGACCCGCCATAACTGATGAATGGCAGTGGTATCCCTATAACTGGTACTAGCCCTATGGTCATACCGATATTGATAAAGAAGTGAAAGAATAGGATGGAGGCAACTCCATATCCATACACTCGTGTAAACGCAGATCGCTGTCGCTCTGCCAGGTTTATAATGCGAATGAGCAGAGTTACATATAAAGCAATCACCACAAAGCTTCCTGCAAATCCCCATTCCTCGCCTACGGTACAGAAGATAAAATCTGTGCTTTGCTCGGGTACGAAATCGTATTTGGTTTGCGTTCCCTGCAGATATCCCTTGCCCCAAAGCCCTCCTGAGCCGATCGCGATTTTAGACTGGTTCAGGTTATATCCTTCGCCGCGCGGATCATGAATTTTTCCCAAGATCACATCAATCCGATTGCGCTGATGCGATTGAAGGATACTATTATATGCAAAATCGACGCAGAAAATAAAGATGATCGAAATAACAGTTCCGATGGCGATGGTTGTGATAAAGGAGCGATTCTTTTTATTGGATGCGATTAGAACTGCTGCGACCGCAATAAGCAGGCCTGCTACAATCCATGTGCTATAGAGAAGCGTTAACACAAACAAAGCAATAAACAAGGCGCCTATTACCAAAGTGTAACCCGAAAGCCCTTCGCGGTATAATACAAATATCAGCGAAGTAAACGTTAGCGCCGATCCGGTATCTGGTTGAAGCATAATTAATGCCGTTGGTATAACCAGAATTAATCCGCAGATGAGTAAAGTCTGAAAATCCTGCAGTTTAAGATTGGTGGAGCTAAGGTATTTTGCGAGCAGTAAACAAGTAGAAAATTTTGCAAACTCGGAGGGTTGAAGTCTGAAACTCCCGATAGGAATCCATGCCTGATTCCCGCCTACATTTCGGCCGACAAATAGTACTACAACCAGCAGAATCAAGGTTACTCCATAGAAAATAGGAGAAAATGCGTTAAAAAATTTATTGTCTAAAAGAAGTATTACAGCTCCAAGAATTAATGCAGTAACAATAAACAGTAATTGCTTGCCATAATTGGTATCCAAATCAACAATGCTTGGGTTTTGAGGGTCGTATACTGCTGCATGGATATTGAACCAGCCGATGACACATAGCGCCACATAGATAAATATTATTATCCAGTCTATGTTGAAGAAAAGGCTTCGCTGATTAATCATTTCTTAAAATAGCTATTTTATTTGTGGTTGCAGGCTTGGGCTTTTGCTTATTTGAAGTACTGTCGGGCTTTTTGACAGGGGCCGGCTTGGGCGCAACTTTTGGCCGTGGCAGTAAATTACCTTTCAATATCCGCTCTAAATAATACTTATCACGTTTTGTAGAATCAGTAAGGTACTTCTCTATAAGCAAGCTTGCGATGGGAGCTGCCCAGGTAGAGCCATGGCCTCCATTTTCTACCACAACGGCGATGGCAATCTTCGGGTTATTTCTTGGTGCAAATGCGAAGAATACGGAGTGATCGTCACCATGCGGATTCTGTACCGTTCCGGTTTTACCGCAAATCTCGATATTATGGATGGCCGAATACGTAGCGGTGCCAGGAAACTGGTTCACCACCATGCTCATTCCCTGTATCACGGGTTCGAAGTGTTTCTCGTCTACCCCAACGTAGTTTTTCTTTGTGTACTCTGGTTTAATGAATTTTTTTTCTCCGATAGCTTTTACCAGATGGGGTTTGTAAAAGAAGCCGCGATTAGCAACAGTAGCCGCCACATTGGCCATTTGCAGAGGAGTAATTCCGAGCTCACCCTGCCCGATAGAGAGCGATATATTGTAGCCCGACCGCCATTTATCGCTTCTATACCGCTTGGTGTATAAAGAATCTGTGGGCAAAAGACCTTTTCTTTCGTGCGGAAGATCTATATCCAGCCGCGATCCGATATTAAACTTTGCTACGCCTTCGCGCCAGCGTTTAAATCCATTTACCGGTCTCATCCCAGAACGGTCGATCATGGCAGCATAGACATTTCCGTAATACGTGTTGCACGACACCTGAATAGAACGCGCCAGGTCTGATGAGCCGTGGACGTGCGTACATTTCATTGGGCGGCTTCCGCCATAATAGTAACCCCCGCCGCAAAAGAAGCGCGTATCTGGCTTTATCAGGCCAAATTGCTGTCCAAGTAAGGCATTAATCACTTTGAAGATAGAACCCGGAGGATATTCTGCCTGGATAGGGCGAATAAACATAGGTTTTAAAGGATCTGTATTAAGCTTGTTATAGTTTTTTCCCCTTTGCCGGCCAACCATCAGGTTGGGGTTATAACTCGGACTGCTTACAAAGGCAAGAATTTCTCCCGAAGATGGTTCAATAGCAACTATACTACCTATCTTATTCACCATCAGCTGCTCGCCGAACTTCTGAAGGTTCTTATCGAGCGAACTGATCAGCCGCTCACCGGATACCGCAATCGTGTCATAACGGCCATCGGCAAAGTGTCCTTTGGGGCGGTTGAACGCATCTACCATGAGCTGCTGGACACCGCGTTGGCCTCTTAAAAGTTCTTCGTACGACTTCTCAACCCCGGTTTTTCCAATATAATCGCCCTTGCGGTAAAATCCGCCCGACTTTTCTATATCGCGCTCACTTACCTCACCAATATAACCGAGGAATTGAGCAGCAATACTGTCGGGGTAAAATCTTACAGAGCGGTTAACCACATAAAATCCCGGATATTCGTAAAGTTTCTCCTGAAAGGCCGCGTATGTTACCGCCGAAAGCTGCTTTTCGAAGATGGATGAGGTGTAGCGCGAATATCTTATCGCTTTCTGAAACTTCTTGTCGAAGGCTACCTTGTCGATGCCGATTAGCCTGCAGAACTCAAGAGTGTCAAAAGGCTTTACTTCTTTCGGGATGACCATCAGATCATATACAGGCTCATTCTGAACCAGTACTTTCCCCGTACGATCCAGGATCAGTCCCCGTGCGGGGAAAATAGGTATCCGACGTAAAACGTTATCTTTGGCAGAGAGTAAATAGCTTTTGTCAATTACCTGGATGTAAAACAACCGCAGCAATAATACTAATGCAATCGCTATGAAGATTCCCTGAATAACATACCTGCGGGGGAAGAAACTGTTCATTTATTAACGCTCTTTCTGCCGGTAGAAGATGAATTCTGCAACCAACATCAAAAATACTGTAAAAAGAGAACTTAAAATTATCCGAATTAGTGTGTACTTGAAGTCATTAAAGCTAAAATCTTCAATTACGAATAGTATAGTGTGATGGACGGCAGTTAATATAATCGCATAAAAGAAAAACCAGCGAAAGCCCATTATACCCAGCTTAGGCTCCGGCTCAATCTCGAAGCTTAGCCGCTGAACGGTAAGGTTAATGAAAATCACCCGGACTAGTGCCAGAACGGTGCATGCCGCCGCGTTTACCCCCAGAGTATCGTAAAAGCTATCCACAGTTAATCCTATCAGAAATGATAGTAGAAATAGCAGCCAGTTCGGCGTTTCGAAGGGAAGTAGTAAAATGAACAGTATGTATAGGAAAGGAACTGACAGATTGTAATAGCCGATGTTTTTAAGCAGGAAAACCTGAATGAATACCAGTAACACAAACCGGATAAAGTTGCTTGTAATAATCCTAATCATCGGCCTCCTCCGTTTCTAATTCGAGCGCTTGCTTCTCGGCCGAGAAATTGCTTTTGACTACATACACATACGCCAGAGTAGAGAAGTCGGTACTGAGAATTACCTTTATGTCCGATGAGATCTCTCCGGTCTTTTTCCTGGTATCTCTCACTCGTCCAATCGCTATGCCGGCAGGAAATAAAGCGGAGTAGCCAGAGGTGACGATGTGATGCCCTCTTTTCACATCAACATGGTTTGGTATATCCTTCAACGTGGCAATTCGCGGATTGTAATCTTCCTGTCCCCATACTAAAGAACCAAAAGCCTGGGTTTCGGTAATCCGGGCACTTATCCGCGTATCCTGATGCAGCAAGGATTTAATGGTTGCATAATGAGTAGACACATTATCTACAATTCCTACAATCCCTGATGAACAGATCACGCCCATTCCCGGCAGGATTCCATGCGATCTGCCTTTGTCGATGGTAATGCTGTTATTTTTCTGATGGATGGAGTTGTTTACCACCTGTGCAACCAGGTAGGTATACTGTTGCAAAGTAGTGGTATCGTTCACCATTCTTTCCTCTGCCTTGTTTTGGTAGAAAGAATTTTTAAGCTGACTGCGTAACCGCGCATTTTCTGCCGCCAGACTGTCGCTTACCTGTGCTAACCGCAGATATTTTTGTAAGGTGTTGTATCTTTCGTAAGCCTGACCAATTAGAAGATTCGAAGAATTTAAAGTGCTTGCCCGCTGGAAAGAGTTGTTTTTGAAGACCAGGATAAGGGACATCGCGAAGAAGAAGACAAAAAAGAAGAATGCGTTGTACTTGCTGATAAAAATCAAAAGGTTACGCATAGATTGAATATTTGGATAAATAAGAGAATAGAAAAAGGAATCCCGCTCCTATTCTCTTACTTAAGTTATTGCATTAAGAATTTAAAGTTGTTTATATTCTTTAACGAGATACCGGTGCCACGAACAACGGCGCGTAGTGGATCTTCTGCAACATGAACCGGTAGTTTAGTTTTCGCCGCAACGCGTTTATCGAGACCTCTTAGCAAGGCTCCGCCGCCGGTTAAATAAATTCCGGTCTGGTAAATATCCGCCGATAATTCCGGTGGTGTGATCTCTAATGCCTTCAGGATAGCTTCTTCAATTTTTGAAATTGATTTATCAAGGCAATGTGCTATCTCGGTATAAGATACAGTGATTTGCTTTGGAACCCCTGTCATCAAGTCTCTTCCCTGCACGGCAAAGTCGGCAGGAGGATCGCTCAGTTCTGGTAAAGCGGCGCCCACTTCAATCTTAATTTTTTCGGCTGTACGCTCACCTATCATTATATTATGCTGACGGCGAATGTATTGAACAATATCGCTGTCGAAGTTATCACCGGCAACACGGATAGATTGATCGCAAACAATTCCGGATAATGCGATAACGGCGATCTCTGTAGTTCCGCCACCGATATCGATGATCATATTACCCATTGGTTCTTCCACATCGATACCAATACCAACAGCAGCAGCCATAGGTTCATGAATAAGATAAACCTCTTTTGCTCCAGCAATTTCTGCCGAATCTCTTACCGCACGTTTTTCAACTTCAGTAATTCCCGAAGGGATACAAATAACCATACGCAAAGAAGGAAAGAACCAGCCTTTTCCGTTATTGATCATTTTGATCATGCCTCTGATCATATGTTCTGCGGCGTTGAAGTCGGCTATTACCCCATCTTTTAATGGACGGACGGTGCGAATATTATCGTGAGTTTTTCCCTCCATTTGCATGGCCTGGCGACCAATTGCAATTACTTTATTGGTTGTGCGATCAAATGCAACAATCGACGGTTCGTCGACAACAACTTTATCATTGTGTATGATGAGGGTATTTGCAGTACCAAGATCGATAGCAATTTCCTGTGTAAACCAGTTAAATAAACCCATTAAGTGTAAATGTTAGATGTTAAAATTAAGCTAAGTTAACGTCTTTTTTTAAAAAGTGTTGTTAATACTTGCATCCCGAAGTACGTGAAAACTTTTTATAAGTTCCAAACTTTTAAAAAAAGTTTATCTCAGATCAATGTTTAAAATGCCTTACGCCCGTAACTACCATCCCAACGCCCTTTTGGTTGGCCATATCGATAGAAAGCTGATCTTTAATAGAACCTCCTGGCTGAAGGATTACTGAGATGCCCGCATCAGCGGCAATCTCTACGCAGTCCGGAAAAGGAAAAAATGCGTCTGAAGTCATAACTGCACCTTTTACGTCAAAGTTAAAAGACTTTGCCTTTTCTAAAGCCTGGCGTAACGCATCAACGCGGGATGTCTGGCCTACACCGCTTGCAAGCAATTGGCCATCCCGTGCAAGTACAATAGTGTTAGATTTGGTGTGTTTGACAAGCTTAGCGGCGAAAAATAAATCTTTTAGTTCTTGCTCGGTAGGTTTTCTGTCGGTAACAGGCTTCATAAGTTCTGTCCCTTCAATAGACAAATCTTTGTCTTGTTCAATTACGCCGTTTAAAAGGGTTTTGAACTGCTTCGCAGGAAGCTGAACTTCTTTTCTTTGCAAAAGAATCCGGTTTTTCTTTTCTCTGAGAACATTCAGAGCTGCTTCGCTAAACGAAGGTGCAATCAATACTTCGAAAAATAACTTGTTAATTTCGGATGCTGTTTTTTCGTCGATCTCTCTGTTGCAAATAATTACACCACCAAAAGCAGAAACGGGGTCGCAGGCTAAAGCCAGTTCCCAGGCTTCAGTGATGTTGTTCCTTGACGCAACTCCGCAAGCATTAGTGTGTTTCAGGATTGCAAAAGTTGGTTCTTCGAATTCATCAATCAGTGCAACAGCGGCGTCAACATCAACAAGATTGTTGTAGGACAGCTCTTTTCCATGCAGTTTGCTGAACATTTCGTCCAGGTTTCCATAGAAAAAGCCTTTTTGGTGTGGGTTTTCTCCATAGCGAAGCGGTGTCGCAATTTGCTCGCTCTGTTTAAAGACGTTTATGGAATTATCCTGATTAAAGTAATTGAAAATGGCTGTATCGTAGTGTGAAGATGTATTAAACGCTTTCTTGGCAAATTCCCGGCGATGCGAAAGTAAGGTGCTGCCATTGTTTTCGCTCAATATGGTGTGCAGGTTCGAATAATCATCTTTTGATGCGAGGATCACCACATCGTTAAAGTTTTTGGCTGCCGCTCTTATCAATGAAATGCCACCAATGTCAATCTTTTCTATTATCTCTTCTTCTGCCAAGCCGGCTTTTACGGTTTCCTCGAAAGGGTAGAGGTCTACAATTACCAGATCAAGTTCTGGTATTTCATATTGCTCTGCCTGGGCAACGTCTTCCTGCAACTCTCTTCTTGAAAGAATTCCGCCAAACACTTTGGGGTGTAAAGTCTTTACCCGACCGCCCAGTATAGATGGGTATCCTGTTAAGTCTTCAACCCTCACAACATCATATCCTAAATCTTTAATAAACTTTTCGGTACCTCCGGTAGAATAAAACGTTACTCCGAAACCGGCTAACTGCCTGATTAAGGGTTCCAGATTGTCTTTATAATAAACAGAAATTAAGGCGTTTTTTATTTTAACGGGATGACTCATTGCGGGGGATTTGTTTGAAGCCGCAAAGATAGGTTTTTTGTAAGGATTTCGTAATTATTTTCTAGACGGATTTGTATGTGTTTTCAACATTCAAATACTCTTCATCTTGTTTAGCAATTGCTCAACTACTTTAGGGTAATGAAGATGTTCCAGTTGCTGGCCTTTAAACTTTATCATTTTTAAATCGTCGGCTTTTTCAATTTTGAAACGCGACTGGTGAATTATTTCTCCTTCATCAAAGTGCTCGTTCACAAAATGGATGGTTATGCCCGATTCATCCTCATTGTTGTCTAAAACACTCTGGTGTACTTTATCTCCATACATGCCTTTGCCTCCATATTTAGGAAGCAAAGCGGGATGGATATTGATGATCTTATTAGGAAATGCTTTCAACAGGTTTTCTGGAATAAGCCACAAAAATCCTGCTAATACTATAATATCGACCTGCAGATTCTTCAGCAGATTTACCACCGTGTCGGTGTCATAGAATTCTCGCCGGTTAAAAATATGAGTCGGTATCTCAAAATTATCTGCCCTCTGCAATACAAACGCATCAGGATTATTGGTAAGTACAATGGCCACCTCAGCATCGTTATGCTTTTTGAAGTGTTCCATTATTTTTTGAGCGTTTGAGCCTGAGCCAGAGGCGAAGATTGCAATACGTTTTTTCAGATGCATAAGTTAACCAGATGCCAAATATATCATTTCGGTAAAAATAAATGGTATAGTGGCAAAACTATCTTTAAAATATTACGGTGGTATTATTGTTGAGGATGAAGTCTCAGTTTATCTAACATTAATTATTATGGCTAATTTAAGCAATTGTACCATTGCCATCTTAACAGAAAGTGGCTTTGAAGAAGTGGAACTAACCAGCCCTAAGCAGGCTCTGGAGGCTGCTGGCGCGAAAGTGGAGATCATTTCGCCACAAAGGCAAAAGGTAAAGGCAATGAAAGACCATCAGTGGTCTGTCGAAGTTTCGGTTGACAAGCATGTATCGGAAGCCGATGCGCGGAATTATGATGGATTGGTTTTGCCTGGCGGGGTAATCAATCCAGACCAGCTCAGAATGAGCGAAGATGCGATTCGGTTTATTAAAGCGTTTTTCAGCGCAGGCAAACCGGTCGCCGCCATCTGCCATGGTCCGCAATCGCTAATCACTGCGGGTGTAGCCGAGGGGCGCACACTAACTTCTTATCCATCAATAAAAATAGATCTGATAAATGCTGGCGCTAATTGGGTAGATGAGGAGGTGGTTGTAGATCGTGGCCTGGTTACCAGCAGAAATCCTGATGATCTGCCTGCCTTTAACCGAAAGATGTGCGAAGAGTTCGCAGATGCAGTACACGCACTGTAGTTAATATAGCATAAAGAACATGCCAAAAGCGGAATCTTTTGGCATGTTGTAACTTTATAGCCTTACTTCTTCAGGCACTTCCTTTGTTTCTATAAAATGTTTGAAATGCAGGATATCCTCGCGGATGATTTCTTCGAGAGCAGGACCGAATTGTTTAGCCAGCCCAGTGCCGAGGCCGCCAATTGGCGATTGGTAGCTGAATACAACCTCGAGCTCTGTTCCTCCTCCCGCCGCGTCGTTGAATTCTACTTTCCCGCCATGGTCAAGTGCAGAACCTTTGACAGAATGCCAGCCTATAAAATGGTTTTCAATTTCCTTTACAATTTCTGCGTCCCAGGATATAGCCGGAGTGTTTTTTGAAAACTTGGCTTTCCAGTGTGAATGGATAGTGTCTGTTTCTTTTACCGATTCAATGTGCCGCATAAATAGGGGAAGATTCTCCAGCCGCCGCCAGAACTGATAAACCTCTTCGCGTGATTTATTTACCGTAAAACGTTGCTTAATATTGATCACTTCGGGCCGCGAGCTATCAAGCCCCATCGCTTTATAAATCGGGCAAAATCCACTGGTGCCACGTAATAAGATAGCGCCGCCAACTGCAAGTTTTGCTATTCCGTCTAATGGATCGTTAATCGAAGTTTTTAATCCCGAGTACATTAAAAGAGCTCCGCCGATTACCGATAAAACCCGCTCCGGATGGTTTATATTTACGATACCATTTTTAAGGTTGAAATGAGTGTCTGTATTTCCGGTATTATACTTTTCCGGATGATTATACATATCAGGATAGATTATAGCCATGGGTCAACTGGTTTTTTATAGAAACGCATCAGCCCCCCTTGTGTTTGAATTATTATATCCCGCATGCTTTTCGATGCTAATTCGAACCTTAATTCATATTATTGCCAACTCTTTTTCTTCATCATGAAAGTTGTTCAGGTACTATTATTATTGATTTTTGGATTCCTGACTTCGCAGGGACAATCAGTGCAAGACACTGCGGATCTCAAAGACGTTGTTGTAAAAGCTTATTTTTCTGAGCAGCCCCTGTTGAGGCTTCCGGCCTCGGTGAGTGTGATCAGCCAAACGGTCTTACAAAATCAGCCAGGGCATAGTTTACTGCCCGGAATAAACACCGCACCAGGAGTAAGAATGGAAGAGCGGTCTCCAGGTAGTTATCGCTTGTCAATTCGCGGCAGTCTTCTTCGTTCACCTTTCGGGATTCGAAATCTCAAAATTTATTTAGATGATTTTCTTTTAACCGATGCAGGAGGAAACTCCTACCTTAATTTATTAGATGCAGCCAGCGTAGAACGGATCGAAGTTCTAAAGGGGCCTGAAGGAAGTGTTTTCGGTGCCAACTCTGGCGGCGTAGTTCTGATTGATTCCAGAAAACTGAGTAAAGACAGCGCAGCGCTTTCGGCAGGGATAACCGGCGGTTCGTATGGTTTATTACACCAAAATGCGACCGCACAGTTCAGGAAAAAAGATTTTCAAATTGGCTTAAATCAGTCTATTCAGAAATCCGATGGGTATCGTCGCAATAGCAGCATGAACCGGAAAGGCCTCTTGCTGAGTTCGGGTTGGAGCTATTCTAAGTCGGCCGAACTTAAAGCTTTGCTATTGTATTCGGACTTGTACTATCAAACGCCCGGTGCGTTAACGGCAGCACTCCTGGACCAAAATCCCAGGCAGGCACGCCCCGGTGCTGAGGAACAAAGGGCTTCTGTGTATAATGAAACTTTTTTATCGGGGCTTTCTCATAGCAAACAGATCCTGCCCGGATTGAGGCATGTGGTTGCGCTTACAGGATCGCTTACAGACTTTACGAATCCATTTATCACAAATTACGAAAGCAGGAAAGAGAAAAGTTTAGGAATAAGAACTTTTATCGAATTGTCCTCTGATAAATGGAAGATGCAATATGGCCTCGAGTCGCAACAAACAAAATCTGAGATAAGAAATTATGACAATGTTCAGGGGCAGCCACAGGCGAGTAAGAGCTTTGCAGACATCTCGGCCAGGCAGAGCTTTATTTTTACCCGTTTCTCGGGACAACTGACAAAGTCGTTAACTCTGGAAACTGCTTTTAGTCTCAATTTTTACGGCTACGATTTCAAAGATGTCTATCCAAAGCATTCGGCGCCTCAGCGACGAAATTTTAAAACTCAGCTAATGCCACGTGCCGCGCTGTCTTATATGTTCGACGGCAATGTTTCCCTTCGCGCTTCCGTAAGCCGGGGATATTCGCCCCCAACTATCGAAGAGTTGAGACCTTCAAACTTATTGATTAATACAGATCTCGAACCAGAGTACGGATGGAATTACGAAAGCGGTGTGCGAATGTCGTTTCTCAATAACAGAATATACTTCGATGCTTCACTTTTCCATTTCAATTTGACAAATGCTCTGGTAAGAAGGGTTAATGCGGATGATGCAGAATACTTTGTGAACGCTGGAGGCACTCGCCAAGACGGGCTGGAGGCCCAGTTCAATGGCTGGATAATTGTCGCCAGAAATGTAGGTTTAGTAAGAGGGTTGAAGATAAATGGGTCTTACACCTATAGCAGGTTTTGTTTTTCTGATTATATCACCGGTAGTTCGGACTTTTCGGGGAGAAAACTTACTGGGGTGCCAGGGCATAATATGGTAAGCTCTGCCGATTTACATCTTCCGTTTTCCACGAGTCTGTATGCTCAGCATAGTTATGTATCTTCCATCCCACTGAACGATGCTAATTCACATTTTGCAGAAAAATATCATTTAATGCAGGCGAAACTAACCTGGAAAAGCCGCTTGGGGAAATATGGCATAAAAACCTTTGCAGGGGTTGATAACTTATTAAATGCGAAGTATAGTTTAGGGAATGATTTGAACGCGTTTGCCGCGAGATATTACAATCCGTCCGCACCAAGAAATTACTACGCTGGCTTTAGCGCTCATTTTTAACGTATAAAAGCGATGTATTGGTATTTCGAATTCATTTTTTTTGAAAATTAATCTATATTTAATTTTTATTAAGTCAGTGACAGATGAGTGCCCGAATGGAGCAACCTACAATAAACCCTTCCTTATCACAAAATCTTCTGAGGAACTTGCCTGGTATGATATACCACTGCAGGTTTGATCCCCTTCGTACCTTTTTATACGTAAGCAATGGTTGTTATGATCTAACCGGATATTACCCGAAAGAGCTGGTAGATAATGCCTATAAAAGTCACGCAGATTTGGTTCATCCGGAAGATAAAGATTGGGTACTGGAATATTTTCAGGCAAATTCTGGCAATAACACCGAGCTCAGTTGCGAATATCGGATCATCAGCAAACAGGGGGAAATCAAGTGGGTTAGGGAGATTGCTAATGACGTTTACAGCGATGGCGGAGAATGGTTGTATACGGAGGGGTATATTACTGACATTTCTGAAAAGAAGGAGTACAGACAGGTAACCGCTGCGCTGGAGGCCCGGGTTAGGGGAAGTAGTTCGGCTGAGAAACGCTTAAGATCTCTTCTGGATAAGATACCAGACGTACTGTTAAGAGTGAACATAAACGGCGAGTGTGTTTCGTATAAGGGGGATGATGAGCTGGGTGTTTCTCATGATTTCAACACTCGGCGTAATGTTAAGGAAATGTTTCCCGCAGAAATCTCATCAGACTTTCTGATGCATATTTCCGATGTCCTGAAGCATGGAAAAGCAATTAGTTATGAATATCACCTCAGTGGTTCGGATAACCGGCAAACCCATTTTGAGGCACGATTTATAAAAAGCGACAATGTCGAGGTGCTGTGCATCATAAGAGATATTACCTCAACAATAAACACAAAGCAGAAACTTAAGACAGCGAACGCCTTCTATGAAAGTATAATTGACAATGTCAACATAGATATAGCTGTGTTTGACGACAAAAATCGTTACATACTGGTTAGTAAGTCGGCAGTAAAGGATGACAAATTAAGGGAGTGGTTAATAGGTAAAGACGATTTTGATTACTGTAAAGCCAGAGGAAAGAGCATTGAGATTGCCGAATCTCGAACTGAAATGTACAATCTGGTTGATGAACTGAAAAAGCCCATCGAGTGGATAGAAGAACTTTCTGACGAATCTGGCAAGAAGCGTTTCTTTGTGCGAACCTTAAAGCCGCTTAAAGGACCTGATAACCAAAAATATAAGGTTGGTTATGGCGTTGATATTACCGCCCTGAAAATTATTCAAAATGAATTGTTGCGGCGTGAACATCTTTTATCTTTCAGTCATAAATTGGCAAAGGTGGGATATTGGGTGTGGTACCCCAATAACCGCAAGCATGAGTGGAGCGACGGAGTGTTTGAAATTTTAGAGGAAGATAAAAACGCGGTTTCTCCGTCATTATCTGCTTATTTGAATTATATCCATCCCGACGACAAAGAGCAGTTTAAAAGCACCATCGAGCAATCGAAATTAAATAACTCCTCTTATTCTATTGAGTATCGTCTGATTACCAGTACCGGAAAAATAAAATATATAAAAGAGCAGTCATCAAGTAAGCGACCCGATTCAAATGCCAACCAATATCTGTTCGGGATGGTTCAGGATATTACCGAGATGAAGGAATCGCAGGATGCTTTGGCGCATAGTGAGGAACATTTCAGGGCAATCGCCGAGAGTTCGCCGATCTATATTATTGAACTATGTTCGGAATATAAAATCACCTACATTAATAATATTGGCGACAGAAAGAGAGAAGATGTTATTGGATCATTGGCATTCGATTTCGTTCTCCCGGCATACCGGGATCAATTAAAGGAGATTATTGACCGAGTTTTTGCTTTGGGCATTGTCGATAATTTTCAGATGCAGGGGCAGGGAGAGTCTAGTTTTGTCGAATGGTACGACGTAAGTATCGGACCGGTGAAAAGTGATTTGGGAAAAGTAACTTCTATTATTCTCCTTGCACAAAATATCACCGAAAAGAAACAAAACGAGCAGGAACGCGAACGTCTGATTCGTGAGATCAATAACAGGTATAATGAGTTGATGCAATTCAATTACATTGTATCCCATAATCTTCGGTCTCCGATTGCGAATATTCTCGGTATGTCGTATATTCTTAACCCCAATACTCCTCCCGAGGACGTGCGGCAAATTTTTGATTACATTATGCAGTCAGCCCAGTCAATCGATACCTTAATCAAAGATTTGAATGATGTGTTAACTGCCAGGTCTCCTTTGAACGAAAAGCGGGAAGTATTTCAATTGACTGACATTGTAAACGGGGTTTGTTATAACCTCGAACAGCAAATAATCCAGTCAAATGCCGAAGTCATCATCCAAATTGATAAAGACGCAGAGCAGATTACAAGTATCAAAAGCTATATTCAAAGCATTATTCACAACTTAATATCAAACTCGATTAAGTATAAATCGGCAGAAAGACCTCCCAAAATCGTGGTTAAAGCCTGGAAAGACACACAGCATACCTATATTGAAGTTTCTGATAATGGTATGGGGATTGATATGGAACAATACGGACAACAGATTTTCGGCTTATATAAACGTTTTACTACGCAAAGTGAGGGTAAAGGCCTTGGATTACACATGACGAAGGCACAAGTCGAATCTTTAGGCGGAAGTATATCGGTTCAAAGCGAGCCGGAAAAGGGTTGCATATTCAAAATTATTTTGACGAATTAATGCATCAGACTTCGTTCTCAATCGGTTGTCAGTGTTTTGAAATAAAGAGCTCAATCCTTTTTTTGCAAAGACACAACTGAACTTCTTAAGGAATTTCTGAAAGCATTATTTCTTACATTTGTCCGCGGGTAAACTCTGTGTGAGCTTTGGTACGCAATGAATCAATCGTTCAAAAAAGAACACTCATGTATAAATTGTGTTGTATTCAGAAACCCGACGCACACATTAACACATCGAGACTTATCCGGAAGGAGAAGTTTTCTACGAAATGAAAAAAATCTGGAAAGCCGTTAAAACCCCGTTAAAGATTGTCCTCACAATCGCTCTTATTTATGTTGTATTTCAAAAAATCGACTTTAACGATATTAAGAAGCTGTACCTTACCAGCGACCTGTTTTATATCTTCCTGGCGCTTTTGGCTTACTTCTTCTCACAGGTGGTTTCATCATGGCGATTGCTCAGTTTTTTAAAATCGATAGGGATTGATGTCTCGTTTGATTTCAATTTCAAACTGTATCTTCTGGGCTTGTTTTATAATATATATGGGGGCATTGGTGGTGATGGCTACAAGATCTATTTGCTTCGAAGGCACTTCCAGAAACGAACGCGCAGGATAATTTTTGCAATACTTCTGGATCGAGTAAGCGGGCTTTGGGCGATTGGATTTTTGTTCGCAACCTTAATTTTGATGATTCCAAGAATTGATATTGCCTGGTATGTTATTGTGGCCGGTTTAACCATGGGCACTACTATCTATTACATTTTATTACAAATCTTCTTTAAAGAGTATAATACTAATTTTATCAAAGCCCACGCAAAAGCCATTGTTGTGCAGTCTCTTCAACTGGTAAGCGTTATGTGTATTTTGCTCTCTCAGAATTTTACAGGAAAATTTTCGCCATATCTGTTTAGCTTTCTGGTTTCTTCTATTGCTGCAATCATTCCTATTGGCGCCTTTGGTTTCGGAACGCGTGAATATGTCATGGTGCATATCTCGGAAGTTTTTGATATGAACCAAAATCTGGCGGTGTTCGTTACGTTCACTTTCTCTATCTTATCCACTCTGGTTGCGTTTTCGGGCCTTTGGTTTGTATATCGTTCGCGGGAGTTTGAGCCACTCCCAACCGAAGAAGAGGCAGAGGACTTCGAGATGCAGGCAGACAAAACTATACCAGAATCAGCTGATTAAAATTTCAAAGGTTGTCTTATTGCATCTGTAGAGAAATGCCAATTCAAAGGACTGGAATCTCCTTAAAACTTCGAACTTTGCAACACTTGGGATAAAAACCTGAGGAAGCGAAGGAGATATACACTACGTTCATCTAAATAGATTATATAATGAAAATTGTAATTACAGGAGCTAGCAGCGGGGTTGGGTTTGAAGCCGTCCTGGAACTGATTTTAAATTCAGAACATGAGGTGGTAGCACTTGCACGCTCTGAAGATAATTTGAAGCGACTTTACCAAATTGCTTTATCACTGAATCCGGAGTGTAAATTGTACCCGGCCAAGTTTGATATTGTGCACGATGACTATACTTCTCTGGTAAGTTTTATCCAGGACAGGATCGGAGCGGTCGATATTCTAATCAACAATGCCGGGCAGCTTATTAATAAATCTTTTGAAGACACCACACAGCTTGATTTTGTAGAGATGTTGCAAAGCAATCTGCTTGGGCATGTGAAAATGATCCATCACCTTTTGCCCATTTTGAACGAAAATGCACATGTTGTGAATATCGGAAGCATGGGCGGAGTGGCAGGAAGCGCGAAGTTTCCCGGATTGGCCGCCTATTCCGCCAGCAAAGCTGCATTGCACACTCTTACAGAATGCCTGGCTGTGGAATATAAAGAGCGGAAAATTCATTTCAATTGTTTAGCTTTAGGTTCTGCCCAAACTGAGATGCTGGAAAAGGCTTTTCCAGGTTATCAATCGCCGGTAATGGCCTTTGAAATGGGTAAATATATTGCAGACTTTTCGCTAACTGGTCATAAGTTTTTTAATGGTAAAGTGCTTCCGGTTGCGGTTACCACCCCTTAATAGATTATCATGAGAAGAATCGTTTATGTGCTATTGGCTTATGTTCTGGTTGTATCGTGTAGCAACGAATCCGAAAATAAGGTAACAGATCAGGATGTGGCGGATACTGTTGTGGAAGATGCCCCTGCACCAATAAATGCTCCGCCTTATGCAGTAGAATACGATCAGGAAACTCAGGATTTAAACTTAGTGCGGAGCAAGGAGAATATAGGTAAAGCTGACGTAGACGATATGCTTCGTGTCATCAATGCCAAATATGAAGGAATAAAGCTTGATCTAATAAGCTCGAAGACCGATACCGTCAATTTAAGAATCGCCGATGCCAGCAAACTAACCCAGGAGATGGGCAGCGCTGGAGCCGAGGCCTATTTGGCTGAAGTCACTTTTTCTCTCACAGAATTGCCAGGAATCAAAGCCATAAAAGTCGAGTTTGAAGAAGGCGACCATGCTATGCCCGGAGTTTATACGCGCGAGGATTTCAAAAATGTAAAGATCAAAAAGTAAAAAAGGCGGCTTAATAAATCAAGCCACCCTCAGAGATAAGGTATTTGGATCTCAATCTTTTTTCTTATCTAAAAGCAAGATTTCGTTCACTATAATTTCGGTAATATATTTCTTTACGCCCGAGTTGTCTGTGTAGCTTCGAGAGCTTAACCTTCCCTCAATACTGATCTCGCTACCCTTACGTAAATACTTTTCGGCCAGCTTAGCGTTGTTATCCCACATTATCAGATTGTGCCATTGCGTTTCTTCAATCTTTTCTCCTTTCTCATTTTTATAAGAAGAATTTGTAGCGATGGATACTCTAGCGAGCGTTTTATTGTTCGCGGTTTTCTTTACTTCCGGCTCGTTTCCTAAATGACCTACTAAACGAACGCTGTTTCTTAAATTACTCATGTTTTAATTTTATTTGATTACCTGATTAACGAACAGTGATATTCCTTCATCACCGACGATACAAAGGTGGAAAGAGCCCTGAAAATTAACCGGAGGATAAACATTTATATCCGTGTATATCCGGTTATACACGGATAAGTGTTATATTCGAGTATCTAAACCTGGAATTATGGATCGGTTCTGCCTTGATTGTTCGGAACTTCTTAAAGGTCGAGCAGACAAAAAATTCTGCGATGACCAATGCAGAAGTAATTATAACAATCGTCTCAAAACAGAAAAAAGCGATTTTGTCAAAGAAGTGAATACTATTCTCCGCAAGAACAGAGACATTCTGCGGAAGTTAAATCCGGATGGAAAGACTAAAGTAAGTCGTGAAAAACTATTAAACAGGGGTTTCAGTTTTTCTTACTTTACTCACACCTATCAGACGCAAAAGGGAAACGTTTATCATTTTTGCTATGAGTACGGATACCTTAAGCTTGAAAGCGAAGACTTCTTACTTGTAAAACGGGAAGAGAATTAGTGCTTACACGTATATCGCAAATGTCTGCCATTAAATATTCTCGCATTTATGATTTTTGATAAAAACAATTATTTTTATCAGACCTAAATCGCCTATGAATAAGAACGTTAAAGATGCTTTCTCCTTCTCGAAAAAGGAATTAAACGGGCTGCTGGTCTTCGCAGTTCTTCTGGTTTTAGTGGCTCTTGCACCGGTTATTTATTCGTTTTTTGTACCGCCTCAAGTATATGATCATGTTGCCTTCGAAAAAGAAATCAACGCTTTCATGGCATCGGCCCAAAAAAAAGAAACCCGCAAATTCAGGCCGTTCCTTCGTGATGAAGTTGAAAACAGAGAGCTGTCGGGAGAACTGTTCAGTTTCAATCCCAACAACTTATCTGTTTCCGACTGGCAGCGCCTCGGTTTAACTGCAAAACAAATTAAGGTGATCAAAAACTTCGAATCCAAAGGCGGCAGGTTTTATAAAAAAGAGGATCTCAGAAAGATCTATTCAATCAGAGCCAGCGACTACGAACGGCTTGAACCGTTTATTACCATCCCTGAAAAGAAAGATGCATATAAGGAAGCTGCATATAAAAAGCCGGATATGAAGTTCGCGATGCCGGTCGACCTAAACTCTGCCGATTCTGCGCAGTTAGAAAGCCTCAACGGAATTGGGCCGGCCTTCGCAATCCGGATCATCAAATACAGGAACCGCCTTGGTGGATTTTGCAGGAAAGAACAGTTGAGAGAGGTTTATGGTATAGACTCACTGGTTTATCAAAAACTGGTAAACCGGGTAGTGGTCCGTCCGGAGGCCGTAAAGCAGATCTCCATAAATACCGCTACTTTTGATGATCTCAGGAAACATCCATACCTTACTTATAAGCAGATGAATGCAATTATTCAATACAGAAAGCAGCATGGCAATTATAAAGACCTGGACGGTTTAAGGCCAATTGCCATTCTTAATGAAACTGTTCTGAATAAAATAGCACCTTACCTGTCGTTTGCTACAAACTAGATACTCGTGTAACCTTTCTGGTCCAAATATGTTATAATTACATAACCTGTTGAAAATTTATGAGCAGCAATACTTCTCCCGGCTACGACTTCTCTTTTTCAGAAAACCAGCAAATGGTTACGCAAATGGTTCGCGACTTTGCTGAAAAGAACATAAGACCCCATGTTATGGAATGGGACGAAGCCCAGACTTTTCCAGTAGATACATTTAAAAAATTGGGAGAACTTGGATTGATGGGCGTTCTGGTTCCAGAAGAATATGGCGGCTCCGGATTTGGTTATTTCGAATATGTGAATGTTATTGTAGAAATAGCCAAGGTTTGTGGTTCGATAGGTTTGTCGCTGGCAGCCCATAATTCGCTATGTACGGGACACATCCTATCCTTTGCGAACGATGAGCAGAAGCAAAGATGGCTCCCAAATTTAGCTACGGCCGAATGGATTGGAGCCTGGGCGCTTACTGAAGCCAACACAGGTTCGGATTCGCTGAATATGAACACTACTGCAGTTAAAGACGGTGATTACTATGTTATTAACGGCTCCAAGAACTGGATAACTCATGGTAAATCTGGCGACGTAGCGGTAGTAATGGCGAGGACCGGAGAGCGTAACAGTGCAGCCGGTGTTTCGGCTATTGTGGTAGAGAAGGGCACTGCGGGTTTTGTTCATGGTAAAAAGGAAAATAAATTGGGAATGCGTGCCTCGGAAACTACCGAATTGGTTTTCGATAATTGCAGGGTGCATAAAGACAACTTATTGGGGGCTGAAGGCGAGGGGTTTAAGCAGGCGATGAAGGTGCTCGACGGAGGCCGGATTTCTATTGCGGCGCTTGCTTTAGGTATTGCCAAGGGTGCCTTTGAAGCAGCTGTAAAATATTCGAAGGAACGTCATCAATTCGGGCAGCCTATTTCTAAGTTTCAGGGAATAGCTTTCAAGCTTGCTGACATGGCTACCGATATAGAGGCCGCAGAACTTTTAATCATGAAAGCCGCAGATCTAAAAAACAGAGGAGAAGCCGTTACAAAGAATTCGGCCATGGCGAAATATTACGCATCCGAAGTGGCGGTAAGGGTAGCTAATGATGCAGTCCAGATTTTTGGTGGATATGGATACACCAAAGATTTTCCGGTCGAAAAATATTATAGAGATGCTAAACTCTGTACCATTGGAGAAGGCACCTCCGAGATTCAGAAAATTGTGATATCCCGGGAAGTATTGAAGGACTGAAACTGTCTTTTAAACCAATTTTCCCAGATGGCATTTAATGAGCCGTTTCTGCAAAGCTCAAACCTTTATATGTATTCCACCAGGGTAGCGTTGCCTGCTATCCTAAGAATTAAATATTTGTCCCAACCGTAGTATATTCAAAAAAAAATCCGTTATTTTTAGGTAAGAAAAATCTATATGCAAAAACTTTTATTAGCAGGGCTGCTCCTTATCGGAACTCTCGCGGGTGTTGACGCAAATGCTCAAAAAAAGAACAAAGGGAAGAAAAACGCAAATATTGCTGCAAAGCCAACATCGCCTGAACCTCCGAAGGAAAAGAAACCTACTCTCGCTGAAAAGGTCAAATCGAGTAAAAAGCTAAAGGGCCTGTTTACTATCTATCAAGACACTATTACGGGCTCCGTTCAGTTATACGTTAAAAAAAACCAACTTGGTAAGGAGTTCGTTTATCAAAGTTTTTCGATCAGCGGTCCCACCAGCCTCTATCTAAACCAAAGTATGCACCGGGCAACCAGTGTATTTAAAATAGTAAAGGCCTTTGATAAACTGGAGTTCCAAGAAGTAAATACCAATTTTTACTATGATAAGGCTAATGCTGTAAGTAAAACAGCAGGAGTTGATGTGCCTGAAGCCGTAGTTCTCTCTGAAAAATATACAGTAGAAGACTCGGTAGGCTACCTCGTAAACGCTGATGCACTGTTCATTAGCGATAAGCTCGATCCTGTAAAGCCTCTTGCTCCGATTGGTGCGCCGCCAACTGCTTTCTTTAATCTGGGGTCTTTTAATTCTGCAAAATCAAAATATCATAAAGTAAAATCATTCCCCGACAACATCGATGTACAGGTAGATCTTGCCTACGATAACCCTGCACCTTACAATGGCGGAGGTAACGACATAACAGACGCAAGATACATTCGTGTACGGATGCAACATAGCTTTATTGAAGTGCCCCAAAATAATTTTCAGCCTCGCCTGGACGATCCCAGAATTGGATATTTTACCCAGGAAATAAATAATCTCACAAGTATTGATCCGGTAAACTACCGGGACATGATAAACCGCTGGCATCTGGTAAAAAAGGATCCCAATGCGGCCTTAAGTGAGCCGGTTGAGCCAATTGTTTGGTGGATTGAAAATACAACACCGGTAGAGTTTCGGCAAACCGTAAAAGAAGCCGGCGAAAAGTGGAACGAAGCATTTGAAAAAGCAGGCTTCAAAAATGCCGTGGTAATGAAGATTATGCCTGATACGGTAGACTGGGACCCAAGTGATATCCGCTACAATGTAATTCGTTGGGTTTCTTCCGCTCATCCGCAGTATGGAGCAATCGGTCCGAGTTTTGTAAATCCCAGAACTGGCCAGATACTAGGCTCTGATATTACTGTAGAATGGTATAGTGGAAGCGCCACACCTATTATGGATGAATTATACCGCAGTCCTGCACCGCAGCCGCTTGTTTTTCCCGGTATGAAGCACCAGGAAATCACCTGCACCATGGCCCACGAGCTAAAGGCACAATATTCAGCAGGGCTTACGGCGCTTCAGGCAAGCCAGGCAACAGATGCAGACATCAAAGAAATGCATAAGCAATTTCTGTATTATTTGATATTGCATGAAATGGGCCATACGCTGGGCTTGAATCATAATATGAAGTCAAGCCAGATGTTAAAACTTTCGGAAGTGCATAATACTGCTATAACCCGAAAAAAAGGTCTTACCGGAAGTGTAATGGATTATCCGGCAATTAATATTAGTGTTGATCGCAGAAAACAAGGCGATTACTATACTACCAGGCCGGGGCCTTATGATATCTGGGCAATACAATTCGGTTATACGCCTGTTTCCGCCGCCGAAGAAGATATGTTCCGTAAAAAGCTTTTGAGCCGCAGTACAGAACCAGATCTTGCTTTCGGTAACGATGCCGACGATATGCGCTCGCCTGGTAAAGCTATAGATCCACGTGTTAATGTAAATGATATGAGTAGTGATGCGATAGGTTACGCCGTTGAGCGGCTGACACTCGTGAATAATATCATTCCTAACCTGAAAGATAAATACAGCAAAGAGGGAAGAGGTTACGCCGAGTTGCGTGCGCGGTACAACTCTTTACTTGGTCAGCGTTCATCGATGATTAACGTTGTGAGCAGATACGTGGGTGGCGTCTATGTCGACAGAAGCTTTGTAGGTCAGAACAGTCCGAATAAACCGTTCACCCCGGTTCCTCTCGCTACTCAGAAGCGCGCCATGCAGGTGCTTACTAATAAGGTATTCGCACCCGATGCTTTTAAAGCCGATAATTACCTGTTGCCTTATTTGCAAAGCCAGCGCAGGGGCTTTAACTTCTTTTCGGGAACGGAAGATCCCAAACTCAGTAGCATGTATAATAACTTAGGGACTTCGGCGCTGGCCCATATTCTTCATCCCACCACTACTCAACGTATCACGGATAGCAGGATGTATGGCAATCAGTATAGCCTTGCCGATGTGATGAACGATCTTTCTAAAGGAATCTTCGACGCGGATCTAAGGGGGAATGTGAATACTTACCGACAGTACTTGCAAACTGCTTTTGTAAAACAGCTTTCGCAGTTGGCGGATGTTAAATCTCCTACAGATGATGTCTCGAAAGCGGCGTCGAGATACACGTTAAAGAAATTGAAAACGAAGATGTCGGGTGCTGTGGCCGGCAACGAAGAAACAAAGGCACATAGAAATAATCTCGTGTATTTGATAAATCAGGCTTTAGTAGTAAAGTAAAGCAGCTTTGCTGGATCAAAGGCTATCCTAAAATAGGGTAGCCTTTTTACGTTTAAGTATTTAGTGAAAAAAACTTCCCGATTCATCTTTGATATTCAGATTTTTGCCGTAAATTTGCAATCCTTAAACGAGAGGAGGTATCAAAGATTATGATCATAATAAACGTAAAAGACGGAGAATCATTAGATAAAGCATTAAAGCGCTTTAAAAAGAAATTCGAGAAAACAGGAGTTTTAAGAGAGCTTCGCAGTCGTCAGGCATTTGAAAAAAAATCTATTACCCGTCGTACACAAGTTAAAAAGGCGATTTATAAGCAAGGCTTGAACCAGGAAGCTGGTATCTAGTTTTTCTCAATATATTTTCTAAATCAAAAACCTATTTGTATATTGCTTTTGCAGTACACAAATAGGTTTTGATGTTTATAGAACGTTTTACCAACTACCTTCAATACGAAAAACGTTTCTCAGCGCATACCGTAAGCGCTTATATACAAGACCTATATCAATTCGATAAATTTCTTTCCAAAAGCGAATCTGATTTTGCGACCGCAAGTCATTACGACATACGAAGCTGGATGGTTGATATGATGGATGCTAACGCCGAGCCCCGTTCCGTGCATCGCAGGTTATCTTCCTTAAGAACTTTTTACAAATTCCTTGAGCGCGAGTGCCTGGTAGAACTAAATCCAACGCTGCAGATTAAGGCTCCCAAAATATCAAAAAAGCTTCCGGTGTTTGTTGATGATAAAAAATTGAATGATCTGCTGGATAAAACAGATGGTTTCGATAGCGACTTCACCGGGTTGCGCGACAGGGTTGTAGTTGAGATGTTATTTGGTACCGGTATCCGCCTGGCCGAACTTATTACGTTACGTGCTTCGGATGTTAATACTTACGAGCAAACTATCCGGGTAACAGGCAAGCGCAGCAAACAGCGAATAATTCCTGTCAACGTTACCCTGATGAAGCTGCTCGATGAATATGCCGAAGCGAAATCAGCCGGGAAATTCGAGAACCTTTCGTCAGCATTAATCGTAACAAACGAAGGTAAGCCTGCTTATCCTAAGCTTATTTACCGTATAGTTAATAAATATCTGTCTAACATTAGTACTCATCAGAAAAAAAGTCCGCATGTGTTGCGGCACTCGTTTGCTACCAGCCTTCTAAACAAGGGGGCAGATCTAAATGCTATTAAGGAACTACTCGGACATGCAAGCCTCGCAGCCACGCAAGTGTATACACATAATTCTGTCGAGCGATTAAAAACAATTTATAAACAAGCCCATCCAAAGGCTTAAAACAAGGAGGAAAAATGAAAATTAGTGTTCAGTCTATCCATTTCAATGCCGATAGAAAGCTGTTGGCCTTCATTCAAAAAAAAGCTGATAAGTTAGATCAGTTCTTCGATCAGATAATAAGTGCGGAAGTTTATCTTCGATTAGAGAAGACGGAGGATGAATTAAACAAAATCCTCGAGATAAAACTAAATCTTCCGGGAAATATGCTTTTTTCTAAACAACAATGTAAATCGTTCGAAGAAGCTGCGGATCTGGCGACCGAATCGCTTCGTCGTCAGATAGATAGGTACAAGTCTAAACTCAATGTTCGTTTAAGTAATTATAAAACTGATTTTGTTTTAAATACGGCAAGTGCCTGATTAAAAAATATTTAAGAAAACCATGAAAATCCGGCCTGAAAACACTGCCGGATTTTTTTTTAAAAAAATTTTGCTGAGCCTTTAATTTGTGTAGATTTGCAGTCCCTTTCAGAGAGGTCCTTTTTTAAGAATTAATCACTGAGAGTTTTGTTCTTTAACATACGTTTTTTTTAAGTGTTTTAATACATGCCTCCTTAGCTCAGCTGGTAGAGCAACTGACTTGTAATCAGTAGGTCATTGGTTCGATCCCGATAGGAGGCTCATTAGATTTACGAATTAAGATTTTTGGTTTTTGATTTTGCAATCGTAAATCTGAAATCCCAAAATCGTAAATCGGCTGGGGGGATACCAGAGCGGTCAAATGGGACGGACTGTAAATCCGTTGCTTCGGCTACGAAGGTTCGAATCCTTCTCCCCCCACTGGAACAGATTGAAGGAAGAAATACCGAAGGATTGAATGTTGATATTCTATCGCTATTATTCAGTCCTCAATCATTATAACACACGGATGTAGACATTGAGGCCTGAAAGGTGTTTCAAATCTATATTCTAAATTTGGACCTCGGCTGGTTCAAAAAAGCGGAAGTAGCTCAGTTGGTAGAGCGATAGCCTTCCAAGCTATAGGTCGCGAGTTCGAACCTCGTCTTCCGCTCAGTAAAAAGTTAAGCAGTCGGCATTTGCCGTTTGCAGTTTTTTCATTTTGTGAGAACTGGTAAATGAAAAGCAAATAGAAATTAGCCGATGTAGCTCAGCGGTAGAGCACTTCCTTGGTAAGGAAGAGGTCATGGGTTCAAGTCCCATCATTGGCTCTTGAAGGTATTAATATAACATAAAAATTTAACCTACTAAATAAGTATAAAACAATGGCAAAAGAAAAATTTGACCGCAGTAAGCCGCACTTAAACATCGGTACTATCGGTCACGTTGACCACGGTAAAACAACGTTAACTGCCGCTATTACAAAAGTATTGGCTGATGCAGGTTTATCTGAAGCTCGTTCTTTCGATTCAATTGACTCAGCTCCTGAAGAAAAAGAAAGAGGTATCACAATCAATACAGCACACGTAGAGTATTCTACAGCTAACCGTCACTACGCACACGTAGACTGTCCAGGTCACGCGGATTATGTAAAGAACATGGTTACTGGAGCTGCTCAGATGGATGGCGCGATTATCGTAGTTGCTGCAACTGATGGTCCTATGCCTCAAACTCGTGAGCACATTCTTCTAGCTCGTCAGGTTGGTGTACCAGCACTTGTTGTATTTATGAACAAAGTGGATATGGTAGACGATCCAGAGTTGTTAGAGCTTGTTGAAATGGAAGTTCGTGAACTATTATCATTCTACGAATATCCAGGTGATGATATCCCTGTAATTCAAGGTTCTGCTCTTGGTGGTTTGAACGGAGATGCAAACTGGGTTGGTAAAATCATGGAATTAATGGAAGCTGTAGATAACTACATCCCAATTCCTCCACGTCTTACTGATCTTCCGTTCTTGATGCCAGTTGAGGACGTTTTCTCAATCACTGGTCGTGGTACAGTAGCAACTGGCCGTATCGAGCGTGGTGTAATCAATTCAGGCGAGCCTGTTGAGATCCTTGGTATGGGTGCTGAGAACTTGAAATCAACTGTTACTGGGGTAGAGATGTTCCGTAAGATCCTTGACAGAGGTGAAGCAGGTGATAACGTTGGTTTATTGTTACGTGGTATTGAGAAAACTGATATCCGTCGTGGTATGGTTATCTGCAAACCAGGTTCAGTAACTCCTCACACGGATTTCAAAGCAGAGGTTTACGTATTGTCAAAAGCTGAAGGTGGTCGTCATACTCCATTCTTCAACAAATACCGTCCTCAGTTCTACTTCCGTACAACAGACGTTACAGGCGAGATCACTCTTGCTGAAGGAGTAGAAATGGTTATGCCGGGTGATAACGTTACTATCACTGTAAAACTTATCAACGCTATCGCGATGGAAAAAGGTTTACGTTTCGCTATCCGCGAAGGTGGTAGAACTGTAGGTGCTGGTCAGGTAACTGAAATCTTAGCATAAATTCCAAATTCCGAAAGGGAATTGGATGCTGTTTAAAATAAACGCAAAGTACTCGGGTCTGAACGCCTGAGTACTTTGTACTTAAGTCCCTTTAGGGATTTAGGCTCATACGGGAATAGTTCAATGGTAGAATAGAGGTCTCCAAAACCTTTGATCAGGGTTCGAATCCTTGTTCCCGTGCTAAAGCTTCACAATGGCTAAAGTAGTAGAATTTTTAAAAGAGTCGTACGATGAGATGACCACTAAGGTCTCGTGGCCTACATGGTCTGAATTGCAGAACTCTGCAGTTATCGTACTTGTAGCATCATTGATTATTGCAGTAATGATTTTTGCAATGGATAATGGGATACGCACTATTATAGAATCATATTATCATTCAGTGACTAATGCTTAACACAATGAGTGACCAACTGAAATGGTATGTAGTAAGGGCTGTTAGCGGCAAAGAGAAGAAAGTAAAGCAATATATCGAGGCGGAGATAAATCGTCTTGGTATTTCTCATTTGTTGCCACAGGTTCTAATTCCTATGGAAAAGTATTACCAGATGCGTGACGGTAAAAAGATCGCTAAGGAAAGAAACTTTTATCCGGGTTACGTACTGATTGAAGCTAATCTTGATGGCGAGCTTGAGCACGTTATCAAAAATATTAACAGTGTAATCGGATTTCTTGGTGATAAGCAGGGAAATGCGGTTCCATTACGCCCGGCAGAGGTAAATCGGATACTTGGAAAAGTAGATGAAATGGCTCAGCAGGGAGAAGTCATGAATGTGCCATATTACGTTGGCGAGAACGTTAAAGTAATGGATGGTCCGTTTAATGGATTCACAGGTGTAATTGAAGAAGTGAACGAAGAAAAGAAAAAGCTGAAAGTAATGGTGAAAATCTTCGGGCGCCGTACTCCATTGGAGTTGAATTACATGCAAGTAGAGAAAGAGTAAAAAGATTCGAGGTATGAGTGCTGAGATATGAGAGCGTATATCAAATCTAGTGTCTCAAATCAAATCTAACTATAAAATCTTAATTGTTACATAGCTTCCAACTAACTAACATTGAGTATCAAATAATCAACAAAAATGGCAAAACAAGTTAGTGCGCTTATTAAATTACAGATTAAGGGAGGGGCAGCAAACCCGTCTCCACCAGTAGGACCTGCGTTGGGTGCTAAGGGTGTAAACATCATGGAGTTTTGTAAGCAATTCAATGCACGTACCCAAGACAAGCCAGGCAAAGTATTGCCAGTTGTAATTACAGTTTACGCTGATAAGTCGTTCGATTTTATCATTAAAACTCCACCGGTTGCTATCCAGTTAATGGAAGTTACTGGTATCAAGAGTGGATCAGCAGAGCCTAACCGTAAAAAGGTTGCGCAGGTTTCCTGGGAACAGGTAGAAACCATTGCTAAAGATAAAATGACCGACTTAAACGCATTTACTGTAGAGTCTGCCATGAGAATGGTTGCTGGTACAGCGCGCAGTATGGGAATTACCGTTAGTGGTAACGCTCCCTGGAATTAATTAATCAAATTAAGAAAGTGGCTAGATTAACAAAAAATCAAAAAAAGGCACTATCCAAAATTGAGGTAGGTAAAGCATATAGTTTACAGGATGCATCTGCTCTTGTAAAAGATATTACCACTACAAAATTTGATGCTTCTGTAGATATCGACGTTCGTTTGGGCGTAGATCCGCGTAAAGCAAATCAAATGGTACGTGGTATAGCAACATTACCTCATGGAACAGGTAAAACTGTCCGCGTTTTAGCATTAGTAACTCCTGATAAGGAAGAAGAAGCTAAAGCAGCCGGAGCAGATTACGTGGGTCTGGATGAGTATATCGCCAAAATTGAAGGTGGATGGACAGATGTTGATATCATTATCACCATGCCTAGCGTTATGGCAAAAGTAGGTAGACTGGGACGTATTTTAGGTCCTCGTAACCTTATGCCAAACCCTAAATCAGGTACTGTAACTACCGAAGTTGGTAAAGCAGTAACAGATGTAAAAGGTGGTAAGATTGACTTCAAGGTTGATAAGACCGGTATCATTCATACTTCAATAGGAAAAGTATCTTTCCCGGCCGACAAGATTTATGAGAATGCAGTTGAAATTCTTCAAACGCTTTCAAAATTAAAGCCTTCGTCGTCTAAAGGAACATATTTCAAGAGTATTCATATCTCTTCTACTATGTCTCCGGGAATCGAAGTTGAAACTAAATCAGTAGTGGGGATCTAATCATGAGAAAAGAAGAAAAACAAGAGATTGTTCAAGCTTTGTCTGAGCAGATCAAAGAGTACGGTAATTTCTATATTACCGATACTTCCGAACTAACTGTAGCAAAAATTAATACCATCCGTCGTAAATTTTTTGAAAACGGAATCTCTTTACAAGTAGCAAAAAATACCCTTATTCGTAAGGCTATGGAAGCTGCGGGCGTAGATTCTTCAGATTTTGACTCGGTATTAAAAGGTTCATCAACTATCCTGTTTTCATCAGTAGCAAATGCTCCTGCAAAATTGATTAAAGAGCTTAGAAGAACAGGTGATAAGCCAGTTTTAAAAGGCGCTTATATTGATACAGCAGTATTTGTTGGCGATAACCAGCTAGAAGCTCTTGCAACTCTGAAATCTAAAGAGGAGCTTGTTGGAGAAATCATCGGATTATTGCAGTCGCCTGCTAAGAATGTTATTTCTGCTCTTCAATCGGGTGGAACTACAATCGCAGGTTTAGTGAAAACATTACAAGAAAGAGGTTAAAACGGGCACCTTCAAGCTCCGTACATTTTAAAAAAGTATTGATTTAAAAATTAAATATAATGGCAGATTTAAAAGCGTTTGCTGATCAATTAGTAAACTTGACAGTAAAAGAAGTTAACGAATTAGCTCAGATCCTAAAAGACGAGTATGGTATTGAGCCTGCTGCTGCTGCAGTTGCAGTTGCTGCTCCAGCTGGCGGTGGCGATGCCCCTGCTGCTGCAGAAGAGAAAACTTCTTTCGACGTTATCCTTAAAGAGGCTGGCGGTCAGAAATTAGCAGTTGTTAAACTTGTAAAAGACCTAACTGGTCTAGGTTTGAAAGAAGCTAAAGATCTAGTTGACGGTGCACCTAAAGAATTAAAAGCTGGTGTTGCTAAAGACGAAGCTGAAGCTCTTAAAAAACAATTAGAAGAAGCAGGAGCTGTTGTTGAGATTAAGTAATCTTAACTCAATAAATAAATAGCCTTAGACTCCGGTTTTCACCGGGGTCTATTGCTGTTTGTATTGTACCCATTTTTGTTTGACTTTACAAGATTGGGGATAATCCAAAAAAACGAATAAGTCACAGTTTATTTTTTAAACTAAAATCTTAATCCATTGGCAAACAAAAATCAAAGCGAAAGAGTAAATTTTGCGACCAGCAAACACGTGATCGATTATCCCGATTTCCTGGATGTGCAATTGCAATCTTTCAGGGAATTTTTTCAATTGGAAACAACTTCAGACAATCGCCACTCAGAGGGCTTGTTTAAGGTGTTTGCTGAGAACTTCCCGATCTCTGACTCAAGAAACATCTTCGTTTTAGAATTTCTTGATTACTTTATTGATCCGCCGCGTTACGATATACAAGAGTGTATTGAGCGTGGTTTAACACACAGTGTTCCGTTAAAAGCTAAGTTACGTTTATCATGTAACGATGCCGAGCATGAGGATTTTGAGACAATTGTTCAGGATGTGTACCTGGGAACTATCCCCTACATGACTCCAAAGGGGACATTTGTAATTAATGGTGCAGAACGTGTAATTGTATCGCAGTTACACCGGTCGCCAGGTGTGTTCTTCGGTCAAAGCCGTCACACTAACGGTACCAAATTATATTCTGCCCGTGTAATACCTTTCAAAGGTTCTTGGATTGAGTTTGCAACAGACGTAAATAACGTGATGTATGCGTACATCGATCGTAAGAAGAAATTCCCGGTTACCACGCTTCTTCGTGCAATTGGATACGACTCTGATAAGGATATCCTGGAGTTGTTCGAATTGGCTGATGAGGTAAAAGTTAGCAAATCAGGCCTGAAGAAATTTGTTGGCCGTAAGCTCGCTGCAAGGGTTCTTAAGAAATGGGTAGAAGATTTTGTGGATGAAGATACAGGTGAGGTAGTTTCTATCGATCGTAATGAGATCATCCTTGAGCGTGAAACCATCTTAGAAGACGACCATATCGATATGATCATCGATGCTGGTGTTAAAACCGTTATCCTTTCTAAGGATGATGCGTCCAGCAACGCCGATTATTCTATTATATATAACACATTACAGAAGGATACTTCTAACTCTGAAAAAGAAGCGGTAGAGCATATCTATCGTCAGTTACGTAACGCTGAACCACCTGACGAGGAAACTGCGCGTGGTATCATCGACCGTTTATTCTTTTCAGACAAACGTTATGACCTTGGAGATGTAGGCCGTTACCGTATCAACCGTAAGTTGAAACTGGATACGCCTGATGCTACCAAAGTTTTAACGAAACAAGATATCATCGCGATAGTAAAATACCTGATCAAATTAATCAACTCAAAAGCTGAGGTGGATGATATTGATCACTTGTCAAATCGTCGTGTACGTACAGTGGGCGAGCAGTTATATGCTCAGTTTGGTGTAGGTCTGGCGCGTATGGCTCGTACTATCCGCGAGCGTATGAACATTCGTGACAACGAGGTGTTTACCCCAACAGATTTAATTAACGCACGTACACTTTCATCTGTGATCAACTCGTTCTTCGGAACCAATCAGTTATCACAGTTCATGGATCAGACCAATCCTCTGGCAGAGATTACGCACAAGCGTCGTCTGTCGGCCTTAGGACCCGGTGGTCTTTCAAGAGAGCGCGCTGGTTTCGAGGTTCGTGACGTTCACTACACTCACTATGGAAGGTTGTGTACCATCGAAACTCCGGAGGGACCAAACATCGGTTTGATTTCATCACTTTGCGTTCATGCCAAAATCAATAATCTCGGTTTCATTGAAACACCTTATCGTAAGGTAGACAACGGACGCGTGGTTGTTGAAGAGCCTGTTATCTACTTATCTGCTGAAGATGAGGATGGAAAAACAATCGCTCAGGCAAATGCATCGTATGATGAAAAGGGAAATTTCGAAACTCCACGTGTAAAAGCGCGTTTCGAGGGTGACTTCCCAATTATCGAGCCAGACAGACTTGATTTGATGGACGTTGCTCCTAACCAGATCACTTCTATCGCTGCGTCATTAATTCCGTTCCTTGAGCATGATGATGCTAACCGTGCATTGATGGGTTCAAACATGCAACGCCAGGCGGTACCATTGCTTCGTCCTGAAGCGCCAATTGTTGGTACAGGTTTGGAAGGTCGTGTTGCCCGTGATTCACGTACGTTGATCAATGCGGAAGGAAATGGTGTGGTAGAGTATGTGGATGCAAACGAAATCCGCATCACTTACGAAAGAAACGAAGACGACAGACTGGTTTCTTTTGAAGGCGAGACAAAATCATACCGTTTAACAAAATTCAAAAAAACCAACCAAAGCACTTGTATCAACTTGAAGCCGATCGTTAAAAAAGGTCAGAAAGTTGAAAAAGGACAGGTTCTCTGTGAAGGATATGCAACTCAGGATGGTGAATTAGCATTAGGAAGAAACCTTAAAGTGGCATTCATGCCTTGGCAAGGTTTCAACTTTGAGGATGCGATTGTAATTTCTGAGCGTGTTGTATCTCAGGATATCTTTACGTCTCTTCATATTGAAGAGTTTGAATTAGAGGTTCGTGATACAAAGCGTGGAGAAGAAGAATTGACACCGGATATTCCAAACGTTTCTGAAGAGGCTACTAAAGACCTTGATGAAAATGGTATCATCCGCGTTGGCGCTGAAGTGAAAGAAGGTGATATTTTAATTGGTAAGATTACTCCGAAAGGCGAGTCTGATCCTTCACCGGAAGAAAAGCTTCTTCGTGCAATCTTCGGAGATAAAGCAGGTGATGTGAAAGATGCGTCTTTAAAAACTCCGCCTTCAATCAGTGGTGTGGTTATCGATACAAAGCTATTCTCACGTGCTAAGAAAACAACTAAAGCTGAAGAGAAAGCAGCCTTAGAGAAATTGGATAACGGTCATTTTAAAGCGGTGAAAACTTTGAGAGATGGCCTTATTGATAAACTTTTCACTATCGTGAACGGTAAAACTTCTCAGGGCGTATTTAATGTCTACAAAGAGTTGTTAGTACCGAAGGGAGCTAAATTCACTCAGAAAATGCTTGCCGACCTTGAGTTTGCAAACATTAATCCAACTAAATGGACAACTGATGAAGATAAAAACGAGCTGATCAAGCAATTGCTTCACAATTATAACATTAAGCTAAACGAAGAGCTTGGTGCTTACAAACGTGATAAGTTCGCGATCAGTGTTGGAGATGAGCTTCCATCAGGAATTGTACAGATGGCTAAAGTCTACATCGCTAAAAAGCGTAAGCTTAAAGTGGGTGATAAGATGGCCGGACGTCACGGTAATAAAGGTATCGTTGCACGTATTGTTCGTGATGAGGATATGCCATTCCTGGAAGACGGAACTCCTGTAGATATCGTTCTTAACCCGCTCGGCGTACCTTCGCGTATGAACCTTGGACAGATTTACGAAACTGTTTTAGGCTGGGCAGGTAAGGAGCTTGGAATTAAATTCGCTACCCCTATTTTTGATGGCGCGAGTCATGAAGAAGTGGAGGAGTGGGTTTCTAAAGCAGGCGTGCCAGCATCAGGAAGAACATATTTATACAATGGCTTAACAGGCGAGCGTTTTGACCAGCCAACTACAGTAGGTATTATCTACATGCTGAAACTGGGTCACATGGTTGATGATAAGATGCACGCACGTTCAATCGGACCATACTCATTAATTACACAACAACCTCTGGGTGGTAAAGCTCAGTTTGGTGGTCAGCGTTTTGGTGAGATGGAGGTTTGGGCACTTGAGGCATTCGGTGCAGCTAACATTCTTCAGGAGATCTTAACGGTTAAATCTGATGATGTTGTAGGCCGTGCTAAAACATACGAAGCGATTGTTAAAGGTGAAACCCTTCCAACTCCTTCAGTTCCTGAATCATTCAATGTATTGGTTCATGAGTTAAGAGGTTTAGGTTTGGAAATCACGTTAGACTAAGGTTAAGGGCAAAAGCTAAAAAGGTAAAAGGTTTTCGGGCGGTGCCAGTACCTTTTACCTTTCACCTCAAAACCTTTCACCTTCAATAAAAAAAGAGATATGTCTTACAAGAAAGATAATAAAATCAAAAGTAACTTCACCAGCATTACGATCAGTCTTGCATCTCCTGAGTCTATCCTGGAGCGTTCAAGCGGTGAGGTTTTAAAGCCGGAAACCATTAACTACAGGACTTACAAGCCTGAGCGTGATGGTTTATTCTGCGAAAGAATTTTCGGTCCGGTAAAAGATTTCGAATGCCATTGCGGTAAATACAAACGTATCCGTTACAAGGGGATCGTGTGCGACCGTTGCGGTGTAGAAGTAACCGAGAAAAAAGTACGTCGTGAGCGTATGGGACACATTAATCTTGTGGTTCCTGTTGCGCACATCTGGTACTTCCGTTCTCTTCCGAACAAGATTGGTTATTTGTTAGGTCTTCCTACCAAAAAACTAGATCTTATTATTTATTACGAACGTTACGTTGTTATTCAGCCGGGTTTGAAAGAAGCTGACGGAATAGCGAAAATGGATTTCTTAACAGAGGAGGAGTATCTTGACATCCTTGATACTTTACCAAAAGAGAACCAATATTTAGACGATAAAGATCCGCAGAAATTTGTGGCTAAAATGGGTGCTGATGCATTAGAGGAGTTATTGAAACGCCTTGATCTGGATCAGTTATCTTACGATTTACGTCACCAGGCAGCTAATGAAACTTCTCAACAACGTAAAAATGAGGCTTTAAAACGTCTTCAGGTTGTAGAAGCTTTCCGTGGAGCACGTGCTAATATTGAGAATCAGCCGGAGTGGATGATCGTTAAGATCGTACCTGTGATTCCACCAGAATTGCGTCCGTTGGTTCCATTAGAAGGCGGTCGTTTCGCGACTTCGGATTTGAACGATTTATACCGTCGTGTAATTATCCGTAACAACCGTCTGAAAAGATTAATCGAGATTAAAGCTCCGGAAGTAATCCTACGTAACGAAAAACGTATGCTTCAGGAAGCGGTAGATTCATTATTTGACAACTCACGTAAGGTGAACGCTGTTAAAACTGAAGGTAACCGTGCTTTGAAATCTCTTTCTGATATTTTAAAAGGTAAACAAGGTCGTTTCCGTCAGAACTTACTCGGTAAACGTGTGGATTATTCAGCACGTTCAGTAATTGTTGTAGGACCAAACCTAAAGCTGCATGAGTGCGGTTTGCCTAAAGACATGGCTGCAGAGCTATTCAAACCATTCATTATTCGTAAGATGATTGAAAGGGGAGTAGTTAAAACAGTTAAATCGGCTAAAAAGATCGTTGACCGTAAAGACCCAATCGTTTGGGATATTTTGGAAAACGTATTAAAAGGACACCCAGTGTTACTAAACCGTGCGCCTACGCTACACAGGTTAGGTATCCAGTCGTTCCAGCCAAAATTAATTGAAGGGAAAGCGATCCAGTTGCATCCACTTGTTTGTACTGCATTCAACGCGGATTTTGATGGTGACCAGATGGCGGTACACGTACCACTAGGCCAGGCTGCGATCCTTGAAGCGCAAGTGTTGATGCTTGCTTCTCACAATATTTTGAACCCTGCAAACGGTACGCCGATTACAGTTCCGTCACAGGATATGGTTTTGGGTCTTTATTATATTACTAAAGGCCGCAAAACTGATGCCGGTAGAGTGGTAAAAGGCGAGGGACAGACTTTCTATTCTGCAGAAGAGGTACTCATTGCTTATAATGAGAAAATGATCGATCTGCATGCTTTCATCAAGGTTAAGGCTAAGGTGAAAGAGAAAGATGGTACTATCGTTAGCAAGATCATTGATACTACAGTAGGACGTGTATTGTTTAATCAGCATGTTCCTGAAGAAGTGGGATATATCAACGAACTTCTTACTAAGAAGTCACTTCGTGATATTATCGGTGAAGTAGTTAAAAACACGGGTATGGCTCGCGCGGCTCAGTTCCTTGATGATATCAAAGAACTAGGATTCCAAATGGCTTTCCGTGGAGGACTATCGTTCAACTTACAAGATTTAAATATCCCTGATTCTAAGGTTACTCTTATCGCGCAGGCTTCTAAAGAAGTAGACGAGGTAATGAATAACTATAACATGGGATTCATTACCAATAACGAGCGTTACAATCAGATCATCGATATCTGGACTCGTATCAATAACCGTTTGACAGCTAACGTAATGGAGATTTTATCTTCAGATAATCAAGGCTTCAACTCTGTGTATATGATGCTTGATTCAGGAGCCCGTGGTTCTAAAGAGCAGATTCGTCAGCTTTGCGGAATGAGGGGATTGATGGCGAAACCTCAAAAATCAGGTTCCGGTGGTGAGATTATCGAAAACCCGATTCTTTCAAACTTTAAAGAAGGATTATCGGTTCTCGAGTACTTTATCTCAACTCACGGTGCGCGTAAAGGTCTTGCGGATACGGCGTTAAAAACAGCGGATGCTGGTTACCTAACCCGTCGTTTGCATGACGTTGCACAGGATATGATTGTTGGTGAAACAGATTGCGGTACTTTAAGAGGTATTTTCACAACTGCCCTTAAAGATAACGAGGATATTGTTGAGCCTTTATACGAGCGTATCCTAGGTAGAACCACCTTGCATGATGTTTACGACCCCATTTCTAATGAATTATTGATTCCTGCAGGACACGATATTACAGAAGAAATAGCTACCCGTATAGAAGCGTCTCCTTTAGAAGGAATTGAAATTCGTTCGGTTCTTACCTGCGAAAGTCAGCGAGGAGTTTGTGCATTATGCTACGGACGTAACCTTGCAACAGGTAAACGTGTTCAAGCTGGTGAAGCTGTCGGTGTAATTGCCGCTCAGTCGATCGGTGAGCCGGGAACGCAGTTAACCCTTCGTACATTCCACGTGGGTGGTACCGCATCTAACATTGCTGCAGAATCTTATATCAATGCGAAATTTGAGGGTGTAATCGAGTTCGAAAACATCAGAACTGTTCCTTACGAAATTGAAGAAGGACCTGTTGACGTAGTATTAGGCCGTTCAGGTGAGTTCCGCATTATTGAGCCGAACAGTGGCAGAGTAATCGTTACCAATAATATTCCTTATGGCTCTTATCTTTTCGTAAAAGAAGGAGATAAGGTTTCTAAAGGGGATAAGATTTGTAGCTGGGATCCATATAACGCGGTAATTATATCCGAGTTCACTGGTAAAGTTGAGTTTGAGGCTGTTATCGAAGGTGTAACCTTCCGTGAGGAATCAGATGAGCAAACTGGTCACAAGGAGAAAGTAATTATCGATACAAGGGATAAAACTAAAAACCCTGTTATTAAGATCGTGGATAACACTGGTCAGGCTGTTAAAGGATACAATATCCCGGTAGGTGCACACATTTCAATTGACGAAGGTCAGAAATTGAAAATGGGTGAAGTTATCGCTAAGATTCCTCGTTCGACAGGAAAAACCCGTGATATCACCGGTGGTCTTCCTCGTGTAACTGAGTTATTCGAGGCTCGTAACCCATCTAATCCTGCTGTTGTAACCGAAATTGACGGAGTTGTAACTTTAGGAGGTGTTAAACGTGGTAACCGCGAAATTTCTATCGAATCCAGAGATGGTCAGATTAAGAAATATCTTGTCCCTCTTTCTAAGCACATCCTTGTACAGGATAATGACTTTGTTAAAGCTGGTATGCCTTTATCAGATGGTTCTATTTCTCCTGCGGATATCCTTGCGATTAAAGGACCTGCAGCAGTTCAGGAATATTTGGTTAACGGAATTCAGGAAGTTTACCGTTTACAGGGTGTGAAAATCAACGATAAGCACTTTGAGGTGATTGTTCACCAGATGATGCAGAAAGTGATGATTGAAGATCCGGGAGATACCCGTTTCCTTGAGAAAGATGCTATCTCTCGTTGGGACTTCATGATCGAGAACGAAGATATTTACGACAAGAAAGTTGTTGTTGATCCGGGAGATTCTACGAATCTTAAACCAGGTCAGATCATCACTCTGCGTAAGCTGAGAGATGAGAACTCTGCTCTGAAACGTAAAGACATGCGTTTGGTTGAAGCGAGGGACGCAATTCCTGCAACATCAAGCCAGGTTCTTCAGGGTATTACCCGTGCATCATTGGGTACTAAATCGTTTATCTCTGCGGCTTCCTTCCAGGAAACTACCAAAGTATTGAACGAGGCAGCTATCCACGGTAAACGTGATAACCTGTTAGGTCTGAAAGAGAACGTAATTGTTGGTCACCTGATTCCATCGGGAACCGGATTACGTAGCTATGAGCGTATCATCGTTGGATCTCAGGAAGAATATGATAAACTATTAGCTTCTAAAGAAGAGGTTGTAGAAGAAGAAGCGTAAGCTTGTTCTGAATGACATAATCTGAAGTCCCCGCTGAAAGGCGGGGACTTTTTTGCTTTAGATTGCTTTGTTGTCGTTTATCTGCACAACGGCATGATTCTGCTCGTATAGAATTGCTGTTCTTCCTATCATGCCATTCCAAAATTTCCCTTACATTTAAGTTATGAAACCTATCACTAAAACCTTAGTCACCTTAGTTCTCTTTCTTTTGACCAGCGTTTCGCTTCAGGCGACGAGCACAGATTCTATTACTGCCGATGGTGCCAGCTTTGTGTTACGGGAAATTCGTTACGGGCGCATTGAGGCGGAGCGGGTAGCCAGGATACCCAACGGAGCTTCGCCTACCGGTACAAGTGGCGTGCTGAGGAAATACGAATTTATGTCGCTTACCGATACGATACCGGCAAAGCTAAATGTTAGCTTCGGTGCTGAGCTCATTTTGGAATCGCCGGAATTTTTAATGGTTCCCCTGAAGGTAGTATGGAAGTTTCCAACCGATATAGTCAACCCTATGAATAAGAAATACCACCAGGTATCATCAATGTCGCAGGGAGTAACAAATAATTTAATGTTTTTTAGTTACCGCTTTGATGAGGATTATGAAGTGAAATCCGGCATCTGGGAGCTCGAAGTTTATCATAATAACAAGCTCCTTTACAGCAGGCAGTTCTTTTTGGTGAGGGATATTTAGAGTTGAGCCTCTGGTCGGCTGAGTATTGTAAGCAGATATATAAAACTATTATCCCCGCGCAGCTCTTTTCATAGAGGAATTTTTATTTTTACATTATGGAAGAACAGAATTTAGACGGACAACTTAATATAGAGCTATCTGAGGAGATTGCTGAAGGTATATATTCTAACCTGGCAATCATCACCCATTCAAATACCGAATTTGTGGTCGATTTTATACGCGTAATGCCGGGCGTTCCTAAAGCCCGGGTTAAATCCAGAATCGTGTTGACGCCTGAGCATGCAAAAAGATTAGCAAGAGCGCTTGAAGATAATATTGAGAAGTTTGAAGCCGTAAACGGACGGATAAAAGTAATGGATGAAGGTGCAATTCCGATGAATTTTGGCGGGCCGACTGCGCAAGCTTAGCTGTCGCGACATAAAATTCCAACCCCTTTTAAAAAGCTCTGAGGATGTCTACGAAGATACACAGGCCTGAAGATATCTATTTAGCGCCTTAGTGTCTTCGTGGCCAAAAAAATCATACCGCCTTGATTTCCGTACATAAATCCTGCAATACCTTTTTTGCATCCCCAAAAAGCATGCTTGTCTTGGGTTGAAAAAATAATTCGTTTTCTATCCCGGCATAACCGGGCTTCATGCTTCTTTTATTGACTATTACCATTTTTGAAAGCTCAACCTCCAGAATAGGCATGCCGTAGATTGGAGAGGCCGGATCTTTTTTGGCGGCCGGATTTACCACATCGTTAGCTCCCAATATTAGCACCACGTCGCAGGTTTTAAACTCATCATTGGCCTGTTCCATCTCCAGAAGCTTTTCATAATTCACGTCAGCTTCGGCAAGCAAAACATTCATATGCCCGGGCATGCGGCCTGCAACCGGGTGGATGGCGTATTTCACTTCCACTCCTTTATCTTCCAGGATTGATTCGAGCTCGTTGCAAATGTGCTGGGCCTGTGCTACGGCCAATCCGTATCCCGGCACAATCATCACTTTTTTGGCATAGCTCATTACCATTGCGGCATCGCTCAGGCTTACTTCTTTAAAATGACCTTGCTCTGCCGAGGCAGCTGCACCCGCTGCATCGCCGCCAAACGACCCGACAATCACGTTTAGCAAGCTTCGGTTCATAGCTTTACACATCAGGATAGTTAGGAGAGTACCCGCCGCTCCAACCAGAATGCCACCTGTGAGCATGGCCTGGTTGTTATATACAAATCCCGCGCAAGCGGCTGCAACGCCGGTAAATGAGTTAAGGAGAGATATGACCACAGGCATGTCGGCCCCGCCGATTGGGAACACGAACAGTACGCCGTATATCAGCGAAAGTGCGAGGATGCCATAAAATAAGTAGATATGAAGATTAGAGATGTATTGAAACGTTTGTGATATCGCATTAAGCGGATCAATACTTTCTGTGCTTACATACGATACGGAAGGAGTGATGCCGACCAGGATTACTACCGACGAAACTAATACGATCAGCAATAGCATGTTAAGAGCCCGCTGTCCTTTGAAGACCCTGTCTTTAACTACTCCTCTCAACTTTCCCCATGCTATGATGCTTCCGGAAAAGGAAATACTGCCGATTACCAGACCAGAGGTAATAGCGAGGATTGAGAGCGTACTAAGCTTGTGGGTTAAATAAAGTACGTCGTTTGGCGAGGGGGTAGCCGTGAACTGGTAATGATAGAATTCAATTACGGAAATAAGCATTGCACAAGCTCCACCCATTCCATTAAAAAGGCTGACCAATTCTGGCATTGCTGTCATTTGGATTTTTTTTGCCGACACAAATCCAATAGCCGATCCGATAAATAAGGCAGCGAATATCAGCGGGAGGTTGTGCAGGTGAGCTGATTCTCCGTCCACACGGTGTTCAAACAAAAAGATAGTGCCGAAAATGCTGATGGCCATGCCGAGAGCCGCCACCAGATTCCCCTTCCGGGCAGTAGTGGGATGGGATAACATTTTTAATCCTAAAATGAAGGTTACGGAAGCGATTAAATAACAAAGTGTTAGTATATGAATTCCCATGTCGGACTATTTCTTTTTCTTAAACATCTCAAGCATTCGGTCGGTTACCACGAAGCCGCCCACCACATTGAGGGTTCCTAATAAAACTGCCAGGAAACCCAATATCAGGGCCGGGTAATTATCTGGCTGTGCCTGTCCGGTTACGATGATAGCGCCAATCACTACTACTCCGTGAATAGCATTGGCGCCGCTCATTAGCGGGGTATGCAATACACTTGGAACCCTGCCGATCACTTCAATGCCCAAAAAGACAGACAAGATTACTATATAGATAATTTCGACATGTTGATGGAAGAAGTCTAAGAATGTGTGCATATGTTTTACTTATTAGGAAAGATACCGATCAGTTCTGAAACTCGCTTATTTACTATTTTGCCCTCGTGTACTATGCAAGTACCTTTAACCAGATCGTCTTCAAAATTCAAATTAAGATTTCCTTCTGCGTCTGTCAGCAACTGTAAGAAATTAACGATGTTCTTTCCGTATAACTTACTCGCATCACTTGGCAGGGTTGACGCAAGTTTCGAATCGCCAACAATACTAACACCCTGGTGGATCACAGTTTGATCATTTCGAGTAAGTTCTGTGTTACCGCCTGTTACCGCAGCCAGATCGATAATCACAGATCCGTTTTTCATGGCCTCAATCATCTCTGTCGTGATAAGAACCGGAGCTTTCTTACCCGGAATTTGCGCTGTAGTTATGATGATATCTGCCTTTGCAACGTGTTCAGCTATTTTAGCCTTTTGACGCTGCATAAATTCTTCGGTTTGCTCTACAGCATATCCGCCAGCGCTGCCCGGATCGGCCGCACCCTCTACTTCCACGAATTTTGCTCCAAGGCTCATTACCTCTTCCCTTACCGCAGGGCGGGTGTCAAATACTTCCACTATCGCTCCAAGTCTTCTGCCGGTGGCTATAGCCTGAAGTCCGGCTACTCCCGCACCCAGTATCAGCATCTTTGCAGGAGGGATACTCCCGGCCGCTGTCATAAACATTGGAAAATATTTCGGATAAAGGTTTGCCGCGGTAAGCACGGCTTTATAGCCCGCAATGTTAGCCTGGCTGCTCAATACGTCCATGCTCTGGGCTCTCGTTGTTCTCGGAATCATATCGATGCTAAATACCGTTGTATTCTGTGATGCAAAAGTTTGCATTAGCCGATAGTTAAACAAGGGCTGGAAAACCCCTAAAATGGTTTTGTTCTCCATGCTCTGTAAATCGGATGAAGCGGGCGGGTTAATACAAAGTATGATTTGTGATGCGTTTACAACAGTTTGCCGCTTACCAATAATTGCACCTGCTTCGGCATACTTATCATCATTTGCAAAAGCAGAGCTGCCGGCACCCTCTTCTATGATCACCTCAATGTTCCATTTCGTTAGTATCGCAACATGCTCTGGTAGTAACGATACTCTGGTTTCCGGATTTGGTTCATTTAATACACCGATCGTCATGCTTGTTATGTTAAGGGCCTGAATTAGATCATACAAAGAGAACTTTACTTGATAAGGAAATGTTCGCGGAATATTTTGCTTACCGGACCTTGTTTGAAATATAGGAAAATATTTCGTCGGTTTGTTCGGGTTCGAACCAATGGACCTCAGGATCTTTTCTGAACCAGGTGAGCTGACGTTTGGCGAAACGGCGGGTGTTCTGTTTAATACTGTCGATAGCTTCTTCTAAAGATTTTTTGTTATCAAAGAAGTCGAAAATTTCTGTATATCCCACTGTGTTCAATGCGTTGAGATGCCGAAAGGGTATTAAGCGTTCAACTTCGTCCAGCAAACCAGCCTCAACCATCTGGTCAACCCTGTGATTAATCCTGTGGTAAAGGAGCCTCCGTTCGGTATTTAATCCGATCGGAATGATGTTAAATGGCCTTGGTTCGGGCTGATTAGTGCGAAATGATGAGAATGGTTTGCCGGTAGAGATGGAAACTTCAAGCGCCCGGATTAATCGCTGAGGATTACTCAGATCGACCTGTTCATAATAATCCGGGTCCAGAACCCGAAGTTTTTCCTGTAAGGCTAAGATTCCTTCTCCGGTGAATAAGTCGTTTAGTTCCTGTCGTACAGCAGGGGGGGCTTTGGGAAGTGCGTCAAACCCCTGGGTGACTGCTTTTATAAATAATCCGGAGCCGCCCACCAACACAGCAAGCGAATGTGTTTTGAAAATCTGGTTTATCACCTCCAGCGCTTCGGTTTCATAGTCGCCTACCGTGATCTCATCTGTAACAGAATGCGAATTAATAAAATGATGTTTTACACTATCGAGTTCGGCTTGAGATGGTTTCGCTGTGCCAATTTCCATTTCGCGATAAAACTGACGCGAATCGGCCGATACGACTTCGGTTTGATAGTGTTGGGCAAGCTTTATTGCGAGTGCTGTTTTTCCAATCGCCGTTGGACCTGCGATAACAATAAGCGTTTTTTGCATCAAGTGTAAACCGATTTTAGGCAAGTGTAACCGATATTTCTACCGGTTACGAAGATAAAGATTAATAATCTTCTTTGCTGTCGAATTCATCTGCATCGAGGTTTTCATTATCTGAAAACTCATCCATGATGTCATCTTTTTCTTCGCTTTCGGGCTCATCCGGATGGCTTCCAACTACCAGGTTTTCTCCCAGATCTTCGTCTACGCCTTCCATCACTTCTACGTCATCAATCTCATCTGGTTCTTCAATGTCGTTAAGGAAATCGAAGTCGCCTTCCTCGTCTGTTTCAACCGGTATCACCACGCTTCCCGGAGGTTTTGGAGCCTCACCGTTACTGCGTACCAAGGTTGGGTATTCTTTGCCTTTTTCTTCGTCAAGAATTTTGATCAATTCAACATGGAAGTCGTAGGGGCGTTCAAAATTATAGGTATAATAAAATTTTTGATGCGGGTCGTCAATAAACTTGTACAATTTAGTGCCTGTCATCAACGCCACTCCGGCATCGGCTTTTCGTTGGTTAGGTAAAAAGGCTATCTCCTCTGCTTTGATCCAATGGTCGTTACTTACATAAAATGATGATGATTTGTCGGAATTGTAGCCCGTTGTACGATGGATAGCGTGATGCAGATCTTCAAATGTTTGAGTTGATTTGATGTCTATCTCACGTATAACATCGTCGTAATCTTCAAAGGAAACCTTGAATCTATAAATAGCCATGTTTAATTTTTAATGTTGCTGTTATAATTTGGCGTAACGATAACGCCCTTTTACTAATAATGTTTGCTTAAGGTTATTTAAAATTGACAATTGGTTTTAAGCCTATTTCTTTCGCCTTTTTAATCATAAAATGAAAGGCTTCTTCTCTCGAATTCTTTATCTCACCCTCAAGTATTGCTTCTCTGATCTGGTTTTTGATCATGCCGACTTCGCGGCCGGCAGGTATGCCAAATGTTTCCATGATGTCTTCGCCGGTAACGGGAGGCTGCCAGTTCCGTATCTTGTCGCGCTCCTCTACGTCTTTTAATTTTTGCTTTACAAGCTCAAAATTCTGCCGGTATTTTTTCTTTTTATAATCATTTTTAGTAGTTACATCGGCATGGCATAGCAGCATAAGGCTTTCTATATCGTCTCCTGCATCAAATAATAATCTTCTTACGGCCGAATCTGTAACAATTTCCTGTGCCAGCACAATGGGGCGCAGGTGTAGCTGCACGAGCTTTTGTACAAACTTCATTTTTTCATTCAGCGGAAGCTTAAGCTGGGCGAAAATTTTTGGAACCATTCTCGCACCTTTATCCTCATGCCCGTGGAAGGTCCATCCGTGGCCGGGTTCGAAACGCCTGGTGGCAGGCTTGGCAATGTCGTGTAATATAGCTGACCATCGAAGCCAGAGGTCACCTGTAATTTCGGCGATGTTATCGAGCACTTCGAGTGTGTGATAGAAATTATCTTTATGTCCTCTACCGTTTATATACTCTACCCCGTACAAATCTACCATTTGAGGAAAAACCAATTTCAACAGGCCGGTATCAAACAGGTAATTAAAGCCCACTGAAGGCTTTGGAGAAAGAATAATTTTATTCAGTTCGTCGGTAATTCGCTCTTTTGAAACTATTTTGATCCGTTCGGCATTTTTGTTAATTGCCTCAATGGCAATCTGGTCAATTTTGAACCCTAACTGGCTCGCAAAGCGAACTGCTCGCATCATTCTTAAGGGGTCGTCTGAAAAAGTTTCGTTAGGATTGAGCGGGGTGCGAATCAGTTTGCTTTCAAGGTCTTCGATCCCTTTAAATGGATCGAGCAGCTCGCCGAAGGTTTTTCCATTAAGACTTAAAGCCATGGCGTTGATCGTGAAGTCGCGACGCTTCTGGTCGTCTTGCAAAGTGCCGTCTTCTACCAGCGGCTTTCTCGAATCTGCCCGGTATGATTCTTTTCTGGCGCCAACAAATTCAATTTCGAGATCTCGGTGCCTTAACATGGCGGTTCCGAAGTTTTTAAAAACGGCTACCTGAGTCTTTAATTTTGTACCTGCTTTTTCGGCAAAAGTAATGCCGTTACCGATTACCAGAATATCTATGTCTTTTGATGATCGCTCAAGAAATATATCACGTACAAAGCCTCCAATTACATAAATTTCAGTATCTAATTCGTCGGCCAGTTGTCCCAGCTTTTTAAATACCGGATGTTGAAGGTGTTGTTTCATTAATTTCGGGTTTCGCCCAAGTGGATTCAAAAATCAACGCAAAAATACTTATTTTAATCATGCAGAGCCAGATGGAGGTCCTGTTATCTTCTAATAAAGCTAAACTGGCCATTTGCTTCCAGTTTCATAATGGTTGATGGTTGGCTTTTAGAGTTCTTGTCTTGTTCAAAATCAACTACATAGTCTACGCCATCCAGTATGGCCCCACTTATTTCAGAAAAGGTTGCCGGTGAGTTTTCTCCGCTCAGATTGGCTGATGTTGATACAATTGGTTTGCGAAAACGCTGGATTAGCTGCTGGCAAAAAGGATGCTTGGCTATTCTGATGCCCACACTGCTATCTGCATTTACTACATTTTTCGCAAGGTTCTTTGCTCCCGAAAAAACGATGGTCAGCGGGTTTTCGGCGTATTCTATCAGGTCATAGGCAATTTCGGGGACCTCAGAAACGTAGCTGTCTAATCTGTTTTCGTTATCCAGAAGGATAATCAGACTTTTGTTTTCGGGTCTTCCCTTCAGTTTTAGAATTTTTGCGACAGCTGATTCGTTCGTGGCATCGCAGCCGATCCCCCAAATAGTATCTGTTGGATAAAGAATAATTCCGCCTGCCTGTATAATATCAAAGGCCTTGTTTACCTCGTCTCTAAGCATGATTTAAAACTTTTTTGTATACCTCCATGAGCTTTTTTGCTAATTCTGCCTCAGAGAACTTCTTAACATATTCATATCCAGCTTCTACCATCTCAGCACTTTTAGAAGGGTTATTTAAAATTGAATTAATTGTCCAGGATAGCTGTACATCATCTTTCGGATGGATGTAACAGCTTTTTGGTCCACCTGCTTCTTCGAGGCAAGAACCCGTGGCCGCTATAACAGGGACCCCCGAATAAAGCGCTTCAATAACCGGAATTCCAAACCCCTCGAATTCTGAAGGATATACAAAAATTCTTGCCTGCTGATAAATAGCCGGCAGATCTTCTACCGGTACATTCTTCAAGAAGATCACCCGGTTTTCGAGTTTATGGTTTAAGATATACTCTTTTATTTCTTTAATATAATCCGTCTGCTTGCCTATCACCACTAACTTTACATTCTGTGGGACATTTCTTAAGGCCTTGACAGTAAGGAGCAAATTCTTTCTCTCTTCGATAGTTCCTACCTGCAGCAGGTAGTTATCAGGGAGATTAAATTTTTTGCTGACCCTCTTTTTGTGCTCATCTGATGCAGGATTTTTAAATACATCATTGCATCCCTGGTAAATAACATCTATTTTTTCGGCTGGTGTGCCAAAGTAGCTGATGATGTCTTTTTTGGTCTGTTCGCTTACTGCTATTATGCGGGTGGCTTTCTTACAGGCATAATCGAATTTGTAACGATATATAAACCGGTCCAGGGCGGGATAGAAATCTGGAAACCTCAGAAATATTAAATCGTGTATGGTTACTACCGAAGGAATCTTTGCGCTATAAATCCCAAAGGGTAATTCGTTGCTTAAGCCATGGTATAAAGTGATGTTGTCTTTTTTAAGATTGCGAAGCACGCCGTAACTCCGCCAAAGTGGTGCAAATTTGTATCTGGCGGGATGGCGAAATTTTACTCCTTTAGGGATTTTAAGGTTGTCGGATGCTTTTTTCTTTGAATAAACCCAATATTCATTTTCCGGGAAATGAGTATTTAGCAGATCTAAAATAAACCTGCTGTAGTTACCCAAACCCGTAAAATTTTGAACCACTCGTTTGCCATCAAAGCCAATTCGCATCCTGTAAAGGTAATATGTTTAGAGGAAAGGTGGAAGGGGAGGTTGGTGGGAAAAGGTTAGAGGTAGGAGGGGAAAGGTTAAAGGTTAAAGGTTAAAGGGAAAAGGATATGATCGAAGCGAAAAGGTAAAAGCGAAAAGGTGTGGGTGTCAGGTGTTGAGATGGAGTAGTTTTAGTGCAATGAATCAACGTAAGAGGTTGGTGGACCAAGCCTCTTACGATTGATGTGTGCTATACAGCTACGTTATGTTCGCGCAGGGCGTCGTTTAACGAAGTTTTTTTATCGGTCGACTCTTTACGTTGGCCGATAATTAATGCGCAGGGCACCTGGAATTCACCGGCGGCAAATTTTTTGGTGTATGAGCCAGGTATTACTACCGAACGTGCAGGAACAACGCCCTTGTATTCTACCGGAGTTTCGCCTGTAACATCAATTATTTTGGTCGAAGCAGTAAGGCAAACGTTTGCGCCTAATACCGCTTCGGTTTCAACTCTTACGCCTTCAACAACGATGGCTCTTGAACCTATAAAGCAATTGTCTTCGATGATAACCGGAGCAGCTTGTACCGGTTCTAATACCCCGCCAATGCCTACCCCGCCACTAAGGTGAACGTTTTTGCCTATTTGAGCGCAGGAGCCTACTGTTGCCCAGGTGTCGACCATTGTGCCTTCATCCACGTAAGCGCCGATGTTAACGTACGACGGCATCATAATAACGCCTTTGGCAAGATATGCGCCGTAGCGAGCAGTTGCCTGCGGCACCACCCGAACGCCAAGGTCTTTGAAGTTTGTTTTTAACTTCATCTTGTCGTGAAATACAAAAGGACCCACGCTGATTTCTTCCATATGGCGGATAGGGAAATACAAGATAACTGCTTTTTTAACCCAGTCGTTCACGTGCCAGCGGTTCCCAATAGGATCGGCTACTCTGATCTCGCCTTTATCAAGCATTAATATTACGCTTTCTATGGCCGAAGTATAATCGGGGAAGTTTAATAAGTTGCGGTCTTCCCAGGCTTCTTCAATGCGTTTTTTTAATTCAGGTATCATTTCTAATATTTTTCGCAAAGTAAAGGTTTTCAAAAGAAATATTTAAGTAATGCCCAAGCTTTAGCAAATTAAATAGAAAGAAGAATGAAGCCGAGCTTTACTTTGCTATCGTACTCTTTAGACCTGTCGTTCATCGCCGGGCTCAGATTAAGCATTTATTTACAATACGTATTGGCAGAATCAACTATCAGTTGCTGCATACACCGATTGAATAATTAACATTAATGAGAGCAGGAGGATAAATCGCATAAAATATATTCGGATAAATCTATACTTATAACCTCGAATTGGAAAATGACGTTGCGTGTCTTACGGAAGATATCCTCCAAGCTTTTTTTTTAGGCTTTAAATATAGTTGCGGGTGTTTACATTTGCATAGAGCAAAGCAAGCCTGCAATACCATGGCAGACAAGGAAAAATTACGTATCGATAAATATCTATGGGCAATAAGGGTGTTTAAAACCCGCACTCTGGCAACCGAGGCCTGTAAGGCCGGACGTGTGAAGCTTGAGGGAAACAATATGAAACCTTCTCATGAAGTCAAAATTGGCGGGGTTTATCACGTTTCTAAGGGTATTGAACGCCGCGAAATTAAAGTTACAGACTTATTATTCAATCGTGTTGACGCCAAAAAAGCCGTGAACTATTATGAAGATGTAACTCCGGTAGAAAAAACGCAGGCCTATCAGTCAATGTTTCATTCGCCGCTCTTACGAAGAGACAGGGGGGCGGGGAGGCCTACAAAAAAAGAACGCCGGGATATTGAAGATTTGATGGGAGAGGATTCAGGGCCCATAGCGGACAGCTTTTTCGACGATTAATCTAGTACTGGATTTTAGATTCAGACTCCTGCCAGTGTTCAAATGTTTTAATCGCTTCCTCCCTAAGGAGCTGTGTTGCTGGTAATTTTCGGTCGTCTGGCTGCAAGTCCAGCTCGTTGTAAATAAATTTGTCGTCGAACCCTATTGCTGCTGCATCATCTTTAGTGTTAGCATAATAAACTTTGGATATCCTCGACCAATAGATCGCCCCCAGGCACATAGGGCAGGGCTCGCAACTGGTATAGATTTCACAACCTGTCAAGTCGAAGCTTTTGAGCTTTTTTGAAGCCAGGCGGATTACGGCAACTTCGGCATGGGCAGTGGGATCGTTAGTGGTAGTAACCCGGTTAGCAGAACGTGCCAATACTTTACCGTCTTTAACAATCACAGCGCCAAATGGTCCGCCCAGGCCCTTTTCAACATTCTGTTGCGAGAGAGCTATCGCCATTCTCATGAACTTTTTTTCCTGCTTTGCCTTATCCATACCTTGAAACAATAAAACCTCAACAAATTGCTGAGGTTTTATCAATGGCTAAAATGAAAAATTATTTTTTATCGCTTTTGTACGTGCTATTCAAACCCGCTACCACTTCTTTGGTCACATCCAGGCTTTCATCAGCAAACAAAACGGTAGGGTTCGATTTTGAATAAGTAAGCACCATTTTGTGCCCTTTTTTCTTTGCGTATCCCTTAAGATATTCAGCTACTTTCTCGTATAGTTTTTCGTTTTCGGCTGCAGATTCGTTTGCCAAAGCAGAGCTTGCATTCTGGTTGAAGGCATCTAATTCCTGACGCTTGCGCGCAAGTCTTTGCTCGGTACTGGCACGCTCGTCTGCGCTCATGGTTTGTGCTTTTTGCTGATATTCGGCAATTTCTCTTTGGAAAGCATTTCCTTTAGCGGTTAAGTCGACCTGCGCCTTTTTAGATTTAGATTCCATTTTGCTGCGGATGTCTTTAAAGTAGCTATAATTTTCGAGCAATGAATCAGAGTGTACATACACAATTGGCTCAACGGTTTTGCCGGCTGTAGTAGTGCTGGCAGCAGGCGCAGTTGCGGGTTTGTCCTGGTTACAAGCAACTATAAAACTTGCAGCGGTTAATAAACCAGCTGTTAGTTTAAAAAGATTTTTGTTCATTTTTTGGAGTTAAATTTCAGAGCAAAGATAAACTTTCGAAGTTAATAACAAGCTGCTTTAACCTTACAATGTCAAATTGCACCGAATAGTGAAATAGAGCGATTGAAATCGGTTTCCACACCCCGCATATTTATCCACAAATGCCAGAAATTCGTTCTAAAAAGTTAAATTTGGGATTGTTGTTTAAAATAAAATATGAGCGAAGAAAAAGAAGATAAGTCTAATTATTCCGCGGATAATATTCAGGTTTTAGAAGGACTGGAAGCTGTTAGAAAGCGCCCGTCCATGTATATTGGAGACACTGGTTTCAAAGGGCTCCATCACCTTGTCTACGAGGTTGTAGATAACTCGATCGATGAGGCGCTTGCAGGTTATTGTACTGACATTTTAGTTAAAATACATAAAGGCAATTCTATCTCTGTAGAGGATAACGGAAGGGGTATTCCTACCGCCATGCACACTAAAGAGAAAAAGTCGGCACTCGAAGTAGTAATGACGGTTTTACATGCCGGTGGTAAATTCGATAAGGATACCTACAAAGTTTCGGGCGGATTGCACGGTGTGGGTGTATCCTGCGTAAACGCACTATCAACACATTTAACCGCAACCGTTCACCGCGAAGGACAGATCTTCCGTCAGGAGTACGAATGCGGGAAGCCTCTGTATGATGTCAAAGTAATCGGAGAGACGCAAAGAACTGGTACTATCGTGCATTTTCAGCCTGACGTGACTATCTTCAGTCTCACATCGGAGTATAAATTTGACACTCTGGCTGCACGTTTACGCGAGCTTGCCTACCTTAACAAAGGAATCCGCCTGGTATTGGTTGATGAGCGCGAGGAGCAGGAAGACGGAAGTTTCCTTAAAGAAGAGTTTTACTCTGAAGGCGGACTTAGCGAGTTTGTTAAATATCTGGATGGAACCCGGGTTTCATTGATCCCTGATCCAATTTATGTCGAAGGAATTAAACAGGGTATTCCGGTAGAACTTGCGCTTCAATACAACGAAACCTACGCAGAGAATGTCCATTCTTACGTAAATAACATCAATACCCACGAAGGAGGTACACACGTAGCCGGTTTCAGAAGAGGCTTAACCCGTACTCTGAAATCATACGCCGAAAAATCCGGGCTGCTTAAAAACATGAAAGTCGAAATTACAGGCGACGATTTTCGTGAAGGCTTAACTGCCGTTATATCCGTAAAAGTGCAGGAGCCGCAGTTTGAAGGGCAGACCAAAACCAAGTTAGGAAATAACGAGGTGATGGGTGCTGTAGATATTGCAGTGGGCGAAATCTTAGGGAATTACCTGGAGGAAAATCCGAAAGAAGCTAAGATGATCGTAAACAAGGTTATTTTAGCTGCAACCGCTCGCGCGGCAGCACGTAAAGCCCGCGAAATGGTACAGCGTAAAAGTATCATGGGTGGATCAGGTTTGCCTGGAAAGCTGGCCGACTGTGCTGATAAGGATCCTTCTAAATGTGAGCTGTATCTGGTAGAGGGTGACTCGGCAGGTGGAACGGCGAAGCAGGGAAGGGATAGAAACTTTCAGGCCATTTTACCTTTAAAGGGTAAGATCCTGAACGTAGAGAAAGCGATGGAACATAAGATCTATGAGAACGACGAGATCAAGAACATGTTTACGGCGCTTGGTGTAAGTATCGGTACTGCCGAGGATAATAAGGCTTTAAATATCGAAAAACTTCGATATCATCGCGTCATCATCATGACGGATGCTGACGTCGATGGCTCACACATTACTACTTTGATTCTCACGTTCTTTTTCCGTTATATGAAGGAATTGATCGAATCGGGATATGTGTATATCGCAGCTCCTCCGTTGTATCTGGTTAAGAAGGGTAAAGAGTTTGAATACGCCTGGAACGATGTTCAGCGTGATCAGGCAGTTCAGCGCTTAAAAGGCTCTGGTAAAGAAGACAGCGTGCACATTCAGCGATACAAAGGTTTGGGAGAGATGAACGCAGAACAGTTATGGGATACGACATTAAATCCGGAGACCAGAACACTTCGTCAGGTGAGCATCGAAAATGCTGCCGATTGTGATCATATTTTTTCAATGCTTATGGGCGATGAAGTGGCACCGCGCCGTGAGTTTATTGAGAAGAATGCAAAATATGCCAGAAGGATTGACGTGTAGTCGAAACTGAAAAAGAAACAATAAAACCCGGCATCGACCGGGTTTTATTGTTTAAGAAAACTAAAGGCTTGCGGTTACCTTTACCACTTTCTTCTTTTGCTTTGTTTGCGCGCGCTGATGCTCTGGCACGACTTCAGGTTGTGAAGGATTCGCTGCCAGTGGTTTATAGTTAAGGTACACTACGGCGCTTGTTTGCTTTGACGAAATGATATTGACCTGTTGCCTGGAATGGCCATCATCTATGATCATCACGCAAGTGTTCGGGGGGACTTTTCCCAGGTTATCTGCGTAGACGATAATTTCATTGAGGCCGTGTAGTTTGGTAAAGGAAATAGTCTTCCTATACACTCTGTTTGTAATCCGTCGTTTAGAAATTACCTCATCGCGATTGGCGTATACCGTTACCGTGTCATTATCCTCTTTCAAATAGTCGCGCAGTTCAATTTTCACAGTGGGCTTTGTAATATTTAATACGAAAGGTTTTGTCAGGGTAGTGCCTTTAAACAAGATCCCGTTACTTTTGTCTTCCTTGATCTTGGTCATCAGGTGTTCAGGGAAATCGGTGTCTTCTTTCTCTGAAACATACTTTTTCAGCACCACATCCTCAACCGGACACATTCCTTTTAGCGTTTTCCATGTACCTTTTAGATATTCAGTGCCACTTTGCTTTGAGTAATTTACATTAGCAAACTTGGTACATAAATTATGTTTGGGTAGCTCATATTCGCCAAGGGCAAGCTCGGTGATTTTTAAATTTCCCTGGTCAATAGTGCCGATAAAGTCGAAGATCCCATAAAAAACGAAAAAGTAGTTATTGTAGATATAAGCCCTGCCTGTAATGATATGGCCTTCCTGGCTCTTAACATCAAGTGCGTAAGATGATTTGTTGACTAGTCCGTCTCCGGTGAGATATCCGTGCCAGATTCCTTTGTAGTTCTGAGCCCGGGCTGAGAATACAGCGAATATAAAAAAGGCTATAAGTAAGATTTTTTTCATCTCGGATTATATTTAAGGTATATGGCTACGCTTTTCTGAAGGGTGGACTCTATGAGTAAGTTATGTGTTTTCCTGCCATCAGATATAACAAGGTTTGATGTGTTAGGTGGAATTGTTCCGAGATTATTGGCATACATAATCAGTTCGTTAACAGCTAAGTCTGAATTTAGCAAAATTATAAAGGTATGTGCTTTCTTTTTAATATTTACTTTGTTGAAAAGCGGCTGACGGTTGAAGAAAATGCTTACGGTATCATTGTCTTCCTTAAGGTAATCTTTTAGCTCAAGTTTCAGAATCTTGTTACTTACATCCACAACCAATGGCTTTGACAGGGTGGTTTTCCTGAATCCGGGTTCGGTGCCATATCGTTTAATCGCTTTTAATACATATTCCGGAACTCCTGCTGTGTTTTGCTCGTCGAGCCGCGTTAAGGATATCTTTCCAGGCAGGCAGTTAGGCGTTTCGCTTGTCCAGTTGCCTGATAATGATTCCTGCCCGTCAGACTGTTTATATTGGAGTTTGCTCAGCTTGAAACAGAGATAATACTGAGAAGTAGGCAGGCGGCCATCAATGATCTGTATATCATTTATCGTAATAGTTCCCTTTTCGATAGTGCCAAAAAATTGCTGAACACCATAAGCATATGCAAAGAGGTTCGGTTTGTATAATAGCGCTTTTCCGCTAACTATTCCGTCTTTATGCTCTTCAATGCTTATCATATAGTCTGCACCAGCCTCATGATTATCAGTAGTTATACGACCATTCCATATTCCTCTTAAATCTGTCTGGCACAGGCTCTGTGAAGAAATAAGCAGCATGAGGCTTAGCAAAATGCCATTAGCCTGCATTTTAATTTTTTGAACCTTATTGTTGTCGTCCAACATCTTGCTGGTAACTATTAGGGTTTATATTTAAGATATATTGCAGCGCTCTTCTGTTTATCTGATTCTATCATGAGGCGATGTGTATTAGCCCCGTCAACGATCAGAAGTTGTGATGTGTTAGGTGGGATGCGGCCCAGATTCTCGGCGAAAAGAATAATTTCATTTAATTCTAGCCGGCTGTCCAGATTTATGTTTAACCTCACCTGTTTCTTTGAAATACGCTGTTTGTTTGCAACAATATCCCGGTTAAAATATATCGAGACGGTATCGTTGTCAACATTCATGTAATCATTTATCCGAAGCTCGAGGCTTCTGTTGCGTACCTCAATTTCTTTTACTGTTTTTAGCGAGGTATTTAGAAAGACGGGAGTAAAGTTGGGTAGCACGGAAAGATTGGGGGGGCTGTTGATTGCCAGTTGCACGGCAGAAGGGTCGTGCAGATAGGCGTTTAATGCCGTTTTTGTTTTCGACAATACAATTTGGGCCGGGATGCAAACAGAGTCGTCCAGGGTAACGCCGGTGCCTCTGCCTAACAGAAATTCATCCTGCCCGACTTTATGGTATTTCAGGGTAAAAGATTTTATGCAAATATCCCAGCCTGGTGGCCTTTTAGAACGGTAGATATAATTCTCGCTTTCCTCAAGCTTAATGCTATCACCTAAAAGAAATCCGAACAGCCCTATCCGGATATCACTAGTATCTTTAATGAAGGTGTATGATTCTCCGGAAATTTTTTTTCTGTGACTTAGCTCAAGCTCGAAATTGCAGATCTGGCAAAGCTCACCTGGCCCCTGGATAATTTTCCCATACCATTTTCCGCTAATATTTTGCCCCCAGCATACGCTGTGTAACAGAAGAGAAGAAAAGAGGAAAAGCGATGCTTTCATTTTCCGGCTGAGGTCTAAGGTCTTGGTCCTCAGTTAAAAGTACAAAATTCTGGATTTTGTTTGAGTGTTATTTTTTATTTTGAGTAGGTCTGCCTAAAGTACTTATTTTAAAAAACATAAGATCGGCGATGGACTGGGCTTTCTCCTTTGCCAACTGAGCGTATTCGCCTGAGAAATACTCATCAACTGTAGCATAAAAGATACTTTTCCATCGTTCAAAGTGGCTGTCCAGAAGGGGATGTTTCTGATTGAGCTTAAAATGAACTTCGATGGGATTCCCCTTAAATCCTTTCTGTCCGAAAAGAATTGCTTCCCAGAAGTCGTACATCTTAGGCAGATGATGGTCCCAGTTTACCTTTGCAACATCTGTGAAGATATAGCCGATCAGCTCATCACGCTGAACTTTCTGGTAAAATGAATCGACCAGTAGTTCTATGTCTTCCCGGGACCTTAAGTCTTTCATGTCGGTTGCTTACTAGTTATCCAGAGATGGCGGTTCAGGTTTTACAAAATGTATTTCTTGCGAAGCATAGCTGATGGTAGCCTGATACTTCATCAGAATATCACCCCCGATAACCCCAATTATTGGTCCAATTTCAATGCTTTGGTATGCCGTGTTAATCATCGAAAGATCTAATACTGCTGTTTCAAAGTCACTTATTTCGAGTTCACCTATAATGAGGTGCGGAACCGTCAATGTATAACTTTCCATGGAGTTTGTCCCCAAACCTGTGGAGAGCTTGTCGCTGGCAAGAAGAGCATCCGTTTCGATATAATTTTCAACGGTAGACTTATCGAATACCGTTCTGGATGCACCCGTATCTACTACGGCCTTGAAGGGTTGGTTGAAAACGAAAACTTCCACCAAAAGGTGGAAGCCATCGTCGTGCAGATTTAAAATTTCAAGGTTAACTTTATGCATGATTGAATTTAACCCGTATGTCGAAAACACTGCCTCTTTTAAAGGCTGATTGCTTTACTTAAATTAATTTTGATTCGGCAAGTACATTATTCATGCCACGAACAGCATCAGCACTTTTGTTGAAAGCAGCCTGTTCGTCATCGCTTAATTTAAAGTCAATAATTTTTTCCCAGCCATTTTTGCCCAGGATTACAGGTACAACCAGCGAAATATCTTTTTGTCCGTATTCGCCGTCAAGCGCTACACCACAAGAAATTAGTTTTTTCTCATCGCGCAGGATACTTTCAACCATTGCTGCAGTTCCAGCTCCCGGTGCATACCAGGCGGATGTACCAATCAGTTTCGTCAAAGTAGCGCCACCAACCATGGTCGAAGAAACTACTCTGTCTTGTTGTTCCTGACTTAATAACTGTGTTACCGGGATGCTGTTCCACGTAGCATGCTGAATTAAAGGAATCATGGTGGTATCGCCGTGTCCGCCAATAACTACTGCATTCAAATCGGCCGGAGAACATTGAAGTTCCTGACTTAAATAATATTTAAAACGCGCAGAATCCAAAGCCCCGCCCATACCAATGATTCTTTCTTTAGGTAAGCCGGAAGTTTTGAATGTAAGGTAATTCATGGTATCCATAGGGTTGGATACTACAATTATAATGGTGTTTGGAGAATATTTAAGGATGTTTTCTGTAACGCTTTTAACGATACCAGCGTTCGTTCCGATAAGTTCTTCGCGGGTCATTCCAGGTTTGCGTGGCAGACCAGAAGTGATTACCACCACATCAGAATCTGCAGTTCTCGCGTAATCATTGGTTACCCCAATTATTTTGGTGTCGAAGCCCAGTAATGCAGCAGTTTGCATCATATCAATAGATTTTCCTTCGGCAAATCCTTCTTTGATGTCTAAAAGAACAACTTCTTCTGCAAGTTCTTTCCTTGCGATATTATCGGCACAGGTTGCGCCTACGGCACCTGCTCCAACTACGGTAACTCTCATGCTTATTTAATTATAGATTAATAAGCGCCCAAGTTAAAAAAATCAATGTGTCGAATGAAATTCTTTTTTGAGTTTTGTAACGCGCAACCGCGTTTATACGTCAATAGAATACGCTAAATACACAAATAGATAATTGTAATGTCCCTGTTGCTGGATATCTCGGGTTTTGAAGCATTGTTCCAGGTTAATTATAAGCCCCTGTGTGCTGCCGCTTACCGTATCCTACAGGATAAAGACCTGGCAGAAGATATTGTACAGGACATCTTTTATAAGCTTTGGGAGAATAGAGATTCATTAGAGATCAACACTTCTCTCAAAGCTTATTTATTTAAGAGCGCGATCAACCAATCGATCAACTACAATAAAAAATACCGGAACGCTCTAAGCCGTGATCTTAACTTTGGACTGGAGACTGGTTCTGACATTAATTCCACAGCAGATTCCATTGATTTCAAAGAGACCAGCCTGCGTGTAGATGCCGCCATCAAGGCCTTACCCGAAGCATGTCGTACCGTTTTTATATTAAGCCGATATGAACAATTAAGCTATAAGGCAATAGCAGAGCATCTGGATATTTCTGTAAAAACGGTTGAAAGCCAGATGACTAAGGCCTTGAAGCATCTCAGAAAATGGCTGCTCTTAATAGGGATTATACTGATTTTAAATTTTTTTAATATTTGAGTAGGGGTAGATGCCTCTCGAACTGTCATATTTATAAACGACCTAAGATGGAAGAGCAATTGTTGAATGAAGCTATTGAAAAGTGTATGGAAGATTCGGCTTCTATGGATGATTTATTTGGAGTAATAGCTTTAGCTGCTTTGATTATCGCCTGATGTTATGACCGAGGAAAAGTACTGGAACTTGATGAGCAGATATTTGTCTAACGACCTTTCCATAGAGGAAACGGATGAGTTGTTAGCATGGCTGGGTGACGATCCGGCCAGAGCCGATTTGCTTAAAGAGCTTCAGCAAACCTGGGATGCAACCAAGAACTACCCCGAAGATTTTCATGTGGATACCAAAGCAGGTTGGCAGCGGCTTAAAGCATCGATTAATGTAAGTGAGAAAATCGTGGAGCTTAGACCGCGAAACAGCATGCGCTGGCTTAGTATTGCAGCCAGTTTAATATTAATCTCTGTTGCTGTGTTCTTTGGATACAAATCCCTTAACTCAAGTCAGTTGATCGAGGTGGCAACTCTCAAAGGACAGCAGAAAGAGGTTGTACTTCCAGATGGCTCAAAGGTGTGGCTGAATGAGAACAGTCTGCTGACTTTTAACAGCGACTTAAACGAGGCTCAATCACGCAATGTGGAACTAAGCGGAGAGGCATTTTTTGAAGTTACCAGAAACCCAGATGTACCATTTATCATCGAAACTGCAGGTACGCTGACCCAAGTGCTGGGAACGTCCTTTAACGTTCGGCAGAACGGCGAAGGCGGCACTAAGGTCTCGGTAGTTACCGGTAAAGTGTCCTTCAAGCCCTCGCAAAACCCTGGCCAGGAGTTGATCTTACTTCCAGGGGATGCCGGACTAATTACCCGGGAAGGCTATGCTGCTAAGTCGAAGTTTGAAAACCGAAATTTCTTGTACTGGAAAGATAGAGAACTCGTGTTTAATAACTCCACTTTATCTGAAGTGCTAAAAACGCTCGAAACTTCTTACCGGGTAAGGTTTGAGTTGAAAGATGAGGAGCTTCTCGAGCATCGCATTACTACTTCATTCAAGGATATTCCACTCGATCAGGCTATTCAGGTGCTTGAAGCGATGCTGGATCTCCATGTACAAAAAACTGATTCCGCTTACGTCGTCGAAAAGAAACAGTAATCCAAAACGTATCACGATGAACAATTTGAAAAAGATATTAATCTTAACGGGGATTTTATGCCTTACTCTGAACGTGTGGGCGCGGCAAACTACAGCCGACAGAATTTCCGTCAATTACAATGAACAGCCATTATTAAGTATACTGGCCGACCTTAGGAAGAATCATAAACTTAATTTTTCTTACAGCAATACAGATATCCCTCTCGAAAAAAAGATCAGCCTAAGGCTTAGTAAAAAGACCATTGCAGAGGTATTAAATGCAATAACTGAAAAAGCTGGTTTGCAATGGCAGCAGATTGGCAAACAGATCGTGCTAAAAAGCCGACCGTCTAAAGTTAAGGCAGAGATTGATCAACCTCCGTTGCAACTCACGCAAACTGTTAGGGGTAAAGTGATTGATAAAGAAAGTAATTCGCCTCTTCCGGGAGTTATTCTCCGGTTAACTTCCGTAAGCCCTGTCAAGCTTGTATCGACAGACGAGGCTGGCGAGTTTCGCTTTTTAAACGTGCCTGTGGGACGTCAGGAGATCGAGGCCACGACCATTGGCTACAGACCCGTGGCCCTCAATCAGGTTCTGGTTAGCTCAGGAAAAGAGCTGGTGCTTACCATCGCTATGTCTGAATCTGTTACAGATCTTAATGCCGTAGTGATAACCGCAAAAAAGGGCGGAAGCAGGTCGATAAATGATATGACGACTGTAAGCGCCCGATCATTCACTGTAGAAGAAACGAGCAGGTACGCTGCCAGTTTTTTTGACCCTGCACGTATGGCGCTTAGCCTGGCCGGCGTAACCGCCGGTAACGATGTGAATAACGATATCGTTGTACGCGGTAACTCATCAAAAGGCCTGCAATGGCGGCTCGAAGGAGTGGAAATTATAAACCCTAATCATTTCGGAGAGGAGGGAAGCTCGGCAGGGGGAATAAGTATGATCAGTTCGAGCATGCTCAGTACCTCCGATTTTTTGACGGGTGCCTTTCCGGCTGAGTATGGGAATGCCTTGTCCGGTGTTTTTGATCTGCAGTTTCGTAAAGGAAACACAGAGAAAAGAGAGTATTCGTTTATGGCTGGAGTTTTAGGCACAGAAGCCTCTTTAGAGGGTCCGTTTAAAGCGGGCGGCAAATCATCCTACCTCGTTAATTACAGGTATTCTACGTTAAGCTTTCTGGATAAGATCGGCATATCGCCATGGCCCGAAGGGTTTACTCCGGTTTACCAGGATATTGCGTTCAACTTCAACTTTCCTACCGCAAATGCCGGAACCTTCTCAATTTTTGGGATCGGGGGAAATAGCGGTCAGAAAATGGATGCTGAACGCGACTACACTTCATGGGAGGTGTTAGACGATAAGTCCGACCGGAAATCTGTTTACAACTCCGGAAGTGCAGGCCTGAAGCATATTTTGCAACTCAGCAATAAAGTTTACCTAAAAAACATTGTCTCTCTTTCCGGAAGTAAGATTACAGACGACAGAGATACCCTAACGAACGGTTATGAAGTGAATGTATTCGGAAGAGATGCCTATCAAAATACAGCCATGCGTTATTCGGGGCTTTTAAATTATAAAGCCAGCGCAAGAAACACCTTCAGAGCGGGGATGATTGTATCAAGACTTGGTTTTGATTTAAGCTCACTCACTCATAAAATTGATATCGGACGTTTGAGCATGGTACTGGATGCGAAAGGTTCAGCCTGGAATCCGGAAGTGTACGGGCAGTGGAAGCATCAGTTTACCGATAAATTTGCGCTACATACGGGCTTGCATGCCAGTTATTTCGATTTGAGTGATACATACAGCGTTGAACCCAGACTAGGGTTAACCTGGTGGATATCTCCCAGCGAACAGGTTTCACTTGGTACTGGAGTACACAGCCGTTTAGAACCTATGGCTTATTATTTCGCGCGGAACGAACTTAAAGACGGTACAGTGATTACTTCTAATTCAAAACTGGAGCCCACTAAAGCAATGCATGCGGTAGCAGGCTATGAACGAAGTTTTCGTGGGGGATTGAGGTTCAAAGCAGAGGCCTATTATCAGCAACTGTTTAATGTGCCTGTTTCGAACGACCCCAATGCTAACTTTTCTTCGCTGAACACGGCAAACGCATATTTTGTCTATTCGCGTGGATACAGGCAACTGGTTAATAAGGGCAAAGGATCTAATACCGGTTTGGAACTTACTTTAGAGAAATCGTTGAGCAGGGGATATTATTTCCTCGCTACCTCCTCTCTGTTCGACTCACGATTCAAGAACATTAACGGCAAAGTATTCAATACCGATTATAACACTAATTACGCCGGAAGCTTTGTATCGGGCAAGGAATGGAAAACAGGGGCGGCCGGCAAAAACCTTGTGGGGCTGAATACCAAAATTGTATATACCGGCGGGCGTCCTTATTCGCCGATAAATCTTGAGGAATCTGTAAAGAACGACTATCATACTATTTACGAAGACCGAGTAAACACTTTGAAAACGTCTGCCTATTTCCGGGTCGATCTTTCTGCCAGCTATAGAATAAATCGCCCCCGGGTAGCCCATGCCTTCTTCCTCGACATCCAAAATGCAATGAACAGGCTTAACCAACTAGGAGAATTTTATAATTCGGAGAAAAATAAAATAGAACCGATTACCCTTTCCGGAATCATTCCCTCATTGTATTACCGTATAGAATTTTAAACACACCCTAATATTATGAATACTATAAAAACGAAAGCATTTTTAATGCTTACTGCCACTGCTTTGCTTGCCGCCTGCAACTTCGACGACGGATTTAGACCATGTGTACGTGGAAACAATACTATCAACACCGAAACGAGAGCTCTGGCAGATTTTAATTCCGTAGATTACCTCATGGAGGGCGATATAGAAATCAGAAAAGGAGAGCGGCACGAAATTATGATCGAAGGAAATTCGAACCAGATGGAGCATGTTCGTACACGGGTATCCAACGGAACACTCCGGATCGACAGTGAAAGATGCCTCAAAAGCACCCGCTTCAAATTTATCGTTTATACGCGCGACTTGGAAAAGGCGAAGCTTTCGGGCTCGGGAAATATGGATGTATCTGATGGGTTTACCCCGCGGCATATGTCTTTTGAAGTGGCTGGTTCGGGCAAGATCAGCGCAAGTTCAGTTTCGGCATTGAAAGTTACCGCACGGCTTAGCGGAAGCGGAAGGCTCGACATGGAAGGCACATGTCAAACTTTTGATATACAGCTGAGTGGTTCAGGTATGATCCGCGCATTTGCACTGGTTTGTAATACGGCAAATGCTAACATATCGGGTTCCGGCGGAATCGAAGTTTTCGTGTCAGATAATCTGAACGCTAATATCAGCGGAAGCGGGACCATTCGTTACAAAGGTGATCCTACCGTAAATGCTGCTATCAGCGGGTCGGGTAAAGTGACGAAAGTGCAATAAAGGCGGTCATCCGGATGAGCTTGCTCATCCGTTTACCGGGAGAAGGCTTGAATGTGAGTCGCTTTCTGATAATGCCCTTAGTTTTGGCGAAACAGAGTCGCAAATGACTTGCAGTTTATTACAAGTTCGTTATTCGCTGGTGCAGGAAAGCTCGGTGGAGTCTACATATTTCATCTTATATAAATGAAAACCTTTTGCCCAATAATCGTTCATCACTTCCAGAAGCCGAAAGCCTAGCTTCTCATAAAATTTATAAGATAGCTGAGATGTCCGCACGATGATTTGATGAACCGTTTCAAGCTGCTGCAATTTACCGATTCTGTATTTTAAAAGCTTACTGCCCAGCGATTGTCCCTGGAATTCGGGATGAATGATATCCCAGCTTATTATGCCGGTGCTATTGTCTTCAGAAAAGTTAATGCCACCACAGCCCACAATGTGCTGATTTAACTCCAGCACAAAATACTGCTCAATTTCATGGTCGAGATAGTAGTTAAGGTCTTTTTCTTCTTCCGCAGAAAAGTGAGCAGGAGTGTTGAGCTTCAGTAAATTTAAGACGGCCTCTTTATCAGAAATAGTGTAATTGCGTATTGTTGATTGGTTTTCCATATTTGACTCGGAAATTTTATTAAGATAAGAAAGAAGTTGTGAGATGTAAGAAATAAGATTTAAGAAATAGGAAGACAGGATGTAATCGTTAAGGTTGCAGAGGATCAGATATTATTGAGTTTCCTGCGAACAAAAGTGAAGTACAAAAAAGTTGAGACAATACTATAATTGGTAAGGATAATCTCATTTTAACATTTTTATAATTCTGCTAACGGCTAGGCTTGTTGATATTGCGAAATTGAGAGCAAGTCAACCGCAAGCCAGCACTGATGTAATAGATAGCACCGGAATAACATAAATCTCGCAGCCGCAATTGCAACAAGGTGATGTTAGCTGTTCGTCGTTTTTCTAGTCTGCCCGTCTAATGGTCCCAATTTTAAGTCCTGTCCAATAAAAATAGTCTTGTAGTAATTCAAACTTGGATTCACATGACGCCCAATTCTTGATTGTCTTTGAGCTTAGTCTATCTTGATGGCACTCAAAACAAATCTCGATATAATCTATTACTCGCCCTTTGTCGTTTAAAAAGATAACAGAGTTTCTGGGGTTATAACATTTTCGTCCTGGGTCGGCAAGCTGAAACCAATAGTCTGTCGATTTAACGCCAACATTATAAAGGATTTTTGTTAAACTGTCGATTTGTAAGTCGTTTAGAACTAAGCTTTCACGCACCTGGGTCATATCAAGTTTCCTATTCTTAACTGGAGTCGTATTTTGCGTTACGGTGGTGTCGTCGTACGAAATTAGAAGGATTTTATTAGCCTTATTAAAAGGATAAAATTGCAAACGTTGTTGCAAAGAATAGATGTTGCGGTAAGTGCATTTATAGTTCTCCGTTGCAATTGAATCATCCCGTTCAGTCGGAAACCTATATTCAATAACTTTCTTTTTATTTTGAGCGAAGGCTGTTGCCGAAAATAAGAGAAGTATAATTAGGGTAATGTATTTGTTCATAGGCGGGTTGTTACAATGAGGGTGCTAACGTTAAGTGTTTATATTGTGCCCGCTTGAGAGCACTCCCGTGTCGAGCTGCACTAAATGTAATTAAAAAGCAGAAAATTTCGAGAACCACATCACCGGGCATAGTTTAAACATGGTGTTAGGCGTAGATTTTATTTTGTCCGTTGATTCTCGTCTTTTGATTCCCTCTTTAAGTCCTTAATTTTTCGTCCATTTAATACTTTCCATTCGGGAGAGTCAAGTAGACTAGTTATTCGGTCTTGCTCCTCGGAACGGTCAACAGTCCGAATTGCAAGTGGTAATGTTTCCTGGTATAACTTTCCATTAAATTGTTCTGGATTATTCATTGCGACTTGGAAGCCAACGATGGGTAAGTCAAGCCTTCTTTCCCGAAGATAAAAACGGAATCTTCCATGCACGCCCAAAGTCACAAGTTTAGGTACAAATTAAGTAAAGAGAGTCATTAGCTAGTTTATAAGTTCCTCCGGTTACTTTATTCGCTTTTTTCGTGTACCTGATTATACAGAACTGGTTCTGTTCTAAAAGAAATAGCTCTGCTTTTACGTAACTAGTATCCTCTACCGACTTAAATTCGAACATTTTTTCTTGCAAGTCTTGAGCCATTGCTTCGGACCATGTAAAAAGGAAAGAGATTGAAAAGAGAATGATTTTAAAGGTATCGGTCATCTTTTAAATTTACGCCTAAAGGCTGTGTTATAAGCAGCCAATTTTTAATATTTATACCCTAGTCGTTTCAATTCGTCTTTAATAGATGCAGCTGTTGTAAATTTGGCTTTTCTACTCCGCTCGTCTTGCCAATCACATTCGCAGCCACCAGAAAGCTTGTTACTTATATATTTTAAAAATCTGAGCTTATTGTCCTTCAGATTCGACATGTTATCATAAACGAAGGTTTGATAAAGGGTTCCGCTTACGTCATAATGCTGAACATTCCATGAAGCTATAATGACTAGTTCTTTTTTTAAGTCTTTGTCTGCGTTAGCGAAAAAAAATGATTCAATTGTCGGGGCACCACCTTCAGTAGGAATTGTGTCAATGAAAATTTTCTGATAGTGATTCGTTTTACTCTTGACGAATAGTACCGCTAGTATCCGGTGGTCTTCTTGTTCGTCAGGGCTATTGGGGCGAAGTTTATAAGCTTGGTCGTAGAACGCTAAGATAACAGGTTTTAAGTCCCAATTAGTTTGAATTACCTTATGAGTAACTGTGGAATGCTCCGGCTTAAATCTCTCAACAAATCGTTCTAGTGTCTCATCTTTTTTTCGCTGAACTTCTTGTCCTGAAGCGAGGAAGAAGCTATAAAGAAGTGTTGTTACGATTAGGCAGTGTCTCATTTGGTTGCTTATAACGGTTAGGGCTTTGCGAAGATGGCGGATTGAAAGCACTTCATTGTCACCCGGCACAAAACTTAGTTAAATGTAGAAAAATTTCGAGAACAAGGTCGCCCGCCATTTTTGCAAAGCCTATGTTGTAGGCTGGTTTGTTCTGATGCGATCCGTCATGTTTACTTTGTTTCGAGGGCACTTTTTATCAGGTCTTTTATTTCGGTGTTTCCGCTTTGTTTTGCAAGTTCCAATGTTGTTTTTCCGTTTTCATCTTTAATGTCTAAAGGAGCTTTATATTTAATAGCAAGTCGAACCATTTCTATAGATCCAGTCTTAATTGCCTCATGAATTACGGTCTCTCCGTCACGTCCGACTACTCCAACATTCGCATTGTTCTTAAAATAGAAGTCGGCAATATCAAATTTCTTAGCATGGAGCGCGGCCAGTAGGGGTGTTGCTTTGTCATCGGGAGATGACTCCATGTCTGCACCATGCGCAAGTAGAAGTTTAACCAAATTTAATGAACCACCTTTAGAAGCAAATCTAATTGGTTGTTGATTTCGTGACGCTGAAGATTTCCAGTTAACATCGGCTCCATTTTTTATCAAAATCTGAACACATTCAAAAGAGTTGGAAATACACCCCACCATAATTGGGGGCATTCCATTTTTTGAAAGTAAATTAGCGTCTGCTTTATGCTTGAATAATAGATTAACAATAGTTGTGTCATTCTTAAACACTCCAAGCCACAAGGGTGTTAAACCGTTTTCGTTGAATTGTTCCGTCGGAATTCCGTCCTTTAACAAGCTCTCAAATTTTACATAGTCCTTGTTCTCTATTACTTTAAAGACGTCTTGTCCAAAAGAAGTAGATGTTATTAAAAGGAGGTAAAAGGCAAGTTTTTTCATATTTAAATTTTAGTCGTATAATTCTTCAGTTTTCTTCTGGTCTTGATGGTATTCACACCAAAAACGCATTGTCGCAATATATTCATCATAGTCAATCCTTTTAGGCGAATGTCTGGTGGCGACTTGTCGGGTTTTTTAAACTTGCCTACAACGTTTAGGGCTTTGCGAAGCTGGCGGATAGAAAGCACCCACTGTCGCCAAGCACAAAACTTAGTTAAATGTAGAAAATTTCGAGAATAGCGTCGCCCGCCATTTTTGCAAAGGCTGTGTTAGCGGGTCGTTGTTTTTTGTCTTCTTCTGTCTTTTAGCTCGCTTTCCAGAAGTCGATACAGCTCCTCAAAGTTAATCTTAAGTCCATTTCCAGAAATACTGATGGGAGAACCACATCTTTTATAATTTCGTCTTAATCCCGTTTTGTTTAAGGCTCGGTTTTGTGCCTTTATATACTGTTCAGGATTGTTTACAACCACTATTATAAATTTTTGCCTAAAAACATTTGCAGTTCTTAATTCCCGAATATCGTCCCATAATATAAGTCCGGTTGAAATCGCACCGGAATTGTCGTAAATGCCTTTTTCGTCTATAACAAGTCCTGGAGCACTATCTAAAAGCTTTTTGGCAATATTAACTAAACAACCTCCGAAAAAAACAATCGAAACTAAGCCCACTCCAAATACAAATATTGGATTAGTAGGTCGGTATGAAGTTGCAAATCCGTTTGGATTACCTACCATCCAAATTCCTCCAACCACAAAAGCGATTGAGCCTAATAACAGCAAAGACAACTTCGTCTTACTTAAAGGAATTTCAATTCGTTCATGCTTAGTCATTTGGTTGGATTATGCGCTCTGTCGGTTTTTTACAATGCCCGCTAACGTTTAAGGGTTTATGTTGTGCCTGATTACAACGCAGTCACCTGTCACCCAGCACTAAAGTAGTTAAAAAGAAGAAAAGGAACGAGATTCACGTCGCCCGGGCATAATTTAAACCCTGTGTTACCTGCAGCCCTTCTTTCTACTACGGTTCAAGGAAAGAGATGTCACCTTTTATTTGTTCTGCTTTCCATGTCAAAGGCAAACGAAGTCCTTTGTCCTCCAGTTTCTTAATTGTCAATGAGTGAAGTTTTCTGAATCGATAATTCTTCTCCACTATAGTGTTAGCGACGTAATAATGGTCAATTAGAAATGTTCCCTTCGCTTTAGCAACATCAGCTAACTCCTTTGATTTCGAAGTCAAATAAAATATTCTTGTGTCGGATGGCTGCGGCTTGCAAGTAATATTAACCGTGCCTTTATTGTCAATCGTGAATTCGGCAAAAACGCTACTCTGATAGTTCATGTTTGCTCGTTCTGCCAAGGAAAATAATGGGATGGAAAGTGCAATTATTATTGAAAAGGCAATTATTGCGTTTCCCCTTTTTTGTCTGATAAATAGGAAAGCTGTTGTTAGCGGAATTAGTGCTATTGTCATCATAAAGGGAAGAACTAGCACCAAGAGCAAAACCGAATTCTGAAAATCAAAAACGAAATATTGCCCTACATGTCGTGCAAGTAAGACGGCATAAGCTAATGATATCCCCAACGTGAGCATGTAGCCAACGTGTCGTTTAGCGAGTATCAATATTGTCGAAACGATTAGAGCTGGATACAAAAATAAAAAAATGATTGTCGTGTTGCCCGTTCCCCAAGAAAAAGTTGTGATAGTAACGGAAAAGAGGCTAAGAACATTTATAACAGCAATAATAAGTATCCAAAGTCGAAACCTTAATGCTGTATGTCCAGGTGGTTGCGGTGTCATTTTAGGGTTGCAGGTAACGAGTGGCGCTTTGCGAAGATGGCGGATAGAAAGCACAAAAATGTCGCCCGGCACAAAACTTAGTTAAATGTAGAAAAAGTTCGAGAATAACGTCACCCGCCATTTTTGCAAAACGCATGTTAGTGGCTGGCTTTCTTTATATTCTGTTCCTGAATAAAAGCTTTTTCGTCCCGAATATAGTAGCTTATTAATCGGCAAGTCCCGGTCCGCTTGATATTCATGATTTGTCCTGGAGTAACTGTGTGAAACTGGTTGTCCCTATATTTCAGGCTATATAGTCGCCAGCCGTTTAAAATCAATATTTTAAAAACTCCTAAATCAATAACGTCTGTTACTTTGAAATTAGCTGTCCTTTTAATACCTGATTTCAGGTCAATGGTGTTTCTGATACTTAAGAAAGCGAAGCCTATCAAAAGAATTAAGGGCGCAATTATCAAAAAGCTTGAAACTCTTGACTGGTATTCATCAATGGTCCTAGGAGCCAACCAGTTGCCCCAACCATAGCGAGGAGGGAAAAAGGGCATAATAAACGCTGTAATGAAAATCACTAAAACAATAACTCCAAACAAAAACCAAGTGGTTTTTTTATAGAACGAGAAGTTGCCGTATTTACCTGATAAACTTTGAACCTCCCATTCGAGAAGTCTTTCTGTGCGATATGTCGTGTCGATTGGTGGGTTCATTAAGCTTGCCACTAACGTTTAAGGCTTTGCGAAGATGGCGGATAAAAAGCACTACTCTTCGCCCTGCACAAAACTTTGTTAAATGTAGAAAAAGTTGGAGATTAACCTCACCCGCCATTTTTGCAAAGGCTGTGTTATAAGCCGTTTTTATTTTGGGCGCCAGTTGTCGTCATAATGTTTCTTATTAGGGTCGTTGATGTAATGTTCTGAACCATCACTCTCAGAACCCATTTCAAAAGTGAGGGCTAGTCCGCAAATCAGTAATGGGTTTTGGTCGCTGTCGCAGCGAATAATAATGGTGTCTTTCTTAAAAAAATTGAAATTAGCCCTGTTAACTTTCGCGACTTGTACGTTGTTGACGAAAATAGACTTCAAATAACCTTGATGCCGGTAATAGTCAAAGGATAAGTTGTTTCCAGTCATTTGATAATGTCGCTTAGGCCATTTGACACACTTAATTTCATATTTCTGGTGGTCATAAATTGTCGTCAGGAAATACTTAGCATTCCAGACCCATGCCCAAGAGCTCCCAGCGACTACAGTTAGTAATAGTTGTCCCTCAAGGTCTCGTATCTCGAGCTGATTCCCTTTATTCCATGTCCAAAACCATTTTCCAGTGAAAACCAAGTTATCCTGCGAGTCTTGAAATATATTATAATTCCTACCTTTTTGATAAATATGCAGGTTCATAAAATGGCTTATAACGATTAGTGTTTATATTGTGCCCGCTTAAAAGCACCTCACGGTCGAGCTGCACTAATGTAGTTAAAAAGCAGAAAACTTCGAGAACTACGTCACCCGGGCATAATTTAAACACGCTGTTACCTGTAGTTAATTTTATGATACTCCGTCTGGTCGATTATTAGCCTTTCTTTCGATAGGTGTTTGATTGTGGAACTTGTCCTGCCGCCCATTGATATTAATTTAATTCTGATGGTGTCATTTTCTTTAACCAACTGAAAGCCGTCTGGATTAGATTCAATAATTATGGTCTCCTTGTCTTGCTTTTTTCCATTAGTTCTGAAACCGCGATAGTCTTTGATAAATTTAAACTCACTGGTCGTATGTTCATCATTTTGAAGCCAAGTTCCTTCTATATACCTCTTGATGCTGTCAAGTGAGGAAATATTCGTCGAATTCCCACTAGTTGAAGAACAACTAGTTAAGAAGCAGATAATCGAGTTCGAAGAGACTACGTGTCATGGTTTATTTAATTACAGGTAACGGTTAGGGCTTTGCGAAGATGGCGGATAGAAATCACTTCATTGTCCCCCCGGCACAAAACTTAGTTAAATGTAGAAAAAGTTCATAAACTACGTCACCGCCATTTTTGCAAGAGGCCATGTTATAGCCAGTTTTTCTTTAGTCGATGGTCAAATTGGTAGAATACTTCCCAGGCAATTAGTCCTACTAAAAAGTTGGTAAGAGCCAAGTCCCAGTAGCCATAATTCCCAAAACCTGTTTGAATTAATCTATTACTCATAGATAACCATACAAACCCGTAAACCATTGTCGCTAAAATTATTATTGATACGGTCTTATAAAGCCACTTGCTTTTGATGAAAGCTAGTCCGAAGATGATATGAACAGCGATAAGTCCTGGAATTACTCCCATTTTCATTCCATCTATTCTGTCCATAGTGATGATGATGCAAACCATCGTAACAATATATGGAACCACTACAGTCAGTAGAGCTAGCAGTAAATAGTAAAGCAGTCGTTTTTGTATGCTCAATGTAGGGTTTTTTAAAATTGGCTATAACGATTAGTGTTTATATTGTGCCCGCTTAAAAGCACCTCACGGTCGAGCTGCACTAATGTAGTTAAAAAGCAGAAAACTTCGAGAACTACGTCACCCGGGCATAATTTAAACACGCTGTTACCTGTAGTTAATTTTATGATACTCCGTCTGGTCGATTATTAGCCTTTCTTTCGATAGGTGTTTGATTGTGGAACTTGTCCTGCCGCCCATTGATATTAATTTAATTCTGATGGTGTCATTTTCTTTAACCAACTGAAAGCCGTCTGGATTAGATTCAATAATTATGGTCTCCTTGTCTTGCTTTTTTCCATTAGTTCTGAAACCGCGATAGTCTTTGATAAATTTAAACTCACTGGTCGTATGTTCATCATTTTGAAGCCAAGTTCCTTCTATATACCTCTTGATGCTGTCAAGTGAGGAAATATTCGTCGAATTCCCACTAGTTGAAGAACAACTAGTTAAGAAGCAGATAATCGAGTTCGAAGAGACTACGTGTCATGGTTTATTTAATTACAGGTAACTAGTATATATACGCAACAAACTTACCATAATACACCCAAATCCGGGTGGCTAACGGAACTTTTTATAGCGTTATTTTCTTCGAATATAATATTATAAATCATCAAAAGGACTTTTTATGCTTTGCAAGCTTTTAGCACTTACATGGGTGTATATTTCGGTTGTTTTACTGCTGTTATGGCCCAATATCTCCTGGATGTATCTTAGATCGGTGCCGTTTTCTAACAGATGAGTGGCGTAACTATGCCTTAACCAATGCAGGCTTACATCTTTTTTTATTCCTGCTTTTTTAAGTGCTTGCTTTAATACGCTGGCTAAACTCCGCTCATCATATGGCCTGCCTGTTTGCTGTCCTTCAAATAACCAGGTCGCGGGCTTATATAATCGGTAATACTCTCGCAACATCCCCAGAATCTTTGACGACAAAGGTACCATTCTGTCTTTTTTACCTTTTGCCTGTCTGATAAGGATAAGACCCCTTTTTGAATCGATATCACCCGGCTTTAAATTTAATAGCTCGCTGCGCCTTAGTCCACAGCTATAAATTAAGCTGAGCATGGTATTGTGTTTGATGTTGCGATGAGCTGAGAGGATTTGTTTTATTTCAGTCTTGCTCAATACATTGGGAAGTACTTTTTCTCTCTTTGGTCGGTAAACTCTGTTAATGTCGAGCGCCGGATTTTGTAAGGTTTTGAAATATAATTTGATAGCGTTAACTATCTGATTTTGATACGATGAAGACAGATTATTCTTTATAATATGATGCTCATAGTAACAAACTACATCCTCGTTGTTAATACTATCCACAGATTTATGATTATAAAATATAAAAAATGATTTCAACGCTTCTGTATAGGTTTTGATAGTGCTTTCGCTATATCGTTTGGTACGTAGGTATGTGGTAAAGTCATTAAGGTGCTTCAATTTATCAGCAACCAGCACCTTTTCAGGTATCGCATCAATCTTAAATTTTAACCTGTTTTCTGCATTGTCTGGCAAATGCCAAACGCCTAATGTGCTGCTCCATTTGGCATCGTTAAATTTTTTTATTTTCTGTATTAATTCAGGGTTCTTCTCAAACCAAATGCCTATTCGTTTTACATTTCTATGTTCGATAAGCTCTGCTTTCCATTTCATCTGATGGTAGATTTAGAAGGTTAATCTCTCTGATAATAAACCAAAAGCCCGACTGTTCAGTCAGGCTTTTAGCATCGAAAAAGCTGTTACACAGCAGGATTCTCTTCCTTGCCAGAAATTCTGGCCTTTCTGTCTGTAATTTTACGCGCTTCGGTGTAGGCAGAAATAAAATCTGCATCCTCAATCAGGGCTTCCACTTCATCGTCTAAAATATCCAGCGTTTCCCGGGCCTGGCCAAACAAACTGTCCAGGCCGTCTGTAGCAACCGAAAGCTGGTCGCCAACAGTATCGCGGAAGCTGCCTAAAGGTTTAAATCCGTCAATTGCACTTTGAAGTTCTGCTAATGCTTCATCCGTAATTTTGTAAGCAGCAGCATCAACCTGATGTTTTTTGCCCTTTTCGTGGATGATCTGGCACTGGCCGATAACTTTCTGTTCAGGCATATTCTGAAGAGAACTTAAGCTTACATCAATTGCCTTCCTTAATACTTCATTGTTCGTTCGCTTGGCAAAAGCACGAAGTTTCAGAACGAGTGAATAAGCTTTTTCCGCCAGCGCTAGCTGATACTGGTTTCTTTCTGCCGTGTATCCTTTAGTCTTGCTTTCTTGTTGTCTTAACGCTGTCTTCTCAATCTGGCTTACCAGCGTTTCGAAGCTGGTAAAACTGTCGGCAACCGGTTCGCAGCCGTTCCAGGCGGCCGGCAAATTTTGAAATAAAGCAGTCACTGCTTTAAACATGGTCAAACTGTTTTCTTGACGTTGATTCATAGATTTAGGGTTTAAATGGTTGATTAATAGGTGAATTGTAAACTAAAACTAAATAAAATTCAAAAAAGAAAATAGTTTTTTTAAAAATTACTCGACTGCGACAGTATTTGGTTGGAAAGGCAGTGAAATCGGGCAAAAAGGCAGTGTAATCGGGCAGAAAGACGATGTAATTGGTGGGAAAGGCAATGTAATTGGGCAAAAAGGCAGTGTAATCGGGCAGAAAGACGATGTAATTGGTTGGAAAGGCGATGTAATCGAGCAGAAAGACAATGTAATTGGGCAGAAAGACGATGTAATTTGACGTCCTTAAAACGGATACCCAATCGCCAGGTTAAACACTAAATTTTCCCTTCTCCATTCCGGATCAGTAAATTTTATATCCTTCATCACCCATCGTTCACCTTCAGGCAGCCAGGGTTTACGCAACGGCATGGCCAGGTCAGTTCGCAGCACAAAAAAGTTAAGGTCAAAGCGCAGGCCTATACCGGCATCTACCGCCAGTTCTTTCAAAAAGTCTTTGCTGAATTTCGCACCCGGACGCGAGTATTCCGGGTCATCATTTACCAGCCAGATATTTCCGGCATCAACAAAGAAGGCTCCCCGTAACATCTGGTTAATCTTCGGACGATATTCTGTATTGATCTCCAGCTTCAGGTCGCCGGTTCTGTCGGCAGCTATTGCCGTGGTGCCAACTTCCTCATCGGGGTCGTAAGAACCCGGACCTATAGACCGCGCTCTGAACCCTCTTAAGCTGTTGGTCCCCCCAATAAAGAACTGCTTTATAAACGGGAGGGAGGCCGAATTGCCATAAGGGAGACCCAGACCTAAAATTAATCGACTCGCAATCTGCGATCCGAAGCCAAGATTGTAGTAATGTCTGAAATCGTTCTCCAGACGGATATATTGTGAAAACCGGGTGCCGAAAATCTCTTTGTAATTACCTTCTTTTGCCTTTCCTCCACCCACTAATCCAAGCAGTGTTCCCGATAGGTCTATATTTCCGTTATAGTAAAAAGTATTAGTTTTTCTTGTTTCGGTGGTATTGGTATACAGAAAGTTGTAATTTGGGCCCACAATAAACTGTTCTTCGATAGCTTTTCGCAGGTTGGGGTTATCACGCATCGCCGAATCATATGCTGCGGTAACGCTCAACTGCCGTACATAATTAACAGATAATAAATTTAATTGATGCTCGCGCTTTACATCCTCTTTCCAGATGTATCCAAACGATGTGCGGAACGATGCGATGGAATAATTCTCAAATCTGTTTAACAAATCTGCGCCCAGTAATATCCGCGTGCGCGGGATAAAAGCGCTGTTCGATTTTAACTTAATAGGGGATATAAACCTCGGGATATTCAAATTTGCTTCGGCCCCCAAACGATATAAGTTATTGCCTTTGTTGATTCCCGATACCTGAACATCTGTACCGCCATAGGCGCTCAGGGTGAGCAGTTCTGCGCCCCTGAAGGCGTTGCGGTTTCGCCAGCTCAGGGTCACCTCGGTTCCCGAGAAGTTTGCCGAAGTGGTTCTGCCGGTAAATTCGGCCCGCAGCGATTTTTTGGTATAAGGCGTTAAGTAATAATAGGTATCCAGTTTATTATCTCCCCCGGCAGGGGTTTCCACAAACTGATTCTTCACAAACTTAAAGGTTCCTAAGCTCATCAGACGGTTTAACGACATGTTATGATCCGTCCGGTTATACACATCTCCCTGCTGAAAGAACATCGTCCGCTCGAACACCCGCGGGTTAAACGTATCTGCACTGTCGATCACATAAAAGTCGCGGTGTTTGTCGCCTTCTTCAATACTTGTCGAATCTTCGGCAACATCATAATTAGAATAGATATAGATGTTGTCGATGTTATAAATCTGTTGCGCTTTGTAAGGAGTTTCGCGTTTTACGTTAACAATCAAATCTACCTTGTGCTGGTTATTGGTGCTGTCTACCTGAACAATTAGATAATCGGGACTGAAGTAATAAAAGCCGTTTTCTTTTAAGCGGGTATCAATTCGCTCGCGTTCGCGACGGATGACATCAAGGTCGTAAGCTTCGCCAACTTTCAGGAAGCTTCTGGGCGATGTGGCATTCACGGCTTTTCCCAGATCAGAACTGTCGGTAGTAAAAGTTACCGTATTAATCATATACTGCGGACCGGTAGTGGCGTTGAAAGTCAATCTCGCTCTCTTTCGGCGAAGCGTGGTGTCTGAAGATACCGACGAACGGAAATACCCCCGGTTTTCGAGCCTGTTTTGAACAAGCGTTTGATTGTAATCTACCTTAACCTGACTGAATAAAACGGGAGGTTCGCCAAAACGATCCCTGATTTTATTCATCAGTCCGCCTTCTTTTTTAGGGTTTCCCCAGAAGTTATAGATCCATAATTTAAATGGGATGCCGAGAAAGCGGGAGTTGGGTTTGGGCCGTAAAATGCCTTCAAGCTCTTCGGTTAAAGCTTTCGTTTCACGTCTGCGGCTGTTGTTCGTATCTTCAATATTAACCCGGCCGCCCAAATACAAGTAATCTCCTTCCGGAACAGTTTTTACCGCACTGCAGGAACTTAGAATAAGTGATGTAAGAATTAATAAAAGTGTGCTATAATTTCTCTTCATTTTTAACTTCTTTCGCTGCCGTCTTTTGTGCCTCTTTTAATCTTCGCTCTTCGGCGCTGCGGCGTTGGAAAATCTCACGGAATCGGTTATAATCCATATTCAATATAAAACTTAAGCCGGTTTCGATCACCTGGCCCTCTACAGCTACCAGGTACTGATCTTTACGGTACGCACGCAACAGGTAGCGGCCATCTTTGCTTAATTGGTAATCTACCGCGATATCTCCGGCAATGTTATTGGTTTGCCTGCCGGTACGCTGCGGCCCTTCGAGCTCAAAATTGCTGCCTATCGAAACCTTCAGCCGGTCGTTTAGCAATTGCTTGGATGCGGCAACGTTTAAGTCCGTTCGGTTTTTGAGTTCGCCTGTTGTGTAGTCGTCTGTAGATTCGAGGTTGAAGCTGAGGTTAATTCCTCCAAGTAGATCTCCGGCAAGATTATTTAGCTGTTCTGTTAAAAGCTTGCTCACACTTTGCCGTGCCAGCGATTCTACGCTTGTGCCTCCGGCGCTGCTGTCGAAGGGGTTTTCTGATACAAAGCGGTTAAGCAGAACCAAAGCGAATGCCTGTTTATTTAGTTCGGCCGGCTCGGCCCGCACCTGCTCCAGGCGGGTGTTGACGGTCGATATCACGTCGCTTCCCACCAGGTAATTTCCTTCGGGGAGTTCAATGTCGAATGAGATCTGCGGTTTTAACAGCTCGCCTTTTAACGACAGTTGGAGCTCGAACGGTAAACGTTGTTTATAGGTGTTTAATTCGGCTTGGGTAGCGCCTGCCAGCTGCTGCTGCACTAAGTCAATTGGCGCAGTCTCGGCAACGTACACGGCGGTAACATCCATTATTCCGCTGGTTGGCTCGCCGTTCCAGGTAATGCTGCTGCCTTGTTGTATTTCAAATCTTCTCCTGATGAAATTGAATGAAAGCTCGTATGCCCCTTCTTCCAGAATATAATTGCCGGTAAGGCTCACCTTACCGCTGGGGTCTATCCCCCCGTTAAGCTGAGCTTGGCCTTTAAGCTTTATAAAATCTCCGTTTCCCTGGTCAACAATCAGGTTAAATTCTGCCTCTTTGGATACTTCAATATTCGAGGTTACATTCATCCCGGTAAGGGGAGCTGTATTTAATGAGTCGAGGCCGGTGGTAAATACTGTCGAAACCTGAGGGTCGTCCATGTCCACGAATTCTACAATTCCTTCGCGTTCTACAATGCCGGGATTAGTTTGCGGAAGTACCACAGTAAGATTGGTGTTTTCAAGCACTTTGATGTCCGAATCTACCTCCGGGTTTTCCACGCTTCCGCGGATGCGAATCCGGCTGTCGACAAATAGTTTTCCGTAATAAAGCTCGTTGTCTTTTGCCGTGGAGTTTAGCACCTGGAAGTTTTCGGTATCAACATCGAGATTAAACCGGTAATCAAGAAAGTTTTGTGTATACACCATGCCATCCACGTTAGCGGTGTTGCCGGCAGAATCAAGCAGGGTAAAGTTGTTAAAGTTGATGCCCTGGTCGTTAAACCTGATCCGCTCGTCGTCTACACGATACAGCGAATTAAACATCCCGATCCTGAACGCCGCATCATTGAAATTCACATCGCCGTTTATTTTTGGAGCTGCGGTGGTGCCGGTTATCGCCAAACGGCCGCTTAAATTACCGGTAGCGTCTTTCAGATTTCCCATGGTAAAACCCTGGATACTTTCCAGATTAAGCCGGGTGATGTCCATCGTCATATCAAAACTGCTGTTGTTGATATAATAAAAGCCGTTCATATCCACCTGATTGCCTCTGCCGGTGATCCCTACATTTGCAGCAAGGGTGTTTGCACGTTCGTTATTCACTTTTAATGCAATATTCCCCACGGTATCTCCGCGGAAACTGAAATCGCTGATGTTGAGGTCGGAGGTGAAAATAGGGGAAGTAGCAAAATTTCGGATCACCGCATTTCCATTGATGGTTCCACCTGCTAAGAGGGAGTCTTTACGGGCAATCTCTGTAATGGTCTCGATTTTAAAGTTGGTGAAATTAACAGACATCGGGTTATTGAGTCCCATGGGCTGGGAGTTAATACTTATCTGCTGGCCGGCGCGACTCAATACAAAGTTTCGTGCCATCACTCCGCTCCGGCCAAACTGAATCGCATTACCCTGGCTCACCGTCCATGGATCGTAATTGAGAACCAGTCCATCAGGCAACACCGAAAACTCGAAGTTTGCTGCCATCGCCATCATATTTCCGGCTATCCGATAACGCTGCCGGTTTGCAGCATCTCTTACCTGTAGATCTGTAGAGATGGTATTGTTTTGAATGTTTCCGGTAACGGTAGTATTCAGGATCTGAAGCTGCGATGTGGCAAACTTGTTTAAAGCAATGTTATAGTTTAATGCGTTTCCGGCAGCATTCGGACTGATATTAAAGCTTAGATTGTTCAGGTCGTAAGCGCCATAAACAAGTTTCGGAGCTGTCCCCCTTACATTAAGCGCTCCGGTCTGATTATTGAAATTTCCCGCCAGGGAAATAGTCGACATTTCTTTTATTTCCGGAACGAATTGTTGCACCAGCGGGTTGTCAGCCAGTGTTGCGTCAAAACGCATATGCTGTGCTGGTCCGCTTGTTCTGGTTGTTACCGTAGCTCCATTGGGATTGTAGTAGCGGTTAAGAGTCGACTGGATAGCGGGTGCAATCTGGCTAAGCCGGTACTTTCCGGCCGCATTAGCATTTAAAACTTCAGAACGGATTTTTAGCGTATTGCTATCGGCATTGGCTGTAGATACTGCACTCACAGAATCAAGCTGAATCCGTTTTCCTTGAGTAACCATCAAGGCATTAGTTACTAAAACATCGCCGTTTAAATAATCAATATCAGCAGTTTGCAGGTCGGCAACTATCTTCCCGCGGAAGCGGAAATCATCTTTTGAGAAATTAAGCCGCTGCAGGTTTAAGCTGTCTATATCTGCCGTTGCCACGATCTTAGGATAGCGGTTTCTGAAATTTGCAGTGGCGTTCAAGTCGAAGTCGATATTGGGATCGTTCATAAAAGCCTTTGCGGTAATTACACCACTTCTGGCCCTGGCATTAAGAGTTAAATTGCGGTAACTGTAACGATTATAATCTGCCCTGATCACTTTGCCGTTTACCGTTCCGCTGAATGTTTTGGCATCCATTCCGCTTCCGTTTACATGAGCGGCCATCGTTACCCGGCCAATGGTCGCTTCCTGTTTAATCATCCGCCCAACATTGAAGTTGTAGGTGTTGATCCTGGCATTATACGAGGGGACTTTCCCAAAAGCGAACATGCCATTCGCCTTAGCACTTCCAAAGCTCGAATTGAGGTTCATATTGGTATGGAAGCGGCTCATGTTTCCTTTAAATGTACCTTTTAAGCTCAGTGATTCCGGAATTCTGATGTTATCAGGGATAGTACCTCTCGGAACAAGCGAATAAATATCCTGACTCCTGGTATTAAAGCGCTGAATGTTCAGGTCGAAATAGGCATTATTCATGTCTGGCAAGCCGGTGATCTTTCCGGATGCGAGCAGGTTAGTGTTGCGGTAGCCTGAGAGTTCCAGCGAGGGAATTGAAAGGTTTTTTACCAGGCCATTCACACTTCCGTTGATGTTTATTACTTCGTTTATATTACTTCTGAATGGTTCTGTAGAGGCAAGGGCAGGGGCGAAAATTAAGATATCTCTAAAACCTACGCGGCTGTCGTCCAGGTTTGCGTCAATTCTTAGATCACCAGGATTTTTACTAATATCCTCTATAGAAGTGTACGCCAGTTTAATATCATTGCGGATTAATGTCTTGTCGGTTTCAAGGTAGAAATCTTCAAAATAAGCCTTGTTCTTGCCATAAAAGAAATTGGCAGTAAGGCGACGCAGCTGAAGCCCGCTTTTTTCGGTCAGGCTGGCGGAATTGATCTTGCCAGCGATGGTGTCTTGAGCAAAGCTAAAACCGTCGGCATCTAAGCTCAGATTTTTGAAGTCGAGATGGCCATAATCAATGCCCCGCCGCAGTATAGGCATGCTTTGGTCATCATATCTCAACTGACTGTTGGAAATGTTAATCTTATCAGAATTGAATGCCCAAAAGGTTGTTACCGCGTCTGCTTTTTCTTTTACTTCTTTTACTACAACCTTTGCCTGTGGTTTTTTGCCAAGCGTGATGCGGAACATGGAGTTGTCGAGATTGACGTTTTTTAGATCGATAAGCTGTCTTTTCATATCCAGTTTATCGCTTTCTACATTCAGTCTGCCAATATTTACGTCGGCATCGAGTGCGGAAACATCATTTCTATACTTCACTTTTATACGGTCGAGATCAGCAGCGCCGATGATCAGGTCTAAATCGGGTGCCTGAGACGCTTCGATCATATCCTTTTGCTTCGAATCGCTTTTTATGGCAGGCTTGCTCTGTATCACCACGGCATTAACTCCCGAGAGTTTGAATTTTGGAATATTAAAGCGCATCTTTTCCAGATCAAATTCCTTAATGCGGGTGTCGAAATGGGAGAGATAAAGGTTTACATCATTGGCTGTGGGAGCATCTTTATACCTTAAGTGGATCCGATCGAGGTTGATTTTGTCAATAGACATCTTCATTGGTGCGGCCGCAGTGTCGGCCGGCGTAGCGGATGGTGTAGTAGCGAAGGCCTTCAGGATATAATCGAAATTGAAGACACTATCCTTGCTGCGGCTTACATTTAATTTAATGCCCCGCAGGTCTATTTCGTTGACTATTACTTCACTGCTTAGCAGCTTCATCATAGCCATATCCACCTTTAAGGTGTCTCCGGCAAGCAGGGTGTCTCCTATTTTATCCTCGAAGTACACATCTTCCAATACCAGCATTTTGGGTAAATCCAGGCTCAGTCGGTTGATTTCTACTTTGGTTCCGATCTTGTTTTCAAGAAAAGAAACTACCTTTTTTCGGGCCATGTTTTGCACAGCAGGCACTTCAATTAAAATAAAAACCAGCAGCACCAGTATGATAATGAAACCAACGAGGCCGAGAAGAATTTTTAAAGAAATATTACCAAATTTGCTCAAAGCAGAAGTTAATTTAATACTCTATAAATTCCAAAAGGCTGTAAATGTTTCAGATATGATGATTTTGCATGATGCTAAACTTTAGTATTTTGCAATTGCTAATCAATCAAAGATGATGAACTTAAAAACCGCAACACTCGCTCTCTTTCTTTCGCTCACTTTCGCATTCAGTTTTGCACAGAATGGCCTGCAACCTGCGGCCCCGGTATCTGCAAAGATTAACGCAGAGCGCTTGCAGCGGATTGACCGCGTAATCGAAGAAAATATTGAGAAGAAACTGATTAGCGGTGCGATAGGATTTGTAGCCCGCGATGGAAAAATTGTTTACAACAAGGCTTTCGGCTATCGCGATCTCGAAACTAAAGCGGCTATGCATACAAGCGATATTTTCAGAATTGCCTCGCAAACAAAAGCGATTACCAGTATTGCCGTAATGATGCTTTTTGAAGAGGGCAGGTTTTTATTGGATGATCCGATTTCAAAATATATCCCCGCATTTGCAAAGCCTGTTGTTTTAGATAAGTTTAATGCAACTGATTCAAGTTATACAACCCTTCCTGCTAAACGTGAAATAACTATTCGCGATCTGCTCACACATACTTCCGGAATTGATTATGCGGTGATTGGATCTGCTAATATGAAAGCAGTATATGCGAAAAATGGTCTTTCTCCGGGTTTCGGAAGTAAAGAACTGCTTTTGAAGGACGAAATACTGAAGCTGGCGAAATCTCCCTTAGTGCATCAGCCTGGCGAAAGATTTACTTACGGTTTGAATACCGATGTATTGGGTTATCTGGTGGAAGTGGTGTCGGGAAAGAGTTTGGATCAGTTCTTTTCCGAACGCATATTTAAGCCTTTGGGAATGAATGATACTTATTTTTACCTGCCTGCGTCCAAGCGCTCTCGCTTAGTTCCTGTTTACACCTTTAACGATCAGAACCAGCTTGTTAAGCATGTACGTTCAGGAGCCATCACCTCCGACTATCCGGTTAGTAATGGCACGTACTTCTCAGGAGGAGCGGGCTTAAGCTCCACGATCCAGGATTACGCTATCTTTCTGCAAATGCTTCTGAACAGAGGAAAATACAACGGCCACCAATTATTGTCGCGTCGCACGGTCGACCTCATGACGATGAACCAGATTGGCGATATCAGCTTACGCGGTGATAAGTTCGGATTAGGGTTTCAAATCACATCAGAACAGGGCATGGCTAAACTCGGGGTAACGGAAGGTACTTTTGCATGGGGCGGTTATTTCGGCACAACCTATTGGGTTGACCCGGTTGAGAAGATAGTCGGTTTGATCTTTATTCAGCAGTCACCGTTACGGAGTGATATCCACGATAAGTTTAAGGCGGCGGTGTATCAGAGTTTGGCGGATTAGCGAAGAGCCGTAGAAGGAGGCCTATTCTTCTACGTAACTCTCCAAAATCTTAAAGCCTGTCTGAGTATCGAGCTTTACATCCTTTATTGTCGCCGGGATCAGTACACAATCTCCCATCGAAACGTTTAAATGCTCATCTCCATACTGCAAGGTGTACGAGCCTTGCACGCAAACATGAATTACAAATGAATCAAACGAATAATCGCGACTTACCGGTTGGCTGTAATCAAGAATATTAGTGGTGAAATAGGGGCATTTAACTACCTCAACCGGCTCGTTGCTTTTTTTCTCATAAACAGCCTTGTATTCCGGATGAACCTGATAATCTAAAGCTGCCAACGCCTCCTCGGTATGCAGTTCACGTTTATTGCCTTTGTCATCTACGCGGTCGAAATCATAAATCCGGTACGTCACATCAGAAGTCTGCTGGATTTCTGCAATCAGCAGCCCTTTCCCTATGGTATGGACTCTTCCGGCCGGAAGGAAGAAAACATCACCGGTTTTAACCTCTTCCTGGTTTAGAATGTCATTGATAGATCCGGAATTTAGCTTTTCCAGATAAATTTCCTGATTCACCGTTTGATTAAATCCTGATATTAAAGTAGCTCCCGCATCTGCCTGAATAACATACCACATTTCTGTTTTCCCGAAAGAGTCGTGGCGTTGTTTGGCTAATTCATCGTCTGGATGCACCTGGATCGATAAGTCATCGTTTGCGTCGATAAACTTTACGAGCAGCGGAAATTCCTTTCCATATCTTTCATAGATTTTCTTGCCCACAAGTTCGTGTTGATGCTTTTCTAAAAGCTGAGCCAGACTTTCGCCGGCAAGGCTACCGTTCTCCACCACAGATACATCTGATTTTACCCCCGAAATCTCCCAGGTTTCCCCGCAATTTGGTAATGGTGAAAAATCTTTCCCTAAATACGTGTTGATCTTTTGACCTCCCCAGATTTTGTCTTTGAAGATAGTTTTGAACTTGAACGGATACAGAACAGCCATGATGTGATTATGAAGCTGCAAGTATAAGAAATTAGATGAAGATGCGGTATATAGACGATTAAACGCAGACAGCGTTTCAAACGCTGTCTGCGTTTCACATTTCGAAATGCTTTATTTTATTTTTGTAAATGTTCCCCGCAGATCTGTGCCACGAAAATTACTTTTAATAACAATTGAATCCTGGTACATCGTTCCGGTTTGCTCTACCACATACTCCCCAATCTCCATTTTAAAGCTGAATTGATCGTCTTTGATCTTCCCGTCAAGTAAGGGGATTTCTCCGTACTGTGAAATGACGCTTCCCGTTAGGCTGCCTCCATCGGTTTTAAGCCTGTAGGTAAGCTCCAGGTCGTCGCGGTTAGGGATTTTTACTACACCTTTCCAGCTCCCGGTGATATCAGATGCAAAGCAACTTAACACAAAAACAAATAACAGCGCCACAGAAGCAAATAGTTTTCTCATATCTCTTAAATTATCTGAATTACACAGCCGGCCTTAACGGACTCTGGTGCAATAGTTTTACTAGTTTAATTTAGTGATTATATACGGGCTACAAGCCGCAGGGTTTATATTAATATGAGATTTTTTGGCTTTAAATACTCTCGAAATTCGCCCGGGTCTTATGGGTGACAAAAGAGAGCATTGCCACAATCGCTATGGTTTTGCCTTGTAGTAAATAGCTTGAGAGGTAAAAATAGGCGGTGGAGATGTATAAGGTTGCAATCACAAAATATTTGTGAGCAGAGTTTACAATTGTTGTAGCCTTTAAATAAAGGTAACAGCATTCAGTTTCACCCTTTTTAAGCTGCCTTCAACATCAATCACATTAATCGGGTTTACTCTGAAGCAGCGATGATCTTCTTCGCCAATAAAGTATTCACCAAAGCGTACCTTGTCGCGTTTGATTTCCTCCCTGTCGGTATCTGTAAGCTTAGTGACCAGATGCCGCGAATCTGTTTCTGATAGAATTTTTTCCATGATTAACTTCGTGTGTGTAATTAGTACACCGCAAATTGCGAGCCAATAGTTTAAAGTTTTTCTGTTAGGCTCTTTGTATCAATACGGTATAACTCCATTAAATGTTGCGACATTTAAAATAAAAAATAAAAAAAAGATATTTCGGCAAGTGTCTGGTTTTCTGAGTGTTTTAGTGTTTTCTGGTCTATACGGATGAAGGTCGGCAGCAAGGCATCCGTCATAGGAAAAACGACCAACTGCGGGATGAATCGAGGTAATAGAATTGAACATCTAAGGGTGTAAATAAATATAAAAAGCCTTCAAGAAGCAGGCTTTTTATATTTAAACGTATATCTAGAATTTAAACTCGTCCATCTTTATATACACCTTGTAGTCCTTCACCATACCTGCCGTTTTTTTGTCAGATCGGGGAAGGTATTTCAAACCTTTAATGTTCATCGCTTTACCTAGGTCGAGCACGATGTAATGCGGGTGTTCGGGGCGTGCGCCCACCGACTGGCTTTGCCAGAATGTAGATTCCTGCAGGTCGAATACTTTGTCGGCAGAACTGTTCGATGCCGTTGTTTCTTCGCTGTCGGCATAAATTACTTTCCAGTTTAAGCGGGGCAGGGTGTTTCCGTCTTCGCCAACCAATTCAAGTTCGGCAATGGTAGTTAGCTTGTCTTTGGCGTCTTGAGCATTTAATGCTTCAAAGCAGAAATAGCGGCCCTTAATCGTCTTTCCAAAATCCGCTTCTTTCCAGCTTTCCCCGCCCGGGAACGAGCCTGAAAAAACAGGTGTTTCGGCCGCAAGGTTGAGGGTTTGTCCCTTTTTTCTGCTTAGCAGGGAAGCGTCGGGATTGATTTTATCAAGGATAGGTTCGGTTAACCCCTCAACTGTTCTTTCAGCAGGGCGGTCGACATCTAAAATTATAATTTCATTGGCTCCTTTTTTTAGCCATGGAGCCGGGATATACAAGGTTTGTTGCGGTCCAATTTTCCAGAAGCGCCCCAGGTTGTATCCGTTCACCCACACCATGCCTTTCCCCCAGGTACTCACATCAAGAAATGTATCTCCGGTTTTGCTAAGATTAAAAGTGCCTTTATACCATCCCGGTCCGCTAAGGTCTCCGGTTTTATATTTCTTCTCCGCCTGGAATTTGTAGTCGACCGGGAAGTTGTAAACGCGCCAGTTTTTTAGCTCAGTAGCGTTCTTGCCATCGCCAAATTCAACCTTTTCGGTAATCCCCTTCCGGTCGATAATGGCCTTGCCATAATTAACCCTGCCGGTGGCTTCAACTAAAATGTCGAGTTGGGCATCTGCACTAAGTGTGGGCAAAATGACAGTGTTATCACCTCTGCGCCGGTCGAGTTTGCCAATTTGCTGTCCGTTTACAAAAACCGTTGCCCAGTCATGTAACTCGGTAATCACCAGTTTTTGTTTTGAAGCCTTCGCCGGAAGTTTGGTACGATAAAGGATTCGTCCCCAGCCCTGGTCAAAATATTCCATTGGCCGGATGTTTTCCGTTGTCTTCGCGACAGGAAGGTTGTCGAATAAAGCAGCACTGTGTTTCAATTCGAACTTAGGAATCGCAATTATTTCTGCCGGAGCTTTAGGGATATCTGCCAGCGTTTCGCCGGTCATTAAGTAGTTTTTTAACAGATCTCTAACTGCAAAGAATTTGTCTGTTGTATTTCCCTGTTCTCCGATAGGGGCATTATAATCGTAAGAAGTAGCCATTGCAGAATAGGGAGGAGCGTTGGCACCGCCCCATTGGCCAAAGGTTGTACCTCCATGAGCCATATATAAGCTGAAGGATATTTTTCGGTCCATCATATCTTTCATGCTGCCGATAAAACTGCTCACGGATCGCGTTTCATGCGGACGCCCCCAATGGTCAAACCATCCCGACCAGTACTCGCTGCACATTAGCGGAGCATCAGGATACTTCTGTTGAAAAGATTTGAACCTTTCGTCGATATTAGAGCCCGCGCCAAAATTTAGTGTAACGGCAACATCGTCTAATTTATAGCGGTCGAAATTATTTGACCAGTCGCATCTGAAAAGCTGGACTTTGTCAAAACCTGCTGCTTTCACAGCATCGCGGGTTGCTTCCATGTATGCCTGCTCGCTCCCGAAGGTGGCGTATTCATTCTCTACCTGCACCATGATGATGTTACCGCCGTTCTGAATCTGATAAGGAGCCAGTTGCTTAGCCGCCTGATTTAAAAATAGTTTGGTGCGCTCCAGGAAGTAAGGGTCTTTCATGGTTCTTACCTGAAGGTCGTCTTTTTTCAATAACCACCATGGCAATCCTCCCATATCCCATTCGGCACAGACATAAGGGCCGGGACGAACAATACAGTACATGCCGTTTTTTTGTACCAGGCGAACGAATTCGGCGATATCGTTCTGTCCGGTAAAATCATAAACTCCCGGCTCTTGCTCGTGAATATTCCAAAAAAGATAGATGCAGATGGTGTTCATCCCCATTGCTTTGCTGAGTTGGATCCGATGCTCCCAATATTCTTTCGGAATGCGGGGGTAATGTAATTCTGCTGCTCTGATGATAAAAGGTTTTCCGTTTAAAAGAAATTCTTTTTTGCCTAATGTAAAAGTTCCCGGCTCAGATTTCTGTGCAGAGGTGGTTATCAGCATTGAGCAAAGTATCAATGCCACAAGAAATGATCTCATCATGTGTGCAAATGTGTGCAAAGGAGTTTATAGACTTTAAAGGTATTAATAAGTATTTAAATCCCGACGAGTGAAGATGCATTCTGAATTTAAAAACTAAACGGGACAAGGATATTACAGAAAGATAGCGGTAGTCAGCTATCTTTCTCTTGAATTCTAAAGCCTATATTCTGAAACTCTAGGTAACGGTCTAATCTGCCAGCTCCCGGCAATCAAACCCGGCCGTTTGAAGCATCGATTCGATGCTTTCAGGATCCAGGTTGTTCGACACGATCCGTAGAATATTATCGCAGTCGTCGAGGTCGAAATTCCAATGTTTAATAGTTGGAACTGAATCGAGTAATGGCTGCACTTTCACTATCTCTTCTTCCGCAGTAATGCTTGTTTTAAATACCAGTATGTTCATAAAACCGCTTCTTAAAATCATTGCTATCAGCTATTTTGTTGTTCTGTGTGTTCGTTTTTATTGCCAGAATGTTTATTTCTCATAAAACACATTCGTTCTTTCATTTCCGCCCGGAATTTCTCCTTTTCTTCCGGACTCATATTTTTACACCGGTTTATCCATGAGGGGCCGCCTTTATGCCGCCCGCCTCCAAAACCGAAGAGGATTTTGCATAAAATGAAAATTCCCATTGCCTGCCAAAAGCTAATGGCACTCACGTTCATAATGTCTGGCAGTAAATTGTTCCACAAAAGCATTACTATCACACTTACCAGCGACAGGCATGCTGCGATACCCAGCGGGATAAAAAAGAATCGTCCTTTATAAAATAGTTTTTTCATGTCTTTTAAAATCAGTCTTCAATAATTTCGAGGTACAGTTGCTTTAGGCGTTTTCTTAAATGGAGTACAGCATATCGTTTTCGCGATATCAGTGTGCTGATATTTTGTCCGGTTCGTTCGGCAATCTCCTGAAAAGGGATATCCTCCATTTCGTGTAGAACGAAAACTTCTCGCTGATCCGGTGGCAGCTCCTCAAGTGCCAGAAAAAGCTGCTCCCAGAACAAGTTACGAAGGTATTCTGTCTCGGGCGTCTTAGCTTCCACTAATAACAGCGATTTCAGATCCAGACCAGCCTCATCGTCGTTAAAACTATCGTCAAGCCGGTCTTCTTTTTTCTTTTTATGCTTGTCGATAATTTTGTTGCGGGCCACCCGGTACAACCAGGCGCCGGTTTGTTCGATAGGCTCAGAGTTGATCACCGCGCTTAGCTGATACCAAACATCCTGCAGAACGTCTTCGGCGTCAGCGTCACTTTTTACCCTTTTCCGGATAAATCCTAACAACCCTTTTCCGTACTCCTTAATTGATTTCAGAACTCGGGTGTTTTTTTCTTCGAGCATTACGGCGCTAAGCAATGTATTTGTTGTTTATTGTGAAGACGAGCAACATGAAAAAACATTTTAAACTTTTTCACAATTCTTCTATTTGACGAATTGCTTGTTCTGCTTGTTACAAATTATTAGACAAAGAAATGCCCGGTGCGTGACAACCCTATGTCAGCAGAGCCGGAGAGAGAGAAAAAAATTTGGTAGAAAAAACGAAGCCGGGTAGGAAACTATGTCAGCGCTTTCCTTCCCACTCTGCATAAAACTGCTCCAGATATAGCTCCAGGAAGCGATGCCGGTTGGCCGCCAGTTCCCTTCCCGTTAGGGTGTTCATCTTGTCTTTTAACAAAAGAAGCTTTTCATAAAAGTGGTTTATGGTAGGTGCCGAGCTGTTTTTGTATTCCTCTTTACTCATGTTAAGATTTGGTGCGATATGAGGATTATAGAACTCGCGCTGCTTAAAACCGCCATAGCTAAAGGCCCGTGCAATGCCGATTGCGCCGATGGCATCTAATCTGTCGGCATCCTGAACGATCTCAAGTTCCTTTGAGTGGAAATCGACATCGCCAAGGCTGGCTTTGAACGACATGTGCCTGATTATCTGCTGAACGTGGTGTATGATAGAATTGCTCACCGAGATACTTTTCAGAAATTCACCTGCTCTTTGCGGACCAACTTCTTCGTCGCCAGCGTGGAATTTTGAATCGGCAATGTCGTGAAGCAGCGCGGCAAGCTCCACCACAAGTAGATCAGCCTGTTCTTTTGCAGCGATTGTTCTCGCGGTTTGCCACACGCGATAGATATGCCACCAGTCGTGGCCACCTTCTGCTCCTTCTAAAACCTGCTTAACGTATGCGGCGGTGAGTTCGATACTATCCATGGCAGCAAGTTAAAAATAAGCTGAACTTTTAATCATATCAATTGTAATTAATAGAACAGTAATTGCATTTAATCAGTCACACTAGAAAAACAAATTTATGAGCTTATTGAAATACTTAGTCTTTGGAGCCGCGGTAGCCGCAGGCGTCAACTATGCCACTAAAAAAAGAGAAGACGGGAAATCTTTAATAGATGATCTGACAGAGAAAGCGCCTGAGTGGATGGACAAAGCCAAACAGTACACCGATCAATTTAAAAGTCAGTTTGGCCAGGGCGGTTCTTCTACTGCATCGACCAATCAAGCTAATAACGTACAAACAGAGAATCCACCATATTAATATTTGTGATTTAGCGGATATAAGGATGCCGAAAAGTAGTTCTCGCCTTTTGACGAACGCTTTTGGCATCCTTATTTATTTCCGGACGATTTACCGCCGCCGTTTTCTGCCCAGAATCATATAATTGCCACATTTCTAAAGCTCAAAATCCATTTCTTCAATTAATAAAGTGTTAGTCTTATATTAGCACACTAAAGGCAGGGTGTAAATTGCCTCTTTTAAATGAACAAGGATTTTTATCAGCATATTTTTAACAAGCATCAGCATATTGAGTCAGTTCCTTCCAATAAGGAAATTGCAGGCTGGGCTTTACGGCTTATCCGGCTGTTATATCCCGAGCAATCAAAGCAGGTATTTTATTCGTTGAGCGAAATCGAAGCTGAGCTGATCCAGTTGCGTTCCGAAATCCGGAATATTATGAATGCAACGAAAGCTTGTCAGGATTGTGATAATGACGAGAAAGCGAATCTCTTTTTCGATGAGTTGCCACAACTATATGCGCTGTTGAATACCGATATAAAGGCTATTTTAGATGGTGATCCGGCCGCCAAAAGTGAGTTTGAGATCATCAGAGCATATCCAGGGTTCTATGCTATATCATTTTACCGATTGGCACATGCGCTGTTAAAACTCGATATTCCGTTAATTCCCCGCATTTTAACCGAATACGCACATTCGAGAACAGGTATCGATATACATCCAGGCGCAGAAATTGGCGAATATCTCTACATTGACCACGGAACCGGCATTGTAATTGGCGAGACTGCCAAAATTGGCAACCATGTGAAGTTTTACCAGGGTGTTACGCTTGGCGCTCTGAGCGTTGATAAGAGCATGACCTCTGTAAAGCGACATCCTACAGTAGAAGATAATGTGGTGATCTATGCCGGCGCAACTATCCTGGGAGGCGAAACCGTTATCGGTCATAACAGCATTATCGGCGGTAATGTATGGTTAACTAAAAGTGTACCGCCTTACTCTACAGTTTATCACGAATCTAAAGCCAAAGTAGTGGAAAGGCAGGTTAAAAGTTAATGGCAGGCTTAATCGATTTTGTAGGGAATACTCCCTTAGTAGAACTTAAGAGGCTTAGCCTCAACCCTAAGGTTAGGATTTTTGCTAAGCTGGAAGGAAATAATCCAGGTGGAAGTGTAAAGGACCGCCCCGCTCTTAATATGATTAAAAGTGCCCTCGACAGGGGCGATATTAAAGCAGGTACAAAACTGGTAGAAGCGACAAGCGGAAACACCGGAATCGCTCTGGCAATGATTGCCCGGTTATACGATTTAGAAATTGAGCTGGTGATGCCTTCAAACTCAACCCGCGAGCGCACTTTGACCATGGAGGCTTATGGAGCAAAGGTTACCCTGCTTGACAGTATAGAACTTTGTCGTGATTATGCCGAAGAGAAGGGGGCAAGCGGCGACTACTACCTCCTTAATCAGTTTGCAAACCCCGACAATGTGCTGGCTCATTATAAAACTACCGGTCCGGAAATTTGGAAGGAAACCAACGGCGGTATTACCCATTTCGTAAGTGCTATGGGTACCACCGGGACTATTATGGGTACATCCATGTTTTTAAAAGAGCAAAACTCCGAAATTCAGATCGTGGGTTGTCAGCCAACGGAAGAATCGTCGATACCCGGAATAAGGCGCTGGCCCGAAGAATATTTGCCTAAAATCTACGAACCCAAACGTGTTGACAGAGTGATGGATGTTTCACAGGCAGCTGCTACCGCGATGACAAGAAAATTGGCGAGTACAGAAGGTATCTTTGCCGGAATGAGTAGCGGTGGGGCTGCACATGCGGCAGCCCAACTGGCCCTTGAGCTGGAGCAAGGGCTTGTCGTTTTTATCGTCTGCGATAGGGGAGACCGCTATCTGAGTAGCGATTTATTCGCCTAAGAACCAAACAAAAGCGCTTTAGCAATCCTTATATCTTCATGAAGTTGATCTCGTCAATTGGAGGAGGACTTGCAGGTGCTTGTGCCCTCACTTTATTGCATGAAATAATTAAACGCCTGGATTCAGAAGCTCCGAGAATGGATTTGATGGGAATGCAGGCTGTAAAGAAAGGAATCAAAAAGGCTGATCAGCCTATACCTGATGACAAACATCTTTATCAGATAGCGATGGTTGGCGACATCATCAGTAACACCATCTATTATAGCCTTGGAGTTGCAGGCAAGAGAAAATATATCTGGCCTAAAGGTGCTTTAGCGGGTGCTGCAGCGGGTTTGGGCGCCATCTTTCTTCCTAAGTCTTTGGGCTTGAATCCGGCCTACAGCAGCCGAACTCTGAAAACTAAAGCCTTCACTACCGGCTTATATCTGATCGGTGGCTTGGTAGCTTCGGCGGTAGCCAAAAAACTGGAGAATGATAATAGAAAGAAGCGTTTGGGTCCAATGAAGCGACCTTTTGACTTGATTTCCTATAATCGCGATTCGTTTTTACGGAAAGTTTAGCGAATTCAAATGGCTAGCTCAGTTCTTTCAGTTGATGGAAAAAAGGAGATAAAAATGAATTGTTGGAGAAGATGTTAAAGCGGATCGGTTTCATTGAGGCTGTACGCTTCTTCTTCATCTATCACAGGGGCCGTTTTCATGGCATAAAAAATCCATGCGGCATCTAACACCAAAAACACAACAAGCATCGTAACAACCATATTCTATAACAGTTTATGTAATTAACGGAAATTTTTAATTGAAAAACTACCTGTAAATAATTTTTATGATTTTTTGGGCTGCGAAGATGTTTGCCTGTAAAATTGGAAAGAAATATTAGGTTAATTTATCATAAAATTAATAATTCACGAAATTCACTTAGACTTTGCATGGCGTGATGGTGGGGTGACAAGCAGCTTTTAACGCTCTCTTGTCATCTCAAAACGCTGTTTTATACGATACTTCTAAAAAAGGCAATCGCGGAGAGCCTGTTTTAAGTAAGCTGTTCTCTGAATTATCACTTGCCCATCTTCTCCAGGCGAAGTATCTCAACACCTGCATCGATTAAAGGACCGGTTCCATGTTTTTCATTTAAGCCAACCGGTCGGTTGTAATAAAACGGAAGGTTATCTTGTATTCCTGTACCCACGCAAATGTCTTTCAACTGGCCCAGTTCATTAATCTTATGTTTTTTTAGGCCTTCCCAGCCTGTTTTAGCAATCGAGGCATATCGTTTATCGATCCATCCATTGTTTACAGCGTGTGCCGTGCCATATACAAACATCGCTGTGCAGGAAGATTCTGTATATGAGTCGGGTTTGTCTAAAACCTGGTGCCATAGGCCGTCTGCATTCTGATATTTGGCTACTCCTAAAATCTGTCTTTCTAATAAGCGGATGATCTCCGTACGTTTAGAATGGTTGGTTGGCAGATTATCTAAAAGATGGATAGTAGCCAGCATAATCCAGCCGTTGCAACGACCCCAGTGTGCTACGCCGTTTCGGTTTAGATCGCTGTAGTACACATGCCAGTAGATCTCTCTTTCTTTGTCCCATAAATATTTATTGAAGTTGATCACCTGGGTAACCGCATCGTCAAAATATTTCCCATCTCCGGTCAGTTTCCCCATACGGGCAAGAAAAGGCACACTCATATATAAATCATCTGCCCATAAAGTCATTTTGTGAGGAAACGCTCTAACGAAGGTGCCATCGTTCAAACGGGCGCGATCCTCTGTTAAATGTTTGGCCGCTTTTTCGAGATAGGCTTTGTATTCTGGCTTTTTAACGGTTTGATACACGTCGATCAAACTTGCGCTCATCGCACCAAAATCGTCCAGCTCTTCCATTGTGAAGAACTCACCGTATGGATAGGTGTAATGTTTAACATCGTTTTTGAACCGCTGCTTAAAAACTTCCTGATTGTTGAATCCGAAAGCAACGTGCTGTGCTGCAAAATCAGTGTATTTCGGCTCGTTCAACAATTTGCCCAGATTGATCATGGCCATATTGAGCACTCCATGGGTATAATGCCACCCAGTATAGGGTGTAGCATATTTTACTTTTACATTGGCGGGAATATCTTTTGATGCAGCGTAAAATTGCTGGTTGTCTACCCCGCGAAATCCAAGAACAGACTCTTTGATGATTTGATCGGCTATTTTTCTCACAACAGCATCATTCGTTTGAGCGCGCAATACGATAGATTGGATGATTAAAATCCCGAGAGTAAATATTTTTTTCATTTGCTAAGGCTTTTTGACCTGTGTTCAGTGCTCGAAAATAATATTTAACTGCTAGATTGCAGGCCGATCAAATGTAATAATTATGCGATGAGCTTCAGAATCGCCTGAAATGAAAAAGCCTTCCCCTTATTGGAGAAGGCTGGTGTGTGCCCAGAGGGATTCGAACCCCCATCAGCAGAACCGGAATCTGCAATTCTATCCATTGAACTATGGGCACGAAGTGCGCAAATATATAAAAAAGCCGTTAGCGTCTTACTTAATTATTGAATTTCCTGGTATGTGTCGAGCGCAGCGGTTTTTTCGACTTCTCACAAATTTCTGTATATTTCTGTGATATTTTAAATGTCTGATGAGGAAACTATTTTTTTTATGTGCAGCTCTTTGCTGGCTTAATGCAGGTTATGCGCAAAAATTAAAATTGGAGAAGCTTGAACAGTTGCTTAATGCCTCTCTGGATGAAGCTGAAGAAGAGCTTTTTTTAACCGGATATTCTTTCCTGTCGGAGAAAAATAAAGCAGATACTACCAACAAGATCTATATTTTCTCAAACAGGAAAAACACTATCGGGACCGCTAAATTTGTTTGGAAGGGAATATATACCCGGGAGCCTCTAAAATCTTTCGTAAAATACGTTACTTATGATCGTAACGAATTCGAGCACTTCCGTAAGCTGATGATTCAAAATCAGTTTGAAAGGTTAGATCCGAAAAGTATCGATGAGAATTCAAGCTATAGCAAAGAGAATCTCCATGTAAATTTTGAGGTAACCAAAGACGAGTACGACAATGTTACCTTTATGCTGACACTTACCAACCTCAAGTCGCTTAGTAAAGCAAAGGCGTTGAGGAGGATAAGTGTGAAAGACCTTTTCAAACAGCGCGAAGAATAATAGTTGCTGAACTAATTTTTCCCAGCGGTGTTAAGGGTAAATGCATCTCAGCCGCAATCAAACTATTTATACCGGTGCCAGCGGACTTGTTCTCCCGGTTCCTAACAAACTATCTTATCCGCCAGAGTTTCAGGACAAAAGTCGCCTGGAGTATTATGCCTCACTATTTAATTCTATTGAGATAAATAGCTCATTCTATAAATTGCCAATCGCCAAGACTTTAAAAAAGTGGGCAGACACTGTTCCCGAGTACTTTAAGTTTACTTTTAAACTTTGGAAGCAAATTACTCACAACCAGGGTTTGGTGTATGATCCAGGAGAGATAGTTCTTTTTATGAACAGAATTTCGGCAGTGGGTACCAGGAAGGGCTGTTTGTTGGTGCAGTTTCCGCCCAGTCTGAGTATAGCAAGTTCGACACAGCTTGCGAGGCTTTTAACCGATCTTAACGAGCACAATGAGGCGGGCTGGAAAATTGCGGTTGAATTTCGAAACCGGTCATGGTATGAGGAGGGTATTTACGAGTTGTTGCATCAATACCACGCCACTATGGTTATACATGATATCCCGGCCTCGGCTACTCCACAGCACAAGGAAATTCCGGATGTAATATACCTCAGGTTTCATGGCCCCAACGGGGGGTACAGGGGAAGCTATCCAGACGATTACCTATATGAGTATGCTCAATATATCAAAGAGTGGCAGGAGGAGGGTAAATCAGTTTTTGCCTATTTTAACAATACGATGGGAAGCGCGGTTCAAAATCTGATAACAATGAATAAGTTTATAGAAATGACCTAACCTAGTTATCTCATATTCTCGTAAGATTAGGCTTTCCTGACACATCAGGCCCTTCTTTTCTGGTATCTTTACCCTGTGCAAATTCTTATTTTAAAACTTCTGCTTACTCCTGCACTAACCGGGATGGCGACATGGGCTGGTCGGAAATACGGTCATTCGGTTACCGGATTATTGATAGGATTACCCTTAAACGCAGGGCCTATAGCGCTGTTTCTTGCGCTTGAACAAGGCACTGCTTTTGCAAGTGTTTCATCTAAAGGAATTTTGCTTGGGGCAGTATCATTGTCGATGTTCTCTTTCGTTTATTCAATGCTATCAAAAAAATTCCATTGGTTGTTTTGCGTTGTAGCGGGTTGGATTACGTACTTATCGGCAACATTCTTTCTTGTACAGTTTGATTGGTCTTTGCTGCAAACATTTCTGGTCACGGTGGCTTCCTTGGGGATATTACTTTTGATCTTTCCGAAATTTACAGAAGGGCATTTAGCCATTGTGCCACCAGCATGGGATATCCCACTAAGAATAATTATGGCTACATTATTTATTATCGCACTTACCTATGTGTCATCAGAACTGGGCCCTCGGCTAAGTGGCTTACTGGGCACATTTCCTATTTTCGGCACCATCTTCGCGGTAACAACTCACTATTTATATGGAGCTGATGCCTGTATCAGGCTGATGCGTAGTGTAGTTATAAGCTTATTCTCGTTCTCGGTGTTTTTTGCGGTTCTGGCTTTTTCTTTACAACCGCTTCAGATAGGATACAGCTTTCTGCTGGCTACAGCCTGCTGCATTTCATCGCAAATAATTGTGCTTTATATAGGCAGGATGCTTAAAAAACAGGAGTATCTTAAAAGCATCAGGTTTCCAGGAACTTGATGCTTTTTAAATTATACGTTAAATCTGAAGTGCATGATGTCTCCATCTTCCACCACGTAAGTTTTTCCTTCTACACTTAGCTTTCCGTTCTCCTTGCAAGCTGCTTCAGAACCATATTTAACAAAATCGTCGTACTTGATTACCTCTGCACGGATAAATCCTTTTTCAAAGTCTGTATGAATTACTCCAGCCGCTTGGGGAGCGGTAAAGCCTTTAGTAATGGTCCATGCACGCACTTCCTGTACGCCAGCCGTGAAATAAGTATACAGATCTAATAACTTATAAGCAGAGCGAATCAACCGGCTTACGCCAGATTCTTCCAGACCCAGATCAGTAAGGAACATCTCGCGTTCTTCATAACTCTCCAGTTCCGCAATTTCAGACTCTATTTTGGCAGATATAACCAACACCTCAGCGTTTTCTTCTTTCACAGATTCTTTTACACGTTCTACATAGGCGTTTCCTGATACCACGGATGCTTCGTCAACGTTGCATACGTACATTACCGGCTTAGCCGTAAGAAGCCATAAATCTGCAAGATATTCTTTATCTTCTTCGCTGATAGGAGCGGTGCGGACAGACTTTCCGGCTTCGAGGTGGGATTTAACAAGATTGCAAACTTCGTAAGCCTTTTTCGCATCTTTATCACCAGTTTTGGCCATTTTTTCGACCTTCTGGATCTTTTTGCTTACAGCATCGAGGTCCTTTAACTGAAGTTCAGTATCAATAATTTCTTTATCGCGAATAGGATCTACAGAGCCATCAACATGTACGACGTTTCCATCATCAAAACATCTCAATACATGTATGATTGCATTTGTTGCGCGGATATTTCCAAGAAATTGATTTCCAAGACCTTCGCCTTTGCTGGCGCCTTTTACCAATCCGGCAATGTCCACAATCTCGATGGTGTTGGGGACAATCTTATTAGGATTTACCAACTCTGCCAGTTTTGTTAAACGGTGGTCGGGAACAGTAATTACACCCACGTTAGGTTCAATAGTACAGAAAGGAAAATTGGCCGCCTGCGCTTTAGCGTTTGATAAACAATTAAAAAGGGTAGATTTTCCTACGTTGGGTAAACCAACAATTCCGCATTGTAAAGCCATTTATTTGTTGCTAAGTATTACGATTTTCAGCGGGCGAAATTACGCTTTATAATTCAATTCGCTTAACTTAAAGCGAATTTAGAAAATAAAAAAGCCATCCCGGGAAACCGGAATGGCTGTATATTATTGAGGTGACTAATTAAATATCGAAAGAGAAATCATCGGCAGCTTTAGTAGCTTCTACACCGTTTTCGCTGTACTCGTATCTTTTCTCAACTACTTCCTGGTGAGCTTTGATGTATTCAACTGTGTCTTTCAGTCCTTCGGCAAATTTTTCGAAGTCTTCTTTGTAAAGGAAAATTTTGTGTTTAACAAAAACTCCGTCTTCCAAACGTTTTTTACTTTCTGTAACTGTGATGTAATAGTCATTTGAGCGTGTTGCTTTTACATCAAAAAAATAAGTACGTTTCCCGGCTCTTACTTTCTTTGAAAAAACCTCTTCTCTCTCTTTGTTGTCAAAATCTCCCATTTGTTGTTTTTAAAGTTTAGTTCGGTAAATATAAACTAATAATTTTTAAACTTCAAAATACAAAATTATAGCGCTTCTTTCTTTTATTCAGGTAATTCTTGCTCCTCAAGTAATTGTTTTTCGTACATGTCTTTATAAATGCCATTGGCTTTTAAAAGGCTCTTGTGGGTGCCCTGTTCAACTATTTGACCTTTATCGAGAACCACAATCTTGTCGGCATTTTTAATGGTAGACACCCGGTGTGCGATAATGATACTGGTTTTGCCATCGAGGTTCTTGCCCAGGTTACTCAAAATTTCTTCCTCAGTTTTGGTATCAATCGCCGATAGGCAGTCGTCAAAAATCAATAAACGGGGATTTTTTATCAGGGCCCGGGCAATAGAAACGCGCTGTTTTTGTCCGCCCGAAAGGGTGATTCCACGTTCTCCGATCATGGTGTCGAAGCCTTCATCAAATTCGGCAATGTTATTATAAACCGCTGCGTCTTTAGCGGCCTGTTCAATTTTATCGAGTTCAGTTTTAGAGGATTCGCCAAAGGCGATATTATTGGCAATCGTGTCAGAAAACAAAAAAACCTCTTGTGGTACAAACCCTACCTGGCTGCGGAAGTGGTTCAAATTAAGTTCTGTGATCGTTTGTCCGTCGATCTTTATTTCGCCTGAGTCGCTGTCGTACATCCGCATCAGCAGATTTGCAAGTGTAGATTTTCCCGATCCGGTGCGGCCGATGATTGCCAGAAACTCTCCCGGCTTTACCTCAAACGAAACATTGTCAAGCGCCTTGATCCCTGTGTCGGGATAAACGAAGGAGACATTTTTGAATTCAACCTGTCCCTTCAACTCAAACCTTGTATTGCTGGAGTACGAAATTTCTGGCCGAGTGTGTAAAAACTCGTTAATTCTTTTTTGTGATGCTGCAGCTCGCTGCACCAGTGATGTAACCCAGCCGAGTGATGTTACCGGAAAAGTTAACTGGTTTACATAAACAATAAACTCGGCAATGTTGCCCGAAGTAATTGTTCCGTTCATCACTTCAATGCCGCCGATATAAACGGTCACAATAGTGCTTAAACCCACCAGTAAAAGCATTGCTGGAAAAAAGGTGGCCTGCACCTGCACCAGTGCCAGTGAATCCTTTTTATACGAGTTGCTTTCTGCGGCGAATTTCTCTTTGATATCATTTTCGCGCACATAAGCTTTTATCACCCGTATTCCCGAGAACGTTTCCTGCACAAACCCGGATAACTTTGAAAGCCGTTCCTGTATTTTTTCGCTGCGCTGATTAATGATGTTGTGCACATAGTATATGGTTAGCGCAAGTATGGGCAGCGGCAGCAAACTATAAATAGCCAGTTTTAGGTTAACACTGATCATGGCGATAATAACCAGCAGAAAAAGCACTACAGTATTGATGGTATACATAATGGCCGGGCCAACGTACATTCTGACTCTGCTCACATCTTCGGTTACCCTGTTCATCAAATCCCCGGTATTGTTTCGGCGAAAGAAACTCATTGAAAGTTCCTGGTAGTGCTGATAGATCTCATTTTTCAGGTCGTACTCAATATGCCGCGACATCAAAATGATCGTTTGCCGCATGAAAAACAGAAAAATGCCCCGAAGTAAAGCCAGTGCCAGAACAGTCAGTCCGAAAAGCAAAAGGCTGTAGCCAAAAATTTCGTAAACCAGCTCTTGCCTGTCGAAGCCGTTAAATAGCCTGTAAGTACTGATGTTTTCTGTAACAAGATCGAACGCGATCTGTATCACCTTTGCCGGTAAAACGCCGAAGATGTTAGAAATAACGACAAATATTACTCCCGGAATTAACCTCCATCGGTATTTGTAAAAAAATTTATTTAGATAGGCCAGGTCTTTCATGCTGTGTGTTTGCAAAAGTACTAATCCTTAATATAGATTTGAGGCTCTGTGGTACTGAAAATTTTGCTAGTTTTGCTGACGGAATCGCACCTCAAATATGGTATCAAAAATTTTCGAAGCAGGTTCAGTATTTAACGAGCTTAGTAAATGCAAACATCAACGAGTTGTATTTTGCAACGATGAAGATACCGGATTAAAAGCAATCATAGCTATTCATAACACCACTTTGGGGCCCGCTTTTGGTGGTACGCGTATGTGGGAATATAAAACAGAAGGCGAAGCATTGCGCGATGTTTTGCGTCTTTCGAGGGCAATGACCTACAAAGCTGCGATCAGCGGCTTGAATCTGGGCGGCGGAAAAGCGCTTATTCTGGGTAACAGCAGAACAGATAAAACAGAAGCTTTAATGCGAAGACTTGGCCGCTTTATTAAAAACCTGAGCGGTAGCTTTATTACAGCGGAAGACCTTGGAACTAACAACCGGGATATGGAATACATCCGGATGGAGACTGAACACGTTGTTGGCGGGCATGAATCTTCCAATAGCTCAAATTCCTCGGCCATAACTGCGCGGGGCGTTTTTATGGGGATCAAAGCCTGTTTAAAAGAGCTTTATGGCAGTGACAGTTTAGCCGGACGGTCGGTAGCGGTACAGGGGATCGGCCATGTTGGTGAAAATCTGGTGCATTTGCTAAGAGAAGAAAACGCCAGGGTGTATGTCAGCGATATCGATGAAGAACGGGTGAGACAGGTCGCTAAAAAGACGGGTGCCGATGCTATCTCGAACAACAATATTCTGGATCTTGAATTTGATGTGTACTCTCCTTGCGCGCTGGGGGGAATTATCAATTCAGCTACAATTGCCAAGATGAGATGTGCGATCATTGCCGGGTCTGCTAACAATCAACTCGCTGATGAGGACTTGCATGGACAAATGCTCCTTGAAAAAGGGATTCTCTATGCTCCCGATTACTTAATCAACGCTGGCGGGATGATCAATTCGTATTCTGAAATATCCGGCTACAGTAAAAAGCGCACGTTACAACTTGCAGAAAATATTTACGACGCCACCCGTGTGGTCTTAAAGAAGTCGAAGGCGGAAAGTATTCCAAGTAATAAAGCGGCAGATATGATCGCTGAAAAGCGTATTTCTGATATTAAAAAAATTAAAGCATCCTATTAAAATAGGTTTATACAATAAAATCGTTCTTATAACATGTTAAACAGAAGGCAGCTGAGGGTAAAGGTGTTACAAACATTGTATGCATACCATTTATCAGAAAACAAAGTAGCAAAATCATTCGAGAAAAAGCTTCTTGATAGCATTGATGATGTTTTTGAGATGTACATCTGGCTGCTTGCTCTGTTAACAGAGGTATCAGATTACGTACTGGTTGACGCTGAAGAACGTGCAAATAAATATCTTCCCACGGAAACTGATCTGAATTCAAATCTTAAGCTGAATAAAAATAAGTTTATCACGGCTTTAAAAGAAAATCCGGAATTCGTTATTAATTTAAAGAAATACAATCCCTCCTGGAATTTCGATCCCGAGATTGTAAAAACCATATTTACTGAGCTGAAATCATCCCAGCAATATGCAGATTATCTTGTTGCAGAGGATGTGTCAATGAGAGCAGAAAAAGATATCATCAAATATATTTTCAAGAAGGTAATTCTTGTGGTGCCATCTGTAGAGCAGGCTTTTGAAGAGAAGTTTATAAATTGGCAGGTAGACAGGCCGGTGTTGGAAGCTATGGTGGCCAAAACATTCAGTAATTTTCAAAGCGAGCAGGGAAAGGATAATAAGCTCGCTCAGATAAGTCCTGAGTGGACCGAAGACCGCGAGTTTATTGTTACTCTACTAAATAAAACTATCGCATTCGACGAAGAATATCAAAAACTTATCTCAGATAAGACGAAAAACTGGGAGGCAGAGCGAATTGCCATTGTCGACATCCTTTTAATGAAACTTGCTCTATCCGAATTGATTCATTTTCCCGCGATTCCCATTAAAGTGTCGATGAATGAATACATAGAGATGGCAAAAGAATTCAGTACCCCTAAAAGTAATTTGTTTATAAATGGTATTTTAGACAAAATTTTAGCGGAATTAAAAGCTGCGGGTAAAATCCGTAAAACCGGACGAGGATTAATTGAATAAAATATGAAGAAGGCTGTTTTAATCTTTATCGCTGCTTCTGCGATGTTAATTTCCTGCAATAACAGTGCAACTACATCAACCGAAAGCGGTGCTAATAATGAGGCTGCTGTAAAAGGTGCTTCTATAACTTTCCAAAAAAATAATTTCGATTTTGGGAAGATTCCGGAAGGGCAAAAGGTTACTCACGAATTTGAATTTGTGAACAATGGAAGTGAACCATTAATTATTTCCAACGCTACTGCAAGCTGTGGCTGTACCATTCCCGAATACCCAAAAGAGCCTATTGCTCCAGGGAAAACGGGTGTTATAAAAGTTGTTTTTGACAGTTCGGGCAGGCCGGGTATGCAAAACAAGATTGTATCGGTAACTTCAAATGCCAATCCATCTTTGACGGAGATTTACCTTACCGGCGAAGTGATGGCTAAAGCAGCGGCAGCTAAATAAGAATTAAACAAATAATAATTAGAAATGATAGCAAATATTTTATTGCAAATGAGTGGATCTGGAATAATGGGTTTTCTTCCGATGATAGGGATTGTCATCGTGTTTTATTTCTTTATGATACGCCCGCAAATGAATAAAGCCAAAGAACAAAAGAAGTTCGTTGAGGCGCTTAAAAAAGGTGATAAGGTGGTGACTACTGCGGGTATTCACGGCCGGATTGTAGACATCAACGAATCGACAGTTGTTCTTGAGGTTGAAGGCAGTTCAAAAATCCGTTTTGATAAATCTGCGATCTCATTAGATGCAACAAAAGCATTAACCCCCAAAGCGTAATTGAAATTTTTAATAGATGCCTCGCCTTTGGCGGGGCATTTTTTGTTGTAAAGATATTGTAACTTAGTTTTTAGTAATGCCGATAATATCGCTCACCCGCATAGAAAAGAGGAAAGTATCAGTTTTTTTAAGCTGTTTGCTCATTGCCGTATTTTGCTGGCTGTTTTTTGCGCTGTCTAACGATTATGAATACAAAGTAAATTCACGGCTTAATTATATAAATCCTCCCCTAAATAAGGCATATCACCCTTTACAGGAAGATACGGTTACTCTCAAATTGCGCGGAACCGGCTGGCAGTTGCTTTTTTCTAAGTTAAAGCTTAAGCCAAGGATTGTGAATGTTAACCTGAAACCGCTGAATATTAGTAATTACGTTACTATCTCCAGTCAGCTGAGCGAAATTAATTTACAATTCGAGTCGAATCAAAAAGTAGTATCAGCGTTTCCGGATACGCTCTTTTTTGACTTCACAAGGCGAATTACCAAGCGGGTTCCGGTTAGGTTATTATATAAATTTTCATTCATTAAACCCTTTGGCATCTCGGGGCCGATCCATCTCGAACCCTCGACGGTTATTGTAACCGGCGCAGCGGAAGACTTGAAAGACATTAACTTCTGGACTACAGATAGCCTTTCTTTGAAAGATATTGATGGTTCTGTGAATGCGCATGTTAGCTTTCAAAAAGGGCACAAAAATAATGTTGATGTTTATCCCAAAATGGTGAAAGTGGAGGTTCCGGTGGATGAATTCACCGAAAAGGTAATTGAGATACCCATCGAAATCGAAAATAATCCTGGCAGAGACGTTAAGCTTGTTCCGGAAAGGGCACGGATAACACTGCTTACATCGTTAAGCAACTATTCGAAGATCGACAGAGAATCACTAAAAGTGAATGTGGATCTGGACAATTGGATGAAAAACAAGTACTCGCAGTTGCCGCTCAGGATTATTAAATTTCCGCCATTTTGTAAGCTTGTTAAAACGGAACCGCAAATCGTTGACTTTCTAGTTAAAGAGTGATGCTTAAGATCGGAATAACCGGAGGCATAGGCAGCGGCAAGACCACCGTCTGTAAGTTTTTTGAATTGCAGAGGATCCCGGTGTTTTATGCCGATCAGCAAGCTAAATCCATCATGCATACAGACGGGCTGCTGGTGGATCAAATAAGCAGGGAATTTGGTGCCGATATTTACTTTTCGAACGGTGAATTGAATAGGAGTAAACTGGGAGCTCTGGTTTTTAATGACGAAGAAAAACTAAAAAAACTTAATTCAATTGTCCATCCTGCCGTTTTTCGCGCTTTTGATAATTGGCTGAATCAACAAAAAAATGCCCCTTATGTATTAAAGGAAGCGGCTTTGCTTTTTGAAAGCGGCTCATATAAAGATTGTGATTTTAACCTTCTGATAACCTCTCCGCACAATTTGAAGATATCAAGAATTATGCAAAGAGATTCCGTCTCTGAAGGAGAGGTGCTTAAACGAATGAATAAACAACTAAGCGACGCCGAAAAGGCTCCGCTTTCGGACTTTACAATCAACAATGACGAGAAACAACTATTGATTCCGCAAATGCTCGACTTGCATAACCATTTTATAAACCTCTCCTTATCGGTTAAATGATATTAGATGATTTTTTAACCTTTGACGAGAAGGGCCTTTATTGCCGGTATGGCGGATTTTATCTGGACCCGCAACAAGCAGTTGATGTGGCGGTAGTTTCGCATGCCCATGGAGATCATGCCTGCGGCGGCAGCAACAGTGTTTACTCTACGCCCGCTACTGCTTCAATCATGCAGTTGAGGCTGAAAAAAAATGCTGCTAAGGAGTTTTTTACGGCAGAATACCGCGCGACCTTCACTATTGGGAATGTGAGGATAACTTTTTATCCAGCAGGTCATATTCTTGGCTCAGCCCTGGTTTTGATGGAATATAATCAGATAAGGTATTTATACACCGGAGATTTTAAACTTCAGGAGGATGAAACCTGTGAGGCGCTGGAACTGGTGAACGCCGATGTATTGATTACCGAAACCACCTTCGCTGATCCATCGGTTGTCCACCCCGACGTAGAGGCAGAGATCAGAAAGTTAAACGAGTCTAATCATAACGTTTTATTGGGGGCATACTCCCTGGGGAAAAGTCAGCGGTTAATCAACCTCATAAACAAGCATTGTCCGCAGCGAAAGGTGTTTTTGCACCACTCCATGCTCCCTATAACCAAAATATACGAATCATTCGCATTTTCGCCCGGAAAATACGAACCCTATAACCGGAAGTTGATGAAACTGCCGGGCCAGGGCTTTGTATATATTGTTCCTCCGCTTACTTTTGACAGCTATTTCAGAGCTAAAAATGTACTCCGCGTTTTTGCTTCGGGCTGGAAGAAATTGCAGTATCAGAATGATCTGGAATTGTATATATCAGATCATGCCGACTGGAATGATATTCTCAAAACCATTGAGGATGTGAATCCTAAAGAGGTATGGACCTTGCATGGAGACGGGGCACAACTGAAAGAGCATTTAAAGGGCAGAATGCAGGTAAAAATTTTAAACTGATGCCGGAAGAGGGAGTGGATTACTATTTTATAGAAAGTGGGTACATGGTGTTCACCCGCGAGTATCACTTAAAACGGGGCTATTGCTGCAAAAACGGCTGCAGGCATTGTCCCTGGAATAAAACTGAAAACACGGAAGATGCAGAACAAACAAAATCAGTAAAAAGGAATTATAAGTAGGAACATCTAAAATGGAATTGGAAAAAGAGATTCAAACAAAATTCGAAAACGACTATCATAAAATAGTGGTCAATACCATTTATACTTATGGTTGGATATCAGATTTGCTCAGACAGCGGTTAGGAAAGCACCAGATTACTGTCCAGCAATTTAATATTTTACGGATTTTAAGAGGTCAATATCCTGGTCCCGCTACTATTAATCTTTTAAAAGAGCGAATGCTCGACAAAATGTCTGACGCTTCCCGGATTGTGGAACGTTTGGTTCAAAAAGGTCTGGTAACCAGGTGTATAAACCAAAAGGACAGGCGTGCAGTAGATATTGTTATTAATGAAAAAGGGCTGGAGTTGCTCAAAAAACTCGATCCTGTAATTACACCTATTGACATTCTCAAAGCCAATCTAACCGAGGCAGAGGCAAAGCAGCTTAACTTTTTACTGGATAAGCTTCGCGGGTAATTAGTGAATTAAGAAATTGAGCAGCGCAATGGCGATTCCTGCCAATACAGCTACCAGCTTTTTGAAGTTAAAATGATGATCAACACTCGATTCGAATAGAATAGTAGTGGAGATATGCAGGAAGATCCCAATCACAATCGCCATTATCTTATCAAAATAGCCGTCCAAATCGCCGATAGAACCATTACTCAATCCTTCGCTAAAGAGATATCCCAAAGGCGACATAATTGAAAACACGACAAGAAGAATTATTATAGGCTTTTTCGAGATTTTATTTTGCATCAGCACGCTCGCTAACGCAAATGACGCCGGAATATGATGGAGCCCGATTCCAAACAGAAGTTGATTTTGGTGCCCCTGCGCCAGGGGCATCCCCTCGAGAAATGCGTGTAGGCACAAGCTGAACATTATCCCGTAAGGAAATGCATAATGCTCGTGCGTGTGTTTATGAATGTGGCCATGCTCAATGCCTTCCGAGAATTGTTCAAGCAAGATCTGAAATAAAAAGCCGCCCAATACAAATAGGCCTATGCTATGATCACCTTCGTGGTACACCTCGGGGATAAGATGCAGAATGGTGATGGCGAATAGATACGCACCGCTAAAAGAGAGAATAAGTTTTAGTCGCTGTGTATTATCCTTTTTGAACAGAAATATTGCCATTCCGCCCAAAAAGCAACTCATGAACAAAAGAATCAGCTTCCAGATTTCCACTGTTTTTCGAATTTTATAGTTAAAAAGATTGTGCTGGTAAGGTAACCGATCAGACAGCCAAGTATAGCGCCCGTAGTTACATCAACCGGGAAGTGGACTCCTACGTATACCTGCGCAAGGCAGATACTGAAAGCCCATAGAAATGCTAAGGGTGCGATCCATTTCCACCTGGAGTAAAAAGTACCGACCAGAAACATAGCAATACCGAAATGGTTGGTGGCATGGGTGGATGGGAAGCTGAAACCGCTGCCGCAACCCACTCTTAGTATCATTTCGTCCTTTATTGATATGTCATTGCAGGGCCTTAGTCGTTCGAATGCCGGTTTTACAATTGATGCTGAAAAGAAATCGCACAGCCCAAATGTCAACACAATAAAAAGGAGACAAATCCAGCCCCATTTTCCGTAATTTCTGGCAAGGAATACAACGAGGAAAAGGTACAAAGGCATCCAGAAATACCGATTGCGGAGATAGGGCATTATCCAGTCGAAGAATGGGTTGGAAAGCCCTTTGTTAATAGCAAAGAATAGTTGGTGGTCAAACTGTATCAGAGATTCAAGCATCAGTTTTACTGCAAATGAAAATTAAACGATCAGACTGTTTTTCATCAAAAGCCTCGAGAGAATAGTTTCCAAAATATTCATTTATTTTGAATCCGCTGAGTTTAAATAACTTTTCGAAATCGTTAAAGGTAAAAGCTTTTACATCTTCCTGGAATTTATGCTTCCGGTTTTTATGATCAAATTCGATGGATTTGATAATCCTGCCAGACTTAACTTCTTTGCTGATGTTAAAATCGATCTCTTTTACCGTTTTTATTTCTTTTTGAGTTAAGTTATTCAAGATCTTCTGACTGTTAAAATAATCCAGAACCAGAAGGCCGTCTTTTTTTAACGATTTTCTAAAAGATTTCAGAGCATTGATGTTGTCTCTGTCGCTTTCAAAATATCCAAAGCTGGTAAAGAGATTGAATGCGTAGTCGAAATAATTAATAAAAAGCAAGTTCCGCATATCATGCTGGAAAAAATGCAGCTTATCATTCTCAAATTGTTTCGCGTGTTTAATACTCGAGAACGAAAGGTCTATTCCAGTTACATCATGTCCTTTTTTATTAAGGTAGATGGAGTGACGGCCCTTTCCGCAGGCGATATCAAGCATGGTAGAATCGGGCTTGGGCTGCAGGTGCTCGCAAAGGTTGTCGATGAAAAATTCAGCCTCCGAATCATTCCGCTGGTGATATAAAATGTGATAATAAGGAGAGTTAAACCAGTTCTGATACCACTTTGCTGCCATAAAACGATCTAAAAGCCTGCAAATATAGATAAATAAGCTTTTCCGCCGCTTTTAAGGTTGGGGGTTCTTCTTTATATTCTTATTTTTGACCTCCAAAACACAAATAAGGTGACTCTCATAAAATCAATTTCAGGTATCAGAGGTATTATTGGCGGAACGCCCGGAAACGGATTAACGCCCGTTGATATATTAAAATTTACAGCCGCATTTGGTAAGTGGACAGCCCAGCGAAGTGGTAATAAAAAAATAGTTATCGGCCGCGATGCTCGGATATCTGGTGAGATGGTTCGTAATCTGATTGCCGGAACTTTACAAAGCATAGGCATTGATGTGATTGATTTGGGATTATCAACCACCCCGACCGTAGAGATTGCGGTTCCTGACGAACATGCCGGAGGTGGTATAATAATCACCGCGAGCCATAATCCGAAACAATGGAATGCCTTAAAGCTCTTGAACGAAAAAGGTGAATTTATAAGCGAGGCCGACGGAAAAGAGGTACTTGATCTGGCCGAGCAGCTCGATATGGAGTTTGCAGACGTCAATCAGTTGGGTAAGGTTATTCTGGACGATTCGTACCTTCAAAAACACATAGATAAAGTTTTAGCGCTTCCATTGGTTGATGTTGAAGCTATCCGCAATGCAAGGTTTAGAGTGGCAATTGATTGTGTGAATTCAAGCGGTGGGATCTTCGTTCCAGCTTTGCTGAAAGCGCTGGGCGTGGAAACTGTTTTCGAATTATACTGTACCCCCGATGGGCATTTCCCGCATAACCCTGAGCCGCTTCCAGAGAACTTAGTCGCCCTGGCCCAGGAGGTGATCACTAAAAAGGCACATCTGGGCATTGCGGTAGATCCGGATGTAGACCGCTTATGCTTTGTATGCGAAGATGGAAGCATGTTTGGTGAAGAGTATACGCTGGTGGCGGTTGCAGACTACGTACTGAAAAACACGCCTGGAAATACGGTCTCTAATCTTTCTTCAACTCGTGCTTTACGCGATGTTACTGAAGCATCCGGCAGTGAATATAACGCTGCGGCAGTTGGCGAAGTGAATGTAGTTAATAAGATGAAAGAGACGAATGCGGTTATTGGTGGTGAAGGAAATGGTGGAGTAATTTATCCGGAGTCGCATTACGGCAGGGATGCATTGGTTGGGATAGCTTTGTTTCTAACCCACCTGGCTAAGTCAGGCAAGTCGATCTCTGCTTTGAAAAGTTCTTATCCCGCCTATTTTATCTCTAAAAATAAGATAACTCTCACTCCAGAGATGGATATCGATGGACTGTTGAAGAAAGTGGAAGAAAAATATCAAAATCAGCCTTATTCTACTATAGACGGTTTGAAAATTGAGTTTGATAAACAGTGGGTACATTTGCGCCGCTCAAACACCGAGCCTATTATCCGGATTTATTCTGAAGGCGATTCTGAAACGGTAGCGAATAACCTGGCGAATAAGATAATTGCTGATATCAAAGAAATCCTCCAATTAGAGGGATAAGTATTGATTATTTACGATCTGGCGTGAAGGTTTATTTAGATAATGCTGCTACAACTCCGCTAGACCCGGAAGTATTAAAGGAAATGTATCGTGTGATGGAAAGCCAGTTTGGTAATCCCTCATCTATTCATTCACATGGACGCGAAGCCCGCACCGTTATCGAGAAAGCACGTAAAACCGTTGCCGCCTTGCTTCACACGTCGCCCTCCGAGATTTTTTTTACGTCGGGCGGCACTGAAGCTGATAATATGGCCATTCGTTGCGGAATTGTTGACCACGATATAAAACATGCAGTAACTACCAGAATAGAACATCATGCTGTGCTCCACACCCTGCAGGCAATGCAGAAGAGTGGATTAATTGAACTAAGTTTCGTTGATATTGATGGTAGGGGTAATATCAATTTATCCCATCTGGATGAACTGCTGGCCGGACACGACCGAAGCTTCGTTTCTTTAATGCACGCGAATAACGAAATCGGCACGCTTACCGATGTTGAAGCTGTTGGAGATATCTGTAAAAAGCACAACGCTATATTTCATTGTGATACGGTGCAAACCATGGGGCATTACCCTATCGATCTTCAGGTTCTTAAAGCTGATTTCATCACCTGTGCCGCTCATAAATTTCATGGACCGAAAGGAATCGGTTTCCTTTATATCAATCATAAGCTCAAAATTAACCCCATGATTTATGGCGGCGCGCAAGAGAGGAATATGCGTGGCGGGACCGAGAACCTTCACGGAATAGTTGGTTTAGCCAAGGCACTCGAGATTGCATCTGAGGAAATGGCTGAGCATCATAGTTACATACAGGGATTGAAGTCTTACCTGATTGACAAGCTGATCAATAATATTCCCGGCGTAGAGTTTAACGGCGAAATTGCACCCGACAGTAGTTTATATACGGTATTAAACGTCTTGTTTCCTGAGACGGAAATAGCAGATATGCTTCTTTTTAATCTCGATATCGCCGGCATATCAGTATCCGGCGGCAGCGCTTGTAGTTCTGGGACAAACATCGGTTCACATGTGCTGGAAGGAATCGGTTCAAATCCCAACCGTCCCGCGATAAGGTTCTCGTTCAGCAAGTTTAATACTACAGAAGAAATAGATTTTGTAGTGTCGAAGCTTAGAAGCCTGTTTCAGGTTAATTTCTCTTAACTAAAGCTTATTTTATTTTTTTTCGGTTTTTTACAAAACAAACTGGGTAATCACGGCTGTTCTATGAGTATAAATTATACCTAAAACTAGAAAGACATGGAACTATTTCGCGAAGAATACTTAACTATTCAGGATGATTATTTAAGGGTAGATCCTTCAAGAGAAGAATCTGTTAATGACGACGAGGACGTAGATTATAGTAACGATGACCTGGGCGAGAATACCGAAATAACTCCGCTGGGAGACGCTATCGAGGAAGATGAGCTTAATGATTTAAGAATTGACCCAGACGATGAAGACTATGGCGATGATGAAGACCTGGATGTTGATTTAGACACCGAGGAAGACCTGGACGAAGATGATGATATTGTCGATATAAAATCGCAAATAGACCCGGATGATGATTTCGACGATGATGACGATTTAATAGACGACGATGATGATCTGGATACTGCAATAACGCCAGATCTGGAAGAGGAAGATGATTTTGCCGATGATGATGACCTGCTCGACGAAGATGACGATATCGACGATGCTACGGCAAGAACATCTGTTGATACAAGTGCCGATTTTTCAACAAGGCCCCACGGCCGCGTAACCGGTACTATGCTTGATCACGAACCCGGTTTACCTGGTTCAGACAGACCTTAATCTTATGTCAGACGAAAAATTGAAACATAATCATACTGGGCAAACTCCCTCGGATAAGCCTTCTAAGAAACTGATTAATCCGCCTAAAAAGAAAGGGGAGAAGAAGCTGGTTTCAAAGGGAGACTTTAATACAACGGCTAAAGATCCTAACCTGGGAAGTAGAAATACAACCGGAAGATAAAAAGAAAAAGCCCCTTTTGGGGCTTTTTTTCTTTTTACTGAGGTCTTAGTTATTCATCATTTTCAGAAAGGTCGCAAGTTTTTCCTTCATTTGTCTGCGGTCGACGATGAAGTCGAGAAAACCGTGCTCCAAAACGAATTCTGAGGTTTGAAAGCCTTTCGGTAAATCTTTCTTAATCGTTTCTTTAATTACGCGTGGTCCTGCAAAGCCTATTAAGGCTCCTGGTTCGGCAATGTTAACGTCTCCAAGCATGGCGTACGATGCTGTAACACCGCCTGTAGTAGGATCGGTTAACAAAGAAATATAAGGGATCCTCGCTTTACTAAGCAAGGCAAGCTTGGCAGAAGTTTTGGCCATTTGCATTAAAGAAAATGCCGCTTCCATCATTCTGGCTCCGCCAGATTTCGAAATCATTAAAAAGGGAATTCTATGCTGAATACAATAGTCTATAGAGCGTGCGATCTTTTCCCCCACTACCGAGCCCATTGATCCGCCGATAAAATTGAAATCCATACAGGCAATTACCAGATCCTGTCCATCAATTTTACCATGGCCAGAACGGATGGCATCAATCAACCCGGTTTTTTTATTGCTTTCTTCTAATCGGTCGGTATATTTTTTGTTATCGTTGAAGTTTAATGGGTCTCCGGAGCGGAGGGCGGGAAATAGTTCGGTAAACTCGTTGTTGTCGAAAAGAACAGAAAAATATTCTTTTGAACCTATTCTTAAGTGATAGTTGCAGTAATGGCAAACGTATTTATTCTCCACTTGCTCTGCGTAATGTAAGGGCTTCTTACATTCTGGACATTTGTTCCAGATCCCATCAGGAGCTTCTTTTTTTTCTTGGGTAGACGTGATAATTCCTTTTTTTTCTCTTTTAAACCAGGCCATATGTCTTTTGGAATGAGCGGTACAAATAAACGAAATTTTAACAGAACCCTTTGTATTTATCTATTGTTATGAATAATTATCATCTAATTACGAATATTGACCTTATCATCAATTAGCTTAAATAATTTTTTTATTTTCGGGCTCAATTAGAAAAAAAAGAATATGAATCTTAAGAATTATAAAGGAGTATTATATGGCGATGCCGTGCAGGAACTGTTTGAACAGGCTAAAAAGCATCAATTTGCTCTTCCAGCCGTCAATGTCATTAATACTAACTCTATAAATGCCGTTATGGAAACAGCAAAAGCTGTTAACTCTCCGGTAATTATTCAACTTTCTAACGGTGGTGCGCAGTTTTATGCTGGAAAATCACTCAATAACGAAAAGTTAGAGGCCTGTATACTGGGTGCGGTATCTGCTGCACGTCATGTTCATTTATTGGCCGAGCACTATGGTGTGGCGGTAATTTTGCATACAGATCATGCTGCAAAGAAGTTATTGCCATGGATAGACGGCCTGCTTTCTCACGGAGAGCGCTTCCATCAGCAAACAGGCAAGCCCCTGTTCTCGTCTCACATGCTTGATCTTTCTGAGGAATCAATTGAGGAAAACCTTGAAATATCGAAGACTTACCTTGAGCGAATGAAGAAATTGGGTATGACCATCGAAATAGAACTTGGTGTAACCGGCGGTGAAGAAGATGGAGTAGACAATTCAGACGTAGATAGTTCAAAACTTTATACACAACCTTCTGAAGTTGCTTATGCCTACAAAGAACTGAGTGAAGTAAGTCCACGATTTACTATCGCAGCAGCTTTTGGAAATGTGCATGGCGTATACAAACCAGGTAACGTTAAACTTCAGCCGGTAATCCTTAAAAATTCTCAGGAACATATCCGTCAGGAGTTTAATATTGCCGAAGAAAAGCCGATAAACTTTGTATTCCATGGCGGGTCTGGTTCATCGAAGGAAGAAATAAGAGAGGCTATCTCATACGGTGCTATCAAAATGAATATCGATACCGATATGCAATGGGCTTTTTGGGAAGGAATTAAGGACTTCTATCAGTCGAAAGAAGGATATCTTCAAACTCAGATCGGAAACCCTGAAGGTGCAGATTCGCCTAATAAAAAATTCTATGATCCACGTGTTTGGTTACGCAAAGGCGAAGAAAATTTCGTTAAGCGTTTAACCCAGGCCTTCGAAGATTTGAATTGCATCAATGTAAATGATAAACTTTAATCTGTAAGGATTTGAGAAACGCCGGGCCAACAGCCTGGCGTTTTTGGTTAAAAAAGATCATGATAGAAGTACGCAAGGTGGTTACAAAGCAGGAATTTGATGCCATCCATAAAATCAGGCGTAAGGTGTTTATTGAAGAACAGAACTGCCCGCCTGACCTGGAATGGGAAAATGAAGACGAATGCGTCCATTTTCTGGCCACTGTAGATAACGTGGCTGCAGGTACCGCCAGATGGTGGCCCACTGCAAAAGGTATCAAGTTGCAACGGTTCGCGGTGCTGAAGGAGTTTAGAGGTAAGGGAGTGGGGCAGGCGCTTGTTCAGGCTGTTCTTAACGACCTTCCCACCGGTACCGGATACGTTTACCTGCATGCTCAGATTCAGGCCAGTTCGCTATATGAAAAGTTTGGCTTTGTAAAAGAAGGGGCCGAATTTGATGAAGTGGGAATAAGGCACTATAAAATGGTGCTTCACCTTAATGAAAGATCTTAAAAGAAAACCTTATCGCTTTTTCAATACTTTGCATGTCGAGGCCTAAAGGCTCGTTATTCTCTTCGAGGTAACCGATAAGATTTTCGGTAGCTATATTTCCGGTAAGGCTATCTGAAGCCATAGGGCAGCCGCCAAAACCCCTAATTGCCGCGTCGAAGCGACGGCATCCATTCTGATAAGCGGCATCGATTTTTTCTCGCCAGTTTTCAGGCCTGCTATGCAAGTGAACGCCCACTTCTATTTCAGGAAAGCTGGTGCTGATCCCATCAAAAAGATTGGCAATATTTGTTGGGGTAGAAACACCGACGGTGTCGGAGAGCGAAATAATAGAGGCTCCTCTTTTTACCAGTTCTGATGTCCATTTAACTACTAATTCTTCATTCCACTCCTCCCCGTAAGGGTTTCCGAACGCCATAGACAGGTAAATTACAGCAGTTTTTTGGGCTTTATCACACTTGCTAAGCAGTTCTTCAACAGTTGACAAGGAGGTTTTTATATTCGAATTAGTATTGCGTTTTTGAAAAATTTCTGAAATTGAGAAAGGATAACCTAAATACGTAATAGATGGATGTTTCAATGCTTCATCAACCCCTCTCAAATTAGCTACGATGGCTAGCAATTTGGTGGTGGATGAACCTATGTCTAAATTGTTCAGTACTTCGGCTGTGTCGGCCAATTGAGGGATCGCTTTGGGGGATACAAAACTTCCGAAATCCAGTGTGTCAAAGCCGGCTTTCAGCAGAAGATTGAGATATTTGATTTTGTCGGCCGTCGATATAAAATAATTGACGCCCTGCATCGCATCGCGGGGGCATTCAATCAGCTTCACTTTCACCGGGCGTGCCATGGGGTTTATTTATTTGAAGTATCTTCGGTCATTGATTCTCTGTTAAACGGACGGATGATCAGTCTTGTACCTCTGTCGAAACTGAAATAGCTCCAAATCCAGTTTACAAACACCACCAGTTTATTTCTAAAGCCGACAAGGCTCATTAAATGGACGAACATCCAAACAAACCAGGCGAAAATGCCCTGGAACCTGATTTTACCAATATCAACAACAGCCCGGTTTCGGCCAACTGTTGCCATTGATCCTTTATCAAAGTACTCGAAAGGCTCTGGTTCTTCTTTATTTATTATTTTGATAAGGTTTTTTGACAGCAGTTTTCCCTGCTGCATCGCTACCGGTGCCACACCAGGATGACCGTTAGGTGTTTCATTCGTAATCATCGCCGCCACGTCTCCAATAGCGAAAATGTTGCTGTAGCCTTCAATCCTGTTAAAGCGATCTACTTTTATCCGTCCTCCCCGCACTATATGATCGTTTGAGATGCCTTCGGGGAAATTCCCCTTAACACCGGCAGACCAAAGTACATTCTTTGAAACAATCTCTACCTCGTTAGAGAGCTTTATCACATCTCCGTCGTAAGATACCACTGTAACCCCGGTAACTACGTTTACGCCCATTTCTTCGAGAAACTCTTTGGCGCTGCGTTGTGCCTGCACAGACATAGGGCCGAGCACCACATTAGAGCCTTCGATCAGATAGATATTGACATCGCCGATATTAAGCTCCGGATAATCCTTCTTTAATACATGGCGCTTTAGTTCTGATATAGCGCCCGAAAGTTCAACACCGGTTGGGCCGCCCCCTACCACCACAAAGTTTAGCAGCGCGGCTTTCTTAACAGGATCGTGTTCTATTAAGGCTTCTTCAAGGTTCTGCAACAGCATACTTCTCAGATTCAATGCCTCGGGAATAGTTTTCATCGGCATGGTAAAATGCTCGAGCTCTTTCGATCCGAAAAAATTAGTGTCCGAGCCGGTTGCAAGAACCAGATAATCGTAGTCAAAATCGCCTATTGTAGTGCTTATCGAGTTATTTTCCGGATTAATCGAAAGGACGTCTGTATTCCTGAAGGTAAAATTCTTTTGCCCCTTAAATATTTTCCGTAGGGGGAAAGCGATGGAGTCGGCTTCGAGGCCCCCCGTCGCCACCTGATATAGAAGAGGCTGAAAGGTGTGGTAATTGTGCCTGTCGAGCATAAAAACCTGTACTTCTTTGTTATTAAGGTTTTTGGCTAACTGGATGCCTCCAAAACCGCCGCCGACTATAATTACTTTTGGAAAATTTACTGGGGGAATGTTTGATTTCATATTCTGCTTTAATAACCAACGTTGGGTAGAAAATGTTGAAGCCGGCTCTATTTCAGCGCAATTTAAAAATAAAAAAGCACCCATCGGGAGGGATGGGTGCTTTAAAATATGTTTAGAATGGATTAAGCCTGAACTTTTGCCGGTTCTGGTTTAACTTCTTCTTTGTTTTTGATCATTTCAACCACAAATGGCGTTGCCACAAATAGTGATGAATATGTTCCGAAGATAACACCGATTAACATTGCAAAAGAGAATCCTCTCAAAATGTCTCCACCGAAAATGAAGATCACTAATAGAACTGCAATGGTACAAATACCTGTTACTACCGTACGGCTTAGGGTACTGTTTAAGGCGTTGTTAATAACCGTTGGAAGGGCCTCATTCTTAGTGTTCCGCTCTGCGATATACTCCCTTACACGGTCGAATACTACTACCGTATCGTTAATAGAATATCCCATCACTGTTAGTACAGCAGCGATAAAGGCCTGGTCGATATCCAGCGAGAAAGGAACAATTCCATCTAATAATGTGAATATCGAAAGAAGAACAAGTACGTCGTGTAGTAAGGCAACGATCGCCGAAACACCAAACTGCCAGCGGCGGAAACGGATCAGAATGTAAACAAAGATGATCACAATCGTAAATATCACCGAGTAGATGGCCGAGATCTTGATGTCGTTAGCAATGGTAGGTCCTACTTTCTGAGCATCTTTTATCTCATAATCCGGGCTGATCTGTTTTAATCCGTTATTCAGCCTTTGGGATACCTCAGATTCCGCAGCTTCAGTCGCCTCATCAATTCTATAAGCTGTGGTTATTTTTACCTCGTTATCGTTTAACCCAATAGTTTTTACCTCAGGAGCATCACCAAACTCTTTTTCCAATACGTTCCGTACCTCGTTGGTGTTAACGTCCTGTTTAAATTCTACGAAATAGGAACGCCCACCTTTAAAGTCTACACCCAAGCTGAAGCCTTTAGTGAACATAGAAACCAAACCGGCAAAGATGATAATTCCTGAAAGTAGATAGAACTTTCTTCTTCCGCTGATGAAATCAAATTTCGAATCTTTGAATAAATTCTCGGTTGCCTTAATGGAGAAGCTGATCGGCTTATCATTTTTAAGCATTCCTTCAAAGATTAGACGAGTAATGAAAATTGCTGCGAATAACGAAGTAACGATACCGATCATTAACGTTGTAGCGAAACCTGCTATTGGTCCGCTTCCAAATACATAGAGTACAACTCCCGTTAAAAAGGTCGTTATGTTTGAGTCGAGGATAGAAGACATCGCTTTGCTGAAACCTTCAGCAATGGCAGTTCTTAAGCTTTTCCCAGCCGATAATTCTTCCCGCACCCGTTCGTAGATGAGTACGTTTGCGTCAACCGACATACCGAGTGATAGTACGATACCGGCAATTCCTGGCAAGGTGAGCACTGCCCCTAACGAAGCGAGAACTCCCATCAGGAAGAATAAGTTCACTATCAGTGCAACGTTGGCAACCCATCCGGCTTTGCTGTAATACATCGCCATGAAAATCAGAATTACCGCGATACCGATTAGTGTCGATATTAAGCCTTTTTGTATAGACTCTGCTCCTAAAGATGGTCCAACCACGTACTCACTAACTATCTTGGCCGGTGCAGGCAAGCGACCCGCTTTTAGCACGTTTGCAAGATCCTTAGTGTCAGCCGCAGTGAAGTTTCCCGATATTTGTGAGGTGCCACCCGCTATTTCCTGTTGTACAGTCGGCGCAGAATAAACATAGTTATCTAATACAATCGCTATAGATCTATTATCGTTTGGATTGTTAGCATCACCAGCAGCTTGTGCGGTAATCTGTTTCCATCTGCTAGATCCATCGGCGTTCATGTTCATCACCACTTCCGGGCGACCATCCTGACCTATGTCATCACGTGCATCTGTAATTACATCACCAGCAAGTGCCGGCGAACCGTCAAATCCCGTTGCTTTTAATGCATGTAATTCAAAAACGAGGTCTTTTTCACTTAGGGGTTTAACAGACCAGTAAAATCTTGCGTTTGCCGGGATCATGCCTTTAACAGCTGAATTGTTTAAATACGCATTTACTTTCGCTGTGTCTTTTTGAGCAGAATAGCCAATTACAGAACCAGGTCTTGGAGCTTGCTGGCCATCTGCTCCCTGATAAAGTGCTGGCTGCAGAACCGCAAATAGCGGATTAGTCTTAGCGAATTCTTCACGATTAAAGGCTGCTTTAGATGTATCCTTTCCTGCCGAATCTTTCTTCGCGCCGAGGTTGGCTAATTTTCCGCCTCCGGTAGTAGTTGTCGTTCCAGCTGCTTTTGCAGTGTCTTTGGCCGGTTGCTGGATTGCCGCTAAGGTTTTGTCTAGGTTTTGAAGCAAAGGTAAGATCTCTGCATTTTCATAAGTTTCCCAAAACTCCAGTTTAGCCGAGCCTGATAAAAGCTTGCGGACACGCTGCTGGTCGGATACACCGGGAAGTTCAATCAGTATGCGATTCGTGCCTTGCTGTTTTTGAATGTTTGGTGATGTAACGCCAAATTTATCAATACGGGTACGAAGAACGTTGAAAGATCTGTCGATTGCGCTTTCAGACTCCTTACGAAGGAACTTCAGTACATCTTCATTGCTGGCATCGGGTTTAACCGAGGCTGAGTTCTCTCTGGTTGCAAAATAAGTTGCAAGTTTTCCGTTAGGGTTAAGCTTTTCAAATTCTTCTCCGAATAATGTGATGAAATCTTTTTGACTGCTTTTTAAGCGGGCATCTGCATTTCTTATCGCAGTGTTCAGGCTTTGATCCTGATTTTTATTTGCAAGATTACTTACCAGCTCGGTAAGGGAGATTTCCATAGTAACATTCATCCCACCTTTTAAGTCAAGGCCCAGAGGAATTTCGCGATCTCTTGCATAATTATATGTAAAAGGCAAAAAATCGAATATGGGCTCGGTGCCCATAGAATCGAGATATGCTTTTTCTTTTGAAGGGTCGCCTTTGGCAAATTTCTCAGCTCTATTCTCAACCATGTTTGCCATCCACGTGAACGACAGGGAGTATAAACACCCTATGGTTAACGCTATAGCGACGAATTTAATCAGTCCTTTACCTTGCATTTTGATTTATATTGTATTGTTTCTTTTGTTTAAGCCCTTTTTAGATAAGACGGCAAATCTAAGTAAATTTTTGTTTTATGAAATTCTTTAATGTGGAAAAAATTAAGCCTGGGATTTATTGCTTTTGAAAGGTAAGGAAGGAGTATGAAAACGGCGTTTTCTCGTCGGGTTGAAAATCTTCCCTCTCTGTTTCTTTCCACTCCTCAGGTGTGATTTCAGGAAAGAAAGTATCAGCATTGAAACTTTTATGAATTTTTGTGAGATATATTTTATCTAGCTGGGGAAGCGCCTGTTTAAATATCTCTGCGCCACCAATGATGAACACTTCTTGCTCTTGATTACATAGCGCCACTGCGCTTTCTAAAGAGTGCGTTACTTCGGCTCCGGGAATTTCAAGATCGGCTTGGCGGCTGATTACAATATTTCTTCTGTTGGGAAGCACCCGCCCCATGCTTTCAAACGTTTTACGGCCCATAATAATACTGTGGCCGGTGGTGATAGCTTTGAAGCGTTTGAGGTCTGCGGGGAAGTGGACGAGAAGTTGGTTGTTCTTTCCAATTCCCCAATTTTGGTCGACGACTACGACTGCGGATAAGTTCATTTTTGATTTGAATGACGATAACATCATACCGCAACCGGCGCCTTAATGTGTGGATGCGGCTCATAATTTTCTAATGTGAAATCTTCGAATTTGAAATCGAAGATATCTTTAACCTCAGGGTTTAACCTCACCTGTGGCAGCGGGCGCGGCTCGCGGCTCAGTTGAAGCCTTGCTTGTTCAAGGTGGTTATTGTAGAGGTGGGCATCGCCAAGCGTATGGATAAATTCTCCCGGTTTTAATCCGCATACCTGTGCAACCATCAGCGTAAGCAAAGCATACGAAGCGATATTAAATGGTACTCCCAAAAATATATCCGCACTACGCTGATAAAGTTGGCAGCTTAACTTTCCATCGGCTACATAGAACTGGAAGAAACTGTGGCAGGGAGGAAGCGCCATGTTTTCGATCTCCGCCACGTTCCAGGCCGAAACAATCAAACGTCTGGAATCGGGTGTGTTTTTGATTTGATTAATTACCTGGGTGATCTGGTCTATGTGCCGGCCATCGGGTGTTGGCCACGAGCGCCACTGATATCCATACACCGGGCCAAGGTCTCCGTTTTCGTCAGCCCATTCATCCCATATACTCACCCCGTTTTCTTTTAGGTAACGTATATTTGTATCGCCTTTCAGAAACCAAATGAGCTCGTGAAGGATAGATCGCAGGTGAAGTTTTTTAGTGGTTACCAGTGGAAATCCCTCCTCCAGATCAAAGCGCATCTGGTACCCGAACACACTAATGGTTCCAGTGCCGGTTCGGTCGTGTTTTTGTGTGCCCTTCTCCAGCACGTGCTGCATCAAATCAAGATATTGTCTCATCTTCTACAAAAGAAATAAATGTATTTTTACCGTCCTACAATTGTGAACAAAAACTTAATTGTTTAGAACTCATGCTAACTTTTCCAAACGCTAAAATAAATATAGGCTTAAACGTGCTTTCAAGACGAAGCGATGGCTATCATAATCTTGAAACGGTTTTTTATCCTGTGAACATTAAAGATGCGCTGGAAGTGGTTGAGGCCGAAGACCTGAGTTTCGAAACATCTGGAATTGAAATACCCGGTTATGCCAATGAAAACCTTTGCCTGAAGGCCTACGAATTGCTCAAAACGGATTACGGAATACCGCCGGTAAAAATCCACCTGCACAAACAAATACCGATTGGAGCAGGTCTGGGTGGCGGATCAGCGGATGCGGCTTTTTTCATACGCTTGCTGAATGACAAGTTTAACTTAAATCTCGACGCTACTGCAATGGAGGGTTATGCGCGGCAACTGGGGGCCGACTGCCCTTTTTTTATTCAGAATAAGCCGGTGTTTGCACTTGGAAAGGGCGATGAGTTTGAGGCGATAGAACTTGATCTGTCTGGTTATTATATTGTACTTGTTATGCCTCCTGTTCATGTTTCAACGGGGGAAGCTTACCGGGGAGTGAAATCTGCTAATCCCCCCAAATCTTTGAAAGAATTAATATCATTGCCGCTTGAAGACTGGAAAGCAGAGATTAAAAACGATTTTGAAGAATCAATTTTTAAAAATCATGCTTCTGTGAGAGGAGTTAAAGCAGGTTTATATCAGGCAGGTGCTTTGTATGCCTCTATGAGTGGCAGTGGATCTTCTGTATATGGAATTTTTGATAAGGAAGTTTCGCTACCCGATTTAGAGCGGGATAATCAGGTGTTTTACGGAATTTAGCTGATGTAATCGCGGTCTTCGTCACTTAGCCCGGTTCTTCTTTGTTCAGGTTCAACAACTTCGAATTCGGGTTCTTTATAGACAATTTCGTTCTTTTTAGGCCTTGCCGCCATTACTCCGATTATAAAACCGAGGCCAAACATCGTTCCAAGGATCACCAGCTTCGGAATTTTAGTGGCTCCAAACAGCCAAAAGTCAATTTCCTCTGTATTCTTCATCAAAACGATGGTTACTAATACCGAGGCGATGACGATGAAAATAGTTTTTCCGCTCATGATTAAAGGTTATAAACAACTATAGTTTCGAATATAGGATTTTGATTGGATTTTCCGTTGATGAAAATAATTCTTCCCCCTAGATCGAAATTTGGCAAGGGGAAGCGGAGTAAATTCATGTCGCTGCGTAACTCGGCACCATAAGAGCGTGGTGCAAATGGTTTCCCCGAATCGATATTTTCAAAATCGGCAAAAAGGCCGCCTTTAAATCGCTTGATATATGCAAGTGGACCTAATTCCCAGTCGGGGTAAAATAAGGGCATTCTATAGTCTAAAAGCAGTGTATTTCGCGGATTGCTTGTAGGGCTCATGAATGCATAACCACTTACCCTCGGAATATCTACGGTAGACCGATATACGCCGCTCCCTTTGTCAAAGTTGAAAGATGCCTGGAGTGAATGGTTTCTCATCATGCCGGGAAAGTAGAATGTGCTTCTGAATGTAAATAGCTCTCCATTCACCTGATCTTCGAACGGAAAGTGCCTGTACCTGATGGCAATGTTTTGTCCCCATTTTGGCGCCAGGTCGCGGGCACTCCTTCTCGAGTTTCTCGAAGCAGAGAATTCGTAGTGCATAGGAAATTCTAAGGTTTTGATAAGGGCAGGAAAGTTGTTTTCCACGTTGTACTTTTCGGTAAAGCTGGTTCCCACCTTGAAATTGAAATTATACAGGTTGTTGAAACGGTTTGCCAAGACGGGAATGCTGACGTCTGCTTTGTATTCATTCTCCCGCCAAGATACAGGCACCACCACGCCTTTTCCAGAGACAACGACTGTGCGGTTGAGCAGCCTTGGACGGTTAATATAACCGAAATTAAGCACTGGAAAATATCTGCGGTAGCTGAAGCCCGCCTCATACTCACTTTTTCTGAGGGCATTATTGAATTGATAGCCGGTGTAAAAACTGAGGGTGTTCAGTTTATTGTCTGATTGCAGACGGAAACCGAGGCTGCTGTCGTTCGCCAAAGGATTGCCATCGTTTACGGGCAATATACTGTGAAAGTAAAAGAGGTTGTTTAATTCGTGGTACCGTCTGCTTGAATATTTTTGTTGTGGAATTTGATCGAAGTCGATCTTCTTTTCTTCCTCGTTAAGTAAGGGGTCGGCATAGTTCACTATTTCTTTCTTTGCTAACGCGATATCTGTGCCCTCTGCGCCGCTAAATTGGATCGCCGATATGTTGTATCCCTCGGCGCTGTAGTTATTAAACAGAAGGCGTTTAGAGGCCGGGTCGAAGAACGGGTTATGTGCACCGAAGTTGGTTGAGGTTAACTGATAGGTTCTGCTATTCGCCGGATCGAATCTGTAGAGATTGTCGATGCCATTAAAGTGGGCCTTAAAGATGATTTGATTACCGGCATACACCGGCCGCAGAATTTCTTGTGAGGCAAAGGCTGTAACCTGGATGAATTTGCCCGTGATGCGATTTAACTCATATAAGGCCTTTCCTCCCGACGTTACTGCAACAAGCACGATCTTATCGCCCGACTGGTTATACGAGGGCATTTGCAACATGTAATCCTTCAGGGCGGAATACCTCCTGATTTCTTTTCCGGTAGCAGCGCTGATTTCCACCAGCGAGATCTGATGGGTAACCGAAACTTCTATCGCGGCTATAGTATTGCCATCCGGCGAAAGGGCAGGGGCAAACAGCCGGGTTCGGTGACTGAGTTGTCGTTTCGTTTTAGTTTTTCTGTCAAAGATATTGATGACGTTAAACGATCGCTGCTGGAAGCGTGGGTCGAACCTGAATTCATCCCAAACAATTTTTTCGGCGGCATAACTGAACCAAGGAATTTCCTGAGAACCGACGGCGACAACCTTACGGCTTTTTCCATCCGAGCTTAGTTCGTATATAGCCGGTGTCTCTGCTTTACTGTCTTTGAGAAAGAGGATGCCACCGGAAGATGTTGCCGTTGGGAGTAATAAATTCTCGGGTGTTTTATCTCTCCTTTTATTCAGCGAAACGTAGCCTGTTGTTTTTAGTTCGGCCTGCTGCTGCGACCATAATTTTCCAAGTTCGGCAAAGGTGGAATCATGAAGTTTTCGGGTGCTCATTGCGGTGAGTTTTTTGAGCGAATTGCTGAAGTTATACGGTCGGAATGGGTTGCGCGAAATGCGGCTGAGCAGACTGTCGTTTATATCGTTTCCGAAGTCTCTTCTCGCTTTGGTGTTCATGAAAAACCCGAGCTGATAATAGCCGGGTGTGAAGTCTTTTACCGAGCCAAAGTAATTTTTTGAATAGCTGTATTTTTTTTTACTTAGTGTATTTGTTCTCAATTCTATATACCACTCGGGAATGCGTCCGCGCCCTGCCCCGGTAAGCAGTGTTTCGGTCGTTACAGCGTCTCCTTCAAAGAACCATGAAGGCAGGGTAATGCCGAACATGGCGAGGGCTAATGTTTCTAAAGGAGGAGAGTTGAATCTGCCAGTTAGCTTGTCGAATTGGACCACATGCCTGAGCTCATGAACGGCGAGACTGTTGAGCCAATTTTGAAAGTCGAAGGCTTGAGAAGGGGTAGCAAAGAACTCAGACCGGCGCGGGGCAAGTTGTACAAATCCATTGGAAGACGTACCCTGGTTCTGGAGAATGATGGAGATTTTCTTCGGCTTCTTTCCTAAAGATGCACTCACTTTTCCAATACTTGCTTCGAGAGTATTGGCCATGCGTTGGGCTTCGTTTTCAAAACCGGTGGGGTAGATCAGCTGGAAGTTGTGTGTGTGAATTTGCATCCATCTAAGGGAAGGAGGGTTCTGTTCTCCTGGAAAAATCTGGGATCTTGCTACTGAAAAAGTGAAAGTTAATATAAAGGATATTAATACCTTGGTTAATATTAATTTAAATTGATTTTTACGCCTTAAAATGGCCATATGCTAAATTTGTTAGTAAAATTTGAATTTTAAATTTCTGCCTAATTAAATTGAATATTTTGCTAGTAGTGTTCAATGTGTTCTTATATAGAATCTTATGGTTTAGGTATTATTAATTCGGAAGCACTAATTTTTGCCGTTTTTTGTCCCATTTTACCCATTTTTCGAGCTGTTATCAGTGTTGTTTTCTCTTGAAGCTTTGCCGGGAATCGGATCAAAGGTAAGTTTTAATTATATACATTCAGACCCGCTTAAAAGTTCCGTGTGTTTATGCGGTCATTGCACACTCCCCTCCTACGTTATCGGTCGGGTGCTGAATTATGTTTCGGGCGGATTTCGGAGGATCTCCAATTTGTACAATGTTGCTCAGCGCGGACGGTCCCTCTGGCGCGCTGTCGTATTTCTTCGTTGTTTGGAAGTTCGCAAGGTCTTCCATCAAAACGAAAGGATGAAGTGATCTGCTTGCAGACCGGGTAATTCGAGTCGCGATTTTTGTTTTGTGGGCTTCTGAAAACGGATTGGTTTCGGGCTGGTCGGTACTGCCGGTCTAGCTGCTGATTTGGTTAGGAGAGAAGCACCTTCGGTCGGTGACGATGTGCCGGCCTGTCCATGCCAACCGAGCGGAAGAGTCGTGCTTTAGTCGGGTTATAAAATAAAGCTTAGTGTATTTTTTTGTTTTTTAAAGGTGCTGTTTTTAGTCTTAGACCAGGGGTGCGTGTTTCTTAAGCTGTCGTTTTTCGCTTTTGTTTTTTAGAAGGGGATATAGGAATATTGCTGTCAAAATTATGACAGCGCCCGCGTAAAATCCTGGCGTCATCTGTTCCTTCTCTCCGAAGAAAATCAGGCCGAGAATAATGCCATAGACCGGCTCAAGATTAGTGATCAAAGCTACCCTGAAAGCCGATAAATATTTCATCACAGACACCCCTGCAACGTATGCTAAAGCGGTGCAGATGGTGCCCAGAATTAACAGGTAAATCAGGTCTGGAGATCCAAGATTCATCTGCTTGTTGAAGCCATTTGTAATCAGTAAAAAGAGCGAAATCCAAAACCAGGCGCCTATCAGTTCATAAAAACTAATAACACTGGCCGGCCGGTTTTTGATCTGTTTGGAGTTGATGATTGAAAACAGGCTTGCACAAAGCGCGCTGGTAAGGCCTAAAATGATGCCGGTGGTGTATTTGCTCTCAAACTCAAAAATCATGTATATGCCGCTTATAATCGCTAATCCAGTGAAGATTTCGAGTTTGGAGATTTTTTGCCTGTTCAAAATTGGCTCCAGAATAGCGGTGAAAAGTGTTAATGAGGAAAGGCACACCAGGGTAACCGATACCGTAGACGACTTTATGGACTGAAAAAAAAGAATCCAGTGGGCTCCTACAATCGCTCCTGTGAAAAACAGTTTTAAGAAGGTTTCTCGGCTTATCCGCAGGTTCGTCTTAGTTGCCCTGAAATAAGCATATAGCGTTATAAACGCGATAAGAACCCTGTACCAAACCAACTGGGTGGCCGTGATGGTGATCAGAGCGCCGAGGATGCCGGTAAAACCCCATACAAATACCGTTAAATGCAATACTAACAGATTGCGTTTAAGATGTGAACCGGAACTAGTCATGACCTTTATTTCGGTGCTTTAATCAGCAGGTAGACGCCAAGCAAGCCAAAAGCAATATTCGGAATCAATACAGCAATTATCGGAGGCAAACCTCCTTTCAGGCAGAACATATTAGAGAACTGTATAAATACAATATATGTAAAACTTAAGAAAATCCCTATTCCCAGGGGCAGACCTATGCCGCCGCGCACCTTTCTGGACGAGAGTGCAACGCCCATCAGCGTAAGCACAAAAGCAGAAAATGGATAAATAAAGCGACGGTATTTCTCCAAAAGAAGCTCGTCCATGATTCCCGCGCCGCGGATCTTTTCTTTTTCAATGCGGGTGTTTAGTTCCTGCATGTTCATGGCTTTGGTGAGATTGTCGTAGATTTCAAAATCTACCGGCCTCATATCCAGACTGGTGTCTTTGCTGGCGCCGCTTATCATGTTTTCTTTCAATCCCCTCACTTTTCTAACAGAGAAGTTTTCCAGTTTCCATTTATGCTTCACCGAGTCCCACAGAATCCGGTCAGCAACAGTTTTTTCTACCAACTCGTCTCCATTAAACTTCTCGAGCGAAAACCTGTATCCTACTTTCTGATTATTATCAAAGTTTTCGATATATACATAGGTGTTCTTATTCAATTGCAAGTGTGTGTACATCTTAGTGTTATCCGTTTCCGGGTCGATATACACGTTTTCGAACTCTACCATTAACTGGTTCGTTTCCGGGATGATGAAGATGTTGAATACCAGGGTGACAAAAAATATTACGAATGATGAGATGAAATAAGGCCAGAGGAAGCGGTAAAAGCTTACACCGCCGCTTAATATGGGTACTATTTCGGTCTGATCAGCCATCTTTGCAGTAAAAAAGATCACTGCGATAAAGTTTATTAAAGGAGATAAAAAGTTAAGATAAAATGGAACAAAGCCAGCATAATACTGGAATATAATTTTTGAAACCGGTGCATCATATTTAATGAAATCATCCAGCCTCTCAGAGATATCAAACACTACAATGATGACAGAGAAGATTACCATGGTGAACACAAATGTTCCCAGGTATTTCTTGATAATGTACCAATCGAGTAATCTAATCTTTAACATTATTCTATAAACGTTGTGATAGCTGTTTTATCATTTTAGACTTCCAATCATAAAACTCCCCCGATATTATCTTCTCACGGGCCTCTTTTACAAGCCAGATGTAGAAATGAAGGTTATGAAGGGTAGCTATTTGCGCCCCAAGAATCTCTTTTGAGATGATTAAATGTCGCAGATAAGCTTTGGAATAGTTCCGGTCAGAAAACAAATCGCTGTCTTCTTCAATCGGACTAAAGTCGTCTTTCCATTTCTCATTCCGCATATTCAGAATTCCGTTTTTGGTGAAGAGCATACCGTTTCTTGCGTTTCGCGTCGGCATAACACAATCAAACATATCTACCCCTAGGGCAATGTTTTCCAGGATATTGACCGGTGTACCTACCCCCATAAGATATCTGGGCTTCTCGTACGGCAAAATATCGCAGACTATCTCTGTCATAGCATACATCTCTTCTGCCGGTTCGCCTACTGACAAGCCGCCGATAGCGTTCCCTTCCCGGTTAAAAGAGGCAATCACTTCCGCCGATTTCTGTCTTAAATCTTTATATACAGAGCCCTGAACGATGGGAAATAAGGTTTGAGAATATCCATATTTCGGTTCGGTAGTATCAAAGCGGTCGCAACATCTTTTTAGCCATCGGTGAGTCATGTCTAATGATTTCCGCGCATAATTATAGTCGCAGGGATACGGGGTGCATTCGTCAAAAGCCATTATGATATCGGCCCCGATAACACGCTGGATATCCATTACATTCTCGGCGGTGAACAGATGTTTAGAACCATCTATGTGCGAGCGAAAAGTAACTCCTTCTTCCTTTATTTTGCGCACTTCGCTCAACGAATAAACCTGGTAGCCGCCGCTATCGGTCAAAATTGGCCTGGTCCATCCGTTAAATTTATGCAATCCACCTGCTTTCTCCAGAGTATTTAAACCGGGCCGGAGATACAAATGATAAGTATTACCCAAAATAATATCGGCTTTAATATCGTCTTCCAGCTCCCGCTGATGGACTGCTTTTACCGTGCCGGCCGTGCCCACAGGCATAAAAATCGGCGTTTGAATCGTTCCGTGGTCGGTTGTGATTTCGCCCGCTCTTGCTTTCGAAAACTTATCGGATGCTTCTAGTCTAAATCTCATTATAAACCTGCGAAAATACTAAAAATACAAAGGTCAGCCTGATTTAAAATGTCAAATATTGTTAAAGCTGTCAGCGAGCGGAAGACGTGTGAAAAAAATGCTGAATTCCTGCTAATCAATTAAAAAAGCCGCTTAAATTATGCTGAAATTTTAGAACTTTGCCCATCCCGTTTAACGAAAAAGTATTGGCAGACAATCTATATATAGCAGCCTTTCTATTGCTGCAGGTGGCATTTTGGGTTCAACTATATTTTATCACGATTATTAATTCGCGCTTCAGTAAGTATAAAGCTGTAGATGAGGAAATTCTGATTAAACGGCCCGTTACCGTGATCATATGCGCCCGCAATGAGGAAAAAAACCTTGAAAAGAATCTGCCACTAATCCTTGAACAAGATTATCCTGAATTTGAAGTAGTGGTAGTAAACGATTGCTCGGGTGATGAATCGCATATGGTATTGCGGGGATTTGCCTCGCTTTATAAGCGTTTAAAGGTGGTTACGATAAATGAGCATGAGCGCTTTAAACACGGAAAAAAGTTTGCCGTTTCGCTTGGGATCAAGGCTGCAAGCAACGAGTATCTCTTGTTTACGGATGCCGATTGCGAGCCTCAATCAGTCCATTGGATAGAAAAAATGCAGCGGCATTTTAAAAACAGTACCGAAATAGTATTAGGATACTCGCCATACAAGATCTATCCCGGATTTTTGAACCGTCTTATTCGTTTCGAAACGTTTATGACAGCGATGAACTACTTCTCGTATACTCTTGCTTCGAAAGCATATATGGGAGTAGGAAGAAATATGGCGTACACGAAGTCGCTGTTTTTCAAAGGCAAGGGTTTTGCTTCTCACATGCATATCCCTTCGGGCGATGATGATTTGTTCGTAAATCAAAACGCCCGGCCCGATAATGTATCTATTGAAATTCACCCCGATACGCATGTCTGGTCGGAACCCAAGCGTAGTTTTTCCGCGTATTTTACGCAAAAAATCCGGCATATGGGAGCCGGGAAAGCTTATAGATCGGAACATAAGCAAATGCTTTCTCTTCAAACGGGTTCGGCAATATTATTCTATCTGTCTATCATTGCTTTGATAATATTGAAAGCCCAGTGGTGGATGTTACTTTCTTTTTATTTGTTGAGGCTGGTCGTGCAACTTGTTGTGTTTTACCCCGTTCTGAAAAAGTTAGCTTATAAAGACTTAATTTGGCGGGTTCCCGTTTTGGATTTGAGTTTTAATTTTTATATACTAGTGCTTAGCATAGTTTCTTTATTCAAGAAAAAAGTTAAATGGAAGTAAATCCGAATTTTTCAGCAAACGCTGTAAACGATTTTAATCTGGTGATGAGAGCCAAGGAGGGCGACCAGAAGGCATATGCTGAGTTGATGCAGCGATACAAAGATTCGATCTATTTTATGGCACTTAAAATGGTGAATAATAAGGACGATTCGATGGATCTTACTGTCGAGACCTTTGGAAAAGCTTTCGAGAATATAGATAAATATAAGCCCGACTTTGCTTTTAGCACCTGGCTGTTTCGGATTGCTACTAATAATTGCATCGATTTTATTCGCAAAAAGCGGTTAAAGATGGTTTCTATCAACTCTATGGTGGATGATGAAGGCGATGAGCGCCCGTTGCAGATTAAAGCGGATACCCTAAATCCTGAGGAAACCTCCATCAAAAAACAGCAACAGGAGCAATTAAAGATCATTGTTGATAAACTTCCCCAGCGATATAAAACACTTATCATTTTAAGATACTTCGAAGAACAGTCGTACGAAGAGATTGCTCAGCAATTAGACCTGCCTTTGGGAACTGTTAAAGCACAGTTATTCCGGGCCAGAGACCTGTTGCATAATGTTCTTAGCAGGCGAAAGAAAAACCCAGGCAGTGACTTCTGATATCATTTATAAGTATTTTCCCGGCTTAAGCGCCAAACAAAAACAGCAGTTTGACAAGCTTGAAGAATTGTATCGTTTTTGGAATGCGCAAATCAATGTTATTTCCCGAAAGGATATCGATAGTCTCTATCTACATCATATTTTGCATTCGTTGAGCATTGCAAAGGTGATGCCTTTTTTACCCGGGGAAAAGGTTCTGGATGTTGGAACCGGCGGTGGATTTCCCGGTATCCCATTGGCGATTTTATTTCCAGACACGCAATTTCACCTGGTGGATTCAATTGGGAAAAAGATCAAAGTGGTACAGGAAGTTTCGAAGGGAATTGGCTTGGAAAATTTAGTATCTACCCACGCCCGCGCCGAGCAAATTGATGATAAGTTTAATTTTATTGTTTCGAGGGCGGTAACTCAACTTAAGGATTTCTATCCCTGGGTGAGGGGTAAGTTTGCCAAAAAACCATTGAACAAATTGCCCAATGGTGTATTGTATCTCAAAGGAGGTGATTTACAGGAAGAATTGAAAGATTCAAAGCTTAATGAAGTCCATCTTTACCCGCTTTCTGAATACTTTGAGGAAGACTTTTTTGAGACGAAGTACGTGGTGTATTTTCCTGCTCAATAAGCTTCTTCCGGACATGATTTCATTAACGTTCGCTTTTTTAAAACAAGCGCTAACTCTTATTGAACAGGAGCAGCTTGAATCGTTTCAGATTTATTCTGTTCTTTCGTCGGAGTTCCCTTAAAGCTTTTTGACTTTGGGTCTACCGGAGGAGGTGGCGGAATGTCCTTGTTTAAGCGTATGTTCATAACTGGGGGCGGCGGCGGGGGTACGCTTTTTCGGTTTGAACGAATAGTTACAGATGATTTTGGCCTATCTGGTTCTACGGGTGGGGGCGGAGGTGGGGCCAGTTCCTTCGGTTGCGGCTCACCAACTTCGATTATTCTCACCTCTTTGATTGGCTCGTTGATTCGAACTTCTTTAATCCGCTCATCAACTCTCACCTCTTTAATTTGGTCGCCGGTTACTGCTTTTGTCACTTTTCGCCCTTCAACTGGCTTACTCTTCACGACTCTGGGAGGTGGGAACTTTACATTTTTTATCGTAGGCTTGGGCATAACTTTGACCGGATTCTTTTTCGCTGAAGATATTTTCGACGGAGAACTGGTATTGATAGCAGTCTTTTTCACCGTGTCCTGATACGCTGTTTCTGCAGGCATTAAATCAAATATCCCGTAAGGCTTACTGATTGAAAATGCCGAGACACCCAGCATACAAGGTATCAGTAAGGATAGGAGACCGTATTTCAGCCTGGCTGTGTCTCCCGATTTTTTTTGACCGAGTTTCATAATTCTACTCTTTAATAGTGATTGATTAAACATTTGATTACTTAGATGCGGCAGATTGCTGCCGTAGGAGTTTTGAATCAGGAACATAGCATAATCTGGGGCTCCAAGCTCATCTTTAGACACGATCTCATCTGCAATAAACTCATGAATTGCCTTGATATCAGTTTTGAGGAGTGCGATTACCGGATTAAACCAGTTTGTAATTTGAACAAGTTCAATGAACAAAATGTCAAGTGAATGCCGTTGGCAAATATGTACCAGTTCATGTTTCCTTATTGTATTTTGGTCATGCTGTTCGGGATTTATGAACAGGTAATGGAAGAATGAGAACGGAAGATTCTTTGCCCGAATCTGCACCTCTTTGAATCTGCCGTAGGCAATCACCTCACCTGATTTTACCAGCCTCGAAATACCATAAATCTGGCTAGCCAGACGTAAAAGAAGTCCGAATACTATCGTCGAATAAAAATAAAAAGCTATTTCCCAAAAATCTACGCCAGTACTCTCGGCAGATAATGCTGTCGCGGCAGTATACGTCTGCACCGGTATAACGCCCCGTACAGCACTTAGATCGATAAAGGGTAGCAAAAATGATAAGGCGGTACCTGTAAGCAGGTAGAATCTGTTTAGCGAATAAAAAGTCTCTTTTTGAAGCAGAACTTTATAGAATGCATAGAAGATTATCAAGTATGCATTTGCTTCGATAAAATAATAAAATATGCTCATGACTTTTTGTTTTTTAGTTGTTCAACCAGCTTGGTGAGCTCATCAAGCTCCTGAATATCCATCTTCTTTTCGTTTACCAGAAAGGATACAAGGTGTTCGTAAGAGTTATCGAAATAGTTAGTGAATATTTTATCAAAGGCGAAGCTCTTGTATTCTTTTTCTTCCACGATCGGGAAGTAGACATGCGAGCCGCCATAAGCTTTGTGATCTACAAAACCTTTTGTTTCTAACACCCGGATCACGGTTGATACCGTATTATATGCAGGCTTCGGCTCGGGCATCTCTTCAATGATGTCTTTAACTATCGATTCTTTTAACTTCCATAGAATTCTCATCACCTGTTCTTCCGCCTTAGTTAATTCTTTAATATGTTTTTTACTTTTATCTTTCATGACTGAAACCCTACCTGAACTATTTTTATAGTTTGCTTAATATGAAGGTATGAACTATAAAAATAGTTTGCAAACTATTTTTATAGTTTTATTGTAACTGTTTGTAAATCAATTAAAAAAATAAAATGTCGCTCTTTCATCAAATTGCTTTAACCCTCATTCCCGGAGTTGGGTCTGTTAATGCACGGCTATTGTTAAAGCACTTCGGAACTGCAGAAGATTTGTTTAAGGCGAAGAAATCTCAGTTGCTGGCGATACCCGGAATTGGAGAGAAAACCGCTGCCAGTATTTTACAGCATGACTTTTTTGAGCGGGTAGAACAAGAGCTCGATTTTGTAGAGAAATACAAGATTCGGACATTTTTTTATACCGACCAAGATTATCCCAAACGGCTCAGGACATGTTTTGATGCGCCCACTTTACTGTATTATAAAGGTAATGCTGATTTAAACAGTACCAGAGTAGTAAGTATAGTGGGCACCAGAAATGCTACATCCTATGGCCGGGAACTTACAAATGCACTCGTAGAGGAACTTGTTAAGCATAATGTTTTGGTGGTAAGTGGTCTTGCCTATGGGATCGATGCGATGGCTCATAAGGCATGTTTGAAACAAGGTATTCCTACGGTTGGTGTTGTAGGTCACGGGCTCGACAGAATTTATCCTGCCCAGCATCGCTCACTAGCCGAAAAAATGGTGAGCAGTGGAGGCCTTCTTACCGAGTTTCCTTCGCAAACAGTTCCTGACCGTGAAAACTTTCCGAAAAGAAACCGCATTGTTGCCGGAATGGCCGATGCTACGATCATTGTCGAAGCCAGCCTCACCGGGGGCGCACTTATTACTGCAGAACTTGCTAATTCATATAATAGAGACGTTTTCTCGTTTCCGGGAAATATAAATGAAAAGTTCTCGGCTGGTTGCAATTTCCTGATAAAAACCAATCGTGCAAACCTTATAACAAGCGCAAAAGATTTGGAATACTTACTGGGTTGGTCAGGTCCGGAAGTAAAGGAGGAGAAAGTTCAACTAAGCTTTCCTTTGAACTTATCGGGTGCGGAAAAGAAAATAGCCGACGTATTAACGAATAACGGCCCCACCGGTGTAGATGACCTTGCTTTGCAGACTCAATTGCCTCAGAGTAAATTGTCTATTACTATTTTAGGGCTTGAAATGCAGGGGATTATTGTCGCTCTACCCGGGAAGATCTATAAACTGGTTTAATCGTTTTCGTTCTTAGGGAAATCATACAGTTTTTCCGAGCCGGTATCCTGACTTATCAGCTTCCAATCATCAAACGGAAATTCTATCAGGATCATTCCGCAGGTTGGCATATCGTAAACCGCAGTATCACAAAGATTGATCGCCAGATTTGTCATGCCGGGATTATGACCAAACATCGCTACAAAATCATACGAACTATCTAGGTTGTTAATCACTTTCAGTAGCGCAGCAGCCGAGGCTTCATAGATTGCAGGTTCTAATTCAATCTGAGTTTCATCAATCCCCAATGTATCTGCGAAATATTTTGCTGTGGTGAGGGCTCGCACTGCCGGGCTGCTCACAATAAGCTGTGGAATGAGATGTTGGGTTAGTAACCGTTCGGCCATTTCGGGCGCGTCTCTATGGCCTCTTTTGTTTAAGGGACGGTCGAAATCGGATTTGGCGTTACTGCTCCAATCGGATTTGGCATGGCGAACTAATAATAACTGTTTCATTTCCAGTAATAAAAAAAAGAGGCATTTTAATGATGCCTCTTTTCAAATAAACGTATTTTATTTTAGAATAAAAATCCCAAAGAAATTGAGAATACTTTATTTTTTACGGATATGTCTCCATCCTCTTCGGATGCGTTGGAGATGTTAGCCAGCCCTAAGCCGTAGTTTACGTTTAATAGCAGCCCCTGACTTAGCTCAACCCCGCCAAGGAAATTAAGTCCCAAATCACCTCTTTTATATCCTTCATCCGAGAAAATATCTTCATCATTCTCAATATCTCCTTTTGCTTTGGCAGATATGCCGTAAGCAAAATAAGGTCCAGCGCCTACGAAAAACTTGCCGAGCGCCGGAACTGGGAATTTAGCAACTACATTCACTGGAATGTCGAGATACAGGAAGCTCATATCCGCGTCAACACCGCCTGCATCTAATCGGAAACCTTTACCGGAAATTCCTAGTGCCGGCTGTAAAGAGAGAGTTGGACTCAACGGGTGATCAATCAAGCCATGTAAGTGGAAGGATGTTAAGGACGATGGAGTGAAACTGGCCCCCTCTGATTTGAATTCCTGGTTTGCAAAATTTACACCCGCTTTTACTCCAAACTTAGTTTGTGAGAACAAAAACGTAGTGCTTACTAATAAGGCAGCTGTTAATAAGAGTTTTTTCATGTTGATTTTTATTTGTGATAAATCGGCCCGAATGTAAGTTTATTTTTTAGAATTCGGGGAGATCAAAAATTTAAAGAGTGATTCCTATAGAAAAAGCTAATACTTTATTTTTCATCATCTCTGATGGACGTGGCGATAGATTCGACAGGCTTCTGCTGTAAGTAACGCCTAAACTCAAGTTTCCATCCAGCTCATAGCCGGCTAAAACGCTCATCCCAAAGTCTAATTTTTCCATATCATGTGTTTCGTCAGAACCATAATTTATCCGATAAGTGGTAGTATTATTAGACGACTTGTTATTAATGGTATAACTTCCTTTTATCCCTAATGCACCGTAGGGGCCACCGCCTGCAAACAGTTTTCCTTTTCCTTTTCCTATTTTAACTTTTAGTAAAGCATTAAGTGGAACTTCGAGATATAGAGGACTTATTTCAACCATATCCAGCGCTCTGTCTAAGATGGCTCCTTTTTGCAGGAGCGATATACCCGGCTGAAGATAAATCCTTTCACTAAGAGCAATGTCGGTCAATGCAGTTATATGAAAAGAACTTAAAGATGAGGTACTTTGCCTGGAATTATCAATTTTATAATCCTGACCCGAAAAATGGTATCCGAGTTTAAATCCAATTCTGTTTTTTTTCTCAATGAACTCCGCGTTGTATTCGTTTTGAGCAAACAGAGAAGCCGCAATCAGTATCAGTCCGGTCAATAGTACAAGCTTTTTCATCAGAAGGAGTTAGTTGCCATGTGAATAATGTTAGTTGTCAGATCTATCTATAATAGTGATCGAGTCTGTTCTTTGCTCATTCATGCATTTAAAGTGTCCCAATGGGCATTTCTCGTAACCTATCTTTGAGCATGGTCTGCATTTTAAACCTTTAACCTCCAGCATCTGATGCCGGGACACCTTGTAAGGGTACATCCCAAATTCGGGAACAGTATTTCCCCATACCGAAATTATGGGCTTATCGAAAGCCGCCGCTATGTGCATTAATCCGGTATCATGAGAGATTATTTGTTGAGCGTTCTTCACAAGAACAGCAGATTGTTCCAGACTATATTTGCCACAGCCATTGAATACATTATGAGGCGAGCCCTGGCGAATTTCTTCGCCACGTGCAGCATCTTCTTTTCCACCCAGCAGTACTACAGGTTGCGATAATGTTTTACAAATTTCGATAAGTTTATGAACCGGTAAACGCTTTGTGGCGTGTTGCGCTCCGATCACCAATCCGATATATTTTTGATGAGTATCTGGAAGCAGGGATTCCAGTTCGTGTTGACCGGAAAAGAAATAGTCGAGGCCTTGTCCATCATTTTTAACATCCAAAAACGCTACAGTATCCAGATAGCGGTCCACAATATGTTTTACGGGAAGGATATTTACCTTAAAATTAACAAGCAGGAACTTTTTTAGATTAAGCTTATCAAACGACCGGGCTTTCACATCTAACTGCAGTTTAATCAGCCGGGTTCTTAGGTTATTGTGAAGGTCGATGATGTAATCGAAGTTCTCGGCTTCAAGTTCTTTAATGGTAGTTGAAAGTGTACCGCTAAGCAGATGTAACTTATCGACGTACGGATTGCTGTCTAAAATTGAAGCAAAAGATTTTTTTGTCAGATAGTGGATTTCTGCACCATCTATTTGCTGTTTCAGGCAGCGTATTACAGGGGTTGTTAGAACGATATCTCCGATAGAACTGAAGCGGATTATTAAGATCTTCAAAGTTTTCTTTTTTGAAAGTAGGTGTTTATTTCCTGCAGGTTTAAGGCATTGAGACATTTGTCGGCAGAAACACCGCCTTTGCGGGCAGCCAGCAATCCGAAATGCATATCATAAAAGCCGTTGTTACTATGCGCATCCGGGTTAACCGAAAGCATCACACCCTTTTCCAGTGCGTATTGATGCCATCGCCAGTCCATATCGAGACGCAGGGGATTTGCATTAATCTCAATTACCACGCCATTAGCTGCACAAGCATCAATTACTTTTTTAAAGTCCACCGGGTAGCCGTTTCTGCTCAGCAAAAGGCGTCCGCTTGGGTGACCGAGAATGGTAGTATACGGACTCTCTATGGCGGTAATTAAACGGCTGGTTGCCTTTTCTTCGGTCATTTTAAAAACCGAATGAATAGATGCAACCACAAAATCGAAGGTGGCTAAGATCTCGGGCGCATAGTCCAGCGAGCCGTCGAATAAGATATCCGACTCGATGCCTTTAAAAATTTTAAAGCCGTTCAGTTTTTTATTTAAAGCATCTATTTCTTCGTGCTGGGCTAACACCCCTTCTTCATACAAGCCTTTTGCGTAAAAAGCCGATTTAGAGTGGTCGCTGATGCCTAAGTATTCAAGCTTGAGCTCGTCTCTGCAAAATACAGCCATTTCTTCCAGGGTATTTACGCCATCGCTCCAGGTGCTATGGTTATGCAGAGAGCCCTTTAAGTCTTTCCATTGCAGTAGCGCAGGCAGCTTTCCGGCATCGGCCAAAGCAAATTCGTTGCGGCCTTCTCGCAACTCAGGTTCTATAAAAGGCAGCTTAGCCATGGCATAGATTTCGGCTTCTGAAGAAGCTTTGACTGCAACATTGCCTAAACGTTTTTGTAATTCTTCAATATGTGCTTCAGTACCTGTTTGAAAAGCCAGCTCCGCTGGAAACTGCTCATCCTGGCAAAAATTGAAGTATACTTTTATACCGGATGTGTTTTCTGCCTCGATGCGGCGCTCTTTAACGTCCACCACTTCGAGTGTTGAAACTTCGCTAATGCTCTTTTCAATTTGAGGAGAGAGAGGTGCGCCTATCAGAATGTCCAGGCCGTCAATAATCTCACATTTCCTGCGATAATCGCCAGTAAATGATATTTGTGTATTAGTGATCACTTCTTTTAGCCTTTTTAGCAGATATTCGGCATATTCTTCAACCTGGGCGTATAAATACCGACCGTTGCTCGCCATCTTAAATTCAATGGCTTTTTTAATCTCTTCCTGCGTTTTCGCACCGAAGCCTTTTGCTTCAATCAGCCGGTTTTCATTACATGCATAAAGGAGTTCGCCGATATCTTCAATCTCCATATCCTTCCAGATGGTAAGCACCTTTTTCGGACCCAGACCTTTAATTCCCATTATTTCGATAACTCCGCGGGGCGTTTTTTCATATAACTCTTCCAGTTCCCCGATTGTCCGCGTTTGAACGAGCTCCCAAACTTTTGAAGCAGTGCTTTTTCCTATTGCGCTTATCTGCTCCAATTCGGCAAGCGATTTATTTGCAAGCGAAAATGGAAGTTTGCCGATGGTATAGGCGGCGCTGGCCAACGTTTTTACCTTAAAAGCATTTCCGTCATGCAATTCTATCAGCTGGCTCAGCAGCCTTAGTGTTCTGGCTATGGTTTTGTTTTCCATTGTGAACTGTAAAAATAGCTATATTATGGATTACCTGTTCAGGCAAATTTCTGTTAGCAGCCGAAATTATCTCCCCGTGAAACCCATTGGCAATATCAGGTTAAAAACTTTCGCGAGGTCGGTTTGTTGGTCATGTATTGAGAAGTAAATTAACTATATCGAAAGCTCTTCAGGTCCTGCTGCTGGTGTTTCTAGTGATTGCAGGATTGTATTATGCCCGCACCTTCTTAATCCCGATAGCGTTTGCGGGTATCATCTCCATGCTTCTGGTTCCGCTAGGCCGACGTTTGGAGGGGCGGGGATTAAGCCGGGGTTTTTCCGCTGTCGTTTGTCTCCTTGTTTTTATTCTTTCCGTGTCAGGAATCATAGCGTTGCTGGTATGGCAAATCAGCGATCTGGCGAAGGACTTTTCGCAGCTCGAACAAAAACTTACCCAGGCTATTGAGCAGTTAAAAGGTTTTTTTAATCAAAAGCTTGGAATACCACATGCGGAGCAGGAAAAGATAATTCAACAACAGCAGCAGTCCGGGCAAGGCAGCGCCTCAAAAATGGTGTCGGGAGTGATGGGGGTTTTAGTCGATATTATTCTGGTATTAGTTTATACCTTTCTGTTTATCTACTTCCGCACCCATTTACGGACGTTTGTGATGAAATTAACACCGGCAGATGAACACGAAAAAACAAATAAGATTATAAATGATTGTGGTCAGGTAGCCCATAAGTACCTTACGGGGATGTTTATGATGATTGTGTTGCTCTGGATTTTGTATGGAATAGGTTTTTCTGTTGCAGGTGTACCGAATGCCGTATTTTTTGCGGTTCTATGCGGTGTTCTCGAAATTGTTCCGTTTGTGGGTAATCTCACCGGTTCTGGTATTACTTTTATAATGGCTCTTAGTCAGGGTGGTACCACAGTGGCAATAGGCGTTGCGATAACCTATGCTCTTGTTCAGTTTATACAAACATACATTATTGAGCCATTGGTTGTGGGCGGGGAGGTTAATATAAACCCGCTGTTCACTATTCTTGTGCTGATACTTGGCGAAGAGCTGTGGGGAATCCCCGGAATGGTACTGGCTATCCCCTTGCTGGGGATAACTAAAATTGTATTTGACAATGTTGAAGCCTTGAAGCCTTACGGATTTTTAATTGGCGAAGAAAAGAAAAAACGTTCGGGCGGATTCATTGATAAAATAAAAGGATGGTTTAACCGGACCGAAAAAAAAGAAAAGCGTCCATAGCGCTTTGTCGATCAAGCGTCAGAGGCTTGTCTCTGACGCCTTTTAAGTAGTTATTTTACAGAAATCGTATAAGGCAGTCTGGCCTGTATCCCGGTAAACTTTAAAGCTGATTTCAGCTGCTCGAAATACTGATATTGCTCTCCCATTTCTTTTTTGGCAAAATAGTCTTTCAATTTATCCTCCGATGTATCGAAAATGGATTCAAAAGGATCTTTCTGAGCCGGATAATCAACCAGTTTGTAATCAGTTAGCTTCGCCATTTTCGCTGCAGACCGGATAGCCGCATCAATATTACCGAGTTTGTCTACCAAGCCGATTTTTAAGGCTTCAGTTCCGCTCCATACCCGGCCCTGCCCGATACTGTCTACATATGATTGTGGCTTTTTACGGCCATCGGAAACCCTTTTAGTAAAGGTATTGTAAATACGATTTACCTCGTTTTGAATAATTAAACGTTCGCCCTCGGTAAGAGGACGCGAGATCGATCCCAGATCTGCAAATTCACCGGTTTTTACCCGGTCGAAAGTGATCCCCAACTTGTTATTGAAGAACTTTTGCATATTCGGTATTATCCCGAATACACCAATCGAGCCTGTAATTGTATTGGGTTGGGCAAAAATGGAATCGGCACCGCAAGCAATATAATATCCCCCTGAAGCAGCTACATCACCCATCGAGACGATAACAGGCTTCACTTTTTTGGTCAGAACTACTTCCCTCCAGATAACGTCTGAGGCAAGGGCACTTCCTCCTGGCGAATTGATCCGCAACACAACCGCCTTTACTTTTTTATTGGTACGCGCGTCTCTTATTGCTTTTGAAATCCGCTCAGAACCAATAGTCTCGTTATCGCCTTCTCCTCCAATTATCTCGCCATTGGCGTAAACAACCGCAATTCTGTTTTCGGCTTCCGAATCGTCTGAGGTTTTATTCTTGCTGTAATCTACCAGCGACACAATTTTTATGTCTTTGTCTTTTTCAATTCCGGTTCTGGACTTTAACTCGTCGATAATCTGGTCTTTGTATCTTAATCCATCGGCAAGCTTGTATTTTACCGCATCTGCGGCTTGCTGTACTTTTAATTGGTTGGCTATTGCGAACAGAGAGTCTTTCGGGATTTTCCGGCTTGAAGAAACCGAATTAAGGAAATGATCATACATCGAACCGAGGAAGGACGTTACCTGCTGCCGGTTGGCATCGCTCATTTTTTCCAGGATAAAAGGCTCTACCGCACTTTTGTAGGTACCGACTTTTATGATTTGTGCTTCGATTTCGAGTTTATCTAAAGAGCCTTTGAAAAATGCAAGCTCTGTCCCCAGACCCTTAAATTCAAGGAGGCCTTCTGGATTCAGATAAATCTTATCAGCAACGGAAGCTAAATAATATGCCCCTTGCGAATAAACTTCACTGTAAGCCAGAACGAATTTTCCCGATTTTTTGAAGTCGATTAAGGCATTTCTGATCTCCTCTGAAGTTGCCATCCCGGCTTGTACGGAGCTTAAATCGAGGTAAATCCCTTTTATTTTTTCATCTGTTTTAGCGCGTTTCAGGCTAGCCAGGATATCGTTCAACCCAATTGCTTTATTGTCGAATCCCGCAAAATCCAACTGATCGAATGGATTCTTTGACGAACGTTCCTGAATCGGGTGGTCGAGCGACATATGAATAACCGAGTTGGCATGCACCTTTACCTTTTCATTGTCAACAGATGCAATTATCGCCGCTAAAAACACTATCAATAAGAGAAAAATTACAAAAAACGATACAAACACGCCCAGTATCGAGGCAAAAACCATCTTAAAAAATTCTTTCATCTCTTCAATTCTATAATCATACAAGTATACAATTAGATATGAATATATTTGAAACGTTACAGGGCTATTGTGTTTATGCAAGATATATTTTTACTTCTCGGAAGTAACTTGGGAGATAGAGAAAAATACCTCTCTGAGGCCGTTCGATCAATTAGTGAGCTTATCGGAAGGGTACACAGGCAGTCGTCGCATTACGAAAGTCGTGCATGGGGCAATACAGAACAGCCCGATTTTATTAACCAAGCAGTTTGTATCGATTCAAATATGTCTCCAATGAAACTTTTAGAGGCGATTTGGAGTATAGAGAATAAATTGGGAAGGGAGCGCGGCACCAAATGGGGGCCGAGAACTATTGATATAGATATTTTATTTTACGGTTCAGATGTCATTAATACACCCGAATTAACCATACCGCATAAATTATTACAGGAAAGGCGGTTTGTATTGATGCCTCTTGCAGAGATAGCGGCGGATTTTAAACATCCAAATTTGAATAAAACTATCGCCCAATTATTAGATGATCTGACAGATGATTTGTCTGTGAAGAAATTAACAAAATACTATTAACTTTACTCTTATGCCACAAGATTTAGATCCAAACAACCTGCAGATAGATTTAACTTATTTAAATGAGATTGCTGGGGGAGACGCAGAGTTTATGATCGATATGATTGACATCTTTATCGAGCAAACACCCGAATATACCGATCAGATTATAACTGCTATTGCCGCTAAAGACTGGAAAACAGTTGGAGATGTTGCCCACAAAATAAAGCCGACACTAGCATTTATGGGTGTAAATCATGCTAAGGAGCAAATGGCTTCAATAGAAAGCCGTGCGCGTACAGAGAGCGATCTGGATACAATTGCTGAAGATTTCGCAGAAGTAAAGGCAGTTTGCGAATTGCTTTACGGCGGTCTTGAAAAAGTAAAGGCGGATTTGCAGGGTAGTCTCTGAGCCTGCTGCTTCTAAAACTCGTAGCTTTCTATAATCAAATTTGCCGGGAATTTCTTACAGCCGGTATCGGCCTTTTTACGGGCAGTCGTTTCAGACTCTGCATCAATTTCCAGGGTAAAATTACCTATCCTTCATTTCGGATGTCTTTTAGAGCATAACGTTCATTTCTTCAATGAATCTCATCGCACTACTCGAAATTGAATTATTGATAAAAGGATATATAAAAAAATAACTACCGGAACGGCCACAAATTTAAAAATCAGGATCAAAAGCACTGTCAGAATTATTAAAATGTAGCGGTAAACGTTGTCGTTGAAACTTAGGCTTTTAAACTTTAACGACATTAAAGGGATTTCCATCACCAGCAAAATGCTCATTCCTAAGCTGAATATGAAGAGGAAAAAGGCATTCAAAATATAATCTCTCAGAAAAAAATTATCTCCTGAAATAATAAGAGGTAACGAAGCGATCAGCAATGCATTTGCCGGAGTGGGAAGGCCGAGAAAATTCTCTTCCTGCCTGGTGTCGATATTGAATTTAGCAAGACGGAGGGCAGAAAACACAGCAATGATGAATGCCGAGTAATTTATATAGTTACTCAGCATGCCCAACTGTGGCGCCTGTAAGAATAGCTGGTAAACAATAACCGAGGGCAAAACGCCAAAACTTACTATATCGGCAAGCGAATCTAACTGTTTTCCTAATTCGGAAAATGCTTTAAGGAGTCTGGCGATATAGCCATCAAGAAAGTCTAATCCGGCCGCAATTGCTATCGCATACGAAGCACCAATGAGATTTTCATTGAATGCTAAAACGATACCAATACATCCTGACAACAGGTTTAAACAAGTGATAGCATTAGGGATGTGCTTTCTCATAGTGAAGAAAACAAAACAGCGGCAAATTTACCTCCGCCGCTGTTTTGCTATTTATGAATTCATCGAAATGAGGAATTCCTCGTTAGTTTTTGTACCTCTCATCTGCCCTAGTAAAAACTCCATGGCCTCCTGAGAGTTCATGTCTGCCAGGTGGTTGCGAAGAATCCAAATACGCTGTAGGGTGTCTTTGTCGCTTAGTAAATCATCTCTTCTGGTACTTGAAGCAGTAATGTCGATAGCCGGGAAGATACGTTTGTTGGATAGCTTCCGGTCAAGCTGAAGCTCCATATTACCCGTACCCTTAAATTCTTCAAAGATAACCTCATCCATTTTAGAACCGGTATCAATCAAGGCTGTCGCCAGAATAGTTAAAGAACCGCCATCTTCAATGTTACGTGCGGCACCAAAGAAACGTTTAGGTTTGTGTAAAGCATTTGCATCCACACCACCTGATAAAATTTTACCAGAAGCAGGTGCAACAGTATTATATGCTCTGGCCAAACGGGTGATAGAATCAAGAAGGATTACTACATCGTGCCCGCATTCAACCATACGTTTAGCTTTTTCAAGAACGATATTGGCTATTTTTACATGGCGCTCTGCCGGTTCGTCGAAAGTAGACGAAACAACTTCTGCACGAACACTTCTGGCCATGTCTGTTACTTCTTCAGGGCGCTCATCAATCAAAAGAATGATAAGGTAGACTTCAGGATGGTTTTTCGCAATTGCGTTCGCTACATCTTTTAGTAAGATGGTTTTACCTGTTTTTGGTTGAGCTACAATTAGTCCACGCTGGCCTTTACCGATGGGGGTGAAAAGGTCCATAATCCGTGTAGACTGATTGCTGGCATCCATAAAGAGGTTTAATTTCTCGGAAGGAAACAGCGGGGTTAGATAATCAAACGGAACCCTGTCTCTAACCTCGGCCGGGATACGACCGTTGATGGCTTCAACTCTAACTAAAGGAAAATATTTCTCACCTTCTTTAGGAGGTCTGATGCTTCCTCTTACCGTATCGCCGGTTTTTAAACCAAACAGCTTAATTTGAGATTGAGAAACATAAATATCATCCGGTGAGGTGAGGTAATTATAATCCGAAGAACGCAGGAAACCATATCCATCCGGCATGATTTCAAGAACTCCCTCATTCGCTATTACATTGTCGAAATCGAGATTAGTAGCAGGAGCTGGCTCAGCGGATTTACTTTCGCCCCTGGGCTGTACATTGCCATTGTTTGCTCTTGGTTTCTCAAATTTCTGGAACCTCTCGGTCTTCGGCTCTCTGGCTGCTTGAGAATCTTCAGTTTGCGAACTACCCTCTTCAGCAGAAGATTCCTCTGCCGGAACGAAAGCTTCCTCATCAGGCTCAGGAAATTCCAGGACAGGAGAATCTTCCCTGGTATTAGGCACCGGACGTTCTGGAGCATCAGCTTTTGAGCGCAGCGTTCTGATCCTTTTGCGTGGTTTTTCTTCCTCGCCCTGAGGTGTTTCCGAAGTCGGAGTATTTTGACGAGCAGCCTCAATGAGTTCTTTTTGCTCTATGATTTTAGTGATTAAATCTGGTTTACGTAAACCGTCGGCGTTCTCTACGCCGAACGAACGTGCAATCTCACGAAGCTCTGAGACAAGCTTGTCGTTCAATTCATTAATTTCTACCATTCAATTGAAATATTATTATCGGATTTTATTTTGTAAGAGTTTATCCCGCTCAGGAAGAGAAAATTATTGTGTTTAAGAAATACAAAGATTTTTCCTTTTGAGAGGATAACATTTGAGATAACGTGACAATTTTACTGCATTAAATCGAATTAAACAAAAATTAAAATTTTATTTTTTCACAGGTAAGGTTTTGGTTACTTTGAGGCACATATAATATGGACCGTAAAGCACTAGTAAACCAGATCAGGTCGAAGAAATCATTTCTTTGTATCGGACTTGACACAGACCTTAACAAAATTCCGAAACATTTGCTTGAATTAAATGATCCGGTTTTTGAATTTAATAAGCGGATTATCGATGCAACCAAGGAATTCTGCGTCTCTTATAAAATAAATACCGCTTTTTACGAGTCGCGAGGGGTTAAAGGATGGGAAAGTTTGGTGAAAACCTGGAAATATCTTCCTAAAGATTGCTTTTCTATAGCCGATGCAAAACGGGGCGATATCGGGAATACTTCTGAGATGTATGCCAGCGCATTCTTTAACGAAGCTTCGTCTCAAATGAGCTTTGATTCTATAACAGTAGCTCCATATATGGGTGAGGATTCGGTAAAACCTTTCTTAAAGTTTGATGGCAAATGGGTTATCCTTCTGGCTTTAACGTCTAACGAGGGAAGCAAGGATTTTCAGAACCTTAAGGTGGGTTCGGATATGCTTTTCGAAAAAGTGGTCTGTAAGGCGAATGAATGGGCCAGCGATGAACAGTTGATGTTTGTAGTGGGCGCTACCCGCGGAGAGGCTTTTCTAAATATAAGAAAGCAGGCTCCAACAAACTTTTTACTGGTTCCGGGTGTGGGCGCTCAAGGCGGGAGTTTGGAAGATGTTTGTAAATACGGAATGATCCGGGATTGTGGATTGCTGGTCAATTCATCACGTGCCATCATTTACGCCTCGTCAGGGCTTGATTTTGCCGAAGCCGCAGCTGCCGAAGCGCAAAAAGTCCAGAAGCAAATGGAAAATGTACTCCAGGCAATTTTTTAGCTATCCTTATTCCGCTTTCTTCTAAATAGCTGAGTATAATTCCTTTTATGAATTTATGATGATTGCGATCAGGGTTTAATTTTTATATATATTGGCGCTTTATATCTTTTTATGAAGCCATTTAAACCGTCACAATCAGTACTTTTTACCTTTTTCGTTTTTCTGTCCGGCTTAAGCTTTTCTCAAACTATTAAGCCTTCCGGGGCGAGTGTCACCTTGTTTTTTGAAAAGGTTTACCTGTTCACAGACCGGGATCATTATACTCCCGGCGACGACATCTGGTATAGCTCTTTCCTGGTAAACGCCCAGACAAACGTCTTAACCGAATCCAGTAATAATTTATATGTCGAGCTAATCTCTCCCGCATCGAAAATCATAGATCGGAAAATGATCCGGCTTGATAAGGGTTTAGGCAGGGGCGATTTTAAATTGGGCGATTCTATTCCCTCGGGAACCTATCGTTTACGGGCTTATACCAACTGGATGCGAAACTTTGGTGACAAATTTCTTTTTGAAAAGAATTTGACGGTGTACAGTCCCGATGAAACGGTTAGTAAAGCTGTAAGTTCTGCGAAATCGGACAGGATAAATTTCTTCCCGGAAGGCGGTTCCATGGTAGAGGGAGTGTCGGGGATTGTAGCATTTAAAGCGGAAAGTAATAGAGGCAAAGGCTTAGGTGCGACAGGAAACATACAGGCAGAAGATGGTACGGTGATCACCGCTTTAAACACCAGTTTTAATGGCATGGGACGTTTTTTACTCCAGCCAGAACCAGGAAAGAAATACCGGGCCGTCGGGACGTATAGTAATGGAAAAAGTTTTAATATTGAACTGCCGTCTGCGCTTGCAGCAGGTTACGGATTATATGTGAGGCAGGGCGATTCTATCTTTACGGTAACCATTAAAACCAACGAAAAAACCTACGCATCTTTAGCTAAAAAGGAAGTAGCCGTCGTAATAAAAAATAAGGGAAAGCTGGTTTCGACATTAATGCTGCCCTTAAGCGCTGTTCAGTCCTCTTTTCAAATTCCAAAACAGGGATTGCCTCCCGGGATAAGCTCTATAACCGTTTACGATTCTGCCGGGAGGCCCAACTGCGAGCGATTGATATTTATTGAAGGCACGGAAAGAGTGATTCTGGATTTGACCTCAAATAAAGCGGCCTACACAGCTAAAGAGAAAGCTGCTGTGAGAATAAAGGCCCTTGATGAAAAAGGTCAGCCCGTTAAGGCTCGTTTGTCTCTCTCTGTTGTAGATGCCGGCTTAATTCCTGAAGATACACAGGGAAATATAGCTACATATTTACATTTACAATCCGAATTGAAGGGGGATATCGAAAATGCAGCGCAATATTTTGACCCCAAAAATGAAAGCAGGAGAAGTCAATTAGATCTATTGTTATTATCTTCTGGCTGGAGAGATTTTTTGTGGAAGCAATTGGCAGATGAGAACTTAAGGATCGCTTATAATCCCGAAAAAGGAGTATCGGTAACCGGACGGGTAGAAACAAAATTCAGTGCCAAACCCGTCCCGAATTCGAACATTACTCTGACAGCATCTGGAGCCCGGGGCAACAAACTATTCGTTACGCAAACCGACGAATCAGGTAAGTTTTATGTAGATGGGATTAATTTGTATGGCTATCAGCCGGTGAAAATAACTTCGGTTAACTCTAAAGCAGTAAAGCAAGGGATTGTTTTTGTAGATACGGTAAGCGTTGGCCTGCTTCCTTCGATAAAGCCTCTCGAAATAGAGTCTGAAGCGTTGTTAGGAAGCGACCGGGTTGCAGAAATTGATCGCCGTAAAAATCTTTTGAAAAGGCAGAGCCTTTCTGATACACTACAACTGAATGAGGTTGTTATCAAATCCCAGAAAAAATCTCTTATACTTCGGGATTTGATCCTGACTGATTTTGGATATAAAGAGGAGGAATTTGTGATAAATTCCTCAGATCATGATTATACGGATCTCCGTCATTTTTTAACGCACCGCCTAAATTACAATAGTGCCGTGGTGAGCGATAATATACGCACGAACAGAGATAGCGGAACTACGGAAATGAAGCCAACTTATCCCAGGTTGATCGTAAATAACCGTGAAATGCCGTATACAGACCAGGATGCGCCAGAGTTAATTAAAGACTATATAGATGTGTATTTCGGACTTAGAATGTCTGATGTTAAATACGTGAAGGTTAAGAGAATGGTAGGCATGGATACTTATAGCGGAGGTTCCAAAGAAGTATATGTAGTGTATATTAATGTCAATATGAATGCAATTGGAGGATCGGAAGTAGGGGTTCTGACCAGAGATGTGCAGGGATATTATGATGCGCGAGTATTTTACGAACCCAATTATACTACTCCAAGTACTCGTCCTGATGTTCGCTCAACCATTCACTGGCAACCCTTGATTAATACCAATCACCTTGGTGAGGCTACAATATCCTATTTTAATGCCGACCCTAAATCTAAAATAAGGGTAATAGCCGAAGGGATTTCGGACAAAGGAGTTCCTTTTTCAGGGATTTTAAATTATGAGGTGCGATAGACGTCAATAATTTTGTGGCAGTGCATCTGGATAATTTATTTCCTTTGAGTCAATAAATTACTACTTTTAAGGATGCCTATCTATGAAGATTTCCTGTTTTACGTGTGGCAATTTAAAGTGTTTGACCAGCGTGAACTAAAAACTACCGATGGCCAGTTGGTAGAGTTGATTTATAACGGTGTTTTAAATAAGAATGCGGGTCCGGATTTTCAGGATGCTAAGTTGAGGATCGGGGGCACCGAGTGGGTTGGAAATATCGAGATACATATAAACTCCTCAGACTGGGATCGTCACCATCATCAAAGCGACCGTGCCTACAATAACGTAATTCTTCATGTGGTTTATCAGCACGATAAAGAGGTTCTCAGGAATGACGGTTCCGCCGTTCCCACACTAGAGCTAAAGAAGTTTATTTATCCCAACATCGAAAATCAGTACCAGGTTCTTATGCAGAACCTCAACTGGATTCCATGCGAAAAGCAAATTGCTAGGATCGAAGATCTGCATTTGGAAAGCTGGCTGCTCAGGATGCTTATAGAGCGACTCGAACAGCGGTCGCAGCAGTTTATAGAAATTTTAAACGAGTATAAGGGCAGTTGGGACGATGCATTTTATATTTCACTCGCCCGAAACTTCGGATTTAATACGAATGCGCTTCCATTCGAAATGCTCGCTCGCTCTCTGCCTCAGCAAATTCTAGCCAAACATAAAAAATAGCCCATTGCAAATTGAGGCTCTGGTGTTTGGGCAGGCCGGGTTTCTCGAAGAGGATCTAAAAGACGACTTTCAGGAAAAGCTTCGTAAGGAATATACTTTTTTGAGGCTTAAATATAATCTAAAGCCTGTCGACCGTTATTTGTGGAAGTTTTTAAGGCTTCGCCCTCAGAATTTCCCTACTTTACGTCTGGCCCAGTTTTCAGCACTTGTTGTTAAGTCGAGTCATCTTTTTTCTAAAGTATTAGAAATCAAAAACTCCAAGGGGATATTTGCTCTATTCGAAAACCTGCCAGTTTCATCTTATTGGGAGTCGCATTACAGGTTCGGGAAGGACGCTGAGGGCGTAAGTGTTCAACTGGGGAATTCCTCTATCGATAATATTTTATTGAATTCTGTGGCTCTCAGCTTGTTTTCATATGGGAAGTATACGGGGAGTGAAGATATAAGGGATAGAGCAGTTAACCTTCTCGAAACAATCCCGTTTGAATCGAACCAGATCACTAAGCGTTTTGTAGAGATCGGTGTAAAGAAGGGCAACGCCGACCGGTCGCAAGCCCTGCTTCATTTGAAAAAAAGCTATTGTGATTTAAAAAAATGCTTAAATTGTGCAGTTGGTACAAAAATTGTAAACCCTTAATTGATATGCTGCAGAAAATACTAGTCTATTTTGAAAAACAGTCGTTTGGGGTCTGTACTTATATTGGAGAACGATTTGCAATGTCGACCTCTAAAATAAGACTGTTTTTTATTTACACTTCTGTCTTATCGGTAGGATTTCCTATAATCTTCTATTTCTTTGCTGCCTTTGTTCTGGGATTCAAAAATTACGTAAAACGAATCCGAACTACCATCTGGGATTTCTAGTCAGGATAAAATCTTTGCCAGTTCACTGAAGCCGGCAGAAGACGCCATTTGCGAAGGTGTTTTTCCGTCTTCAGTCCTTGCGTTAACACTCGCGCCGGCTTCAAGCAGTAAAATGATCAGCTCTATGTTTCCGTGGTGTGCTGCAGAATGCAGAGGGGTAATGCCCGACACTTGTTTTACATTAACGTCAGCTCCTGCCTCCAGGAGGATTTTTGTAATGTCGGCATTGTTGGCTGCCACAGCCGAATGAATAGGGTAAACATTGTAGCCATTTTGCGATGGCGTATTTACTTCGGCACCTTTCAGCAGAAGATATCTTGCAGACTCTTCATGACCAAAATAGCAAGCCAGCCCCAGGGGCGTAAAGCCGTCATCAGAAAAAGTATTGATTAAGTGTGGCGTTGTGTAAATGTTATTGGCAAGGCTGTCGAACTTGCCTACTGCAGCAGATTCATAGATATCGGGATTTTTCACAAATCCTAAAATAGTGTCAGAAATTTCTGGTTTTTTATAATAACAGGAGAGAAGCAGGGGCGATACATTTAAGCTGGTCTTTCCCTGGGCAAGGGCAGGCTTCAGGCCCAATAATTCCTTCAATGCAGCGTTATTGCCTGTTTGGATGTATTCTTCAACTAAATATTCTTCCTCGTTCATGTTTAATATCACTAAATTAGTATTTATATTTCTTCCACGAAATCAATCTTCCCTTATTAGAAGAATTTTAGCATGCCAGGTGGATGCGGATAGGAGATATACATTATATTTGTCAGGGATAATACCATCAAGAAATAAATGCCTGTAAAAGGAAATCAATTTAGAACCAATAGCTTTAAAGATGAGCTGCCGCCTAAATCAGCAGCTAAAGCGAGGGTTACAGCAGCGAAAGAGAGAAGTGAAATATTGCCAAAGTTCAATTTTGATGATGGTAGAATTATAAAAATAGCGGGTCTGTTTTTTTTGATCCTATCCATCTATTTTCTGGTTGCGTTCACATCCTATCTATTCACCTGGCAGGAAGATCAAAGCTATGTAATTGACTCGAACGGTGGCTGGAGTAACTTGTTTAGAAATTCGGAAGAGCTCGAAAAAGCCGGTGTGGTTAATCCGGTGGTAGAAAACTGGCTCGGAAAATTCGGTGCATTACTTTCTCACCAATTTATTTATGAGTGGTTTGGGATAGCTTCCTTTATTTTTATAGCGGTTTTTTTCATTATCGGATATCGCCTGTTATTTAAGATCCGGGTAGCTTCGATCACAAAAACACTTGCATATTCTTTCTTTCTTCTCGTTTTCGGTTCTGTTACCTTAGCGTTCTTCCATGCATTCACTTCCGATTTTCCTCATTTCCTTGAAGGGGAGTTTGGTTTTTGGACCAATCGCTTATTGCAGGCTCAAATTGGAAATACGGGTATTGCAGGTTTACTCGCTTTTGCGGGACTGTCGGCGCTGATTGTAGCCTATAATATTGACTTCAAACTGCCTTCGAAGGAGGAACGAGAGGAGGCTTTCGTCCCAGTGGTGCCGGATGAATCTGAAGAAATTGAGATCGAAGACGATTTCAGAACACAGCCGGTTGAATTTCCTTTAAACAGGCGGGAGCAGGTAGCCGAACCTAAAACCCAAGCCAGCCAGCTGAAGCAGGAACGGATAATTCCTCCTGTTGAACTGGAAACCGATATTGAGCAAGAGGTGCTTATCCCAAGGGCACCGGTCGCAGAGGCAGCGGCCGCAAGTTTGAGTTTAAATGTTCAAAGATCGGAGCCTGAGTTAACAATCAATAAAACAGAAGATGAAAAGAAAGCAGATGACCTGGTTCAGCAATTCGGCCAGTACGACCCAAAGCTTGATTTGTCTTCTTATCAGTATCCCACCCTCGAGCTTTTAGAGAATTATGGTTCCAATAAAATATCAGTAAATACTGATGAGCTGGAAGCCAACAAAAATAAGATTGTTGAGACGCTGAACCATTACAATATCGAAATCGATAAAATAAAAGCAACGATTGGTCCCACGGTTACTTTATATGAGATTATTCCTGCACCGGGTGTTAGGATTTCAAAAATTAAGAACCTTGAAGACGATATTGCTTTAAGTTTAGCTGCTTTGGGAATCAGAATCATTGCTCCAATGCCAGGAAAAGGAACTATTGGAATTGAAGTTCCCAATCAGCATCCTGAAATGGTTTCTATGCGTTCGGTACTGGCAACAGATAAGTTCCAGAACACCACCATGGATTTGCCGATCGCATTGGGCAAAACGATCTCGAATGAAGTTTTTATCGCTGATTTAGCCAAAATGCCGCATTTGCTTGTTGCAGGTGCTACTGGTCAGGGAAAATCGGTGGGGATAAACTGTATCCTTGCATCTCTGCTTTATAGAAAGCATCCGTCTGAGCTGAAATTTGTGCTGGTAGATCCAAAAAAGGTGGAGCTCACTTTATTCAGAAAAATCGAACGTCATTTTCTTGCAAAGCTTCCCGGCGAAGAAGATGCGATCATAACCGATACAAAGAAGGTTATCAATACTTTAAACTCACTTTGTATTGAAATGGACCAGCGTTATGACCTGCTAAAAAACGGGCAGGTGCGAAATTTGAAAGAATATAATTCAAAATTTATCAATCGCAAATTAAACCCTGAGGAGGGTCACAGGTTCTTACCATTTATAGTATTGGTTGTAGATGAGTTTGCAGATTTGATGATGACAGCAGGAAAAGAGGTAGAAACACCGATAGCACGATTGGCACAGCTGGCCCGGGCGGTGGGTATTCACCTTGTAATTGCAACACAACGTCCGTCTGTAAATATCATCACAGGAACTATTAAGGCAAACTTTCCGGCCAGATTAGCGTTCCGCGTATTATCAAAAATTGACTCAAGAACAATTTTAGATACCGGTGGGGCCGATCAGCTGATAGGAAGAGGTGATATGCTGTTTTCTACCGGAAATGATTTGATACGACTTCAATGTGCGTTTGTCGACACCCCGGAGGTAGAGCGGATCTCAGATTTTATCGGAAATCAGAGAGGATACTCATCGGCCTGGATGTTGCCGGAATATGTGGATGAAAACGGTGAAGGTGGCAGCATCAAAGATTTCGATCCGGATGACCGAGATTCGCTGTTTGAAGATGCTGCACGACTGATTGTTATGCATCAGCAGGGCTCCACGTCTCTCATCCAGCGAAAGCTGAAACTTGGTTATAACAGGGCCGGTCGCCTTATTGATCAGTTAGAGGCTGCAGGAGTTGTTGGACCGTTTGAGGGAAGTAAAGCACGAGAAGTTCTATTGCCCGACGATTATGCGCTGGAACAGTTTCTGGACAACCTTAACAAGAAACAGTAGTTACACTTAGTTAGAAGAAGATGAAAAGATTTGTGATAAGTGCCATGTTAATGGTTGGATTTGCAGTGAGCGTAATGGCCCAAACTGATGCAAAAGCCAGAGCAATTTTGGCAGAAGTAAGTAAGAAATATCGCTCTTATGATGTTATAAAAACCGATTTTACTTTTACCCTGGAAAATCCCCAGGCTAAATTGAAAGATACCCAAACTGGTACACTTTACGCTAAAGCAAAGAGTAATAAATACAAGGTGGTGTTGAAATCGCAGGAGCTGATAAGCGACGGTAAAAATCAGTGGACGTATTCGAAAGCAGATAGAGAGGTTCAGCTAAGTGAAGTTGACAACAGTTTGAATGCGTTAAATCCCGCACAAATCTTTACCATGTACGAAAAGGGGTTTAAATATTTCTATAGTGGCGAAAAGAGGGTTAATAATCGGTCGGTACATGTAATCGATCTAACTCCGACAGATATTAAGCGCTCATTTTTTAAAGTACGTCTCAATATCGATAAGATAACCAAGCGAATAAGCAACGCTGTTATTTTCGACAAGAATGGTAATCGCTATACTTATCTTATCAGAACATTTACACCGAACGTAAAAATACCGGAATCGATCTTTGCATTCGATGCGAAAAAGTATCCGGGGGTCGAGGTGGTAGATTTACGTTAAAAAAAAGAAAAATTAAAAGTAAAAGGCGATGATAACACATCGCTTTTTTTATATTTCGGGCTGGTTAGTCTTTTTACTTTTTAAATATGTCCCTGTCTTATACGCAACATACCTTAGAAAAACTTGAGCAGTTGCTCAAAAGCCTTGAGTATAAAGTTCGGTACGAGAAAGGCAGCTTTAAAACTGGCGCCTGTATTCTTGAGAGCAGCAAGGTGGTTGTGGTAAATAAATTCTCAAATATCGAGAGTAAGATCAATTCGCTGGCAGAACTTATTCAAAACATTCAGGCGGATGAAAATATGCTTGATGAAAAGCAGAAACAGTTTCTTTACGTATTAAAACAAACCTCTCTGCAACTGTGAAAGTAACTTTTTTAGGGACAGGAACCTCGCAGGGGATACCAGTAATTGCCTGCGATTGTAAGGTATGTACATCAACATCGCCTTTCGATACGCGCCTTAGGGTTTCTGTATTGATTGAAGTGGATGGGAAAACCTTTGTGATTGATACCGGTCCGGATTTTCGATATCAGATGCTGAGAGCCAGGGTAAAGCAGCTTGATGGTATTTTCATAACCCATGAACATAAAGACCATGTAGCCGGGCTTGACGATGTCAGAGCTTTTAACTACCGCCAGAAAAAAGCTATGAATGTGTATGCCCATAAGCGTGTACACGAAACACTAGAACGGGAGTTTCATTATGCATTCGCAGATTTTAAATATCCGGGAGTGCCGCTAATAAATTTAAATGAAATATCGTCCGCGCCGTTCGAGGTTGAGGGGGTATCTATAATTCCGATCGAGGTGATGCATTATTTGCTGCCTGTGTATGGCTTTCGGATTAATGATTTTACCTATATCACCGACGCAAAAACCATTGGTGAGCAGGAACGGGAAAAAATAAAGGGATCGAAGGTTTTGGTGATCAATGCTTTACAAAAAGAGAAACATATATCTCATTTTACCCTTGAGGAGGCTATCTCTTTTGCCCAGGAGATGGAAATTGAGACAACTTATCTGACTCATATCAGTCATAACATGGGTAGGCATGAAGACGTGAGTGAAGAATTGCCGCCAGGAATTAAATTTGCATTCGACGGGCTTGTTATAGAACCTTAAGTTGTTTTTTGTGTTAACAGGAGGAAGGGTTTTTCCGCCATATTAGTAGTTTAATCCCCATCTTTTAGTATCATTGTGTTTGCGGCGTTAAATCTTTATAAAACGATTCGTCGTATATAACGGAAAGCGATTTTTCTGGGTGCAATGTTTCCTGATCGTTCACGTTTAAGTAAGTATCTAATTAAAATTATGACCAAAGTCTCTTTCAACAGTCAAAACACACTATTTTATAACACATTAAAAAGTAAGGTTGACAACTATTTTATTTCTAACAATTTGTGTGTGTCCGGCGGATGGAGATTGTTTTTTAAAAGCTTGTTTTTAATTGCCTCATTGGTAGGCCTGTACGTAACTCTGGTGTTTTTTACACCTAATGTTTGGGTTTCGGTGCTTTTATGTTGTTTTTTGGGGCTCACTTTTGCCGCTATTGGTTTCAATATTATGCACGAAGGCGGGCACGGAAGTTTCTCGAAAAATAAGATCCTTAATGCATTTGGCGCTTATTCTCTCAATATTATGGGAGGTACCATTTACTTCTGGAAACAAAAACATAACATTAATCATCACACCTATACCAATATAGACGGTATGGATCATGATATCGATATTAAGTTTATGCGTATGCATTCCGAACAGGAAAAGCATGGTTATCATAAGTATCAGCATCTCTATTGGGTGGTTCTTTATGGCATTTCGTATATGGCCTGGATCTTATTCCAGGACTTTGAGAAGTATTTTACCCAAAAAATGGGGCCTAAAGATTCTCCCCGCAAAATGGCTTTTCAGGAGCATTTGATATTTTGGAGTACCAAAGTGTTTTACGTAAGCGTGTATTTAGTTATACCGATGCTTATGGTAGGTGTTCTTCCAACTATTGCAGGTTTTCTTATCGCCGGCTTTGTATGCGGCTATAGTATCAGTATAGTTTTTCAACTGGCTCACGTGATAGAAGGTACACAGTTTCCTGTACCGCATCCGGCTACGAATAAAATTGAAGAAGAATGGGCGGTTCATCAGGTAACAACAACAGCTAACTTTGCAACCCGGAGTAAATTGGTTTCATGGTTTGTTGGCGGACTTAACTTCCAGGTGGAGCATCATTTATTTCCACGCATTAGCCATATCCATTATCCCCAGATAAATAAATTCGTTATTGAAACTTGTAAAGAGTTTAATGTAAGATATATTGAGCATCCTACAGTGTTGAGTGCCTTTGTATCTCATTTGACTCATATAAAGAATCTTGGAGATCCGGTAGGAGCGACTTTTAAAACTCCGGCTTATCAGCCTCAGGAAGCTTAGGCTGGATAAAAAATTAAAAAGGGGAAAGAAATTCCCCCTTTTTTTTGTGCCCGAGACTGGATTCGAACCAGCACGCCTTGCAGCGCTACCACCTCAAGGTAGTGCGTCTACCAATTTCGCCACCCGGGCAGCGTGCAAATATAGTAAGTAGGATCATCTTTTCCAGTCTGGAATCAATGTATTTTTTTTGATAATTCTGGCGCTGTCTTTGGCGGGAATTTGTGGTACATATTGAGGAGATTGTTGCATTGTGGAATTTATTCTCTTTTCTGCTGATAACCTGCCGGATAGCTTTTTTTTGCCCTAAAGATGATATATAGGTCAAAATCTAAACATACACTGCTTGGTAGTATTTTTGCATTATATTGCGAAATGCTTCAAAGATGACTAAGGTTCTTATTATAGAAGATGAAGAGCTGATGATTAAAGCTCTTGAGTTTCGCCTAAAAAAGGATGGATATGACGTTCATCTTGCTAGGGATGGTGCGCAGGGAATTGAGAAATTAAACTCAGATTCCTTTGACCTGGTTATTACTGATATCATGATGCCTTTTGTAAGTGGATTGGAAGTAGTGAGCCATATCAAGAGCAATCCAATGATGAAGGAAACGCCTGTGATTGTGCTTTCTTCAATAGGATTAGAAAGAGTGGTTATGGAAGCATTTGAACTGGGAGTGGACGATTTTATCACAAAGCCCTTCAATCTGGGGGAGCTGGTGATAAGAGTCAAAAAATTTGTAAGACAAAAAGACGTTTTTAACTGAGACCGGATTAATGGGTATAGAGTTCTCGGTTAGCAATTACTTGCATGATTTATATATATCCCGTCTCTCATCTCACCCCTTATACATCTTTCTATCTTTATTTATAGCTTTATTCTGCGTTATCGGTATCGCAGAAGTTCTCATCTATATCTTTTTCCGCCGCGGTAAGGAGTTTTACAAACGAAAGCGGGACGCCGATCTGAAAGAACGAATCATTACCATGCTGGCTAATATTCTGGTATTTAATGATCACGATGATCCTAAAGTTGTAGTTTCTCATTTCCTCCCTCGTTTCTCGCGCCTGCCTTTATATCGTAAGTCTATCAGAAAAATATTGGTGGCCGAATTGTCAAATAACCACGCTAATTTCAGCGGCCGAAGCGCCGAAGTGCTTACAGAACTTTATTTGCAGTTGAATCTTGACAAAAGAGCACGCAAAAATCTCAACAGCCGGCAGTGGGATAAGCAGATTGAGGCCATTCGCGAGCTGACAGAGATGTCGATTAAAGATGAGTGCGACAAAGTGCTCAAATTTACCGATGCTAAACACCCGCAGCTCCGTATAGAAGCACAAATTGCATTCGTTAAGTTATGTGCCGACAACCCTTTTCGTTTCTTAGATACTGTTAAAGAGCCTATTCTGGACTGGCACCAGCTTATTTTGTTCGAGGTGATTACAAAAGCCGAAACAATGGCGCGTCCCCGGTTTGCGTATTGGTTAAACTCAGCCAATGATTCTGTAGTATCTTTTTGCCTCAAATTTGTAGAATATTACCAGCAATTTGATGCTTTACCAAATCTTATTTATCTGTTAAATCACTACAACCTGAAAATCCGCGGCGCGGCAATTGAAATATTAGGACGTATGGAAGCAGAAATGGCCGAGAGCCATCTGGTAGCCGTGTATCCTCATCAGCCACAAAAAATAAAAGAAAAAATTCTAAATACCCTAGGATTGATTGCATCAGGCGGATGTTTATCTTTCCTTACCTCTCAGGCTAAAAGTAAAGAGTTTCCGCTTCGCTTGGCCGCTTTACGAGCAATAAAGGCACACAGGAAGGATGGCCGGGAAATGTTAGACACCCTGTACAATGAAGGGGTATTACAGGACCGGGCGATTATTAAACACATTTTAGATGGAAGGATTAAAGCATAGTGTGGGTCTTTACAATTGAAGCGATAGTAAATAACAGCATTTTCTTTTATGCGTTATTACTGATCTTAATATGTTTGGGCTATGTACTCATATCTTCTATAGAACTTGGCAGATACATGAGGAGGAATAACTATGCGTCGTATCGCGAGTTGCTGATATCTCGCCATGCGCCTTGTGTTTCTGTTATTTCGCCCGTTGCTAACATTCAGGACGATGTTGTGGATCATGTCAGGGCGCTCTTGGCCTTGCAGTATAACAACTTTGATATCATTGTAGTAAACGATGGAAGCACGGATAATACACTGCAAAACCTAAGAGACTTTTACCAGCTCGAAGCCGTTGATTTTGTTAGTTATGAGCAAATAAAAACGCAGCCGGTTCAGGCATACTATAAATCCCGGAATCTGGCATTTTCTAAGCTTACCGTGATTGACAAGGCGCGCGGCGGCGAGCCTGACTCCTTAAATGCCGGTTTGAATGCATCGCAGAGCGACTTGGTTCTATGTATTGAAACGCACTGCGTTCTTGATAAGAATTCCCTGCTTAAGCTGGTGAAGCCGTTTCTTGAAGAAAAGACACGGGTAATTGCAGTCGGCGCCGCGGTGCACGTCGCAAACTCGGGCGGGCGCCATAAGGGCCATCTGCTAAGCACCAGTTTTCCTAAAAAACTGCTTCCCGCTTTCCAGGCAATTGAATACTTTAAATCATATTTACTGGAACGTCTTACCTGGAGCCGTTTAAACGGGATCCACCCGATTTCGGGGGCAGTCGGATTATTTGATAAGGAGATCCTGACGGAGTGCGGAGGATATAGCACTAAAACTTCAAAAGAAGGATTTGAACTTATGGTGCGTATGAGTAAATATATGCACGACAATAACTTAAAATATCGGACAGTGTATATTCCAGATCCTCTTTGCTGGATACAGGCACCGGCGCGTTTTTCGGCCCTGAGTAAGCAGAAGAACGCCTGGGCGAGAGGTAATTTTCAGACTTTTTGGCTGCACAGGGACTTATTTTTTAACCGCAAATATGGCTCCCTGGGGCTAATTAATTTTCCTTTCTTGTTTTTCTTAGAAGGTATTATTCCTCTTATGAAATTACTTGGGGTACTTGTTATAAGCGGTTTAGTCTTTACAGGCCAGGTTAACCGGGAGTATCTTGGGTTATTATTAGCGATGATTTATCTTTTCGCGGTGTTTTTATCGGCGGTTTCGGTATTGTTTGAGGAGAGATCGTACCGGCCGTATTCTTCATTACGGGATATCAGCAAAATATTAGTCCTTATTTTTATTGCGCCCCTTATTTATCATCCGCTCACGGTTTACTGGAAAATAGCTGCTCTTGTGCGTTTAAGGCAATAGCAAATGTCTATTTGAAAAAGAGTTTATCGTGGTCAGGGTCTGAGAGGCTTGGATTTTCTGCCAGTATCTCCATTTTAGGATTATCAATATAATCTGCATACCATCTTATCGCTTCAATTACCAGCAAGGGATCCGACCCATCGTAACCCACCGTCTCGAAGGCAAGAAGTTCTCCATTATCATTCCCATAAAACTGCAGTTCCGAAGGTTCAGGTTCATATTTGTCTTTACTCAAGCAATATACTCTAACCTTTAAATCACCATCGCGATGACGTATTACGTCTCTGCAATCGTCATGAGAATCCTTTACCAAAAGAAATATTGATTGGTCCATAACAGCTATAATAAGAATTAACTGCCAGAATCAACAAATGTTTGTGCTTAAAAACGTAAAAATTAGCCTCAAATGGCTGTTTAAACACTTAATGAGTGAGAACCAGAGGAGTAAAGATTTGGTGTTCTGCCGGCAGGATGTTTCTGTTTCAGATAAGTGTGCTGATAGCCCTGTGGAGTATAGCCAGTTATGCTTTTAAAGTTTTTATGAAAACAGGAGAAATTGTTGAATCCCGATTCGAAACACACTTGTTTGATGCTTTGAGTGTTGTCAAGCAGCAGCTTACAGGCATACCCAATTCTTATTTCGAGCAGAAATTGGTTATACGTTTTTCCTGTTCGGGTTTTAAAATATCTGCAAAAGGAGTTTGGTATTAAACCGGTTATCGCAGCAACCTCCCTTAACTCAATCTTTTTCATGAAATTTTTTAGCGTGAAGTTGTAAATTGCGTTTAAGCGTTCATTTTCCGAATCGTATTCATGATAACGGAAACCAATTGAAGAAAGCAGGGTTAAATGTTCTACTTCGGCAAGAGCCGATAAACATTCCATCAGTGAAATAATTCTTTTAAAGCCGCTTGATTGCTTCACTTTGCCCATCAGGGTGATAACGTGTTCAGCTTCTTTCCCTGATACTAAAACACCTTGTTGTGCTTTTTCGATCAGAATCTTCAGCTCACGGCTTTCTGGTAAATGTAAAAACCGCTCGCCAATAAAATTCTCCTCGAAATGAATCACCGTTGAGTAAGGCAGGTGCTTTTCTGTGTCAACTAAGTATTCGTCGAACATCCAATAATGGGGGAGGTTGGAGCCAAGCATAACTACGTCGCCGGCTGCGAATTTTTTTATATGGTCGCCTATAAACTGCGTTCCTCCACCTTTATGGAAGCAGATCAGTTCTATTTCGGGATGATAATGCCACCTGCTATTGATGTTGGGGATGTCCTGGCGAACACTAAAAGATGTAACCGGCTGATGAGTGATCTTTAGTAATTGTGGCTTCATTGTGAAACGTATTCTTATCCCTTGTATAAATGTCGCAAAATAAGATAATATCCCTTATACTTTTGATAGCAGTATCAAGATTGATAGGGAGCATTTCTTTTATTTGTGGTTTCATTTGTAAACTGCGGACTGATCGTCCGGATAGTCGGATACTATTATAACCCAGGTATCAGTATATAGCCCCCGCTGAAAGCGCTTCAATCACTGTTTAAGGCTTTCTGTTTATAGGCGCCGGCCTGGCATCATGAGATGTAGCACAGTTCGCAAATTGTTGCTGCAATTCTAATTTGATACAGATTTTATTGTTGGAGAAATCTTTCGGTAGGTGGATGTTCGTTGGTACCAGGCTGTCTTCATTAAATAATTTTATATTGCGTTCATTATGAACCCAATCAAAATCTTCTTCGCCTTGCTCCTGATGGTGGTTGCATTACCCTCTCAAGCACAAAAAACAATCATTAAATATCTGTCGGGTAAGGATAAAGACAATACCGTGAAATGGGATTTCTTTGTTAGTGCAGGTATGAACAGTGGGAAATGGACCACTATACCTGTTCCATCAAACTGGGAACTTCAAGGTTTCGGTAATTATAACTATGGCCATGACGGGACGACGAGGCCAGATGGTGGTAAAAAGGCAAAAGGTACCGAAAAAGGCTTGTATAAGCATCGCTTCATAGCTGATAAATCATGGGTAAACAAGCAGGTTGAAATAGTATTTGAAGGAGTTATGACCGATACTGAGGTTAAGCTAAACGGCCAGTTGGTTGGACCAGTGCATCAGGGCGGCTTTTATCGGTTTCAGTACAATGTAACAAATTACATAAAGCCCGGAGTTCAGAATCTGTTAGAAGTGGCTGTAAGTAAGGAGAGTGCAGACAGTACAGTTAACAATGCCGAAAGGGAAGGTGATTTCTGGATCTTTGGAGGTATTTACCGGCCGGTTTATTTAAAGATTATGCCTCAAACGTTTGTTCAGCGGGTTGCCATTGACGCACGTGCCGATGGTAAATTTCTGATGGATGTTTTCGCCGAAAACTTACGAGATGGCGATGAGATTTTGGCACAAGTTAAAACGCTGAAGGGACAAAAGGTTGGGCCTGTTTTCAAAGCGATGGTGTCGGTTCCTTCCGAAAAATATACGCTTTCTCAATCCTTCAGCGATCCGGAACTATGGAGTCCCGAGTTTCCGAATTTGTATACGGTGGATGTGAGCATTAAACGCAACAACATCATTCAACATATCTATCCTCAGCGATTTGGTTTCAGAACGGTAGAAGTTAAACCGGGCGACGGTATTTATGTGAACTATAAAAAAGTGCTTATAAAAGGGGTTAACCGCCATAGCGTATGGCCGGAAACAGGCAGAACCCTGAGCCGCAAGGTTCATCTTCAGGATATCGGTTTGATGAAAGATATGAATATGAATGCAGTACGGATGTCGCATTATCCTCCCGATTCAGAGTTCTTACATTTATGCGATTCGATAGGATTGTTTGTTATAGACGAACTAACCGGGTGGCAACAGAATTATGGCACATCGGTGGGAGAGAAACTGGTAAAGGAGATGCTGGCGCGAGACGTTAACCATCCCTCGATATTGTTGTGGGCAAACGGTAACGAAGGCGGCTGGAATACCGATCTGGATGATGATTATGCCTTATACGATCCGCAAAAGCGGGTAGTTATTCATCCATGGCACAACTTTAATAACCTTGATACAAAGCATTATCCGGAGTATTCCTACATCGAAAATGCAGCGAAGAAGGGGAGTGTGTTGCTGCACACCGAAATGATCCATGGATTGTATGACGGAGGGCATGGGGCAAGCTTATATGACAACTGGAATCTCATACGTCAGAACCCGCGGCATGCAGGTGGCTTTTTATGGGTACTGGCGGATGAAGGTATTGTTCGCCGTGATTTAAAAGACAGCATTGATACAGACGGAAATCATGGAGCTGACGGAATTGTTGGACCTCATCGTGAAAAGGAAGGTAGTTTTTACGCGATTAAGGAAATATGGAGTCCGGTTCAGGTTAAGAGGCCTGTTTTTGACCAGACCTTTACCGGAAAGCTTGAAATTGAAAATACCTATATCTACACCGACTTGTCTTCATGTAAGTTTAACTGGCAGTTGCTGAAGTATCCTTTAGCCAAAGACGCAAGGAAATCAAACACCATACTAGCCTCGGGGAAGTTCGTTCAGGCTCTGGCTCCCGGGCAAACCGGAACTATGCAATTGCCTTTGCCGCCAACCTGGAATAATGCAGACGCTTTGCGTTTAACCGCGATTGATCTATACGGACGTGAAATATATACCTGGACATGGCCGATTAAGTCCCCATCACAATTTTTAATACTCAACCTGCCGGTTGCGCGACCAGGAGCATCTATTAGTGAGAGAGAAGATGGGAATTCCTATAGTGTTACTAGTGATGATATTACTTATAAGTTTGATCCGGCTACAGGATACCTGAGTACTGTTACCAGAAATGGCAAGCCAATCTCCTTCGGCAACGGTCCGGTGCTGGCTGGAGTGAAGCTAACTCTTCAAAGCTTTAATCATCAGAAAGCTGCAGACAACAGTTATGTAGTTAATGCAGTGTATGCAGGCGATGCAGCTTTAAATGTGAAATGGACCTTTGCAGCTGGTGCTCCGGCTAAGCTCGAGTACAGCTATACCCAAACTGCACCGGCAAACTTTTACGGAATCACTTTTAAGGTAGATGAATCCAAAATCACGGGTATGAAATGGTTGGGAGACGGACCATACCGCGTATGGAAAAACCGCTTACAGGGTGTTTCAACAAATGTATGGGAGAAGAATTACAACAATACCCTAACCGGTGAAACGTTTGACTATCCCGAATTTAAAGGCTATCACGCTAATTTGTACTGGGCAAAAGTACAAGCAGGTGAGTCGTCGTTTACAGTTTATACAGACAGGCCGGATCTGTACCTGCAGATGCTTAAACCACAAAGGCATTCAACCACTTTTATTCCTCATGTAAACCCGCCATTCCCTGAGGGTAATCTGGGTTTTCTGGATGCCATAGCTCCGATCGGTAATAAGTTTCGTCCGGCTAGTACAATGGGGCCGCAGAGTCAGGTTAATGAGCCAGCCACCGGAACCATAAATGGCAGGTTATATTTCGAGTTTAAAAATTAACGCATTGAAAGTATGCTGAGGAAATATAGCTTCGCACCTGTCATCCGGAAACCTGAAAGAATGAAGCGGATATACATCGCTTTTTGAATTTGGGTTCTAATTTGTTCTATGTTTAGACTGGGGTTTTTAATTGTTTTATTGTGTCTCTCTTTGCTTTCTGTTTTTAAAGCGCCTGCATATTATTTATGGCTTGCAGCAATCCTGGTAACAGAATACCCGTTTATTTTCATCTTTATCACCACAGTTTTAATGGTCTGTGAGTTTTGGATATTTCGAACCCGTTTAACAAACATTGTAGTTGCAACTATAGCTTTTTGCTTCTTTTTTGTTCCTGTTATAGGGGCGTACTCTTCAGCTAAAAAGCTGGAAAAGGATATGACAGCGGGGGTAAAGACCAAGCTGAACCAAGATGAACCTATTTTTAGTTTTCGAAGAATGATTACAGGCCGTGATATTAAGCAGATCAGCCCTCAGCCATTCACCTACGCCTCATATGCTAAGGAGGTGATAAGCCTCGATTTTTATAGAACCGACGCGAAAGGAAAAAGACCTTGCATAATTGTAGTTCATGGTGGGTCCTGGAAAAGCGGTGATAACAAGCAACTGCCCGAGCTAAATTCTTATCTGGCTAATGCAGGCTATCACGTTGCTGCTATAAACTATCGCCTGGCGCCTGAATATAAAAGCCCATCTGCGGTTCAGGACGTTGAGGCTGCATTAAGTTTTTTGAAACTGCATTCTGAACGGCTGGCGGTGGATACCAATAACCTGGTATTGCTGGGAAGATCTGCAGGAGCTCAGATTGCGTTACTGGCCGCTTATACTCTTGACGAGCCCGGCCTGAAAGGTGTTATTGATTTTTATGGTCCCGCGGACATGGTTTGGGGGTATTCAGTGCCGGCAAATCCTCTGGTAATGGATTCGAGAAAGGTAATGGAAGATTATTTGGGAGGAACTTATGGTGAGAAGCAGCAGCAATATCTCAGCAGTTCGCCTATTCATTTTGTTTCTTCAGCTTCGGTTCCAACTTTAATTATTCATGGAGAAAATGATGTTCTGGTGGCCTATGAGCATTCTACCAAACTCGAGAAGAAGCTTAATGATAATAGAGTTAAAAACTATTTTGTGAGTATTCCATGGGCAACACATGGCTTTGACTATAATGTTAACGGGCCAGGCGGACAGCTATCAACATTTGCTGTTAGGGTATTTTTGGAAAGTGTCTTTGTTAACCAGACCAGTCTTTCCGGGGACGGAATTAGGTAGAAGCCCAGCCTTAAGACAGCAAGACGATCTGCTGGTATAAAGTTCATGTCTTAGGTGTCGGGGCTGTGAGATCAGGGAATGTAATCTACTCCGCCGATTAAAATCATCAGCAGAAACACGAATATGAAAGCTCCGACCAAAAAACCGGAGAATAGATAGAAAATAACGGCTTTGCCAGGGGCCATCTTTTTCAAAGGATCATTGAAGAAATATCTGATGATAAAAAACCCGGGGATCATAAACACGCTCACGATGCTGATGAGTGCCGGCCAGTCGATATTTACAACTAATAATAAGCTTTTCATAGAATGCCTTTTTCCGAGCTCTTCATTTCACCCACAGAAAACTTTTAGGCTAAAGGTAATAAATAGTATTGAAGAGCTTGAATCGCCTGTTGAAAGAATCAGGGAATTCCTTTTACGTATTAAGGGAACTCTAGTACAGAGGCACCCGCAGCTAGTACAGAAGCACCTGCAATTCGTCCACAATGACCTGTAGTTTGTTCACAAGCACCTGCAATTCGTTCACAAGCACCTGCAGTTAGTACAGAAGCACCTGCAGTTCGTTCACAAGCACCTGCAGTTTGTTCACAAGCACCTGCAGTTTGTTCACAAGGACCTGCAATTTGTTCACAAGGACCTGCAGTTAGTACACAAGAACCTGTAGTTAGTACAGAAACCCCCGCAGTTAGTACAAAAGCCCCCGCAGTTAGTTCGACGTTTTAACCGATTGCAGCTGATAATCTGGAACTATTGTACACAGGTTTTGTTATCAATCCTTAAAGAAAGCCATATGAACTACTTAAAGTTTTTATCAGTAATTCTTATTTCGGGCCTATGCTCATGCCAAAGCAATGGTCCGAAAAGCGCAGATGAGCACAGCTCCCACGATAGTACATCGCATGCATCTTCTTCCGAAAGAACAGAGATGGCTATAGTGATGGATAATATGATGAAAGATATGCATCAAGCGGAAATGACGGGAAACGCCGACCTTGATTTTGCTGTGATGATGAAAAGCCATCATGAAGGAGCGGTAGAAATGGCAGAGGAGGAGCTTAAAAGTGGAAAAGACGAGGCGATAAAGCAAATGGCCAGAGAGATTGCCGGTGCCCAGAAGACAGAGATAGTAGAACTGGAAGCATTTATCAGCAGTCCTAAAAATGCTGCAAAAAATTACGACCCTGCCACAAAGAATAGCGGCTTTGGAAAAGTGATGGATAAAAGCATGAAAATGATGATGGAGCTACCAGAATTGGCAGCCGGGAGTTCGGTAGACGAGCAGTTCGTTGCGTTGATGATTCCTCATCACCAAAGTGCAGTATATATGGCCGAAGGATTGTTGCAATATGGTAAGGATCCTAAGCTGATGGAGATGGCGAAAAAGATGATTGCCGATCAAAACCGCGAGATTGACGCTTTTAAGAAATGGAGTTCAGCTCGTTAAACAAGCAACCCGGCTGATTGGCAGCCGGGTTGTTTATTTAATATTACATCCGGTTTCCCGTCTGATGGTAGTGGTAGAGGTTCCGTTCTTGTTCCTGCTTGATCGGCTCGTTATAATCATACTCCGGACAACCTCTTAAGGTATTGGTTGTTTGGGTCAAATGCACCGATGAGTCTTCCCATTGTATCCGGCTTACGGCATTGGTTGAAGTTAAGATTTTCTTTCCCGAATACCAGTTGCCGGTTTCGATCACCAGGAATGGGATGCTCCAGGTAGTGCTGTCGACAAGCAGGTCTTCAACTTCGCCAAACTCGCCGTCGGTGGCATGAATGTTATATCCCGTAAGGTCTTTGAAACTCCTTAAATTCGGATCTCCGGTTGTATGTTGATCAGCAGAGTGATGTTCCGTTTCCGGACCGCGGTCTGATATCGTATCCCGCTCGTGATGATGCATTTCGTCGGCAATCCTATCCGAAAAAGGGATGTCGGGAGCTACTACTCCGCCCACCATTCCGGTGGTCATAAAGCCAATACCGCCCTGCTCGTTATACGGCCAGGAATAATGGCTGTGAAGATCTGCTTCCTGCTGGCGTGAGACTGGTCTTTCGGTGTCGATATCCGGACTGTGCTTGATCTGATCTCTGCTCAGGTTTACAGGCAGGACTTTGGATTGCCAGTCGGGATTATGCAAAGCCACCGGCGAGAGCAGTACTTTACGGCCAACAAGCCAGTTGCCGGTTTCTACCACCAGGTAGCGCACTTTCCATGTTTTATCATCAAAATAGAAATCTTTTATCTTGCCGATTTCACCATCGGTTGCGCCCATGGTAAAACCTAATAAACTTTGAATACTGTGTAGCATAACGCCTCCTTTTAATTGGTTAGAAAAAATTCTAAATAACCTATTAAAATAATAGCGTTTTTGGGGAATTTGTTTTCAGTATTTTCTCGTTTCGAGATGGATCTGGTGCCTGTATCCGGGATGGCTGCCTTTGCGCTCATCGGTCGTCTATCGTTGCTGGTTGGCAAACTTGTAGCGCTTCTGTTGGTTTATTTAAAAACGCTATAGATGAAAAAAGAAGCTATTTCTGCATTATTCATTTTGTTGTGTGTTCTGACAGCTTGCAAACCTTTTCCGAAAGACCCAAACAACACACTCGAGGAAGTGCAAAATAAAGTATTGAAAGTGGGCTATCGGCTTACGACAGCACGGCGAATACATCCGTCCGGTCTATTGATTTTGAAATCTCTTTAGTAAAGCAATTCGCTGAGGAGATTAATGCAAAAATAGAATGGGTAAGGGGCCCTCAATCAGAAATCGTTGAGTTATTACACTACAATAATTTGCATATGGCAATAGGAGGATATACAAGTCCTTCTCCGTTCGAAAAGAAAGTTTCATTCAGCCGGCCATATCTGATCAAAAAAATAATGGTAGGAGCGGGCGATAATCAGGCGGTGCCGGAAAAGATAAAAGGGGAGAAGGTAGTGGTCGCCGATCACCTTGTTGCTTTGTATGTGAGAAAAAAAGGTGGCATTCCCGTCTTTACCGATTCCTTATCGAAGGGGAATTATTTGCTTGCTGCATCTGAAGATGACTTAATAAAGATGGACGTAAAGCCCACGGATATTCTATTACATAAAGAGGAGTTTGTGATTGCCGTGCCGAAGGGGGAGAATGCTTTTTTAATTAAACTGGAACATTTCATAGACAGACATGGCAGAGCAAAAGAATAAATTCAAACCTACGGCACAGCAGGAGTTACCGCCAGCCCTGCAGAAAGTATTTGACCAGGCCACCACGTTAGAGTGGATTACGGTAATTTACATTGCTTCGGTGATCGTTGTTATGATGCTGACCATGCAATCGTCGCAGGCGATGAAAGCCACCTGGCTGGAAGATGTTTTGAGTATTATACCAGGGATTTCCTTTCTGGTGGCCCGAAGGTTTTATAACCGGCCACCTAACGAGCAGTTTCCGTTTGGATATCACCGCTGTTATTCCATTGCATTTCAACTTGGGGCCTTCGCATTGCTGTTTTTAGGATTGTTCCTGTTTTATGATTCGTTCTCAACGTTATTAAAAGAGGAGCATCCTACCATCGGATCGATAACTATTTGGGGACATAGGATCTGGATGGGCTGGATTATGATTGCGGCCTTGCTCTACAGTTGTATTCCCTCTATTTTTCTGGGGCAAAAAAAACTGCCACTTTCTGATAAGTTACACAATAAGATTCTGTTTACAGATGCCCACACTCAGCAGGCCGACTGGCAGACTGCCATGGCTGCTATTGTAGGGATACTGGGCGTCGGTTTGGGCTTTTGGTGGGCCGATTCGGCAGCGGCTTGTTTTATATCCATCAGTATTATCATAGATGGCTTCCAGCGCCTGAAAGGAGCGGTTGAGGATCTGATAGATCAGGTGCCTACAAACCTGGAGAACAGTAAAAAGCATCCGCTGGTTGAAAAGACATATCGATATTTCGACAAGCAATCCTGGGTTAAAGAGGTACGGATTAGAATGCGCGAAGCCGGGGAAATATTCTTCACGGAGGTGTTTGTAGTACCAAAGTCGATGGATAAATTATTTGAGAATATGGAGGCTGCACACGATGAGGTTAGAAAGCTGGATTGGAAAATGCACGATGTGGTGATAATTCCGGTCAGGGAGTTTTCGGAGGAACTGGATGAATCGAAGTGAGCGTTTTAATCTGTTGGAGTCCGCCAACTGGCGGATCGGGGTGACGACAGAGTTGAGAGCGTCGTTTCTACAGGTGCTGTGTTTACTGCGAAGCCATCATTAGGACATCCCACATTATAAATGCAAAAACACCTTGCCATCTATGGTACTAAGCATGTAGGTACGAATAGCATCCTTAGCCGGGCCGGCGCTTACTGCCCCGGTTTCTACACTAAATTGCGAGCCATGCCAGGGGCATTGAACGGTTTCACACATCATGGCGCCTCCGGCCAGTGAGCCACCCTTATGCGGGCAGCGGTCGTCGAAAGCTACGTACCTGCTTTCGGTTCTTGCTAAAACAATCCTGGTTGAACCTATATGTAAAAGCTTCATTTGGTTAGGTTCCAGTTCATTCTCATCCGCTACCGCGAGCGTATTGCTGCTTTCGGTAAAATAAGCCTCTTTCCATTTTCCGGCATTTGCGTACCGTGGATCTACACCAATTTGATTCCGGTGAACCAGTGTTCCGCCCATCCAGCCGGCAACAGATAACAGGATCACGGCCACTGCTTCTATGATGAGAATGTATAGTGCCTCAACTTCGTTTTCTAAAAATGCCGCCAAAATAAAAAGTACCAGTACCAGGCTGTTCAGTAAACCATGTTTAGCTGCTCGTTTTTTTGCAGAGCTATTCGGCGGCACAGTATACCGATAGTCGATAATGCCGGGAATAGCCGCCGCAGCTGCCGATACAATGCCGGCCAGAGCCAAATAATTCCCCATCTGCCACAATATATCCGACCGGATAGCCAGTGCCCAGGAATGCGTTACTAAGGTGCCTATGAAAAAAGCTATTGGGAAAACAATTAGTATAGGATGAATAGGATGGCTTTTAATGTTGGCTTTACTTTTCATGAGGTCCGGGCGGTTTGGTGTTGTCGAAAGGCTTCGGTTATAATCAACAAGAATCCGGCAATCCTGTTTAAAGAGTTTTTTTAATTAAATAAACCTGGGATTAAGAATCGGAAGGTGCAAAGATTTTAAGCCAGTGTTCTAAAAACTGAACAACTATCGGATGGTTTTATGAAATGGAGGTATAATTGAAAGCTGGACTGAGTGGTTCGCTGGCTGAGAGAACAGCAGGTTGGCTGTTTTGCCCTGCTATTCTATGCGGATGTGCTATTTTTTATATTGGCCTTGTAAGTCAAGGTTTTAGGCGACCGAAAAGGCGCTGTAAGCTACATACATTTTGCTGGTTTGCTTTACAAAGCGTCCTCGTGCCGATTTAAAGCTCCTGATCTCGTGTTCTAAAAGTGCTTTTAAAAATTTATCGGTTGAAGTTAACATGCGGGTATTTAAGTTTTCGTTTTTCATGATGCTCTGTTTTGTATTGCTAGTCCAAAAACTGAGCCAAAGGACGGAATGCCTATTCAAAGCGGCTGCGTTAATCGTGCTTGTTCGCAGTAATCGTGGTTGAGTGCATGAGATAATCTAGAATAGCTTCTGTGAAAGGTTTTGAGAAGAACCCCTTCACACAGTTGTATGTTAATGCTCTTACTTTATCGTGAGGGTTGATGGAGGATGTCAGAATAACAATATCAACAGGCTTATCAAGGCGCGAATTGTGTCTTTCGAAAAGATCCAGAAAATCCCAGCCGGATATGATGGCCATGTTCAGGTCCAGTAAAATCAAATCTGGTAAAGAATCAATATTGTCATCATCCACCAGGTACGAAAACGCGTCGGCAGCTTGCAAAAACGACCTGTGTTCGACCGGATGTCCGGAATATTTTATCACCAGTGACACCAGTTTATGATGAATAGGCTCATCATCGATAATAAAGATCTTTTTGAGCATATGTTTTATTAGGCGGATATAATGATAATATCAAAAGCTTCCAAAATGTTCTTCTAAAGAAGCTTTTTCTTTAAATATTATCCCAGAACGGGGCGGGGGCGCGTCATAATATCCTACAGAATCTTGAGAAAAAAGTACAGTTACCGAGCCTGTAATTCAGTTAGCTTTGGTTAAATAATTTGCTTTATGGCTTTTCCATTCAAATTTATACTTGCAGGTTTTCTCGTTCTGGGATTGTTTACGAATATTAGGGCGCAACAACTGGCGTTTCCGGGCGCCGAAGGTTACGGAAAGTACACAACCGGCGGCAGGGGCGGCCGGGTAATTGAGGTGACAAACCTCAATGGTGATGAGTCGCCGGGTAGCTTAAGAGCTGCTCTTAACACGCCTGGTTCAGATCCGATAACTATCGTGTTTAGAGTTTCGGGAACGATAAGTCTCACCAAAGGACAGGTTAAAGTAGGCCGCTCGAACATGACGATTGCCGGCCAAACCGCTCCGGGAGACGGAATTTGCGTTAAGAACGGTTATCTTAAGTTTAGCGGGAGCAATCTTATTATCAGATATTTGCGACTTCGTCCGGGCGATGAAGCAGGTTTGAGCGATCTGGCCAGCCTCGGGAACGAAAATTCAAAGAATGTCATTATCGATCATTGTTCTTTAAGCTGGTCGAACGAAGAGAGCCACACCGCCTATGACAATAAATATATTACGGTACAGTGGTGTATTTTGAGTGAAGGACTGTATAAGTCGTTTGATTCTAAGGGCGCCAGAAGTTATGGCTCGCAATGGGGAGGACAATATGCCTCTTATCATCACAACTTATTGGCACATAACGTAAGCCGCTCGCCCCGGGTAAATGGAGCCCGTTCTCATGATACTGTAGCTGTTTGTGATTTTAGAAATAATGTAATTTTTAACTGGGGAAGGGCCGGCGCTGTTTATGGAGGTGAATTGGAAGTTAACTCTCCGGATGCAAAGTGCTCTATCAATTGGATAAATAACTATTACAAACCCGGACCGGCTACTTCCGAAACTCTGCTTTTTGCTGCGCCCTCTCTTGAATCCCGTAAGGATGCCGCTAAAGGCTATGCCAAATGGTTTATTTCAGGTAATTATATGGAAGGTGCCGACAAGGGGCTAAATAAGGATAATTGGATTGGAGTGGATGTGAGCAAGGTTGGCAATGCATACAATATTAAGGCTGAGAGCGAATTCGAAGTTGAAAAGCCACAAACAGAATCGGCAAAGGAAGCTTATAAATCTGTATTGGCAAAAGCAGGAGCAACCTTCCCCAAAAGGGATGAGGTAGATACCCGTATAGTTAACGAGGCCTCTGGTAAAATGAAGATTAGCGGCAGCGGAGCTTACGGTGTTAATAAAGGAATCATAGATTCTCAAAAGAGTGTAGGCGGCTGGCCTAAGTTAAGCAGTGTTCCGGCTCCCGCTGATACAGATCGCGACGGAATGCCAGATAGCTGGGAAAAGGCCCGTTCGCTTGATCCGGCCAATCCGGATGATAGAAATAAGGTATCCCCTAATGGATATACTATGCTTGAAATGTATTTGAACGGTTTGGTGTATTAAAACTAAACTTTTAACGGTTTACTATCATAAGGCTGGGATTATTCCGGCCTTTGTTTTTTTTCTGAGCTTTTTGTCCTAAGCGGCCCAACTCTTTTTTGCAGCTCAACGTTGTAAAGGAAACCTCACCCACCTAAGATTCCGCAGCGCCTCCGGAGGGGTTTGATAGTTTATAAATTCTTTTATAAATCTTCAGAGTATTAACTGAATATTTATGTGTCATATCCAGGCAATCGACTGGTCTGTGAGGTGCCTGTAGTCGAGGGAGCATCATCGGAATTTAAACAAATGGATTCGGGAACGCCTTTTATAACCGTCTTTGCTTTAAATGAAAATAACCTGCTCCTGTTCAGAACCACGCATTCCGATTTTATTGTATTGTGTAGGTCTGTTTTGGAGAAATGTTTAAAAGGAAAGCAAAATCCGAGAAGAACCTGTATGCATTAAACGCTGCGATTAAAATTGAACAAATGTGATAGCATTTTGTAAGATTCGTGCTAATCGATAGTCAAAGAACCATCTAGTTTAGGAACCAAAATCAATTGATAACCAGAGGCCCTCGGCATCTCTTTTTGGAAACTAAATATGAATTTTTTAAGAATCGCTTTATTGTCTTTATTTGCTCTGTCGTTAACCAAACCAGTCTTCGCTCAAGATCCCAAGTTTTATATCTTTCTCACTTTTGGTCAATCCAATATGGAAGGCAGTGCAAAGTTTGAACCGCAGGATACTATAGTTGACGAGCGTTTTCGGGTGTTAGAAGCCGTTAACTGCGATAACCTTGGCAGGAAAAAGGGAGAATGGTACACTGCCGCTCCTCCGCTTGCCAGATGTAAGACAGGCCTGGGACCTACAGATTATTTCGGCCGTACACTGGTAGAAAACCTTCCGAAAGATGTAAAAATAGGGGTGATTAACGTAGCTGTGGGCGGTTGCAAAATTGAGCTTTTTGATAAAGATAATTACCAGTCGTATACCGCCACGGCACCTTCCTGGATGCTTGGAATGCTCAAAGAGTATGACGGAAATCCATATGGAAGGCTTGTGGAAATGGCCAAAATTGCTCAAAAGAGTGGCGTAATAAAGGGTATTTTAATGCATCAGGGCGAATCAAACACCAATGATGCTACATGGCCGCAAAAGGTGAAAGGTGTTTACAGTAACTTACTTGCCGATCTGAACCTGAATGCTGCATCCGTTCCTTTGCTTGCCGGAGAAGTTGTACATGCAGATCAGGGAGGAGTTTGTGCGAGTATGAATAAGATCATTGCAGAATTGCCGCAAACTATTCCCACCGCACACGTAATTTCCTCTGCCGGATGTGCCGATGGTGCGGACAATCTCCATTTCAGTGCTGAAGGCTACCGGGAGCTCGGAAGACGGTACGGTAAGAAGATGTTATCCTTGCTGAATAAGCGGTAATTTAATGCCGGAAATTCAAATAGTAACTGGCCTTCAAGGCTGATGAGATTAAAAATAGTTTTGATTTAAATGAACATGAGATTCACTTCTGGCTGGATGACTTTGTTGTTTTGTTTTTGCTGCCAGCAATTGCTGGCGCAAAAACTTACAATTCGTTCACCGAATAATAAAATAGTAGTCGGACTGCATTCTATTGATAATGGCGGCTGGATTTTGAAATCGTCATACCATGTAAATGGAAAGTTGACAGAAGTTATTCCCGAGGTAAAGCTCGGACTAAAGAGGAGTGACCAGGATTTTTCGAGCGGGTTGAGGTTTTTGAAAAATAGTAAAACGTTGCCGATATCGGAAAACTACAGCAGCCCGCACGGAAAGAGTTCGAGCCGCAGCAATTCCGCAAACGAAGTGACTATAGCTTTTGAAAATCAGGCGAAAGCGAAAATAAATCTTATCGTTCGCGCTTATAATGATGGCTTCACGTTTCGCTATGAATTTCCCGGTAAGGGCGGAAGTTATATCGTGGAAGATGAACTTACATCTTACACAATTCCTAAGGACACCAAACGCTGGATGGAAAAATGGAATCCTGCCAATGAAGGCCTTTACGCTGCTATGAGCGATGATAAAGTTCAAAAGCAAGAATGGTGCTATCCAGCTCTTTTCCAAACAAGAGATACCACCTGCTGGTACTTGCTGCACGAGGCAGATCTAAACCGGACGTATTGCGGAACTAAATTAAGCAATACGGCAGACCAGGATAAATACAAGCTTACATTTCCCAATCCGGCTGATGGCCGCGGGCAGGGATCGTCGAAGCCAACCATTACACTCCCATGGAAGTCGCCCTGGAGAGTAATTATTATGGGCAGTTTACAAGATATCGTAGCTTCGACTTTAGTAGACGATGTTTCAGCACCCTCTACCGTTAAAAATACAGACTGGATCAAGCCGGGCCTGGTATCCTGGAACTACTGGTCGAGCAATCACGGTACAAAGGACTATAAAATAGTTACAGATTTTGCAGATCTGGCTGCTGAAATGAACTGGCCCTATACTTTGCTGGATTGGGAATGGGACGCTATGTCGAACGGCGGGAATGTAGAGGATGCAGCAAAATACATCCTCTCTAAGGGTGTAAAGCCTTTGATTTGGTACAATTCGGGTGGTGATCACACGTGGGTGTCGTCTACACCAAAAGACCGGATGCTTAATCACGAGAACCGGGTTGCCGAATTTACCAAACTTAAAAAAATGGGCTTCGTGGGAGTTAAAATAGATTTTTTCGAAAGCGAAAAACAGGATATGATCAAGTATTACCTGGATATTCTGGAAGATGCTGCCAAATTCGAAATGATGGTTTATTTTCATGGATGCCTGGTTCCCCGTGGCTGGTCGAGAACTTATCCGCATTTAATGACATACGAAGGAGTTAGAGGAGCAGAATGGTACAATAATGGTCCCGAGTTTACTTTCTCTGCACCCGAGCATAACACGATTCTACCATTTACCCGTAACGTAGTGGGGGCGATGGATTATACTCCCGTTACGTTTACAAATTCTCAATTTCCGCATATCACTTCTTATGGACATGAGCTTGCATTGGGCATTCTCTTCGAATCGGGTTTACAGCATATGGCAGACCGCCCGGAAGGGTATCGGGAACTACCTGATTTTGTGAAGTCTTTTCTTAAAACAGTTCCACCGGCATGGGACGAAACGAGACTGCTGGACGGTTATCCGGGTAAAGACGTTACGATTGCAAGGCGCAAAGGTAAAACATGGTATGTTGCCGGTATCAATGCTGAAGGCAGGGAAAAGAGGAAAATGTTGAAACTACCTTTCCTGGAAAAAGGGATTAAGTACAAGGTGAATTTGATAGCCGATGGCCAGCACGATAAAAAGTTCTCTGTCAGATCGCTGGAAGTTGACAATTCTGCAAGTGTAGAGGTGAAACTACTTCGCCGCGGCGGTTTTGTAGCGACTCTAACACCAACCAACTAACATAAATGCAATAGATGATAATACTAAGAGCCATACTATTTTTACTGATACTTTCTCTTCCCGGGTTAAGCTTTGCCCAAACCTATAAAAACCACACTGCACAGAAAGACCGTCTTTCCATACGGCTTTCTGAGGGTATTCTGAACATCATCCCGCTGTCTGATAAAGCTATTCGGGTGCAATGGGAGAAAGGTATGAAGGAAGAACAACAGTTCGTTTTAATCAATAAAAAACCTGTTCCGGCTTTTAAAATTACAGAAGCAGGAGCAAAGGTAAAACTGGCCACAAGTGTTGTTACCGTGTCATTTGATAAACGAACCGGAGCTATTGATTATAGTGATCCTTCCGGGAAGATATTTTTAAGCGAGAAAGCCGGCAGCAGAAAACTGAAACCAAATAGTGTAGGTGGCGAAGATTGTTTTATAGCCGAACAGAGTTTTGATTCACCGGCGAATGAATATTTATTCGGTTTGGGACAGTTTCAGGATGGTCACTACAATCTCCGAAATGTCACCCGAAAACTAACGCAGGTTAATAGTCAGATTGCCGTCCCTTTTCTTTACTCGAGCAGGGGGTATGGCATACTTTGGCATCAGTATGGACTTACGGAGTTTAATCCCGCAGATAATCTGGTTGCTCTTGTCAAAAAAGATACGACTACTGAAGGCGGAACAATGGAGGTAACGAGCACATCGGGTACCCAAAGGGTGAGCAGACAACAATCGCTCTATACTGGTAATTTCAGCGTTCCTAAGGATGGGGAGTACTCTGTTATGCTCGATTTAGGCAATATGGAAAGCCGCCATCTTCTGGTAATTGACGGAGTTTCTTATATCGATCAGTCGAATCAATGGCTTCCACCGGCCGCAAGTAAAATTGTAAAACTAAAGGCCGGAGAACATGCCGTGCAAGTGCTTTGCAAATCAACAAATACGCCAAAGCTAACATGGAAAGCCGCCGGTAATGAAACTGTATTGCGCTCCGTGAATGCGAAGTCGCTTGATTATGTAGTGTTTTATGGAAACAATGCGGATGATGTGATTGCCAATTACAGAAATCTTTCGGGCAATGTGCCGATGCTGCCTTTGTGGGCCTATGGTTTTTGGCAATGCCGCGAGCGTTACACTTCGGGCAATCACTTAGTACAAACAGTAGAAGAGTTCAGAAGAAGAAAATTGCCTGTCGATGTAATTGTACAAGACTGGCAATACTGGGGCAAATACGGATGGGGAGTTCCGCAGTTCGATACCGCAAACTATCCCAATCCGGCTCAATTTATCAAACGTTTACACGATTTGAATACGCATTTTTCAATCTCTGTTTGGGAGAACCTGGATAAGAAATCTGATGTAGCCAAGGAATATATTGATAAAAACCTGTACATCCCAAACAGTCCATGGATAGATATCTACAAGCCTGAAACCCAAAGAACGCACTGGAACGCATTAAACAAAAATCTGTTCAGTCTTGGTGTGGATTCCTGGTGGATGGATGCTACTGAACCCGAAAACGATGCTTTAGTTGGGAAGCAAACTGAATATGGTTTGGGTGATTTCTATCGGCTTACCTATCCTCTTTTTGTAAGTAAGGCCGTGTACGATGGGCAGCGAGCAACGGACCCTTCGAAAAGGGTAACCATTTTAACTCGTTCTACATTTCCGGGTCAGCAGCGGTTCGGTACTATTAATTGGTCGGGAGACATTGGCTGGGATTGGGACACTTACCAACGACAAATTGTAGCAGGTTTGAATTTCAATCTGACTGGAATGCCTTACTGGACCACCGATATCGGCGGTTTTTTCAGGCCGGGAAGAGGGCAATATACAGACGAGAAATATCACGACATATTAACCCGCTGGTTTCAATGGGGTGCCTTTAACCCTGTGTTTCGCATGCATGGGTACCAAACAGAAACAGAGCCCTGGAAATACGGCGAGAAAGTCGAAAATAGCATGCGTGAAATCCTGAATCTGCGCTATCGGCTGATGCCCTACATTTATTCAGAGGGATGGCAGGTTTCAAAAAAAGGTTCTACGATGATGCGACCATTGGTGATGGACTTTCCAACTGATGAGAAGGCCATACAGCAGGGATACCAATACATGTTCGGGAAGGCAATGCTGGTTGCTCCGGTCACGAAGGCAGCCGTGTCAAATTGGGACGTATACTTGCCGAAGAAATCCTTATGGTACGACCTGTGGACTGGAAAACAGTTCAGGGGCGGACAAACGGTGCAGGCTGATGCTTCACAAAATAAAATACCAGTATTCGTTAAAAACGGTTCAATCGTTCCTTTCGGGAAGCTCATGCAATATACAGGTCAGCACAAAGCGGATACCATGGAAATACGTGTTTACCAGGGTGCAAATGGCAAATTTGAGCTTTACGAAGATGAGGGCGATAATTACAATTATGAAAAAGGTAAGTATACCATAGTTCCATTTTCCTGGAACGAAACCACTAAATCACTTACCATCGGAAATGTTCAGGGCTCTTATGCCGGCCAACTGAAACGCAGGATATTTAATATCGTTTTGGTAAAGAAAGGTGACGGTGTTACACCTTCTAAGAATACGTCAAACAAGCAAATTACATACAACGGTAAAAACGTAGTTGCTAAGTTTTAAGCCGGCAACAGGAACATATACGTTATCAGACAATGAATAGACTAATTTTATCTCTCCTTTTCGCATGCAGCACTTTTTTAGGGGCTCAGGCGCAAAATCCCATTATCAAGCATATTTTTACAGCAGACCCTTCGCCAATTGTGCATAAAGGAACGGTGTATCTCTACACCAGTCATGATACCGCCTCTGTAAAAGACACTAATTACAAAATGCCCGACTGGCATGTATTCTCATCAACCGACATGGTAAACTGGAAAGACCATGGCGCTTTGCTTTCGCCAAAAACTTTTTCATGGGCAGAGGGTGACGCCTACGCGGCTCAATGTATAGAACGGGATGGCAAATTCTACTGGTTCGTCTCAACCTTTCATAAAAAGGATGCGAATAGCAATGGCGGTGCTGCTATAGGCGTGGCAGTTTCTGATAATCCAACAGGACCATTTAAAGATGCCATCGGGAAGGCGCTTATAACAAACGAAATGACCAAGGACATGCCCCATGCCTGGGATGATATCGACCCTACGGTTATGATAGACGACGACGGTCAGGCCTATATGTACTGGGGGAATGGAAGCCTTAAATGGGCGAAATTAAAGAAAAACATGATTGAGCTGGATGGGCCGATTACCGCCTTCAAGCCTAAAAACTTTATTGAAGGTCCCTGGATTTATAAACGTAAAAACCTTTATTACCTGGTATATGCAAGTGCGGGTACTAAGCCCGAAATGATAGAGTATTGCACTGCTCCAACTGCAACAGGTCCCTGGACCTACCGTGGCATAATCCAGGAAAACGTGCCTAACAGCTTTACTACGCATCCTGGTATTTTGGACTACAAAGGCAAGTCTTATTTCTTTTATCATAATGGCGTACTTCCCACAGGAGGCAGCTACAGACGTTCTATATGCGTGGATTATATGTATTACAACGAAGACGGCACCATCAAACCCATAGTTCAAACTTCAGCCGGAGTTGCAGCTGTTAAATAGCGCGATGTTCAAATCCGACATTTATTCTTGTATATTGAACATTTGTACAGCCGGAATTGATTCAGGCTGGCAATATTGCAAGCTTTAACCAGCTATGTAACGATGACCCGTCTTTTCTTGAAATTCAAGATGGCGTAAATCAGCATACAAACATTTAATTTAATTTAATTCATGATGAAACCTTTTTTAGCAGTTATCTTCTGTTTCTTATTTCTTAATGGCGTTGCGCAAGACGTCGTAATTTCCAGTCCGGATAAGCTGCTGAAGCTGAATGTTCAGATTCAAGATGGAAAGCCGGTGTATTCCGTCTCTTATAAGGGAAAAACCATGCTTGAGGATTCTCCACTCGGTCTGACGACCAATGAGGGTGATTTTACTTCCGGGATGAAGTATGTGGGCAAGGAGGAAAGCAGGGTAGAGAAGAATTATACTGAAGATAAAATAAAGAAATCGCACATACAGTACATCGCCAACAAGCTTAGCTGCACGTTAGAGAATTCGCAGAAAAAACAAATAAAGGTTGTGTTTCAATTGAGCAACAATGACATTGCTTTCCGCTACGAGTTGCCAGTATGGGGCGAAAGGATGTCGTGTGTAGTAGAAAAGGAAAGCACCGGCTTTAATTTCCCTGAAAGTACAACCACATTCCTGTCGCCAATGATGAGCCCCATGGTTGGATTTGCACGGACCACGCCAAGCTATGAGAACGCATACTCGGGAGATGCTCCAATGATTCGGAATAATCCGAGCCGGGGTGGGTATGTATTTCCAGGTTTGTTCCGGCTGGGGGATAATGGTTGGGTGTTGCTGTCGGAGACCGGCGTAAGCAGCCTGTACTGTGCCTCGCATTTGAGTGAATCATCAAAGGACGGCATCTATACTATTCAATATCCGGATGTCCGCCAAAACAACGGATTTGGAAGCTCCGGAGCGGCTATCGCTTTACCCGGGGTAACGCCATGGAGAACCATAACAGTAAGTGATAATCTAAAGCCGATTGTCGAAACTACAATTCCCTTCGATGTTGTAGAACCCTTGTATGAAGCTTCCCAGAAATACAAGTATGGACGTTCAACCTGGAGCTGGATCGTGTGGCAGGATAACAGCATGAATTACGAAGATCAGGTGAAGTATATCGATCTGGCCGCTAATCTAAAATTCGAATACATCCTTATGGATGCACTATGGGATAAAAATATTGGAAAGGCGCGCATGCAAGAGCTGATAAAGTATGCGAAATCTAAAGGAGTGGATGTTTTCCTATGGTATAATTCTAACGGCCAATTCAACGATGCGCCGCAGGGACCGAGAAATAAAATGAATACATCCATCGAACGGAAAAAAGAAATGAAGTGGCTTCGCGAGGCGGGAGTAAAAGGATTGAAAGTTGACTTTTTCGGCGGGGACAAGCAGGAGACCATGCGCCTGTACGAAGATATCTTGTCGGATGCTAATGATTACGGCCTGATGATTATTTTTCATGGTGCTACATTGCCGCGCGGCTGGGAGCGGATGTATCCCAATTTTGTGGGAAGCGAAGCGGTGGTTGCTTCAGAGATGTTAATTTTTGTTCAGGCGGTTCGGGAGGCAGAGGCTAAAAACGCAACATTTCATCCCTTTATAAGAAATACGGTGGGAAGCATGGAATTTGGAGGCACTTTGCTTAATAAGTACCTCGTAAAAAGCAATGAAACCAGGAATAAGCGTCTTACAACTGATGTGTTTCAACTTGCGACAGCAGTATTATTTCAAAATCCTGTCCAAATGTTCGGCCTTACGCCAAATAACTTGACGGATGTCCCCGCCTTTGAAATCGATTTTATGAAACAGGTGCCTACCACCTGGGACGAAACCGTTTACATAGATGGTTATCCTGGTAAGTACTGTGTAATAGCCCGCCGGCACGGAGATGATTGGTATGTGGCAGGGGTGAATGCAGAAAAGGAAGCTTTAAAGCTTAAAATCAAATTGCCTATGCTGGCAGGGAAAACAGTGAGGATGTACGGCGACAATCCCCAAAAGGAAGCATACACCAGAGATTTGAACATCAGAAAGGGCGCATCGCTGGAAATCGAAATGCAGCCGGGAGGTGGATTGATACTGGCTCCTGTTAAATAGATAATTCGTAAGATTTTCGGGTCGATACAGGATGAAGGTATGAAACGCTATCAGCTTTTCACCGGCCGTGTTAAATCAAAGTAATTGAGAAATATGAACAAGCTCAACAAAATATTTGGGGTCCAGGCAGTGGTGCTTTGCCTTTTCCTGCAGGATGCGGCTGCCCAAAACCCTATTGTCCAAACCATGTATACCGCAGACCCCGCTCCATTGGTTTATAAGGACAAATTATACCTCTATACCAGTCATGATGAAGATCAGTCAACATGGTTTGTTATGGACGACTGGAAACTGTACACCACCACAGACATGGTTAACTGGACAGATCATGGTGCGGTAGCGTCGTATAAAACATTTGATTGGGCCAAAGGAGATGCCTGGGCAATCCAGGTGATTGAACGGGGAGGGAAGTTTTACCTGTATGCACCGGTAACAACAAAGGCGAATAATGGCCCTGCGATTGGAGTAGCCGTATCTGATAGTCCGTACGGGCCGTTTATAGATCCCCTGGGAAAACCTCTCGTTAGATCGGGTAAAGGCGATATTGATCCAACGGTATTTATTGACGATGACGGTCAGGCTTACCTGTACTGGGGGAACCCGTTTAATTATTATGTGAAGCTGAATGAAGATATGATCTCGTATTCGGGCGAAATTGTAAAAGTGCCAATGACTGAAGCATCCTTCGGGAAGCGTCCGGGCAATGTACCCGAACGCCCTACATCCTACGAAGAAGGCCCATGGTTGTATAAACGGAAAAATCTGTACTACCTGCTCTGGGCGGGTGGTCCGCTGCCCGAACATCTTGGATATTCTACAAGTAAAAGTCCTGTAGGCCCCTGGGAAAACAAAGGAACGCTTATGGCAACCGAGGGCAGGAGCTTCACCAACCACGCTGGCCTGGTAGATTATAAGGGAAAAAGCTACCTCTTTTATCATAACGGCGGCTTACCCGGCGGGGGAGGTTTTAACCGCTCGGTAGCTGTAGAAACTGCAGAGTTTAACAAGGACGGAACTATTAAGCCCCTGAAAATGAGCAAAGGCATTGAAAAAGGTCTTGAAACTCTAAATCCTTACCGTAAGACGGAAGCTGAGACGATAGCGTTTTCAGAAGGTGTGAAAGCTACACAAAACGAGGAAGTGGGAGTTTTCGTTAATGCAGTAAAAAATGACGGCTATATAAAAGTCAGGGATGTCGACTTCCGGGACCATGGGGCCACAAAACTAACCGCCCGTATAGGCACCACACATCACTCTGGTGTGACCATGGAAGTGCGGACAGACAGCAAAGACGGAAAACTGCTGGGAACCTTCAAAGTGCCCCTTACCGGAGGTGATGACCGATGGGCATTACTAACAACTGATATTCAGAAGGTGACCGGAGTACATGACCTTTACTTCATTTTTAAAGGTGATAAGCCAGGCCGAATCATGTATTTCGATTACTGGATGTTTTCGCGATAGATACGCGAAGATAATTCTTGGCGACTTTCCGCTTCTTGCTATCGATGGCGACGCCAAAAGGGGATGTTTTTCCGCATAGGATAACGTCTCCGTGGGTTAATAAATGGGATATTTTTACCTCTACGTAACCGGTATCAGCCTGATATCGTCGTAGTTACCGCAAATAATCTGAACATTTTTATTATTAATTTACACAAAAGAGCAACCCCGCTCTGGTGAATATACACACCTTTGAATGCCTATTATTAACCAGTATTTCTGACATTAACCAAGCAAGAGACTTGTTTTCTTGCGTAGATCCTGCAAGAATGGTCTTTTTATCGTTTACAATTTTTAATTGCGGATTGCGCGTTTCGGCAGATGTCAGAACTATTTGCGAGGGCATTGCCATGCGAAAACTTATGTCTGCCTAAATAAAAGAGATATATCAAAGAAACTAATAGACACCAAGGTGACTAATTATTAACCAACCAAACAACTAACTACTTATTTAATCAACAATCAATGAAACCAAACATTAAAATTTTTAACAAAGTAGCCGGGAAGGCTGCTTTTGTAACCATCATCCTTTTTTTTGTCGCAAGTATGTCGCTCTTAACAGGTTGTAAAAAGGAAGAGATGCCGGATCAAACCGCTGTGGAAAGTTCTTCCGCTAATCAGGCAAAGGGTTCAGCCGATGTGAAATCTTATCAATCCGGAACGAATAACGGCTACTTTTGGTCGCTTTGGAAAGACGATCAAAGCGGATACGTCACTTACACCAATGGTTCCGGAGGTAACTATAGCGTTTCCTGGAACTATACTGGCAATTTTACCTGCGGTAAAGGCTGGAGTACAGGCTCGCGTACAAGGCGAGTAGGCTACAACTGTGGCGCATTCACTAACAACGGTGGTGGCGTTTTCGGTTATTACGGTTGGACAAGAAGCCCTCTTATCGAATATTATGTGAATGAAAAATGGGGTAACAACAGGCCTACTTCAACCGATCGCCGAGGATCGGTGAGCTCTGACGGTGGTACATACGATATTTATACTGCTATGCGCTACAACGCTCCCTCAATTGATGGAACTCAAACTTTTCGTCAGGTATTCAGCACCCGGACCTCGCAGGCACCTACCGGACAAAACAGAGTCATCACCTTTGCTAACCACGCTAATGCCTGGGCCAATGTTGGTTTAGGCCTTGGTAGTGATATTTCACCGGCTGCGATCTTGTTAACAGAGGCTTATGGCGGAAGTAACGGTTATGTCAACGCAACTGTCTGGCAGCAATAACAAATTAATCTAACATGGTAAAGTAATAGTCACTGAATTAGTAGGCCGGCGGTTCAAATACCGTCGGCTTTTATTGAATCAGAATAATTATAAACGAGATTACCACCGGTCGTGCTTGTAAGTGTTGCCGGGATGGACTTAAAAAGAAATATCGATGCGGATATTATTAATGCTGGCAGCGACAGTGCTTGTCTTTACTGCCTGTACGCCAAAGGAGCACGAAGACCCTGCTTTTGTGCTGGTGAAAGGTGGTGCCTTTATAAATACAAAATCGAATCTGTATAGAAAAGGAGTGATGGTCTCTGACTTTTACATCGGAAGATATGAGATAACACAAAAAGAATGGAAGGAGTTGATGGGAGTTAATCCCTCGAAGTTTAAAGGAGACAGCTTGCCTATAGAGACGGTAAGTTGGTACGATTGTATTGAATACTGCAACAGAAGAAGTGTAAAAGAAGGTCTGAAGCCGTATTATTCTATCAGTAAAATAAAAGACACGGTTAATAAGAGTGAGTTTGATAGCCTCAAGTACACTGTAATGATCGATGTAGCTAGTAAGGGCTACCGTATGCCTTCCGAAACAGAGTGGGAATATGCAGCAAGTGGGGGGCAGAAGAGTAAGAGCTACACTTACAGCGGAAGCGATACCATTGATGATGTAGCATGGTATTGGAGGAATTCAGGAAATTCAACTTTAAAGGGCGACTGGGCCTGGTCTCTGCTGGAGCAAAATAATTGCCAGACTAGACCAGTAGGCCGTAAGCAGCCCAACGAGTTGGGGCTTTACGACATGTCGGGTAATGTTAGAGAGTGGTGTGAAGACTGGTATGAAGATTTTGAAATAACGCGGGGATTAGTCCGGGTTCAAAGAGGTGGCGGCTGGATTGGTGCCGAATACCGTTGCCAATCATCCAACCGCCATAGTTTTGAAGCGAGCGGGCTCGGCCCCGATCAGGGCTTACGCTTGTGCCGTTCCAGGTAAGAATATTTTAGGGCATAGATTTTTTCTACCCGCTCTGGGCGATTTGTAGTTCCCGAAGCTTATCGTATGGTTTTGCGAGTATTTGCGAAAACTTGCCGGATTCTGCGAACGGAAGGCGGCTTTGTTCGGAGCGTGTTCGGAAAAAGAGGGGGGCAGGTTCGGAAACTTCCGAAGCCTTTCCGAACCTGTCCCGAACAAAGCCTTTTAAAACTTCAGCACCTCATGATACACCTTCTTAGGCTTCAAATTAGTATCAAACAATAAAGGGTAATTTTTTCTACCACGGCCGTCCAGCCAGCTGTATTTATCCGATAGGTTCCAGAAAGTTACGCCTGTGATATTCTTGCGGTATTTACGGAAAACCTCAAATACCATTTTATATTTTTCCAGCTGCTGTTGTTCCATTTCGGGAGTAAAAACCGGAGTTTCCATTTGGCGGCGCTGTCCCTGAATAAGTTGTCCGCCCTGCCTTCCCGAATAAACCGATACATCCAGTTCTGTAAACTGTATCTGCAGGCCCAGAGAAGAGAACATTTGAATCGATTTCTCCAGTTCCTCTCTGGAAGGAGAACTGATTGACCAATGTGCCTGAAGCCCCACACCATGAACAGGAACTCCCTTATCAAGCAGTCCTTTCAGCAAGCGGTAAATTTTCTCGCGCTTTGCCGGAATTTCGGTGTTATAGTCGTTATAAAATAATATAGCTTTCGGATCAGCCTCATGCGCGTACCGGAAAGCATGTTCTATGAATTCGTCTCCCGTAATGTCAGTCCATTTCGTTTTTCTGAGGAAAGATGCATCATCGGCGATCACTTCGTTTACTACGTCCCAGGCGTATACTTTTCCTTTATAGCGCGAAACGACGGTTTGCACATGGCTTTTCAGACGCTGTAGCAGCAACTCTTTTGTTGCCGGTTTTCCTGTCGAGTCAACAAACATCCACGACGGCGCCTGTGCATGCCAGCACAGCGTATGACCTCGTACTTTTAACTTATTCTGAACACCAAAATTCACTATCGAATCAGCATCTCTCCAGAAATAGCGATTTTCGGCCGGGTGCAAAGGCGCCATTTTCATGGCATTTTCGGCGGTAATACTGTTGAATTCTTTTAATATGAGTTTTTTCTCATCACCATCGCGAAGGTCTGACGGCCTTACGGCTACACCTATCGGGAAATACTTTTTATAGTAGTCTTTCAAACCCTTTTTGGGGTTGTCGTTTCGTTTTTGTGCTGTAGCGCCCATTAATAATACTGATATTATGGTTAGGGCCAAGAGTGAGTTTGTCTTTGTTAGTTTGTGCATTTGATTGAGTTTGCAAATATTGAACAAAGATATTGGCGTTAGCGTCCGCCGCTTGGCGAAATTGATTAGAATGTCGTAACAGATGTTTACGGATGCCGGTTTAAGGGCTGTTTTCAGTAACATTTCTGTATCATTAAGGGAATTTCTGGTCGGGCAGAAGCGTAATTGATCTAGAAAAAGCAAATAAGGCGACTAAGGGCACCCGCTCTCAAAACATAGCATTTTAGCTGGCTTGAACATTTGTTCCCTAATCAGGGACAATCCTGTTACCATTCTATTTTCCCCGGTTCTATTTTTACACCGTCGGGTATGATGACTAATCAATAATTCAAAACCGTATAAACTGTTTTTTTAGAGCATAGAAATAAAAGGTCCAGGCGATCATTCGGAGAATATATAAACTTCCGGATTATCACAGTAAACCTGTACCATTAATTACTTCTGCGCAGGTTATTAAATTCCGGATATGCCCCGGAGACCGTAAATATCTTAACTATATTATATCAAATGACGAGGAATAGAAAAGCGTTATTCATAATTGCATCTCTCACTTTAATTGCTGTAGCCTGTATTAGCAGAAGGAGCGAGTCGACTGATGTCGACAAAGGCCTTAAGGATTATTATAAATCTTACTTCAAAATGGGCGTGGCTGTGAGACCTCAGGATTTGAGCGGTGAAACCGCAGCGTTTATATTGAAACAGTATAATAGTATCACAGCAGAGAACGCGATGAAGATGGGGCCTATACACCCCGAGGAAAACCGATATTTCTGGCGCGATGCAGATTCTATTGTGAATTTTGGCCAGCGGCACGGCATCGGTGTTCGCGGACATAACTTGTGCTGGCACGAGCAGACGCCTGCATGGATGTTTAAAGATGCTGACGGAAAGCAAGTAAGCAAAGAAGTCCTTTTGCAGCGACTAAAAGATCACATCTTCGCGGTAGCGGGCCGGTATAAGGGGAAAATCTATGCCTGGGATGTAGTAAACGAAGTTATTGACGATGATAGCACAAAATTTCTCAGAAATTCGCTATGGTATCAGATCTGTGGCGAAGATTTTATTGTGAAAGCTTTCGAGTATGCCCGGCAGGCAGATCCTAATGCTAAGCTTTTTTACAATGACTACAATACGGAAAGACCCGACAAAATGGAAAAATTGTATCGGCTGATGAAAAAGTTAGTGGATGCAAAAGTTCCGATAGATGGAGTGGGCTTGCAGGCACACTGGTCTATCTATGAGCCTTCTGAAGCAGAACTTCGCAACACTATAGAGAAGATGGCTTCTTTAGGTCTGGAAGTCCATATTACCGAGCTTGATATGTCTGTTTATCCCTGGGAGAAGGAAAGGAGGCAGAAGCGCGCCGGTGAATCGGATATTCTCACGGCAGATTTAGAACAAAAGCAGATTGAACAGTATTCAAAGGTATTCAAAGTTTTCAGAGACCATAAGAAAGTGGTTACGAGTGTCACCTTCTGGAATATTTCTGACCGGTATACCTGGCTGGATACGTATCCGGTTCCGGGAAGAAAGAATTACCCGCTTTTGTTTGATGCTAATCTGCAGCCAAAGAAAGCTTATTGGGAAGTTGTGAATTTTAAGAAGAAATAGATGCGGGTTTTTCGAAATCTATTAATTGTCTTTGTCGGGTTGGGAGCGGTATGAACTAGCGCTTTGAGACAGGCCAATATGAGATCTTTCGGATAAGTTTAAGGTTTTTCTTATTCTAAAAGCAAAATAAAATGTGGTGTTCATTTTGATTTTTTCAGTAAAACAGGCCAATAAATGTCAACGTTGGCATAAAAAGTAGATTTTACTGAAAATACGCCTTGTGAGCAGCTATATGAACAAATGAGATAGGAATATGAACAAATGTGCCATACATAAAAAGCCGCCTGATCTACCTTTAGATATTCAAACTCCAGGCGAGTGAGAATAGGGGCGTTTGACTGACCAATCAAACCAGTGCCCGGCGATGAGAACCGATTCGGATTTTGTAGCCAATGGGCAATTAAGAGAAATAACTAATTAAACTTATATGCTAAAACCTTTACTACTTAAAAACAACTGTCAGGGTTGTTTATCCAAAAGTATTCCTATTTACATTCAGTCGTTAGGAAGCGGATAGTCGGAGACTTTGTGCTGCGGGATTTTTAATCCTGTCTGTATTCAGGGTCAGGATTTCGACATATGATCAAGTACTAATCAAACTACTAATAATTAAACCTCAGGTATGAACAAATTTTCAAATCTTTTAAAAGAACCCTTTCCTTCTTTTACGTATGCTATTGCCTATACGGGAGTTGTGGTCCACAAAGCAGTAAATCGAACCTAAATATTTCTATATTCTTTAGAACCTTAATAATGGAAAAAATTAACATATTCTGTAATCCCGCTCCGGGTAAGAAAAGTTTGCGGGGGCGTGCGTTAAAAATAAATTTTACAGTTCTGCTTCTGTTGATGGCGGGCATTGTGTTCGGTCAGCAAAGCCGGGTGGTAAGAGGAACTGTTCTCGATCAGCAAAGGGAGCCGATTATTGGAGCAAGTGTCAACGTAAAAGGTGGCACCGCCGGCGCGGTAACTGACGAAAACGGTGCGTTTACAATTAGTGTACCTGCTGACGCGAAAGTTCTAGTGATCAAATATCTCGGGATGACAACCCAGGAGGTTAGTATCGACGGTAAGAATACGGTGAGCGTAACAATGAAAGATGACGCTGCATTGTTAGAGCAGGTTGTGGTAGTAGGTTATGGTACACAGAAAAAGCAAAGTGTGGTTGGTGCTATTACGCAAACCACCAGCGAAACGCTGGAACGTACGGGCGGGGTTTCTAGTTTAGGAGCTGCTTTAACTGGAAATTTACCAGGAGTAATCACTACAGCGAGTAACGGGATGCCGGGCGAAGAAGATCCTGAAATCCTTATTCGTGGTCGCAGTACATGGAATAATGCCAGCCCGTTGATTTTGGTTGATGGTGTAGAGCGCTCCATGAATAATATCGATATCAGTTCTGTAGAATCTATATCTGTGTTAAAGGATGCTTCTGCGACCGCAGTATTCGGTGTCAAGGGAGCAAATGGTGTAATTTTAATTACTACTAAGAGAGGTAAAGAGGGAAAAGCTCAAATTCGGGCTTCTGTCAACACGGTAATGAAAGCACCGTCTAAACTTCCGGGTAAATTGGATTCATATGACATGTTCCAAGTCCGCAACCGTGCGATTGAATACGAGTTGGCTTTACGCCCGACCGCCTGGAGCTCTATCCTTCCTCAGGAAACGATTTCAAAATATCGTTATCCCGCGAACTTGGAAGAAGCTGAACGCTATCCAAACGTTGATTGGGTGAATACCTTGTTCAGGGATAATGCGATGTCTTATAATGCTAATCTCAATGTTGCAGGTGGAACTTCTTTCGTTAAATACTTCTCGTCTGTGGATTATCTTACAGAAGGAGATTTATTTAGACAGTTTGAAAATAACAGAGGCTATGACAATGGTTATGGTTTTAAGCGATTGAATGTTCGTAGTAATTTGGACTTTCAACTAACGCCTTCCACTGTTTTTAGAACAAATATCTATGGTTCCAGAGGTTTACAAAACCGTCCTTGGATAGGTGTTAATCCATACAATACATGGACTGCAGCCTATTCTGCTCCATCTAATGTGTATTTGCCAAGATATTCAGACGGAACATGGGGATATTATCAACCCTCAGAGCAATCGGCGCTTAACTCTGCCCAATTGGTATCTACCACCGGAAACCAGAAAATAACTACTTCCCGTATTACGACAGACTTTATTCTGGAACAGAATCTCGGTGTTTTACTGAAGGGTTTAAACTTTAAAGGTACTGTGTCGATTGATAATACTTTTCAGGAGAACCAGCGTGGCATAGAGGACCCGTCAGGAACCCTTGCAAAATACATAGACCCTGAAACTGGGGCAGTTACTTTGAATAATTATACTATGGGAGTTACCAATCTCGAGTGGAGAGAAGCCACAAGATGGAACAACCGATCTGGTTCCGTTAATAATGGCGCTACATTCCGAAAATTATTTACCCAGGCGCAATTAAATTATGCTACTAATATTGCTGATAAGCATGATATTACAGCGATGGGTTTATGGAGCCGGGACCAAAACGCAACGGGTTCGATGATTCCTTCTTATCGTGAAGACTGGGCTTTCAGAACTACTTATAGTTTCAAAGGGAAGTATAGTGCGGAGTATAACGGAGCTTACAACGGTTCCGAAAAGTTTGGCCCGGATTATCGCTTTGATTTCTTTTCATCTGGAGCATTGGGCTGGATGATATCTGAAGAGAATTTTATGAAGCCACTTAAGTTTATCCGCACTTTGAAATTAAGAGGTTCTTACGGACAGATTGGTGATGATAGTGGCTCTGCTCAAAACCGGTTTTTATATCAGACACAATGGGTATTTGGCGGAACAACGCCGATGGGAGTTACCGGTATACCGGCCGAAAATAGCCCATATCAATGGTACCGGGAGGCCAGGGTAGGAAATGAAACAGTTCGTTGGGAGTCTGTAACTAAGAAAAATATAGCCCTTGACTTCGGCCTTTTCGGAGATATGCTTAGTGGTAGTATCGATTTCTTTCAGGATGATCGTAAAGACATCTTGACTTCTAACAGGGCTGTTCCGAGCTATTACGGAGCAACTGCACCTTTTGCAAACTCTGGTCGTGTACGCTCTAAAGGTTATGAATTTGATATACGATTTAATAAGAAGTTGAACACCGATCTTCGTTTATGGTCTAATATAAATTTCACCAGAGCTACGAATAAAGTGATTTCTGCTGATGTTGCTGAATTGCTGCCTTTATATTCTAAATCAATTGACAAGTCGATTGGACAGGCTTATGCTACGGTAGGTTCAGGCTTTTATAATACCTGGGACGAACTTTACGCAAGTACTGTACATAACACAAATGACAATCAGAAAATTCCGGGTAACCTGCACTTAATAGATTATAATGCCGACGGTATTATAGATGCTAACGACAATATACCTTACGGATATTCTGGCGCTCCTGAAAATACATACAATGCAACTTTAGGATTTGATTGGAAAGGCTTCAGTGCGTTTGCCCAGTTCTATGCAGTAAACAACGTAACTCGTCAGGTTGTGCTTGGTACTCTTGGAAACAAGAACACTGTTGCTTATGAAGAGGGTAGTTATTGGTCAATGGATAACACCAATGCAGACAGACCAATGCCTCGCTGGGATTCAACACCGGCAGGATATTATACAGCGGATAACTATATGTTCGATGCTTCTTATATCCGATTGAAAAATGCTGAAATAGCCTATACTTTCAATCAAAATTGGGTGAAGAAAGCTGGAATGTCTAGTGTGAGGGTGTTTTTGAATGGGAATAACCTTTACTTGTGGACAAAGATGCCTGATGACCGTGAGGGAAATCTTCAGGGTGCTGGCGGACAAGCCTGGGCATCTCAAGGTGCATATCCTAGTGTAAAGCGTTACAACCTTGGTGCTAATATTACCTTCTAATTAGAACATTATGAAAAGATATTTAAAATTAATATTGATAACAGGGATGATTTCGTCGATGACGGGAATGGTTTCCTGTAAAAAGTATTTAGACAGAGAGCCTGAATCAATTGTAGACGCTGAAACTGCATTTAAGGATTTCAGAAATTTTCAGGGATTTACCGAAGAACTATATAATTGTATCCCTGACTTTACAAACGGTTATTGGACCAATAGCTGGAATTTTGGTGAAGATGAGATTCAGTCAACCACCAATAATTTCCATTTTATTATTAAGGTAGACCAGGGCGATTTTTGGGGCTGGCAACGTCAGTTCGACGGCTGGGACGCTGGCTGGCTGGATGACGATAATGCAGCTACAGGCAATAACAGGTTTGACAAGGGCCTATGGCCTCTGGCCTGGTACGGCATTCGTAAATGCAACCTGGGGCTTGAGAATATGGATTTGATGGTTAACGCTACGGATGAAGAGCGGGACCTTATAAAAGGCCAACTACTGTTTTTTCGCGGCTGGTTTCACTTTCAATTGATGCAGTATTTTGGTGGCTTACCTTACGTCGACCGGGTACTTCCAGGAGATGAGATATTGAGGGAACCCAGGTTGAATTACCATGAAACTGCAGAGAAAGCAGCCAAAGATTTTGCCGATGCTGCGGCTATTTTGCCCATAAATTGGGATAACACTACAGCAGGAAAGAAAACTGGTGGCAAAAACCAGCTTCGTATAAACAAAATCATGGCCTTATCATACCTTGGTAAGAATTACCTGTGGGCAGCCAGTCCTTTGATGAATCATGAATCTACTGGCAGCAAAACATATAATGTTGAACTAGCCAAAAAGGCTGCTAATGCCTTCGCTGCAGTGTTGAGCATGGTCGAAGGTGGTGAAACACAATATGCTCTTGTCCCTTTTGAGAAGTATAATTCTAACTTCTACACGGTTGGGCAACAGTGGGCTTTGCCTAGCGGGGCTGACGGAGGCAAGATTGAAAATATTTTCTCGGGACCTTACTGGGATGCACACGGTTCAACTTACAATACTGCAAAACAGTACACTCCCCAAATCGTTGGCGCAGAAACCGTTATCTTCTCTCCGCCAGCTAACTATGTAGGCTACTATGGAATGAAGAACGGATTGCCGATACAAAATCAATACCAGGCAGACCCGGCTTCAGGCTACGATCCTCAATATCCTTTCAAGGATCGTGACCCTAGATTTTATAAAGATATCGCATTTGATGGCGAAAAGATTGTACAAGGTGCTATGCCTGCTAATGAAGAAGGAAATCGCTACGCAAACCTTTTCAGCGGAGGTAGTTATCGCGATGAGCGCACCGGCAGCCGTACCGGGTTTATGACTAAGAAGTTTGTCCCCAACAACGCAAATAAATTTGATTTAGGCTGGGATTACTCACGCTCCCTAAATATAAGGGTTCCTTACATGCGTTTGTCAGATGTGTATTTAATGTATGCGGAAGCTGTGGCAGCTGGTAACAATAATTCGGCTACTGCAAAATCAGATGTCGCTAGTTATAGTAAAACCGCTGCTGATGCCATTAATACTGTTCGTGCAAGAGCAGGAGTGTTACCACTTACTGCTTCGTACCTTACTCCTGATAAATTCATGGACGAGGTTCGTCGTGAACGGGCAGTTGAGCTTTCTTTTGAAGGGCATCGTTTTAACGACCTTCGTCGCTGGAGGTTATTAACAGAATCGCCTTACACCTTAAAAACTTCAGCTGAATTCGACCGTGCCGCTCCCCTGGATGCAAGTAAGGATCCTAAGACTAACAAAGTTTTAAATTATCGCGAGAAACTGATTCTAACACGCCCGTTTTCGGAAAAGCACTATTGGTTACCGTTAAAACGTACCGATGTTAATATGTATCCTGAGTTTAAACAGAACCCGGGCTGGTAAAATTCATTATTTCAAAGAATTAGAAAATTAAAGATAAAATGATGAAATATTCAAAAATAGCAATTGTCTTATGCGTCTTATTTACGCTGTTTGCCAGCGTACTTAGGGCTCAAGACGCTGTTAAAATATCTGTAAAAGCTACTGTTAAAGGTCCTGCTGGAGAGATTATCAAAGGCGCGTCTGTCGTAAATGAGACGAATAACATCTCAGTTGTTACCGATCAGTCTGGTAGTTTTACTGTTGAAGTTCCAACAGATGCGGTGCTTATGGTAACCGCACCTGGTTATAAACCGTCGCTGATTGTTGCGACATCAGATCTTACCGAGATTTCTCTGGCGAAGGATGTTCGGAGTGTTCAGGTTGCTTTCAAGCAAATTGATGAAGCCGACCTTCCAGCCGGCGTTTCGAATGTTGACGTAGCTAGTTTGCTTGAAGATAACTACTTCACATATACTTTGGACGGAATGGATGCTTTGGCTCCCGGGTTTAACGGTAATGGAATATGGGGTTTGACAGGTGTGATGATTTTGGTGGACGGTATTCCACGCTCGGTTGAAAGCGTTACCCCTAATGAGGTTGACCAAATTACGTTTTTGAAGAGTGCTCCTGCGGTAGCGCTTTATGGGAGCCGCGGTGCCAGAGGGGTTATATTAATTACCACTAAAAGAGGTATTGAGGGCAAACAGAAAATTAATGTACGCACAAATGCCGGGGTTAATGTGCCCAAACGATTCCCGAGTTACCTGGGGTCTTCTGAGTATATGACGCTGTATAATGAAGCATTAATGAATGATGCTACTCCTGGCGTTACTCCAAATGGACTATTTACAAACACAGAAATTTATAATCATTCAGGAATAAATCCATATCGTTATCCGGACGTAGATTTTTATTCTTCAGATTATTTGAAGAGTAGTTTTGGACGCTACGATGCAGTGACGGAGATTTATGGTGGTAACGAACGTGCCCGCTATTACAGTAATATTGGCTTTAACAGTTCAGGTTCTCTTTTAAATTTTGGCGAGGCTAAAAAGAACAATACCAGTGATCGTTTCAACATTAGAGGTAATGTAGATATGCAATTAACAAGGGCTATAAAGGCTCGGGTAGATGCTACCGCGGCTTTTTCGACTGGTCGGGGTATAAATACTGATTATTTCGGTGGTGCATCGACAATACGTCCTAACAGATTCGTACCACTTATCCCACTTAGCTTTATAGAGGAAACCGATTCACCTAGTTGGGCGGTAGTTAGTTCAGCTAACATTATCGATGGTAAGTATTTGGCGGGTGGAACATCAGTTGACCAAACTAACCCAATTGCAGCAGGCTATCTTGGTGGTACCAATGGATATGTTCAACGCGAGTTCCAGTTTACAACAGGAATTGACGCAGACTTAAAAGGAATTCTTGAAGGTCTAACCTTTAGTACCACATTTGGTCAGGATTATTATAACCGATACAATCAGGGTTATCGTAACGGTTATGCAACTTATCAGGCAAACTGGACAGATTACTCTGGTAAAGATGTTATCGGCAGCCTTAGCGCGCCGTTTGGCCTAGATAGCAGGAATGGTGAACAAGTGATTGCTGACAGTTATTACAGACAAACCACATCAATTTCAAGTCAGTTTAATTATAACACATCGATCAGCAACAAACACAATATTTCGGCTATATTAATGGGTACAGCTTACCGGGTATTATTTTCTCAAGAATATCAACCCGAGGCGAACTCGAATTTAGGCTTGCAACTGGGTTATAACCTCAGCAAAAAGTATTACGTCGATTTTACGGGAGCATTCGTTCGCTCCGCCAAGTATGCTCCAGGTAAGCGTACCGCATTTTCACCTTCAGCATCCTTAGGCTGGCGGATTAGTGAGGAGTCATTTATGAAAGGTTCTTCAATTTTCGACAATCTGATGCTAACCGCCAGTGCAGGTATATTACATACAGATCTTGACTTGAATGATTACTTCTTATATCAGGACATTTTTATTCAGCCTACCAATGGGACCTATTATGGTTGGAGCGATGGTTCAGGCTATATGTCAACAGATTACAGACGTGGAGCAAATCCTGATTTGACTTTTGCGAAAAGAAAGGAAGTGAGTATAGGTCTTCAGGGTAGTATGTTCAAAAAGCAACTTGCTTTTGGTATTAATGCTTTCCGCATTAATAACTCAGATATTCCTATTCAAAACAATGCTTTATTTCCAAACTATTTTTCACAACAGTTTCCGGTGTCGTCATTGGTTCCTTATGTAAATTACAATGCTGATTTACGCACTGGTTTAGATTTTAATATAAACCTGAAGAAGAGGGTAGGTGCGGTAGATTTAGGGCTGGGTACCTCAGCTACCTATTATACCACTGAAGCGACAAAACGTGCGGACAAAGTAGTTTATCTGGATGAGTATCAGTACAGACAGGGCAAACCCTTAGATGCTGTTTGGGGGCTTGAAAGTCAAGGATTCTATATGGACGCAGTTGAAGCTGCAGCTGCTAGCAGCCGGGAAGATAATGGAGCGGTTAAACCAGCTTATGGTGAAGTTAGGGCGGGTGATATTAAGTATAAGGACCAGAATAATGACAAGGTAATTGATGGCAAAGATTATGTATATCTCGGTCGTGGAGGATGGTTTGGTTCCCCGTTGACCATGGGGCTTAATTTTACCGCTAAATGGAAAAACTTTTCGGTGTTTGCTCTGGGAACCGGTAGGTTCGGTGGTATAGGCATGAAGAACAACAATTATTTTTGGGTGAATGGAGCCGATAAATACTCAGTAGTTGTTCGCGACCGTTGGACAGAGGAGACAAAAAATACTGCTACCTTCCCAAGGCTTACTACTACAGCGGGGAATAACAACTTCAGGGATTCTGATTTTTGGACTTATACCACAGATAGAGTAGACTTGTCTAAAGTTCAGGTTTCCTATAATTTTTCACAAAAGCTTCTTAAAAGTAAAGTAGTGAAAGAACTAGGCGTGTACGTAGCAGGTTTCAACCTCCTTACTGTGGCCAAAGAAAAAGAGTTATTGGAGACGAATATTACAACTGCTCCCCAGACAAGGTTGTATAACCTGGGTTTGAAGGCATTATTTTAACAGAATTAGATTAGAAAAAATGAATAGAATTTCAATACTTGTTATAGGCGTGCTATTTACTCTGTCGGGTTGTGAGAAGTTTATCGAACCTGCACCAGTAAATAACGGTGAATATGAAGATATTTACACGCAACCAACACTCGCACATGGAATCCTGCTGAACGGTTACACACGGCTTCCGAGTGCTGGCTGGACTTTTGATGATGTTGCCACAGACGATGCGGTGAGTAACGATATAAACAATGGCTTTCGCCGGGCGGCAACAGGTCAGTGGTCTGCAATTGACAATCCCTTCGACCGTTGGCATAACGCGCGGGCAGGTATACAATACCTGAATCTTTTCCTGGCTGAAGCAGAGAAAGTAACCTGGGATACAAAAAGTCCGATGGTTGCCACGATGTTCAAAGATCGTTATATGGGAGAAGCGTATGGATTGAGAGCATACATGATGTTTTATCTGTTACAAGCACATGCAGGATGGTCAAATGGTGTTTTATATGGTGTTCCACTCATACTCGAACCAGAAAATCCCTTTTCAGACTTTAATAAGCCGCGTGCTACGTTTGAAGATTGTATGAAGCAAATCTACAGCGATTTGGATAAGGCTGAAGCGTTATTGCCTCTTGATTATAAACAATCAGCGATATCGGATGTGCCCGCAAAGTATGCAGGTGTTTCCGCAGAAACGTATAACCGCGTTTTCGGTGAGCAGTTCAAGCAGCTTATGACTCGGCGAATTGCCAAAGCAATTCGTGCGAAAGCGAGTTTGTTGGCTGCGAGTCCCGCTTATAGCACAGGTAATACAACTACTTGGACCATGGCAGCAAATCACGCAGCGGACGTTTTGAATGCAAATCAGTGGCTTTTTGATACAAAGGGTCATATTTGGTATGAAAAAGATCAGGTTGACGGATTAGGCTCAGGGGGCACGCCTCCGGAGGTTCTGTGGCGTACTAATATTGGAACAAATAGTAACCTGGAAGCCGATCATTATCCACCTAGTTTACAGGGGCGGGGTCGTCTGAATCCTACACAAAACTTGGTTGATGCCTTTCCGATGGCAAATGGATATCCTATCGACAATACTGCATTGAGTGGCTATAATCCAGCTGCGCCTTACACTGGTCGTGATCCGCGATTGGCCCGAACTGTTATTTTTAACCGTGGTACTGCCGGTCCCTCAAATACTGAGATCTTTACAAGTGTTGATTATACAAATACTGCTACCCCCGACAGAGAGCGAGATGGTTTGAATAAAACCGAACAATCTACCAGAACTGGTTATTACATGAAAAAGCTTCTGCGTCAAGATGTTTCCATAGCTGGTACGGTTAATAATCAGAAACACTACAAACCTCATATTCGCTATACAGAGTTGTTTTTGATATACGCCGAGGCAGCAAATGAGGCTTTCGGCCCGTTGGGAACCGGTGGTCATGCGCATTCGGCTTATGATATCGTCAAAATGATCCGCAATAGAGCAGGTATCACCGGGGGAGATGCGTACCTTGAGTCCATCAAAGCGAATAAGGATTTGATGCGCGATCTTATCAGAAATGAGCGGAGGTTAGAGCTAGCTTTTGAAGGTTTCAGATTTTGGGACATCCGCAGATGGAACCAAAGCATGAATGACGCTGCCAAAGGAATGAGGATTTCGCAGAACAATTCCATTTATCAGGTTATTGATGTGGAAGCCAGGCCTTATGAAGATTTTATGAGATTTGGACCTGTTCCTTACAGCGAGATCTTAAAATATAATGCATTGCAGCAAAACACTGGATGGTAGAGTTAAGAGGTGCCCGCAGGCACCTCATGTTTCAGACAGATGTAGAGCGAACGATGAAATACTGAATCCAGTTGGTAACAGAATCTCATCACCATTTAAAACTTAATTATATTATGAAAAAAATATTTTATATCCCGTTAATCCTTTTAACTGCACTCACTTCTTGTAAAAATGCTGAGTGGGATTTTCCTGATTTTGGGATGCAGTCGGTTTATTTCGCATATCAAGGTCCAATTAGAACAGTTACCTTGGGTGAGGACATATTTGATACATCCCTCGATAATGAGCACAAGATTAGAATTATGGCCACAACCGGTGGGGTTTATTCGAATGAAAAAGACATTTCAATTGGTTTTGTCGTGGACAATGCGAAGGCTGCAAATTTATCCTTTCCAGCAACTGTTGGAGGTGGACAGGTTAAAGTCATGCCGAGCAGCTATTATACCCTTGCGTCTAATAACATTGTTATTCCCAAAGGCAGTCTTGTAGGTGGAGTAGAAGTTCAGTTAACTGATGCTTTTTTTGCTGACCCCTTGTCAACTAAAACAACTTATGTCATTCCATTGAAAATGACTGGCGTAAATCAGGCTGATTCAATTCTCGCTGGGAAGGATTATACACTTTACGCTGTAAAATATGTGAATCCATGGCACGGTACTTACTTACGCAGAGGAAAAGACGTATTTGTTGGTAAAGGCGGTAATACGGCGCTTAACAGAACTGAGACCCGTCACATGCAGTTTGTTGAGAAAGATCAACTTCAAGGTATGACAACCCGTTCTTTGACTCAGGCTGAATTTCCGCTGGTTGTTAAAGGAACAGGTGGCGTAAATGTAAACCGCACGCTGCTTTTAACTTTCGATGCAAGCGGCAACTGTACTGTTTCTTCAGCTGATGGAACCTTTGCTGCCAGCGGAACAGGTAAGTTTGTTAAAAAAGGTGAGAAAAATAGCTGGGGTAATAAAGACCGCGATGCTCTCTACCTAAACTATCAGGTTGAGCTAAGTGATGTTAACGTAACAACTACCGATACATTGGTTTTACGTGATCGGGGAGTTAGGATGGAGACATTCACCCCCGTAGCTAATTAAGGTTATAATTTAGATTTAAGAAATATGAAATTATTTTACCAAATCGCACTGGGCGTTAGCGCGTCTCTAGTGCTCGCTTCATGCCAGAAATATGATGCTCTTGAGTACAAGGTGGAGGCGCCTGAAAGCTATGTAAATCAACAAGCGATAAACGCCTATAAACCATTGAAGGAGTATATTGATCGCTCTGCTAACCCAAATTTAAAATTTGGGGCGGCCGTATCTTTGGCTGAGTACACTAAAAAAGGGGTGATGTACCGGTTGGTCAATAGTAATTTTGATGAAATTACCTTGGGCTATGAAATGAAGCACGGCGCGGTTGTTCAAAACGACGGCTCACTTAAATTAGGAAACGTTACTACATTGTTAGATGTAGCTGCGGAAGGAGGTGTCTCTGTTTTCGGGCACACTCTTGCATGGCATGCAAATCAGAACGCAACTTATTTGAAAAAGTTAATTGCACCGATCGTAATTCCGGGGAAGGCTACCCCAACCTGGGACCTTGTTACCGGTGCTAACTTTGAAACCGACGCCGCAACAAATTATCAAACTAACACAAATGCTGTTGCTGGATTTACCGCCGTAGGTCAGGGCACGAACAACACCGGGAGAGCGCTTAAGATAACTAACGCTGCAGTTCGGACAAATGATTATGATGCTCAATTATTTATAAAATTTTCTCCAGCTGTGGTGGCAGGAGAAAAATATCAGCTAAAGATGGATGTGCGTTCGGATGTTGCAGCGTCTTATCCCACTCAAGCCCATGTGACGGCTGGTGCGTATAAGCACTGGGATTTCTTCGGTACTATTTCTTCAACACCAACGTGGTCAACTTATACTAAGGAAATCACTGTATCTGAATCAATGGCGACAAGTGGGGCAATAGCGTTTAACTTAGGAAAAACCGCCACTACTTTTTACTTTGATAACATTACTCTGAAGAAGTATAATGAAAAAGGTAGCGGCAATGCTGGTTATTCCTACTTTTTTAAAAACCCAACTGCTGGAAATTTCTGGGAAGCACAGGTTGCCTATGATTTAGCGCCACCGCTTCAGAATAATACGGAATATACGCTAAAAATCGTAGCTAAGGGAAGTGTTGCCGGTAATATCCGGGCAGAGCTCCAATCATCAGCAGATTACTCTTCCAATAGTTTTGGAATGATTGCTTTAACTACTGGCTGGAAAGAATACGAGCTTAAAGTAACTACTACGAAAGCGGACAGGAACAGGTTTGTAATTAGTTTTGGAGACTATGCGGGGACCGTTAATATTGATAATGTAGTTTTAACGCGTGATGGTAACACAAATCTGATAGCAACAAGCGATTTCGAAAACGGCGTTGGAACTTGGGGAGGCTGGGGTGGCAGTTCTACCCGTGGCCGTTCTGCAGAAGGCGAGGGATATGGTGGTGCTCAAGACCAAATTATCGAAAAGACTCCAGCTGAAAAGAACACTCTTATCAGTAATGCTATGGAGAACTGGATTAAGGAAATGGTGACTGCAACTAAAGATCATGTTAAAGCATGGGATGTAGTTAATGAGCCTATGGATGATGGACGTCCGGCTGAGCTGAAGACCGGAGTAGGTAAAGCGACAATGGCCGCCGATGAATTCTATTGGCAGGATTATATGGGTAAAGATTATGCTCTGAAAGCTTTTCAATGGGCCCGTCAGTATGGCAATGCCACAGACATCCACTTTATAAATGATTATAATCTAGAGTGGAGCCTCGATAAAACTCGTGGTTTGATTGCATACGTTAACTATCTGGAAGGAAAGGGAGCTAAAATTGATGGGATCGGTACTCAAATGCATATTACTGCAACGTCCGACAAAGCGAAAATTGTGGAAATGTTCCAACTATTGGCTGCTACCGGAAAGCTTATAAAAGTATCCGAACTTGATATGGGCTTCGCTGGAAACGTGAAGACTCCGCAAGCTACTGCTGAGCAATACGCTGCCCAGAAAGAAATGTATCAGTTCGTGGTGGATAAATATTTTGAACTTGTTCCGGCGGCTCAACGCTATGGTATTACAATATGGAGTCCTCTTGATAGTCCTGCAAGCTCAAGCTGGAGAGCAGGCGAGCCTATCGGTTTGTGGAACGAAAATTATGTACGGAAACCAGCATACGTTGGTGTTGCTGAAGGACTAAAATAAAAAGAAAGGTCTTAGCACTATCAGCCAATTGTTATTTAAGGGTACAAGAACTTACTTGTACCCTTTTTATTGACGCTGCATTTTTCTCAATTCCTATCTAAACCTATGATCACAACCTATCGATTGCTTACCACAGCCGGTCTGTTTTTAACCTTAAGTAAGGGTGCGTTTTCACAAGCTCTTAATGATAGCTCTTATATCGCAGCAGCATCTCAAAATCTAACAAATTTTTATCTAAGCCAACAGCGGGAGAGCTCATCGATTTTTAACGGGAGGTATTATTTTGACCATATAAGTCTCCATGATAATGAGCACACCTTTTTCGGTAATGGACAGTTTGTGCAAGGGAGCATTACATCTGAAGGGTATAGTTACAATGATCTTGATGTAGCGTATGATATTGTGCGAGACGAGTTAATAGTTATAGGCCCAGACAAAAAATCTAAGGTTATCGTAAATCCGAAATTTGTAGAATCATTTTTTGTTCAGGGACATACTTTCATAAATCTAAAAACCGACACGGAGAGTGAAGAGCAGATCCCTTCCGGATATTATGATTTACTTCACAAGGGACCCTCTGTATTGCTTGCTAAGAGGCAGAAGAAAGTGCATGAGTCTGTTAATCAGTTTGATGTAAAGCGTAATGCGTCTGTGAATGACCGGTATTACCTGTTAAGAGATTCGGTATTTCGGCAGGTTAAAACCAAAGGTGATTTAGTTAATCTTTTCGGAACTAACAGAAGTCAAATTCAGCAATATATCAAAACAAACAAGTTAAACTTTAAAAAAGAAAAGGAGCGGTCGATATTACGAGTTGTTGGATATTTCGATTCGATAAAAAACTAGTATGGGAAAGGAACATCTGCACCTGGTATACTTTTTCTTTTTTATTTTATGCGCTGCTTCAGCAAAGCAAGTCAGTGCTCAAAGAGATTCGGCAACGATCAATATAAACCTCCAGAATGCTTCTATAGACGAACTAGCTAAACAAATCGAGCTGCAATCCGATTACCGGTTATATTACGATAGACCACTGTTCGACAGCATCAGAATAACGGCAAGCGTCTCGAATTCGACCCCTGAAGCGATTTTAAAACAGGCGTTCTCTGGTACAGAGTTTAATTATTCAATTTATGGAAACAGTATTTTCTTGACGAAAGGGGAGCAAATAATGGTAGTGCTTCCATCTCAATATAGTGGAGAAACGCCGAATAACGTTTCAGCACCCAAGGTTCAGGTTGCAGATTTAGCTGCTCCTGAACAAAGGGTGATCTCTACGTTAGAAAACAAGATTTACACCATCGGAGTTAACACAAACTCCCAGAAAACTAATGCGACGATAGCAGGATATGTGAAGCATAGTACATCGGGTGAACCTCTTTCGGGAGTTGCCGTATTTATTACTAAGCCACGAATTACAGCTGTTACGGATGCATACGGGTTTTATTCTCTAACCTTGCCAAAAGGGCGACATGAATTAAATTTAAGAGCAGTAAGTTTTAAAGATACCCGCCGGTACATTCTCCTGTTGGGAGATGGAAAATTGGATATTGGCTTGCAAGACCAATTGCTTTCTTTAAAAGAAGTAGTTATTACAGCAGACAAAACAGCCAATATCCGGAGGACTCAGATGGGTATCGAGAAACTGGACATTGCTACCATAAAGCAAGTACCAACGGTTTTTGGGGAAGCTGATGTGTTACGCGTGGTTTTGACTCTTCCGGGGGTTAAGTCTGTAGGAGAATCAAGCACCGGTTTCAATGTGAGAGGAGGCTCCACAGATCAAAATTTGATCCTCTTTAACGACGCAACAGTTTTTAACCCCGCACATTTTTTTGGCTTTTTCTCTGCCTTTAATCCTGAAGTGATCAAAGACGTTCAGTTATATAAAAGTAGCATTCCTGCAAAATATGGTGGGAGGTTGGCTTCAGTGCTTGAGCTAAACACCCGCGAGGGTAACAAAAAGGAGTATTCCGGCACTGCAGGTATAGGGCTTATTACCAGCCGACTCAATTTCGAAGGGCCCATCATTAAAGACAAAACATCTTTCATTGTAGGCGGTCGCACCACTTATTCGAATTGGATTATGGACCTATTACCAGAAAAAGCCGGTTATCGAGGTGCGAAAGCAAGTTTTTATGATCTGAATCTTAATGTTAGCCATCAACAAAATGAAAGAAATAGCTTTTATTTCACAGCTTATCTAAGTAGTGATCAATCCAACCTGGCAACCGACACCACCTTTCGATACAGTAATCAAAATTTATCACTGCGCTGGAAACACACCTTTAATAACAAGCTTTATAGCGTTGTTTCTGGCGGTGTAGACAAGTATGAGTACAATAATTACAGTAATTATCTGGAAGAAGTGGATTACAGTATGAAGTTCAGTATTCAGCAAAATAATTTAAAAGCGACTTTCAATTATTATCCAACGCCAAAATTGAATATGGAGTTCGGCGGCAGCTCGATTTTATATAAGAGTAAACCCGGTGCGCTCTTGCCTTATAATGAGCGATCGCTGGTAGTGCCAGATGTTTTGGCTAATGAACAGGCAATAGAGAGTGCGATTTTTGTGGAACCCCGTTATGACCTCAGCGACGCTATCACGCTGAATGCTGGATTGCGCTATTCCATGTATAACAATATGGGTCCCGGTAAGGTAAATTTCTACGCACCCGGCCTCCCGGTAACAGACGCAAATATGGTGTCTACCGAAAGTTACCCGAAGGGAAAGTTCATCAAAACATATCACGGGCCGGAATTCAGATTGGGGGCAAGAATAGCGTTGAGTCCCACATTTTCTGTAAAAGCAGGTTATAACACGCAACGGCAATATGTTCACATGTTGTCAAACACCACATCGATGTCTCCCACAGACGTATGGAAGTTAAGTGATATGAATATCAAGCCTCAGCGGGGAGATCAAGTTTCGCTCGGCCTGTACAAGAATTTTAAATCCAATACCATCGAAACTTCGGTTGAAGGATACTATAAGAATATAAAGGATTTCCTGGATTACAAAAGTGGAGCAGTTTTAATTCTTAATCATAAACTGGAGCAAGATGTACTCCCAACTCAGGGAAAAGCTTATGGAATAGAGTTCCTGGTGAAAAAGCTTACGGGCAAACTGAATGGTTGGTTGGGCTATACATATTCTCGAACCTTACTCAAAACAGAAGATATCACCGGAACAAATTCCATCAACGGAGGCAAATATTATGCGTCTAACTACGACAAGCCTCATGATTTTACTTTAATTGGAAATTATCGTTTTTCGCACAGGGTCAGTTTTTCGCTTAACACTACATATAGCACGGGCAGGCCAATAACATTGCCTGTTGGCAGATATTTTTATAAGGGAGGGCAGCGGCTATTGTATTCGGAGCGAAATCAGTATAGAATTCCCGATTATTTCCGGTCTGATATTTCGTTGAATGTGCTAGGTAACCATAAAGTGAGACAGCTAACCCACAACTCCTGGACGTTTGGAGTTTATAACCTTACCGGACGAAAAAATGCCTTTGCCAGCTTCTTCGCCAGTGAGAATAAGGTTATTAACGGGTACAAGCTGTCGATTTTTGGCACGGCAATTCCTTTTGTCAATTATAATATCCGCTTCAAATGAGACTTTTAAATACAGTTCTATTTTTACTTTTTGTATTGGCAATATCCTGTAAAGACCCTTTCAGTCCTGAAGTAAATGCTGAGAACAAGGACTTATTGGTGGTTGAGGGGCATCTAACTATAGGAGGTACAACTAGATTTATTTTAAGCCGGAGCGGAAATTTGCCGGATCCTGTGCCGCGTATTCCCGAACCGAACGCGAGGGTGCTGGTTGAAGGAAGCGATGGAACGATCATTATGGGAATCTCCAATCAGAATGGCGAGTGTAATTTGAATACTCAAAATTTAGATATCGCAAAAAGCTACCGGGTGAAAATTATCAGAGCAAACACAAAGGTGTACGAAACCGACTTTTTGAAAAATATCGCTACCCCAGAAATTGATAGTTTGAATTTTAAAATAGAAAGAGGAGGTTTTGAAGTTTATGTCAACACTCACGATCCTAATAGCCAAACTAAGTTTTACTCATGGGATTTTAGCGAGACATGGGAGGTTCGGTCTGGTTTACCTTCTTTGTGGGAGTTCAAAGACGGAAGAATAATCGAACGACTTGTTAGTGTAGAGCGGTGCTGGCAAAATAATGCTTCTTCAAGTATTCTTTTAGGATCTACGGAACGGCTCTCTGATGATCGGGTCTCTCTTTTTCCCCTTACCCACATCCAGGGAACATCAATAAAGCTTTCTCAGTTGTATAGCATTTCTGTTCAGCAATGTGGCTTAACTCGCGAAGCTTATCAATATATGGAGACGATGAAGAAAAATACCGAGGAGATAGGGACTATTTTCGATCCTCAGCCCAGCGAACTCAAGGGAAATATCAGATGCGTAACCCGTCCCGAAGAACAGGTTATAGGATGGATAAGTGCGGGGACAGTATCCGAAAAGAGAATTTTTATTCATAAGGAGGATAAGCCTGCGACCTGGGTTTATAGAGAAGCCTGTGAACCTGTCCTGACCGTTAGTTCTGATTCTGTTTCGTTCTATACGCAAATGGATTTTCTAATCCAAAGTAAGATTTGGAAAGATGGTGATACTTCAATTATTATCGGCCCGAAAGCATGTCTTGATTGCACTACTCGTGGCTCAAATGTAAAGCCTTCATTCTGGCCCAATTAAGCGAAACTCGAGATGAAAGCTCAAATATTTTTATCGTTATTATGCACACTGGTTCAGTTTTCCGCCCGGGCCCAGCAGGATGGCGGAGACTTACAACGAAAGCTCAGCAACCATTTGAAGACCAATTTTCAGGAGAAGATTTATATTCACAACGACAAGGATGTGTACCTGGCCGGCGAGATCATTTGGTTTAAAGTTTATTGTACTGAAGCCTATACTAACCTTCCCTCGAATGTGAGTAAAGTAGCCTACGTCGAGTTACTCAACTCACAAAACAAACCGGTTATCCAAACGAAAATAGAATTAAAAGAGGGTAGAGGCGCAGGTTCTGCTTATTTGCCGGTTGCATTGGAGTCGGGCAGCTACCGGCTGAGAAGTTATACCAACTGGATGAAAAATTTTAATCCGGATTTTTATTATCAAAAGAGTCTTTCAATTTATAATACCGTAAGGGAGGAGGAAGTGGTAGTAAATGCATCCGAGAAAACGCTGGCTATTCAGTTTTTTCCGGAAGGTGGCAATCTTGTTTCAGGGCTGACTAGTAAAGTCGCATTTAAGGTGTTGGATAATGAAGGACATTCTGTAGATTTTGAAGGGGCAATTCTCGATGGCCTTGACACGATAGTACGATTTACTCCGTCAAGACACGGAATAGGGAGCTTCAACTTCAAACCGCAGAAACAGCGGTTATACAGGGCTGTAGTGATGCCCGTAAATGGGAAATCTTTTTCTTCACCACTACCTCCTGTCTACGATAGCGGCGTGGTAATGTCTGTTAAGCGGGGAGCTTCAGTATTGAACGTTAGTGTGCAAAATACTATTCAAAGCAATGAGAAGTTCACCTTGCTTGTGCATACCGGACAGAAGCTTGGATTTGTCAGCACGTTGCCGAGCAACACGCTTTCGGAGGGGTTTACTGTTCCCTTTACTCAGTTGGGAGACGGCATTTCTCACCTTACATTATTTGACGCCTCTGGCCGGCCCATATGTGAACGGTTGTTTTTTAAAAAGCCCGAGAAATTGCTTAACGTCAACGTTTCTGCTAATAAAGCCGTATACTCTCCACGAGAAAAGGTTATTATTTCATTTGAGCAATTCGGAAATGGCGAGCCGGCAAGCGGTGATTTTTCCGTTGCTGTTTATAGAGCAGATTCTGTTGAGAAAAGCAGGGGAGATATTACCTCGGTCCTTTGGTTAACTTCCGAGCTGAAAGGAAATGTTGAAGACCCTGCCTGGTACTTAGATAATCCATACCATAATTCGACCGACGAGCTAATGCTGACACATGGGTGGAGACGATTTAAATGGGACGATGTGTTAGGTGAAAAGAAACAAGATACTTACCATCTGCCAGAACTAGAGGGGCATATTGTCAGCGGCCGGATTACCAATGTTAAAAGTCTGGAGCCGGTTGCTAATCAAATAGCGTTTCTATCTATTCCCGGTCGCAGGCCGCAATTTTATACTGGGGTGTCAAATAGTAATGGCCTGGTAAATTTTTATACAAAAGACTTTAGTGGGCGGGCCGAGATTAGTTTTCAGACAGATCCCCGGCGCGACAGTCTTGTACGTTTGGAAATAAATTCACCTTTCTCGACGTTTTTTACCGATCCGGCTAAAGTTAGTTTTAAAAAAACATATCCAAACAACCAGGAGTTGCTCCTAAGGAGCGTTGCAATGCAGGTAAATAATATATACCAATCAACAAATCTTAATAGAGAACGAGTAGAACCAATTGATAGTGCAGCTTTTTATGTGAGGCCCGATCGGGTTTATAAACTTGACGATTATGTCCGTTTCACAACGATGGAAGAAGTGTTAAGGGAGTATGTTTCAGAAGTTCTAGTAACCTTAAAAAATAAATCATACCGGTTAAAAATGCTTAGTCCGGCTATTGGGACTTTCCATCACCAGGCGCCCTTGATTCTGATAGATGGAGTTCCTGTTTTTGACGAGGGGGACGCGGTAGTTCAAATCAACCCGATGAATATAGAGAGGATTGAATTAGTTAATGATGCATATGTGTATGGTCATAATGTTTTCTCGGGTATCCTGAGTTTGCACAGCTATAGAGGTGATTTAGGAGGTTTTAAGTTGACGGAGCGAGCCGCCGCTGCCGACTATGATGGATTACAAAATATGCGCGAGTTTTATTCACCCATGTACCCTGCAGACATCAGCGCCCATTCAAAAACCCCGGATTATCGAACCACCTTGTTTTGGAGTCCGGGCAATAAAGTGGCTAAAGATGGCACCGCTATATTGGAGTTTTTTACATCAGATCTTGACGGAAAATACCAAATAGTAGTTCAATCGTTATCTGCCGACGGAGCAGCTGGTTCTAAGGTAGCAGAATTCCATGTTCGTAAAAATGACATCAATTAACACAAGTAATATCAGCGGAGCACCTCAAAACCATATTATATTTTCCTGATGCTGCTGTTTCATCTCGGCAGTAAAAACCGGAGTTTCCATTTGGCGTCGTTAGCCCTGAATTAAGAAGTGGCAGCAGAATGAATGCCTTAAATATTTAAGGTCTTAATGTTCTTTCTACAATTGAATGAGCCCCGTGGAACCCAATATTTAGGCTTGAAGGAATTGTAATGAAAAAAGGGTGCCCTATGATTTGGATTTCTCGAATAAGGAGGGGGTTTTATGTCAACGTTGGTATAAAGAGTATATTTCAGTGATAAACTCTCAAAATACCTGGGTGAACAAATGGGATACGAATTTGCACAAATGTGGCATAGGAAAAACCATGCTCAATTTATCTTTAGTTAATTAAAACCCAGCAAAATGATCGCAATCATTGGGGCCAATTAGTAAAGGGAAGTTATTTCAATTTCAATAAAGTCAAGTATTTGTTTATGCGTGTTGGAGGGATTGTCGGCACTGTAAACCAATAAAATTTGCATAGTTAACCAAATTATATAACCAATGATTAGATTTTTACGAAAAGAGGATTACCCTTACCGGGTTTTTTTGCTGTTTTTCTTGTTGTTTTCCTTCGCTGGCTGTAACAAGAATTTCGACGAGTACTGGAGTGACGGAAGCACCAAGGGCGGGAACTTGTACGAAAAAATAAAAAAAACTCCCGAATTCAGCATGTTCACAGAGGCTCTAGACCATTCTGGTTTGACACCTTTTTTAATTAAGGGGGGCTCGTACACTGTATTCGCGCCTACAAACGAAGCCTTCACCAAGTATTTAAGCGCAAGCGGATACAGCTCAGTGAAAGACGTACCAGTAGCAGAGTTGTTTAGTATTTGCAGCTACCATGTAGTGCAGAGTATGTGGTATTATTATGACCTCCGCGACCGCTACACAAATCCGCTGAATAAATTGTATAGTCAAAAAAGACAGTATTTAACCCGTAACCGTAAATTTGTCGACATCGACGCAAGCGTTGCAGGTGTATTTAAAATAAATAACCTGGAGATAGTCAAATCTCTTCAAGACATGGATGCCGATAACGGCGTTATTCACGGTATTCCAGAAGTAATGGTTCCGCTGAAAAGTTTAGAAGAAATAATTAGTTCCGATCCGGAAATAGCGAACTCAACTTTCGGTAAAATGATGAAAGTTTTGCGCACCAAGACAATTGATCGCGAAAATTCTTTCGACAAGGACAGAAACGGCACGATTGACACTGCTTATATCTTTACCTATCCGCTTCTTAATTCAGGCGCAAATATTGCAGTCGAATACAAAGCTGTGGGGAACACAGTAGCCAACAGCCAGGGAGGTACCCCCGCTTTCACAACCATTCTAATCCCTAATAACCAGGTGCTCGACGCATTCATTGCGCCTGCTATGGCAAAGGTCGATAACAAAATTGATTCCTTATCTCCATCCTATATCGAAGAAGTACTGGAAAACTATTTTCTTAGCGATACAGTAATGACCGCTGAGGGCTTGAAAAACCGTAGGGTGGGTGCAAATCTTCACTTCCTCTCAAACGGCTACGAAATGTTGTCCACCACCTTGCGAAGCGACGCCGATTTCGGAAGAAAGGACATCCGTGCGAGTAACGGAATCATCCATTTCATTAACAGCACGTTCAGAGAATCTCCGAGACAGTTAAGCGCGCTCGGTAAGGCAATGATTGAGCCAGAATTCAAACTGTATTTCGCGGCGATGCAAAAAACTAATCTGATTAACACCTATGCGATCAATAACCGGGGTAATACTTATATGATGCCCGACAACGCAGCAATGAGAGCCGCTCGTATTGACGTCGAGAAGCAGCTTTTGGGTGATGTATACATGTCCATTAATCAGTTTGCTAACCTGATGAGACATCAGATCGTTAGTTCAAATCTAAATAAGGCAGGGTTGACAGGAGCGAAGGCTGCTGAATTTGGCGGGAACCTTACCTTCAGTAACGGCGGTAATACGGTTACCAATGCGGCTAATAATGTGGCTTCGGTAGGTCCGCAACTGTATAGCGGAACACCGAATAATACGGGCTATGCTTACCGAACCGACAAATTGCTAATTCCGGCAGCCCTCCAATAACTTCGAGAAAATCTAGAAAGTAAGTTAAAATCTTAATGATATACATTATGTTCAAGAAACAAATAATCTGTTATCTGGCTGCTCTTGCTATGACCTGCTGCTTTATTCCGGCGGTAATGGCCCAGGCACAAGTTGTCAGAGGAAAAGTAACCGAAAGCCCTTCCGGGGACGCCTTACCGGGTGTGTCTGTAGTGGAAATTAATGCGAACGACCGTCAGGTGAATGGTACGACCACCGATGAGGAGGGTAACTATTCGCTAAGAATGGCGGACGCCAAGAACCGGATTAAGTTTTCGTTTATCGGCTCAGCTACTAAGGTGGAGTCGGTTAACGGAAGAAGTGTCATTAATGTAGCCCTTCAATCCGGTACCGAACTTGCTGCGGTAGCGATTACGGGGACAAGATCGGATGCTCCGAGTTTAGGCTTAATAAACACCCCAAAAAGAGATTTGGTATCCTCTGTAACCACAGTTAAGGCTGAATTGATGGAAAGAGAACCGGCTACGTCTATCGATCAGATGCTTCAGGGCAGGGCCGCTGGAGTTCAGATCGTTTCAGAATCAGGCGATCCGGGTGCCGGAGCTGACATCCGTATCAGAGGAGTAGGGACAATCGGTGGTGGCGCGCAACCTCTGTATATTGTTGATGGTGTGCCTATCACGGCAGATGCCTCCTACTCTAATAGTGATGTGGCCAGAACCAACCCGATCGCCGATATAAATCCTAACGACATTGAGCGAATTGACATTTTAAAGGATGCCAGCGCCGGAGCACTTTACGGCGCCCGTGCGGCGAATGGTGTGATTGTGATAACTACTAAAAGAGGTCGTCCTGGTGTAACTAATATCACGTTCCAAACACAGACTACTTTAGTAGAAAAAGCGCGTGGGATTCCGGTGCTTGACGCCAATCAGTATAAAGCAATGCGTCTTGAGGCGGAACAGAACAACGGAAACATTAACCCGCTACATGCCAATCTCCGACCTTTGGTAGACGATCCTACCTACGAAGCGTATCTGTATTATCAAAACAATACCAACTGGTTCCAGGGTTTTGCCAGGACTGGTTTAACCCAAAACTATAATCTTTCTGTAAGTGGCGGCGGGGAAGCTGTTCGATATAGCTTCACTACCTCCTTTAACGATCAGCAAGGCTCTATGAAGGCTTTAAACGCTAAGAGATTTACCGGGCGTTTTAATCTCGATTACAAAGTCTCTAACAAGCTTAAATTACAAGCTAATATAGCCTTCACACGTTCCAAAAATGACCTTCACTGGAATTTGAACGGAGGAACACCGATTAACATAGCCTTAACACGGACACCAATGTTACCAATCTATGATATCGATGCGCAGGGGAATCCCCAAAGCAGCTATCTATCTCTTCCTGGCTTTATGAACGGACAGGATAACCCGATCGCTTTCGTGAATTCGGTAAGCAACACAGCAAAAACTATCAATCTAAAGCCTAATTTCACCGCTACATTAGAGCTTGCCAAAGGTTTAACCTTCAGGTCTCAGGCCGGTATAGAATTTATCGGAGATGACGCATCTGCGTTCCTGCCACCGGAAGCTACCGGGGTGATTTGGAACGATAATTTGTTTAACCGTATTCAAAATCGTGATGTAGAACGTCGTACGCATAACCTTGATAATTTCCTTTCTTATAATAGAAAGTTTGCCGATAAGTTTAAGTTGGTGGCAACTTCGGGAGTTACTCTTAGTGGGGCCAAAGGGAATCGTTTAACAACAGAAGGCTATGCGACTGCGACCGGGCAAATGCGTTCGCTGGGTGCTGCCTCTGGCTACCTCTCGCTTAGCAGTGGTAACGACGATTATGCGGCGATCAGGGCTTTCGGACAGGCGCAGGTTCTTTTCGGTGAAGACGACAAGTATTCGGCTTCTTTTACTTTCGCCAGAGAAGGTAACTCGAAGTTTGGACCGGGTAACCGATTCGCCACATTTCCTGCCGCAGGGCTGTTTTGGAGATTATCTTCCGAGCCTTTTATGAAAAAGTTCACTTTTCTGAATGAGTTAAAACTGAAAGCAACCATCGGTACATCAGGTAGAAGCGGTGGTATAAACAATTATCAATTCATCAGTCAGTTTTCTACGGGAAGTGCCTATGGAGATTATTCAGGAGTGTCTCAGAGTAATCCTCAGTTGGATAATTTAAAATGGGAGACCAACGTGCAGAAAAATCTGGGGATGGATTTGGAAATGTTCAATCGTAGAATGGTTATTGCGTTGGATTTCTACGAAAATCATTCTAAAGACATATTGCGGAACCTTGCTCTGCCCGGCTCCAGCGGTAGTTCCAACAATAGTATCCTGGTTAACTTAGGAAGTATAAAAAATCGGGGGGTGGAATTTGATATAAGCTACGATGTGTTCAAACCAAAAGCACAAAACGGAAAAGGCTTTTCCTGGCTTACCATGTTTAATATTGCAAAAAACGTAAATATTGTGAGCAGTCTTCCTGGAGGAGCTCTCAGATTTGATAATCAATTCGCACGTTTTTCAAGCCAGGTTAAAGAAGGTGATGCTCTGGGTGTTTACTATGGACTGGTTTATAAAGGAGTTTACGCCACTGATTTAGACGCCGCGGTAAAAGACGCGGACGGCAATATTGTCTATGAACTTGACGGGATAACCCCACGCATAATGCGTGTGAATACCGAGACCGGATCACCATACAAAGGCGGCGACGCCATTTTTGAAGACTTTAACCACGATGGGATTATCAATGCCCAGGATAGAGTGAAAGTAGGCAATGGTAATCCGGACTTTTACGGCGGTCTTAACAACACCTTCAGATACAGGGGCCTCAGCTTAACCGCGTTCATTAACTTCCAGTATGGAAACGACCTGGTTAACGGAATGCGCTATGAGTTGGAGAGGATGGACAATGTAAATAATCAAGGGATAACGGTGTTAAGGCGCTGGAGAAAGCAAGGTGACGAGACCAATATGCCTAGGGCTTTGCGCGATGACAACCGGAATACCACAGGTTCTACCCGATGGATTGAGGACGGCTCTTACGCCCGCTTAAAGTCACTTACCCTGGCCTACGCATTCCCTGCCGACCTGGTTAAGAGGGTAAAGCTACGTGGCTTTGATATGTATGTAACTGCCACTAACTTGTTTACCCTGACGAATTATAGCGGACCGGACCCTGAAATCGGTCTCGGTCAGGATTTTGGGTTTATCGGTGTCGACAGGGGCCGTACTCCGCAACCCGGTAAGTACACCCTTGGCTTAAATTTCAAATTTTAAACGTACGACGAATATGTATAACATACTTAATAGAAAAATAACATCGCTGTCATTACTGCTTTTGTTATCAGTCTTAAGCAGTTGCGAAAAGATGCTTGATAAAAGACCCGACAGCTCTCTTACCAGGCAAGACTTCTTCAAAACGGAAGATGATGCAAACGCTGCGCTTATCGGCATCTACGATGCTTTACAAAGTTGCGTAGGAAAATTTTGGATGTGGGGCGAGAGTCGGGGTGATCTTATATCGGCAGGTGCCTCTGGCAATAATACCTACCCCTATTTCCAGCTTTTTGAGCCTAATCGGTTTGATTCCAACCAGAGAAATATAAATATCCTGGATTGGCAGTCTGCTTATCTTTTGATAGGAAGAGCGAACGTGGTGATCACGGATGTACCTGGTATCACTAAAAAGGATAACAATTTCACCGAACAGGAAAGTAATTCTATTGTAGGTCAGGCTCGCTTCATGCGAGCACTCGCTTACTATTATCTCGTCCGTTCGTTTAACGAAATTCCTTTGGTTACCGTAGCGCCGAATAGCGACGCGGTTGATTACCGTCCATTCAAAACGTCTCCTGAGAACATATTAAAATCAATTGAAGAGGACTTAGCTTTTGCCGAGCAGCATGTCCCTGTTCAATACGCGCTGGCTAAGGATACCCGCGGGCTGGTTACCAAAGGTGCTGTAAATGCTTTGCAGGCAGATGTATATCTCTGGGAAGCTAAATACGACCTGTCGGCGGCAGCTTCTAAAAAAGTTTTGGATAACCAAAGTTTATATAACCTGGTACCTGGGGAAGACTGGTTGACTATCTTTTCCCTAAAGAATACTAATGAAAGCATTTTTGAGGTTCAATTTGATTACACGAAGCTGGAAACAAATGATTTGCGTGGAGTGTCCGGAGCCTATCTGGTTAACAATGCCCTGATTGGTGATTTTACCAATGAATTTGATGTTATACGCGGTAAGGATGTTACCTATTTTACCGGAGGCATGTTCTGGAAATATACTGGACTTTCCAAAACAACAGATCTTCGCAGGCCCACAAACGACCCGAACTTCATCATCTACCGTTTGCCCGATGTTATGCTGATGAGAGCCGAGGCTCTCGCTAACGGTACCTTCGAACAAAAAGAAGAGGCGATAGGCTTGATCAATGAAGTTAGGGCACGCGCTGGAATTGGTCTTTATGAAGTGAGTGGCGGATATTCGACCGAAACCTTGGTAGACTATATTTTAAAAGAAAGAGCGATGGAGCTAGCGATGGAAGGAAAACGATGGTTCGACTTGTTGAGAGTGGCCAGAAATTATAACCGTCCGCAAATGTTGGTTGATCTGATCCTCAGAAGCCGAACCCCGGGCGAGCGTTCATTGATTCGTTCTCGTATAATTGATCCAAGATCATGGTTTTTACCTATAAATCAGGAGGAGCTTAACGCTAACCCGAATCTGGTTCAAAACCCCTTCTATAAGTAAGTAATGAATAGTTGTCATATAAAATGCAAATCATGAAAAATATAATTACAACGCTGGCTCTGCTTAAAAATAGAAGCAGATCTGCTCTTTCAATACTTAGCGTGCTTATTGTGTTTAGCGCATGTGAAGAACAAGAGTCCTTCTCGTTTCAGGAATTGGATCGCCAGAAGATGATGCTGGAAGAGATCAAACAGGATACCTCGTTAAGTATCGCCATACAAGCGCTCGAAAAGGCAAAAATTGCCCCTATTTTAAATACATACGGCCCTTTTACTTTCTTTGCCCCTGATAATACTGCTTTCAGGAAGTACATTAAAGCGCGGGGCAAAAATAGCATCGATGACTTTACGGAGGCCGAACTTAAAACCCTGATGGTCTATCACATTTTGCAGGCGCGCTTAAAAGCCCCTGATTTTATCCAGGGCCCTCAGGTAGCAACAACGGGTAACAAAGATTATATTTCTATAGACGTGTCTAAGGGCTTTAAAACTACCGCTACGGCTAACGGAAAGGCCCTTATTTATAAAACGGATATTGAATTCGCGAATGGCTATGTCCATAAGATGGATGGTGTACTCGATCCTCCGACACTTACTATCGGACAGTTTTTATTAGCCAACCAGTCACAATACAGCATTTTGATAGGCGGACTTCAGCGTGCAGGTTTGATGGATACATTGACTAATCTCGAAAACGACAAAAAAGAACGGATCCGCTTAACTCTCTTTGCAGAAACTAATGAAGTACTGCAAAAGGCTGGTATTACCACTTTTGACGATCTTCCCTTAGATGAATTAAAGTGGAAGATGAGGTATCACATTATCCGCGGTGGTAATTTTAGCTCGAGCTATTCTACGCTCCGGCAAGGGTTTCCCTCTCTGAAACACCTTGCAGGATGGGATAGTACGATAACAACCTTAAACGGTCAGGAATGGATTTATTTTAATCTGGCCGATAAAAAGCTGATGAACAATGCGACGATTGACTTCGCTGCCAGTGACGTGATTATGAGAAACGGTGTGCTTCATAACCTCGACAACCGCCTCGTTTTCAATCCGGGGATTAAGAGAACGCAGATTATGCATGTGTTTAAAAACGCAGACAATTATGCTTATGGCATCCCTAACTATGTTGATGGTGCACGCGCCATTGAAGTGGGCGGTACAAACTGGAGAATTACTGCAGATGGATTTAATCACCCCAAAGGCAGGCCGAATATTAAGTGCTTGTTTGCTTTCAATGATAACGTCGGCGATTCTATTGTTACTATAGTTCGCGGTGTGAAAAAAGGTAAATATAAGTTTGAGATGAATTTTAAAGGAGGAAACAGGTCTACCGCTCAGTTAATGCATGGTATGGATAACATTGGTGTGCCTACAAGCTATTCTGGTCCACCAGAATGGGATCAAAATCTTTATGTGGGCGAGTATGAATTCCAAACTTCCGGAGATAAACGTATCAAGTGGGTAATGACAACATCCGGCCGTTTTATAGGCCTGGAGACTATGTTACTTACACCCGTTTATTAAATCAAAACACGGGAAGAATTAATGCAACATTAATTCTTCCCCTCATTTCAAAACAAGATTATAACCTTTAATATGTTTAAACTTAGACCTTATTCATCCTCTTTCTTAGCCTTGTTGGTGGCCTTAACGGCAGGCACGTCTGTGCGAACCATGGCTCAAAGTAAGCCGGAAAAGTCGCCTATACTAGTTGATAGCGCTTTAAGTAATTTTATGAAAAGACAGGAGATGGCCGGCGCTGACGTAAATCTTGGATATTTAAAAGTCAAAAAAAGGACTATATCCGGCGCGGTCTCAATAGTTCCCGCGTCTAGTTTTAACGAACTTCCGAAACTTTCGATTGATGCTTTATTACAGGGGCAGGCAGCCGGGGTGCGTGTAGTAAACTCTTCCGGTGCCGCAGGTGCGGGTGCATTGGTGAATATCAGAGGAATATCCACCTTTAACGCAGGTACAATGCCTTTGTTTATCGTCGATGGGGTTCCGGTTAAGGCGGCACGAATAGTTAATCCGCTGGCGCTCAATTCAGATAATAATCCTTTAGCGGATATCAATCCGGGTGACATAGAAACCGTTACGGTACTGAAAGACGCTCAGTCTACAGCCGCCTATGGTATGAGAGGAGCTAATGGAGTGATACTTATTGATACCTATGGCGGTACCCAAGGTAAAACTCTGCTCGATTTTTCAGGCTTCTCTGGGGTTATAAGTGCTCCTAAATCGCTTTCTGTGCTAAATGCCCAGCAGTACCGTTCGTTCATTCTTGAAAAAGAGCAAGCTCGCGGCCAGACACCTGCTCAAATAAATAATGGTGTTGGAAGATATCTTTTACTCTCTACCCCAGCCAACCAGGTCGAGCGTTATAATAATGATACCGACTGGCAGGACCTGGTAACTCGTGGTAGCCTTTATAACGATTACCACTTTAATCTGCGCGGAGGCGACGCTGTAACGAAATATTCTTTGAATCTGGGTTACGCTAACCAAAGCGGTGCGGTCGAGAATACCGGGTTCAGTAGGTTCAGTACTCGTTTTAATCTCGACTATAAAGTAGGTAGAAAATTAAGTTTTCTGAACAGTATTTACTACGCTCAAACGAACAGGCGCACAAATGACGGGGGCAGTGCCTTTCTAACGAATCCACTGTTTTTGGCCTCCGTAAAGAGTCCCACTTTAGCGGCTTTGCAACAAAGTGTGGATGGTACTAATTTAAGAGAGCCGGATAGCGCTGATTATGCCGGCAACAGTAATCCTTATTCAGTTATAGAACGGATGAGGAATCTTACTGCGTCAAACAGGGTGTCGGGTAGGGTTATCGGCCAGTACGTGTTTTCGCCAAACTTAAATCTGAGGATAGGATTATTTGCTGATTATTCCAGGCTGAACGAAAGACGATTCCGTCCTTCGGCGGGCTTTGCGCGGGTAGAAAATGTTTTGCGTGAATCATCTGAGCAAAATACGCTGGAAATGATGGCTATGAATGAGAATACGCTTAACTATAGCAAAACGTCAAAGTCCGGCGATCATCAGATCTCAGCTATGTTGGGTAACGCCCTTCAAACCACCACACGTGATAGTAAATTCGGGGTGTTTATAAACGCGACCTCGGATCAGTTATCAATTGTTAATACAGGTAATCAGCGGTTTATCGATACCTTAACTAGTGATTCACCTACCTGGAACCTGCTTTCTTTCTTTAGTAATGCGCAATACACCTATAAAGGGAAGTATACGGTAGCGGCTAGTGTGAGAGCGGATGGATCCAGCAGGTTCGAAAAGGGTAATCGTTGGGGCTATTTCCCGGGAGTATCTGCGGGCTGGCTAATCAGTTCGGAGCCTTTCCTGATGGATAGTCGTGCAATCGGTGAATTAAAACTGAGGGCGAGCTACGGTATCACCGGAAATCAGGAAGTGGGATATTTCAATTCATTTAATGCCCTGGTTCCTGCTCCGTATTTCAATTATCCGGGAACGCGTTTAGGAAGACTTGGAAACAAGAATTTCACCTGGGAAGAAACTACGCAGTTTGACGCAGGTTTAGATGTCGGCTTATTTAATGGCCGCATTGCTTTAAGCACCGATGTTTATTCTAAGCGCACTACGAATCTGTATAACAGAATCGCGCTTCCAACTATCAGCGGATTCCAGTCTTATCCTGTAAGCGAAGGCGAACTTAAAAATACCGGATTTGAATTAGGTTTATCAGCGAAGATCCTGACAGGCAAGATGGGCTGGCAATCAAGCTTCAATGGAGCGTACAATAAAAACGAAATTGTGTCTTTTCCGTCTCTGCTTGAAAAAGTAGTAAGCTATGGCGATTTTTCTGGCGCGGTACAGGTCGGCAGTTCTGTAGGTGCTTTTTACGGTTTCAACGCAATTGGCGTGTATGCCAATAGTTCAGATCTAAAACCGAAGAATGGCGCTGCAGACGCGGTTCCTTTTCAAGGCGGTGATATTATGTTCGAGGACGTTGACAAAAACGGAATTATTGATAACGGAGATCGTAAGTTTTTAGGTAACAGCAGCCCCGATTTCTTCGGCGGGTTTTCAAATACCTTCACCTACGGTAAATTCGATCTCAATGTATTTCTTGATTTTTCTGTAGGTAACGAGGTGTACAACGGACAGCGTGCCTATCTGGAAGCTATGTCGGGATACAACAATCAGTCTGCAAAGGTATTAAATCGCTGGATGAAGGAAGGAGATGTATCTGAAATGCCTAGAGCCTTACATGGCGATGCAGTAGGAAATAACAGGTTTTCAAGCAGATGGATTGAAGACGGATCATACCTTCGCTTTAAATCAGTATCCCTTGGCTACACGGTTGCCACAGAGAAGTTTCTAAAAGGAGTGTTTAAAAGCGCAAGGATTGTATTGACAGGACAGAACCTTCACACTTTTTCTAATTATTCAGGAGAGAGCCCTGAAGTTGCTAACGTAAATAACCCTATTCTGTACGGTCAGAACTATGGCAGCTTGCCGCAGCTGAAGTCTTTCCTTTTGGGTATAAAACTAGGCTTGTAATTAATATTAAATTCTAATAAAATGAAGATTTTTAAAATCGGAACGATATACCGCAGCTCTGCGATCTTTTTGGGAACATGTCTGTTGGGGCTTAATTTATCCTGTAATTTCCTCGAGGTAGAGCCTAAGGAAATGACCAAGGACAAAGACTTCTTAGAAAATTTCTGGGATGCGGATTTTATGATGAGGGGCGTATACGGGTCTTTGCAGAATATTGTAGAACCTCTTATCGTATTGGGTGAAACACGTGCGGATTGGATGGAGCCGGGCACAGGTGCTGATAAAGATATACTGGAACTTGCTGAACACAAAGTAACGCCGGGCAATCGCTACACGAACTGGAGCGCATATTACGATGCCATTAACCGTGCGAATTATGCCATCGAGAATCTTCCGCGCGTGCCTAAAGATTCTACATATTTTAACTATAGAACCATGATGCAGCTAACCGGCGAAGCTAAATTTGTACGCTCGCTGGCGTATTTTCACTTGGTGCGTAATTTTAAAGATGTGCCTTTGATCCGTAACAGCATCAAGGATATTTCGGATGTTCAGTATTTAGCTGCCACCGATGGAAACATCGTTCTGGATAGTGTGGAAGCCGATCTTAAGTTCGCGCTGATCCATACTCCCCGTTTACATCTGGTGCTTAATACCTTTGATATCGGCTTTAGGGAAAGTGGTGAAAATAACCGGATGCGGGCTAAAAAAGGAGACGTATATTCTCTGATGGCTCATGTTTATTTATGGCGAAATAAATATACGGATGCGATGGCAGCCCTGGATGCCATGTACACTCTGTCGGATCAAAACGGTATGTATTACCATAATCCTCAAAACTTTTTTGCGAATGCGAGCTGGTTCAATATTTTCCGTGAGCCTTCCCAGATTTTTCAGGAGTATTTATTTGAAATCGGGTTTAGGTATGATTCAAGAGAATTAGCTCCGTTTATGCCATTAATGTCTAACGATGCTGCTTCAGGCGGAAAGCATCTTATCGCACCTTCTTTATATGCGATAAAATCCTATCATCCTAACTATCCTACGATCCCCGCAACTATTACAACAGCCACTCTCGCTACCGACGATATGCATCGGGGATTTGGAAGGTCTTTCGCCGGAAGTGCGCCTTTTTACAATAAAGCGGGTTCTACCCCGGTGGTTTGGAAATGGTTGGGCCTAGATGTGGTTAACCCTTCTACGGTAAATGTTCCTCCTTCTGTAAGGCTTCCTTACGAAAGTGAAGGGCAGTTCAGATTTATGAGAATGGGCGATACCTGGTTGTTACGCGCGGAAACTTTAAACAGACTAAACAGACGGCCTGAAGCAGTGTCGGTTCTTAACAATATCCGCGGACGTGTAAGCAGGCCTGCCTCTACAGTCACAGGAACCTCAACGATAGAGCAAATTGAAGATGCTATTTTACAGGAACGTGGTCTTGAACTGGGTTTTGAAGGACAGAGATGGTATGATTTAATGCGCATAGCTAATCATCGGGGATCTACTCAATACCTGGTAGACGCCGTTAAGAGACGTGCACCCCTTGCTCAACATGCGTATCTGCAAAGCCGTTTAAGTAATAAGGATTACTGGTATCTGCCTTACAATGCGAATGAGGTAAGATTAAATCCTAATCTTAATCAAAGACCGTACTAAAATTACTTATCATATCTAAGAAGCACCCGCCAATTCCGGGTGCTTCTTTTTTACTAGTAAGACCGAATTCAGCGACCATTCCCATTCTTAACCCTTTCCTGAAACAAAATGGTAGTCTTAGAACGTTAGGCGCTCTTTATAAACTAGCGATTGATACCGGGGAATTTTTTTGGCTCGCAGAGGAGTATTACAGTGGGCGATTTCAAGCTAGTGGGCAGGCAGCTGTTCGAGGGGCATGAGGGCTTGAAAAGTTTATATGAAGTAAGTTGTGATGAAACAGACTATCTGGTTGACCAGGCAAGCCGCCTATCGGGCGTACTGGGTGCCAGAATGCTGGTCGCCGACTTCGGAGGCTGCACGATTAATTTAATAAAAAGCGAGTCGTTAAAGAAGTAATATAGGCTATGAAACCCCCTTTATAAAGCAAGGTTTAATGTCGATTTGAAAGTTTATCAAACCCAGATCAGCAACGGCATCGAGCAGTTGGAAAGGCCTGAATAATCCTTAATAGAGCAATCAGAACGAAACCCAAACTATGTCAGATGAGGCGCGGTTTATTCAATCTTAAGCCTTGTGATGGTTCTCACCGGGATTCCTTCGGCATTTATACCTTCCAGTATTACCTTATAAGTGCCCTTGAAATCGGCGGTATAGAACCCGATAGTCGCTTTTCCCTTTTCATCTGTACGTACCTCCGGATTCCAGTAAATGGTTTTACGTAAGTCTGGTTGATTCACGGGCTGAGCCACCTTGTAAACCGGAGAATAAAACTCCCGATGATTGTAGATAGCTTTTGGAATAAAATAAGTTAATCCCGGTGTAAACTTCCTTTGAATTTCAAACTTCCCGCGCTTTGTGTTGATTAGCAAAATTCCTTGCGAAGAATTTCCGTATACAAATGCATAGCTGCCACCGCCGTTTATAATCTCAATACTTTCGATATCATCCAATGTATAACTTCCTACTATGGCTTCGATAAGATCAGCATCTACCGGCGAGCCGTCTATAATCACCCGAAGAAGGCCCTCCTGGCCGCGCGAGTATTGGCGGAAATTTCCCTGATAGCCTCTGACGAAAGAATACAAGGCATTCTCAAGAGTTCCTCCCACTTTAAGCCGATCTCCCGAAACAACCCTATCGGCACCACCAGCCCCGTTCAAATTCCATGAGTTGGGAGGTATGTACGCCGTAGCTTTTTTCTTTTGCTGCAGTGTTACGACATTAAGCATAATACCTTTGTTGAAGGCACTCAGCCTGGCGCTATTTTCAGGAGCGTTTTTTTCAAGCAAGGAAGCCACCTGGTTGTTGAAATCGTCGAGTGAGGCCAGAGGAGATGCTGGTTTTTGAATACCTGCCGCTCCGGTCTTATCCAGTTCCAGAAAGGAAGAATTACCTCCCTTAGGATTTTTCGCCTGTACCACAAAGCTGCTAGTATCACTAAATCCGGCTAAGCTAATATTGAATCGTCCGAGACTATCGGTAAGTACTTGTTTAACCGCGCCCAGTGATTTGGCGGGCAAAGCGACGATAGTAGCCCCTGCAACAGGCTTTTTCCAGGTATTGGTCACCTTCCCGGTAATCGCCGGGCCCATTTCCGGCCAATAGCTGGCTTTGGTATATGTTTCCGACATCACCTCTTCCCAATTATATCGTCGCCAGCCTTGCGTAAGAAGCAGGTTATCCAGGTGTCTGTTTTTTTGAAGCGAGGTGTTGTTAAAATAATAGTTCGGGCTTTCGATATGGCCCTTTATATCCGTTTTGAGCAGCAGGCTGCTTAAAATAGAAACTTCTTTTTCTTCCGCGAACGGAACGGCGGTTTCATCTACCACGGCTACTGATAGTACGGCCTGCTTAGCAACCGAAGAATCATTGGAAGCCAGGCTCAGGCTTACTTTTTCCCTTAAACCGTAGTTTTCTTTCGTGCCGCTTATCAGTGGATTCTGTCCTGCGGGAGGGGCGATAAAAACAAGCCGTTCTGCCCGTATTCTAGAGCGGGAGTCGATCAGGCTTAGCTCCATCACGCCACTGCTAAGCTGCTTTTTGGGCAGGGCGATGGTAAACGAGCCGGTGCTGTCGAGCTTAAAAGGTGTATTATATACTACATTTCCGTTATAAGAGGCCAGAAACGTTAATTCTGAAGGGTCCTTGTTTTGGTTTTTTGCGGCTGCCACATGAGCGATGATTCGGTCTGGCCGACTGTTATTCACCGCTAAAGAATATCCTTCGCTCTTGACTGCCGGGAGGCCAAACGACTGCTTTCTTCCGTCTTTAAAGGTTAAAACAGCTTTGTACTTCGCTCCGGCCGAGGGGATGAAGCTAAAATTGCCCATGCCTGCATACTCAGATCCAATGTCAATTAAGTTGTTGCCCGCATCGTCCGTCAGGTATCCGCTTGCTTCGCGGCTCAACCCGTCAGCCCCTAGAATTTTGAATCCTACTTTGCACAATACCCCGTCTATCATTGAACCACCTTCGGGGAAAAACTGTACATCGGGAATTTCGGTCCCGGAGATCTTTTTCCCCTTGCCCGCTAAAGTGGGCAGAATCTTTTCTCTGGTCAGTGCTTCGGCTGTTGTTTCCTGGTATATGAGGAAGCTTTTCTCAAAGAAATGTTCGGGATTAAAATTGCGCATCCAATTGGTATAGGCCCTCAGACGGTAATTTCCCGGCAGCCAATCTTCTGATAGTATAAGATCTCCGGCGGCCATGCCATTTTTTAACCGTAGGCGTAGTGATTGTTTTACTGTATCGCCTTCAAGAAGCTCTACGTACAGGTATCGGCTAAGGTTCGTAGCCAGATTTTTCTCGCCGCTTACTGTATACGCTTTAAACCATATAGTGTCGCCGATAGTATAATAAGGGCGGTCTGTATGCAAGTGCACTTTCTCCACTGAGTTAAGCGAGTTGTACTTTTGAAGCTTGTTAATCGCGGTGGAGAGAGAATCCTTAGGCTGCTGATAAGAGGCGTTGTCGACTACAAAAAGTAGAGCTGCCAGGATGTTTAACATGGCTGAGTATATGATTAAAGTTAGAAATGACGCTGTTCTATTCTAAGGTAAATTTACGCACAATGATAGAAAGGGGGGGATACAATTAGTCAAAGCAATGGAAGTAATGTATGACAAGCCCTGGCATCTTATTTCAATCTTTCATATACTGGAGCTGCTATCGCGAATCTTCCGGATTATAATTTAAGGGTAGCATTTCAGCTATCTTAGGAGACCAGCCGCCTTCATACTTAACTCGCTCGGGCTCCAGCACATTTCCGTTCTGATCAATTACAAGTGAGTGATCCCTAAGCTCCACCGCTATAGATAACTCACTTACAGACCTGTGAAAATCAAGTAAGGCGTTGTTAGACATCGCAGTCATTTCATTATCGGGATGAATGTATTTTACATACAATTTATAGGGATACTTTAAAACATAAAGGCCTGCGGAGTCTCTTGTTATCAGCTCGCTGGTTTTAACCGAATCGGGATACAGCACATGGTTGTACTTTGGAATCTCCCTTTGTCCCCTCCAGAATTTTAAGGAATCATTTCTGTTCTTGCCCGATGCCGGATTTTCAAATAATAAAATTTTGCTGTTAATTAAACTATCTGATTCTCTTTTGCTGTTTAGTTTACTTACCAATGGATAGATAGAAAATCCCTGTTTCTTTAAATCGTTGGCGATAAGCGAGCGGTAGAAATGTAAAGCAGACCCCTGATAGGCTTTTAACCGGTTAGTTTGCCAGCGCTTCTGGTCTGTTGAAGAGCCTTTAAGTTCTGCATATGAAATGATACCCTCGTAACCATCAAGGCCATTGTTTGGTTGGTCTTCGTTCACGGAAAGCTCCTCCACATATTTTTCTAACAATAGTTTTGTTTCGTACCCTAAGTAATCGTTTTGCAGATTAAGGATGTCGTCTGAAGAGGCCTCCAGTAGGGTTCCCTTGGTTGTTACGCGGAGCGCAGCAGGATTTAACAATTTAACATCTTTACGTCTTTTGCCAAAGGTTTTTAAGAACTGCTCGACGCTCTTCTTTTCATTTTCTCCGGCTTTAGACGCGGTCAGAGCCGTAATAGGCTTGAGGCTGATATCTGCGTTTATGCTACCAGAGCGTACCATAATATTCTGTTGATACAGTTCAGATCCCCAAACAAACGCGCTAAGGATATAATTTCCCTCCGGGATATTTTTTAAGGAGTAGAAGCCTTTCTCGTCGGTTTGGGTGCTAAGAGTGGTATTAGCCAGAAACACATGGGTTTGGCTAAGGGGGATGTCGCCGGCTTTACTTAGCTTTCCCGAGATACTTCCAGTTTGGGCGGATAAAATGTTGACGAAACATGTAAGAACAAAACAAGAAAAAACTCTAAGGAATATTGAACGAATAAGTGGCTTAGCAGACAGGAAGTACATGAGTTTATTGGATATAGATAAATATACGAAATTCTTGTTCAATTGTTGCCCTGGGCAATGGATGGAGACCTAAAATGCCTATTGTCTTTCTAAAATGAGTACCCCAGCAGCTCAATGTCTTTCCTGAACTTGCTTTGCACCAGATCTTTGGTTTCAGAGCAATACAAATCGCGATAATCAGGGTGCTGTGTGCGATTTTCGTGAGGAAGCTGCTGATGCGGTATGGATATTCTTTTACAGATCTCATCAAAGTCGTTTTGTAAAGTCTCAAATTTACCCAAATAGTCCACAATCTGCTCGTCTCCCTCAAACACGAAATTATATTGAAAATAGTTTTCCGCCTCTAAGGACTGATTATTCAGTAGATACCAAATGGCATCGAAATGTTCCTGCTCGAATTTTCCCGTGAACTGACTAAGGAATAGCATTCCCCTGGAGGCTGATAATCGTTCCAGGTATTAGGGGTCCTGTGACATTTGAGCAAATAAAAGCAACAAATGTCTAAACCAATACGGCGATTTTTTTCAATGATTACATTTGAAGCGCCCTGCTAAAAGGTGCGACAATACAAAGCCTGGGTTGGCATCACCAACCCAGATTATAAACCCGGCTTGAGGGAACCCGATCGTCTTGTACTAAATTATAAACCAAAATCGGGTGAATACCTCGGTTTCTAAACACATTCGAATGAAGATACTCTACCCATTTCTATTTTTTATCCTGATTTTCATCGGCTGTAAGAAAAAGGATAAGGCAGAAGCAACAACTTCAGCAAGCTTTGCCCAATCGGAATTAACCCTACCCAGCCAGGCAGGTAAAGCAAGCTTTACCGTTAAGTGGTCGCTAACCGAATGGGAAATTTCTACCGCCGCATCCGGATTTATTTCAAACATATCGCATCCCTCCGGGGGGAGCGCAAACCTTAGCAGCACCACCACTGTAAGCTTCGATTATAGCGCTAACCTGCTGGCGGAGATACGGCTACAGGAAGTGTTTTTAACCAACAAAAGTACCGGTGCTAAGAGTAAAATCACCATCAGACAGACAACCCATTCCCCGGAAGAAGTGGCGGTGACTGCCACAGTCCAATACCAGCAAATAACAGGCTTCGGCGGAATGAACAACGTTTGGGCCGCACCTGTTTTGACGCTGAATGAAGTGGAGAAAATGTATTCGTCCGGCGGCCTTGGTTATAATATGATGCGTATTATGATTTGGCCTAATAAAGCGGATTGGGGACGCGATGTAGCTACAACGCTAAAAGCACAGTCCTTAGGTGCAAGAATACTTGCAAGCCCCTGGACTCCTCCCTCTGCTATGAAGAGTACCAACAGTAACCTCCATGGACACCTTCTACCTGCGAAATATCCCGATTACGTTCAGCATCTCAATGATTTTATCGACTACATGAAAGCGCAGGGCATAACTATTGAAGCTGTTTCAATTCAGAACGAGCCAGACTGGAGCCCCGAGTACGATGGATGTGAATGGACTCCTGAACAAATACTGGATTTTGTTAAAAACCATGCCGGGGGTATTAAAGCGAAAGTATTAGCTGCAGAAGCCGTGAATTTTAAAAAGATGTATACTGATCCCGTACTAAACGATGCAGTAGCGGTAAATAATTTGGACATCGCCGGAGGACATTTATATGGTGGAGGATTGGCAGACTATCCCTTAGCCCGGGCAAAGGGTAAGGAGATATGGATGACCGAACATCTTTTGAACGAGACCAACAATGGACTAGGATGGGATCAAGCTATGGTTTTTGCTAAAGAACTTAACGATTGCATGCAGGCTAACTTTAATGCATATTTCTGGTGGTATCTCAAGCGTTCCTATAGCATGTTGGGCGATGGCGATAAAGGTACCGTGATGGGCGAAACGCTGAAACGCGGTTATGTCATGTCGCATTATGCCAAGTACGCAACAGGAAGAAAGCGCATTCAAATTGGAAATATAAATAATAACAACAATGTTCAGTTAACGGCCTACGCGGGAGATAACGATATTACTGTAATCATCCTTAATCAGGGTACGGCGCCTGTGCCCTCACTTAAAATCAATCTTCCGGTAGCAGTGAAGAGTGTTGAAATGGTAGAAACGACTGAAAGTCAGAATATGGTGGCTAAAAATCCGGTCTTGAGTGATACTAAGAATGCGGCGATAATTTCTCTGGCTCCGAGGTCTGTTGTTTCTATTAAGTTTAATAAATAGAACGATCTTAGTGAGCAGGTTTAACATAGAATGAACAGGGTAATGACCTAAAGATTGGGCCCTTTATTCGATTCATTTCGAGAGGGCGCATAAACTCTTTGCTTTACAAAGCTAATAACGCGGTACATGAATTTAAATATGAGCGATAGAAAAACAGGTGGACTATTACTGATTTTTGTTTTGGTATTCTTCAATTCTAGCTTCGCCGATATCAGGCTGCCGAAGCTTATCACCGACAGTATGGTACTGCAGCGCGATCAGCCCTTAAGGATCTGGGGCTGGGCATCTCCACAAGAGAAAGTCAAAATCAGCTTTCGCGGGAAATCAGTTACTGCGACTGCTGGAAACGAGGGACGCTGGCAGGCAGCTCTTCCTGCAACCAAAGCGGGTGGACCGTTTGAAATGAGGTTACAGGGTAAGAATCTTATTGTACTCAAAAATATCCTGGTAGGCGATGTATGGTTATGCTCGGGGCAGTCTAATATGGTGCACCAGATGGGGATCCATAATGTTACATACGCAGAAGATATCGCAAACGCGAATTATCCTAAAATCCGCCAGTTTTGGGTGCCTACAAGTACCAGTCTGTCGGGCCCACGTGACGACATTCGACAAGGCGCCTGGAAATCAGCGAATCCTAAAGATATAAACGATTTCTCGGCTGTAGCATATTTCTTTGCTCGCAATATCCATGAGAAACACAAGGTTCCTATCGGCATTATCAATGCTAGCGTGGGCGGCACACCCATCGAGGCTTGGACTAGCGAACAGGGGCTTAAGGATTTTGCCTCCATTACGTCGGTGATACAACGGAATAAAGACACCGCCAGGGTGAACAGCCTAAACAAGCCATCGGGGGTATCCAATGCTCCCCGTCTTGAACCCGACAAAGGTTCGAGCGGACCTGTTAAGTGGTCTGATCCTGCATATCTCCCCAAAAACTGGCGTAATATTAATGTGCCCGGATATTGGGAAGATCAGGGAATCCGCGACCTCAACGGGGTGGTGTGGTATCGTAAAGAAATTAATCTTCCAGCGTCGATGGCTGGGATGCCTGCTAAATTATTCCTTGGTCGGATAGTCGACGCCGACGTGGCTTTCATTAATGGTAAACAGGTTGGCAGTACATCATATATGTATCCTCAAAGAAGATATAATGTTCCGGCTGGCTTACTGATTGCCGGAAAAAACCTTGTTGTGGTGCGCGTGCAAAATAATGGCGGCAAGGGTGGATTCGTTCCCGATAAGCCATATTTCCTGGAAGCTGGAGATCAGAAAATTGACCTGAAAGGTGATTGGCAGTACAAAGTAGGGCAGGTATATCGTCCGGCAACGGGCAGGGGTGGACCAGGAGGAATATCGGAGCAGAACCAGCCGACTGCGCTGTATAATGCAATGATTGCACCTTTTACTAACTATACTATTAAAGGCGTGCTATGGTACCAGGGCGAGAGCAATTCCGGCAATCCTATAGAATACAGGAAATTATTGCCAGCCTTAATCAGCGACTGGAGACATAAATTTTCGCAACCAGCCTTGCCCTTTTACCACGTTCAACTCCCCAATTATGGCGATGCTACATACCTGCCCGTTGAGAGCAATTGGGCCATGATGCGCGAAGCCAGTTTAAAAACCCTTAATGTTCCTAATACCGGAATGGCAGTTACCATCGAATTGGGTGAATGGAACGATATTCATCCCGACAATAAAAAAGATGTGGGCGAGAGGCTCGCTTTAATAGCTCGTCGTTTTAATTATGGAGAAAAAAATCTTGTTTACAGTGGTCCGCTCTATCAATCATCCAAAATAGACGGTGACAGAATAATTCTGAGTTTCAGCAATATTGGCAGCGGTTTAATTAGTATCGATGGCGAAGAGCTGTCACAGTTCGCTATCGCGGGAGCTGATAAAAAGTTCGTTTGGGCGAAAGCTAAAATAGAAGGCGACAAAGTGGTGGTTTGGTCCGACGAGGTGCCAGAGCCGAAGTACGTAAGATATGCCTGGGCGGATAATCCGGTCGGTCCTAACTTGTATAACGCTGAAAAGTTGCCTGCTTCGCCTTTTAGAACAGATGAATAGCATTTTACAAGCTTCTAATAATCGAAATTTAAGAAGTGCGGAGGAAGCCTAAGAACCCCGCCTTCTCAAAAGTGCTCTTCGCAGAGTTGCCTGTTAGCCATTGCCCCGGCAAGATTACCGGTTGTTACAGCGCTCGCTACAGAACGCATAGGCGTTGTGCAGTCGCCACAAGCGTATACTCCCGGGATAGTAGTTTGCAAAAATGCGTCAGTTTTTATAAATCCATGTTCAGTAAGTTCACACCCAAATTTTTGAGGGATGTCCGTATGCTGTACGAACGGCAGTTTTGCATAAAGGGCTTTCAATGGAGTTGAGGAACCATCTGTAAAGATCAGATGCTGAATCTGTCCTTCGATATGTTCAATCCGGTCAATCTCTGTTTCTATAACCTTTATGTCGTGTGTTGCCAGCTTTTTTCTTTGTTCCTCCGATAAACTTGACTTGCCGTTTGTAAAAATGCTCAGTTTCCTGGTAAGATTCTTAACTAAAGGCGCCAGGTGCATCGCTGCATCGCCAGCGTCGAGGATGCCGGTAACTTCATTTTTTACTTCATAACCGTGGCAATAGGGGCAGTGGATAACCGATATTCCCCAGCATTCTGCGAAGCCTTCCATCTTTGGCATCAAATCTTTAATGCCAGTTGCAAAAATGATCTTCCCTGTTTGAAAAACTTCGCCCGATTCGGTTTCTATTTCGAACCCGTTTGGAATACTTACTCCCTTTATAGCAAGCCCGTTGTGAAATCTTACGGTTTCATACGCTCCAACCTGTTGCCTGGCAAGCAAAGAAATCTCTGCGGGCGTTTTGCCGTCGTGGGTAATGAAGTTGTGCGAATGGGGTGTCTGTCTGTTACAGGGCGAGCCACCGTCGATAACCAATACTCTTCTGAGTGATCGTCCCAATGCCATTGCCGCAGAGAGTCCGGAATAACTTCCACCGATAATAATGACGTCAAAGTCTGGTTTGTTGGTCATATGTCTAACTTTATTATATCTGCTTGTTAATGCAACGCTGATGCAATATCATTCGTTATATTTGTAAGTGCAACTTAGTTGCGTTTATTTGACATTTAGATGAAATCGATCAGGAATACAGTAGCAAAGAATGAGATTCACAAACTAATCGCCGGCTCTACGGTAGCTTTATCGCAGGCCGAGCTGCAGGCGGCCACAAAAGGATTGTGCGATAGGGTAACGATTTACAGGATACTCGACAGATTAACTCAGGAAGGTTTAATACATAAAGTGCTGAATGTGGATGGAGTAATGAAATATGCAGGATGTGCTGATACCTGCAAGGCGCAACACAAACACGATCATATCCATTTTAGCTGTCAGAAATGCAAATCGCTTACCTGCCTGGCGGGCGTTGAGGCTTCTTATAGACTCCCGGCAGCATATACGGTTATGGAGGCTAACTTCACCTTGTCTGGAATATGTCCCAACTGCACGTAATTATAAAGTAACAGTGTTAAGCAGGATTTATACATGAGATGCTCAGGAGGCTCTGCCATCTTTTAAAATTTTGATGGTAACGTTGGCTAAATCATCATTCACCGGAATTTGACAGGCAAATCGCACAATCGAATAGCCTTTAATAGTTCTTTGCAGCGATGTATGTTCGTTTCTTTTCAAAAAGCCGGTAGAACCGTATATATCCTCTATTTCAATCAGGCATGTTGCGCATCTTCCCATACCTCCGCATTGTCCGAAACCCGAAATATTAAATCTATTTACCAGCAGAAGCCTAAGTGTCTGATATTCGCCCCAAGAGGTTTTCACTTGGTGCTCTTCCCCAGAATAGATCACGGTAAACTCTATATTTCTATTCCTGATAAACATGTCAGTTAATCATTTCTTCAATAAATCCTTTGATTACGATGGCGTGATTGTGTTTTTCATCCTTGGCGCTATACAATAGCGTGACTTCGTTGTGCGTCCTTATTTTTTTAAGCAACCCGGCCACCGCTTTATTGTCATGCAGTTCTTGCTGGTATCGCCAAACAAAAGCCGGCCATTTTTCTGGTTCGTGATTGAACCATTTGCGTAAACTGGTAGAAGGTGCCAGATCCTTCATCCATTCATCAAAAAATATGGCCGGTCTGTTAATCCCTCTGGGCCATAAACGATCGATAAGGATTCGGTAACCGTCGGCAAATTCCGGGTCGTCATATACTCTTTTGATATGCAAGATGTCAGTCATACTACGAGTTTAAACAACGATCAGGATAGCTAACTTTAAATCGGTGATCAGGTCATCCGCGTCTTCGATCCCAACCGATAGCCTCAGTAAATTGTCTTTGATACCGAGGCTCAACCGTTGACTGGCAGTCAATCCTTTATGAGACGTAGCCGCAGGTGCACATATCAAGCTTTCTACTCCTCCCAGACTTAAGGCAGGCTGGATTACGGAGAGTGTTTTAAGGAAAATAAACAGACTTTCATTGTTCACATCTAATTCAAACGACAGAATTCCACCAAAGCCCGACATTTGTTCGGCAGCTATGTGATGGTTGGGATGATCGGGCAGTCCTGGATAATAAACGTTAGATACTGCCGGATGACTCTTAAGGTAATGAGCAATCTTCAGCGCATTCTCGTTTTGGCGCTGCACTCTCAATGCTAATGTCTTTAAACTCCTTTCTACCAGGTAGCATTGATACGGAGATAAGGAGCCGCCGTATATTTTGGCGGTCTGATAAATCAGGTCTTTATGGCTGGTAGTTCTTGATACCAAAGCCCCGAACGGCAGATCGTTGTGTCCTCCGAGATATTTTGTGCCGCTATGTACTGTAATGTCAATTCCCTGATTAATAGGTTGCTGATTGATGGGAGAGGCAAATGTATTATCAACGATGGTTACAATGCCGTGTTTTTTTGCAAAGTCGGCAACTTCCTTAAGCGGAACGATATTGAGCAAGGGGTTTGCCGGCGTTTCAATATAAATAAGCCTGGTGTTTTCTCTTAAAAGCGACTTAAAGCTTTCTACCGAATTGTCGGCATAACTGTAGGATATGCTGCGCTTGGGAAGTTCATTTTGAGCAAAAGTCAGCGTTCCTCCATATAAGTCTCTAGAGAAGATGATATGGTCATCGTTCTGAACAAAAGAAAGTATGGCCGTAGTAATTGCCGCCATTCCAGAACTAAACATTAATCCCCACTTGCCTCGCTCGAGCCTGGCAAGTATTTTGCCCAAGCGCTGCTGATTATACGTAGAGTAAAAGCCCGGATATTGCAATTCTTCATTATCCAGGTAATTATACGCAGCAGAAGGGAAGATCACCGACGTTACAGAACCCCGCAGCTTATCTTCATCGGCTAAAGGATGTACACATAAAGTTTCAAGTTTTTCCATTTTAACAATGTTTCAAGGGTTTCCCGATTTGCGTGTGCTTACGGTTTTCTTCATACATTTCTACAGCCAGGTACCCGGCTTCAAGAAGTTCGTTATATAAACCTGCTTCTTTAGTTTTCTCGAGCATGTCACGCAGAATGGAAATTTCGGCGGGATTATTATACTGCATGTCTCGGAGCAAGGAGGATGTCATGGTTGATTCTGGATCTAATAATCCCTGCAAGGTTTTCCGCTTCCAGATATTGTCTGGGGCAAAGCCATGAAAGGCAGCTGTTTTGCAACTGATCTCGAAAGCTTTTTTGATTTGGCGGGCACCTTGCGGCGTAGATGCAATGTTGCCCATGGTGTCGCCCACCAGACAGGTTGCTGACGCTGCTGTAGAAATGAATATTAATTTCTTCCAGATATCCATCTGGATATTATCCGAGTAGCTTATAAACGGAGCATCCTTGAAAAGAACATTACGGGCAAACCTTAGAAAAGATTCTTGCTGAGGAAGGAGAGCCCCTACAGTTAAAACCTGTAAATCGTTTAAATGAAGGATATTTCCGTTGCTGTCCAGCACGGTTGACAGGTGTGCAAATCCTCCCAGGACAAAGTTTTTTCCGAACTGGTTAACTAATTTAGGATAATGGGATATGCCATTGAGGAGGGGTAGAATGTAGGTCGACCTTTGCAATGTTGACAATAGTTTCACTGCATCATCCAATGCATAGGATTTACAGGAAATGATAACTAATTGAAATACATCAGTAAATTTAAGACTGGTTATCACCTCTGGATATACTGTGAAGTCGCCTAGCGGGCTTCTCACTTTTAATCCGTTTTGTCTCAAATGTATAGCTCTCTCCTCACGAACCAGGAGAGTAACATGAATGCCTTTGTCTTGCAGAAGAGCTCCAAAGTAGCCGCCAACTGCACCCGCTCCAAGAATTAATATTTTCATAATCAACTTATTAAATGCTTTGAAAGCCATTGAACCCGCCCGGCTTATGACCCGGGCAGAAGTTCAGATAGCTTAGGTATAATTGGAAGTAGGATACTTTAAGCCGTGTTTATCATCCATAAATCAGCGGTTGGGCTGAGGGGTGTACCGTAAATAGGAATTTATGGATTGATGTCCTTTCGGGAATCTGGCGGCAATTTCTTCGTTTTTTATACTTGTAGATATGATCACATCCTGGCCATCAACCCAATCTGCCGGAGTACCCACGCTATATTCTGCCGTTAATTTTAAAGAGTCTAAAACCCTCAAAATTTCGGTGAAGTTTCTACCGGTTGAAGCAGGATAAGTAATGTTTGCTTTTATTCTTTTATCTGGTCCGATAAAATATACTGAGCGAACAGTTACCGATGTAGATACATTATCGTGGATCATCGCATACAATCTCGAAATCTCCTGATCCGTATCGGCGATTATTGGAAATTCGACCTTTGTATTCTGTGTTTGGTTAATGTCTTTAACCCAATTTTGATGCGAATCAATATCATCCACACTAATGGCTAAAACTTTCGTGTCTCTTTTTTCAAATTCCTCTTTTAGTTGAGCCGTACGGCCAAGTTCGGTGGTACAAATAGGTGTAAAATCGGCAGGATGCGAATACAGGATCGCCCATTTGTCGCCCAACCAATCATAAAAATGGATATTACCTTGGGTTGTTTTTGCACTGAAATCCGGAGCAGTGTCTCCAATTTTTAAACTCATGTTATTTAATATTTAATGTAAACTCTGTTTCTGCAGTTACCCGCCGGCCGCTTAACCCGTACTATTCTGTACAGTGATCTCTTTCGGGTTCTTCGTCCATTCAAGCTGAATCTTTTCGGCTTTGGGATTCCCTTCAAAATCATGGGGAAGATTGGAACTCATGGTTTCAGAAAGTGGTGTCGTTTGAGGTATAAAGTCTTCGTAATGGCCTGGCTTGCTGTAGTCGTATGGCCAGCGGTGGACGGTTGGGATTTCATCAGGCCAGTTCCCATGAAGATGCTCAATGGGGGTGGTCCACTCAAGGGTATTAGCGCCCCAGGGATTCTGGATGGTTCTTTTGCCATAAAAGATGGAATAGAAGAAGTTCCAAAGAAAGGTGAGCTGGGCCAGCCCGGCTCCGATAGCAGACCAGGAAACAAACCGGTTGACCGACAGCCATTCGTTCATAAATTCAAATTCGGTAAACGAGTAGTATCGTCGGGGTACGCCGTCGAGTCCCATAAAATGCATGGGGAAGAATACCAGGTATGCCCCAAAAAATGTAAGCCAAAAATGCAGATAGCCCGATTTTTCATCCATTAATCGTCCAAACATTTTCGGAAACCAGTGATAAACTCCCGCCAGCATTCCAAAAATCGCTGCGGCCCCCATCACTAAATGGAAATGTGCTACAACGAAGTAAGTATCGTGTAAACTGATATCAAGGGATGCATTCCCCAGAAAAATTCCTGTCAAGCCGCCCGAAACCAGGAATGAAACAAATCCGATCGCAAAAAGCATTGCGGGTGTAAACCTGATGTTTCCGCGCCATAACGTCGCCAGATAATTGAATGTTTTCACTGCCGAGGGAACGGCGATCAGAAGGGTTGTGATCATAAACACACCGCCCAAAAAGGGATTCATACCAGATACAAACATATGATGGCCCCATACTAAGAAAGACAAGGTCACTATCCCAATAAGTGAGTAAACCATTGCGTGGTAGCCGAAGATTGGCTTGCGCGAATTAACCGACATTACCTCTGAAACTATACCAAATGCAGGTAATATTGCGATATAAACCTCTGGATGGCCAAGAAACCAAAAAAGGTGTTGCCATAAAATCGGACTTCCGCCCTGATTGGGCAAAACTTGCCCTTGTAATACAATATCAGAAAGATAAAAGCTCGTTCCCATGCTCCGGTCGAAGAACAAAAGCATTACCGCTGATACCAATACCGGGAAAGATAATGTACCAAGAATCGCCGTAAGCAAAAGTCCCCAGATAGTTAGGGGCATTCTCCACATATTCATGCCTTTGGTACGCATATTCAATATGGTACTGATGTAATTCAGCGCTCCCATTAAAGAAGAAGCTACAAACAAAACAATACTTCCCAGCCAGAGTGTCATTCCTGTCCCCGAACCGGGAATAGCCTGAGGCAAGGATGACAAGGGTGGGTAAACTGTCCAGCCGGCACTTGCAGGGCCGCTTTGGACAAAAAAAGATGCACACATCACCACACAGGAAGCAAAAAAGAACCAGTAGGAGAGCATATTAACAAATGGAGAAGCCATGTCGCGGGCTCCCAGTTGCAGGGGGATCAACAGATTGCTGAATGTTCCGCTCAGTCCCGCCGTGAGTACGAAAAAAACCATGATGGTTCCATGAATTGTAACCAATGCCAGATAGAAATCGGGCTTAATTCTACCGCCTTCGGCATATCGGCCTAAAAATGTTTCCAACAGCGGAAATGATTGTTCAGGACAGCCCAGCTGAATCCGGAACAAAATGGAAAGCAACATTGCAAATACCGCCATAATTATAGCAGTGATTAGAAATTGCTTAGCAATCATTTTATGATCCTGGCTGAAGATATATTTAGTTATAAAGCTTTCGCGCTTGTGTACATGGTGATGCCGGAAACTATCCGGTTCGGAAGATAATGAAGCGTCCATTCTAAAAGATTAAGAGACTTTAAAGACAAAACCTGCAGGACCGAGTGTTAGAAGGCATTACTGGTTGGGCCTGCAGTCCGGTCTTTATATGCTTATTGAGACAAATGTAATAGTAAAACATTGTTTATGCAATATTATTTTCAACAGTAACATATTTTTATGTTAATTAATATTGTTTTAACAATACTAATTAAGTTTGGTGTATTCTGCCGATATATAGTATTTTTGTTGTCGATATTTCCAGGGATGAAAGAATGTAAAAACGTTTGCGATACCAAAACTTGCTTTTTATGCCAGAGGTGTCTGCCTGACTGGCTCCCGGCAATTGAAGCACATAAAACTAATTTTGAAGTAAAGAAAGGGCAACCAATCTTCAGAGAAGATGACCCGGTGTCTGGAATTTACTTCGTTTATTCAGGAACGGTTAAGGTTCATAAACGGTGGGATAAGGAGAAAGAGTTAATTATTAGATTTGGAAAGCAGGGAGACATAATTGGCCATTTGGGTTTAGGAAAAGAACCGCGCTATCCGGTTTCAGCGACTGCGGTAGAAACAACAATGCTTTGTTATCTGGATATTTCATTTTTCGAATCGACGCTGAGGGTCAATACAGATTTAACGTATAGATTGATGCATTTTTTTGCCGACGAATTGCAGGATTCGAGAAAAAGCATGCTTGATTTTGTTCATATGTCTGTAAAAGCAAGGATAGCGAAATCGTTTATTGGCTTAAAGAAGCAATTCGGAACAGGAGAGGACAATACCATTAACCTCGAGATTTCCAGACAGGATCTCGCATCGTTTTCCGGTGCATCATACGAAACACTTTTTAAAGTGATTAATGATTTAACGCTCAATAGAATAGTTGAGCTTACCGGCAGGAAGATTAAGATTCTTGATGAAGCCAGGCTCTTAAACATCATCAACCTGGATAATGTAAGTATAAAGTGAAAGATTCGTATCAGAAACTACTGAAAGGAAACCGTGATTTCGTTCGGGAGACAATAGCCAGGGAACCGGATTACTTTAAAAAGCTTGCAGAGGGGCAGAATCCGGAAGTATTATGGATCGGCTGTTCGGATAGCAGGGTTCCGGCAAACCAAATAACCCACACCAGGCCAGGCGACGTTTTTGTGCACCGAAACGTTGCTAACTTGTGTATTCACTCGGATATGAATATGCTAAGTGTGCTGGATTATGCAGTAAACGTGTTAAAGATTAAGCACATTATCGTTGCCGGGCATTACGGCTGCGGCGGTATTTTGGCTGCAATGGGGAGTAAGCAGTTTGGCATTATCGATAATTGGTTAAGACATATAAAAGATGTGTATCGTTTATATGCCAACGAGCTCGATGCGATAACAGATGAGAATGCCCGGGCAAATAGGTTGGTGGAACTTAATGTTAAAGAGCAGGTTTTTAATCTCTGCAAAACAACCATCGTTCAAAATGCCTGGAAAGATCGGGCAGATCTGGAAGTTCATGGCTGGGTAATTGATATCAGCACCGGACACGTAATTGATCTTGGATTTACCTACCGGAATACCGATAATCTTGATAGCGTATTTACTTTCAAGGTCTAGACTTAAACGCTGTCAAATCAAATCTGCCGGGAATGCGGGTTCGCACTCTCTTCTTTAATTCTGGACATTACAAACTCGGCTATCCTGTCGCAGCGAACGAGGTTAAATTCAAAAAGCTGGTTAGTTTTGTAGTAGCTGCTCAATTCGTTCCTCAGCATCTCTTTTGCGCGGGTTAATCTGATCTTAACATTCGACTCACCGAGATTAAGCACTTCCATCGTTTCGCTGGTGCTCAACTCTTGAACCTCCCGCATCACAAAAACTAATCTGTACTTTTCGGGTAAGCTGGACACAGCTTTCTCGAGTATGAGTTTAAGTTCTTTATTCATAAATTTCTTTAATGGAGTTTCATTATGCGAATCCCTGGCTGTTTGATCTGCCAGGATTTTCAAGCCCCTAATCTTTCTTTTTTTCTGAAGCAAACTTTCGTTAATTAAAATCCTGGTCAGCCATGTGCTAAAGGCAGATTTATTCTGGAAACTTGACAAATTCAGAAATGCATTGATATAGGCAGTCTGCATAATATCCTCCGCTTCCATATCATCATCGATAATAGAAATAGCAATCCGATACAAGCGGGTGTTATACTTTCTCATTAATCCTTCATACAGATAATGTTCGCCCTCTATAATTCTGGCGACAATCTCTTCATCTGTTAAGGGTACATTGTCTAGTTGATTCGCTGCATCCATGGAAAAAAAATTTAAATATCTCTGTAAAGAGTACTGAGATAAAAAAGGGTTACAAAAACAGAATATAATATTTAAATATAGAGTTATGTTAGCTTAATTAGGGTTCGAAAAGTCTTTTGTTGCTCTACCCACTTTAATTTTGAATCTATCTTCCTGATATAATGAGACAATTTGTAACCCTTTTCTCTGAAGGTCTCTCTAATGAATAAACAACCTGATATTATGGAAAAATCAATAAAAGACATTCAGAAACTACTTGTGATTACCTATGGGGCTATTCCGATCATTGCTGGCGCCGATAAGTTTACAAATCTTCTAACTAACTGGGGAAAGTATTTGAACCCGGTGTTACGAAGCAGTTTGCCTTTTAGTGGAGATACTTTTATGCACCTGGTAGGAGTAATAGAGATCATTGCCGGCCTCCTGGTTTTTCTCAATCCCGAAAAGGGGGGCTACCTGGTTTGCATATGGCTGGTGTCAATAGCTCTGAGTTTAATTGCCAGCGGAAGCTACCTCGACGTTGCTGTTCGCGATCTGGCTATGGCAGTTGGTGCCTTCTCGCTTGCTAAAATTTCTTCAAAACCCAAATTATAACCCGTATGAGTAAGCACATAGTCAAAGTTCTGAAAGCCGATTTTGTTACTCATAATGTCAAGCGTTTTGTCGTAGAAAAGCCTGCTGGATTCAGTTTTACTCCCGGGCAAGCCTGTGATGTTTCCATTAACCGACCTGGACTTGAAAAGGAGTTGAGGCCTTTTACCTTTACTTCTGTCCCAGATTCAGATACACTTGAGTTTATTATAAAAATTTATTCCGGTCATGACGGCGTTACTAATAAACTGGGAACTGTAGGCCGCGGTGATGAATTGATTCTTCATGATGTATTCGGAACGATTGCCTATCGTGGCGACGGTCTTTACATCGCTGGCGGAGCGGGAATAACACCATTTATAGCAATTCTTAGGGATCTGGAATTAAAGAACAATTTAAGCGGAAATACATTGATTTTTGTAAACCGAACGGCTAACGACGTAATTCTCGAATATGAACTGAAAGAATTGCTGGGGGATAAATTTGTAAGTGTTGTCGAGGCCTCAGGTGATCCATCCATTCCTCCAAAGTTTATCGACCGCGATTTCTTAAGGCCTTACGTAGGTGACCAGCATAAGTTTTATTATATCTGCGGTCCCGAAGCGTTTACGAGTGTCGTCATCGGTTACCTCTCTGATTTGGGAATCGACCCGTCGCAAATTGTTATAGAAGAACCATGGTAGCTACGATTTGTCGCAAGGCGCACTTCAACGCCGCACACCGGCTTCATGTAGATGCATGGGATGATGCTAAAAATCAGGAAGTCTTTGGAAAATGTAACAACCCGAATTTCCACGGACATAATTACGAGTTAATAGTTAAAATAACGGGGCAGATTCAACCGGAAACAGGTTATGTAATGGATACTAAGCTTGTAAAGGATCTGGTAGAAAAAGAGGTTGTTGAAAGGTTCGATCATAAGAACTTAAATCTTGACACCAGGGAGTTTGAAGAGCTAAATCCGACCGCTGAAAATATCGCCGCCGTGATTTACAGGATTTTGAGACCCAGTATCCCCGAAGACAGAAAATTGGGAATAGTACTTTATGAAACAGATAGAAACTATGTTGAATTCAACGGATAAAAACAGCCTTTCGCAACTTGAAGATTTGTTAGGTGAGCAGCACATAGGCACTTCTTATGACACTCCTCTACGAATAGATGCATTTGATATTAGCGACGCCCAAAAAATAGAAGCGATATCCGGACATTTCCGCGAGATAATGAATATTCTGGGCTTGGATCTTACTGATGATAGTTTGAACGGAACACCCGGGAGAGTGGCTAAAATGTATGTGAAAGAGATTTTTGCGGGATTAAATCCGGCCAATAAACCAAAAATAGCTTTGTTCGAGAATAAGTATCAGTATAACGAAATGCTTATCGAAAAGAATATCACTCTTTATTCTAATTGCGAACATCATTTTGTTCCGATCATAGGTAAGGCGCATATTGGCTATATTTCTTCTGGAAAAGTTATCGGGTTGTCAAAGCTTAATCGTATCGTTCAATACTATTCACAAAGACCACAGGTACAAGAGCGGTTAACCATCCAGATAGCCAATGAATTAAAGTCAGTTCTGGAAACGGATGACGTAGCGGTTATGATCGATGCGGCCCATTTGTGTGTTTCATCCCGGGGAATTAAAGATACCAGCAGTACCACAATCACCGCCGACTACAGCGGCACTTTTAATGATCCGGATAGGAAAAAAGAGTTCCTGACGTATCTTTCTTATGGCTAAACTACCTCTAATCTCACACGAGAATTTTCCCGTTTAACCAAGCCCGGATCGGCCCGCGATTTCAAGGAGCAACAGCCTGACCGAACGCTGGCTTAGAACCTGGTAGCGTAGGTGCAAAAGTTAACCGTCGCCCTTGTACCTTTTTGCAGTTGAAATAGTTAACGTGTACCTGGCGTCAGTATCTTTGCCCGCAAGTTTTTTATTTTTTTACAACTCAAAAAAATAAGCAATTTACCCCCTATGTTCTGGCTATATACCCCCTACGGCTTTGTGCATTAGGGCGTATAATTGTGTCAGTAAACCAATTAGTCAAGCTAACCAAAAGTCTCGTAAGGAATAGAAATATCGGCAATTCGAGTAGTAATTATTAAACTTAAAAAAGAGGATAACTCGTTTCAGCACCGATAACTTAAACGCGCCAGACGAACCAGTTTGCGAATTATAAAACGACGGGCGATGAGTGAGATGATCCAGTTCACTGTATCTGAGAATTTTTATTTACGAAGGGTGATTACCTTTTCCAAGAACTTCAATCCGACAACCAAAAAAAATTAATCCATTTTATTAACTAATTAAAACCGATCGAAAAATGACTATACAAACTTAGTAGCCTGTCCGATAAGTGTCTTTTTGACGCTTTAAACTGATGAGCGCTTACAATGGCTGTAAGTACTTATTGATTCTCAAAAAATTAACTAAATATCCAATTTTAACTACAACGATGTACACAGAAGAAGAGCGGAAGTTTAATCGTAAAATGACAGCTGATATGCTGTTGTTGGCAAAAAACAGATGCCTAAAAACAAATTAAAATCATTGATATGAGGAAAAAAATACAAGAATTTATTGAGAGGAGTAGAGTCGGACTGGTTCTACTGTTTTTTGTGTTAATCTCTATGAGTACTTACGCCCAGCAAGAAGTAACTGTGCGGGGAGTTGTGAGAGACACGCTCGAGGGCATGCCGGGAGTAGCTGTAAAGGTTGTCGGGGGAAGTCGGGGGGTAGTATCGGATGCAGTGGGTAGGTTCAGTATCGTGACCGACAGAAATGCAACTTTATCTTTTACTTTCGTGGGGCTAAAAACAGCTGTGATTAATTTGCGGGAAAAAAAGGTCGAAAATGGCGTTATAGAACTGAATGTTTTGCTGACCTCAGAAAATACTACACTTCAGGAAGTGGCTATTACCGGATTCGGCGCCAGTCAGAAGAAAGCCAGTATGGTAAGCTCAATTACCTCCGTAGATGTAAAAGAGATGAAAACACCCAGTTCCAATCTCACTAATGCACTTGCAGGGAAGGTTGCCGGGATAATATCCTTTCAAACAAGCGGTGAACCCGGACTTGGAACAGATAATTCGTCCTTTTTCATTCGCGGATTGTCAACTTTTGGATCTGGCAAAAGAGACCCATTGATTCTTATTGATGGCGTAGAATCGTCGGCTACAGATATGGCCCGTTTACAAACCGACGATATCGCCGACTTTTCGGTATTGAAAGATGCCGCTGCGGCCTCGATTTATGGAGCTAGGGGTGCAAATGGGGTAGTACTGATCAATTCAAAACTTGGAAAGAATGGGAAGCCTCAATTTAATTTCAGAGCTGAAAATAAGATTTCGAGTAATACCAAGAATTTCCAGCTTGCCGATAATGTAACTTATATGAACTTGTCTAATGAAGCAATACTGACAAGAAATCCATTGGGTATTGAGCCGTATACCCAGAATAAAATAATGAGTACGGCTTCTGGAGCAGACCCTTATCTGTATCCTAATAACAACTGGACAGATCGTTTAATCAGAGATTATACGATCAATCAGAGCTATAACTTAAACATTACCGGAGGATCTACCAGGGCGCGATATTTCATGGCTGGCACATTTAACCGCGACAATGGTATACTTAAAGTGGATCCGATCAATAATTTCAACAACAACGTCCGGTTGAATAATTATTCCATTCGATCTAACGTCGATTTTGATGTTACGAAATCTACAGTACTTGTTGTGAGGATGTATGGGCAATTTGATGATTATAACGGCCCTATTGGTACCTACGACCCCAATCAGCCGAATCGGCTAAGAAGCGGCGGCGAGACGACCTTTTACAATACTTTAAACGCTAATCCGGTAATGTTTCCGGCTACCTATCCGCAGTCAATGCTGCAATACATAGAGCATCCATTATTTGGTTCTTCAAGAACACGAAACCTGGATGCCAGTTTCAATCCAAGCCTGTACGTAAACCCATACGCCGAGATGGTGAGAGGTTACCAAACCTATAAAACATCTAATCTTTCGCCACAGCTGGAAATCAAACAGGATTTGGGGGGGCTTACAACCGGATTAAAGGCCAGAGCAATGGCTTATCTGAGGAGGGTGTCATTTTTTAGTGTGAACAGGGCGTATTCACCGTTCTATTATCAAACCATAGTCGACCCGACAGATCAGTCGTATGAATTGACAGCCCTAAATGATGGAGGACAGAACTCGGCCCAACCTGTGGGGCAGGAATATCTTGGTTACGACGATTCATCAGTTCCAAGAACGATAGACTCAAGATTTTGGCTTGAAGGGAGTCTTAGTTACGACCGCACCTTTAAAGAAAAACATACCGTAGGCGGAATGCTGGTTTCGTACATGTCTAATTATGAAACTTCGAATGGAGGTGGATTGGTGGGATCTTTACCAGCACGAAATCAGGGTGTATCCGGTAGATTCACTTATGGATTTGACGACCGCTACCTTGCAGAGTTTAACTTCGGGTTCAACGGGTCTGAACGTTTCGACAAATCCCACCGGTATGGGTTTTTTCCATCTGCAGGAATAGGCTATAGGGTTTCGAGTGAAAAGTTTTTTGCTCCCCTCACAGCAGTAATCAGCAACCTTAAATTACGCGCTACATACGGCCTTGTTGGTAACGATGCCATCGGAAGCTCGGGCGACAGGTTTTTCTATTTATCAGACGTTAATCTGAATAACCCGAGTTACGGTGCTACGTTCGGACGTAACGATGGATCTCCCCCGGATTCTAACAACGGAATCAGCATCAATAGATACGCGAACTCGAATATTACCTGGGAACAGTCAAAGCAGTTAAATCTGGGCATCGATTTGGGAATTGCAAACCGAGTGGACATTGTTTTCGACGCCTTCAAACAAAACAGGTCTCAAATCCTGGAGAGAATCCAGAGCATCGATAATGCTTCCGGATTAATGGCCATACCGTTTGCAAACTCCGGGCAGGCTGAGATCAAAGGGATTGATATTTCCGCATCGTATCGTAACAGATTTGGGGAACATTTCAGGACTAATACAAGAGGAACTTTTACTTTTTCTTCAAGTAAAGTTGTAAAAGCTGACGAGATAGCTTACGGCAATTCTCTCTCGCATTTATCGAGAATAGGATATCCTATTAACCAACCCTTCGGATATATTGCTGAAAGGCTTTTTGTGGATGACGCAGAAGTTGCCAACTCACCAATTCAGTTTAATGATAATGTAAATGTCAAAGCGGGAGACATAAAGTATCGTGACATCAATAACGATGGAATGATTAACAGTGATGATCAGGTCGCCATTGGATACCCTAATCAGCCACAGATAATTTATGGTTTCGGCTCGACCCTGGAGTATAAGAAGTTTGATTTTAATTTTTATTTCCAGGGATCTGCGCGCTCTTCGTTCTTTATAGATCCTAATGCGATTCAACCATTTATTCAGTCCGGGGGCTATCAAAAAGGACTACTTCAGGCGGTTGCAGACGATCATTGGTCTGAAACGAACCGAAATGTATATGCTTTTTGGCCTCGTTTAAACCCGCTTCACAGCAACAATAATAATCAGGCATCGACCTGGTGGCTGCGCAACGGTAGCTTCTTACGATTGAAGCAGGTGGATCTGGGATATACGTTTTCAAAGCTCGAGAAAATATCGGTCAAAAATGCGAGATTATATTTTTCTGCAACCAATTTGTTTGTCATGAGCAAATTCAAAATGTGGGATGTGGAAATGGGTGGAAACGGCCTGGGCTATCCCCTTCAGTCGATCTACAACTTAGGGCTTCAGGTGAATCTATAATTAAATGGTGTACAAAAATGGAAACGAAATTCCTTCAAAAATACGATACAGGTAAGAGCATATCTAATAAGTTCAGCTCGATGCCTCTTAAAAAAGCTCTGCTTGCAGGAGCCTTAATTTTAGCCGTAGCCATAACCGGAACGTCGTGTAAAAAGTTCCTCGACGTGGTTCCTGATAATACATCGGAAATAAAACACGCCTTTAAGATCCGTAATGAGGCTGAGAAATACCTGTTTACCTGTTATTCGTTCCTTCCTAAAAACGGTGATGGATGGTTTAATGCAGGTATGTTTGCCGGAGACGAAATGTGGCTGCCTCAAAATGATTTTGCGCATTGGCATAATGCCTTCAGAATTGCTCAGGGGCAGCAAAATGCCAACGCTCCTTTATTTGATGAATGGGCTGGCTTAAGAAAGGGTGGAGGTAATTTTAATTCGCACCTTAAGATATTTATGGGTATTCGTCATTGCAATATATTCATTGAGAATATGAAAGATATGTCTAAAGTGCCTGATATAACCTTAACCGAACGGGAGCGTTGGATTGGTGAAGCTATGTTTCTTAAAGCATTCTATCACTATTATTTATTACGCATGTACGGGCCGGTTCCAATCATTGATCAAAACTCGGCGGAAGACGCCACTGGCGATGAATTGTATTACAAACGAATGCCGGTCGACGATGTAGTAAATTACGTTTCGGGTGTTTTGGATGAGGCACTGGATAAGGTGCCTACAACGATTTCTCAGGAAAATACCGAACTCGGACGAGTAGATAAGAACATAGTTCTGGCCGTTAAAGCCAAGTTATGGCTACTTGCTGCGAGCCCCTTGTTTAATGGTAACCCTGATTACGCTGGGTTCAAAGACAAAGACGGTGTGGCTTTATTTAATTCTACCTACGACCCCTTAAAATGGGAAAAGGCCAGGGATGCAGCTAAAGATGCTATTCTTGCGGCCGAATCAACAGGTCACTTTTTATACAAATACACAGATGTTCGTTATAAACTTAGCGATACCACCAAAAAGCAATTAAGTATTCGTAATGCCATCACATCCCGCTGGAATCCCGAAACTGTGTGGGGACTTTCAAATAGCTATTTTATAAACGAAGCCCTTTGTATGCCGGCTGTGGCAAGAGGTAGAAATACCGACAGATTTCAGCTGATGGGTGTTTGGGGTGCTCCTATAAAGATTGCTAAGATGTTCTACACCAAAAACGGAGTTCCGATAGAGGAAGATAAAACCTTGAACTTTAGTAATTATACAGAGGTAAGGACTGCCGGAGCTGACGATCGGTTCAATATTGAGCAAGGCTATCAAACGGCGCGACTTAACTTTGACAGGGAGCATCGTTTTTACGCCGACCTGGGTTTTGATGGCGGTATATGGTACATGAAAGATGCAAATGAGCAGGGTAATGATGTCGATAACAGATTCTTTGTGCAGGCTAAAAACTCAGAGCGTTCTGGATTCGGTCACTTTACCAACTGGAATCATACTGGGTATTTCATTAAAAAGCTTGTTAACTGGGAATCAACTACTAATTCACAGAACCAGGGCCCATCCTGGAAAGCTTATCCATGGCCCGAAATTAGGCTTGCCGATCTGTATTTAATGTATGCTGAGGCGCTGAATGAGGTTCAGTCCGGATCAACGCTCGCAATTGAGTATGTGGATAAGGTGAGAGACAGGGCGGGTTTGAAAGGTGTGGTTGAGTCCTGGACTAATTACTCAAATAATCCTGGTAAATATATCTCGCAGTCCGGTCTAAGACAGATCATCCAGCATGAAAGGTTGATAGAGCTGGCTTTCGAGGGTCAAAGATTTTGGGATTTGCGAAGATGGAAGCGATCTGGCGAAGAGTTAAATAAAGATATTACAGGATTTAACATACTCGGCAAAACGACCGAAAGCTATAATACAGAACGTTTCATCTTCAGTCAGACCTTTATTGCTCCACGTGATTATTTCTGGCCGATTGGTAATTACGATACGCGTAGAAATCCGAAGTTGGTAGAAAATCTAGGTTGGTAAACTAAATTGATTAACAATGAAAATATTTCAAAATAAGATGTACATAGTGCTTTTTTTAGCACTTCTTATAGGCACCTCTTGCCAAAAAGAGGTAGAATTCAGGGCTCCAGCCGGATCGGACTCGTCGGTACCAAGTCAGATATCCAACACCAAGGCGATTAGCCTTCCGGGTAAAGTAAAGATCACATACAGGGTTCCTGCTGATGAAAATCTATTATACGTGAAGGCAGAATATCAACTTAAATCTGGCGTATTGTACGAAACTAAATCGTCTATTTACACAGATACAATTACGATTGAAGGCTTTGCTGATACACTCGAGCATGAGGTGAAGCTGTATTCTGTCAGCAAAAATGAGGTGGCTTCTGCACCCGTCATAGTAAAAGTGAGAGCCCTGGAAGCACCTTTTGTCAAAGTGTTTAAAAGCATAGTAATTCAGAATGCTTTTGGAGGGTATAATTTGCAGGCTCAGAATGCCGCCAAGGACAATATTGCTATTCTTGTTATGAAAAGAAATGATTTCAACGAATTCGAGGTGGACAATCACAAAAGTGTACGGACAAGGGTAGAAGATATCATTTCTAAAATCAGGGGTTTAGACACAATAAATCAGGAGTTAGCTGTTTTCGTGAAAGACAAGTGGGGAAACAGCTCGGACACTATCTACACTTCGATCAAACCTATTTTTGAGCAGGAATTTCCGGCCCAAAACTTCCGGGGTTTTCGTTTACCGGGCGACGCTCCGCAGGTGTATAACGGGGCACGCTTAGAATATGCCTGGGATGGTAGACTAGGCTGGCCATGGACGAGTTTCACTCATCAGATAGATGGCGGGCCTAATCCCCACATGATCACCTTTGACATGGGAACCAAAGGAAAAATCAGCCGTGTTTATATTCGGCCTTTTCCCGAAGGAAATCGTTGGTATTATCTAACTACTATGAAGCGCTTTGAAATCTACGGCTCACTTAGCCCTTCTGCAAACGGAGATCTTGATAATTCATGGACTCTACTGGGTAGCTTTGAGAACAAGAAACCTTCTGGGTTGCCATATGGAAATGATAGTGCTGATGATCAGGCGATTGCGTCCGCTGGATTTAATTACGAGATCGATGTTACCAAACCTGAGGCCAGGTATATCAGGATAAGATGTCTTGAGAACTTTGCAGGCGGTACGGCACAAAGTATCAATGAAATAAAGATCTATGGTTCTCCGACAAAATAACTGCTATATGATATTTATAAACAAAGGATAAAAGCATATCAATTTCATTATTATGAAAAGAAAAATATTAAAAACACTAAAAGTATGGCTGGCTGTGGTATTTGCAAGCGGCATACTTGCCTCATGTTCAAAATGGGATGAGTTTAAAGAATATACTAAAAACGGAGAGATAACCTACTCGGGTAAACTGGATTCTGTTAAAATATATCCCGGTGATGGGAGAATAAAGATCCGGGCGCTTTTGCCTGCAGATCCAAAAATTGTTAAGGCCAGGGTCTTTTGGAACAATATGACCGATTCGGTAGAGTTTCCAATAAACATGAGCAACGGTCGAATTCTCGAACACATATTACCGATGGCTGAAGGCTTGAAAAGCTTTACTCTTTATACCTACGATGCAAAGGGAAATAGATCGGTGCCTGTATATGCGGTTGGAACTGCTTTGGGTAGCCGGTATCAGAGTTCAATTTCAAATCGTGTGGTCACTAGTGCGGTCAATGTTAATACAACAACAACGATAAATTGGGTGTCAGCAGATTTGTCTGCAAGTCCGATTTTTACTGAAGTGAAATATCTCTCTGCCACCGGTCAAAAGATCGCGAAGGTTCCCGCGAATCAGGATGTGACTGTAATTAATGATTTAGCCCCTACAGCTAAGACTTTTACCTACAGAACAGCTTATCTTCCGGCGAATAGTATCGACACCTTTTATACCGCCGAAAAGACTGTTGGTATATTTAAAGATGTAACCACAGAATATTTAAAAAATACCCGTCTGCCGGCTACGGTGGTTGTTAAGGGCGACCGCTGGGGAACCCCAACAGACTGGGTTACGAATGCAGCTGCCCGAAACTTTAGAAATTGGAACGGCGAATATTATGGCGGCGTTGACTATTGGTTTGGAGGACCGAGGCTAGCTATGGAAGCAGGTTGGTCTGGCGACAACATGGCTACTATAACGAATGGAAAGATGTATCAATCGCCTACCTTGCCACCCGGTAACTACACGTTTGAAATGGACATCCCGGATTGTACCCGTGGTGCTGAGTTTTATACGGTAGCTGCAGCAGGAGATGAAATACCTAATATTGAGAATATAACATCTTCTCTGGCTCAAGCTAAAACAAGTGAGCCCGGAACTCACAAAATTACATTTACACTTACAACGGCCACGAAGGTTTCGTTAGGGTTCGTTGGTCACTTGACCAGCTACGGAGGCGGTGGAGGAACCTTTTGGCGTATTGATGCGGTACGTTTGAAACAATTGCCTCTTGTAAATTAATAACGCTCAATAAGAGGCTGTCTTTTATGTTTTGCACAACAAATATAAAAGACAGCCTCTTTTTTCGAATAATCGAGGCTATTTTATCTGTCCGAATGCTTGCTCAAAATCCGCGATTATATCGTCAATGTGCTCTATACCTACAGACACGCGCAACGAACTGGGTGTAACCCCGGCGGCCAATTGTTCTGCATCTGTTAGCTGTTGATGTGTGGTCGCTGATGGTTGAATAATCAGCGTTTTAGAGTCTCCCATGTTTGCGAGATGACTTATCAGTTTCAAACTGTCAATTACTTGAGTTGCTTGTCCTTTATCCCCTTTTAGCTCAAAAGAAAGCACCCCTCCAAAACCTTTCTTCAAATATTTCTTAGCAAGTTCGTTATATGGGCTGCTGGCAAGACCAGGGTAATTTACGCTTGCCACCAAAGGATGCTTCTCTAACCATTCAGCCAAGGCAAGGGCGTTTTCAGCATGCCGTTGTACTCTCAGAGACAGTGTTTCTAAACCCTGCAACAATAAAAACGAATTGAACGGTGATATGGCAGGACCCAGGTCCCTTAAGCCTTCAACACGTGCGCGAATGATAAACTGTATGTTACCGAACGGTCCGCTCTGTCCGAAAATGTCGTTGAACACCATGCCATGATAGCCCTCAGACGGCTCCGTAAACTGAGGGAACTTGCCATTTCCCCAATTGTAAGTGCCGCCATCTACAATTACGCCACCTATACTCGTTCCATGTCCTCCAATCCATTTTGTAGCCGATTGCACAACGATATGTGCTCCGTGCTCTAAAGGTCTGAACAGGTACCCGGCAGCACCAAAAGTATTGTCTACCACTAAGGGAAGCTCATACTTTTTTGCAAGAGCTGAGAACTTTTCGAAGTCAGGAATACTGAATCCTGGATTACCGATTGTTTCGATATAGATTGCTTTTGTCTTTTCATCTATTTTACTTTCAAAATCGGAGAGGTCATCCGCTTTGGCGAACCTAACTTCAATTCCCAGGCGTTTAAATGCCACTTTGAATTGGTTATACGTGCCTCCGTATAAATGTGATGAGGATACGAAGTTTTCTCCCGCCTCAAGGATGTTATGCATGGCAATAAACTGCGCCGCCTGACCCGAAGCCACAGCCAGCGCAGCTACCCCTCCTTCTAAAGCCGCAACTCGTTTCTCAAAAACGTCGGTTGTCGGATTCATGATTCGGGTATAAATATTTCCGAATTCTTTCAGTGCAAAGAGGTTGGCGCCATGCTCTGCATCTTTGAAAACAAATGAAGTAGTTTGATAGATCGGAACTGCTCTCGATCCCGTTGTTGGATCTGCTTCCTGACCGGCGTGTTGTTGTAGGGTTTCAAATTTAAGTGACATGCTTTTAATTTAGTGTAATTGAATTGGACGATGGTAGGACCGGTACGTCGCCGTGATTCTCAAAAATATGGATCGCAAATTTGGAAAGCAAAACATTCGGTAATAATCATATCATATTTGATAAACATGATATACCGGTACTTTTGCGATTTCAGATTTCGAGGTAACCCTTAATTTCTATGTGGTTTATGGCGCCTGGTTTTCACCATATATAAAAAACGGCTGAAAGAATATCACGATTCTTTCAGCCGGCTGATGTTGCTAATAGTTATTTCTTCGAAACTTTCTTATTGTTCACCGTAACGTTCTTCAATTTGAAGTTTTCTATTATCGAAGTGTCGATCTCAAGAAAATTCTTCGCCGTTACATCAATGTTTTCAAATGTGAAGTTCGATAATTTCGATTTGTAGCCTTGGGTATTGCTGTTTTTATCCGCAATCCCCACATTGAAGAAATTATTGCAATCGAGTTTGATATTGCGCATAGTTATATTGCTCGCCGTAGACACTCCTGATATTTGCTCGCCTTTAAGGTCGAAAAACTGCGTCCATGGTCGGATGAATATAAAGTTGCCTATGTCATGGCCTTCTATGTCTTCCACCAGCACATATTCGTAGTTCTGAGGGGTGTCAGGACGCATTTTAAGCCAAAGCAAACGCTCTGCGTGGTTTACCTTGATGCGACGTAAAATGATGTTGCGGTTATGGATCGACTCGCTTCCGAAGGTTAGTGCGCCATGGCAGAATCCATAAGTGCAATCTTCAATAATGATGTTATAATTGCCTCCGTTATTTGGATCTTTGTCTGCTCGGGGACCTTTACCACCTTTCAATGCTACGGCGTCATCGTTAACCGACATATAGCAATTTTTGATGAGGACGTTTTTGCATGCATCTATATCCACCGCGTCGCTGCTGGGAGCTTTAACAGGCTTTTCGGGAGAGTATATGTACAGATCCAGAAGCTTTACGTTTTCGCATTTATAGAGGTGGGTAGTCCAGAAAGGCGAATTCATCAATCTTACACCCGAAAGCTGAACATTTTTACTGTTGGAGATGAAAACCAGCCGGGGTCTCATTTCATCCATGTTGGTGGTGGCCGGGTTAAATTGCCGTCTTAGCCAAAATGATTTCCAGTAGCGCAGTCCGTTGCCGTCGATCGTTCCCTTCCCTGAAATGGTAAATCCGTCAAGGCCATCTGCATTTACCAGGGCAGCAAAATATTTCAACGTTTGCCCTTCCATGCGGGTCATCAACAGGGGGAAATTGCTGATGTCGTCGCTGCCTTTTAATTTTCCGCCTTCTTCAACATGCAGATGCGTGCCCTTTTTGAAAAACAACGAACCACTCAGGAAAGTTCCTTTGGGAATAATGACAACGCCGCCACCATTCTCGTGTGCTTTATCGATAACAGCCTGGATGAGTTTTGTCTGGATGATAGTACTGTCGTTTACCAGGTTGTGATCTGTAATACGATAATGCTTTCCTAACTTGTTAATGTCGGTAGGCTTGTTTTGTCTGAACCAGTCGGGTATCGGTGTTCCATCGGGAAATACTTCCTTTGCAATTGTTGTAAGGTTTAGTAATATGGAAACCATGAGCAACAATGCAAGCCTGAATTTTTTCGTAATCATTAATTAAATTTCTTGGTTAAAGTGGTTGATGAACGTTTTCGACGTATGATGTCATTCATTCAACGAACAAATTTACAAAATCGCCGGTCACCCTGCATCGTCTTTAATCAATTACCCTGAGGGGGATGTGTAATAATACCGTTGCGGACATCGAGCTCTGAAGCGTTTTAAATTTCTTTGGATTTAGGAGATCCGGGCACGGAAACAATATCCATGGAGACGATACCAGTGAATAACACAAACAGGATTGCATGGAAATTTTATTTATTTAGAATGCAAACGGGCTTGTATCGAATGCTTTCGCCATTGCATTTAATGTAATGCCTGTTACATTCAATGCGTTTAGAGATGTTAAATACATTGGTCATTATAAACTTTGAAAAGCGTACATAGTTACGAACGGGAGCCTTTTGTTATTAATGTAATGAAAGTCGATTATTGCACGCTGCCGTTTCGAAATGTCTTAAGCTTCTTATGGGTTGAAATCGATAGCCGGGTGCGGGAGATTTTGCGCTTTGAAAGATCAGAATCCATACAACCTTTGAACTGAGAAATACTTTATTATGTTTGTGCTCCTCCGATGCAATTTATATTCAGGGGTGATCTATGGCTTTTGCAAAAAAAAATATTAATCCTACTTTACTGTTTGTAATCAGCTTTCTGTTTCTGATTGCAATGGGGACGGCATTTCTTATGCTTCCTGCATCAGCAAAAAGCACTAACATTACTCTTACAGACGCTATATTTATGTCGGCGAGCGCCGTATGTGTGACGGGCCTCGCGGTGATTGATATAAGTATTGAGTTGAGCAGATTTGGCCAGTGTGTGATTTTACTTCTGATTCAGCTTGGTGGATTAGGTATTATGACCTTTACCAGTTTTTTTGGATTTCTCTTATCCGGGCAGGCATCGTATAAAAATCAACTGATGTTTTCTGAGCTGTTAAGCGATAAAAATATCGGCTCTGTAATCGGGTCTTTAGTGAAAATAGTTCTGATTACTTTTTTTTTCGAACTGTTGGGCACTTTATTTATACTTTTTTCATCCGATCCAGGTCAATTTAATAGTCTTGGGGAGCATTTGTTTTTTTCAATGTTCCATTCGATCTCCGCTTTTTGTAATGCTGGGTTTTCAACCCTTTCATTGGGCTTGTACGACGAAAGTTTGAGGTATAATTACCCGTTTCAATTTGTAATAGCCAGTTTGCTCATCCTCGGCGGACTAGGGTTTACCATCATCCTCAATATCCAATTGTTTATAAAGAGATGGGCGCAGCTTCTCTTCCATCGGGTGTGGCTTAACAAGCCAATAAAGTATAAAGCCTGGGTAATGACTTTCAATTCGAAGCTTATTGCTTATACAACGATAATATTGCTGGTATTTGGCTTCGTGATGTTTTTTATCCTGGAGTATAATAATACTCTGGCATCCCATTCTACAATAACAGGGAAATTGGTGACCGCTTTTTTTCTTAGTGCTACCCCCAGGACAGCGGGCTTCAATACTGTAGATATGAGTACTCTGGCATTTCCAACCATCCTGATTACAATGTTGTTGATGTGGATAGGTGCTTCTCCCGGTTCAACCGGAGGAGGGATAAGAACGACAACGTTTGCCGTGGCAGTACTCAACATCATCAATGTTGCAAAAAACCATGACCGGATTCATGTTTTTAAAAGACAGATTTCAAGCGAGTCTATCAAAAAATCGTTTGCGATAATTTGCTTGTCTTTCCTATGGCTTGGCGTATCGATCTTTTTTTTATCTATAACCGATGGGGAAAAAGGGCTAACTGCTCTTGCCTTTGAAAGCTTTTCAGCATATAGTACAGTCGGGCTAAGTTTGGGCATTACGCCTGGCTTAAGTACATCGGGTAAATTGCTCATCGCTTGTACTATGTTTTTAGGTAGGGTAGGTACAATAACCTTGCTGGTTGCATTAATAAAAAGCATCCATACGCGCTATTATCAGTATCCCAGCGAGCATGTAATTTTTTAATACCTCTAAACGAAAGTTAAAACAGGAAAGAATATGAAATTTATAGTATTTGGTCTGGGACATTTTGGATCGGCATTAGCCATCCGCCTTACCGAAATGGGGCACGAGGTGATTGGCGTAGACAATAAAATGTCGCGAATCGAACAACTAAAAAATGAGATTACTCATACGGTTTGCCTTAATTCTACGGATAAAGAGGCTGTTTCTTCCTTGCCTTTAAAAGACGCTAATGCCGTTATTGTAGCTATAGGCGAAGATGAGGCTGCATCCTTACTAACTACCGCTTTATTAAAGCAATTAAATGTAAAGAGAATCATCGGTCGGATAGTCTCTGATCTGCAAAAAACGGTGTTGACCGCCATGTCGATTCAGGAGTTCGTGCTTCCCGAGGAGGAATCGGCAGAGCGCCTGGCTATGAGGCTGGATTTGAAAGAGGTTGTCGATTCGTTTAAAATTTCTGAGAAATATAGTATTGTTGAAGGCTTGGTTCCGAAAAAATATGTAGGCATGACTGTAGGAGAGGCCGACTTTATAAATTTATACAAGGTTCTGGTATTAACTCTGATTAGACATCACCCTGCACAGGGAGAAGTTAATATGACGAAAGAGGCGACGGGGATTGCTACGGCCCACACCGTAATGCAGGAGAATGATATTTTAGTTTTATTTGGTGAGCTGTTAAATATCAGGACGCTGCTTAAGGCATAGCGACTTAATTTACACCCCCCCGCCGCGTTTTTTCAATGGTAGGGGAACCGATTAAGGCGACTTCAAATGCATGCAAATTCTTCCAATTTTGTACCAAAAAAAAATTTCTTTCGATACGGCGCAACAAAATATTGAAGATGTTGTTATATATATTCACAATTAGATTGTGAAAACTTGTGATAAGGTTTAGGTGCTCCATAATAGAGGTATTATGGAGCTTTTTTTTGAAACTAATTTTTGGCAGATATATAAATTGAATTGCTAATATATTTAGTTTTATTAGTTTTGTGTTATGCCAATTATTACTTTAAAACACAACGGAACTATCTATCAGCGTGATATCAACCGGGAAGGGAGAGGGATCTATCTGATGGTGTTTAAGGGTAAACAATACCGGTTTCAGAAAAACCCTGATGTTGCCGCCAATCGGGGCTGGCAGCTTGTCGACGGGAGTCCTTTACCGGATTTTATGATGAGACTTATTTCTGAAGAGCTTGAAAAGCTGAATTATGAGTCAAATATTCTCTGACAGCTCTTGTATACAGGATACTTTCCTCTTTGCTTTCAGTTCAACAACAGGCGGGTATTCTAAAAATTATAGCGACTTTGTGATGTATCGGCGCTTTCATTGCGATACAGACAACTTTTTCCTAAATTGATCTCCAAACGAGAACTTTGGGCAGTTTGATTCGGTTTGCTAACCTGGATCCGACTCAACTCTAATCTCCGCTAATGGTAGTATACGTAACAGAAACAATTGAGATCGCCGGGATAATTGCCTTCACCAGTTCCGGGATATTTTCCGCAATGCAGAAGCGGCTCGATGTTTTTGGAGTTCTGGTGATCGGCTTTGTTACTGCAATAGGAGGAGGAACTATCCGTGATATTTTGCTTGGCCATACCCCTGTATCCTGGTTACGGAATATAAATATACCACTGCTTATCTTGTTTACCAGTATCACCACGATGTATTTTCATCGATTTGTGAAGGGTTTAAAAACGGCTCTTTTCGTTCTGGATGCTCTCGGGTTAGGGCTTTTTACCATCATTGGTATTCAAACAGGACTGGAAGCCGGACTCCATCCCGGCATGTGCTTGATGCTGGGGACGATATCCGGGTGTTTCGGAGGTGTTATCCGCGACATGTTATTAAATGAAATCCCTGTATTATTCAGAAGGGAAATATATGCTACTGCATGCATCGCCGGCGGCTTATTGTACCTGATGTTTGAAGGAATAATAGGGGAAACCTTTGCAGAGCTCATTTCAATTATTTTTATCTGTGGCCTGCGTATTATTGCGTTCAAAAGGCGATGGGGACTTCCATCGCTACCCCGGTTTAGAGCTAAGTAAGCATACTCACGAATTCGGATGTTATCCAATTGTGGCAATAAGGCTACTTTAAAGTTATAAACACCGACTTCCTCTCGATTTTCTCCAGGTTTCTTGTTTTATGCCCTTTACCTGCTATGTCGTCCATCTGTAGAATATCACCGCCTTTAAAAATTCGTTTATCGCCCAGGGAAGTTTCTATTTCAATCTCGCCATCAAGCATAATGATAAATTGCCTTGCAGGAGCAGTGTGGAAGTCGTAGTCGTATGTTGGCAAAACCTTCCTGAAAACCAGGCTTTCTACCTCATATTTTTCAGAAAGGTAACCGATTGTACCTGCCTCATTTAAAGGAATTTTGATGTCTTTAAATCTTGAGTCGCCATTCTCGTCCGAATACACCTGGGTGATGTTAAATTCTTCCATTCTAATCTTCTTTTTTTTCAACCAGACGGTTCCATTCCGAATGCCGTTTTAGATAGCTCTGTACATATGCGCAAAGCGGAACAAGTTTCAGTTGGTGTTCTTCGAGGTGCCTAAGGGTCTTCTCTACAAGAGCGGCGGCAATTCCTTTTCCTTCAAGTTCTTTCGGAACCTCCGTATGTAAAAGGTAAAGTGTATCGCCTTTTCTTTTATAGTCTATGAAAGAACGCTTGCCTTCTACCCACAATTCAAAGCTGTGTTGTTCATTGTTGTCTGTTAATGCAATTTCTTCGTATTTCATTTTTTCGTTTTATACCAGAATTAACTTATTTGCCAGATCAAGTTCCTGGAACTGAATGGTATGCGGCCGGCCGCTATAAACCCTCAAACTAACTTCAGCATTCAGTTTCTCCAGAATTTCTACACTTTTTTCAACCCGCGATACCGGAACGTGAGGATCGGGATCACCGGTACTTATAAAAACAGGAGTGTGAACGAAGTCGCCTGTATAGTTTTCAGGCCGGATCTGATCGCCGATCAGACCGCCTGTAAAGGCAATCACGCCACCGTACGGGGCTGCATGCCGGGCAGTATATTCAAGCGCAAGGCATGCGCCCTGTGAAAATCCAAGAAAATATATTTTGTGCAATGGAATTCCAGTTTCCTGTACTTCATGAACCAAGTCATCAATCAGCTGCAAAGCCGAATCAAGGGCCGGCTGGTTTTGCTCCACAGGAGCTAAAAAACTATACGGATACCAGCTGTTGTTTGTAGCCTGGGGCGCCAAAATTGCAAAATCATCAACGTTTAGTTGTCCTGCCAGGCTGATAATGCTGTCGGCGCTGGCTCCCCGGCCATGCAGCATGATAATTGCTTTTTTCGCTTCATTCAACGGAATACCACTTGATATGATTTTTTTGCTGTGGCTATACATGATGGTTTAATCTAATACGGCTAAACGTTTGCTGATATCTTGTCTGTGGGCCTCGTATTGTGCTGGCAGTTTCAGCCCGGAACCCAATTCTTCTATCGATTCGTCGATAGCAAAGCCTGGATTATCTGTCGCTATTTCGAATAAAACGCCTCCCGGTTCACGGAAATACAACGAGTAGAAATAATTCCGGTCTATCTTTTCGGTGATTTGCAGGCCGGCAGCTCTTACTTTGTCTCTGAAGGCCATTAAGATCTTATCGTCTTTAACCCTGAACGCTACATGATGTACCGAACCTGCCGCTACATGACCCACCGTTTCGCCCGCTGCTTCAACAACATCCACAATATTGGCATTCTCCACGGCATCGGTTACAAAACGATACCTGTTTACATGGCTTTCGAGCAACTTATAACCAAATATGTTAGTTAATACGTCTGCTGTCGGCTGCAACTTATTGGTGGTGATAGTAACGTTATGAAATCCTTTCAAGGCGTGATCGGCTGACGTTTCATCTGTTTCCCAGGGTAAGCGATTATCCTGTTTCGTTGCTGTTAGTTCCAATTTTAAACCGTCAGGGTCAAGAAAAGTGAGGTATTGCTCTCCGAACTTTTCAGATACTTTATTATATATAACATTGTTGGTCTCGAAACGCTGCAACCAGAAATCCAGACTATTTTCCGGAACTGAATAACCGATTTCGGTAACTTGCCTGGTGCCTCGTCGTCCGCTTTGCATGCCTTCCCATGGAAAAAAGGTAAGTATGGAGCCGGGAGTACCAACTTTATCACCATAGTAAAAGTGATAGGTATACGGATCATCAAAGTTTACGGTTTTTTTAACCAAACGTAGCCCTAAAACTTTGGTATAAAAGTTATAATTGCGTTTTGCTTCACCTGCTATCGCTGTGATATGATGAAGTCCTAAGATTCTATCTTCCATCTTGTTTGTTTTGTTGATACAAATTTACAGCGGTTAAAATGCTGGTGCCTTGATGTATGATAAGAACTTATTTCTTCTTAAAAAGATTGGATTTAATACGACTTAATGATTCGGGGGTAATACCCAGATATGATGCAATTTGCTGTTGAGGAACCCTTTGCGGGATGCTGGGATACTTTTCTAAAAACTCCAGGTAGCGTGCTTCTGCTGAATGTGCAACTGTAGCATAGAAACGGTTTTCGAGAACAGAATAAGCCCTTTGCATCATGATTCTAAAGACGCGTTCAAGTTTAGGAATTTCCTGAAATAGCAGTTGTTTGCTCTCGAAATCGATGATAAGCAGCTCGGTATCTTCAAGTGTTTCGATAAACAAGTTAGACGGCTTTTGTTCAGAAAAGCTGCCGATATCGCTAATCCACCAATCTTCTACAGCAAACTGAAGGATCACCTCGTCTCCATTCTGGTCTATGTAATATTTTTTGACACAACCTTTGATAATGTAAGCCTCGAACTTGCATACTTCGCCTTGCGATAAAAGCAAGATCTTCTTTTTGAAGGTTTTATGTTTAAGCCTGGAGTGGAAAATCTCCAGTTCGGCGGGATTAATCGGGGCACAACGGCTTATATGCTGGTCTACTTCCTGAAACATCTGTCAAATATAGATGTTGGAATGCTTTTCTGAAATATCAGCCACAACTATCCCGATTAATGCCTTTTGTGCGGCATTAATCGGGGTAGTACCCGATGGCGGGATGATGTTTTAACGTTTCGGTTTATCCCGCCAGGACAAATTTTGGTTATGCCTGTTTTACCAGTTGGATTTCAGCGTGAATCTTGATATCGTCGCCAACTACAACCGTTCCGGCCTCGGTAACAGCGCCCCACACCAGGCCAAATTCTTTTCGGCTGATTTTTCCCGAGACGGTGAAGCCAGCTTTTGTCTGCCCGTACGGATCTACTACAATACCTCCAAAATCTACGTAGAGGGTTATAGGTTTAGTGGTTCCACGGATAGTCAGATCGCCCTCAAGTTTAGCTTCGTCGCCGTTGCTCGAATATTTCTTTCCAACAAATTTCAACTGCGCGTGCTCTTCTGCGTTGAAAAAGTCGGCAGATTTAAGATGCGTATCGCGCTGCTCATTATTGGTATTTATTGAATTGACATCGGCGGTAAATTCAATTCTCGATGCAGAATTAAAATCTTCACTTTCTGTTTCTACCTCAAGGTCGAAGGTTTGAAAGTAGCCGGTCACCGTGGTGATCATCAAATGTTTTACTTTAAACTGCACTTCGCTGTGCATCGGATCGATTTTCCAAATGATTGACATGATCTTTTATTTTGTTGATGTTGTGTTAGATAACCTCGATAAAGCAAGGTTGTTTTCTGATTCAAAAATCGGCAAGCAATAACTATTTATTCTTGATGTAGGATAAGAAATTAACCGCGTATTAAAGTTCAGGGCAACAACCTTAACTTAATATTTTTTCTTCATCTTCTCTTCATGTTCGCATTCTACTTTAGTCGGGTAAAACCAGGCCACGGTAATGAGCAGTTCAAAAAAAGTATTAGTTATAGAGGATGACGACGATATCCTCTTCGTTACAAGTTTCATTTTGAAAGAGAATGGATATGAGGTTTATGAATCCAGATCCGCTGATGTTATTAATCAGCTGGATACCATAAATCCGGATCTGATATTGATGGATAATGTTATTAAAGGCGTGTCGGGCAGCGAACTGTGTAAAAAACTAAAAAGTGATCCTGCCACAAGTCATTATAGGATAGTGCTTATATCGGCGGTTTTTCAACTGCCACAATTGGCGGCAGAATGTTTGGCAGATGGATACATTGAGAAGCCGTTTGATCTGACAGACTTTATAAATAAATTGAAAGTATTTACCATGGTAGAACCCGGGTAATGGCGAAATGTAATCAATTTGAAGCTATTGCCGATCAGTAATTAAAATTTTAGCCACCCTCTTATTTTTTTATGTGCCTGGTATGTCTGATTGATGACGATTCGATACAGCACTTTCTGGTCGACAGGCTTTTGGTTAAAATGGCCAGCTCAAGAGCCTTTTTTATTTCAATGCGTCTGTATAATGGACGGCAGTTCCTCGAAGTCTATAAAAGCCTTATCACAGAGATATGATGCGGTCAAGAGAGTATGAGTTCGTCGGAGGTTTCTTAAACAAGCCCTTAACCTTAGAACAGGCACGAAATATTGTACCCTGCAATTGCCGGGTTCAGACCGGCGTATAATCATTTCCCTTAAGTATCTTTTCAGTTTCCGAATTTACCCCCCTCATTTACCGAATTTCACTCTCCTGAGCCAGCATCGCTTTGCTTAACATTGCTGATGAAAAGGGCCCGTATTGTACGGAGAAACTAATTTCGCGACCAGTAAACCAATACGAGATTAAAATTCAGGGAATAATCGCCGGCAGGCTGATCAGGTTAAAGGAAAATTAAATAGTAACGAGAGCTGTTTAAATTGCCCCGTCTTCCTATCCTTTGATGCCGTCGAATCCCAAGCTAAAGATTAACCCAATCCAATTATTAAACACGTTATATGAAACAAAAAAAGCTATCGAAATTTGGCGGATTTTTAGAAAGGAAGCCAAGAGGAGGGACTTTACACCTCACAGTGGCACTGCTGGTATTTGCGTTTACCGCCGTTATGCTCGGTTGTAAAGAAAATGGTGAAACACCGCTCACAGGGGTGGCCCATAATCCGGCGATTCCTGTGGAAGTAAACACGTTCATGCCCGACTCTGGCGGGATAAGAACTAAGTTTGTGATCAAGGGTTCCAATTTCGGGAACGATAAGTCGAAGGTTTCTGTCTTTTTTAAGGATAATGAAACCGAGCGAAAGGCGGTGATAATCGGAATAAATAATGAAACGATTTATTGCCTTGCTCCGCGGCAAAACGGTGGAAGTAACATCGTCAGAGTTGAGGTTGACGGTAAAGCAGCTTCTACAGCAAAGACCTTTAAGTATCTCGTAGCTGAAAACGTCTCCCATATTGTCGGGGTGCGTGGCGAAGGAAGAGCTACTGATGGATCTTTGGCAGAGGGACGCATTAACAGAACATTTGGGATTGCAGCTTTAGGCAATGACGAACTACTCACGTTTGAATCGCTTGTTAATACGGTTCGATTTATTTCTGTTCCTTCTAATAAGATTATAACTATTCAAACCAGCTTTGACGGTACACAGCCTGCCATTACGAAAGACAGATCGAAAGTCTATTCCATCGGCCGCAGCTTCCCTCATCGTGTATATGTTTACGAAAAAAACACGCTATGGGCTCCAAAGATTGTCGCGGCTCAGATAGCCTCGGCTCCGGGGATAATCATGTCGGCTTGCCTTGACAATGAAGAACAATGGCTTTATTTCAGAGAGAGAGGCGGCGCCTTCGGCAGAATGGAAATTGCGAATCCAACTAATGTGGAGATTATAAAAGCGGTAACTCCGGGGGCTAATAGCGGTGATTATAATTACATGTCATATAGCCCCATCGAGGACTGTTTTTACTACACTGTTCAAGGTCAGCATTCGGTGTATAAAATGTCTAAAGCAGGAGATGTTGAATTGTATGCAGGTAATGGCCTTGGCAGATCAGATGGTTTCCGAACCGATGCTCAGTTTAACCAGGGTTCGGGCATATTGGTAGATCTCGACGGAAACATCTGGATTGCCGATTCAAGTAATCATACTATTCGAAAGATTAATAAAAATAGCGGATTTGTATCAACTGTAGCTGGTATACCCGGAGTTCAGGGGGCTTCCAGCGGGATCCCGGCGCTATCCACGTTTGACTATCCTTATGCATTTGCGGTGGACGAAAACAATGCCATGTTTATCGGTGAAAGCTGGGGATGTACCCTCCGCAAACTGGCAATCGAATAATCAAATTAATTAATCTAGCAAGCATTTCAATGAAGAAATTTTACATAATGTTAATATGCTGTTTGCTCATTTTGCAGACAAGCGTTCTGTCTGCACAGACAGCCGAAAAATTGACCATCTCCGGAACGGTGATGGATGAAAAAGGAGAGGAGTTGCCGGGGGTTACCATCGTAGTTAAAGATGCAACTTCGATTAATGCAGTCTCTGATGAGGAAGGTCGCTTTAAGCTTCAGAATATCGAAAAAGGGGCTACAGTTATTTTTAGGTTTGTTGGTTTTCACGATTATTCGTACGTGGTTACCGAGTCCAAAGATAAACTGCGTATTGGCCTCAAAGAAAATGTTTCTGCGCTTCAGGAAGTGGTAGTAGTAGCTCATGGAACACAGAGAAAGGTAACCACTACCGGAGCTGTTACCACAGTCAACGTGCAAGATCTGCAGATTCCTGCCACATCTCTAAGTAACATGCTGGGCGGCAGGGTTCCGGGCATTGTTGCTGTTACCCGCAGCGGCGAGCCCGGCAACGACTTCTCAGAATTCTGGATCAGAGGTATCAGCACTTTTGGTGCGAGTTCTGCAGCTTTAATTCTGGTTGATGGGGTAGAAGGCGACCTAAATAATATTGATCCTGTAGATATTGAAAGTTTTTCGGTTTTGAAAGATGCTTCTGCGACAGCTGTGTATGGCATTAGAGGAGCTAATGGAGTGGTAATTATTACTACAAAAAGAGGCAAAGCAGGGGCTCTTAAAATCAGTGGCAGAGCTAGCAATACTTTCAGTCATTCTGCTCGTATGCCAGAGTATCTTGGGTCGTATGACTATGCGAGACTTGCGAATGAAGCCCGCTTGAGCAGAGGGCTTGCTCCGCAATATACCAGCGCTGAAGTGGAACTTTTTAAAACCGGGCTCGATCCGGACCTATACCCGGATGTAAGCTGGAGGGACGTCATCCTGAACGATTACGCCAGATCGGATCAGTACAACGTAAATCTTTCCGGCGGCGGAACCAATGCCAGGTACTATATGAGTATTGGGTACATGGGAAAAGACGGGCTCTTCTCCCAGGATAATAATATTACGAAATATGACGCGAACTCGAGATATACGAAGTTGAATTTTAGGGCAAATATTGATGTCGATTTAACGAAGACTACCAAATTAGGTCTTAATTTGGATGATGCGATCGTGAAAAATAACACTCCGGGAGGAGGTCAGATTGACACAAGGGGATTATGGAATGCGTTGTCTGCGATCACTCCAGCTAGCGTACCCGTGCGGTACAGTAACGGCAATGTGGCAGCTTACGGACTGACGGGAAACCAGCTAACCCCTTATTACTTGATAAACTACACAGGTTACAATAGATTCAGCTCCAATGTTGCGAACGTTAAGTTAAATCTTAATCAAGACTTAAATTCAGTTCTTAATGGACTTACAGCGAATGTTTTGGCCTCGTTTACTTACACAGCTAATCATACAGCTCTGTTAACTAAGCGAGGAGCAGAGGCATTCCGGCCTGGTCCAAACGGCGGAAGAGCAAATGATGGAAGCCTGGTAACGCTTCGGTCGATTACAAGTGTAGATCCTTTTTATGATCAGCCTTCAGTTGCCAGAAGACAATCCTATGTTGAAGCACGGTTTAACTATAACAGAACTTTTAATAAACATAATGTAACCGGGTTGATACATGCTTACAGGCAGCAGGATGCCGCCTCTGACGCCAACTATTCGATAGCGTCTCAAAATGTGATACCAGTAAGGTACCAGGCTCTTTCAGCCAGAGCAACTTATGGATTTAATGATACCTATCTTTTCGAGGCGAATATTGGATTATCAGGTTCTGAGAATTTTCAACCAGGCGACCAGTACGGCATATTCCCCGCACTTTCTGCTGGATGGGTGCCGTCGAACTATGCTTGGTGGAAAGAACGACTTTCTGTTGTGAACTTTTTTAAGCTACGTGGATCATGGGGTAAAGTTGGAAATGCAAGCATCCGGAATCCAGCAGATAACAACAGGCTGGTGCGGTTTCCCTATCAAACCATTGTTCAGCAGACCATCAGCGATTGGGGCTTAGGTTTTCTCGAAACAAGGGTGGGCACCAAAGGGCTTAAATGGCAAACTTCAACCAAGTACGATGTAGGTGCAGATGTGAGGTTATTCCATGATAAAATTGACCTTGTTGCTGATGTGTTTTTAACAGACGCACAGGATATTTACCAACAAAGGGTCACGCTTCCGGAAGAGGTAGGAGCGGCGCAAAGTCCATGGCTCAACGCAGGTTCGATGAAATCATGGGGCTTTGATGGAAGCTTGGCCTATAATCAAACAATAAATAAGGATCTCCGATTTACTCTTCGCGGAAATCTTACCTTTTCCCGGAATAAGGTTACTCACTGGGAGCAAAGTGGAGTAAATTTCCCCTATCAGTCGTTTACGGGAGTTCCCTACGGTGTCCAACGCGGACTTATCGCTTTAGGCCTGTTTAAAGACGAGGCTGATATCGCCAGCAGCCCTACGCAAACCTTTATGGCGAATTATCTTCCGGGAGACATAAAGTACAAGGATGTAAATAACGATGGTATTATAAACACAGACGATGTTGTGCCTCTTAAGTATTCTAACGTGCCCAGAGCTATTTACGGCTTTGCGACTTCCGTAACCTGGAAAAAATGGAATTTTAATGTGTTCTTCACAGGTCAGGATCAGGTGAGTTACTTCCTTGGAGGACCGGGTTATTATCCGTTTTCCGGTGAGTTATCAGGCAATTTACTTCAAATGGTAGGCGAGGAAAGCAATCGCTGGATTCCCGCTTCAGTTTCCGGAAATCCTGCAACCGAGAATCCGAACGCACGATTCCCGCGCTTAAGCTATGGTGCAAATGCAAATAATAATCGCGCATCTACCTTCTGGCTGGCCGATGCTTCTTTTCTTCGCCTAAAGAATGCTGAAATAGCTTACAGGTTCGATTCCGATTGGTTAAAACGGAGGGTAGGAATCTCAACCATTAATTTAAGTCTGATCGGAGATAATCTTGCAGTTTGGGATAAGCTAAAGATCTGGGATCCTGAACAGGCATCAGAAAATGGTTCGGTCTATCCTATGCAGAGAACTTACACTCTGCAAATGAATCTTAATTTTTAATTGGCCTTATTTATTATAGTATGAAAATAGTATCAAGATATATACGGGAATTTAAGTACTGCCTTATTGCACTGATAGTAGTGGCAGGAATGAGTTCGTGTAAGAAAGACTACCTCAATGTTGAGGAATACATTTACGACCAACTTAACGTGGACAGTATCTTTAAAGACGCTGACAGAGTCCGTCAATATGTGAATGGTATCGCTGCCTATCTTCCTCACGAAGATCGATTGTTTACGGAATCCTGGGCTCCTTTCCAGCTGGCATCAGACGAAAATTTTGCTTCCTGGAACGACAATCGACATGCGGGGATGAAATTTCTTTTGAATGAGATCACTCCGTTCACAGCCAACACTTATTTTAACAATTATGGAACCTGGTACAAAGGCATCAGTAAAGCGAACCTTGTTATTGCGCGGCTTGATGAGTGCAAGGAGTTATCTACGATACAAAAAAGGGAATACCTCGGCGAGATGGCTTTCCTTAAAGGGTATTTTATGTATCTGCTTATCCAGCAATACGGGCCGGCTGTGATCCCTCCTGACGGTATTCCGGATCTGCTTGCCGATGGCGAGAGTCTTTCCCGGGAGAGAAGCAGTTACGATGATTGTGTGGAGTATATTATAACGAATATGGAGACTGCCTCCCAGCTTCTTCCGGATAAAAAGGAAGTTCAAACAGATTTGTATCGCCCAACCTCGGGAGCTGCTTTAGCCGTGATGTCTCGGGTACTATTGACTGCAGCAAGTCCGATGTATAATGGCAACCAATCTTATGCAGATTGGAAAAGGTCCGACGGAACAAATTTTATTTCTCAGACGAAAGATAATGTCAAGTGGGGAAAGGCGGCGGCGGCGGCCAAAAGAGTCATAAGTACCAATCGCTATGAGCTTTTTACCTTTCCAAAATCGGCAGACACAGAGCCGCTAGCTCCAGAAGTGCCCACAGCAAATTATCCTAATGGAGCCGGAGATATTGATCCGTATCGTTCGTATAAATATACTTTTATCGGCGAAAGTCAACCCTCCAATAATCCGGAAATTATCTGGTGTACATCCGTTCAGCCTCTTACTGGCGATTCACCTCTGTGGTTATCTACGTTATCTTTATCAGGTGGAGGAAACGGCCTCAATGTAACTCAGGAGATGGTGGATTCATACCGGATGAAAGATGGTAGGGATGTCAATAATTCTAGCGTAGCTTTTCCATATCCGACGGGTGCCGCGCGTTACGCAAATTATGGCACTACAAGGAGCTATTCAGACGTGCAATTGGTAGCAAATACACCTAGAATGTATATCAACCGCGAGCCGCGTTTTTACGCAACCATCGGCTTTAACCATTCATATTTCAAAGGAACTTCATATACCGGAAGTGAGGGAACCTGGAGAAATTATGAAGTTACCTATTATTCTAATGGTAAGGGAGCGCCTAATGCAAACCAACCAAACGATTATAATCATACCGGTTATACGGCTATTAAATACAACCATCATGCCGACAACATACGCAATGGTGCCGGAGTAGTACCTAAAGTATTTCCGATGTTCCGGTATGCTGAGGTTCTTTTAAATTATGCCGAGGCCTTAAATGAGCTCGATGGATCTTATACGGATCCGGCAACTTCAATAACGGTAAGCAGAGATCTGTCTGAAATTACAAATGCCATTAACAGAGTACGGTACAGGGCAGGCTTACCTGGTTTAACCGCCCAGGAATCAGCGAGCCGTGAGAGTATCAGAGATGCTATTAAACTGGAAAGGAAAATTGAATTTGCATTCGAGGGTCGCCGCTATCACGATTTACGAAGATGGTTAGACGCACCAATAGCTTATAACACCACCATCACTGGAATGAATGTAAAAGTGCCAGATTCGCAGAAAGACAGGTTCTATACGCGCACCGCAATTGCTAGTCCGCTTACGCGAAGACAGTGGTATTTCAAGATGTACTTTTATCCGATCCCTAAGAATGCGTTGGATAAGAATTCCAAACTGGTACAAAATCCGAGTTGGTAGATAATTAAGATTTTAAAGAAATTAAGATGAAACGAATAAATATATTTCTATACCTTCTGGTCGCGGCGGCTTTTACCTCCTGTGAAGAGGCCGATCCGCTTGATATTGAACAATATAAGAAAGAAGCATATCTTGTAGGAGCTAATCAATCGAATAACGAGGCATTATCGATTGTAAAGCTACCTTATCTTGAAACCGCGACAGAAGAAGCTCCTACTTTTATTACAGTAGCGGTTGGCGGCAGTAAGGAAACCGACAGGGACATACAAGTGTCGGTATCGGAGGCTGGAACAGCAGCTATAGATAGATACAACTTTCTATATCTGTTTAGTCCTACCGATATTAGATATGAATATCTGGCAAATTCCTTTTATAGAATACCCGAGACTACAGCTACAATAAAAGCTGGACAGACATATGCCAATATTCCGATATACATAAAGACGCAACCTTTAGATCCGGACGAAAAATATGCTCTTACCTTTAAAGTAGCGTCAGTCTCACATCCAGATTATGTTTCTATCCGAGTCAGGGACACCGTATTGATGTTCTCTTTTTCACTAAACAACCCTTATTCTGGTGGTTATCAGATGGAAGGAGAATACGTAAAACAATCAAACGGTGATAAAACTCCGGTTATAACATCGCGTACTTTAAAGGCGTTGAACCATAACACCATTCGGTTGATCCACACCGCAAACGATGAAAGATCTGCAACCGCGCCAACCGACTTGGGCGTTTCCGTTAAAGTAAATGCCGATAATACTCTCGAAGTTAAGCCATGGAAGAACTTTATGCTTCTAAGCGGCGGAGGAACCTATAACCCTGTAGTGAAAACCTTCGATATTTGGTACACCTATAAAGAAGGCACTGTAACTTATCGGTTCGAGGGGAAATATGTAAAAAACCAAAGCTAAGTTTTGATTCTTTTAAATTATAAGGCAGGGTATTCGTATCCTGCCTTTTTTTATGCATGTGTTTATCAACCTGTAACGTGTTTCCTTGTAAAAAAATAAGGACCATTTACCTGTAGAGGAATGAATTTTGCGGCACTTATCTACACAATAGGAAAAGCCATGAAGTTTACTATAACAGATTCGTCAACCGGGATGCCAGTGCTCTTAGAAGCCAGGCCGCAAAGCTATCATCACGAACCGGGATTTAGAATAATTTACCCTAATGGTTCGGGCTTTTTTATTTCTAATAAATTTGGGACATGGCAGGCTGCAGACGATCATCATGTTGATCCTGATTTGCTGGTTAAGATAGGCCTTGCCATTGAGCATTGCCACGAAGACAATGTTACGTAGCTAGTGCGCCGGTTTTTGAGGAAGGTACACTTTGAAAATAGAGCCGGTTTCCAGGCAGCTTTCTAACTCAATGGTCCCGCCGAGGGCTTCTGCCTGGGTTTTAGCCAGCGTTAACCCGATTCCCCGGCCATGGGCCGTCCCCAGGTGAAAATTGTTATAAAGCCCGAAAACTTTATTTCCATATTTGACGAGGTCAATTCCGAGTCCGTTATCCTGTACGGTTATGCATACAAATTGATTATAATCAAACGACTCAATGTGAATAGCAGGGGGCCTGTCGGGGTGTTTAAATTTCAGAGCATTACAAATGAGGTTGTTCAAGATGTTATGAAGATAGCTCTTTACCGTTTTTACGGTTTTTACCCGCTCAAAATTATAAGAGATATGAGCTGCCGATTCGCGGATCTCATTTTCAAAAGATTGCTTCGACTCGAGCATAAGCTGGTCTAGCGAAAGGGTTTCCATTAGTCTCCCGCCTAAGTTTTGATGCGCCAAAATGGAGTTTAAATCCTTTACAATAATGTCAAGGTTCGACACCTCGTTCACAATGTGCCCGATGAGTTCGTCATTCAAACCAGCATCCTGATTTTCTTTTTCAAAGAGAGAGGCCAGGCCGAGTATTTTCGAGATCGGCGATCGTAAGTTATGAGAAACTATATATGAGAAATCTTTCAGCCCAATATTTTTCTTAATCAGATCTTCATTAATTTTCTTCTGTTTGTCCTCTTTTAATTTTTTCTCCGTAATGTCGTCGATGACCACCAATATGCCGTAAACTTCATCGTTTTGATCTTTCAACGGGATTTTAGTAGTGTCGAGCCAGGTAGTTTCGCCGTTATTCTGTGTTAAGGTTTCAATGTAATGAATTCGGGGTTTCTTACTCTTCATTAGCGCCATGTCGTCTTTCTGGTACTTTTTTGCTTCTTCGGTGCTCCATGAAAAATCATAGTCGTTTTTACCTTTAACCTGCGCAACGTCCTCAACACCTACCATCCTGGCAAATACACTATTACCTCCCATGAAATTACAGCTGGCATCTTTCCAGAAAATCGATTGGGGAATTAAATCTAAGATATGCGATAGCATCTTCTCGTTTTTCTGTAGTTTTTCTTCTGCAGCTTTTCTTTTTGAGATGTCTATCCCCATTCCGGCCACACAGCTTTTACCCTCAATAACTACTTTTTGGCCGGTAAAATAATACATGCAAACCTTGCCGGTTTTTGTTATCATGCGCGCTTCGACCTCGCCCCAGCCATTTTCGAGAACTTGTTTGATAGCGTTTTCTAATGCCAGCTGGTCATCGGTTATAACCAGGTTAAAAGGATTTAATGACGCTATTTCATTGCCGGAAAATCCGGTTATCTTCTCAAAATTTTTGTTCCAGTTCACATATCTTCCCTCTTCATCAAATAAATAAAAAATACCCGGCAGGCTATCGAGAATATTTTCTGAGAGTTCTTTTGCTTTGATGATCTGGATTTCTGTATTCTTGCGATCGGTAATGTCGTAAACGATACCTTCAACCCGTGCGAGTGCCTGGCCCTCAAAAACAGGCAAAGTCTTTACTTCCAGCCACCTGATACTGTTATCCCGATGGCGGATCCGGTATTCTGCTGTACTTTTTTCGCCCTTCGAAAGTACTCTTATCTCTTCTTCGGTTACATGCTTGTCCTCATCCAGTATCACTTCATACCAGAGATTTCCATTTTCGTAGAAGTCGGCTAATGTGTAACCATAGATCTTTGGACAGCCTTCTGATATACTGAGGTATTTATTGTTTGCAATATCTTTAGAAAAAAAACCAATATTTATGTTGTTTAACACTTCAGCCATCTGCCAGTTAAACATATCAGCATTTTCTGTTATAGTAGTAGGTTTAATATCCATCAAAAATTCTACACTTATCCATTCATCGCTACCGGGTATCGGCGGTAATTATAATTTTTAAACCAGGTAAAAGATTAAGGTTTATCTCTTCTTCTACGTCGTGCAAGGCCAAAAAGTTTGGATCTGCAAAACTTAATCATACAAGTAATAACTTCGCCCTTTTCGTACAAATAAAAGGCCGGTTCAATAATTGTCTATGTATTTTAATACTTATCCTGTATTTTAGGAGGTATCCCAATTTTTCGATGTACTATTTGTATCCTATTCAATTTATAATGGTCCGCACCTGTCTTGTTCGTTTGTTAAAAATACTTCCATTGTTCATGTTGTTGGTATTGGCGAATAATGCCCGCGCTCAATCTAAGGAGCCGTCAAAAAGACCAAACATTATTTTCATTCTTGCCGACGATCTTGGCTACGGAAATATTAGCAGTTATAATCCAACTACTCCGGTCCCTACCCCAAATATTGACCAGATGGCGAAAGAGGGCTCAAGATTTACCCGATTTTATGCAGGCAGCACAGTTTGCGCTCCTTCCAGAGCATCATTAATGACCGGCCTTCACATGGGGCATGCCTATGTAAGGGGAAATGCAAAAGCTCCGCTGCGTCCGCAGGATACCACCCTTGCTCAATATTTTCAGGCAGGAGGGTACGTAACCGGAATGTTTGGTAAATGGGCGCTCGGAGAGAGTAATCAAACCGGGGCGGTTCATTTGAAGGGCTTCAACGAGTTTTTTGGATACGTGAACCAGACTCATGCTCATCAATATTTTACTACCCATTTAGATGAGATTAAGGATGGGGTCACCAGATCAATAAAAGTTGATTCCTCTAAATATACTCAGGATCTGATAATGGAACGGGCGCTTGCTTTCATCACCAGAAATAAGAATAAGCCATTTTTCCTTTATCTGCCGCTAACCTTGCCTCATGCAGAATTGCAGGTTCCGAAATCCTTACTGAAGGAATTTCAAAACCCCGATGGCAGCAGTAAACTTGGCCCGGAAACTCCTTTCCAAAAGCGGGAAAGATATAACGAACAAACCCAGCCCCGGGCTGCTTTTGCGGCTATGATGACCCGTCTCGATCGCGATGTAGCGAGAATACTGGAGGCAGTTAAAAGCTATGGGCTTGATGATAATACATATATCTTTTTCACCAGCGACAATGGTCCACACCAGGAAGGGGGCGGAGATCCGGTGTATTTCAACAGCAGCGGCCCGCTCCGTGGTTTAAAGCGCGATTTATATGAAGGTGGGATAAGAGTGCCGATGTTGGTTCGTGCTCCGGGGAGAGTACCTTCGGGTGTGGTGAGTGACGTTCCCTGGGCCTTTTGGGATATTATGCCCACTCTGGGTGATCTTGCAAATGTAAAAACCGCTGCTAAAACAGATGGACTTTCCTTTACGGCGCTATTAACTGGTAAAAACCAAAAGGATAAACACGAGTATTTTTACTGGCAATTTAATGAGGGCGCTTTTAAAGAAGCTCTGATTAAAGATGATTGGAAACTAATCAGGTTCAAAGAGAAGGGGGCGGCTGAAGTGCTCGAATTATATCGATTTAAAGATGACATCGGAGAAAAGTACAATCTCGCGCCTTCCAATCCCGCAAAGGTTAAAGAACTTAAGGCTTTGATGTTAAAGGCAAAATCGCCGGCAGAGAATAAGGTTTTTGATTGGTCGGATGTAGAGTTGTAATGTGGAGGCAATGAGGATTGATTTAAGCAGCGGGGCCCGATCGTTTTTGGTGATATTGGCATCAGCGTTATTGGGATTGATGACATCTTGTGGCGATCAACAAGTAACCAAATCATCTGTTACCGACTCTGCCGCAGACAGCGCCACTATTCCTTCCAGATTTGGGGATGATAAATCCGGCACAGCGGTTATTTCAGAAGAGCAATCCGGTAGCAAGAAGGGGATGGTTCTCATCCCGGGGGGCACATACAATATGGGCGGCGATAATGAACAAGCCTCAGAAGATGAATTCCCTAAGCATAGGGTTCAGATTGATGCTTTTTGGATGGATGTAACTGAAGTAACCAACGAGCAATTTGCTGCATTTGTAAGAGCGACGGGTTATATTACCACCGCAGAAAAATTCATAGATTGGAACGAAATTAAAAAAACGCTGCCACCCGGAACTGAGCGACCTCACGATAGTATGCTTGTTGCTTCAGCTCTGGTTTTTACTCCTACCAAAGGACCGGTTAATCTAAATAATTATGCTTCCTGGTGGCGCTGGCAAAGAGGTGCCGATTGGAAGCATCCGGAAGGTCCCGGAAGCACTATAAGGGGTAAAGAAAAGTATCCGGTTGTTCAGGTCTCGTGGGATGATGCGCAGGCTTATTGTGCCTGGGCAGGGAAAAGATTGCCAACCGAGGCCGAGTGGGAACTAGCTGCGAGGGGTGGCTTAAAAAATAATATTTATCCCTGGGGCAACGAACACGTCAACACAGGGAAACCTAAAGCCAATAGTTGGGAGGGCGATTTTCCTTATCGGAATCTAAAAAAAGACGGTTATCTCAGGTTATCTCCGGTAGCGTCATATCCTTCTAATAACTACAAACTGCATGATATGGCGGGTAATGTGTGGGAGTGGTGCAGCGATTGGTACCATCCCAACTATTACAAAGAGGTAGAAAGGGTTTTATCTTCCAATCCCAAAGGCCCGGCAAAAAGTTTTGATCCGAATGAACCATTAGTACCCAAAAAGGTGCTACGGGGCGGCTCTTTTCTTTGTAACGATGCGTATTGCAGTGGTTACCGTGTGTCCAGGCGGATGAAGAGCAGTCCGGATACCGGATCTGAGCATATCGGTTTCCGGACGGTTATGGATGTGGAGTGAAACGTGATTGACTTCTGGACCCGCAACTGAGCGCTTTCCTAGCTGCACTTGAGACGCCGGGACGCTCTTTAGGAGAGCCCAGCCAATATTCAAACCTTGCAAATGATCTCGTTTCCAAGGTTTTTTCTTAATAAAACTCCTGCTGTAAATAAAATTGCTATAACTTTGCGCGCTGTACCATCAAGATAATCCGTTTAATTGGCTCTTGAAAACAGTAGTCTATGAGATTAAAAACGCTCCTCCTCTTTTTCTTATTCCTTAGTATTTCTGGTGCAACATTGGCACAAAGCAGCGCTGAGCTCAAGCGGCGAAAAGCTAAACTGTCGCGAGAAATAGAGTCGTTAAAAAAACAACAGAATAAAATAGTTGGAACAAAAAGGCTTACTTTAAAACAGATCGATGCTTTGAACGCTCAGATCCGGTTGAGGGAAGAGAAGATCAATACCATTAATTCTGAAGTAAGACTACTTGACAATCAGATAGAAGAGAAGACCAGCACGGTTAATTCACTTAAATCGCAGCTCAGTAAACTTAAAAAAGATTACGCGGCGATGGTTCGTTTTGCGTTCAGGAATCAAAGCTCCTACGGAAAGCTGATGTTTATTTTCGCCTCCGAAAGTTTCAATCAGGCATATAAGCGCTTGAAATATTTGCAACAGTTTAGTAAACACCGTAAGAAGCAAGCAGCATATATTCGAGAAACCCAGCAGGAATTGGGGATGAAGATAGTTGAACTCGATCAAAATAAGAGATCGAAAAGCGAATTGCTTCGCAGCCAGGAAGTAGAAAAAGTCACTCTTAGTAAGGAGAAAATAACAGAGGCGGCCGAGCTAAAAAAACTTAGCAAGCAGGAAAAGCTGGTAAAGCGCCAGGTAGATTCTAAACGGAAGGAATTAGCAAGGTTAAACCGCGCAATTTCGGCCGCAATTAAGAAGGAGATTGCGGCTGCTCGCGCGGCCGCTGCCAGAGCTGCCGCTGCTAAAGCCGCTGCTCAAAAAGCTGCCGCTGCCAAAGCAGCCGCCGCTAATAAGACGGCACCGAAGCCGTCGGCAACAACGACCGCAAAAAAATCAACCAGCGTACTGTCTTCCACTCCGGCAATGGCAAAGCTGTCGTCCAGTTTTCTTGGTAACCGCGGGCGTTTGCCCTGGCCGGTTCAAGGTACGGTGGTATCGAGGTTTGGGCCGAGTAAGAACAAAAATGTGTCGGTTACAAATACCGGTATAGATATAAGAACTTCCGCCGGGGCTTCGGTAAAAGCAGTTTTCTCGGGAGAGGTAAGACTCGTTACCGATGTGGGCGGATTAGTGGTCTTGATCCGGCATGGTGAATACTTTACCGCTTACTCTAACCTGCGTTCTGCGAATGTATCTGTCGGACAAGAGGTAACGACAGGACAAAATATCGGTTCGGTTAAAACAGATTCGGATGGAACCAATCTGCATTTCGAAATCTGGAAAAACACGAGTCCGGTAAATCCGGAGGGCTGGTTAAACAGGTAACAATCTGCGTCGCTGAGGGCTGCCAATAATTATTGAAAAAGTTTTGTCACAAATGAGACTAAACCTTATATTCGCCCTACCTGTGAGAATGTTTTAGGAGTCAGAAATCCCAAGGAAATGAGTAAAAGCATTCTAATTGTAGAGGACGACGAAAACGTTAGAGCGACGATGGAGCTCTTGCTAAGTCATGCCGGTTTTAAGGTAATCTTATCCTCAACCGGGAAGGATATTTACCAGATCATAGGGCAGCAAAAGCCAGATTTGATTTTGTTAGATGTTTTTTTGGGTGATCTGGATGGGAGGGACATTTGCCGGGAATTAAAAAGTAACCCCGATACCTCCGATATTCCCGTTATCATAGTTTCAAGTGTCTACAATATCTATAATACCATTCTTGAAGAGAAGGCAAACGATGTAATTCCTAAACCATTTACAGAAGATATATTGTTGTCGCGGGTACAGCGACACATGCCTGCTGCCTGCTAAGCATCGGATGGTGCAAAGGACGCATCTTTCTGCACCAAATCCTGCCGGATTCAAAACGCCCAAATAAATTTAAGATCTTTTTTGTAAGGAGTGGATCTTACCTAACGAATTGAGACGGCTTATACCCAGCAGTATGACTGAAAGTCCCGTCGGCCAAAATTTAAATATCAATCTTAAGCGCAGCAGGGCAATGGTCGGAGCCCATATATTCGTTGTAAATAGAAGCTTCTTTTACCCGCGGAATAAGTTCATTGCTTACCAGAATGTAGTCAATCCTCCAGCCACGGTTTCGGGCGCGGGCATTGAACAGCTGATTCCAATACGTGTATTTTATTTCGGTGGGGTGTAAATGTCTGAATGTGTCAGTAAAGCTACAATTGAGCAAGTTTTTAAAACCATCGATTTCAGGCTGAGTATAGCCCGGCGCTTTGTTGTAGTTCTCTTTTGCGCGGGCGATGTCGATTGGCTGATGGGCTACGTTCAAATCTCCGCATATAATCACCGGTTTTTTGGATTGCAGGATGCTGATAAAATTTATAAAATCAGTATCCCACTTTTTGCGATAATCCAGCCGTTTTAATCCATCACCGGCATTCGGCGCATAGACCGTTACTAATATAAAGTCCTCATATTCGGCAGTAATTACCCGGCCCTCCTGGTCGTGCTCCTGGTTCCCAATATCATAAAACTGACTAATCGGCTCTCTTTTGCTCAAGATTGCGGTGCCCGAGTATCCCTTACGTGCTTTCGAAGAATTAGCATACACATGATATCCCGGCAGCAGCTCGCATAAAGCCCGTACCTCCTGCGTGCTGGCTTTTGTTTCTTGTAGGCACAGAATATCGGGATCAAGGGCTTGAATGTCTTTTATGAAGTCTTTTTTACAGATAGAGCGAAGACCGTTGACATTCCATGTGAGGAGATGGAGGCTGGGCATGAGAAATCCAGACTCTATCCCGGTGTATTCAGTTTTTTCAGCAATTCCTCCGACACATCGTCAGAATATACCCCATAACCGTTTAGAAATACGCCTTTTACATTATATTTCGGAGATTCAATGCCATATACGATGGTATTATCTGCAGGATCTGACATGCCTTCGAAGCGATGAATCTCTGTGATGCTGAAATCTTCGGGTTGCAGGTTTATATTTTCGGAACTGCTGTGAAGCGTTCCGTTAGCGAGGTTGAAATCTAAGGTAAAGCCTCTTTGTTTAAGACCTTGAAGTGCTTCAGTTACGGTTTGATAGTTTTCCATACCCTTTAAACATCTGTGTGGAGTGTTTGTTTATCTGTCTGCAGTAGAAAATCAGAGCAGCCCCGAGCGGTACATGAACTTCTCCAGCGAGTCGTCTGTGGTCATTAAATGTGTGTGGAACCCCATTTCAGAAGCGGTTTTGAGGTGCTGCGGACTGTCATCAATAAAAAGCGTTTCTCTGATATCCAAGGCACTATCGGCTATAACGTATTCAAAAATATCGCGGCCAGGTTTTCTTTTACGGATTAAATGTGAGTAATAAACCTTCTCAAAGAACATGTCGTTTGAGTCTACCTGATGTTCGCGTTTCAGATAATCGCTGATGAAGTTAAGATGGATCTCGTTAATATTGCTGAGAAGAAAAGTGCGGTATTTTTTTTTAGCCTCTAATAAAAGTTGATGATTGACCGGGGGCACACCAATTAAGAGAGAGTTCCAGGTTTTGTCAATCTGCTGGTCGCTAAGATCTGCTTTTCCGGTGATTCTGCGGATACCGTCGCGGAATTCGGAGGAGCTGATATTGCCTTTTTCGAACTCACTAAAAAGGGGATCGTGTCCTGCGTGTCCGAAGAATTGGTCCACATTGTTGATTCCTAAGTCGGTAAATGATTTTTGAGTTTTAAGAAAGTCGATCAGGAAGATAACATTCCCATAATCGAATATGATGTTTTTAATATGCTCCATATGCGTTCGCAAAGATGTAAAAAGGCTGGGATTTTACATTGTCTGCTTAAATATTCTGATGGTTTTGACAAAGCGGCCCTGGTAGTACTTGTTCAAGGGTGTAATGGTAACACCGTAGGCCTTTCCCGATGTGGAGTGGATAAAACGGGTTGAATCAGAGTTATTAACGATGATTCCCATATGTCCGACTACCCGGATCGTGCTGTCTGTGCCGGTAAATAAGATCAGGTCCCCGGCCCTGGCTTCGGATACCGGAATTTCCTGGCCCACATTGGTGAAATCTACAGAACTTCTGGGAACTGCGATCTTAAAATGATTAAATACGTAAGTGATAAAGCCCGAGCAGTCGAATCCCTGCTGAGGCTCAATTGAGCCGTATTTATACGGGGTTCCAATCAACGTCTGTGCAAATCCGACCAGCTCTTCAGGGTTTACATCGCGTGTGTCGACAGATGTGGAAGGTGGGATGGCTGCAATGGTTTCGGGCGTGTCCAAAGCCACCTCCGTATGGTCGGTAGTGTCATTCAATTCCTCTTTTTGCAATTTCATATCGTTGCGGCAGGAACATATCGTTGAAATTGATAACAGAAGCAATGGAATTACTCGCATCTACCGAGAACGGCTTTAAGGGACTTATGTTTTATAGCGGCGACAGGACGTTGAAAATATTTTTCGCTGAGGATAATGAATTTCAGTTCTGAGAGTTATTTTAGAAGATATGAAACAGATAGTTATTACTGCCGCCCTGCTGCTCTTGTTTAACGTTTCGGTTAGATCGCAGACAGTAGACTATAATCTCATGAAATCGATGATGTCGCAAAGCGATAGCTCGGCGATGGCATCTCTTACGAAAATGGGGTATAAGCCTAATAAGGATGGAGATTATCGATATGTGGCAGATAACAAAGTACTTGCTTTTGTGAGCTACGCCAAAGCCATGCCCGAATCGGGGCAGAGTTCGTCCTATTGGGCCTTCCAACTGAGGGGAAAAAAAGCTTATTCGCCCGTTTTTAAGGAAATTAAAAAGAACGCAACTGTAACGACCGGAACTCATTTCGGAAAGCCAAAAACCGAATACAAATCTCCCGAAGGGATTTATTATTATCCCTTTGAAGATAGCATGTTCGACGGCTTATACTGGGTTTACGCTTCCAGAGAATCGCTTTTAGATAAAAAATAAAAAATTGCTCTCAAAACAAAAGCCATCCCGATTGAGATGGCTTTTGCTTTTTTATCAAACAGAATTTAGTCTTCGAGTACTTTTGTTACTAAAGCCGCAGCTTCTTTTAATAGGATGGCTGAGTAAACTTTTAATCCCGACTCGTCAATTAGTTTTTTAGCTTCTATAGCGTTAGTTCCCTGCAGTCGTACAATGATTGGAACGCGGATATCTCCAAGCTCTTTATACGCGTCAATTACCCCTTGCGCCACACGGTCGCAACGAACAATACCACCGAAAATGTTGATCAGAATCGCTTTAACATTTGGATCTTGAAGGATGATATTAAAGGCTGCTTTTACAGTCTGTGCGTTCGCTGTACCACCCACATCCAGGAAGTTTGCAGGTTCACCACCGGCAAGTTTGATAATATCCATGGTAGCCATTGCCAAACCGGCGCCGTTTACCATACAACCAACGTTTCCGTCAAGCTTAACGAAGTTAAGGTTTGATTTGCTTGCTTCAACTTCCATCGGATCCTCTTCCGATTCATCACGCATTGCTTCATAATCCGGATGGCGGAACAATCCGTTATCATCCAGATTCACTTTGGCATCAACCGCTAAAATTTTATTATCAGATGTTTTTAATACCGGATTGATCTCAAACATCGACGAATCTGTTTGCTCGTAGGCTTTATATAAAGCTGCGATGAACTTCGTCATGTCTTTGAAAGCATCGCCGCTAAGGCCCAGATTGAACGCAATTTTGCGTGCTTGAAACCCTTGTAAGCCAACTTTAGGATCTATTTCTTCTTTGAAAATAAGATGAGGAGTGTGTTCTGCAACTTCTTCAATATCCATCCCGCCTTCAGTAGAATACATCACGATATTGCGGCCTTTTGCACGATCAAGTAATACACTTACATAAAATTCTTTTGTTTCAGACTCACCAGGATAGTATACGTCCTGTGCCACCAAAACCTTGTTCACTTTTTTTCCTTCGGCGCCTGTTTGCGGAGTGATGAGTTGCATTCCGATAATTTGATCTGCTTTCTCTTTAACTTCATCCAGGTTTTTCGCAAGCTTTACGCCGCCGCCTTTTCCCCGGCCACCGGCATGGATTTGAGCTTTTATCACTACCCAGTCCGAGTTGTAATCCTGTTTAAGTTTCTTCGCTGCTTCTACCGCTTGTTCTGGTGTGTCAGCAACAATGCCTTCCTGCACCCGTACGCCAAAACTTTTTAATATAGCTTTACCTTGATATTCGTGAATATTCATGATTGGAAATTTTTCGCAGTAAAACTACCATTTTGCATCAAGTTTTTGAAAAAATTATCTGATTATCGACACTTTTTGTTGAAAAATTTCAGTAATTTATCAATGTGGCGGAGTTTTAATCAAAAAAACGCTGTTTCACCTGGCCGGTAACACACTCGCAATTCCCTGTATTCTTCTCAATTTCCGTATTGTCTTATCGTAGCCGCTCTTCGAGCTTTAGCCTCTCTGCTTTTAGCTTTCACCTTTTTCCCTTTCCCGCTTCCATTTTCACCTTCTGCTTTTAGCTTTCACCTTTTGCCTTTCCCGCTTTCACCTTTTATTTTTCACCTTCCACCTTTTACCTCTATCTTCGCCTTATGCTGCAGGCTACTGATATACATAAATCGTACAGAGAGCTCGAAATCCTTAAAGGAGTTGATTTCGGCGTTAATAAGGGTGAAATTGTAACCATTGTGGGAGCTTCGGGAGCGGGAAAAAGTACCTTACTTCATATTGTGGGCACTCTGGACAGGGCCGACAGGGGAGAGGTGATCATCAATAATGTGAATGTATCCAAACTCTCTCAGTCAAACCTCAGCACTTTCCGCAACCAGCATATCGGATTTATTTTTCAGTTTCATCATCTCCTGCCAGAATTTACTGCTTTAGAAAATATATGTATTCCTGCATTTATCGGCAGAAAAAGTAAAAAAGAAGCCGAATTAAGGGCCACAGAACTGCTGGCAATGCTGGGCCTGGAACACCGTGCTTCGCATAAGCCCAATGAACTTTCAGGTGGTGAGCAACAAAGGGTGGCCGTAGCGCGGGCTTTGGTGAATAATCCTTCGATTGTTCTGGCCGATGAACCTTCAGGAAATCTAGATTCCCAAAATGCTCAAAGCCTGCATTCGCTGTTCAGAGATTTGAGGGACAAGTTTTCACAAACCTTTATTATTGTGACACACAACGAAGAGCTCGCCGAAATGGCCGACAGGAAAGTGACAATGAAAGACGGACAAATTTTAGAATCTTAAATTGAATATAATGATTACCGGGGCGGTTGCCGCACAGGCCTATCAGCTTCACCGACACCTTGATAATTCAGACGAAGTTGTTTTCGCAGATTCGGCAGATGTTCCGATGATATCAAAAAGCAGCAAATTTCTTAAAATCCCTTCCGGGGATTCCGCTGCTTTTGCTCATTCTCTGCTAAGCATGTGTCTTGACCACGGAATAGAAAAGGTTTATCCCTTAAGAAAGAACGAGCTGTTGCCGCTTGCCGAAGCCAGAACGCTATTTGATGAATACGGGATCCAGCTAATTGTTCCTGAAAAGGACCTGATCTCCTCACTATTAAATAAAGGTGTTAAAGGACAGATTGTAATTCGGGAAGGTTCTGATGAAATGCCTGATAGAGGAATTTTTGTGGTTAGTCCGCAAGGAACAGAGCTTCAACTATTCACCGCTGATTAAATGACATACGCTGAGCTGCCTGCCGAGAAAAAGGCATTTATATTCGAGTTAGACGACGTGCTTTATCCTAAAAAGGATTACGATTTGCAGGTTTACTACCTGTTTGCCACTTTTCTGGAGTACCAGGAAGCTTTCCCCCCGGCTAACGATCTGGTGGCATTTATGAAAAAAGTGTACGAAAACCATGGCCCGGATAGGATCTTCGATAAGGCCAGAGAAGTGTATGCTTTCGACGAAAAGTACAGAGAAAACTTTCAACGCCTTCATAGCGAAGCCAAATTGCCCCTTAAGCTACTGCTTTATAAGGATGTTCTGAGCCTTTTACAAGATATAGTTGTAGACCGAAAGCAGATTTTTATCGTTACGGGAGGAAATCCCTTACAGCAACTAAATAAGATCAAACATACCGAATGGCATGGGCTCGAACAATTTCTAAAGGTTTACTTTGCTGACGAGATTGGTCCTAAACCAAACCCAGAGGTGCTGCAGCATTTAATGCAGGAAAATGATTTGCAGCCGCATGATTTACTGATAGTTGGATCGAGCAGTACAGATGAAATATTTGCGTCGACAGTTGGTATTGATTATCTTGCTGTTGCCGAATTTATTCAACAATAACCACCAGGGCTGGGCGTTTTGGCTCAATACATAACACACAATGCAGAATATTTACACACCACATTTTTTTATAAAACTCGTACTGGTCAGCTTTATCTCGCTGGGGCTTTTCGGTTCCTGCAAAAAAGATAAATATAAGGCCAGAGCAGAGGCTCGTGACTCAGCTTATCTTATCACTAAGGATATTTATTTATGGCCCGAAAAGCTTCCGTCGATCTCCAGCTTTAAACCTCGGAACTCCCCTGATATTTATGCCGTGATGGAGAAGGTAAAGACGTATCAACCCTTAGATAAATGGAGTTTCGCGGAAACAAAGGAAGAAACGGAGCTTAGTCAGAAAAGTTCGGCCGACGATTTTGGTTTCATGGTAAAGTTTGGGTTTGAAAGTAATACGGATATAAGGGTGATATATGTATACAGTGCTTCAAGCGCTGGGTTGGCAGGGGTAAAGCGTACGTGGCGGGTCAATAAAATTAACGGACGGGTTATTAATCGCAGTGTGCAGGCCGATGTGGATTATATCAATGAAATTTTCTTTGGAACACCGTCTTCTGCTGAATTTGAATTTATAAAACCCGACGGAACCACGGTGTCCCGCACTCTCAGCAAGTCGACTTATGTGCTTAATACGGTTCTTTACTCCAATGTTTATCTCAGGGGAGCCAAAAAGATAGGATATTTTGTGTATAACCAGTTTGCTGCGGAGACCTCGGTTACTGAAATAGTAAACACGATGACAAACTTCCAGAATCAGGGAGTAAACGAGATTATTGTTGACCTGCGGTATAATCGGGGAGGTCTTGTGTCGACTCATGATACCCTTGCAAACTTCCTTGCTCCAAAGAAAGTTGGCAGGGATCAGACGATAATGTATACTTTTCAGATGAACCAGAAGTATAGTTCCTGGAACGAGACTAACAAGTTCCGGAAAGTGGGGGACCTTGATCTGCCACGGGTGGTCTTTATCGTTTCGCCTTCGTCTGCTTCAGCTAGTGAATTGCTGATCAATAACCTGAATCCGGTTATGGAGGTAAAATTGGTTGGCGACAGAAATACATATGGAAAGCCTGTTGGGTTTTTTCCGATTCCGGTATACGAGTATAATATTTATCCGGTATCGTTTAAAACGGTAAACAGTTCCGGTAAAGCAGACTTTTACTCGGGATTTCCTGTACATAAGCAGGTGTCTGATGACCTGAATCATGACTTTGGAGATGAGAACGAGGCTAATCTGAAAGAGGCCTTGTATTATATTACAAACAACTCTTTTACCCCCAGTCAGGCGGCCCGCGTTTCCTCAGTTAGCGGTTCGGGATCTAAAACCTTAAGAGAAGCAAACGCAGAAATTGATGCGAATATACCTTCGGTTACGATTGAAAACAGGCCTTCTCGCATGCCACTCTGGATTAAGCGTTTGCAGCAATAGAAATTGTCGTGAAAAAGACATAATTTTAGCAATAGCTTTCAACTTTTAAGCTCTGATATATGAGGATTGTAAACCGCACGTTAGTAAACTTCGTATAGAACATTAAAGCAGAGCTTATTAGTGATTATGAGAAAAATGAATTTAAAACGGAGTTTCAGTGCGACTTTTTTGACCGTTCTGCTCCTGAATATCATTCTGGCGGGTTGTAAGAAAGATTTGCCTGCCGATCCCGAATCTCAGCCTACTGGCACGCCGGTAGTTAGCGGCAAAATTGAAACACCGATAGATAACGCACCCACAACAGGCACAAGGGATGAGCTTACCCGTGACTCTATTTTTTTATACGCCCGGCAAATTTATTTATGGTGGGATGATGTGCCCGACTATGGTACTTTTAAGCCTAGAAATTATAGTTCTTTCTCGAACGAAATTTATGCGATAACTCGCTTTGGAACGAATCCTGCAACGGGGAAACCTTATGAGTTTAGCGCCGATGTTGATGGCTCAGATTCTAATGATCCCAAGTATTCATATTTTACAGATGTTACCGATAAAAATCCCCTGGCATATATCCCCGGAAAAAAGAGTTCGGTTGATTTGCTGGGAAATGGCTTTGATTTTGGATTGCTGGTAAGGCCGTATGGCTCGTCATCTTCTTATACTATCTATGTTCAGGCCGTTTATCCGAGTTCTCCAGCCGAAAAAGCCGGTTTTAAACGCGGCGACAGATTTGATATCATAAACGACAAAAAGATTGGCACCAACTATAGCGGCGAATATTCATTTTTCTACAATGCCTTATTCAATAGCTCTGCTGTAAAATTACAGGGAACTACCAGCGCTGGTACATCCTTCAGCCGTTCGTTGAATCGTGCTTCATATAAAAGCAGTCCGATATATAAAGATTCCGTATACACTTCGGGTGATAAAAAGATAGGATACCTTGCTTATGCCAGATTCTCGGATTACGATAATTCGGTGCCCGAGTTTACCCGTGTTTTTAATAAGTTTGCCCAGAGTGGTATTACCGACCTGATCGTGGATCTGCGGTACAATGGCGGAGGGTACGTCAATACGGCAGAATATCTTATCAATTACATTGCGCCGAGCAGTCTTAACGGTAAGGTGATGTATACAGAATATTACAACGAATTAATGCAGGCAGACAAAGCCACTATTCTGAAAAAGCAGCCGCTGCTGGATGCAAATGACAAACCCCGATATCAAAACGGCAGACTCGTTACTTATGCCGATGTAGATTATAGCGTTGCAGAAAATACAAACCATTTTGCCAAAAAAGGTTCTGTTAATACCATTAAGAACGTTGTTTTTATCGTTAGCGAAAGCACCGCATCCGCAAGCGAACTGGTCATCAACAGCCTTAAACCTTATATGAATGTGAAGATTGTTGGTTCAACCACATACGGAAAGCCCGTAGGATTTTTTCCTGTTAGGATTGATAAATATGATGTGTATTTCAGCATGTTCGAAACCCGCAATTCCAAAAATGAAGGAGGCTATTTTGCCGGCTTTGTTCCCGATACGCAGGACCCTAAGGCAATCACTGATAATCCGACGGATAATGATAATCCTAATTACGATTTCGGAGACCTTCGGGAGAGATCTTTTCTGGCGGCTTATAACTATCTCACAAAGGGTTCTTTTACGGCGCAGGCTGGTTCCGCAAGTGTTCTTGCCCAAAAAATGCAGGTGCTTACTTTAGGCGATAAAGATCTGGGTGATACTGAGTTTAAAGGGATGATTCAGGAACCTCACAGGCTTAAGCTGAAGTTTTAACTATCCTGACGTTACTCTAAGAAATTTTTGGTTTGTGACGATACAGGGAAGAAACCACCCCTTAATCCCCTCCTTGAAAAAAGGAGGGGATAGTGCTTTAGCTGGTGCAACCGTTAGTTAGCCTGATCGATTTGTATACCCTCTTTAGACGATTTGTCAGCTCTCTTTTTCAAGGGTGGGATTCCGCCAACTGCCGGAGTAAGTACTCTAGTGATTTCAGCTGCCTGCCCGGTTTTTCTATTGCATAATCTTTTTGTTCTTCAGCGACTCCTGTATCGTAATGCTTTTATCAATGTTTTGGATCACTTCCAAAATTGAGGCGACAGCATTCTGGTAAAACTCCTTATTTATCCTCGAGTAATCATCAGCAGGCTTATGATAGTCAGCATGATCCTCCACCCCAAAATATAAAAACGGAATATTTTTGGCATGAAATGCCCCCTGATCGCTTTGGTTGGTCCAGTCATCACGGCCCAGCTTCGGATCGTCGTGGCCTAAAAGAATTTTTATGTTGGGGTTACCTGTAACTACATAGTTCTTTAGTAATGGATAATGAAAAGTACCAACAGCGTATAGTTCGTTCTTGTCACTTCGGCTTATCATGTCCATATTGATATTGAACTTGATTTTCGAAAGCTCAACACTGGGGTTTCCCACAAAAGCTTTTGCACCCTGCAAGCCAGCTTCTTCAGCATCAAAAGCAGCGAATATAAGCGTGTGTTCGGGTTGGTTTTTCGAGAAGAATTGTGCTATGGCCAGCAATCCTCCAACTCCGGAGGCATTGTCGTCGGCGCCGTTATAAATTTCTCCGTCAATCACTCCAACATGGTCATAATGAGCAGAAATCACTATGGCGTCTTCTTTTTTACCTCTGATGTAAGCGATCAGATTAGCTCCATCGGTCGTTTCTCCGGCCCGGTTTTTAAACGTAAATTCCTTTTTGTAGTCGTTATTAAAAGCCTGTAAGCCAATTTCTTCAAAGCGTTTGATGATATACGCAGCCGCCATTTTATTTTCCGCAGTACCCGTTTTTCTGCCTTTATATTTATCGGACGAAAGTTCCTGGACATCACTGAACAACTGATGCTGTTTGATGCTTTTTGAACATCCAGGATGGATGAAAATTAATAAGGAAAAAAAGAGGAAGATTTTCATAGTGCTTGTTTGAACGGTTTCTTAATGAGCATAAACTCTGCCAAGATCTTCTTAGGCCACTTCCCGTAAATCAACAGCTACCACTCTTGAAATACCCTGCTCTATCATCGTTACTCCGTAAATAATGTCTGTGCTCGCGATAGTTCTTTTATTATGTGATACGATGATAAACTGAGATTCGCTAGAAAATTTTCTGATAATGTTGTTGAACTTGTCGATGTTCGTGTCGTCTAGTGGAGCATCAACCTCATCGAAAATACAGAAAGGGGCCGGTTTAAGCAGGTACAAGGCAAAAAGCAGCGCAGTCGCGGTAAGCGTTTTTTCTCCCCCGGATAACTGATTTATTGATAGGGGCCGCTTTCCTTTTGGCCTCGCAATAATATCTATATCAGCTTCAAGCGGATTTTCGGGGTTACTTAAGATCAGGTCACAGTTATCTTCTTCATTAAAAAGGGAACGGAACACCCGGATGAAGTTTTCACGTACGTTAGTAAACGATACCATGAATTTCTCCCTTGCTGTATCGTCTATTTCTTTGATGGTTTCGAGGAGGGATACTTTGGCAGTGATCAGATCCTGTTTTTGATTTTGGATGAAGGTGAAACGTTCGTTCATTTCCCGATATGCTTCCATAGCCATGGGATTGATTCCTCCAAAGTCGTCGAGTTGCTGTTTGATTCGTTCTGTTTTTACCCGTAATGATTCTTCGCTATCCTCTTCCGGGATCTCGGCATCAAGTAAATCATTTATATCTATTGAAAATTCAATGGATAATCGCTCTTTTAAAGCATTGAGTTCGAGCTTTAAGCTGGTTTTTTTATCTTTAAGTTCATTGCCGATCAGTTCAGCCTGCTCTTTGTTCTTCCTTAATTCAGATATAGAATTTTCGGTCTCGGTGATGAGGTTTTTGGCTTTATAATAATCCTGTTCGCCCTCGCTGAGCCCCTTCTCAAATTCCTCCTTTTGAACATACATGCTGATCAGGTCTTCGTCAGAATGATCCACATGTTGTAAGGTGTCGGTAATTTCGGCTTTCGTTTTATTCAGTTCGGTAGTGTTCAGTTCAATTTTTGATTCCAGGCTTCTTTGCTGGCTGTCGCGGTATTCAAGATCTTTTTCAATTCCTGATACTTTATTTTGCTGCTGATGGAAGCGGATATTTTCCTGATTGAAGGCAGTCGATTTTTCAGTTACCAAATCGGCAAGCTGGTGGTAGGCTTGCTGCTTTTCAATTAACAAGTTCCCTGCCTCTAATTTCTTCGACCGGAATTCAGCTAATTTGGGTTCAGCCCGCAAAAATTCTTCTTCAATCGACTTGATCTTGGTTTCAATATCTTTCTTCCGATTCTGACTGTTTTGAATAAACTCCGCATATTGCTCCTGACGGGTTTTCAAAGATATCAGCTCGTTATTCAGTCGGCTTAGTTCCTGCTGCAAGGCAAGAATATCCTGTTTTTTTAAGGAAGCTTTGAGGCTCACCACTTTTTGGCTCTCCAATTCTATTGAAGTCCGTAAAGAGCCAATCGAACTTTCAATGGAGCGGATTTCTTTAGCTAAATTTTCGAGGTTTTTTGCCCGCCCTATTCGTTTTCCTTCAAACAGTCCAACCGACCCGCCCGACATGCTGATTCTGTTCTTGCTGAATTTTCCGCTACCGCTTAAAACCACCATATTGCTTTCGGGCAAAATATTCACCAGCTCTTCCTCATCGCCGGTGATAGAGAGATACACGTTTTTTAGCAGGCAGCGGCAAAGCCGGTGATATTTTTCGTCAACATCTACAATGCTCAAAGCCGAGATATAATTGCTGCTGGCAATTACAAGTTCCTCCGGCTCAGGATTCTGCTCAATGGCCTCGAGTATAAAGAAGTTCGCCCTGCCTTTAGACGAGTCGCTTAATAATTTGATGGCTTGAATAGCTTCCAACTGCGTGTCTACCACGTAGTGATTCATTACGGGCTCCAGGTAATTTTCTATCGCAATGCGATATTCTTCTTTACAAAACAAAACATCCGAAAATAGTGGAGCTTGTTTCGCCCAGCCCGTGCTCTTCTTTAAAAACCGGATCGACTCCGGAAAGCCTTCGAGGTTATCGACAAGCGATTTTATTAAATTATACTCGTTCTGTTTTGCATCCAGCTTCCGGCTTTCCTTCGATAGCTTTTCTTTGTGCTGACTAATAGACTCTTCGGTGTTAGATATCTGAAACTGGACGTCTTCTTCAATCTGAATTAATTTGTCCGTCTGAATCTGCTTGTCATTAACTTTTACCTCTATCTCGGCGATGGCCTTATTGAACTCATCAAGCTCGGCCTCTTTCGATTCTGTATCTGTAGCGTTCCGGTTAATCTCCTGCAGCAATGCGTCTTTCTGAATATTTAGTACCGTTAATTCTTTTTCAGCATTATACAGTTGATTTTGAAGCTCATTATTTTCTTTAACCAGATTGTCAACCCCAGCTTTAGACGAAGCTTGCTGAACCCTTAACTCATCTAATTCTTCTTTCTTTTCGCCAAGGCTTACTTTTATCCCGTTTAATTGTTCAGACTCCAAAAACTGTTCCTCGTTAAGGCGTTTAACGTTGTAAAGAACGTGGTTAAGCTGATTCTTGTCTTTCTCGAGCTCTTCACTTACCCGCTTTTCTTTTTCCTGAAGGAAGCGCAGTTGCTCATTTTTGATCTTTTTCTCGCTTTCATAGGCCCGGATTTTCTGAGTGAACTCATTAGTGGCTTTCTGCTGAGTTGCGAGGTTTTTCTCTTTTGTTAAAGCATCCGTTTTCTGCTGCTGAAGGGTTGCCTCCAGCACATCTATCCGGGTTGTGATTTCTGTTTTCTCAACAGAGTGCTTTAACTCCTGTTCGTCCAGTTTCTCGAGCGATTCTCTGAATCCGATTATCTTAAAAGAGGCAAGCATAATGCTCAGAGCCTTATATTGTTCCTTTAACTTATAATAGCGCTCAGCTTTTTTTGCCTGGTTCTCGAGGGTTTTCAGATTTTTTTCTATCTCGAAAAGCAGGTCTTCTACGCGGCTTAGATCAGCTTCCGTTTCTTTGAGTTTACTGAATGTTTGCTTTTTTCTAAGTTTATACTTTGAAATGCCTGATGCTTCTTCGAACAACGCTCTTCGCGACCCTTCTTTATTTGCAATAATCTCGTCGATCATTTTAAGTTCGATAATAGAGTAGGAGTCGGCTCCGATACCCGTGTCGAGAAACAGATCTGTAATGTCTTTTAGCCGGCACTGGACGTCGTTTAGCCTGTATTCACTTTCTCCGCTGCGATAAAGCTTTCGGGTAATAGTAACCTGCGAATAATCTGTAGGGAGGATGTTTTTTGTATTGTCGAAGGTTAAGGAAACTTCGGCGAGCTGAGAGGGTTTGCGCGTTTTAGTTCCGTTGAAAATGATATTCTCCATCTTCTCCGATCGAAGCATGCGGGTGCTTTGCTCTCCTAAAACCCAGCGAATTGCATCGACCACATTCGATTTTCCGCAGCCGTTCGGACCCACAATCGCTGTAACGCCTTCGTTAAAATTGATTGTTATTCTGTCTCCAAAGCTTTTGAAGCCTTTTATTTCCAGCCGGTTTAATTGCATCTCTCTCTTATACGCCAGGGGCTATACTCATCAGTATTCGAAATAGCAATTTAGGGATTTTTATAGAAGTTTGATGTATTTTTTTACCGCTAAAATCTTAATTTGTTGTACTTTGGTTGTATGGAAGAGATGTTACCATTTCTGGCAGGGCTTGCATATATGGCCTATAAATTTTATACCAATTTCCAGAAGGGGCAGGAGGAAGCACGTAATCGTAATCCATCTCAACCGTATCCCGAAGAATCCCGGGATAGCTATCCCGAATGGGTTGAGCCAGAGCCGGTATATGTTCCTGCTCCACCGGTAGCTGAACAGCATGAGCCTCAGAAATATAATGAGCCGCGTTACGAGCCGGCCTATAGAGAGCCAAGAGTGGAAAAGCAGGTCAAAGAGCCTCTTTACCGGGAAGAGATGTCTGCCATTCCCACAAAAATAGAATTAGAGAATCCGGAGATACCCGTTGAAGAGGTTATAAGAAATAAGGCTCTTCATATGCCGCATAAACACCACTTTGTAGCAAGTCAGGAGGAAGAGATTTTTTATTCTGACTTCGACTTTAAAGACGCAATAGTAAAGGAAGCTATTTTAAATCGTCCTCAGTATTAATGTTATCTAATTGCGTGATTGCGCTCGGAACAATCTCCGACTGCGAAAATCTGTTAGCTAACATCGGGTAAATAATGATGTCTGATTAAATCGTCTTCATCATTGATTGAATAAATGGCATTGTTATTAAGCATAACGATTCGTTCGCTGATCTTTAAAAGAGGGTGGTAAAGATGATCAGTAAGTATAATCCCTTTTTGTTGAGACGATAATAAAATTGCCTCCTGAATCAGCTCTATTTGTAAGGGAGATATTCCCGAAAAAGGCTCGTCAAGTAAGATGTAAGGAGCGGCGCGACTTAAGATCCACAAACATTCAAGAAACTTCAGCTCTCCTCCGGATAAGTGATTTACAGTATTTGCATTGATCTTGTTTAGATACGAAAGAATAGGGGCAGTGAGTAGTTTTGGCGAAACTTCAGAGAGGAGCTGTCTTACTTTAAAGAAAGATGGAAGAAAGCTTTGTTGCGGAAGGTAGGCGATTTTTTTGCTCGTATTGCCTCTGATAACTATCTCTTCGTCGATTCTTAGGTGCATAAAGTCGGCTTTAACCGAGCCAAATATAATTTTCAATAAGGTAGATTTTCCTGAGCCGTTTCTGCCGAGCAACCCTACCACTTCACCTTTCCTGCAATTTAAATAGCAGCCCGACAGGATGTTCCTCGTTCCGAAGCTTTTAGTTACACTGTCGATTTCAAGCATAATTCTTTACAAACTTGATCGATATAATGAAAGTGGTTAATACAAGGAAATCAATAATTGACACGCATAGTAGGATTTTTCTGACTGAAAACCCGAGGTTTTGGAAATAAGCAGAATTCTTCTTTATGGATGGAATAAAAAGAAAAATAAGCGCTGCCAGCACAATCACTTTGGTCAGGATCGCTAAAGATGCATAACCTGTCTCGGTATAGACAAGCAGAGCAAGAAGGCTCGAAGCGATAAAACTCAGACGGTGTAAACGATAGAAAGTGAGGTAGGTTCCCATCAACTGCGATGTATCATTATCGCAATATGGCGAAATTTACGGGAACAAAAAAGGCCTGCATTGTGCAAGCCTTTTTGGATATATTTTAATTTTTGATTATCCCAGATAAGATTTCAAAATCTTACTTCTTGAGGTATGGCGAAGACGTTGAAGCGCCTTGTCTTTAATTTGTCTTACCCGTTCGCGGGTAAGGTTAAATTTCTCACCTATTTCTTCAAGAGACAAAGGATGATTGCTTCCTAATCCAAAGAAAAGAACAATAATTTCACGCTCGCGCTCTGTAAGCGTTTGCAATGAACGTTTTATTTCTTCCGACAAAGATTCATCGATCAGGTTGCTGTCCGTGCTCTGTTCGCCGTTTTCCAATACATCTAACAAAGTGTTTTCTTCACCCTGAACAAAAGGCGCATCCATGGATACATGCCGGCCCGAGTTACTCAAGGTATCAGATATCTTGTCAACAGTTGTCTCAAGAGTATCAGCTAACTCCTCAGGAGAAGGCTCGCGCTCGTATTCCTGCTCAAGCTTAGAAAACGCCTTGCTTATTTTACTTAATGAACCTACCTGATTCAATGGTAAACGAACAATACGCGACTGCTCGGCAATAGCTTGCAGGATTGACTGACGTATCCACCATACAGCATATGAGATGAATTTAAATCCTTTGGTTTCATCAAAGCGTTTTGCAGCTTTAATCAGACCTAAATTTCCTTCATTTATAAGGTCACCTAAAGTAAGTCCTTGATTTTGATATTGTTTAGCGACAGAAACTACGAAACGTAAGTTTGTTTTTGTTAGGCGTTCAAGTGCCGCCTGATCGCCTTCGCGAATTTTCTGAGCAAGAATTACTTCTTCCTCAGCTGTAATTAAGTCTACTTTACCAATTTCGTGTAAGTATTTGTCGAGAGATTGCGACTCACGATTGGTAATGGATTGTGTTATTTTGAGTTGTCTCATTTAAAGTACGATACCCCTTTCTTAAAAAGCGTGTGCAAAGTTATAAATATTGTTAAACTTTAACGGGAAATAGGTAGAAAAGTTGTAATAAAATTATTCTAAAATCAAAGTGTTTGTTAACAAAAATCGTTCCATATAAGTCGGAAACACGGTTTTTGTGAGGTTGAGATGACAAATCGTACAACAAAGTGGTAAATAGGAGCTTGCAGTTTTCTTTTAACGAAAGTTTTTATTATGACCTGATCTCGGGAAATTTTATATTTCGTTAAGCTTGAATGTTTCTCCCAGCCGAATGCCCTTCTCTGTCTCTACCAGCGTACAACATTCATTAACCGCGTCATGTTCCATAAAAAGGATATAATCGTTTTGTAAAGCTTCCTTCAAAAATACCTTTTTCTCGTCCATTGCCATTAATGGATATACATCATAACCAGCAACGTATGGGATTGGGATATGCCCAGCAGTGGGAATTAAATCGGCTGCAAATAAAATGGTTCTCCCCTTATATACAACTTGCGGAAGCATCATTGCGTCAGTGTGTCCATAGGCGAAATTCGTCTTGATGGAGCCGATTAACTCGTTATTATCCCGGTCGATGAATTTTAACTGCCCGCTTTCTTCAAGGGGAAGGATATTTTCTTTTAAAAAAGACGCCTTTTCTCTGTCATTCGGATAAATTGCCCAGTCCCAGTGTTGCGTATTGCTCCAATAGGTGGCATTTTTAAATGCAGGGACCAGCTTTTGGTCGACTCGCTCTACGGCTCCACCTGAGTGATCGAGATGCAAATGAGTTAAAAATACATCGGTAATATCATCTTTTGAAAAGCCGTGTTTGGATAATGATTTCTCTAAAGAATCGTCCCCATGTAAATAATAATAGCTGAGAAACTTTTCACTTTGTTTATTTCCAATGCCGGTATCCACTAAAACCAACCGGTTCCCATCTTCGATCAGCAAAGAACGCATAGCCAGGCTGCATAGGTTATTCTCGTCAGCGGGATTCGTTTTGCTCCAGATACTTTTCGGAACAACACCAAACATCGCACCGCCATCCAGCTTAAAATAACCAGTCTCTATCGAATACAGGTTCATTTATTTCGAAGCGAGTTTTAAACCAAGGATAGAGCCAATTAACAAAAACAGGAAGAATAGCCGCCAAAAATCTGAGGGCTCCTTGAACATAAAAATGCCCACTATCACCGAGCCGGCAGCTCCGATGCCCGTCCAGACTGCATAGGCGGTACCCATGGGAAGGGTCTGAATGGCTTTATTAAGCAGAATAAAGCTCAATGTAATACAGATAAAAAAACCGATACTCCAGCTAAGTTTGCTGAAGTTATTTGATAGTTTTAAACAGGTAGTAAAACCTATTTCAAATAAACCACCAAGAATGAGATATATCCAGGCCATAAAGAATGTTTTAGTTTGGATGCGTAATGGCTTCGGGCAAGTTTAATAAAAAAAACCTGCCATTTGGCAGGTTTTTAAGTAAAAGCTTTCACCTTACAAATGTATCACTTCACCGTAAGCATCGGCGGCAGCTTCCATGATCGCTTCGCTCATAGTTGGGTGAGGGTGTACGGTTTTTACGATATCCATACCGGTAGTTTCGAGCTTGCGTGCTACCACCACTTCGGCAATCATTTCGGTAACATTGGCTCCAATTAAATGAGCTCCCAAAAATTCTCCGTATTTCGCGTCAAAAATTACTTTTACAAAACCATCTTTCGTGCCTGCAGCACTCGCTTTGCCAGAAGCGGAAAAAGGGAATTTGCCGACTTTTATCTCATATCCAGCTTCTTTTGCTGCTTTTTCAGTATAACCCACCGAAGCAATTTCAGGCGAGCAATAAGTACATCCCGGAATATTGTTGTAATTTAATGGTTCGGGATGGTGCCCTGCAATTTTTTCTACACAAATAATTCCTTCGGCGGAAGCCACGTGTGCTAGCGCTTGTCCGCCAACGATATCTCCGATAGCATAAACGCCCTCTATATTTGTTTTGTAGAATGGATCAACCACTACACGGCCACGGTCGGTTTTTACACCAGTTTCTTCAAGACCGAGGTTCTCAATATTAGGAGTGATTCCCACTGCAGAAAGAACGATATCAGCTTCTAAAGTTTCAGTTCCTCCGGCGGTTTTAACTTGCGCTTTGCATCCATTTCCTGATGTGTCTACCGACTCAACATTGGCGTTTGTTAAAATGCTGATTCCTGCTTTTTTAAGGCTTCGTTCCAATTGTTTCGAAATTTCTTCGTCTTCAACCGGAACAATGCGGTCCATAAATTCAACCACAGTAACTTTTGTTCCTAATGCGTTATAGAAGTAGGCGAATTCGATTCCAATAGCTCCAGATCCGACAACGATCATGCTTTTCGGTTGTTCGGGCAGGTTCATCGCCTGACGGTAACCAATTACCTTTTTGCCGTCTTGTTTAAGATTTGGTAATTCTCGTGAACGGGCGCCAGTTGCCAGGATAGTGTGTTTAGCAGTATATTCTTTTGATGAGCCATCGGCCGCTTTAACGTCAACTTTTCCGCCTTTTTTAATTTTAGCGGTGCCCATAATGACATCTATCTTATTTTTTTTCATCAGGAACTGAATTCCCTTGCTCATTCCATCTGCAACACCCCGACTACGTTTAATTACGGCGCCAAAATCAGCTTCGCCACCTTGTACCTTTATTCCGTAATCAGCTGCGTGATTAATATATTCGAAAACCTGTGCGCTTTTTAGAAGAGCTTTTGTTGGGATACATCCCCAGTTAAGGCAAATCCCGCCAAGCGATTCGCGTTCAATAATAGCGGTTTTTAAGCCGAGTTGCGAAGCTCTGATGGCCGCTACATAACCTCCGGGGCCGCTTCCAATAACGATTAAGTCGTAATTCATGAGAATTCTAGTTAAATTTTTTTGACCGGGCCAAATCTACGAATTGTAGGGGGGTTTTTAGGTATAAATTCTCTTGTTAAGGACATGTTAACTAAACTTTTTCACAAATGGGAAAAAACAATGTTCGTTTTTAACAAAAACGAACGTTTATTAGAATATTAATTAAAAAACCTTTTGCTTGTTGTTAAGTTTTTATTAATTGAAGGTTTTGGATTAGATAATGTAAAAACCGATTTCTACCTTTATGAAATATAAAATCACAGGCAGTTTATGAGGAGGTATTTACTTATTACATTTTTGATGCTAATTAGTGCTGCAAGATTGGATGCACAAGTCACTTCAGGCAGCTTAACCGGGACGGTAAAAGATGACGATGGTGAACCGCTAATTGGAGCTACTATTAAGGCAACTCATCAGCCGACGGGAACTGCTTACGGCTCAACGACTAACACCGAAGGGCGTTATACGATACCGAATATGCGGGTCGGTGGGCCATATGTTGTCACTATTTCTTACTTGGGATTTGCGACTGAAACAAAAAACAACATTTCGATTCAACTAGGCGAACCGTATTTATTAAATCAGGTATTGCGTACAGGCGAAGTAGGACTGAAGGAAGTTGTGGTTGTTGGAACTCGCGATAATATATTTAACAGCCGCCGCACCGGTGCTTCTACAAGTGTAAGCAGAGAGCAGATTGAGGAGTTGCCAACCCTTAATCGATCATTGTCTGACTATTGGCGCCTGACCCCACAATCAAATGGAAACTCTTTTGGTGGCCAAAACAGCAGGTTTAATAATATCACAATAGATGGTGCTGTAAATAATGATGTGTTTGCCGCATCAAGTACCGCTATTACACCTGGTAGCGGTTCCAATACTCAGCCTATTTCACTAGATGCAATACAAGAGATACAGGTCGTACTAGCTCCTTATGATGTATCGTATGGTAACTTTACCGGTGCAGGTGTGAATGCAGTTACACGTTCTGGAACAAATAAATTTGAAGGCTCGGCCTATTTCTATACTAGAAGCGAAAAGACTGTTGGTAAGCAGCCTAATGGATTAAAAGCCAACGAATTTACAAACGGACAATATGGCTTCAGACTTGGTGGGCCCGTAGTTAAAGACAAACTATTCTTCTTTGTGAATGGTGAACTAGGCAGGATAGAATCTCCAAGCGTACTAAACGCTGGCGATCCGGGTGCCTTGCTAACTGTGGCTCAAGCTCAGGATATAGCAACGTCGGTGCAAACCAAATATGGATATGATGTTGGTGGTTTCGGTGTTATTCCTACTAAAACTCAAAGTGATAAAGTATTCGGACGTTTAGATTGGAATATTAATAGCAAAAATCAGTTAATGCTTCGCCACAACTATATAAAAGCGTTCGACGATGCGTTTACACGTACTGCAAATAACTTTCGGTTTGGAAATAACGGCGGGCGTAATAATAACACGCAGCACATATCTGTTCTTGAATTGAGAAGCTCAATCTCAAAAAGTTTGTCGAATAACTTGATTATCGGTTACAGCACTGTAAGAGATGCAAGAAGTACTTTTGGAGGCTTATTTCCCCATGTTCAGATAAATAATATCAATGGAAGTTCCTCCAATCAGCTAAACTTTGGTTCTGAGAGAAGCAGCACATCAAATCAATTAGATCAGGACATTCTGGAATTAACTGACAATTTTAAGGTCTTTCTGGGTAACCATACGCTAACTTTTGGTACACATAATGAGTTTTTTAAATTCAGGAACCTCTTTGTTAACAACCGGTATGGTTATTGGCAATTCAACAGTCTTGAAGACTTTAATAATAATAAACCCTTAACTGCCGAGTCCACCACCCCTATAACAAGCAACCCTGGCGAAGCTAATTTTTCTGCAGCTCAATTAGGGTTTTATTGGCAGGATGAGATGCTCGCCACACCAAATCTAAAGTTAACCATTGGTTTTCGTGTAGATATTCCGGTGTTCAATCAGACTCCCGAGAGGAATCCATTAGCTGAGACGGCGTTTGGGTACAAAACAAACATAACTCCAAAAAGCTCTCCTATACCTTCACCGCGCTTTGGTTTCAATTATGATGTTTTTGGAAATAAAAAGCTTCAGCTTCGTGGCGGTACAGGATTGTTTACTGGAAGAGTGCCATTTGTTTGGCTGTCAAACCAGTTTACAAATAACGGAGTGTTGTTTGCAACCGTTAACCAACGGAACCCGGGCCCTGCAACGTTTGAGCCAGACCCTCAAAAGCAGTCGACGGTAGGAGGGCCTGTTTCGACCTATGAATTGAATTTAGTGGGTGAGAATTTTTTATTGCCTCAAACCTTCAGATCTAACTTTGCCGCCGATTTTAAATTGCCTGGTGGTATTGTTACTACCCTTGAAGCGATTTATAATAAAACGATGAACGGTATCAGCTATTCTGATATCAACATTAAAGGTCGAACAGGGACTTTGAACCCTGCTTTATCGGGTGGAAACGATTTACGCCCAACTTATGGGGGCAAGGTTAGTTCAACTGTTACAAATGCTATTCTGTTGACGAACACAAGTAGAGGCTCGTCTTATACATACACAGCCCAATTGCAAAAGGCATTTAATTTCGGTCTTAATACATCGATTGCTTATACTTATGGAGAAGCCAGGGACATCAACGGCGGAACCAGCTCAACTGCCCGATCAAACTGGCAGTTTAATCAGATCGTTCTTGATGCGAATAATCCGCAACTTGATTACTCGAGATGGGATTTAAGGCACAGAATCGTTGGAAGTCTAAATTATGGTGTTCAATATGGAAAAAATAAGTTGTTTGGTACTACCTTCTCCATGTTTTATGCGGGCAGGTCGGGCGAGCCGGTATCCTACGTTTATAACGGAGATTTAAATGGAGACGGTGCTAATCAAAACGACTTAATCTACGTTCCAAGAACAGCTTCTGAAATTAAGTTGGTGCCTTTATCAGCCTCTGGGTCAAATCCGGCACTCACTACTGCTCAGCAATGGGATGAGTTGAATTCATTTATTGAAAACGATCCTTATTTGCGAGGAAGAAGAGGCCAGTACGTTGAGCGCTTTGGTGCAAGAATGCCTTGGCAACATGCTTTTGATGTAAGGTTATTGCAAGATTTGGGTGGTTTGGTAAAAGGTACTACGAATAGAATTCAGCTTTCTGTTGATGTGTTTAACGTTGGCAATCTGATTAATAAGGAATGGGGTAGAGGCTATTCTCTGGGCAATAACGCTTCAACTTTAATAAATTATTCAACCAGTGGCGGAGGCGGATTCACCTTCAGGTCTCCTAACGGCGGTACTGCCTATCAGGTAAGTCAAACCAGTTCGAGATGGGAAGCGCAATTTGGTGTAAGGTATATCTTTAATTAAACAAGAGATCAAACTAAACAGAAAGCCCCGCCATTTCGGCAGGGCTTTCTGTTTAATGCGTTTTTTATTGATATGTGAACTTTCCAAACTCTGAGGTTATGGTAACCTGTTTCTGCTCTGCGCTCTCTACCCTCCCCACAATCTGCGCATCAATATTAAAGCTTTCAGAAATATTAATAATGTCGCCAGCAATTTCCTCAGGTACATAAATTTCCATACGGTGCCCCATATTAAACACCTTATACATCTCTTCCCAACTAGTGCCTGATTGTTCCTGAATTAATTTAAAAAGAGGAGGGATAGGGAAGAGATTATCTTTAATAATATGCAAATTGTCGACAAAATGGAGTACTTTGGTTTGCGCTCCACCACTGCAATGTACCATGCCATTTATGTGAGAGCGATGTTTGTCGAGAATAGTTTTGATAACCGGAGCATAGGTGCGGGTAGGAGACAGAACCAGCTTTCCTGCTGAGATGCTTTTTCCATTACCGATCTCAATTTCATCAGTGAGCTTTTTATTTCCGGCAAAGACCAACTCATAAGGCACAGCCGCATCGTAGCTTTCCGGATATTTTTCGGCCACATATTTATGAAAAACATCGTGCCGGGCGGATGTTAAGCCGTTGGAGCCCATACCGCCGTTGTATTCTTTTTCGTAAGACGTTTGCCCGTACGAGCTTAAGCCTACAATAACATTGCCTGCTTTAATTCTGTCGTTCGAAACCACCTCATCTCGTTTCATGCGGCAGGTTACAGTAGAATCCACAATAATGGTGCGTACAAGGTCTCCTACGTCGGCCGTTTCGCCCCCGGTCGAATAGATGCCTATTCCAAGCTCACGCAATTCGGCTAAAATTTCTTCAGTACCGTTAATGATCTCTGCAATCACTTCCCCGGGAATAAGGTTTTTATTTCTTCCTATGGTAGATGAGAGTAAAATGTTATCTGTTGCGCCGACGCATAACAGATCGTCCAGATTCATAATAATAGCGTCCTGTGCAATTCCTCTCCATACGGAAATATCGCCGGTTTCTTTCCAGTAGATATAGGCTAATGACGATTTTGTGCCTGCCCCGTCGGCATGCATGATATTGCACCAATCCTTATCTCCACCCAAAATATCCGGGATGATTTTGCAGAATGCTTTTGGAAATAAGCCCTTGTCAATGTTTTTTATGGCATTATGAACATCTTCTTTACCGGCGGAAACGCCACGCTGATTGTATTTAAGATCTGACATCGGCGCAAAAATAGGACTTAGATATGAGATATCAGATATGAGATGTGAGATAGTACGGGATATCAGACTGTTCGGAACCAGTTTAACCTATCGTTCGAATCCTTTGCAGGATACGGTAAAACAAGAAAGTCCCGCATTTACGCGAGACTTTCTCTATAATATTAGTTCAGACTATTTAATAAATAGTAGTTCTCTGAATTTTGGCAAAGGCCATTTATTATCTGCTACCACTTGCTCAAGCTTGTCAACATGATAGCGGATTTGCTCAAAGTGCGATTTTACATTTTCATCGTAAGCGATGGCTTTATCGCGAGTGCTCTCAATAACGTTGGCCTTTTTCCGTTCATCAACCATGGCGCGCACATCGGAGCTAATTGTATTAATATGCTCTGAGATTTTAGAGATGATTTCAACCTGTGCTGTGTAGGTTTCTTTACCTAAACCAATTTCTTTCAGGCCTTTTACGTTATCTATTAATTCGGTTTGATAAGAGATTGCAGCAGGAATAATCACGTTGTTAACCATTTCCCCCATTACACGTGCTTCGATCTGAAGTTTCTTGTAGTAGTTCTCCAAAAGGATGTCGTGGCGGGCATGGGCTTCACGTTTGCTGTAAACACCCATGTCTTCGAATAACTTCTGAGTTTTATCAGACACTAAAGCATCAAGAGCTTTTGGAGTGGTTTTAATATTCGATAAACCTCTTCCTTCTGCTTCCTGTGCCCATTCGTCGCTATAGCCGTTTCCTTCAAAGCGGATGGCTTTAGATTCTTTGATGTAACGTTTGATCACAGTCATCAAAGCCACATCTTTTTTCTCGCCTTTTTTAAGAAGTTTGTCAACCTCAAATTTGAATTTATTTAGCTGCTCAGCAACGATCGTGTTTAACACAGTCATCGGATCCGCAGAATTTGCCGAAGAACCTACTGCACGTAACTCGAATTTATTTCCTGTAAAGGCAAACGGAGATGTACGGTTGCGGTCGGTGTTGTCTAATAAAATTTGAGGTACTTTAGGAATATTCGTCCATAAAGCATTTTCCTGTTTCATTTTTGAGGTTACACGAGACGACTCTATTTCGTCCAGTACCTGACTTAGCTGGCTACCCAGGAAAATCGAAATAATGGCCGGAGGAGCCTCATTCGCCCCAAGGCGATGGTCATTGTTAACAGATGCGATAGACGCTCTCAACAAATCTGCATGCTCATAAACAGCTCTGATAGTGTTCACGAAAAATGTTAGGAACATCAGGTTGTTTTTCGGCGTTTTTCCTGGTGAAAGTAAGTTTTTGCCGGTGTTGGTAATTAGCGACCAGTTATTATGTTTACCAGAGCCGTTTATTCCTGCGAAAGGCTTTTCGTGTAATAATACTTTAAAGTTATGGCGACGGGCCACTTTATCCATGATGTCCATCAACAACTGATTGTGGTCGATGGCTAGGTTAATTTCCTCGTATAAGGGTGCGCACTCGAACTGAGACGGAGCAACCTCATTATGGCGGGTTTTTAAAGGTATACCGAGTTTAATCGATTCAACCTCGAGATCTTGCATATAAGCGAGCACACGCTCAGGAATAGAACCGAAATAGTGGTCTTCCAGTTGCTGGTTCTTAGCCGACATGTGGCCAAAAAGTGCTCTTCCTGTTAAGTGCAGGTCGGGACGGGCATTGAATAAAGCCAGATCAACCAAAAAATATTCTTGTTCGATACCTAAAGAAGCGTTTACCTTTTCAATCCCTTTATCAAAATACTGTGCAACTCCAACGGCAGCTTTATCCAGAGCCGAAAGCGCTTTTAACAATGGAGCCTTATAATCTAAAGCCTCACCTGTGTAAGCAATAAACACAGTAGGTATACAAAGCGTGCTTCCTATAATAAATGCCGGGGATGAAGGATCCCATGCAGTATATCCGCGTGCTTCGAATGTACTTCTGATTCCTCCGTTTGGAAAGCTCGATGCATCCGGTTCTTGTTGTGCTAAAGCGTCGCCAGAAAATTTCTCCATCGCCATACCATCATGACTTGGTTCAAAAAACGAATCGTGTTTTTCTGCCGTTGATCCTGTTAAGGGTTGAAACCAGTGGGTGTAATGAGTGGCACCCAAACTAATTGCCCAGGACTTCATCGCCGCAGCCACTTGTTCAGCAACGTCTCTTTCAATAGATGCACCATGGATAATAGAATCATTTACACTATCCATTGCTTCCTCTGAAAGGAATTCTTTCATTTTCTTTTTATCGAAAACATTGCAGGCATAGATTTCTGATAGCTTTGCCGGAAGCTTTACCTCGGGTACATTTCTGGTTAAAACGGTATTGAGCGCTTGAAAACGAAGACTCGACATGATATAATTTTGGTTTTTTGTGTTAAATGTTAAATAAAAGCATCGAATTGTGCCTCAAAGATTTGCATTTTATGGCATTCATCCAATTAATGTTTAAAAAAAGCGCCAAAATTAATTTGCTGTTTATCGATTTGGTCGAAATTTAGACTGTCGAGGCGCGGCACCATCAGGCTTTTTTCCTTGCTGCCACAAGGCCGTCTAAAGGCTGAGAGATGCTCCGGTCAAAAACCCGCTGTTCAAAAAAATCTTTTCGGTTAAGTATGGAATAGAAAGCGCTTCTCCATCTATAAAGAAAAGACAACCTTATGTTCAGCCTCAAATCAACTATTTATCAAACCGAGTGGCTCGATTTGGTATTTGCAAACCGCAACAAAAGTTATGGCGCTTACGAACTTAGACAGAATTACAACAAGCGGCTTGCAATGTCGCTGCTTATTGTATCGTTCGGTGTTTCGTTGCTGGTAGCGTATCCACTGCTTAAGCAAAAGGTTTTGAGCAAGCCTATAGCAGACATTGTCACTGAGCCAGACCCAGAGAAAATTATAGTAGTAGACTTGCCGCCACCCATCCCGCCGAAGGTAGAAGCGCCTGCGCCAGCCGCAGCGATACCAAAGACCGAAGCTATTAAACTGGAAACTAAGCGGTTTGTGACACCGGTTGTTGTTAGTACGCAGGATGCCGTTGAACCACCTACTGTTGATGAACTGGAACATTCCGTTATAAGCAATATAGACTCTAAAGGAGAGGCGGCGGCAAAAGATCTTAATCCGATAAAATCAGGCACCGGAAATGGACAAGGAACACAAGGGGCTGGTGCTGAGGGAAATAATGAGCCGGTCTCTGTCGCTTTGCTGGCGGAATATCCAGAATTTCCTGGCGGGATGGAAGCCTTTGCAAAATTTCTGCAAAGGAACTTGAAATACCCGGTTCGGGCAGCTGAAGCCGGAGTTTCCGGAAAAGTCTTTGTGAGTTTTATCGTGGAGCGGGATGGCCAACTTACAGATATTAAAGTGTTACGAGGAATTGGCTATGGATGCGATGAAGAGGCGGCACGGGTACTTAAAAAGTCACCGGCCTGGAAGCCAGGTATTCAAAACGACAGAAAGGTAAGGGTGCAATATACTATACCGCTAAGTTTTCAATTGGGAGAGTAAAGAAATTTGGTTCTATGATTGTGAAGGCTTCATCCAAAAAGGTGAGGCCTTTCTTTTATATTGAAAAACGACCCTTCATTTCCGCATTTTTTCTAGTTTTACAGCGTTCTTAACTCCTGCTAGCTCAAAGCAAACCTGGATAAGGTAAAACAGTTAAATTAGCTCAAATATATGGCTGATCTTTTTCATTTCAAGCAGTTTTCGATTGATCAATCCGGCTGCGGAATGAAGATAAATACTGATGGTGTGTTACTTGGGGCTCTTGTTCAGTCGGGCGATCCCGATTCGATACTTGATATTGGAACCGGTACCGGAGTAATTGCATTGATGCTTGCGCAGCGGGTTTTCCGCGCTCAGATAGAAGCTATTGAAATTGACCAGGCCGCTTATGAAACGGCCTTAATGAATTTTAATAATTCGAGATTTTCAGACAGATTAAAAGTACATAACAATTCCTTTCAAAACTTTTCCCAAGAACACCCTGATAAGCGATATGATTTAATTGTCAGCAATCCACCATTCTTTCTAAATTCTTTGGTAAACCCTAATCAGCAGAAAAAGCAGGCACGGCATACCAACTATGAATTTTTTGAAGAACTGGTAATGTTTGCCAGCCAGCATCTTACAGCAGGTGGTACGCTCTGTCTTGTCCTTCCAGTTGCTATCGCAGAAAAAGTTACCCAGCTCGCGGCCTTACAGGGACTTTATCCAGAAAGCCAGATCGATGTGAAATCCTTTGCGAATAATGAACCTCACCGTTCTATTATTTCGCTGGGATATGAAAAGGAGGGATTTACGAAACGTGACTTTGTGATTTATCGGGGGCAGAAAGAATACTCTGCCGAGTATCGCAAAGCCTTGAGAGACTTCCTGACCATATTTTAGTTAAACCCGCCAGTTTTTAACTGCTGACGGGTTTAAAAAGATGTCAGGCTAGAGTAAATGCCGGATTACTTATTTTTCTCTTCCAACCACTTCCGTGCATTAACAAATGCTTCTATCCATGGCGAAACTTCATCTTTGCGTCCTTTAGGATAATACGCCCAGTTCCATTGGAAGATAGATCTTTCGATATGCGGCATCATCACTAAATGCCTGCCGGTTGTATCACAGATCATTGCCGTATTGTAATGCGAACCGTTAGGATTTGCGGGATAGCTTTCGTATGCATATTTTGCTACAATTTCATATCGTTCTTCGCCGTAAGGTAAATGGAAGCGACCCTCTCCGTGCGACACCCAAACACCTAGAGTACTTCCTGCCAGCGACGACAGCATTACCGATTTATTTTCAGCAATAGTTAACGACGTGAAAATACTTTCGTGTTTACCACTTTTATTATGAAGCATTTTAGGTTTGTCATCATGATCGCTATTAATAAGACCGAGTTCTACGAACAACTGACAGCCATTACAGATTCCAACCGATAGCGTATCCTCACGGGCAAAAAACTTTTCAAGAGCAGTTCTGGCTTTTTCGTTATAAAGAAATGCGCCGGCCCAGCCCTTCGCTGATCCTAAAACATCTGAGTTGGAAAATCCTCCAACGGCACCTATAAACTGGATATCTTCTAATGTTTCACGACCATAGATGAGATCGGTCATGTGTACGTCCTTTACGTCAAATCCTGCCAGATACATCGCGTTGGCAAGTTCCCGTTCAGAATTGCTTCCTTTCTCCCTGATTATAGCAGCCTTTGGTCGTGGTTTATGGCCGTCAATCGCTGGTTTTCTTCCGTCAAAATGCTTAGGGAACGAATATTTTAGAGCTTGGTTTTTATAGTTGTTGTACCTCTCTTTTGCCAGTCCCGCACCGGTTTGCTTCTCGTCCAGCAGGTAAGAAGTTTTGAACCAGGTATCACGTAGCTTATCGATATCAAAACTGAAGCTTTCGTTATTGTTTTTTAATTCGAGAGTAGGAGAAGAGCTTACCTCACCAATTTTATGATAGCGTACGCCATTGGCCTTAAGGATTTCTTCAGCCGTTATATCAGCCTGGAAAACAATGCCGATATTTTCAGAGAAAAGAACTTTGATGCTGTCTGTTTCGCTTAGGGATGAAAGATCTATTACGGCACCTAAATCCCGGTCGGCAAAGCAAAGCTCCAAAAGTGTAGTAATTAAGCCACCGCTGCCAATATCATGACCCGCTTGAATTTTTTCTTCGCGAATTAGTTGCTGAATAGTATTAAAGGTCAGCTTTAATTGAGCTGCATCTTTTACGTCGGGTGTTTCTGAACCAACCTTGTTTAGTATCTGTGCGAATGATGATCCCCCGAGGTGATAATCGTCGGCGGACAGGTTGATATAATAAATCGCTCCGCCGTCTTTTTGAAGAACAGGCTCAACTACCTTCCGGATGTCATCGCAATTACCAGCCGCAGAAATGATTACGGTGCCGGGTGCAATCACCTCACCATCCTTATATTTCTGCTTCATGGATAAGGAATCCTTCCCGGTCGGGATATTAATCCCCAGTTCGATAGCGAAGTCCGAACAGGCTTTTACTGCGGCATAAAGACGAGCATCCTCACCTTTGTTTTTGCAGGCCCACATCCAGTTGGCAGAAAGAGAGACGCTTTTTAATCCGTCTTTAAGCGGCGCCCAAACAATATTGGAAAGCGATTCGGCAATTGCGTTTCTGCTGCCCGCGGCGGGGTTGATTAAAGCTGAAACAGGAGCGTGGCCTATCGAAGTTGCAATTCCTTCTTTTCCCTGGAAATCAAGGGCCATTACTCCGCAGTTGTTCAGTGGGAGCTGCAGAGGGCCAGCACATTGCTGTTTCGCCACACGACCGCCTACGCAGCGGTCTACCTTGTTGGTGAGCCAGTCTTTTGCCGCTACCGCTTCTAATTGTAGGACCTGATCGAGGTACTGGTAGATCTGTTTAGCATCGTAAACTACCGGTTGATATTCCCGCTGTAATGTTTGGTCTTCCATCACCACTTTAGGGGAGCTTCCAAACATATCACCAAGCTCCAGATCCATAGGTTTTAGGCCGGTACTCGCAGATTCGAAGGTAAAACGATGATCGCCGGTAACTTTGCCCACCGTGTACATTGGAGAGCGTTCGCGATCTGCTATTTTTTGCAGCGTTGCCAGGTCGTCGTTGCCGATAATTAAACCGATACGTTCCTGTGATTCGTTGCCTATAATTTCTTTAGCAGATAGGGTCGGGTCTCCTACCGGGAGTTTATCGAGGTCAATCTTTCCACCGGTTTCTTCCACCAGTTCCGACAAGCAATTGAGATGGCCGCCAGCACCGTGATCGTGTATCGAAATAATGGAATTCTTATCGCTCTCTACCATGCCGCGGATTGCATTAGCGGCTCTTTTCTGCATTTCGGGGTTAGAACGTTGTACTGCGTTTAATTCAATTCCGGCTGCAAAAGCTCCTGTATCGGCGGAGGAAACTGCTGCACCCCCCATTCCAATCCGGTAGTTTTCTCCACCAAGAACCACAATATTATCACCGGCTTTAGGCTGCAGCTTTTTTGCCTGATCGGCTTTGCCATAACCCACACCGCCGGCAAGCATGATCACTTTGTCGTAGCCCAATCTTTGTGACATTTCGGGATCGTCGGAATGCTCTTCATGCTCAAATGTTAGAACAGAACCCGTGATTAGTGGCTGACCAAATTTATTTCCGAAGTCTGTTGCTCCGTTGGAAGCTTTGATAAGGATGTCCATTGGCGTTTGATATAACCAATCACGTTCCTTCACACCTTTTTCCCATGGCCGGTTTTCTTCCAGTCGTGACAAGGCGGTCATGTAAACCGCTGTCCCTGCCAAAGGGAGTGAGCCAAGTCCGCCAGCCAGCCGGTCGCGGATTTCGCCACCAGAACCTGTTGCTGCACCGTTAAACGGTTCTACAGTTGTGGGGAAATTATGAGTTTCGGCTTTAACCGAAATGACTGATTCGAAATCGCTAATCGCGTAATAGTCAGGTTCATCGGCCCGCTTTGGAGCGAATTGCTGTACACGCGGACCTTTGATAAAAGCTACATTGTCTTTGTAGGCCGAGACTATATCGTTGGGATTAGTTTCCGAAGTTTTACGAATCAATTTGAACAGCGACATATCCTGTTCTACCCCGTCGATTACAAACTTCCCGTTAAATATTTTGTGCCGGCAGTGCTCGGAATTTACCTGCGAAAATCCGAAAACTTCCGAATCGGTCAACGGTCTTCCCAGCTTTGCTGCAAGATTATTCAGGTAATCCACCTCGTCGTCGCTTAGTGAAAGTCCTTGCTCTGTATTATAAGCTGCAATATTTGTGATCTCCAGAATCGGTTCCGGTTTGATGTCGATGGTATAAAGATCCTGGTTCAGCTGTTCAAATTTCTGGGAGATCATCGGATCGAAATCCGCAAAGTCTTTTGATACCTTTTTAAATTCCTCAATCCTGATGATACCCTTAATACCCATATTCTGTGTAATCTCCACGGCATTTGTGCTCCATGGGGTGATCATGGCTTTGCGGGGGCCAACAAAATAACCGTCCAGTGCTTCAGCCGGTTGTACACCCGCCCCGCCAAATAACCACTCCAATTTGGAGATATCGGTGGCAGTCAGGGTCTGTTCAGATTGTAAAGCAAAAACGATGTCGGATGAGCTTGAAAAGAAATGAATCATGCGGAATTTTTAAAGGTGCAAATTTACCGTTTAAATTTCAATTTTAGGCTATTGCTGTAAAGACTTAAAAACAAAAATTCATAGTTTATCATGTGAGACTCCCCGCAAATTTCGATATTGGCACATGCGCAGAATCGGCTTGCTCTCCGACACCCACAGTTACCTTGATGATAAAGTATTCAAACATTTTGAAAACTGCGACGAAATATGGCATGCCGGAGATTTCGGAACCCTGGAACTCGCCGACGCTCTTGCAGCTTTTAAACCTTTGCGGGGAGTGTACGGCAACATAGACGGTAAAGAGCTGAGGCAGGTATACCCTGAACATAATCGTTTTATGTGCGAAGAAGTTGATGTATGGATGACTCATATTGGTGGCTATCCCGACAGGTACAACCCAAAAATCAAAGAAGAAATTTATTCTAATCCGCCTAAAATTTTTATTTCGGGCCACTCACATATACTTAAAGTGATTTTTGATAAAAAAATTGGAACTTTACACTTAAATCCTGGGGCTGCGGGCAAACAAGGATGGCATAAAGTGCGTTCTATAATGAAATTCTGCATTTCTGATGAAAAAATTCATACCTTGGAAGTAATAGAATTGGGTAACAGATAGCGTAAAAAATACACTAAGTAGTATGTCGGTAGTAAAAACATTAGGTCAATTTATCATTGAAAAACAAAAAGACTTTCCTTATGCAAAAGGAGAGCTGTCGCGTTTGCTTCGCGATATTGGGATAGCTGCTAAGATTGTAAACCGTGAGGTGAACAAAGCAGGTCTGGTAAACATTCTTGGAGACGAAGGAACGACGAATAGTCACGGCGAGTCGCAAAAGAAATTGGACATTTTTGCAAATCATCAATTTATTTCAGCATTGACCTGTGGAGGCGAATGTTGCCTGATTGTTTCGGAAGAAAACGACGACCCGATTTTTATTGAATCTGATGTATCGCATAACGCTAAATATATTGTGTGTATTGATCCCCTGGATGGATCTTCAAATATCGATGTAAATGTTTCGGTGGGTACTATTTTCTCTATCTATCGCAGAAAAAGTACTGAGGGGAAACCTACACTTCAGGACGCATTGCAGCGCGGTACCGAACAAGTGGCTGCAGGTTATATTGTGTATGGATCGTCGACGATGCTGGTATATACCACAGGTAAGGGTGTAAATGGTTTTACACTTGATCCTTCCATCGGAGAGTTTTGCCTGTCTCACCCTGATATGAAGATCCCGGAAGACGGATATATTTATTCTATTAATGAGGGCAACTATATTAATTTCCCGGACGGGGTTAAAAAGTACATTAAATTTTGTCAGGAAGAAGACCCCTCTACCAAACGGCCCTATTCTTCAAGATATATCGGCTCAATGATCGCCGATATGCACCGGAATATGATAAAAGGGGGGATTTTCCTTTATCCACCAACCTCCAGCTCTCCCAAAGGAAAGCTTAGGTTAGTATACGAATGCAATCCGATGGCTTTTATTATTGAGCAGGCAGGGGGCAGAGCTACTGATGGATTTCAACGAATTCTGGAAATGGAAGTCGAATCGCTTCACCAGCGTTGCTCAATTTTTGTGGGTTCTGAAAATATGGTCAGAAAAGCGGAAGATATGATGATGAAATACTCTCCCGAAATGAGTCAAAAAAAAACAGCAACCATTAAAAGTGTGATTGCAAAGGCTAGCTAGAGAAGGCCTTCAGATTTGTTGCATTCGGCTTCAAAAACCGAATCAGCAGGCAATTGACTTCTTTGTTGATACGCTGCGACCGCTAAACGGTCGCAGCGTTCGTTTTCAGGATGCCCGGCATGGCCTTTAATCCACTTGAAGCGAACGTTATGAAGTTTGTATACAGCCAGAAAGCGTATCCACAAATCCTTGTTTTTCTTTCCCGCAAAACCTTTCGCTGCCCAGCCAAAGACCCATTTTTTTTCTACTGCATCTGCCACATATTTAGAATCGGTGTAAACCAGCACATCCTGTCCCGGCTTTTTTAAGGCTTCCAGGCCCACAATTACCGCCAAAAGTTCCATGCGGTTATTGGTGGTCTTTCTGAAGCCGCCGGATAATTCTTTATAATGCTGGCCAGCCCGGAGAATCGTTCCATAACCGCCTGGCCCCGGATTTCCGCTTGATGCCCCGTCTGTAAATAATTCTATCATCTTGTGCTCCAAGTATAAGAAAATTGTTGTTTATCTAGGATGGGCAGCATCTGTTAAAATTATACAGCATTGTGTGTCAGGAAGTTGAACGGTGATTAAGAATTGAATCTAAAATTTAGTATTTTAATATTGACTTTAGTAGAAAGATTGCTATTTTTGCGGCATGGCCGTTCCATTGGAATAGCTCAAAACGGTGGTTGTAGCTCAGTTGGTTAGAGCATTGGTTTGTGGTGCCGAGGGTCGTGGGTTCGAGCCCCATCATCCACCCGTTACTTGTAATCCGCTATAGTTCAAGGCTATAGCGGATTTTTTATGCGAAATTTTCAAAATTTCGGATCGCGCTGAAAAGGAAGCAAGAAAGTTGTGGACTAAACATAACTTTTCACTGCAATCCCTACTTCCAGCCACCTCCCAGTGCTCTGTAAAGTTCTATCCTTGCTCCGTCCCGCTGCCGCTGAATAAGCGCCAGATCTAATTCGGCTTGCAATGCGTTGCTTTGAACCGTTATAACCTCAAGATAATTAGCCCTGTCGCTTTTAAACAACAATCTGGCATTGGCTACAGATAAACGCAGGTTTGCTGCACGCCGGGACGCAATTTGCTCCTGGTGATTGATCTTCTCCAACCGGCTCAGCGCATTGGATACTTCGCCGACTGCGTTGAGTATTGATTGCCGGAACTGCAGAACCGCCTGCTCACGCTGAATTTTCGCTATCTCAAATTGCGTCTTTAACGCCCGTTTCCTAAATACGGGCTGCAATATTGCGCCGCTGGCTACTCCAAACAAAGAGTTTGGAATATTGAACCAGTTACTTGCCTTGAAGCTTTCCAGTCCACCAGCCCCACCGATAACTAGTGCGGGGTACAAGTTTCCCTGAGCCATACCAGCATAAGCGTTTGCCGCTACCAGGGCCATCTCATTAACCCGGATATCTGGACGGCGGCTTAAAATTGCAGCCGGAATTCCGGCAGAAAGGTTGGTGAAGATCATCGAAGGCGACCGGTCCGCATTTCGCGCAATCCGTGCCGGCAAACTTCCAGCTAATAGTTGCAATGCATTTTCCTGTTCGGCAAGGGCTTGTTCCAGTTGTGGCACTAACAAAGCGGTAGCCTGATTTTGGGCTTCGGCTTGCTCCACCGCAAGTTGATTAACTTCACCTGCCTCTTTCAATAGTTTGGTAAGCTGCAGAGTGCTGTCGCTAAGGTTAAGGTTTCGGTGGGCAATAGTAAGTTGTCTGTCGAGCATTAGCAGGTTGTAATAACCCTGAGCTATGTCCGATACAAGCTGTGTTTGCACTGCTTTTTTTCCTTCGGCTGTCTGAAGATATTGGGCCAGTACTGCTTCCTTCTGCCTTCTGATTTTGCCCCAGATGTCAATTTCCCAGGAAAGGTTAAGGTTAGTATTGTAGTTTTCTATGTGATTGGTTCCCAGAAAACTGCTGGTACTTAAGCCATTAAGGCTGTTGTTCGATGGGCGGTTGTATTGTGCCCCCAGCTCAAGATTCAGATCTGGCAGTAACAGCAATTTGGATTGCTTCAGTTGTTGCCGGGCAATATCCATGCGCTTAATTGCTATTTGCAAATCATAGTTCTCGTTTATGCCTTTTTCCAGAAGACCCTGAAGTGTTGTATCGCTGAAAAATACCTTCCATTCTAAATCAGCAATACTGCTGGTATCGGCGAAAGACACTTCACCAAACTTTTGCGGTAACTCAACTTCGGGCCGCTGATAATTCTTACCGACCTTACATGCGCTTATCAGCAAAGCAAGTGAAAGGCTTGTGTATATTAGGATGCTACGCTTTTTCATGTTGTTATAAATTTTCTGATGGAAGTTTTGGTGTGCCACTAACTCTTTCTTGTAAAGCCTGGAAGATGACGAACAATACAGGGATGACAAATACGCCAAGTAATACCCCCGATAGCATTCCGCCAACAGCGCCTGCACCGATAGAATGATTGCCCAACGCAGATGCTCCGCTTGCCTTCATCAGCGGGATCAACCCAACAATAAAGGCGAAGGATGTCATCAATATCGGGCGAAGGCGCAGTTTTGAAGCCTCTAATGCCGCTGCCACAAGGTCCATTCCAGCCTTGCGCCGCTGAACTGCATACTCTACAATAAGAATAGCATTTTTGGACAACAAGCCTATCAGCATAATCAAACACACCTGCACATAAATATTGTTATCGATACCGAGCATGTTTATAAATAGCATGACTCCAAAAATTCCAAGTGGGATGGTTAAAATGATGGCCAGCGGCAGGATATAACTTTCGTATTGTGCGGCCAAAAGAAAATACACAAATATCATACTCATCAGAAATATCAAAAGAATCTGAGAGCCTGAGCTAATTTCTTCCCTGGTCATACCGGTCCATTCGTAGGCATAACCCCGCGGCAGCGTCTCTTTCGCTGTTTCCTCTATGGCCCGAATGGCATCGCCCGTACTGTATCCAGGCTTTGGCACCCCGTTGATGGTAACGGCGTTAAAAAGATTGTTCCGGGTTACTGTTTCCGGTCCATAAACCCGTTTAAACCGCACCAGCGAATTTGCGGGCACCATCTTCCCTTGAGCATTTTTGACAAAGATCTCATTTATAGAGAGTGGGTTACTCCGGTATTTTGCGTCTGCCTGCACCATCACCCTATAATATTTACCAAAACGGTTGAAATCACTTACAAAACTGCTTCCATAGTATACCTGCAGGGTTTGCAGCAGATCTCTAACCTGTACTCCAAGCTGCCGTGCTTTTGCATTATCAACCTCCAGCTGATATTGTGGGTTACCGGATGCAAAAGTGGTAAAGGCGTAAGCTATTTCCTTTTTCTGCATTAATGCTCCTAAAAATGCTTTTGTGGTCGAATCCAGTTTACCCATGGTGCCGCTGGTTTTATCTTGAAGCATAAACTCAAATCCACTCACGTTGCCAAAGCCCTGGATGGTTGGAAAGGTGAAGAAGAATGCGCTGGCTCCCTTCACCTTTTCTGCCACCTTTTGCGTCATCATAGCTGTGATCTGGTCAAGGTTCTTAATTTCCCCGCGTTCATCCTCGGCTTTCATTCTGATAAATCCGGCGCCGTAAGACGAAGCATTTGCATTTGAAATGAAGTTGAGCCCTTCCACCATGTAATGGTTCTGATTGATCGGGTCATTTTTCACGATATCATCGATTTCCTTCATCGCACGATGCGTTTGCTCCAATGAGCTTCCTGGCGGAGTATTAACAGCATATAGCAAAAAGCCCTGGTCTTCAGTTGGTATGAAGCCTGTGGGAGTTCTCTGTATCATCACAAAAGTAACCGCGGCTACCAGGGCCAAACCAGATACCGCCACCCATTTCTTTTTGATTAGAAACTGAATGGAACGGATGTATTTATCAGTCATAGCGTTAAAGGCTGAATTAAACGCTTTAAAGAAGCGGGCCAGAAAGCCTTTCTTTTCGTGTGAATTTCCGGAATCAGCATGCGGGTTTTTTAAAAATAAAGCACATAAAGCCGGGCTCAGCGTAAGAGCGTTGACGGCAGATATTAAGATAGCTATGGCTAATGTGAACGCAAACTGCCGGTAAAACACACCAGCGGGTCCCTGCATAAAGCCTACCGGGATAAATACTGCCGCCATGACAAGAGTGATCGATACAATGGCACCTGATATCTCGCTCATAGATTCGATCGTTGCATCTTTAGCATTTAGCGTCGTTCGTTCCATTTTGCTATGCACGGCCTCTACCACTACAATGGCGTCATCTACTACAATTCCGATGGCCAGCACGAGCGCAAATAAGGTGAGCAGGTTAACGCTGAATCCGAACAGATTCATGAAAAAGAACGTGCCGATCACAGCCACCGGTACTGCTATTGCTGGAATTAGCGTAGAGCGAAAATCCTGCAAAAAGATAAATACAACAATAAAGACCAGGATAAATGCCTCAAGTAAAGTATGTTTCACCTGTGTGATCGAGGCATCTAAAAACTCTTTTGAATTATACATAATTACAGGCTCGACACCTTTAGGTAAAGTGAGCGCAAATTCCTTGATCTGCCGCTCTGCCTCAGTTAAAATGTCGTTTGCATTTGATCCGGCCGTCTGGAAAATTGCAACACCTGATGTTGGTCCTCCATTCAGGATACTGTTAGACGCATAGGTGTACGAGCCGAATTCCACCCGCGCCACATCTTTTAGCTGAACCATCGACCCGTCGCTGTTGGCCTTGATGATAATGTTTTCGTAATCTTTAACCCTGTTTAATTTGCCTTTATATTTCAGTACATATTCAAATACTTCCTTGCTGCTTTCGCCAAGCCTGCCGGGCGCTACCTCTAAACTTTGATCCCTGATGGCGTTGTTCACGTCGTCTGGCGAAAGGTTATAAGCAGTTAACCGCTCGGGTCTTAACCAAATACGCATCGAATATTCATGTGCGCCAAATGCCTGTGCCTGACCGACACCGGGAATACGCTGCAACTGCGGAACAAGATTTATCTTGATGTAATTTTGTAGAAAAGTTTCATTGTAAGAGGTATCCTTACTGGCAAGTGCGACGAACATAATAATGCTGTTTTGCACCTTTTGGGTTGAAACGCCGGTCTGTACGGCTTCCTGTGGTATCTGACTCAAGGCCTTAGTTACGCGATTCTGAACGTTTACTGCAGCGATGTCGGGGTCTGTACCCTGACTAAAATATACATTCAGAGTCATGGAGCCGTCATTACTTGAGTTCGAGGTCATGTAGGTCATGTTCTCCACTCCATTAACTGCCTCTTCTATCGGTGTGGCTACCGAACGGGCTACTACCTCGGCGCTGGCTCCGGGATAAGAAGCTGTAACCTGAACCGTTGGAGGCGCTATATCAGGAAACTGCGTAATCGGTAAATCTACGAGCGAAATGACACCCAGTAACACCAGAATAATAGAGATAACTGTTGAAAGAACGGGTCTTTCGATAAACATTTTGAACATGAGGATAGTATTGAGTACTCTGGTATAACCCAGAGTACAATTAAATTAAATAATAAGACGGTTATGCTTTAGAGAGATTCAGCTTTCAGGACGCTATCTGCCGGGAGCACTTTGGGCTTGATTTGCATTCCGTCTCTGAGCCGGTCAATGCCCTGATAAACAATTTTATCGCCACTTTTCAGACCTTCTGAAACCATATAAAAGCGCCCAGAAGTACCAGTTACTTTTATGGGAGTTGCGATTACTTTATTGCTGTCGGTAAGTGTATAGGCAAACACCTTGTCTTGTAGCTCAAATGTAGCCTGCTGCGGTACAAGCAAGGCAGCAGTACTGGGGTTTGAAATTCTAATTTTACCTGTATTACCCGACCTGAGCAGGCCCGCATCATTGTTAAATACTGCTCTGAAGCTTATTGTACCATTCGATTTGTCGAAATTACCCTGAGCCAGCTCAACCTTGCCTTTGGAGGGATAGGTGGTGTTATCGGCCAGTATCAGGTCGACCCCGGAGAGGTTCATGATTTTTTCCTGGATGGTATTACCCTTGAAATTTTCTTTAAAATGGATAAAGTCTACCTCACTTAGGGTAAAATACGCATGCACCGACCTGTTTTCCGATAATACGGTCAGAGCTTCGGGTTGTGTTCGGCCTACCAGGCTTCCGGTTTTAAACGGAATGCTTCCTACATAACCGCTTGCCGGTGCCATAACAGTAGTAAAACTAAGGTTGATTTTGGCCGATTGAACCTGTGCCTGTGCCTGCGCCACATTGGCCCGGGCTGCATCGTAAGAGGCTTTTGCAGAGCGGAGCTGCACGTCGGACACCACTTTGTTCTGAACCAGTGGTTCGAGTTTCCTTACATTAATTGAAGCGTTTTCTAAGGCCGCTTTCGCAGAAAGTAAAATAGCATTTGCTGTGTTTAGCTGTTCACGATATGGTCTCGGATCGATTTTGAATAGCGCCTGTCCTTTTTTTACGTACGCACCTTCGTCGACGTAGATGGTTGACAGGTAGCCATCAACCTGCGAACGGATTTCGATATCGCGACTTCCCTCCAAAGTAGCGCTGAAGTCTGAATAAGTAGTCACAGCTTGCGAACTGACACTGATGACAGGGAGTTCGGGCGGAGGAGGTGCTGAGGCCGGGCTTTCTGCTGATGAAGTGCCGCAGCTGCTATTTATCACTGCTAACATTATTCCAACTAAAAAAGGAAGGAGGTTTGTTCTGCAGGTTCTGTGGGATTGAGTCGTTGTCATATACATATAAAATTAATCGTAATTTAACATTGTTATAATTCCTAACGGTGTTAGGTTCAGGCGGTAAAAAAAACCTTAAGTAAGGTTCTTTATATACCCCGCAATAGCGTCGTCTAACACCAGTTTATTTAATTCTTCGTCGATCGCGGCATTACCCACAATTTTGATGGATATAAGTCCGTGCATCACAGACCAGAATGTGTGATACTTTAAACATGAATTCAGATCTGTACGCCCACTTTTTTTTATTAACTCTTCGATTGGCTCCATAACGAGGCTTCTGAATTTCTCCTGCTCAGGCATTGCTTTCGATATTTCGCAGCATGCCATACCTATCCCGAACATCAGCTGGTAGAGCTCGGTGTTATTCAAAGCAAAGTCCCAGTACGCATCAGCCATTGCTTTAATTTGCTCGGCCGGATCTATATGCTGACTTTTTGCATCCAATATCTTTTCCGACAACATCCTGAAGCCTTTTTTACTAAACTCCAGGAGTAAGGCCTCTTTGTTTTCAAAATGGTCGTATATAACCGGGACACTATACTCTATGGCCTCCGCAATTTTTCGAATAGACAAAGCCTGCCACCCGTCTTTCATCACTAAATCCCAGGCGGTGCAAATAATCCCGTTCTTCAGATCCTCCTTCTGTCTTTGCTTACGTTCTGATATTCCCATTTTATTTACCTAACGGTGTTAGCAAAAGTAACGATGTAATTCAGACTGTCAAAAATTTATCGTTCAAAGTCTCTCTTATTATTTTTCGATGACATTCAAGTCCGTTGACGGGAGTAAAGCGCTACTCAGTAAAGGCTTCTTTATTATACTTGTTTTTGTATTCAAGCGGCGAGAGGCCCGTTATCTTCCTGAATACTTCTCTGAACGCTTTCAAATCAGAGTAGCCAACTTCAAACATTACTTCATTAACGGTTTTCCGGGTGCTTTCAAGCGCTTTTTTTGCCGATTCTATTTTCACTCTCTGTGTATATTCAATAGGAGTGTTTCCGGTAGCTTTGATAAACCTCCTGTCAAAGTTTCTCCGGCCGATAGCGAACTTCGAGGATAGCGCTTCAACCGAAATTTTTTCGTTGATGTTATTCTCTATGTAAGCCTGAGCCTGTTGTACCATCGTGTCGCCATGGTGCTTTTGTCCGGTGAATATGGCGAAAGCCGACTGACTGCTCCGGTCGAGTTCTATCTGAAATACCTTGGAGCAAAAAATGGCTGTTTGGCGGTCGTAATATTTTTCAACAAGGTATATCACCAGATTTAAAAAGGAATATGCACCCCCATTAGTATAAACACCTTTCTCATCCGTAATCAACCTGTCTGAATGTAAATTTACTTTAGGATAGTTTTCTTTGAAAGCATCTGCATACGACCAATGTGTTGAACAGCTTCTGCCGTCCATTATACCCGTAGATGCCAGGATAAATGCGCCCGAACACATGCTGGCTATTTCTGCACCAATCTTATATTGCCGGCTTATCCAGTCATACATTAATTGGCTCTCGCTTGTTTCGTCGCCCGGCGTTGCAGATGGGATAATGATGAGGTCGGTTTTGGCGATATCAGTTATAAAGGCATCGGTTTTCAAAGCCACCAGGTTATGGATGTATTCTGTTTTCGGCCTGATGCCTGCTACCGTCAGCTGGTATTTTTGTTTGTTGCCTTGCTGAGTCCAGTAGGCATTCGCTCTTGAAAATATTTCTACAGTACCAACAATACATGCTACAGTGCCCAGATTGCAATGTCCTTCCGGATACAAAAGAGTAATATGCTTCATTTGAAAATTTTTGATACAAAGATATTGACAAGGCGTGTCCATATCAACCCACCATAATGTCTATTTTACCGCCCTTTCGTCGCTCCGATAGACTCTACCTTTGACGTATTGGAACACAGAAAGCAATAAAAATGAACCATTTCGAGATTTTTCATCAGCTACATCATCAGAAAAAGCCTTTTATTCTTGCTAATGCATGGAATGTGAAGAGTGCCCAGCTTATAGAAGAGGCAGGTTTCGAAGCTGTAGGCACGTCAAGTGGGGCCATCGCAAGTTCTCTGGGTTATGAAGACGGCGAAAAACTTCCTTTTAATGAACTGCTTTACATCGTACGAAGAATAAAAGCCTGTACAAGTGTTCCACTATCGGTAGATATAGAGCGAGGCTACAGCGATAATTTAAGCGTGCTGAGCGATAATATTCAAAAGCTTATCGATATCGGTGTTTCTGGTCTTAACATAGAAGATACTCAGGGGGAGGATATCTTTTTGCGAAAATTGGAATGTATTAAAAACTATTTGATCAAAACCAATCAGGCGCTGTTTATTAATGCTCGTACAGATGGCTTTTTACAGAAGCTGCCATCGCCCTTAGAAACTACCTTAAAAAGAGCAAAATTATATCAGAACACCGGGGCAGATGGCCTTTTTGTTACTGCTGTTCCCGATGCCGCTACCATCAAAGAGATCACCTCATCTGTCTCCATGCCTGTCAATATTGTGGGCACATCAAAGTTTTCTATCGAGACATTAACTTCAATTGGCGTCAGCCCGGATCAGTATGGCGGTGTTACTTTACAAGGCCACTTACGACCATCTAACTAACGTTACGAAGAGTATAAAAGTCAACCATTCATTCTCTGCTCTATTCTAATGCCATTTCAACAACAATAAAATATCTAAAATCCATATATTATGATCGAAAACAGCGTCACGAAACAACAAGAAGTAATCATTAAGATGGTGCTGGATGCCTGGCATCTAAAAGTAAGCCAGTTCGATAAGCTTCTGGTTGAATTATCCGACGAGCAATTACTTAAGGAAGTAGCGCCGGGCAGAAACCGAGGAATTTATCTGCTTGGACATCTTACCACCCTGGCCGATTCTATATTTCCTCTTCTTGGATTTGAAAAGCAAGCGCCACATCTGTGGAAACCATTTGTACAAACATCTGACAAGGACAGCGCTGATGTGCTGACTGTAGCGGAACTGCGGCAGGAATGGATTAAAGTAACAACCATGCTATGGGAAAAAATAGCAGCTATTAGCTCCAACGAATGGTTCGAGAGACATAGCGCTATATCAGAAGAGGATTTTCTTAAGGAGCCGCACAGAAATAAACTAAACATAGTGCTAAGCAGAGTTAGTCATGTAGATTATCATCTTGGGCAAATACAATTTTTAAAAGCGAGGTAATAGGACATGAAAAATAACGATTTCAGCACCACCGTATTGGTGGATCAAAAACCAGAAGAGGTATTTAATGTCATTCTGGATGTGAGGGCATGGTGGTCAGGTTTGTTCGACGAGTCATTTGCTGGAAGCTCCAATAAACTGGGCGATGAATTCAGCTTTCGTGCAGGTGGGGGCGTGCATTATACAAAACAGAAACTGGTCGAACTCATACCTAATAAAAAAGTGGTTTGGCTGGTAACGAAAAGTGATCTGAGTTTTGTGGACACAACAGACGAATGGACCGGAACCAAGATCAGTTTCGAAATCTCACGGGAACTGGATAAAACCAAAGTTACATTCACTCACATAGGTTTAGTTCCCAAATTTGAATGTTACGAGAGCTGCGCGCCAGCCTGGACACAATATATACATGAGAGGTTTACTGCTGCAGTTGTAAAAGCCCGGGGATGAAATTATGGAGAATCGGGACTTTAGTGTAACGCTCTTACTTGATCAATCACCGCAGGAGATATTCAATGCAGTAAAAAACGTGCGGGCCTGGTGGTCGGCAACGGCAAAGGGAAACACAGCAAACCTCCACGATGAGTTTATGGTGGATTTTGGATCCCACTGGTGGGCATTTAAAATTGTTGAGGTCGTCATTAACGAGAAAATGGTTTGGCAGGTTAGCGGCAGCTATATGCCCTGGAACGGCAATGTACATGAATGGACGGATACCACCGTGCATTTTGAAATTTTTCGGGCGGGAGTTCAAATGGCGTTGCGATTTACGCACAGAGGATTGGTTCCAGAGTTTTCCTGCTTTAAAGGATGCTCAAAAGGCTGGACGGGCTATATGAATGTAAGCTTGAAAAATCTGATAGTTACTGGCATTGGAGCACCGGATTATGCCTATTGATTTCTTCTTTAGCCGACTGGGTTGGATGTCATATTCCAGCTATTAAGGGCGAAACAAAAAAAGCTACCTTTTGAGTAGCTTTTTTAATGTCTGGTGGACCCGGAGAGATTCGAACTCTCGTCCAAACATGGAACAAATTACGCTTTCTACATGCTTATCTGCCATTTAATTGTAGGGAAGGGGAAGGCTGGCCGATTGCCTGTACCGTCTTCCTTAGGTGCTTTATCTCGTTCGGCTTTCACACCTTAAGCCAAACCAGTTCTGTTGTTCGATGCCCCATATGCTGATATAACAGAACAGAATACCAGCGGGACAAAAGCTATGCTAATTCTAAATTAGGCAGCTAAGGCGTAGTTATTTTCGCCAATTATTGTTTTGAGAGTTCAGATTAGAGCGCTAGTCTCACAACGCGCTGCATGCTTACATACTTGCCGCCATCCTGTCAATTCCGGTCGGGCCCGATGTGTAAGTAAAAATTAAAATTCAAAATTAAAAAAGAACTGTTCATTGGCGTCAGGCCTTTCAGCTTTAAGCTTTCGCCTTTAAGCTTTCACCTTTCACCTTCCTCCCCGGATATTCCAGCAAGGCCTTCTCCAGGCAGATCATCGCATTCGCTAAATCTTCTTTATTCAAAACGTATGCCAATCTGATTTCGTCTCTTCCGGCGCCTGGTGTGCTGTAAAAACCTGCCGCCGGAGCCATCATTACTGTCTGATTGTCATAAGAAAACTCTTCCAGCATCCATTGGCAGAACTTTTCCGAATCGTCTACCGGAAAACGCGCCACCACATAGAATGCTCCTCCCGGATTGGGACAAAATACGCCTTCCATTTTATTCAGCGATTCGACTAGCATGTTGCGACGTTCGGTATATTCTACGTTCACGCGTTCAAAGTAAGAGGGCGGGGTGTCAACCGCAGCTTCGGCGGCAATCTGTGCAACCATACCAGGACTTAACCTCGCCTGTGCAAACTTTAATGCCGTCTCGATTACTTTTCTATTTTTGGTGATGAAACAGCCTAGTCTTGCTCCGCAAGCGCTGTAACGCTTAGAAACGCTGTCGAAAATAAGCACGTTTTCATCTAATCCGTCTAAATGCATGGGCGAATAGAATTTGTTATCATCGTAACAAAATTCGCGGTAAGCTTCATCGGCAAACAGGTATAAGTCGTATTTCAAACAAAGCTTTTTTAGTTCTGTAAGCTCTTCGTACGAATATAGATAACCTGTGGGGTTATTCGGATTACAAATGAAAATGGCTTTGGTTTTGTCTGTGATCTGTTTCTCAAATTCGCTGATCGCCGGCAAGGCAAAACCAGTTTCAATACTCGATAGAACCGGTTTTATAGTAACATTGCTCATCCATGCAAATGCATTGTAATTGGCATAAAATGGCTCAGGAATAATCACTTCGTCGCCATCATCCATACAGGTTTGCAAGGCAATTACTATTGCTTCCGAAGCCCCTGTTGTTACAAAAATATCTTCAATACTGATGTTATATCCGGCCTTGTTATAGTATTCAACAAGTTTTTTGCGGTAAGATAAGTTTCCTTCAGACTGGGTATATGCCCATACTTTGAAGTCGATGTTTTTAATGGCATTAATCATCGCTTCGGGAGTTTCAATATCCGGCTGCCCAATATTCAGGTGATATACTTTTTTACCTTGCTGTTTAGCACGGTCAGCATATGGTGTTAGTTTGCGGATAGGAGAAGCAGGCATCTGCTTTCCCTTGTTGGAAATTTTTGGCATGGGCTACAAAAATAAAAAAACCTCCCTGTTTGCAGAGAGGTTTTTCAAAATCTTTCTGATGTTGGTTATTTGCTGTTCGCAGCGATTACTTCTCCTTTAATGATAAGAACTTTGATAGGTGTTCTGGCATTAGACTTAATGGTAAGCTGTTTTACAAATGGTGCTACAGCTGCTGCGTTAAAGCTTGCCTTGATAATTCCCTGTTCTCCTTTTTTAATAGGAGTTTTTGAATATTCGGGAACGGTACATCCACAAGTTGTTTCTACATTAGAGATAATAAGTGGCTGATCGCCAATATTGGTAAATTTAAATTCGTACGTAACAGGCTTGTTCTGAGGGATTTTACCGAAGTCATGAGACTCTGTTTCGAATTTAAATTCTGCTTCAGCACCGGGTTTCATCGCCGTAACTGCAACAAAAGTTAAGATAACTGAGCAAAGTAATAATAGCTTTTTCATTTTATGTGTTTGATATTAGACTCGATTCTATGTAACAGGTTTAATATATTCAATTATAAATTTTAAACGACGATAGAATTGAAGTGTTGTACAAAGATAAATTTATTTTTAATATTCAATAATGATTTCAATTTCTACGCCAAAGGGAAAGATTGGGTTTCATAACCTGTATATTTTATTAAATTTGACCGTCTGGTAGAGAAAGGCCTGTATGCAAATGAAAGTAACTAACCAATTCGATGTTTCCGAGCTAAGTTTTGAAGACTTCAAACAGATTGTCCTGAATGATTATCGTATATGTTACGAAAGCCGGCAGGCAAGTATATTGGGGCGCAAAGAGGTGCTTACAGGGAAAGCAAAATTTGGCATTTTTGGTGACGGAAAAGAGGTAGCGCAGATTGCCATGGCTAAAGCCTTTAAAAAAGGCGACTGGCGCTCGGGTTACTACCGTGATCAAACGTTCATGTTTGCAGCCGGAATGGCTACCATTACAGAGTTCTTCTCTCAATTATACGCTAATAGCGATTTAGAAGCGGAACCTTTTTCTGGCGGCCGCCAGATGAATGCGCATTTTGCTACACGTATTTTAAACCAAGACGGTACCTGGAAGAACCAGACGGAGATGAAAATAACCTCTTCGGATATTTCAACTACCGGAGGTCAAATGGCCAGACTGGTAGGATTGGCGCAGGCCTCTAAATTTTACCGAAATAATCCGGATCTAAGCTTTTTAAAGGATTTTTCGATCAATGGAAATGAAGTTGCTTTCGGAACCATTGGTAACGGCTCTACATCTGAAGGTGTGTTTTTCGAAGCTATAAATGCTGCCGGAGTTCTTCAGATTCCTTTGGCAATTTCCATTTGGGATGATAGTTACGCTATATCTGTCCCACAAGAATATCAAACAACAAAACAGGATATATCTGAAGTGCTACGCGGTTTTCAGCGCGATGAGAAAGGAGAGGGCCTGGAGATTTTTAAAGTACGCGGATGGGACTATCCCGGGCTTTGTGAAACGTATGAAAAAGCGATAAATATTTGTCGCGAGCAGCATATACCTGTAATGATCCATGTTTGGGAAGTTACTCAGCCACAAGGGCATTCTTCGTCGGGCTCTCACGAACGGTATAAAAGCCAGGAACGTTTAAGCTGGGAAGCGGAATATGATTGTCTTCTGCAAATGCGTAAATGGGTTTTACAATCAGCTGTTGCTACAGAAGAAGAACTTGAAGAGCTTGAAGGACAAGCCCGGACCTATGTGAAGGAATGCCAGAAAGCCGCCTGGGATGCGTTTCATAATATTCTTATTCAGGAAGCTAAGGAAGCCGCAGCTTTGCTGAAGGCTTTTAACCGCGAGGAATTTAACGATCTGGCAAAACCTTTGGAAGTTAACGCTGAAGTTACCCGCAGGGATGTGTTTGTTGCTCTCCGCAAAGCAATTCGCTCGCTGGCTAATGAAAGTTCTGAAGCAAAAAATAACCTGCTCAACTGGTATCAGAAACATTGGGATTTAAACCAGGAACGTTACAACTCAAAGCTATTTACCGATTCTGTTGAAGCTCCGCGTACTGTTCCGGTTATCCCCGCACAATATGGTGATGATGCGAAACTCATAGACGGCCGGGAAATATTAAATGCATGTTTTGACGAAAATTTTAGCCGCGATATCCGCATTGTTGCTTTCGGCGAAGATGTAGGAAGTATAGGCGATGTTAATCAGGGTTTTGCGGGCCTTCAGGCTAAACACGGCAAAATCCGGGTATCCGATACCGGTATCCGCGAAAGTACTATTATAGGTCAGGGCATCGGTCTCGCTTTGCGCGGATTAAGGCCAATCGCTGAAATACAATACCTCGACTATCTGTTATACGCCTTGTATGTGGTTAGCGATGATTTAGCCTGTTTAAGCTATCGGACTAAAGGAGGTCAGAAGTCGCCATTAATCATCAGAACACGTGGGCATCGATTGGAGGGTATCTGGCATTCGGGTTCGCCGATGTCGATGATATTAGGTTCTATGCGAGGAATTCATGTTTGTGTACCGAGAAACATGACGCAGGCCGCAGGTATGTATAACACCTTACTAAGAAGTGACGAGCCAGCCATTGTAATTGAAAACTTGAATGGATACCGGCTTAAAGAGCGCCTTCCTTCAAACGCCGGTGAATTTACCGTTCCGCTGGGAGTTGCAGAGGTAATAAAAGAAGGTACGGATATTACAGTGGTTTCTTATGGTTCAACCTTGCGGGTGGTAGAAGAGGCCGTTCCTGAACTTGAAAGATTGGGAATTAATATCGAAATCGTTGATCCGCAGACATTGCACCCTTTTGATTTAAACGGTGAATGTGCTAAATCACTAAAGAAAACCAATAAATTATTAGTGGTAGATGAGGATGTACCGGGCGGTGCATCGGCTTTTATCTTTCAGCAAATTCTTGAAAATCAAAGAGGATACTATCATCTGGATAGTGCGCCGAAAACTATCTCGGCTAAAGAACATCGCCCTCCATACGGAACAGACGGAGATTATTTTACTAAACCCTCAGTTGATGATATCGTGGAGATGATCTATGAGATGATGAACGAGGCAAACCCGGGTAAGTACCCGAAATGGTACTAAGTAACCATGATGTTTATTCTTTGAGTTGAAATTAGGTCCTAAGCCTTCTTTGTAACTTGCTGAAAGGCGCGGTTCTGACTTGGGGCGCTAGGGTTTTTAAACCAAGCCTGTCCCGGTTTTCGGATAACTGCCTTTAGTTTTCAACAGAAAATGAATACTGTGCATAAACAAGTTTAAAAAAATAAAAAAATCGTCGTCAGACGCTCTTCAATTTTTATCTTTGCCCATGCAAGAAAAAATCATCATTCTTGACTTCGGATCACAATACACCCAGTTAATTGCCCGGAGAGTAAGAGAACTCAATGTATACTGCGAGATACATCCCTTCAATAATCTTCCAGAGTTTGATAATACAGTGAAAGGAGTAATCTTTTCAGGTAGCCCTTTTTCGGTTCGCCAGGAGAATGCTCCACAGATTGATTTTAAACTCTTTCATAATAAGTACCCACTTTTAGCAGTCTGCTACGGGGCTCAATATCTTGCACAGCATTCGGGTGGTGAGGTAATCCCATCAACCATCCGCGAATACGGAAGGGCCAATCTTCAATATATTAACGAAACACATCCTTTGCTTAAAAACATACCCAGAGATTCGCAGGTATGGATGTCGCATGGCGATACTATTGCGGATATTCCGGCTGAATTTGAGGTGATAGCAAGTACGGATACTGTTCGCGTAGCTGCGTTTCAGGTAAATGGAAGTAAGACTTATGGGATACAATTCCATCCGGAAGTAACTCATAGTACAGATGGAAAGCAGTTATTAGAGAATTTCCTGGTTGATATTTGCGGCTGCTCTCAGGATTGGACCCCGGATTCTTTTATAGAAACGACTATTTCATCACTGAAAGAAAAGATCGGCAACGACAAAGTAGTTTTAGGCCTGTCAGGAGGTGTTGATTCGTCAGTAGCTGCAGTTCTGTTGCATAACGCCATTGGCAAAAATCTGCACTGTATTTTTGTTGATAACGGATTATTACGGAAAGACGAATACACCCAGGTGCTCGATTCGTATCAGCATATGGGTTTAAATGTTCGTGGAATTGATGCAAAAGACCGATTTTTAAGTCAGCTCGCCGGCGTAAAAGACCCAGAACAAAAGCGTAAAATTATTGGCCGGGTATTTATCGAGGTTTTTGATGATGCTGCGCATGAGGTTCAGGATGTTTCCTGGTTGGGACAAGGTACAATCTATCCGGATGTAATTGAATCTGTATCGGTGAATGGTCCTTCAGCCACTATTAAATCACATCATAATGTAGGCGGTTTGCCCGATTTTATGAAATTGAAAGTGGTAGAACCTCTCAATACCTTATTTAAAGACGAGGTACGGAAAGTCGGAAAAGCTTTAGGTATTGACGACGTTATTCTGGGTCGCCACCCTTTCCCTGGTCCTGGCTTAGCGATCCGCATTTTGGGCGATATCACCGCCGAGAAAGTCGCTATCTTACAGGAAGCAGATGCTATCTATATACATAACTTAAAAGCATCGGGCTGGTATGATAAAGTTTGGCAGGCCGGCGCTATTTTCCTTCCCGTACAATCTGTAGGAGTGATGGGGGATGAGCGGACATATGAAAATGTGATCTGCCTGAGAGCCGTTGGTTCTGTCGATGGTATGACCGCAGACTGGAGTCACTTGCCGTACGAGTTACTTGCCAAAATATCAAACGACATTATTAACAACGTTAAAGGAATTAACCGGGTTGTTTATGATATCAGTTCCAAGCCGCCTGCTACCATTGAGTGGGAATAATTGCTTAAATACAAATAGTTGAGAGGAGGGTGTCTTAGATTATAGAGATCTTCCTTTCGTTTTGATTGGACCTTAACGATACTAATAAGAGATTACCTTGGAAAGCAGAAGTCCTTCAACCCGTTTCGACCAGCAACTCAAAACATTCTTACGCATCCTGGAATCTTACAAGGAGGATAAGCCGCTAACAAAGTTTCTTCCTGATTTTTTTAGAAGAAATAAACAAATGGGTTCTACCGATCGCCGGATGGCGAGCCAGCTCCTGTACAATTATTTCCGTTTAGGAAAAGCTTGTTCTGAATTGCCGGCAGAAGAACGTTTGATGATTGCAGAATTTTTAACATCGAACTCATCAAATGCTTTTCTCGAACATTTTAAACCTGAATTTGCGGATAAGATCCATCTGTCAATAGGCGAAAAAATCACTTTTCTAGAGGAAATCGGAATAGGGTTTTTACTTGACGATGTTTTTCCTTTTCACCATCATCTGTCAAAAGAAGTTGATAAGACAGAATTTATAAAGTCATTTTTTATTCAGCCCGATCTTTTTATCCGCGTGTATCCTGGGAAAACTGCCTGGGTAAGTTCGAAGCTGGAAGACGCCGGCATCTCCTATCAGGAAGAAGAGGAACGATCCTTGCGTCTGCCTAACGGAACCAAGCTTGATCAGCTCTTTCCCGATAATAAGTATTTCGAAATTCAGGACCTGTCTTCGCAAGACGCATGTGGTTTCTTCAGGCCTCAGAAATATGATTATTGGTGGGACTGCTGTGCCGCTTCAGGGGGTAAATCGATTAATCTGTTTCACCAGCAACCCGATATCAAGCTTTTGGTTTCTGATATCCGCGAAAGTGTTTTAGAAAACCTTGACGAGCGTTTTTCGAATGCAGGGTTGAATAAATATCATAAGAAGGTATTAGATCTGACGAAAGATCCCCAGCCGTTTATCCATAGTTACGAGTTTGACGGGATAATTTATGACGCTCCCTGCACTGGTTCTGGTACCTGGGACCGCTCTCCCGAAATGATCAGCCAGTTTCAGGAATACCGAATCAAAGCCTTCCAAAATCTTCAGCAGTCGATTGTAAAAAACATTGTTAGATATTTAAAGCCAGGCAAGCCGTTGATTTACATCACCTGCTCGGTTTTTAAAGCAGAGAATGAAGATATGGTGGATTTTCTGGTGAAAGAGCTGAAATTGAAGCTTGAAGTTCAGACAATTTTAAAGGGCTATGATAGAAAGTCGGATTCGATGTTTGTGGCAAGGCTGCTGAAACCAGCTATTTAACTTACAACTCCTGCCGTTTTTGCGATCGGGGATCGCTAATTTCGCTACCACTATGGTAAATACCACTAATAGCTCTATTGCGCCAATATTTTGTCGAGTCGTAAAATGGTTGTTCAAAGTCGATCTCGGTAACCAGGATGCCCGGCTGGTGTTTCTCTAGTCGTCCTGTAATTACTCCGTCGGGCCTAACCATAAAACTTGCGAAGCAACTGTCTGCGGCCGATGTGTTGCTACAACTTATCCATACATGGTTATTTGCAGCGTATGATATCATGCTGGCTGGCATGGTGATCTCTGGGATCGTTCTGCCGGGATTGAGGTTAAAATAGACATCACCCACTTGCGATTCCATAAATGTTCTCCTAGCTTCATCTATGTTTCCTGCATGATAAGAGTGGAAGACGAGCTGAACTCCATGCTTCTTAAGCTCGCGGTATAATTCTGGATAGCGAAAATCATGACATATTAAGGTTCCGCATTTTACACCATTGATCACAAATAGCGTAAAATGATTTCCGGAGGAGTAATGAGCAAGATCATCCTGGCTTTCTGAGTCATTACCTGCACAAAATAGTTTATCGTAGCGATCTTCGATATTGCCGTCGGCCGTAATAATATACAAGCTATTATGCGGTTTATTAGAGCCTGTTAACTGGTGAGACGAACCCAGCACTACCCAGATGCTCAACTGCCTGGCGGCATTTATCACCCCAAGCATACTTTCTTTTAACAGCACCCAATTGTACCCGTCGAACGAGGAGAAATCGATACCTGCATAGCCAGAAAGGCTCCCTTCCGGAAAATGAATAATATTGCAGCCACGCTCTTTAGCCAGACTCATCTGACCTAGAATATTCTCTTTATTCTCGTGGATATCCGCGCTAACCGGAAATTGGCTTGTAGCGATACTTAACTTCATTATGTGAGTGATACTTAGGTGATCGCTTTCGAGGTTTAAAGTCCCGTATTATTTCTGAAAAGTTTCACCGCTATTGCCAGCAAAATTATACCAAAGGCTTTTCTTAAAACATTCAACCCTCCGGGGCCAATCATTTTCTCGATTCTGATTACATTTTTGAGCACGATGTATACAAAGCCCATATTTATAATTACTCCTATCAGGATATTTTGAGTATCGTATTCCGATCTCAGCGACAGCAAGGTAGTCATTGTTCCGGCACCGGCGATAAGTGGGAAAGCGAGGGGAACTATAGATACGGTTCGGGGCATCTCTTCTTTGAAAAAATTAATTCCCAAAATCATTTCCATTGCGATAACGAATATAACGATAGAACCGGCGATCGCGAAAGAGGCGACATCCAGTCCGATTAATTTTAAAAGCTCATCTCCCAGGTAAAGAAAAAGGATCATGAGCACCAGAGCTACCAGGGTTGCCTTTTCAGACTGAATATGACCTGCCTTCTTCCGCAACGCAATAACCACCGGAATAGAACCAATGATATCGATGATTGCGAACAATATCATGGTTACAGAAAGGATCTGTTTTTGATCAAGATAGAAGAAGTTGTTCATTGACCGACATTGAAAATAAAAAGGTTCCGAAATCTTCGGAACCTGAATTGTTAATGTTCTGCGAGAGGCCCGCGAAGGTCTTTCCGTACCTTACTATGGTGCCTGCTATAAGTAAAATAGATAATTATACCGATTAGCAGCCAAATTAATAATCGCTCCCAGGTATGCCAAGGTAATCCGGCCATAAGATATAAACACACCAGTATACCGAAAATAGGTACCCATGGAAAAAATGGCGTTTTAAACGGACGAGGCAGTTGAGGATCGGTATATCGCAGCACGAGTATACCGGCGCAAACTATCACAAATGCCAGCAATGTACCGATTGATACGAGTTCTCCTAATAAATTGATAGGGCCAAATCCAGCGATTACCATTGCTATAAGACCAGTTATTATAGTAGTTATGTAAGGTGTCTTAAATCGCGGGTGGATGGTACTGAAAACTTTTGGCAAAAGTCCGTCGTTAGACATGGAGTAGAAGATTCTGGGTTGTCCCATTAACATTACCAGGATAACCGAACTTAATCCGGCAATAGCACCGATTTTAATCGGGAAACGTAGCCAAAATAGATCTTCACCGCCAGCATTTACAGCTACCGCGATAGGATCAGGTACGTTTAATTGCTCAAACGGAACCATTCCAGTCATCACAATTCCGACCAGAATATAAATGATTGTGCAAATAGCCAGCGACCCTAAAATGCCTCTCGGCATGTCTTTTTGCGGATTTTTTGCTTCTTGTGCTGCAGTAGATACCGCATCGAAGCCTATGTAGGCGAAAAATATAATACCTGCGCCCCTTACAATTCCGTCAAATCCATATTTACCCGGGCCTTCTGATTCAGGGATAAAGGGTGTTAGGTTGTCCATATTGACATAGGAAAAGCCGAAACCGATAAATAAAAGGATAACGGCTACCTTCACTACAACGATGATATTATTGAATTTCGCAGACTCACTAATCCCGATAACTAATAGAGTGGTAATGATTCCGATGATAAATATGGCTGGAAAATTTATCATCGCGCCGGTCGGAGTAAAGATTCCTGTTGCAGAATCGTAATTATAAGGCGCCTGGGCTATGCTTGCCGGAATGGTTATTCCAAAGTCTTTCAGAAAGCTCACCATGTACCCCGACCAGCTTACCGCAACGGTGGATGAGGCAAACAAATATTCGATAATTAAATCCCAACCGATAATCCAGGCTATAAATTCACCCATAGTTGCATATGCATAGGTATACGCGCTACCAGATATAGGAATCATGGACGCAAACTCCGAATAGCAAAGGCCTGCAAACGCACAAGCTACTGCAGCGAGTATGAAAGACAAAACTACTGCTGGTCCGGTATGTAAAGCTGCAGCCGTGCCGGTTAGCGTAAAAATTCCTGCACCAATTATTGCGCCGATACCGAGAGATACCAAATTGTTAGCCGTGAGAGTCCGTTTTAACCCGCCCTCGAACTTTGATTCCTTTAATAATTGATCCAGAGATTTTTTATAGAACATATATCAGGTTTAATATTGCCACAATTGGTTTTTGTTTAGAGTATTCTAAAAATATACAGATAATTCTAATGTTTCTCCGAATCGACAAAATTTATTGATGCTTTTTGTGCAGCAGCCTTGATCTCTTTTCTAACTTCCTGTTTAATTGCCGTTGCATCGTCACCGGCATAGATATGGGGCGCAATAATCAGGGATACGATCGACATTAATTTTATCAGGATGTTCATTGAAGGCCCTGACGTATCTTTGAACGGATCTCCAACGGTATCTCCGGTTACAGAAGCTTTATGCGGCTCGGACTTCTTATAATACATTTCACCGTTAATTTCCACACCTTTTTCAAATGATTTCTTAGCATTATCCCAGGCGCCACCGGCATTCGACTGGAACATTCCCATCAAAACGCCGGAAACAGTAACACCAGCAAGTAATCCTCCTAAAACTTCAGGTCCGAATGAAAAGCCGACAATAATAGGCACGATTAAGGCAATAGCGCCGGGTAACATCATCTCACGCAAAGACGCCTTTGTTGAGATAGCCACGCATTTTTCATATTCAGGTTTAGCTTTATATTCCATAATTCCGGGAATTTCACGGAACTGCCTGCGTACTTCCTGTACCATATCCATTGCTGCCCGGCCAACTGCAGAGATGCAAAGCGATGAGAAAATATATGGAATCATGCCTCCAACAAATAGTCCGGCAAGCACGTCGGCCTTATAAATGTCGATCCGGTCGATTCCGGCAATACCAACAAATGCAGCGAACAAAGCCAGTGAAGTTAAAGCTGCTGACGCAATAGCAAATCCTTTTCCGGTAGCAGCGGTAGTATTTCCTACGGCATCCAAATTGTCTGTACGCTGGCGCACTTCTTCAGGTAATTGACTCATTTCTGCAATACCACCAGCATTATCGGCGATAGGGCCAAAGGCGTCTATAGCGAGTTGCATTGCTGTAGTAGCCATCATACCGGCGGCGGCGATTGCAACACCGTATAAGCCTGCAAAATGGTATGAACCATAAATGCCCGCTGCAAGAACTAAAATAGGGAGAACAGTTGACTCCATCCCCACAGCGAGACCTGCTATAATGTTAGTAGCATGGCCGGTTGACGATTGCTGTATAATGGAGTTTACCGGACGTTTGCCCATTGCGGTGTAGTATTCGGTAATGATGCTCATCAAGGCACCCACAATCAAACCCACCATAATAGCTAAAAACACGTCCGTATTAGTAAATTCGTAGCCTCTGATAGACATGGTGTCTGGCAACAACCATTTAACAGCCACAAAGGAGGCAAGCGCGGTTAATATTATAGAGGACCAGTTACCCATATTAAGGGCATTTTGTACGCTGTCTGTCTCTTCTTTGATTTTCACAAACGAAGTGGCTACAATAGAGAATATTAAGCCCAGCCCGGCGATAAGCATGGGCAGAAGGATAGGGGCAATTCCGCCAAAATTGTCGACAGATACAATTTCACGTCCTAAAACCATGGTTGCTAAAATTGTGGCCACGTACGAACCAAAAAGATCGGCTCCCATACCGGCAACATCACCCACATTGTCACCTACGTTATCGGCAATGGTAGCCGGGTTTCGCACGTCATCTTCAGGGATTCCGGCTTCAACTTTTCCTACTAAATCCGCACCAACATCGGCGGCTTTTGTATAGATACCGCCTCCCACACGTGCAAAGAGTGCGATAGATTCTGCGCCTAATGAAAATCCTGCCAGAACCTCCAGCGCCTTAGCCATTTCGTGGCCGTTTACGTCGCCGTTGGTTTGCACCACATACATTTGATAGAATACAATAAAAAGACTACCCAGGCCAAGTACTGCGAGTCCGGCAACGCCGATCCCCATCACGCTTCCGCCTGTAAACGACACCTTCAATGCTTGTGCCAGGCTGGTTCGGGCTGCATGTGTGGTTCTTACATTTGCCTTTGTGGCGATGTTCATACCGATATATCCGGCGAAAGCAGAAGTGAATGCTCCAATAAGAAATGAAATAGCAATTACCGGACTGGAGGTAGCCACCATACTCCCCGAAAAAGCAAGAATTATTGCCGCGATTACTGCAAAGTACCCTAATACTTTCCATTCGGCTCTGAGGAAGGCCATTGCACCATCAGCAATGTATCCGGCTAGTGTTCGCATGTTTTCATCACCCGCATCCTGTTTAATCACCCATGCGGATTTATAAAGCATCACCAGAATGCCGATTATACCCAGTAATGGAATAGTATAAATTAAATTGTCTTGTAAAATTTGCATAAATACGCGTTCGAATTAGTTTAATTGTTTAGTGAAAAAGTCAAAATTAAAACTGTAAATCAGTTTTGCAAATTAAATAGTGTAAAACATACACCTAATTCAATTTTATTAAATGACGCTTTTTTAGCTTTTAATTTTAAATATCTTAGAAGCTGCTTAAGTTAATCAAATAATCATGGATGAACCACAGGAGAATCTAACAATGAAACGTGAACTCGGTTTGCTGGATGCAACATTATTAGTTGCCGGAAGTATGATCGGGTCAGGAATTTTTATCGTAAGCTCAGACATGCTTAAGGATGTTGGATCGTCAGGCTGGTTGATTTTAGTGTGGTTGATCACGGGCTTAATGACCCTAATAGCTGCTATTAGCTACGGCGAGCTAAGCGGAATGTTTCCAAAAGCAGGCGGGCAATATGTCTATTTGAAAGAGGCTTATAATCCGTTAATAGGTTTTCTGTATGGCTGGAGCTTTTTTACAGTTATTCAAACTGGGACTATCGCCGCCGTTGCAGTTGCATTCGGAAAGTTTCTTGGTTATTTGAACGAAGATCTTGGCGATGGCAACACGGTCTTTCAGTTCACCGATACGTTCAAGATCTCCGCCGCTCAGCTGGTCGGTATTGCGCTGATTATCCTGCTGACTTATATTAATACCAGGGGAATAAAGACCGGAAAAATTATACAAACTACTTTTACAGCGACAAAATTAATTGCGCTTTTTGGCCTGATCATCTTTGGATTTCTGGCAGCAAATTCGGATATCTGGAATGCTAACTGGCAAGACGCATGGACGATGAAGCGGCACATTACCCGGATCGATGCGGGCAGTTCGGCGGATAACTGGGTGAATCTAGTCGGGGTTTCGATACTCGGGGCTTTTGCCGCAGCCATGGTTGGGAGTATCTTTAGCAGTGATGCCTGGAACAACGTTACCTTTATTGCCGGCGAGGTTAGAAATCCGCAAAGAAATATTGGTTTAAGCTTATTTCTCGGAACCTTAATTGTTACTCTTATTTACATTGCGGCCAATGTGATGTATATCTCGGTACTTCCAATCGAGCAGTTGGCTTTTGCAAAAGATAACCGTATTGCTTTATCAGTTGCCACCGAGGTGTTCGGAACAGTTGGAACCACTTTAATTGCGGTCATGATTATGGTTTCAACTTTCGGATGTGATAATGGTTTGATTCTGTCGGGCGCAAGAGTGTATTACACTATGGCGAAGGACGGATTGTTTTTCCGGAAGACATCCGTCTTAAATAAAAATTCGGTGCCCGAATTTGCGCTCTGGATACAGTGCGTTATGGCTTGTATTTTATGCATAAGCGGTAAGTATGGTGATTTGTTGGATATGATATCATTTGTAGTGGTATTGTTTTATGTGCTCACCATCATCGGCATATTCATATTGAGAAAGACCAGACCCGAAGCAGAAAGACCATACAAGGCCTTTGGATACCCGGTTCTGCCCGCTCTGTACATTCTAATGGGACTTACCTTTTGTACGCTGCTAATCGTTTTTAAACCAGAATACACCTGGCCCGGGCTTATTATCGTATTAATCGGACTGCCGGTTTACTATATCTGGAGACAATTGTTGCCTGCCGAAAAATAGATTTGTTTGGTAGGTGTCTTATTTTAGGGTAGATATCCTTTTTTCTGTTTCCCCTGCGTTTAAATGCACTAAAAGACTGACCAATTTCAATGAAGGATAAAGTATCTTGATTTATTGTGATAATTAGGTTTTGGAATTTTAATTTTGCGAAAAGAATTTAATGAAAAAAAACGTTAAGGTTGGTTTAGTGCAAATGAGCTGCACTGCCAGCAAGGATGAGAACCTTGCCAAGGCAATCGAAAAAACACGTGAGGCAGCTGCTAAAGGTGCTCAGATTGTTTGCTTGCAGGAACTTTTTACCTCCTTGTATTTTTGCGATGAAGAAAATTATGATAATTTTTTGCTTGCCGAGGCTATTCCTGGCCCCTCAAGTAATGCTTTAGCAGAACTTGCAAAGGAGTTAAACGTTGTAATCATCGCATCGTTATTCGAAAAGAGAGCCGAAGGGCTATATCATAATACCACCGCAGTATTGGATGCTGATGGTACGTATCTGGGGAAGTATCGCAAGATGCATATTCCGGATGATCCTGGATATTATGAGAAGTTTTACTTCACTCCCGGAGATTTGGGCTATAAAGTATTCAAAACTAAATATGCTACTATCGGCGTGTTGATCTGTTGGGATCAGTGGTATCCGGAAGCTGCGCGAATTACCTCATTAATGGGTGCAGAAATCTTGTTTTATCCCACAGCTATTGGTTGGTCCTCATCTCAGCAAGTTGATGTAAATACGGAGCAGTACAACGCGTGGCAAACAATTCAGCGCAGTCATGCTGTAGCAAATGGTGTGTACGTGGTCAGTGTAAATAGAACCGGAGATGAAGGGCCGATGAAGTTTTGGGGTGGTTCTTTTGTATCCAATCCTTTCGGAAAGGTATTGTATCAAGGATCACATACAGAGGAAGAAATTCATGTGGAGGAACTGGATTTAAATAAATCAGACAGCTATCGTACCCACTGGCCGTTTTTACGCGATCGTAGAATCGATTCGTACGAACCTATTACCAAAAGATATTTAGACGAAGGCTAATTTAATCCCCAATTAATTGGATACATCAAAAACACCCAAGGAATTAGGCTACTATTTTCCTGCCGAATTTGAAAAGCATGAAGCTACATGGCTCAGCTGGCCGCATAAGGAAGAAAGCTGGCCGGGTACAATAAATAAGGTTTTTCCTGCATACAGCCAGTTTGTAAAGATTCTGGCACTAAGTGAAAAAGTACGGATCAATGTCGCTAATCAGCAAATGAAAGATTCGGCTTTACGTCATTTACAAGATGCAGGCGCAAATCTCTCACAAATCGAATTTTTTTTCAATCCGACTAACGATGCCTGGTGCAGGGATCATGGTCCGGCTTTTCTGATAAACCCTGCTTCTGACATAAAAAAAGTAATTGTAGACTGGGGTTACAATGCCTGGGGGAATAAATATCCGCCTTTTGATTTGGATGATGTGGTTCCCTCACTTATTGGAAAGCATTTGAATATCCCGGTTTTTCACCCAGGGATCGTGATGGAAGGAGGATCGGTGGAGTTTAACGGGGCTGGTACGGTTCTTACATCAACGTGCTGCCTGTTAAATCAAAATAGAAACCCGCATTTAAACCAGGGCCAGATAGAGAAGTACTTATCAGATTACTACGGCATTGATCAGATATTATGGGTTGATGAAGGGATTGTTGGCGATGATACAGACGGACACATTGACGATACTATTCGCTTTGTGAATGAGGATACTGTTTTAAGCGTTGTGGAAACTGACGTTAATGATGAGAATTACGAGCTCCTGCAGAAGAATTTAAAGTCTTTGAGCACAATGCGTATTCTTAATGGCAAGCAGCTTAATATAGTCGAATTACCGATGCCCGATGCCGTTGTGTACGATGGAATGCGCTTACCAGCATCTTATGCAAACTTTTATATCAGTAATAAACATGTAATTGTGCCAACTTATCGTTCAAATAGCGATGAAAAAGCGTTGGATATCATTGCTCAATGTTATCCCGGTAGGGAAGTAGTTGGGATAGATTCTACGGAAATTATCTGGGGACTGGGCAGCTTTCACTGCTTAAGTCAGCAGGAACCTGCGGTTTGATGTGTTAAATAACTTCTGCCACCACAAAGGTGCTTCCGCCCACAAAGATCAGATCATCTTTGTGGGCATTTTTTTTTGCAGCTTCCAGTGCCTCGTAAACGGAAGGGTATGGGTGCCCCTCTAAATTTAACGCCGCCGCCTCTTCCGCTATTTCTGTCTCGGGCTTGGCCCGGTCAATTTTAGGTGCACAAAAGTAGTATCTGGCCTTTTTAGGGAGAAGTGAAAGAACTTTGCTGATGTCTTTATCTTTTACCATACCGATCACCATATGGAGGTTTTGATATGGAACTGAATTGATATTTTTTATCACTTCTCTCATCCCATGTTCATTGTGCCCTGTATCGCAAATAATTAAGGGGTCAGTGCTCATCGTATGCCACCTTCCCAATAAGCCTGTTAGTCGGGTAACCTGCTTTAGCGCCACGAGAATGTGGTCTGGTGATATTACGAATCCCAGGGTTTTCAGTTCTTCAACAGCGCTTAAAACGGTTTTAACATTTTTTCGCTGATAGCTCCCCTTAAGGTCGAGTTCCAGGCGAATGCTTGAAAGACTGTCGGATCTTTTTACACAGATAGCTAGTGGCTCGCCTTTTTTGTGATTTAAGACTTCGGTCTCTACCGTAACGGCCCAATCAGCATCCGCAAATACAAGATGTGATGACATTTCCTGAGCCTTTCGCAAAAATACATCCGCTATTTCGTCTTGCTTTTCGCCAATTACCACCGGAATATTTTCTTTGATGATTCCCGCTTTTTCAAAGGCTATCTCCGGAAGTGTACTGCCAAGTATATTAGTATGATCGTACCCGATATTTGTAATTACAGAGAGGAGTGGGGTTATAATGTTTGTTGAATCGAGCCGGCCACCTAAACCTGTTTCAATTACGGCGATGTCTACCTTCTCCCCTTCAAAATAACTAAAGGCCATTGCAACCGTTACCTCAAAGAATGATGGCTCAATCTCTTCGATGATTGCTTTTTGAGATCTTACAAATTCTACCACATTTGCTTCGGGAATCATTTTCCCATCGATACGAATCCGCTCCCTAAAGTCGCGCAGGTGAGGCGACGTGTAGAGCCCTGTTTTATAGCCTGCCGTTTGCAGGATAGCAGCGAGCATATGCGATACCGAACCTTTACCATTGGTACCGGCAATGTGAATGGTCTTAATCTTGTCCTGGGGATTATCAAGGCGTTTGCACAACTCAATGGTATTGGTCAGATCCTTTTTTATAGCAGCTACACCCAATTTCGAAAACATGGGCAAACGGGAGTAAAGATAGTCGAGGGTTTGCTGGTAATTCATCAGCGGCGTAAGCTCTGAACCTTATTTAATCTACCTTGAAACTGAAGACGAAACTTCCTGGCTGGCTCTCCGGTGCGGTTTCTGAACGGTTGAAACGGGCTCCTAATACCGCCTCCCTGCACTTTTGTTGCAACTTGTAGTCGGCGATGGTTGTTCCGCGTCCTATCCTGGCGCTTTTTACTTCGCCATCTTTGCCAACGATAATGTCAATTACAATCCTGCCTGTTGCCTGACCGCTGTCTTCAACTTTGGGTTTGATAACAGAGGTTCTGTTGGCTAAACGTGCGTTTCCGAAACCGGAGCCGCCTTCACCATAATTGGGCGCTAATGTAGAACCATCAGGATCACCCTGGTTGCCAGGGGTACTTCCGGTGCCATCGCCTTGCCCGGTGCCATTATTCTTTTTCCCTTTATATAATGCATTTTCATTGATGGCAGGTTTGCTGTCTTTTGTTACCGGCGAGGTAGATGGACTAGCAGTGGTGTTTTTCTTGGAAGTTGTAACTGCCGGGGCATCTTCGGTATTTTGAGTAACCACAGTTTTGTCACTTGTTTCTGAAGTCGGGTCACTGGTCTGCTGCGGGTTTTCAAGCACTTTATCCGGAGAAACATTATTGGCATTCGGTGCAACCGAAGGTTCTTCTATGCTGGTAAAATCATCACCCATTCCTTCTGGTGCAGTACCGTAATTAACCAATATTCCACCCATCCCTTGCTCTTCGGGTGGAGCCTGCATCCCAAAGACTATCAAATAGCTTATCAAAATGAATAAAGCCATTAAGCCTGTAGACCAGGCAAATGCTTTTGGGTAATTATTTTCTTCCTGATAGCGCATACTATTTTTGCTCTGTTGCCAATACCAGCTTTATAGCCATTTTGTTTGCTATGTCCATGATTTGAACCACGTCTTGAATCGCTACCGTCTTATCCACATATAAAACGATTGTCAATTCCTGGGCCTGTTGTTGAAATGCGGTGAGGCGGTTCGGAATTTCCTCGAGAGTTACCGGCTGTTTATTCAGCTCATATTTCAAATCATGGGTAACTGATAAGGTAACGGTTTTTTTGGATACAGATTGCCCGGAATCCGATTTTGGAAGCATCAATTTAATGACGTTTGGATTCGTTACCGTTGACGCAATGAGAAAGAATAACATCAAAAAGAACATGATGTCATTCATTGCAGAAGTATGTATTTCTGCATGAGGGCGTTTTCTTCCTTTTAAATTCATCGTCCCGGTTCTTCTAGCAGATCAATAAACTCAACGGCATCCGTCTCCATTCTCAAAATCACCCGGTCTACCATTATATTTAGAATATGGTAGCCAATATAGGCAACTATACCAATGGCCAAACCAGCTGCAGAAGTGATCATCTTTTCGTATAAACCGCCGGCAATAATACCCATGCTGATATTGTCGGAAAGTGAAATATTATAGAAGATGCGGATTACACCGGAAATCGTTCCAACGAAACCAAACATGGGAGCAATACCGGCGATAATTCCAAGGATACTAATGTTCTTTTCCAATTTGGAAACTTCAAGTTTGCCAATGTTTTCGATGGCTCCTTCAATGTCTTTTATCGGGCGGCCAATACGTGTAACTCCTTTTTGAAGCATACGGCCTAATGGTGTATTACTGTTACGGCATAAAGCAATGGCTGCATCCACTTTGCCCGACAAAATATTTTGTTTAACCTGAACCATTAAGTTCGACTCATCCCTGGAGGCTTTTCTGATGGTAATGTAGCGCTCGATGAAAATGATCAGACCAAGAAAAAAAAGAATTCCCAGCGGGATCATCACCCAGCCACCTTTTACCAGGAGATCAATAAAACGGAGCTCTTCTGCCGCCTTGGCTGTTTGCGTTACGGCAGTTGCAACGGTATCGGGGATAATATTATTTATTGAATCAGATTGTAATAAAAACATGTGTGCGTTTAATTTATTTATTCGTTACAGTTAAAATCCAGGCATCTTTATTTACGCCTTTTTGAATACGGAGTTTTTCTTTATTAGCAGCCTGCATTGTTGGAAAACCGCCAATACTTACTTTATATTTTGGTTTTTTTGTGTCAACAACCACTTTAGCGTCGATACCCGCTTTGCGCAGATTTTTGATTGAGTTTTCTGCTTCTTTCTTTAAACCGAAGGAGGCTACAATTACCTCATAGGTTTTAGACGGCAGAGCAGGCGTTTTCAAGGTGTCTGCTGCGCTTGCGGTCGTGCTAATGTTCAGCGTGTCCGGAGCTTTCTCAACTTCCGCTCCATGCAGGCCTTCTCTCTCCAGATTCTTCAATATAGTATCGGCCAGAGCTTCAGATTCTTCCAAAGAATCTGTTTGAGGCAAAGGCAGCGGAGCGGTTTTTTTGCTCGGGGCTTTACTTCCCGGAAGACTTAAATTTTTAAAGTACTGCGGGTAAAAGTAATAGGCCAAACCCGTTAAGATACCAAGGACTAATAGTATTCCCAATATTATAAAAACACCTTTAGAACCGGAGGGTGCGCTCTCTGCTTCGGGTTCAGATAAATCAGTGGCCGTTGAAGCGGCAGTACCAATTGAGTGTTCGCCCGAAAATTGAAATTCTTTTACAGGTTTTAAACCGAAATGTTCTAATGACGACTGCAGTTCGCTTTGCTCAAGTGCATATCCGGATTGTTTTTTAAACAAAGTTCCCAGCGGACTGATAGTCACTTTAGAGTCCTTATCCAGATTCTTCCTTAAGTTATCGCAAAAACGCTCAACAAAATACATCGCAGAAGATTCTGAGATATGCTTGCTGTTAACAATATGCTGTACTAGTGTTGAATCTGAACCTTCCTCTGACTTGTAATCAATTTTACGCGAAGGGGGATAATACAAGCCTTCATCGGCGTTATATTGCGCATTAACATTTCGTTTAAAAAAGGTGCCGATTCCCGGAAGGCTTACTTCATTATGCTCGTTAAGTAAATCTGAAATATATTGAGCGATATCCATTCAGGGTAAAATTAATCTAAATTGTTGACGCCACAAAGCATCAAAACGAATAGTTCAGGCCTCCCAAAATATTTAGTCCGAGGTTAGGGTAATACAAATAACGCTGATATTCGTTTCCGAAAAGGTTGTTAACGCGTAAAAAGGCACCGAATTTTTGTTTGAATTGATACTCGGCTCCTGCGCTTAAGTCAACGTAACTTTTTACTGTAATTACTTCCTGTTCAAGCGGATCGGTACCTTGCACGTAGGTTAGTCCGTTTGAGTCGCCGTTTAAAACGAGTTCGGCATCCAATATAAATTTCTTGTTTAACGATAAGCGTGCGTTCGAAAACAAGCGGAAGTTAGGTTTATACCAGGCTTCCTGCTGGCTGGCCATTTTATACTCATTCATTAAAAGCCGGCCGGTAAGAAAGAGCGTTTCGGATGCTCTTACACTTAATTCGCCTTCAAATCCGAAGTTCTTGCTGGTACCTTCATCGTAAATAACATCGAATTTCTGGAAAGCCTCGGCGTTATGTGTGAATAGGGGCATATCCTCTACCGATTTGTAGAATACCATAGCTTTAAACCCGAAGCCAGCGCCTGCATTGCCTTTAATCCCGCCATATACGTTTGATTTTTCAACGGCATTGAGGATTTGTACGTTTGGAGCCAGGTATGGATTTGTCGCTGCAAAGCTTCTTAATGTTGATTTTAGCACATCGCCGGTATAACCCCCGAAAATTGTTGCATATCCCGGCACAATTGGCAGTTCACCTATTACAGTTGGGAATAAATTAGTTCTTGAACTGGTGCCAAATTCTTTAACGAGGTTGATTCCAAGCGAAAGTTTATAGTTTTTGCCCTGTAGTTTAAGATAAGGATTAATACGGATCAGGTTATTGCTGAGGTCATATCCCGCATCTTTAGTTCCGGTAAAATCGATGGAACTATTGGCGCCAACATTGAAATCTCGCCAAACTTTATTGAAAAAGCCACTAAGGGTAAAAGAGTTTTCTTTCGCATCATACTTGTTTCCAAGGAAATAAGCATCGAGTTTTGCTCCGTAATCAGATTCAGAAGACTCTTCAAAGTTTTTGAGCAGTTCCCCTTTTAAGCTTAGGGTTCCAAAGCGCTGAGTTCCAGGATCGGGATTTGCTGAACTGTTGTCTGGCTGAATGCCATAAAAGAAGGTTGAAAACCTGTCATATCCAAGTTCTCCATTTAAGGTGATTTTATCGCGAATGCTTTTTCCAAAGATTCCGAGTTCCTGACGTGAATATTGTTGTTTGTTAAAGTCACCGCTTTGGTTGATATGTTTCAGATACCCACCTGCCTGAAGCGCCGGATCTGCCCCGGTATTGATATATACCTCACCGAGAACTGTGCCCAGATTACCCGCACCAAGTTTTGCGTAGTTGTTTTCGAGGAGGGAGGGCGGCGGCTGAATAAGTTCTTCGGCCTGCAACTGGCGCAGATCACTGTTCAGTTCAAGTCTCTTATCTGTAATACTATAATTAAGATTGGGTCTGAAGGGCTTATTGTTATTTAAGTTCGGACTGCGCCTGATTTTGGAAGCGTCAGCCAGCACGGGTCTATAAGGCCGTACCACTTCTATCTCTTCAGTTATAGTGTCTTTTTGAATCGGCCTGCCCTGGGCAGACGGTGTTTGTGCAAATCCGGCAAGCGAACCTGACATTAAAAAAAAGAATGTATACCGGAAGTATGTCGATTTCATATTATTTCTTTTTGTTTAAGGTTTCCAGCTTTGCTTTGGCCGTTGGCAAAATGTCATCATCCTCCTGGTAGTGGTCTATAATACTCTGTAGGGTGCTCTTTGCCTGAAAATCCTGTTTTGTAGCTATATAATTATCTGCCAGCAATAAATAGCTTTTGGCAACCCAATAGTCATGCGAAGGCATTTCGTTGATAAGCTTAAAGGCGGCGGTTTCGGCTGCTTTGTAATTGCCTTTTAAGTGTTGCACAAGAGCTAGAGTATAACGTGCTTCTGCTCCAACCGCTGTTGTCGTCTTAGTCGATATATCGGTAAGTTCTTTAACAGCCGCAGTGGTATCACCTTTCGTCATATATGCCTTACCCGCATACAAGCCTGCTCTTAGTTTATCTTCAGCCGAAGCCTTATCGAAGGCTCTTACGATAGTTACATATTTAAGAACATCATCAGGCATTCCCATCTGGCTGTAAGCTTCCATCAGGTTATTTACAGCAAAGCCGTAATTAGACTTGTATTCTGAGGTAAGCTCCAGTTTTTTCAGATATACAACGGCTTCGTTATATTTTTTCTGGTTCAGGTATAATTTTGAAATGCTGATCAGAGAGCGCTCCGTGTATTCGCTGGTCCAGTCGTTTAAAATAAAGTTATAATCAGGTATTGCTTCATCCGGACGTTTTATCTTAACCAGACTTTCGGCTCTGATAAACCTCGCATGTTTTTCATGAATAGGTCTCGGGAATTTATCGAAATAAGCATTAACCGCTTCAAACGCACCCTGGTAATCGCCTTTCAGAAAGCGATTGTTAACTGCCTGGAAAGTAATATTGTCTTGTTCGGCTGTGCTTAAGTTACCAATGCTGGTGGTATTTGCGTAAGCCAGAAAACCATCTGCATCCGATTTATCGAGATAAATATTTTTGATCGATTCAAGGGCGAGTTTGGCCTCGTCTGTTGTAGGATATTCTTTCACAACACGCTGGAATGCTTCGAGCGCTTCGGGATCTTTATCCTGGTTATAATGAATCAAACCGATGGTGACCAAAGCTCTTGGCACATAACTGCTTCTCGGATATTTTGAAATCAGATTATTTAAACCCGAAGTTGCGTTTTCATAATCGTTTTTTACGAAATAGGTATAGCCAATTTCAAACGTGGCATCATCTGCATAGTTAGATTTTGGAAACTGACTTAAGAGAGACTGGTGTGTACTTATTTTAGCATCGTTCTGACTCTGAAGTCCCTGGATCATTCCCCGCTGAAACAATGCGTAATCCTCACCCTGAGCATTCCATGCGATGATCTTATTATATTGATTCATCGCCTGGGGGTAGTTCTTAATAACAAAATAAGAGTCGGCAAGACGCAATGTGGCGTCGTTTATAGTATTTCTGTCTTTCTCGTCTCCATTTAAAAACTTCTGGAAATAATTTGCAGATTTAGAATAGTTATCGTTTTGAAAGGCAGAATATCCCAGTGCATAATTAGCGTAATTAAACACGTCTGTACGGCGGGCAGCAGGAAGCCCCAGGAATTTTTCAAAAGTATCCACAGATTCACCGTATTTCCTTACCTCGAACATCGCTTCAGCGAGCCAATACGTAGCAAGAGCTTCAATTTCACTGTCGAGTGGATTGTTCACAGAACGCATAAACATCGAAATACTATTTTCAAATGCTCTTTCATTGTAGAACTCCAATCCACGGTAATATGTCACTCTCTGATAAACTTCTCGCGTGTCATCTGTTTTATTTGGAATGGTTTCCAGAATGTTTACGGCATCCTTATAGTTCTTGGTCGACAGCAGAACTTTCCCCAATAAAGTCTTTGCTTCGTTAATCCTGCTTGAGCGGGGATAGGTTTTAAGGTATTCCTGAACAGCATCCAAAGCAACAGAGTGAAACTCGAGCTCATAAGAAAGCTTGGCGTAATTTAGAAGGCCCTCTTCTTTTAGTGCCGGATCAAAATCCATTTTAGATGCCCTGAAAAATGCATTCCGAGCACTTTGTTTGTTGCCTGTTTTAATTAAGGCATCGCCGAGCACAATCATGCCGTGTTGGTAAAATACGTCGGGCGACTCCAGTTTTTCGAGTTCTGCAATCGCTCTTTTAGGATCGCCTAACTTTAAATGCAGATATCCGATCTGATAAGTATCCTGGTTGTTTTGTGTCTTGCCTTTATCCAGGTCCTGGAATTTTTGATAATAAGAAGCCGAAGTTTTGTAATCTGCCTTGGCAAAGTATGTAGCACCTACAATTCTGTACATATCAGCCTTGTATTTGGCATCAATGGTTTCAATGGCAGGGATAGTATAGCGTATTACATCATCATATCGCTTGTCCAGAAAATACAGGGCGGAAATATAATAAGGATAGCTGGCCTGATAGGTTTTTGAATCTTTTAAGCGTTCAAATTCGGCCAAAGCAGTTTTGTAATCCGCATCCAGATAATTGAGATAGGCGTAATAGTAAATTGACGACTCTGAATATTCGGATTTTTGATCTTTTAGTTTTGCAAACAGGGGTTCAGCTTCACTGTAGTTTTTTGTAGTAAAATAAGAATAGGCGAGTTTGAACCGGTATTCTGCGCTTTCCTTGGAGGTTAAGCTGTTCGCATCGATCTGTTTAAACCACTCTATTGCTTTTTCATAATTCTTTCTTTCGAAATACGATGTACCCATATAAAAGTAGGCCGATTTGGTATTGGCACTGGCAGGGTACTCGCGGATAAATTTTAAAAACAGGCTTTCAGCATTTTGATTTTCAAGCTTTACTGCGCATACAGCCTGATAGAACTGTGCGTTTTCCCTTAACAGAGACACCTGTCGGTGATCTGCCGGCTGGTTTGAAGGAGCGGTGTTGACCTGCTCTACCTTGCTGAACTGCTCGCTGGCTGCTGCGTATTTTCCTTTGTCGAATAACTCTACCCCTGATTTATATGCCTGATTTAGCGTAAACCATTCTGTTTGTTGAGCCAGCGTAACAACGGATATAAAGAGGCATATGAGTGTTGTCTGGACAGTTTTTTTGAGCATAATTTAAAGTGTATGTGCTAAATTAACAGATATACAAGTGGTTAGCCCACATGAGTAATTAACAGATGTGGAAAATCCACCAAAATTAACGTTTAAAGCCTTTAAAGTGATATAATCTTTATTGGTTTAAATATTTATTCTATCCAAGGATCTGGATATCAGAACGCTATCCTTCTAATTCTTTTGCGCTGGCTTCCACCTTTTCTTTGAGATCCTGCTTGTAAGCTTTTAAACGTTGGCTTAAACCTTCGTCGCTCGTTCCAAGAATTTGCGCTGCAAGTATGCCTGCATTTTTTGCGGCGTTTAACGCAACGGTTGCCACCGGAATTCCATTGGGCATTTGCAAAATGGATAAGATAGAATCCCATCCATCAATAGAATTGGAAGATTTTACCGGCACGCCGATAACGGGAAGATGTGTAATGGATGCTACCATGCCAGGCAAATGCGCCGCGCCGCCTGCGCCGGCGATTATAATTTTTAATCCTCGGTCTGCAGCCGTTTTAGCATAATTAAACATTCTTTCGGGCGTGCGGTGAGCCGATACAACAGTTAGTTCATATTCAACGCCTAATTCTTTCAGAATGTCGGCAGCGTCCTGCATTACAGGTAAATCCGACTTGCTGCCCATTATTATGCCTACTTTTATCATATAATTAAAAGGTTAAATTCGAAAGTAAGAACCATTTACGGCTTATCTATACTTTTACTCTAATTGTTTTTTGTGCCCAGCGTGCTTTGGCTATCGCTTCCTCTCTATTGTCGTCAACAATGGTAACGTGGCCCATTTTACGGAAAGGCTTAGTGAATTTTTTACCGTATAAATGAACATATGTTCTCGGTTGTTTTAAAAGTTCTTCAATACCTTCGTATTCTGCAAGTCCTTCATATCCTTTTTCTCCCAAAAGGTTTATCATCACCGCATGTCCGATAGCGGTGGTGTCGCCCAGTGGTAAATTAAATATAGCCCTCAAATGCTGTTCAAATTGCGAAGTAAGATTTCCCTCAATGCTATGATGTCCGCTGTTATGCGGGCGGGGAGCCAGTTCGTTCACCAGCAGGTGACCGTCTTTGGTGAGGAACATTTCAACTGCAAGCACTCCAATAATCTTTAGCGCTTCAGCTATTTGTATCGCCAGTTGATCGGCTTGTTTTAGCACTTCGACCGGTAAGGTGGAAGGAGAGATTAAAAATTCAACTAAGTTAGCCTCGGCATTAAATTCCATTTCCACGCAAGGAAAGGTCTTGATATCTCCCTTTTCATTTCTGGCTACGATTACTGCAATTTCCTTTTCAAAGTCTACCCATTCCTCTACAATACTGGGTGCATCAAAGGCTGTTTCCAGATCTGCTTTTGACTTTACTTTGTATACCCCGCGTCCATCGTAGCCATCTTTTCTTAGCTTCTGGATAAAGGGGAAAGGGATGGCAGCCGACTTTAGCGCTTCTTTAGAGGCAATAAGCTGAAAGGGAGAGGTGGGGATGTCGTTTTGTTTGAAAAATTCCTTTTGTAAACCTTTGTCCTGAATCAGACGGATAATGCGGGGTTGGGGATAAACCAATACACCTTCATCTTCTAACTGTTGAAGGGCATCAACATTCACTTTTTCTATTTCGATGGTAAGCAGGTCTGTTTGCTTACCGAAATTATATACGGTGTCGAAGTCGGTAAGCGAGCCCGCAACAAACTTATCACAAAGATTTTTACTGGGAGCGTCGGGGTCAGGATCAAGTACCCTGATGTTCGTGTTATAGCTTATCGCTTCCTGGATGAGCATACGCCCGAGCTGTCCTCCTCCGAGGATCCCTACACGTAAATCTCCATAAAATGATTTCATTGGCATAATAAGTCAAATATTAAAAATCAATATTAAAATCAGATCGGGTTTGAATTCGATGTGTTTCTATTTTGATGATAAGAGGCTCTCTTCCTTTATTTTCTTCTGTAATTCTAAAATTGCGCCGATCAGTGATTCTGGCCTCGGCGGACAACCCTGAACGTATACATCAACAGGAATAATACGATCTACGCCTTTTACAACATGATACCCGTGTTGCCAGTAGGGACCGCCACAGTTTGAGCACGAGCCCATGGATATAACATATTTCGGTTCGGGCATCTGCTCATACAGTCGTCTGATGCGTTCGGCCATTTTAAAGGTAACGGTGCCTGCAATGATGATTACATCCGACTGGCGTGGCGAAGGCCTTGGAAAAACTCCCAGCCGGTCAAAATCATATGTAGAGGCATACGAACCCATCATTTCGATTGCACAGCAGGCAATACCAAAACTAACCGGCCAAATTGATGATAAACGGGCCCAATTTAACAGGTCGTCTACTTTTGTGATGATAACTCCACCATCTTGCGACATCTTTTCTAAACTCATGCTTGCGGAGGTTTTCTGAATGTTGGTTTAAACGCTGGTTTGGAAACCGGAGAATTTGCAGGTGCTATTGATTCAACTTGAACCTGTGGTCGTTCTGCAAAGAAAGGCTTTACAGTATAAACTTCGGCGTTGATTTTATCATATACTGATAAAGGTATATTGCTTTCTGCTACGGGAAGTTTTTGCTCCGGGCGTATCCAGTCCAGATCGCCTTTTCGCCAAACATAAACCAAACCGATGAGGAGAATGCCGACAAAAACGAACATCTCGATCAGGGTAAGCCATCCCCACATCGGGTCGGCGTTAATTAATATTTTTTGGCCAAAAACAGTGGTCCAGGGGAAAATAAAAATCAGCTCGACATCAAATAATAAAAATACCAGGGCGATTACATAAAATCTGGAATTGAACTGCAGCCATGAATTTCCGCTAGGCTCTTCTCCGCACTCATATGATGAAAGTTTTAAAGGGGTAGGGCGGCGTATTGACAATGATCTGGAAAGAAATAGAGTAGCAGACACTAATAGTATGCCTATAATTAGGAAAAGGAAAATTTTGCCGAATTCTGTAAGCTGAGAGACCTGCTCCATGAGGGCAAATTTAGTAATTTTTAAGGCATAAACTACCCCTTAATCCCCTTCTTGAAAAAAGGAGGGAGGATAGTGTGATAGCCGGGGGGGCTGAAAGTTGCATGTTATGGGGATTTACGTAGACATTTACCTGCTCCTCTTCCTTCAAGGATGCTGTCGACACGACTAGGGTTAGTTCTTATGGCCGTCCTCTTAAGCCGAAGTTTTCGAGATATCATTCCGGCGCCTGCTGGCGGGATGAAATACGTTTTTTAGCTTTGTTAATCAACAGGATTTTAATCCGGACTTTTGACACTTTTAAGGGAAAAGATCTTTTTATTGTAGTAGATTACCTGTGAACGGTATTAAATTGATAGCGAGTGAACAGTCATCTACTTGAAAGGTTTTCAGAGAATGTTAATTTATTAAGCTAATAATCAGTGTTTTATATAATGTATGTTTAAACAAATTTTTTTTTCAAAAAAATTTGCAGCGTATAACTTTATATCTATATTTGTAATGCCCTCCCAAAGGGCATGTTTTTCATAGGTAGATGTAGGGTCGAAATTAACTTTTCGACCCTTTTTTATTACCTAACATTTTCAATGCACCTTTGTTAGTCTAAAAATGGGAAAAAAGAAGATTGTGATTGCTGTTTCAGGAGCCAGTGGCGCCATTTACGCCAAGGTTTTGTTTGATAAACTGGTTTCACAGCGATCGCAAATTGAGGCTGTTGGGGTTGTTATGTCGGATAACGCCAAGGAAGTTTGGAAATATGAGTTAGACAATGATTCGTATCTCGACTATCCTTTTAAATTTTACTCTAAAACTGATTTCACAGCTCCTTTCGCATCCGGGTCCGCGCAGTACGATACAATGATTATCTGTCCCTGTTCTATGGGTACCTTGGGCCGGATCGCTTCGGGCGTTTCGGATGATCTGACAACAAGATCTGCCGATGTAATTCTGAAGGAGCGAAGAAAATTGATTCTGGTGGTTAGAGAGACGCCCTATAATCTCATTCATATTAATAACATGAGAACAGTTACGGAGGCTGGCGGGATTATCTGTCCCGCAACTCCCTCGTTTTACAGCCGCCCGGATAGTATCGAAGCGGTAGCTGCAACTGTTGTTGATCGCGTGATAGATCTGGCAGGCTTAGACACGAGTTCATATCGCTGGGGCGATGAGGCCTCAAGCCCGTAATTTCTAAGGCCATCGTCATATCTTTGTCCCCGATACTCATTTTAAACCAATTTCCTATCTTTGCAGCTGATTATGAGCAGGAAGGTTGCATTTTATACACTGGGTTGTAAGCTGAATTATTCTGAGACTTCAACCATCGGCCGGCAGTTTAACAAGGCTGGCTTCAATACCGTTGATTTTACCGATACCCCCGACGTTTATTTGATTAACACCTGCTCTGTAACCGAGAATGCGGATAAAAAGTGCCGAAAAGTAGTAAAGGAGGCATTGAAGTATTCACCCAATGCATACATTTTAATAGTTGGATGTTATGCGCAGCTTAAGCCTAAAGAAATTTCAGAAATTCCCGGAGTGGATATGGTTTTGGGAGCTGCCGAAAAATTTCAGATTATCGATTATCTCACTGATCTGACAAAGAATCCTAAGGCGCTTGTATATAACCAGCCGATTGCAGAAGCCACACAATTTAATGCTTCATACTCTTATGGTGATCGTACACGTACTTTTTTAAAGGTTCAGGACGGTTGTGATTATTCCTGCACGTTTTGCACCATTCCTTTAGCCAGGGGAGCTAGCCGGAGCGATACTGTAGAGAGCGTGGTGAAGCAGGCCGAAGAGATTGCTGCTTCCGGTGTAAAAGAAATAGTGTTGACGGGTGTGAATATCGGTGATTTTGGAATTAGAAATGGAAATCGGGAGGATAAGTTTTTCGATTTGGTGAAAGCGCTTGATAACGTTGAAGGTATTGAACGGATTCGGATTTCTTCTATCGAACCCAATCTTCTTAGTAACGAAATTATTGAGTTTGTTGCCCAATCAAAAAGGTTCGTGCCGCATTTTCATATCCCGCTTCAGTCCGGATCGAATAAGATCTTATCTCTAATGCGCCGTCGTTATAAAAGAGAATTATACGTTGAACGAGTCGCGAAAATTAAGGAGGTAATGCCTGATTGCTGCATTGGTGTTGACGTAATTGTTGGTTTTCCCGGAGAGACCCGCGAAGACTTTATCGATACTTACGACTTTCTTAAGGGGCTTGATATATCCTACCTGCATGTATTTACCTATTCTGAGCGTGAAAATACAGTAGCCGCAGAAATGCCTGGTTCGGTACCCGGCTCTCAGCGTGCCGACCGAAGTAAAATGCTCCACATCCTTTCAGAGAAAAAGCGACGCGCATTTTACGAATCTCAATTAGGAAAGCAGTCGCAGGTCTTGTTTGAAGCCGACCAAAAGGACGGCCTAATGCATGGGTTTACTCCCAACTATGTAAAAGTGCAGGCAAAATATGATCCTGTTTTGGTAAATGAATTGAAATGGATAAAGCTGGAATCAATATCTCCAGCAGGTGATGTAGAAATTTCGGAAGCTACAGAAGTTCTGGTTCATTAGTACTGTGTTTTTCCGAACATCCCGTTATCTTTGGGCATGTTTCCAACCCTTTCACATCTTATTGAATATTTAACCGGCGTTAATATTCCTCTTCCCATACAAACCTTTGGCTTTTTTGTGGCTTTGGCTTTTATAGCTGCATACCTGGCATTTTCATCAGAATTGAAGCGTAAAGAAACAGAAGGATTGGTCCACCCCTTCAAAGCTAAGGTTACTGTCGGTGAACCACCTTCTGCAGCTGAAGTTGCATTAAACGGCTTTCTCGGCTTTTTAATAGGATACAAGCTTCTTGATGCTGTATTGCATTACATGGATTTTGTAAATAATCCACAGGAATTTATTTTATCCACCAGAGGCAGTTTGCTTGGAGGGGTTATAGTGGGGGCCATTTTTGGCTACATGGCTTATGCCGAGAAAAAGAAACAACAACTTCCTAAACCAAAGGTTACTGAAGAGACGGTTCATCCTTATCAGTTAATGAGTAGTATCGTGGTCTGGGCAGCGGTTTGGGGCTTTCTGGGTGCTAAGATATTTCATAACCTGGAGTACATTGATCAATTTATGAAGGACCCGATAGACGGATTGCTATCCTTCAGCGGCTTGACTTTTTATGGGGGATTGATTTGCGGCGGCGCCGCGGTAATTTATATCGCTAACAAACATGGAATTAAGCCTGCTCATATGTTTGATGTGGGTGGCCCGGGCATCATGATTGGATATGCGGTAGGCCGTTTGGGTTGCCACATGTCTGGCGATGGTGATTGGGGGATTAATAACCTTGCTCCCAAACCTTCCTGGCTTAGCTGGGCTCCCGATTGGGTTTGGGGATTCAAATATCCGCATAATGTAATTAGTGAGGGAGTCCCGATTAAAGATTGCGTAGGGAAATACTGTATGGAATTGCCATTTCCTGTTTATCCCACTGCCTTTTATGAGGTTGTCGCCGGATTTATTCTTTTTGCTTTAATGTGGTCTTTACGCAGAAAGATTAAACCGGCCGGGATGATGTTTTCAATATATCTGATTTTGGCTGGAATTGAGCGCTTCTTTATCGAAAAGATCAGGGTGAATTCTGAGTACCACGCCTTCGGGTTAGGGTTCACTCAGGCAGAACTTATTTCTGTAATTATGGTTATTGCAGGTATCGCCGGAATTATCTGGGCAATAAATAACCATAGGAAGTTGCAGCCAGTAAAAGCATGAATTTAGAGATTTTAACCAAGGAAGTTGTCGCGTTATCAAAAGAGGTTGGCGCTTTTATAAGAGACGAAGCCCGGAATTTTAAGTTAAGCGACATTGAATATAAGGGACACAGTAATTTGGTGTCGTACGTTGATAAAACAGCCGAAGAAAAAATTGTTAAACGATTAATTGAATTGTTGCCGGAAGCGGGATTCATAACAGAGGAGGAGACAATTAATAAAACCGGTGATGTGTACAACTGGATAGTCGATCCACTGGACGGTACCACTAATTTTTTGCACGGATTACCGGTGTTTTCTGTAAGCATTGCTCTGGAACAAAATAAGGCACTCGTTTTAGGTGTGGTGTATGAGATTAACCTCGACGAATGTTTCTACGCATGGAAAGAGGGCGGCGCCTATCTTAACGGAAAGTCCATACAGGTTTCTCCGCATAGCGAATTCTCAAAAACACTTATTGCTACGGGCTTTCCGTACTACAATTTCGACAAAGAGGATGAGTATCTTAAAGTTGTTAAAGAATTAATGCAGCAATGCCACGGGATCAGGCGAATGGGTTCGGCTGCTGTAGATATGGCTTATGTGGCCTGCGGAAGGTTCGATGCCTATTTTGAGTATAATATTAACCTTTATGATATCGCGGCTGGGGCGGTGATTGTCCGTGAAGCGGGCGGTACAGCGTTTAACTTTTCTGGTGAAGATGAGTTTCTTAAATCCAGGGAAATGATTTCATCAAACGGGAAGATAGGAGAGGCGATGAAAGAGGTTATTCAAAGGCATTTTTATTGATCGCTTGAGAATTATTTTACGATTTTCTCAGGCAGATCGTTTAGTCATTAAATGACTGAAAGCTATTCCGTTATTTACGTCTCCCCTAAAGTCATCCGATGACTATTGGAGGGCGCCTCTTTAGCACAGTAAAAAACCTATAAGGTTTTGGAAACCTTATAGGTTGCTGGTCTCTTACATCGCTTCAGAAACCACTTCCTGAACTTCAGGAACCATTCGTTTTAACAAACTTTCAATTCCGGCTTTTAGGGTAAACGTCGAAGAAGGACAACCGCTGCATGAACCTCTTAACTCAACGGTAACCACACCGTTTTCGAACGATTTATAGCTGATTGCTCCTCCATCCTGTTCAACTGCCGGACGAACATAATCATGCAAGATCTGTTGGATTTTTATCTCTTGTTCTGTTCCTTCAAAAGCCGGAGCTTCATCAGAGTTGGCAACTTCCTGAATCTTTAATTCCGACTCGACTGCGCCTTTTACGAACTCTTTCAAAATCGGCTCAATGTCGACCCATTCTGCATCGTCAGTTTTAGTGACAGTTACAAAATTGCTGGCGAAGAAGACACCATTTACGAAGTTGAATTTATATAATTCTTTTGCAAACGGAGATGTTTCGGCACTCGCTGCTGTTGGATAATCAACACTTCCGTTTAATAAAAGCTTATTTACCAGAAACTTCATGGTCGCCGGGTTGGGCGTAGTCTCTGTATATACGTTAATATTACTTGCCATTGTAGCCATATTATGGTTCTTTACAACACAAATCTACCAAATTTCGAACCAGTTAATAGGGTCTCACCAGGTTTTTACTTCAGCATGACTGCCTTAGTTAATTCCGGTATATGTTGTTGGACTGATACGTTTAATCTCCTCTTTTACGCTGTCAGAGACATTCAATGTTTTTACAAACTCTGAGATGGTTCCGGCATTTACTTTTTCGTTGGTCCGGGTAAGCTCTTTAAGGGCTTCATAAGGGTTCGGATAAGCCTCGCGGCGTAAAATGGTCTGAATCGCCTCTGCTACTACAGCCCAGTTAGCGTCCAGGTCGTTTGCAATAGCGTTCTCGTTAAGCAATAACTTGCTCAAACCTCTTTGAGTTGATTTTATGGCGATTAAACTATGAGCCACCGGCACGCCAATGTTTCTTAAAACTGTTGAGTCTGTCAAGTCGCGTTGCAGTCTCGACACAGGGAGCTTAGCAGCCAGATGCTCAAACATCGCGTTAGCTAAACCAAGATTACCTTCGGAATTTTCGAAATCTATAGGATTTACCTTATGTGGCATGGCCGATGATCCCACTTCGCCGGCTTTAATTTTCTGACGGAAGTAATTCATCGAAATATAGGTCCACATATCACGGTCTAAGTCCATGATGATATTATTTATCCGTTTCAGAGCATCACACTGTGCTGCAAAATTATCATAGTGTTCTATCTGTGTAGTATATTGAGAGCGATGCAATCCCAAAATATTGTTCACAAAGTTGTTGGCGAAATCTCTCCAGTTTATCTCGGGATAAGCTACATGGTGAGCATTGAAATTACCTGTCGCTCCGCCAAATTTTGCTGAGTAAGGGATAGTTTTAAGCTGCGCCACTTGCGCCTCCAGACGTTCTACGAAAACTAATATTTCCTTGCCCAGGCGAGTTGGTGATGCCGGCTGACCATGCGTATGAGCCAGCATAGAAATGTTCTTCCATTCTTCCGCCCGCGCCTTTAGGTTTCCGATCAGCTCGTTTAATGCCGGCAGATAAGTTTTTTCGATAGCGAGTTTGAATGAGTGAGGAATGGATGTATTGTTAATATCCTGAGAGGTGAGTCCGAAGTGGATGAATTCTTTTGATTCGCCCAGTCCCAATTTGTCAAATTCTTCTTTAATAAAGTATTCTACTGCCTTTACATCATGATTGGTAATGCTTTCAATGTCTTTAATCCGCTGGGCATCTTCCTGGTTAAAATTTTTATAGATGCCTCTTAAATCGTTGTAGCTTTTCTTCGGAAAATCTCGTAACTGCGGTAAAGGTAACTCGCATAAGGCGATAAAGTATTCTATTTCTACATACACCCTGAACTCGATCAATGCCGCTTCTGAAAAAAAGGCAGCAAGTTCCTGGGTGGTTTTGCGGTAACGTCCGTCAACCGGAGAAATAGCATATAAAGGCGATAAGCTCATGAAATTGAAATTTTGCGCAAGTTACATTTTTCGCCAGACACCTCTACAATTCCAATTGCGATTAAGTCTCCCGAAAATTTCTTTCGGAAACTTTGGATTTGAAAAAAGTTTCCATAGTTTTGCCGGTGTTATGGAGAAAATGTTTTAATGGAGTTAAGAGAAAGAATATTGTGGGAGGCGGATGAGCTGTTTCGTAAGTTCGGTATTAAGCGGATTACAATGGATGATATTGCCCGTGAATTGGGAATTTCGAAAAAGACGATCTATCAGCATTTTAAAGATAAGAACGAACTGGTTTATATTTTAATCCAGGAAATGCTGGAAATGAATATGAAAATGATGGATACAAGAACTGCTAATGCTGCCAATGCAATAGAAGAAGTTTTTTTAGTTGTAACACATTTGCAGGAGATGCTGTCTAAGACCAATCCTATGATCTTCTACGATTTACATAAGTATCATCCCGAATCCTGGTCCTTATTCAAAGATTTCAGGTTTTCGTATATGAAAGACTGCATTCTTAAAAATATAAAATGGGGTATTGACGAAGGATATTTCAGACCGGAAATAAAAGCCGAAATTCTTGCTTTGCTGCGATTGGAACAAGTGGATATGATCTTCAATCAAATTGTATTTCCGGCGGGGAAGTTTGTCATGCTGGAGGTTATGACAGAAGTAACCGAGCATTACTTATATGGGCTCTGTACATTAAAAGGACACAAGTTAATTAATAAATATAAACACATCACAGAAGAATAATAATAAGACCATGAGATTTACAATACTATCCATACTTATACTTCTAAGTTCAGTAACGCTGAAGGCGCAAGATGCCCAGCAAGGTAAAACGTTTACGTTTAACCTGCAGGAGTGTTTGGAGTATGCTTATCAGAATAACGATTCTTTGAAGAATGCGCAACTGGATATTGAGAGCGCGAAGTATAAGGTGAAAGAAACAATTGGAATTGGGTTGCCGCAGATAAGTGGGACAGCAAGTTTGCAGGACTTTCTTAAAATTCCGACTACATTAATACCTGGAGAAATTTTTGGGGAGCCCGGTACTTTTGTGCCAGCAAAATTCGGTGTTAAATACCAAAGCAGTGCAGGTATTACACTTAATCAACTTCTTTTTAATGGAAGCTACCTTGTAGGGTTACAGGCCTCCAAGACTTTTAGAGAGCTAAGTGAAAAGAATTATAACCGGACAAAAGCAGCAACTACAGTGGCGGTTACAAAGGCATATTATCAGGTGTTGGTTAGTAATGAACAGGCCCAACTTCTGAATGCTAATATTGCTCAATTGGCCCAGCAGTTAAAAGAAACCACCGAATTAAATAAGCAGGGATTTGTTGAAAAAATCGATTTAGACCGATTGAATGTAATTTACAACAATCTGGTTACTACGCGTGAGAACGTTTTAAGATCGCTGTTACTTGCTAATTACATGCTGCGTTTTCAAATCGGAATGCCGGCTACGGACAATCTTGTGGTAAAAGATAAAATAGCCGATATAAAAATTGAAAATGACCTTTCTTTAGTGGCTGATACAAGTGCATATAAGAAGCGTTTTGAGTATAGTTTGCTCGAAACCCAGGGAAAATTAAATGCTTTAAACCTAAAAAGGATAAAATCAGAGTATTTACCCACCCTGGCTGCATTTGGAAGTTCTTCTTATAATTATCAAGCTGACAAATTCAGTGAATTATACGACAGAAAGTTTCCGACGACTGTTATAGGACTCCAGTTGAATGTTCCAATTTTCAGCGGTTTTCAGCGATATCACCAGGTGAAACAGGCAGAAATTGAGGTTCGTAAATCTGCCAACGTACTTAATGTAGTTAAGAATGGACTTCTCCTACAGCAAGATGCTGCGCGTATCAACTACCAAAACAGTATTCAATCTTTGAACAATCAACGTAGTAATATGACATTGGCTCAAGAAGTGCTGCGGGTGTCCCGAATTAAATATCAACAGGGGGTAGGCTCAAGTATTGAAGTAACGCAAGCCCAAACGGCGCTTGAAGAAGCCGAGAATAATTACATACAGGCTTTATATAATGCATTAATTAACCGAGTAGATCTAGACAATGCCTACGGACGTATCCAATAACCTTATTATCAAAATGAATATGAAACACATAATTTATCTGGCAGTAATTTTAGTAATAGCTGCCTGTGGCAAGCCAAAAGATAAAAAAGCGGAACTAGCAGAACTGAAAAAGAACCGGATTGAGCTTGATAAGAAGATTGCAGCTCTTGAAAAAGAGGTCGGGGTTCAGACTGTTCAGGAAGTGGCTGATGTTGCCGTTTTGGAAGTCGTTCCGGCAACTTTTAAAAGCTTTCTCGAAATTCAGGGCCGGGTTGATGCTCAGCAGAATGTGCAGGTTAACCCCGAAGCCCCCGGTGTTATTACCGGAATTTACGTAACAGCAGGCCAGCGGGTTAGTCGCGGACAGGTTCTGGCACAACTTGACGACAAGGTGCTCCGCCAGAGCATTTCTCAGCTACAGAGCCAATTAGAATTGGCTAATTCATTATATCGTCGCCAAAAAAACTTATGGGATCAGAAGATCGGTACAGAAGTTCAGTTTCTGACCGCAAAAAGCCAGAAGGAAGGCTTGGAAAGGCAAATTGGTGTATTGCGTTCTCAGCAGTCGATGTACAAAATGAAATCTCCCATCTCCGGGACAGTCGATAAAATGGACCTTAAATTAGGTCAGGCCGTTTCGCCAGGTATGCCAGGCATCACGGTAGTGAATACCAGTGATCTAAAAGTGGAGGCTAATGTTGCCGAATCGTATGCCGGAAGGGTAAATCAGGGGGATGAAGTGGAAGTTATTCTGCCGGATGTTCCGGATAGCCTTAAAACAAAGGTAACCTATGCTTCGAGGGTAATCGATCCGGTTTCGAGAAGTTTTAATATTGAAATTAAACTTCCGGCCCGAAATGTATATCGCCCAAATATGCTGGCCGTATTGCGTATTGTGGATTATAAAATAAACAATGCGATCACAGTGCCGGTCAATGCTATCCAAAAATCAGAAACAGCCGATTATGTATTCGTGGCAGAAAACGGAAAAGCTAAGCGTGTAAACGTTAGAGCCGGAAAAGTTTCTGAGGGCAAAGCAGAGATTTTAGTGGGATTGAAAGCTGGAGATAAAGTGGTGATCAGCGGAATGCAGGATTTGAATGAAGGCGAATCTGTTAAGTTCTAACCGCTCTTTTTACGGTAATAAATAAGCAAAATGAAAGACGTTAATAAAGAGTTCGGTCCCTCGAGTTGGGCGATCGACAATAAAACGGCCATATATGTGCTGGTGGCGATTTTAACTTTGATGGGTTATTCGGCCTACCAGAACCTTCCTAAAGAAAATTTTCCGGAGGTAATTATCCCTAAAATTTTCGTAACCACGGTTTATCCGGGTACCTCGCCGGCAAATATCGAAAATCTGGTAACCAAACAGATTGAGAAACAGTTGAAATCGACCAAAGGATTGAAGAAAATAACTTCGAATTCTTACCAGGATTTTTCGATCATCACCGCAGAATTTAATACAGATGTGGAGATCAGCGAGGCGAAGCAACTGGTGAAGGATGCGGTAGATAAGGCTGATTTGCCTACCGATCTTCCGGATGATCCAGTGATTCAGGATATCAATCTTGCCGATTTACCGATTATGTACGTTAACGTCTCCGGTGATTATGACCTGAAGCGCTTAAAAGAATATGCGGATGATCTGGAAGATCGAATTGAGGGTCTGAAGGAGATATCGGGAGTTGACATTGTTGGTGCACTTGACCCCGAAGTTCAGATAAACGTTGATCTCAATAAAATGGCAGCCGCTCAGGTGTCTTTCTGGGATATTAACCAGGCAGTAGGCAATGAGAATCGCACTATTTCAGGAGGTACCGTAAAGATGGACGGAGTAAGACGTACCATCAACATCAAAAATGAATTTAAAAGTGCGGAGGAAATCGCCAATCTTATTATCAAAACTCCAACCGGAGGCTCGGTATATTTAAGAGACATAGCCGAGGTAAAAGATTCGTTTAAGGAGCAGGAAAGTTATGCCCGTCTTTACGGCAAAAACGTAATCACTCTGAATGTTAAAAAGAGGAGTGGTGAGAACCTGATCGAAGCCTCAGACAAGATCAACGCTTTAATCGCCGAAATGAAAGGGAAGGAGCTTCCCAGGGATCTAACCATCACTATCACCGGAGACCAGTCTGATCAGACACGGGTTACCTTGCACGATCTGATCAATACCATTATCATCGGATTTATTCTGGTTACGGTGATCCTCATGTTCTTTATGGGAGTAACCAATGCCTTGTTTGTGGCGCTGTCGGTTCCCTTATCCATGTTCGTGGCCTTCCTGACCATGCCGGCATTGGGAGCGTTATTCGACTTCAACTTTACCATGAACATGATCGTGCTTTTCGCCTTTCTTCTCGGTTTGGGAATTGTGGTGGACGATGCAATTGTGGTTATAGAGAACACTCACCGTATTTTTGATAATGGAAAAGTGCCCATTGTAAAAGCTGCAAAAACTGCAGCCGGAGAGGTTTTTCTTCCTGTACTTTCCGGTACTCTTACTACGCTGGCGCCCTTCATTCCGCTGCTTTTTTGGCCCGGTATTATCGGAGAGTTCATGTTCTTTTTGCCGATAACTCTTATAATAACGCTGTTAGCGTCGCTGTTGGTTGCATATATCATCAACCCTGTTTTCGCAGTAGACTTTATGCATCCGCATGACGAAAATTCACACGTTAAGCCAAGTTTCGACAAGAGTACAAAAAGGACCATGTGGATTTTTGCAGGATTGGCGGTCGTCTCTTATCTGATAAACTTTGGTCTTGGAAACTTCGTGGTGCTGATCGCATTGCTTTATCTGTTGAATCATTTTTATTTGACGGGTGTAATAGAGCGGTTCCAGAAAAAAACCTGGCCTGCTTTCCAGGATAAGTATGTTAATCTGTTGGTTTGGGCGTTAAAGCGCCCCCGAGCAATGCTTTTGTGGACAGTAGGCTTGCTTTTCTTTACTATCGCCTTAATGTTTGTTGTTCCACCTAAAGTGGTGTTCTTCCCAACAGCCGATCCTAACTTTGCTTTCGTCTATGTAACAATGCCTATTGGTACAGACCAGGCACGCACCAATGAAGTGGTGAAACAGGTAGAAGAAAAGGTTACCAGGATAGTTGGCAGAAATAATCCCGACGTCTCGTCTATTATTTCTAACGTAACAATTGGCGTAACAGATCCGCAGGATGAAGATCAGGGAAACTACACCAATAAAGGTAAAGTAACGGTGGCCTTTGTGCAGTATGGCAAACGTGTGGGTGAGCCTACGTCAACATATCTGGACAAAATAAGAGAGGCCGTTAAAGGTATTCCAGGAGCGGTTATTTCGGTAGCACAGGAACAAGGTGGTCCACCAACTGCCAAGCCTATCAGTATCGAAATTACCGGAGATGAGCTCGACTCATTAATTAAAACCTCCGAGCGACTGTTGAAGCATATTGAGTCGAAGCAAATAGCCGGAATCGAAGAACTGAAGTCTGACTTTCAGAACAACAAACCCGAACTTGTTTTTAATATTGACCGGGAAAGGGCGAATCGTGAAGGCATATCTACCTACCAGGTTGGTGGCGATCTGCGGACTGCTATCTACGGGATGGAAGCGTCTAAGTTCAGAGATGCAAAAGAGGATTACGAGATTAACGTAAGAGCACAGGAAAGCCAGCGCGACAATCTCGAGGCGATTCGAAATATGAAAGTAACTTATCGTGATATGGCTATGGGCGGTATCATTCGCCAGGTGCCATTATCGTCCTTCGCTCAGATTGATTACGTAAATACTTACGGCGGTATTAAGCGGAAACAAGAAAAGCGAATTATCATCTTGTCGTCCAATGTGTTAGGCGATTACAATCCTAACGAAGTTGTATCTAATATTCAGGCGGAAATTAATCAGTTTAATGCTCCAGACGGTGTAACAATTAAAATGGCTGGTGAACAGGAAGAACAGATGGAGACAGCCGCATTTTTAGGTGGGGCCATGCTTTCAGCTTTAGGTTTGATTTTGATTATCCTGGTGATGCAGTTTAACTCTGTAAGCAAGCCCTTAATTATTCTCAGTGAGATTCTGTTCAGTATAATAGGGGTACTTTTGGGGATAACAATATTCCAGATGGATATGTCGATTGTAATGTCTGGAATAGGAATCGTTGCCCTTGCGGGGATTGTTGTTCGAAATGGGATTTTGCTTGTTGAGTTCACCGATTTGATGATTGAACAGGGTATGAGTGTAAGGGAGTCGGTTATTGAAGCGGGCCGCACCCGGATGACACCCGTGTTGCTTACTGCCACAGCAACGATGCTGGGATTAGTACCGCTCGCTGTCGGATTAAATATCGACTTCGCCAAGTTTTTAAGTACAGGTAACCCTCATCTTTATTTTGGGGGGGATAACGTAGCTTTCTGGGGGCCTTTGTCATGGACAATGATCTTCGGATTGGCTTTCGCTACATTCCTGACTTTGGTTTTGGTTCCATGTATGTATCTGCTGGCTGACAGTAATTCGAAAAGAGTAAAAAACGGCTTCAAAAAAGTGTTTGCTACTTCTAAAAAGACAGATTAGACATCTAGCGCACCCTTAATAGTTAACCTTAATAAAATGAAAAGCTCCACTTTTGGAGCTTTTCGCTATTTGGCAGTACGTCTTGCGGTAAAAATATCCATAATACGGGCGACTTTTGCACCTTCGCCTGCATCGCAAGGGTTGATATCTGTATCATTGTTGAAGTATCGTATTATTTGTTCTATCATCGGTTGTTGTATGTGTTGAGGATGGATGAAATTAAAGGTTCCAGTCTTTCCGTTTGTGATTATCTGACAGAAGTTTCCGTGAAATGGAAAGCATACTTTTCCCTTCGCACCAACAATCTCGCAGAGGTCTTTTGATTCTTCGTTTGATACATTAAAGCACCAGAGCGCCTTGCAAATGACATCATTCGCAAATACCAACTCTCCGGAAACAATGTCGTCGGCGCCGCTGAGTTTCGCCTGATTAGCGGAATACCCCGAAATTTTTACCGGATCACCAAAGAAATATAACATCAAATCAATGTGATGGGGTGCCATGTCGTGAAACAAACCGCCACCCGAAATCTCAGGGTTTGTACGCCAGTTAACTTCTGTGCTGGCAACCAACTCTGTTTTTGAAGGTTGTAGGAACTGAATGGAGACGAACCGGATGTCGCCAATTTCTTTAATAAGCTCTTTCACCTTATTGAACATCGGCAGCGCTCTCCGGTAATGTGCTACCGTAAGCTTGGTAGAATACTTCTGTGATGCCTCTATCATCCGGAGACATCCTTCTTCCGACATCGCCATCGGTTTCTCTACGTACACCGGTTTGCCCGCTTTTAAGGCGGCTATTGTATATTGCTCGTGAGATGCAGGAGGGGTTGCAACATAAATGGCGCCCACTTCGGGATCTTCAATCAGTTCAATAGCATCAGAATAGAATTTGGGGACATTATGACGTTTGGCATAATCTTCTGCCTTAGCTGTATCACGCCGCATAACCGCCTGCAATTTCGACCCTTCAACTTTGTTGAAGGCAGGCCCGCTTTTAATTTCAGTGACATCACCACAGCCAATAATTCCCCATTTGATACTCATAACATTTTTCTGCAAAGATATACTTTGAACTTTTCTTTGTGAATGTCGTATTTATAGTAGCTTTAAATTAATAATAGAGTATATTTCTCAATGGTTAATATTCTGCTTGGTAGTAGCAATTTCTTGTCAGTTGCTGAAAGCCCGATAAACTCTTTTTGAAAAAAATTGTTAAGATGATATTTAGTTCGGGATACTGCCTCTGCATTTAGATAAGTCACCTGAATATTTACAAAATTATTTTATGATAACTGATAAAACTTATTTGTCGGCAATGGAAAAGTATAACTTTCCAAAAACCTTAACGGGAATTAAAGGACTTGACGAAATTACCGAGGGTGGTATACCTCAAGGCCGCCCTACATTAATTTGCGGCGGTCCTGGTTGTGGCAAAACCCTTATGTCCATAGAATTTATTGTACGGGGAGCTGTTGAATATAACGAGCCTGGCGTGATCATGGCTTTTGAAGAAAAAGCTGAAGAGCTAGAAATGAATGTGGCCTCGCTGGGATTTGATCTCAAAGCCCTTCGGGATAACAAGATGATCAAAATAGATCATGTTCACATTGAGCGAAGTGAAATAGAAGAAACAGGGGAATATGACCTGGACGGACTTTTTATTCGGTTAGGTTACGCTATTGATAGCATCGGCGCCAAGCGCGTGGTGTTAGATACTATTGAGAACCTTTTTTCTGGCTTGAACAACCAGGCCATACTCCGCTCCGAACTGCGAAGGCTTTTTCATTGGCTAAAAGAAAAAGGCGTAACAGCAGTGATCACCGGCGAGCGTGGCGACAATGCTCTCACCAGGCAGGGGCTTGAGGAATACGTGTCAGACTGTGTAATTTTACTTGAACATCGGGTAATTAACCAAATTTCGACACGGCTGTTACGTGTGGTAAAATACCGTGGTTCGGTTCACGGAACCAATGAATATCCATTTTTGATTGATAAAGATGGGATTTCGGTGTTGCCTGTAACATCCCTATTGTTAGAAAGTGAGGTCTCATCGGAGCGGGTATCGTCAGGTATTCCAAGTCTGGATAAAATGCTGGAGGGAAAAGGCTTTTACCGGGGTAGCAGTATTCTTGTATCAGGTACAGCAGGTACCGGAAAAACGAGTATCGCAGCCTCCTTTGCTAATCAAGCCTGCTTAGATAAGAAAAGATGCGTGTATATGGCTTTCGAGGAATCGCCTAAGCAGATTGTTCGAAACATGAAATCTATTGGGTTTGATTTGGATAAGCATGTAAGTGAGGGGATTCTGGAATTTCATGCGTTCAGGCCTACCCTCTACGGGCTCGAGATGCACCTTGTAGCCATTCATAAAATAATAAAGAGATTTAAGCCGCAGGTGGTTATTCTTGACCCCATTACAAACCTTATTACGGTTGGCTCCGTAAGTGAAGTAAAGGCCATGTTAATTCGTCTGATTGATTTTCTTCAAGAAGAGCAAATTACTGTTATGTTTACAGCACTTACTCTTAACAATATCGTAAATGAGCAGACGGATGAGGGAGTATCGTCATTAGTAGATGCATGGTTGCTGGTACGGGATATAGAACTGAATGGGGAGCGTAACCGTGGACTCTATATCATGAAATCGCGAGGTATGAAACATTCCAACCAGGTAAGGGAATTTGTTATAAGTGATGAAGGCTTGAATCTGGTTGACGTGTATTTAGGTCCGGAAGGCGTGGTTGTCGGATCCGCAAGAGAAGCGCAAATATTGTCCGAAGAAACTGGAAAAGCGCTTCATGGTCACGCGTTGAGCAGAAAAGACCGCGAGATATTGCGGAAGAAAACCGTGCTTGAAGCACAGATTGCCAATCTTCGTACCGAATTCGAATCGGTGGAGGAGGAATTAAATAAAGTATATATGGAGGAAGAGCTTAAGAAGGAAATTCTGGAGCGTAACAGACAGGAAATGACCAAAATCAGAAGAGGTGCGGATGGAGCGAATGAGGCCTCTGATAACTCAAAACAGTAATGATAATGGAAAGTATAGATCAAACCTGGGAACTTCGTTTGTATATTGCGGGCAAAACGCCAAAATCGGTCACCGCTTTGAATAATTTAAAGAAATACTGTGAAGAACATTTGCAGGGAAAATATCAAATAGAAGTGATTGATTTACTGGTACAGCCGCAATTGGCCGAAGGAGATCAGATATTTGCGGTCCCGACTTTAGTAAGAAAGGTGCCCGTGCCAATACGAAAGATTATCGGCGATTTATCCAATGAGGAAAAGGTACTGGTTGGTTTAAATATAGTGCCTTTAAACAAAATTTGACGTGCATAACCACTCCAAGAAAGAAGATACTAAACCCGCTGAGGGGCGGGAAATATATTTTCTGAAGCTGTTTGTAACAGGGGCATCGCCTAATTCAATAAGAGCTATTTCAAATATTAAAAATATTTGCGACTCGAATCTTAGGGATAGTTATGAGTTGGAGATCATAGATGTATATCAGCAACCTCTTATGGCAGAGCGTGAGCAGATTATTGCTCTGCCCTTACTGGTAAAAAAACACCCTCTGCCAGAGAGAAGGTTGATAGGCGATTTATCCGACACGGAAAAAGTATTGAAAGGGCTTGGAATAATAGATTCTGAGAAATGACAAAATCGGTTGAGCAATTGGAGCGTGAGTTATACGAGCTTCGACTAAAACTTGATGAAGCCAACGAGACTATCGAAGCTATCCGTACTGGCCAGGTAGATGCCCTTATCGTGCAAAATGAAGATGGACATCAGCTTTATACACTCAAAAACGCTGATCAAACCTACAGAGTCTTCATCGAAAAAATGAACGAGGGCGCTGTAACTTTGAACCGGGAGGGCATTATTGTTTATAGTAATTCGAGTTTTGCAAATGCACTTGAAATACCTCTGGAAAAAGTAATTGGTTTGTCCTTTATTGACTTTATGGCGCCAGAATCGCGCGAAGGCTTCAAATCTTTACTTGAATGTTCCTGGGAGAACGATTGTAAAGCTGAGCTTTACCTGTTAAATTCATCAGGCGAACCGATTCCATTTCTGTTATCACTCAATACACTCGAGCTTGATGAGGGCACATCCATGAGTGTGATTTTAACAGATCTTACCTCTCAGAAGAAATCGCAAAAATTACTAAAAATAAAAAATGAGGAGCTCGAAGAGGCACAACAAATCAGTGTCGCTTTGAATAACCAGTTGGAAGACACCGTTAAAAAGAGAACCAACGAGTTGTTTTTGAGCAGAGAGCATTTTAAAATGCTTTCGAACAACATATCGCAAATGACCTGGACAAACCTGCCGAACGGGGAGGTCAATTTTTTTAACGAACGATGGTATGAATACACTGGCTTAACGCTTGAGCAAAGTAACGACTGGGCTGCGGTGGTTCATCCCGACGATTTAGAAAGGACCCTGTCCAGGTTTTCTACTGCACTCAAAACTGGTGGGACCTTTGAAATAGAAAACAGGTACAAACGATATGATGGTAACTATCGCTGGCATTTAAACCGCGCCAACCCCTTAAGAAGTGAAACCGGAGAGATCCTATTTTGGGTGGGCACGGCAACTGATATAGAAGATCAGAAACGTGCAATGGAAAAAAAGGACGAGTTTATTGGAATTGCGAGCCATGAACTTAAAACTCCTCTTACCAGCCTTAAGGGATATCTGCAATTGATTGGATCGTACAAGAATGAGCCTGTACCCCCGAGAGTTAAACAGTTTGTCGGAAAAGCAGACGAAGCCATTGGTAAATTACAGAATTTGGTGAATGATTTGTTAGATGTCAGCAAAATTCAAAAGGGAAAGCTGCAATTCAGTAAATCTACACTCAATATCACTAATGTTATTAATTCCTGCGTGGAGAGTGCTACGCATATCTATCCTACATACAACATTTCTGGCCAGGTAGAGGACGGACTGTTTGTGAAAGGCAACTTCGAGCGTCTGGAACAAGTTTTAATGAACTTTATTAGTAATTCTGTTAAATACTCGCCTGTTAACAAGGACATTGTTGTGAAAGCCGAAAGACATAGTGACTTTGTTCAAATCTCTGTTTCTGATGATGGCATAGGCTTGACAGACAGTCAGATGAAGCGGATTTTTGAACGCTTCTATAGGGTTGATGATAAAAATTTCTCTGCCAGCGGCTTAGGCATGGGTTTATATATATCTTCTGAAATTATTAAGGCCCATAACGGTACTATTGGCGTGAACAGCAAATTTAATGAAGGGTCAACTTTTTACTTCAGGCTGCCGGTCCTGAATCCTTGAGCCTTAATGTCTTGCAGTTTAATCTATTCGAATATCGCGCTTTCGTCCTTTGCATCTTTAACCTAAAATTTGGTATATTTAATTCCTTTTTTCAAAAGATGTGAATTCAGAACCGGCATTATTTATCGCAAGCGTTAACGTGGTATGATGCAAAAGTCTTACCTGAATATTTTCTTACCGATCGCATTATGTTTCTTGCTTAAGACCACGTCTTTCGCTCAGGGAACTTCTAATGAGGGAACAGATTTTTGGGTGGCTTACGCCGGTCACGTAGACGACCATGGGTCCAGGTTAACCTTGTTCCTAACATCGAAAGTTAATGCCACCGTAAGTATAAATGTGGGCGGGACGTTATATACATCTAACGGTTCGTCGTCGGTTTCTCTTACCGCGAACCAGCCCAAGGCGATCTACATCAATCCTAATGATTACCTCAACGTCTACGTTGATACATATGATGGACTTGAGATGCATCCCGGAAAGGGCATCCATGTAACATCTGATAAACCGATTGTGGTGTATTCACATATCTCGCGAGGGGCACGCTCTGCTGCCTGCCTGGTTTACCCCACCAAAGCCCTCGGGCATGAGTATTTCGCTATCTCTTACGATCAGCTTGCCGATTTTAATGAGATCAGGGCTTCTCAGTTTACCGTTGTCGGTATTGAGGATGATACGGAGATTGAAATCATCCCTTCCCAGGATAGCAGGTGGTTGCCATTGCGAAAGGCCGGAGAAGCATTTATAATTACATTAGACAAGGGTGATATTTATCAGTTTCAATCACGAACCGATATTACCGGGTCTAGTTTGCGTACCGTAAACGGCTGCAAGCCATTTGCCGTATTTTCAGGAAGTTCAAAGACAGGCTATTGCGAGGCGGGAAATGTGGTTACTCCATCATCTCCATCCGGTCAGGATAATTTATATCAGCAACTTCTCCCCGTATCTGCCTGGGGCAGAAATTTTGTTACTGCTCCTTTTTACAACAGCCTAAACGGTAACGTCGACATTTATCGTATCCAGGTAGCTAACGACAATACTACGGTAAGTGTAAATGGTTCCACAACGCTGGCAGGCAGCACTTCGTTGTCTAATCCTTATGCAAAAGGAAGTGTGATCACATTTGTCAGCCAGAGCCCCCAGATGATAAATGCCAACAATCCAATCAATGTAACGCAATTCCAAACTTCCCAGTCCTGCAACAGCCTGAATTCTCAGAGTCCCCCGCAATCTCCGGCTGTACCCGGCGACCCGGAGATGATCATATTAAATCCTATTGAACAAACGCTGAAGGATATTACGGTTTATTCTGCAATCTCGACCAATGAGGCACCTACAAACATTCGCAGCCATTATATTAACGTTATCATTAAAACAGCAGATATCCCTTCGTTTTCCATCGATGGGATGAGTTTTAGCTCTAACACGCCTAACACAACCTTCGCGCTGAACAAGTTTGTAAAGATCAACGACCAATACAGTTATCTCATTGCGGATGTAACTGCGTCTTCACAAACAGGCAACCCGAGTCACCGCATTCGCGCAGACGGAGGCTTTGTTGCAATTGCTTACGGATATGGGAGCGTCGAATCGTACGGATATTTAGCCGGCTCAGACCTCCGGAACTTAAATCAATTTATACAGCCCGAAAATGCGCTCACAAATGCGCCCGTAACCAGTGGTTGTGATGCAGAACCCCTGAAGCTTTACGTTGTGCTGCCCTATAAAACCAATAGCCTGAAATGGGATCTTGGCGACGGAACCGGTTTGAAAGCAGATCCAAATCCGGATGCCCATTATACTACAGAAACCATAAATGGGGTTTTATCTTATAAATACAGATATTTCGACGATGTCGTTACTTTCAAATCGGCCGGTATTTATACTGTAAATGTAATGGCTGTTAATCCGGCGCCGATTGGGTGCGATGCTAACGAAACCGTAACACTTAGCCTCACTATTTCGAGTCCCCCAACGGCTAAATTTTCAACTATACCAGAGGCCTGCGAAGGTAGCTCGGTGGCGTTTACGGATGTGAGTGTTGGCAATGGGCTTGAAATTGATAAATGGTACTGGGACTTTGGCGATGGAAGTCCAATTGAAATTCGACGAAACGGAGAACCTTTTACCCATGTTTATACTAAGGCAGGTGACTATACGGTTACTCTGACGGTCGAGGGAATCTCCGGATGTCAATCGGTTCCGACGTTACCCCAGATTATTCATATTATCGAATTGCCGGGAGCCAAATTTTCTCAGGTAGTATGCCAGGAAGCAAAATTTACTGACGAATCTGCTCCGGTTGAAGGGAATATCATAAAATGGACCTGGAACTTTGGCGACGAAGAGTCGGGCCTGAACAATACCTCCGATCAGCAAAACCCGACGCATGTCTTTTCCAAAAGTGATCAGTTTATCGTGCAGCTAACCGTCGAAACAGATAAAGGCTGCGTGAATTCGGTTTCGTCAATAGTTTACGCCATGCCGGTCATCGAGTCTCTTGAAGATATTACTATTCTACGCGGCGGAGAAAAGCTGTTAAGTCCGGTTATTGTAGGGAAGGGCTTAAAATATAAGTGGACACCTTCTGCCGGATTAAGTAGTGATTCGATTCCTGATCCTGTGGCTTCGCCGCAGGAGGATACAGAATATACTCTCACTGTTAGTGCCGAGGGAACTTGCGCCGTTGTTGATAAGGTGCGGGTTAAAGTAGTCGAACCTGAAGTGCCAAATGCCTTTTCGCCTAATGGCGATGGAATTAATGACCGATGGGCAATTAAGTATTTGGAAACTTATGTAAATGCAAGCGTTCAAATATTTAATCGGTACGGACAGAAAGTATTTACGTCCGGCAGCGATCCCTGGGATGGGACCTACAATGGAAAGGAAATCCCGATAGGTGTTTATTATTATATCATCGAACCGAATAACGGTAGAAAGCGAATGGTGGGCTCTATAACTCTGTTGCGATGAGAAAGTTTAGAGAACTTGTTGCTTTTTTGACCGTGATGGCAATTGCGACGCCAGCAATCGCACAGCAAAAACCACATTATACACAGTATTTTCAAAATATGTCTGTGATAAACCCGGCGGTAACCGGTATGTATCATGATATCACGGTCAGAACAGCTTATCGAACCCAATGGCTTGGACTCGAAAGCGCCCCCAAAACGAGCTACTTAACGGTGAGTAAACCGATAAATATCGGAACTTCAAGGAGCGGCTTTGTGGATTACGGCGTCGAAGAACCAGCCACAAATTCGGATAAACTGGGATATTTATCCTCGTCATCTCATCATAGTATCGGACTAGTCGCTCTGAATGACGAAACGGGGCCTATAAACAGAACGACGGTCAATTTTACATATGCTTATCATATCAACATAAGTGATGTTGCGAATCTTGCGGTCGGTGTTGGCGGCGGTGTTAACCGGCTGGCTCTTAATACTTCGAAGCTGCGTTTTGAAAATCCTGAAGAGCCGCTTATAGCCGACGGTGGTAATATTATTCAATGGTTGCCAGATTTAAACGCGGGGTTCTACTTTTATTCGGCAAATTTCTTTTTAGGAGGTTCCGTACAACAGGCACTTAGCAGTAAAACGGTTTTTGCATACGATTTTAAATCAGGCAAAGAGGTGCCTCACTATTTCCTTACTTCAGGTTTTCGCATCTGGTTTAAAGAGGATTATTCGATAAGCCCTTCCGTGATGCTAAAATATTTGTCTCCTGCTCCTCTAGCATACGATCTGAATCTGAAAATCGGCTACAGAAATAATCTGTGGGTTGGGGGCTCATATAGAAAGAATGATGCGCTGGCGGCCATGTTCGGCTTCAATGTTGCAAAGACGGTGAGTCTGGGTTATTCGTTCGACAATTCTACGTCTCCAATCAGAAATGTTTCCTCTGGTAGCCATGAATTAGTGCTAGGTATTAATTTTTAAGATAAACCTGATACTGTATTGGCGTATTGGCGACCGGGAAGCAAAATCAGAGCTCGCGCCGAAGCCTCGCCACCGGGATATTCATTGCTTCCCTGTATTTGGCAACGGTACGGCGGGCAATATTGTAGCCTTTTTCTTTAAGGATTTCGGTTAATCGCTCGTCGGCAAGAGGGTGTTGTTTGTCCTCGTTACTGATGCATTCTTCCAGGATTTTCTTTACCTCTTTGTTTGATACCTCTTCACCGCTCTCCATCTGAATGGCTTCAGAGAAAAAAGACTTTAAAAGAAAGGTTCCAAATTCGGTTTGAACGTATTTGGAGTTAGCTACCCTCGACACGGTTGAAATATCCATCCCAATCTTGTCGGCAATATCTTTTAAGATCATGGGTCTCAGATTTCGCTCATCGCCCGTCAAAAAGTATTCGTATTGATATTGCATGATGGCGTTCATCGTTTTGAGCAAGGTTTGTTGGCGCTGTTTAATAGCGTCTATAAACCACCTGGCCGAGTCAAGCTTCTGTTTTACAAATTGAACAGCTTCCTTCAATTTTTTATCTTTTTGCGAAGCTTTATCGTAATGCTCAAACATTTCTTTGTACGAGCGGCTAACTCGTAGCTCCGGAGCATTTTGAGAATTCAACGTTAATATCAAAGTGCCTTCATTATTGCTGATGTGAAAGTCCGGAATTACCTGCAGCTGCTTTGTGTTCGTTTCTCCGGCATCTCCCGGCTTCGGATTGAGTTTAAGAATTTCAGCTATCACTTCTCTTAATTCAACCGAATCCATATTAAGAGACCGTTCAAGTTTGTCGTAATGCTTCCTTGTGAATTCATCAAGGTAGTTTTCAACCACCTTAATTGCTTTTTGTATAACGGGCGTCTGCTCTTTTTTTCTAAGTTGAATTAAAAGGCATTCCTGCAAGTCGCGGGCACCTACACCTGCGGGTTCAAAAGACTGGATTAGCTTCAGCATATCCTCAACTTCTTCTTCCTCAGCTATAACATTCTGGGAGAACGCCAGGTCATCTAATAATGACGTGATCGACCGCCGAAGGTACCCGTCATCGTCCAGGCTGCCGATAATTTGACGGCCAACGGCGAAATCTTTGTCTGATATCGGAGCTAAATCAAGTTGTTGCTGAAGGGTTTCATAAAACGATGACTGAATAGCGATAGGCATTTCTTTCCGTTCTTCCTCGTCGTCTCCGTTCTGCTCGTATTTAGATCCGTAGTCGTTAATGCTGTCCTCCTGTAGATAGTCGTCTACATTAAACTCATCAAACTCGTCGTTTCCGGTTTCTTCTGCATTAAATTCTTGGGTGTCAGGGTCCTTGTCGGGATATTCCTCTACCGGGTCATTTAAATTTACAAGGCTAAGATCTTCAAGAGCAGGGTTTTCTTCAAGTTCTTCTTTTATTCTCGCATCGAGGCCTACAGTGGGTATTTGTAGCAATTTTATAAATTGTATCTGTTGCGGAGATAACTTTTGAAGTAATTTCTGTTGTAAGTTTTGTCTTAGCATATTTTCAAGAGCCCCAAAATTACTAAAATGATTATTAAGTAGGGCGGCAACCATAGCCTTTCGGCTTAATTTGGCTAATTTGGTAACGCAAATATTCAATAAAAGATTTTAAATTTTTATTAAAGCCTTTCTGGTTTAGTTATTGGTTTAATTTACAGTTACTTATGTGATTTGATGGAAAGGTATGTGCTGCATATAAAACAATTTTAACTTTCGTAAATTTTAAACACATGAGGAGTAATAAGCAGATTTATCCCGCATCTTTTGCGCCAATCGCAGATATTGTGACTTATTCTCCGCTCCCTCACCTGGAAATAGAAATAGATATATGCCGATAAAAAAAATACTCGTCGCAAATCGTGGCGAAATTGCTTTACGAATAATGCGCTCGGCTCGTGAAATGGGCATCTACACGGTAGCTGTTTTTTCTGAGGCGGACAGAAGTGCCTTACATGTTCAATATGCTGATGAGGCTGTTTGTATTGGTCCGGCTCCTTCTAATCAGTCGTATCTGTTGATTGAAAATATTCTGGCGGCTTGTAAAGAAACCGGTGCAGATGCAATTCATCCCGGATACGGTTTCTTATCGGAAAATCCTGTTTTCTCGAAAGCCGTTGTTGAAGCCGGATTAATATTTATTGGGCCGACAGCGGAGGCTATGGAGATTATGGGAAATAAGTTGTCTGCGAAAGCAGCAGCGCTATCTTACAACATTCCGCTCGTACCAGGCACAGATACCGCTATAACGGACGTCGGAGAAGCGAAAATACGTGCTGCAGAAGTTGGATTTCCGATATTAATCAAAGCTGCCGCCGGTGGGGGAGGAAAGGGAATGAGGATAGTGGAGCGGGAAGAAGATTTCGAAGAACAGATGCAACGTGCAGTTTCTGAAGCAATTTCGGCCTTTGGGGATGGCGCCGTATTTATTGAACGGTATGTTACATCCCCGCGTCATATAGAAATTCAGGTTTTGGGCGACTCTCATGGGAATATTGTTCATCTCTTCGAGCGCGAATGTTCGGTTCAGCGACGACATCAGAAAGTAATAGAAGAAGCACCTTCGTCGGTTCTAAATGCTGAAATACGGCAGAGGATGGGCAAATGCGCCGTTGATGCTGCCCGTTCATGCAACTATACCAGCGCGGGAACGGTCGAATTTATACTTGATGAAAACCTGAATTTCTACTTTCTGGAAATGAATACGAGGTTGCAGGTGGAGCATCCGGTTACAGAGGCAATCACGGGTCTGGACCTGGTGAAAGAACAGATCAGGATAGCGAACGGAGAAAAGCTCTCGTTTAAGCAAGATGATTTGAAGATCAACGGACATGCTATTGAGCTAAGGGTATATGCAGAAGACCCGACAAACGACTTTTTGCCAGATATCGGGACGCTCCAACGGTATAAAGTACCCCAGGGGCCCGGCGTTAGGGTGGATGATGGTTTTGCCCAGGGAATGGATATTCCCATTTACTACGACCCAATGATCGCAAAGCTAATTGTATGGGGGGCAAGCAGGAGCGAGGCGATTGAGCGAATGAAACGGGCAATAGACGAATATCAGATAACGGGCGTCAGAAATACGCTGAATTTCGGAAGGTTTGTGATGGAGCATCAGGCTTTCACGAGCGGGAGGTTCGATACTCATTTTGTAAGCAAATATTATGATCCGGAATTTAGCGGCGAAGATCTTGAAGAGGATGCTTTTATAGCAGCTGTGCTTGCCGTTAAGCTTCAGGAACAAAGCAGTTCAAACGCAAAAATTGTCAACACCACCGGAAATTCGTCAAACTGGAAACGAAGTCGTACTGAGTATTAATTTGATTATCGCGCCTGCTCTTTATATCTTCGAAACATGTTTACAGGAATTATAGAAACGCTCGGACTGGTTAAAACGTTGCGGAAGGAGGATCAAAATCTTCACATCACTATTGAATCGGCGATTTCAACAGAGCTAAAAATCGATCAATCGGTAGCTCACAACGGAGTATGCCTTACTGTAGTAAGCTTTGAACAAAATACCCACACTGTAACTGCTATCGAAGAAACGCTCTCTAAAACTAATCTCAGAGCATTAAAGGAGGGCGATCTGGTGAATCTTGAGCGTTGTATGCAGATGAATGGCAGATTAGACGGACATATCGTTCAGGGGCACGTTGACCAGACTGCAGAGTGTGTTGACCTGAAGGAGAGAGGCGGCAGTTGGGAGTATACGTTTAAATATGACGGATCGATGGGAAATATTACCGTTGAAAAGGGCTCGGTTTGCGTAAATGGAATCAGTTTAACGGTTGTAAATTCGTTGGAAAATCAATTTTCTGTTGCAATAATTCCTTATACGTTTGAAAATACTAACCTTCAGCAAGTAAGGCCCGGCCACCTGGTCAATCTTGAGTTTGATATTATTGGCAAATATGTGGCAAGGTTGATGCAGAAGTAGTTTAAATCCCGATATCCTCTTGATAGGAAATTATAGAGCTCCCGTCCCGTCGGATTAGGAGCCCTTATTCGATCAATCTACTTATAAGCTTCGTTCCGCAGCCAGTGATCCGCTATCACAAGTGCAGCCATGGCTTCTACAATCGCAACCGCCCTAGGCACCACACATGGATCATGCCGGCCTTTACCTTTTATTTCGGCAGCATTGCCTTCCTTATCCACTGTTTGCTGATTGCTCATGATGGTTGCTACAGGTTTAAATGCCACACGGAAGGTGATATCCATTCCATTCGAAATACCACCCTGTATTCCTCCAGAGTAATTCGTTAATGTAGTTACAGATTTATCTCCGTTTGGAGGCACAAACAGATCGTTATGTTCAGAACCTCTCATTTCAGAGCCGGCAAAACCGGAACCGTAATCAAAACCGTGAACGGCGTTGATGCTGAGCATTGCTTTTCCTAAATCCGCATGAAGTTTATCAAAAACCGGCTCGCCTAAACCAACCGGACAGTTTTTAATGATACAGGAAACCTTTCCGCCCACCGTATCGCCATCCTTGCGCACCTGATCAATAAATTCTATCATTTCATTGGCTGTTGCCGGATCGGCGCAGCGAACGATATTGCTTTCCCTGATTTCGACAAGTTCTTTGACGCTGTCAATCTTAATATTAGGCGCATCGATCGTACCTGCCGAAGAAACATGAGCAAATATCTCGATACCTTTCTGTTCCAGGAATAACTTTGCAATTGCTCCGGCGGCTACTCTTGCTGCAGTTTCGCGGGCCGAAGATCTGCCGCCGCCACGATAATCTCTAATCCCGTATTTAGACTGATACGTGAAGTCGGCATGTGAGGGGCGGAAGATATCTTTATTGTGATCGTAATCTTTGGAACGGTGGTCTTCGTTAGGAATCAACAAGGCGATAGGAGTGCCGGTTGTTTTTCCTTCAAAAACTCCCGAAAGTATTTGAGCGGTATCGCTTTCTTTCCGTTGAGTGGTAATTTTTGACTGCCCGGGTTTCCGTTTATCCAACTCGCTTTGGATAAACTCTATATCTACTTTAATATTCGAAGGGCAGCCATCGATGATTACACCAATTGCTTCACCGTGTGATTCACCGAAAGTTGTGATGCGGAATAATTGTCCGAAGGAGTTACCTGCCATTTTTATAAGATGTGAGTTTTGAGATAATAGATTTGAGAACTCAAGCTATTATCTCTTAATTGTTTGAGATTGATGCGGGAAATACTGTAAGATCTCACATCTCCAATCTCATGTCTATTCTATTTCAAACCCGGCTTTTTTCAAATCTTCCCAAAAGCTTGGGTAAGATTTTCCAACTACCTGCGGTTCTTCAATTTCGAGTTTGTTTATTTTGAGTGCCAGGGGCGCGAATGCCATTGCCATTCTGTGATCTTCGTACGTGCTGATCGCAATCTTATCTGGGAAATGTAGTCCGGAACAGTCCAGATGGTAGTTCTCATGATCTTCATTCAGGCTTACACCAATCTTTGCCAATTCATTCTGTAAAGCGGCAATCCGGTCAGTTTCCTTGATCTTTAAAGTCTCCAATCCTGTAAAGGTAGCGTTATGACCTAAAGCCGCACTACAAACAATAACGGTTTGCGCTAAATCCGGACAATCTTTTAAATCAAAGAAAGTACCTTTAGGACTGTTGCCGTTACGGCTCAGCTGTAAACCCACTGCAGTAAACTCTGTGCTGATCCCGAAGCTCTCCATAATGGACACAATCCTGCTATCGCCCTGAAGGCTATCCTTTTTCAAATAGGGGAGTATAACCGATCCTTTTTCACTCAAAGCCGCGATGGAGTACCAGTACGAAGCCGCGCTCCAATCCGGTTCAACCGTAATCTCAGAATCTTTGAATTCTTGCGAAGCGATCTTTATTACATCATCCTTCCAGTGGTGTTCAATCCCAGCTTCCTGCAGCATCCTCAAAGTCATTTCCACATATGGCCGGGAAGTAAGTTCGCCTTCAATGGTAAGTTCAAGGCCCTTAGGCAGAGACGGAGCAACCAAAAGCAATGCTGTAATAAACTGTGAGCTTATGTTTCCCCGGATGCTTATCTTATCCTTTTTTTGCTCAAATGAACTTTTAAATTGCAGGGGTGGAAATCCGTCTTTTTCTACATAATCAATCTCTGCACCTAAGCTACGTAATGCATCTACCAGTATCCCGATAGGGCGTTGCTTCATCCGCTCTGTGCCTGTAAGAATAACCTCAGTACCGGTAACGGCAAAATACGCCGTTAAAAAACGCATGGCAGTTCCAGCAGGACCTATATTTATTACCGGTAGTTCAAGAATGGCCTGGTCGCCATCTTTCACCTTCAATCTTTCACCTTTCACCTCTTCCACAATTCCCGCAAGGGTTACTGTATCATCAGCGCTCGAAAGGTTCTTCACCTTCACCCGGCCGCCGCTAAGTGCATTTAATATCAGAGCCCGGTTACTTTCACTTTTCGAACCAGTCAGCTGAATGGTGCAATTAGTGTTTTTGCCGGGTTTAGAAAGAATCAAATGATCCATTATTTTTGCTCTAAGGTCTCAGTAGCATTCATGATTTCAGTTTGCTTGCGAATAGATTCGTTATGTATCAGCTCGAGCATTTTCGTTGTGAAAGCTTCGTCAAGCTTTAACGCTTTAGCAAAGTTTGCACGTCTTTCAATCACTTCTTCCCAACGGTTAAGCTGTAAAATGGTGATGTTGTTATCGCGTTTATACTCTCCAATCTTATCAACTATTGCCATACGCTCAGACATTTTTTGGATGATCTGGTCGTCAATTTTATCGATTTGTTTACGAAGTTCAGTTAGTTTGTCAGAAACTTCTGCGCTTTTCGGCTCCGGAGTACGGATAGTTAAATTATCGATCAGATCAGACAAAGCAGCCGGAGTAACCTGTTGTTTTGCATCAGTCCAGGCAACAGAGGGGTCGATATGAGATTCGATCATTAATCCGTCCATCTCTAAGTCTAATGCTTTTTGAGAAATGTAAGGAATTAAGTCGCGGTTACCGCAAATATGACTTGGATCGCAAATTACCGGTAACTCAGGGCACATAGTCATTAACTGGATAGTTAGTTCCCACATTGGTTCGTTACGGAAAGCAGACTTTTCGAAAGAAGAAAACCCACGTGAGATAGCAGCCAATTTAGTGATGCCAGCCTGGTTGAAACGCTCCAGGGCACCAATCCATAACTGTAGATCGGGGTTAACCGGGTTTTTTACCATTACCGGGATGTCAACTCCTCTAAGTGCATCAGCAATTTCCTGTACAGTAAAAGGATTCACGGTGCTACGGGCACCAACCCAAAGAATGTCAACTTTAGCCTTTAAAGCCTCCTCAACATGTTTTGCATTAGCAACCTCTACCGTAATAGGCAAGCCGGTTTCTGCTTTTGCACGGTTTAACCATTCTAAGCCGATGCTTCCAATACCTTCAAATTCTCCCGGACGGGTACGTGGTTTCCAGATACCTGCTCTTAGAACGGAGATTTTTCCGGTTTTAGCAAGAAGGTGAGCAGTTGCCAGAAGTTGTTCTTCAGTTTCAGCACTGCATGGGCCGCCGATTATAAGGGGCTGGTTTTTTGGAGTTAGCCAGTTGCTTAATGGCTCTATGTTGAGATTCAGTTTCATACTTTTTTATTTAGAATCAAGATGTTGGAATCAAGAATCAAGATCTGGCGGGTTATACTTCCGTTTCTCTCTTATCTTTCTCTTTGTCTCTCTTCGGTTAATTATTTGTTTCTTTTACGTTTATATCTTGTCTCTTTTTTCTTGTTTCTTGCCTCTTATTACACCGAGTCATTTTTCCTATACTCGCCCATTATGGCAAAATTTAACGTATATCTTAATATTTTCCGTACCGCTTCATCATAATCCTCCTTCGACGGAAACTCCAGATCGATATAGAAGTTATACTGATTGCGCTTGCCTAAAACGGGCATGCTTTGCACCTTACTCATATTGATATTATGGTCAGCAAAAACGTTCAGCACTTTTACCAGTGATCCCGGCTCATCGGCAACCTGGAAAGATATAGATGCTTTGTTTGCATCCTCAACAACTATGTCTTTGTTATCCGTCAGTATCAAAAAACGGGTATAGTTCTTTTTATTAGTTTCAATTCGGCGCTCCATAATATCGAGGCCATAAGTCTCTGCTGCCAATTTGTTGGCGATAGCGGCTGTATCCCTCAGCTGTTCATCCTGAATGCGTTTTGCGCAGGCGGCAGTGTCAACACTCTCGGCTACTTTTAAATGCGGGTACTCATTAAAGAAATCATCGCACTGGCGAATAGCTATCGGATGCGATTCCACACGTTTAATATCCTCGAACTTTACACCTGGCAGTGCCAGCAGATTTAACTGAATGTGCAAATAAACTTCGCCGATGATCGAAAAATGATAATCGCGGAGCAGTGTGTAATTCGGCAGCAGGCTTCCGGCAATGGAATTTTCGATGGCCATCACCACAAAGTCGGCATTTTTGTTTTTTAGTTCCTCGCAGGTTTGTTTAAAGCTATTACACTCTATGGTGTCGATATCTTTACCAAAAAACTTAAGCGCAGCCTCTTCGTGAAACGATGCTTTGATGCCCTGAATTGCTACTCTTTTCTTGCTCATTGTTAAAAAAAAAGTCCCGGCTGTTTGGCCGGGACTCTGTATATAATTTCGTTTGGTTTCAAAACATATCAGTCCCGGCTCTTACTGGTAGTAGTAAAAGTAACCGAAATAATATGTGTTGATTTGTTGCATTTTCTGTTTGATGTGGCAAATGTAAGATACTTCACGGTAAAGTCAAAATTAAAAAGTTAAAAATTAAAACAATTTATAAAAACTTGGTCCCGATACTTTAGAAGTGTTTGAAATGAGAGGATTGAAGGTGCGCAGGAACTCCTTCGTGGTGCTGTGGCCCTACCCGCCTTTATACTCTGTTCCCGAAATCAGGATCTGTTGTGCGGCATAGTCATGAGCTGGTCCCAAAGAGACACTTGCGGGATCTCTTTTTGTTGGGGTTAGGCCGTGGCTTTTTTCTCAGCTTATTGTCCAAGTATAAACACCGTTCCGGAAGGATCTTGAATCCAGTGCATGTTCTCAGGGATTTTTTCCAGTTCGTCACATGGTTCAATTCCATTGGAACGAAGATGTCGGGTAGCGTCGTCGATATTTGACGTTTTAAGTTCCAGCCAGGTTTCAGAATGGCTGTAATTATCTACGCAATCCAACCACACTACATTTGATCCGAATTTAACCTCGTGGGTTCTTGATACCGTGGGGTTCTCAATTGGCTTTTCAGTGACTTCAAGTTTCAAAATATCTTTATAAAAGCGGACGGTTTCGTCGTACTTACTTTTAGGGATTTTAATAGCGATGTTGATGCCGCCTTCGAATTTAGGTTCCATGTATTTTAGGTATAATGTTAAAGATTATTGGCACAATTTAAAAATTTTGCCCAATTATCTGGTAATGAGGAATTGAGTTTGCATTCCAAATCATTACCTTAATAAAGAGATATATTGTTTTGGCTTCGTGTATACCGGCATGCAAACCCAGAGTGTTTCAAGAGTAGTGTTAAAGTCATCTGATGACTACGCAAGGCATCTTAGAGATGGTAAAGAAATTGTAATGTTTCGATCCCCTCTGTATCAGCAACAGGTTTATATAATACCTTCGTTTCTATGGAAATCGGAATTGACAGTTTTGCCGCAGCTGGCTTAAACAATAATAGCGCAGATAATGTAAATGCTATGTCGCAATTGCTGGAGAGAATTGAACATGCTGACCAGGCGGGACTAAATGTTTTTGGTATAGGTGAGCATCACCGCAAAGAATTTCTTGACTCGGCGCCCGCGCTCATACTTGCGGCTGCTGCTTCCCGAACCAAGACAATTCGTTTAAGCAGTGCTGTAACTGTGTTAAGTGCTGCCGATCCGGTGCGCGTGTTTCAGAATTTTGCGACACTCGATCTGATATCCGGCGGGCGTGCAGAAATGGTTGTGGGTCGGGGATCATTTATTGAAGCATATCCCCTTTTTGGCCTGAACCTTAATGATTATGACGCCCTCTTTTCTGAGAAGCTGGACCTGCTTCTTCAGATCAGGGAAAATGAAACTTTATCGTGGTCAGGCAGGTTTCGTCCGCCTCTTAAGGAGCAGGCTATATACCCCAGACCAGTTCAGGAGCATATTTCGATTTGGTTAGGAGTAGGCGGAACGCCTGCTTCTTTTGTTCGTGCGGGAACATTGGGCCTGCCGCTGATGGTAGCTGTTATTGGTGATGAAACGCATCGTTTCAGACCTTTAATCGATTTATACAGGCAAGCTGGTGACAAGGCAGGGCATGCGCCAGAGCGTTTGAAAGTTGGCCTGCATTCGCTGGGATATATTGCCGAGACCAGGGAGGCTGCGGTGAATGACTTCTATCCAGGCTACGCAGAGACCTTTACCCGGATTGGTAAGGAGCGTGGCTGGCCTCCTGTGACACGCGCGCATTTCGAAGCTCAGGCAGGAGAAACTGGTGCGCTGTTGGTTGGCGGGCCAGAGGAGGTTGCTGAAAAGATACTTCGGCACAGTGAGGCCTTAGGTGGAATTTCGAGGCTTACCTTTCAAATGGATAATGCCGCTTTACCGCAGTCAAAATTATTGCGATCGATTGAATTGATAGGGCAGGAGGTAATTCCGTACGTTCATCGTAATCTCGGCAGCTGAAGCGCAATAGGGTTATAAATCCAGTATGGATGATAAGTGTTATTCGAACGCTGAGACTGGCTAAAAAAATAAAAGTCTTCAAACGGGGAGAATGAAGACTTTTAAAACTAACCAATTATAAACCTGACACAAATATACGAATGTTTGCGATCTTTGCAAAGAAAATTCAAAAAAAATAATAATAGTTTAACGAAATGCGAGTGGTCTTGAAAATCATGCAATATTTTGTCGTCGGTGATACTAAACTTCCGGGGTCCTGTTCATGTCTTTCCACTTGACGTACAAACTGTTGCGGAGTATCGTGCAGGGTGCTGTTCTTTTGGATCCAAAGCGAAAAAAGGTGCGGATATTATCCGCACCTTTATATCTGATAAATGAAATGTTTTACTGTACTCTTCCGTCCTTTTTGTCTTTAGAGCGACCGATAACATAGCCAGCGCCAGCGCCGGCAAGTCCGCCAATCACCGCACCACGCCCATCTTTCTTATCAACTATTACCCCGGTAACGGCTCCAACGCCAGCTCCGATAGCAGCTCCTTTTGCAGCCTTGCTCCATCCTTTTTTTGCGGGCTGTGTGTTGGTGTAAGTCTCGGAAACACCTTTTACATAGCTGCGTTCGGTGCTCGATTTTTGCGAGCTGGCAGAAGCATTTTGCAATTCCATTTGTTTTTTCTCCTCTGCGATTTTAAGCTCCTGAGCTTCGGCCCTGTTAAAGCTATCTAATCTTATACTGTCTCTTACTTGTTTCAACGCCTGCTCTTTAAGCACTGAATCTGTTTTTGAAGAGTTGTTACATGCGGCAAAGGTGGCTACCACAGCAAAAATAAGTGCAATTCTTTTCATGATCATATTAATAACTGAACGATAAATATTGTTCAGCTTAAGGAGGCAAATATCGCGCCTGATTTTCGTCTAGATAAAAATACTTGCCCGAAATACTCCAGACCACCCGCATTAATTGATAAAATAGTGCGTTTATTTTAAAAAAGTCGTGACTGGATTTTTGACAAGTAGGTTTTTGTATAGTAATAAGTACAAGTTTCCTATGCATAGTTGTGACTTCTGCTAAATACCTGTTTTTCGGTATTGATGCAGCCCGCCGTAACACTGACAATATGAGTAATTCTTATTATCCGTTGCATTAGCCGGAGTAAATTTTTTGAATCAACATAGCGAAGAGGGGCCTGGGCGAGCTAAACTGAGCTACCGGCTTCTATAGAACTTAATTAAATCAGGCGATCTCAATCACAATTAAACCAGGTTAGTTTGGTAAGCGCCCGATCATATTGATTGGGGTTTGCTTTTTTATAGGAGATTCAAGTCTAAGGATATAATTTTATCAGATAAATTCATCATTTTGCATGTAAGAGGGTAAGGCCCTCATCAAAAATCAGATTTCTATGCTAGACATTGTAATAGAAGCCCGAAGAGCCTCATTGGCGCCCGGAATGGATGTAAAAAGAATTTTACCTTTCCGGTTAAGGAGAATGGTCGGTCCTTTTATCTTTATGGATCACGCCGGCCCGGTCAATTTCCAGCCGCAGATTTCGTCGTCAATAGATGTTTTACCACATCCTCATATTGGACTTTCGACAGTTAGTTATTTGTTTGGAGGGCAGGTTACCCATAGAGATAGCCTCGGAGTAGAGCAGATAATTCGGCCTGGAGAGGTGAACTGGATGACCGCCGGAAGCGGAATTGCCCATTCAGAGCGATTCGAAGACCCTGCTGCCCTGGCAGGGGGAACACTCGAAATGCTTCAGACATGGGTTGCCCTTCCCGAAAAGGATGAAGAAACCCAGCCTTCTTTTGAGAACTATAAGACCGGGCAATTGCCAGTGTTTACAGATACGGGCGTATGGATGCGTTTAATAGCTGGTGAGGCGTATGGTCTGAAAAATACGGTGAAGACACATTCCTCCCTGTTTTATTTACATTTAGTCTTGGATAAGGGCACTCGCTTTGCCCTTCCTCAGGAACACGCCGAGAGAGGTATTTATATCGCAAAAGGGAGCATTGAGCTTTCAGGAGTAACCTATACAGCTGGTATGATGTTGGTGTTTATTAAAGGTGCGGATCCGGTAATATTTGCACGGGAATCGTCGATACTGATGTTGCTTGGTGGAGAACCACTGGGCGAACGGCATATTTGGTGGAACTTTGTGTCTTCCCGCAAAGAGCGGATAGAGCAGGCAAAGGCCGATTGGAAGGAAGGAAGAATCTTGCTGCCACCGACAGATAACAGTGAGTTCATTCCGCTTCCGGAAGATAAGTCGAGGCCCGCAAGCGGACCTGCTCCCGAGGTTCTTTCCTGAAAAGGGGGCAATCGCTCAGTTGGCATTTAACCGCTCCGCTTTTTCGGTAGATCGTCGTTTAATCAGATTTAACGCTAAATTTGCGCCGATGACAATTACTCTCCAGCTTCAAAACAGAAGCAATCAGGTTTGTGAGCTTTGCAGCTTACCGGACGATAACTTACAGGCTTACACAGTTCCTCCAAAAACAGATGATGTTGCGGATAACCAGGTGGTACTTTGTGACGTTTGTTACGGACAAATAAGTTCAAAGGATTTTTCCAATGCACATCACTGGCGCTGCCTGGAAGGAAGCATCTGGAGTGAAGTGCCTTCGGTTCAGGTACTTTCGTATAAAATATTAAGCAAATTGCCTGCCGAAGGTTGGGCACAGAATGCGATGGAATCGGCATATCTCGACGAAGCTCTTATCGAATGGGCTAATGCTGAGGACGTTATTGAAGCTGAAAAAGTAATTCATAAAGATAGTTACGGTGTGGTTCTTCAAGCCGGAGATACTGTGATCCTTACAGAGAATTTGAATGTAAAAGGGACTAATTATATCGCACCAAAAGGTACTGTGGTTCGTAAGATTAGATTGGTTAGTGATAATGCGGAGCAGGTAGAAGGGAAAATAAACGGCGATACCATTGTTATTCTTACCAAATTTATCAGGAGATCCGTCTAGTAAGGGGAGGGAGCCGATATTTTAAAACAAAGTCTTTAGCCAACTTGTCGCTAAGATAAAGCGATATGAAGAAAGTGTTTTATCTGATAATTTTTCTGCTTGCTGTTCAGCTTCAGGGTTGTATCGTCATCGGAGGAAACTGGGGCGGAAAAACCAGTTTTAGTATCTTGTTTCTTCCGTTGTTACTACTGGTTCTTTTTCTCTTATTCAGGTCTTTCCGCCGGCCTTAATTAATCAGAAGTTCGTTGTAAAAATCGAGGCTCTCGATAATCTTTTCCTCTTCGAGGTAAATGTTGAAATCACACTTCCCAATCTCACTTAGCAAGGCAAAGCCGATATTGCCCTGCAAGTTCTTTTTATCGTTTTTCATATAGTCAAGCACTTCTTGGTAGATTTCCTTTGAAAAAGCATAATCAGGAAAAACAGACCGGATGAAGGCTATTAGTTCGTCTAATTCACCGCCGCTTAACTTATTGTATTTATGTGAAAGATATGCTTCGCAAATCATACCCACTGCAATAGCCTCACCATGCAGTAATGGGCTTTTATCTGTTTTAAGCGAATAAGTTTCGATTGCGTGCCCGATAGTATGACCGAAGTTGAGGGTTTTGCGCAACCCTTTTTCATACGGATCGGTAACAACCACATGGTTTTTAATCTCTACCGAATGGTAGATTATTTCAGGTTCAAGTTTGGTAGCATTTGCAGTTTTTATCCGGTCGAAATAAGCCCGGTCGGCAATCAATCCATGTTTCACCACTTCGGCAAAGCCAGATACCAGTTGTCTTTCGCCGAGAGTGTTTAAAAACTCTGTACTGATAAAAACTGCTTTTGGTTGAGTGAACGTACCAATAATGTTCTTAACACTGCCTAAATCTATCCCGGTTTTACCCCCCACCGAAGCATCTACCTGCGAGAGTAATGTGGTTGGGATTTGAACAAAATCAATTCCGCGTTTATACGTTGATGCAGCAAAGCCACCCATGTCGGTTACAACGCCACCACCCAAATTGATCAGTAAGCTATTCCTGTCAGCTCCAAAATCCAGTAACATATGCCATACACCAATGCAGTAATCGATATTCTTATTCTCCTCACCCGGGTCTACTTCGATAATGTCATAATTGTCGAGATGCGGAAGGTATTTGCCAATAAGTGGCATGCAATGCTCGGAAGTGTTTAAATCTGTCAGAAAAAAGATCTTGGAGTACGAGGATTGATCCAAAAAATCTTTAAGTGATGAAAGTGTATGATCAAAAAAGACGGAATAACCGTTGCTTTGTATTGGTTGCATTATTTAATGATGATTTTTTTGTTGTCGAATTCTACAATATCTCCCTGTTTTACTTTCAGGCGTTTGCGGTAGTCTACTTCGCCGTTGTACTTTACAAGGCCTTCAGTTACAACGATTTGAGCCTCTCCGCCAGTTTGAACCAGATTGGTCGCTTTTAAAAGTTGAATCAGCGGAATATATTCTCCCTCCAGTTTAAACTCTATCATGCTGCAAACTTACAATCCTTCTGGAACAATTAAATCGATAATCTGTTATTTTGTGAATGATTGAAAAAGTGGGCGACCCCAACTCCGAATCTATCCCATTAAATTTCGACAACACAGAAATCGCCTTCCGCAGAAAAAGCGACAAGGAACTTGATGATGCCTACAAGCTTTTTAAACTGATCAATAATAAGCTGCTAGCTACTATAGGACCCGCCTTAACAGCTTTTGCTTTGAGGCTGGGTTTACCCGTAACGGGATTAATTAAAAATACTTTATTTAAACAGTTTTGCGGTGGCGAATCGATTGATGACTGTGAGTCCGTTATCAGCAGCCTTTCAGATGGAAGGGTTGGCACTATTCTCGACTACTCTGTTGAGGGAGTGCAGGAAGAAGCAAATTACAGCAGTACCACCGCTGAAATAATCAGAACCATCCAAAAAGCTGGCTCGGACGACCGCGTTTCGCTAAGTGTTTTTAAAATAAGCGGCATAGCAAGAGTAGAATTGCTGGCAAAAGTAAGTGCCGGTCAAAATCTTGACGCTTCTGAGCAAGCCGAATACTTTAAAGTAAAAGGCCGCGTAAACAACATCTGCAAAACCGCATATGATCTGGAAGTGCCGGTGATGATAGATGCTGAAGAGTCGTGGGTCCAGAATGCTATCGATACTCTGGCATTAGAGATGATGCAATTGTATAATCTCGAGCAAGTGATTGTGTACAATACTTATCAATTGTATCTAACCAATGGCCTCGTTACATTAAAGGATCACTACCTTCAGGCAGAAACGTATGGTTTCCTGCTTGGAGCTAAGCTGGTGCGTGGAGCCTATCTCGAAAAGGAACAAAATCGCGCACTGGCACTGGAGTACACTTCGCCGGTTCATAGTTCGAAAGAAGCTACAGATCAGGATTACAATATTGCCCTTAAATTTTGTGTACAGCATATCAAGTATATTGGGTTGGTGGCCGGTACGCATAACGAAGAGAGTTGCCGGATTTTGACAGAACTTTTGAAAGATGCATCTATTCCAATAAACCATCCTCATGTGTACTTTTCTCAGTTGTTGGGAATGAGCGATAATTTAAGTTTCAACCTGGCTGCGGCGGGTTATAATACGGCTAAGTACGTTCCTTATGGGCCAGTAAAGGCGGTGCTGCCTTACCTTTTCAGGCGGGCTGATGAGAATACTGCAATCAGCGGACAGATGAGCCGCGAGCTTAGCCTGATTATCAAAGAAAGGGAGAGACGCAAGGCGCTTTAATGCCCGGATTTGCATATGGAGAATTAAATCTGGAAGTTTTCACCTATATTTAATTCTAAATCACATTCTTTGTGATGCCAATAGTAAACCCATGTATCGAAGTCTAGTTCTGTTGTGGTGTGCCATAAGCTTCCTTTATGGTAGAGTGCGTGCCCAGGAGGTTCAATATCAGTTTTCTCATCTTAACATCAATAATGGTCTGTCGCACAACCAGGTTACTGCCATTTTTAAAGACAGCAAGGGCTTTATGTGGTTTGGTACCATGACCGGTTTAAACCGTTACGACGGTTTTAATTTTAAGGTTTTCAAACATAAATTACGCGATACTACTGCGCTGCGGGATGATTTTATACAAAACATTCAGGAAGGTCCCGGCGGCTTATTATGGATACAGACCAGAGTTGGCTTTACCGTCTATAACCCGCATACCGAAAGATTCGATCAGAACGTGGAGCGAAATCTCCGTTCTTTATCGATTCCATGGCCAGAAATAGCTTCGGTAAAAAAAGATAGAAAGGGGAATTACTGGTTTATTAATGCCAGTCTGGGCATTTGTCGCTATGATTCTAAAAATAAAGCAGTGCAACATTTCTACAGGGGTGGCAATAGTAAAAATCCCTTGTATTCTAATGCAGTTTCCGACATGGCAGAGGACAGCCAGGGTAATATGTGGGTGATCTATCGGGATGGAATTCTGGAGAAAATCGACGGTCGCAGCAGAAAAGTCAGTGTAAGAACCGATATCATCAGTAAACAAGGCCGCCGTTTAACGGCAACTTACCGGATTAGCATTGACAGACAGGGCGATATCTGGACTTTTGCAACAGGAAGCTCAATAGGCGCATATTATTACAGTCCTGCTAAGAAGGCATTAAAGCATTTCGGAAGTAACTCAAAAAATAAGCTTAATTCGGATATTATTTACCAAATCCTGCAGGATGAAAAAGGTTTGATCTGGATCGCCACCGATCATGGAGGCGTGAACTTAATAAACAAGCGGGATTTTACTGTGCGATATCTCGTTCATCGCGAAGACGATCCAAAAAGTCTTGCTCAAAACAGCACAACGTCAATGTATAAGGATAATTCAGGAATAATCTGGATTGGTACTTACAAGCGGGGGCTGAGTTACTATCATGAAAATATTATCAAGTTTCCTTTGATCAGACATCATGCATCGGACCCTACCAGCCTTAAATACGACGATGTTAACCGCTTTGTTGAAGATGCTCAAGGTAACTTATGGATAGGAACAAATGGCGGGGGACTGATCTATTTTAACCGGAAGACCAATCGCTTTACCCAGTATAAGCATAATCCCAACAACAAAAACACCCTGAGCAATGATGTGATTGTCAGCTTATGTATAGATCATGAACAAAAGCTCTGGATTGGTACATATTTCGGCGGACTTGATTGTTTTGACGGAGAGAATTTCACTCATTACCGACATGATGATAACAATCCCAAAAGCTTGTCGGATGATCGGGTTTGGGAGATTTTTGAGGATTCGCAACGAAACCTGTGGGTAGGAACATTAACAGGAGGAGTAAACAAATTTGACCGCGCTACAAAAACTTTCCGTCGTATAAGAACAGGACCATCCGTTTATACTTCTTCCATTTTGGAGGATAGAGCTGGTAATATTTGGTTCGGTACATCGCAGGGAATAGATGTGCTCTTGAAACAGACCAACAGGTTTATCCATTACAACCATAGTGATGATGATCCGCAAAGCCTGATCCACGATAATGTAAGCAATATGCTGATCGATAGCAGGGGGCTGGTATGGATATGTACCCGCGAGGGATTAAGTATGTTGAACCCGGGTACGCATAAGTTTACTAACTTCCACAAAAGTGATGGTCTTCCTGACGATATTATTATCGATATACTGGAGGATAACAACCGAAATTTATGGTTTAGCACGGCCAATGGTCTTTCCAACCTTATCCTTTCAAAATCTGAGGACGGCGCTCTGATTTTTAAATTTAAAAATTATGGCGAGGCTGACGGACTTCAGGGCCTTGAATTTAACGAAAGCGCTTCATTAAAGACCAGACGCGGCGAAATGATATTTGGCGGAGCCAACGGCTTTAATATTTTCGATCCCCAAACCATCCGCTCAAGCCGCCGGCAACCGATTTTAGCCCTTACCGATTTTCAGATTTTTAACACTAGTTTAAAACCGGGGGATGAGGTCGACGGACACCAAATTCTTACCCGGTCTATCACCGAAACAGGGTCTGTTACTCTAAAACATAGCGAAAACGTGTTTTCAATAGAGTTTGCAGCGCTTTATTTTTTCAATGCGGAGAAAGTGAGCCTGCAATATATGCTCGAAGGTTTTGACAAAGACTGGCTCAATGCCAACAGCAAAGTGCGTAAAGCTACTTATACCAATCTCGACCCGGGTTCGTATACGTTTAAAGTTAGGGCAACTAATGAGGAGGGTATTTATAGCGGCAGAGTTTTGAATTTTAAAATAGAAGTGCTGCCGCCGTTTTGGAAAACTTCTTTTGCATACGTTACCTATTTTCTCCTGTTTGCTTTCACCCTCTATAGCTTGCGCCGGCGTGGAATACAGAAGATCAAGGCCAAATTTGAGTTGGAGCAGGAACGCCAGGAAGCCAAACGGATGCACGAACTCGATATGATGAAAATTAAGTTTTTCACAAATGTGAGCCATGAATTCAGAACCCCGCTTTCGCTGATTTTGGCTCCGGTTGAAAAGATTATCAAGCAAACTGAAGAACCCGAGCAAATGCGTCAGTTACAGATGATAAATCGTAACGCGCGTAGGTTGTTAAATCTTGTTAATCAATTGCTTGACTTTCGTAAAATGGAGGTTCAGGAGTTGAAACTTCATCCGAAGCCGGGTGATTTGATAAAATTTATCAAAGAAATTTCTTATTCCTTCTCTGATGTTGCCGAAAAAAAGAACATCGGTTTTGTATTTGATTCTGAATGCGAAACGCTTGAAACCCGCTTTGATCATGATAAAATTGAGCGGATCTTATTTAATCTCCTTTCAAACTCCTTTAAGTTTACTCCCGAAGGAGGCCATATCAGCGTATTGCTGAACCAGATCGAAAGCGCCAGAGGAAATCACTCTCACCTTGAAATCAAGGTAATCGACACCGGAATCGGCATTCCCCCCGAAAAAAAGGATAAGATATTTGAACGTTTCTTTCAAAACGATGTTCCCGGAACCATGGTGAACCAGGGGAGTGGAATTGGGCTTTCTATAACCAAAGAATTTGTAAAACTTCACGGAGGGGAAATTACTGTAGAAAGTGTCATTGGCGAGGGAAGCTGCTTTACTGTAACACTGCCGATCAAAACTAAAAGCCAGGATAATGCGCCTGTAGAAATGCCGGTTGGAGAGAAGCAGGCTGTTGTCGAGAATAGAAGCGGTAAGAAGCAAACGGTTTTATTAGTGGAGGATAATGATGATTTTAGATTTTATCTGAAAGATAATCTCCGGGAAGCCTTTCATATTATCGAAGCTTGCAACGGGAAAGAAGGCTGGCAAAAAGCACTTGCGCTGCACCCTAATTTAATTGTTAGTGATATCAGTATGCCGGAAATGGACGGGATAGCATTATGCAGAAAAATCAAGTCGGATGCAAGAACTTTACATATTCCAGTAGTGCTTTTAACTGCATTAACGGGCGAGGAACAGCATTTAAAAGGCCTGGAAACGGGAGCTACCGACTATATGACCAAGCCATTTAATTTTGAGATCTTACTTTCGAAAATCAGGAATATTCTACTTCAACAAGAGTCCATGCGGAAAACATACCAAAAACAAGTAGAAGTAAAACCGTCCGATATCGTAGTTGAATCGCCAGATGAAACCTTTATCCAAAAGGCTCTCTTGGTGGTAGAGAAGAACATTTCAAACGCGGATTTCTCTGTCGAGGAGTTAAGCAGCGAAATGTATATGAGCCGGGTAACTCTTTATAAGAAAGTACTGGCGCTAACCGGTCAGACTCCTGTTGAGTTCATCCGCTCGGTGCGAATAAAACGTGCCGCCCAACTGTTAGAAAAGGGCCATCTAACCATTTCTCAAATCGGGTACAAAGTTGGGTTCAAAAGTCAGAAATATTTTGTGCGCTCATTTAAAGCGGAGTATAATATGCTTCCATCTGCCTATATTGAACAAAGCAGGGCGCAAAGCGTTAACGACTGACGTCATTCGCAGGTCGCCAAAAGCAATCACCTCTTCAGACAACCCGTGTTGATTTTTGGTGTGTGACTATTGGACGAAGAAAAAAAATCGCCTGTGATCGGAATACATAGCCTACATTAAAGTCTTTCGCTCCTTATTATCAGCCGGCGCTGTATCAGTCGGTTTTCTACCTGTTATCGGTCGGACTTAACCATCCCTGGGTTTCTATTGATAAGCCCGCTTAACAAGGAGATGACATGTTCTCAAATATTCAACTTGGCTCAGTTTAAGTATTTGATAATCATAGTGCTATGCGTGGTTAACATTTGTGCCCCTCTTTGTGAACAATACATTTGGGGTCTGTGGTTAATTTTATTCGATGAACAAACCCGGACTTGCACAACATGCTGACCAGGGCTGAATCAAAGTTTTAGGAATTATAAGCCATAAAAAGAACCAGTTTTTATGCAGTTAACACTGCAAATTATTAGCGTATGTTTAAAAAAATAATCTTTATTGCCTGCTCTTTTTACGTGCTTATTGGTAATAGTTCGTCTTATGCTCAGATGGGGACCTATAAAAGGCTGGCTACTGGAGTGTCGATTGATCTGCCAGCAGAAGCAGAATGTGAGTCTATGAGGCTGGAGGTAATATCAGATAATATAATACATATAGTAGCTGCTGCCACAGATAATGCGGCGTCTCCTGCGAGCTTAATGATTAGTAACGAAAAAATGCCTGCGGTGAAATGGGATGTGAAACAAATGGGAGACCGGCTGTTTCTACACACTGCAGCTTTAGTTGTGGACGTCTCTTTAAAGACTGGTGCGCTGGTATTTAAGGATGCCTCGGGGAAAGTCATTCTTTTAAATGGTAAGAAATCACTTAAGCCGGTGTTGTTTGACGGCGAATCATCTTATGCAATTAAGCAGGTTTTTCAGATAGCACCCGACGAAGCTTTTTACGGATTAGGTCAGCACCAGAATGGGATAATGAATTATAATGGGACGCAAGTAGAACTGCTGCAAAATAACACAGAGGTGGCGGTTCCGTTTTTAGTTTCCAGTAATAACTATGGGATTTTATGGGATAATTATTCCATAACAAAGGTAGGGGACGTTAGAGATTATTTGCCTCTGTCATCTTTAAAATTAATTTCTAAGGATGGTGCCGGCGGTTGGCTTACAGCTACATACAATTCAAAAAATACTGAATCTAATCCGGTTGTCAGACCAGAATCCGTTATCGACTATTCATACCTGAAAGATCAAACCAAATTTCCGGAAGGTTACATACTGGGGAGCGGTATCATCACCTGGGAAGGCTCATTTATATCACCATATTCGGGCCTGCACAGCTTTTTGACGAAATATGGCGGTTATCTTAAAATCTGGCTCGACGGAAAGCTGGTTGCCGACAAATGGCGCCAGGCCTGGAATCCGGGAACGGAGTTGACCAGTATTAGTTTAATCAAGGATAAGCCTTGTTCTCTAAAAATTGAATGGAACCCCGACGGAAAAGAATCTTATATCTCCATGAACTGGTTGGGGCCGGTACCCGAAAAGGACAAGAATCAGTTGACCTTCCAATCTGAAGCAGGAGATGCGATTAACTATTATTTTGTTTATGGTAAAAATGCCGACGAAGTAATCAGCGGGTATAGAACCCTGACAGGAAAAGCCTCTATGATGCCGAAATGGGCGATGGGCCTGTGGCAAAGTCGCGAACGCTATAAAACCCAGAACGAAATACTGAACACTGTGAAAGAATTCAGAGATCGCAAAATTCCTCTGGATAACATTGTACTTGATTGGTCATACTGGAAGGAAGATCAATGGGGAAGCCAGCAGTTTGATGAATTGCGGTTTCCCGACGCAGAGGGGATGATCAAAGACCTTCACGAAAAGTACAATACACGTTTCATGATTTCGGTATGGGCGAAGTTTTATGAAGGAATTGACACCTATAAAGAGTTTGACAAGAACGGCTGGCTTTATAAGCGAAATATTATTGACGGCCGGCGTGATTGGATAGGCAAGGGATATAGAAATACATTCTACGACGCCTATAACCCAAAAGCGCGGGACGGTTTCTGGAATTTGCTCAATAAGCACCTTTACAGTAAAGGAGTGGACGCATGGTGGATGGATGCATCCGAACCCGATATCCATTCTAATTTGGATATCGCCAGCCGAAAGGAAATAATGAACCCTACATATCTTGGCTCATCAACCAAGTATTTCAACGCCTTCCCTTTACAAAATGCAAAGGGGATATACGAGGGGCAACGGGCAACCAATCCTAACGAAAGGGTATTTATTCTTACGCGTTCGGCCTATGCCGGATTGCAAAGATATGCAGCCGCAACATGGAGCGGCGATATCGGCGCCCGTTGGGAAGACTTTAAAGCTCAAATCCCTGCCGGGATCAACTTTTCACTCTCTGGAATTCCATACTGGACAACCGATATCGGCGGATTCGCTGTAGAAAAACGGTACGAAAATGCTAAAGGAGCCGATTTAGACGAGTGGCGCGAATTGCAAACACGCTGGTACCAATTTGGCGCGTTTTCGCCTCTGTTCAGAGTGCATGGCCAGTTTCCGTATCGCGAAATTTATAACATTGCTCCTGAAGAACATCCGGCCTATCGGAGTATGATGTATTACAACAAGCTGAGATATCGCCTTATGCCTTATATCTATTCGTTGGTTGGAAAAACCTATCACGACGATTATACTTTGATGCGCGGATTGATCATGGATTTTGGTAAAGATGAGAAGGTAAAGAATATTGCGGATCAGTATATGTTCGGCCCTTCGTTTCTTATCAATCCGGTATATACGTATGGAGCAAAAAATAGAGAATTATATCTGCCCGCTGGCGCAAACTGGTACGATCTGTACACAGGAAAATACCTTAACGGGGGAAGGAAAATAACCGTTGATGCTCCATATGAAAGGATGCCGGTATATGTTAAAGAAGGCTCAATCATTCCTTACGGACCAGAACTTCAATACACATCACAAAAGAAAGCAGACACGATAATTCTGTATGTATATACTGGTAAGGATGCTAAGTTCGACTTATACGAAGACGAGGACACCAACTATAATTATGAAAAAGGACTACATTCAAAAATCACGTTCGGTTATAATGAAAAGCTCAAAACCTTATCTATCGGAAAACGTATGGGAACTTTTCCGGGAATGCTCAATGAGCGGACGTTTAAAATAGTGTGGGTGAGTCCGGAATCAGATAAAGCTCTTGATTTTACAGTGAAGCCAGATGTGATTTCTACGTACAAAGGGGACGAAATAAAAATCAGGATGTAAGCCGTGCGGGTAATGGTAAAGCCGAAATATCAGATCCATACAACTCATGAAAGATGGGTAGATGTTATATTGTAGTTGAATCGAAAGAAAAATGAATACATAAAATCCCACCTTCAATTGGTTATATGCTGGCAGAGTGGCCTCCCAGGCCTCTCTGCTATTTGTTGGGTAGTTATATGAAATATAAATGAACACATACATACTAAAAGATATCTCAATAAAAGTTCTCGTCACCATAATTGGTCAGATTATCTATTCGCATTTTCTGTTTGCTCAGGAAACTACACAAATCCCAAGGGAGCGACTTTTAATGGATTTTGGCTGGAAGTTTGCATTCGGACATCCCTCTGATACAAAAAAGGATTTCAATAACGGAACAGGTTACTTTTCGTATCTGGCGAAAGCAGGGTATGGTGATGGGCCCGCTGCAGCCGGATTTGATGATCGCAGCTGGAGAAAACTGGATTTGCCCCACGATTGGGCAGTTGAGCAAGGCTTTAGTGAAAAAGGGAGTTACAGCCACGGATTTAAAGCGATCGGGAGGAACTTTCCAGAGGCGAGCATTGGTTGGTACCGTAAAACATTTAAGATCCCGGCCCAGGATTTGGGCCGACGTATTCATATTGCTTTTGACGGTGTATTTCGAAATTCAATAGTATGGGTTAACGGCCATTACCTGGGAACTCATCCGAGCGGCTATCTTGGGTTTGAATACGATATTACCGATTATCTGAACTATGGAGGTGATAATGTAGTAGCTGTGAGGGCGGATGCTACGATGGAAGAAGGCTGGTTCTATGAAGGTGCCGGTATTTACCGTCATGTTTGGCTTAATAAACTTGATGAGTTGCATGTTAAGTCCGATGGTACCTTTGTGAATTCACAAGTCAAAGGCAATGATGCTACTGTTAATGTGCAGGCAACTTTGATCAACGAAGCGAAGACACCGAAATCGTTTTCGATCCTGCAGGAAGTATTCAACGCGGCTGGAAAAAAACTTGCTTCAGCTCACCTTGCCGACCTTAAACTAAACGCCTACGAAACCAAAGACATCTCCAGTGCGATGCAGGTTGCCAATGCAAGGTTGTGGTCGTTGGAAGATCCTTATCTTCATAAGCTTCTCACCACGGTAAAGCAAGACGACAAAATTGTTGACCGGTACGAAACCACTTTTGGAATTCGCAGTATTCGTTTTGATCCCGATAAGGGCTTCTTTCTTAACGGGAAACGGGTAAAAATTAAGGGTAGCAACAATCACCAGGATCATGCTGGTGTGGGTTCTGCAATGCCTGATGGTCTTCAGGACTTCCGGATCAACACTTTAAAACAGATGGGTAATAATGCGTACCGCTGTGCTCATAATCCCCCCACTCCGGAATTGCTCGATGCCTGCGATCGCCTGGGAATGCTTGTAATAGACGAGAACCGATTGATGGGTATCACACAAACTCATCTTGACGATATGAGACGTCTTATTCTGAGAGACAGAAATCATCCAAGTATTATCAGTTGGTCTATTGGAAATGAAGAATGGGGTATTGAGGGGAATATTACAGGAGCGCGAATAGCCGAAACTATGCAGGCGTTTACAAAAAGTATTGATACCACACGTTTTATCACCAAAGCTGTTAGCGGCGGGGTTGGAAGGGGGATCTCAACCGTGATTGACGTGATGGGATATAATTACATTGCCACGAAAAATACCGACGAGCACCACAAAGCTTTTCCCTGGCAGATGAGCTGGGGGACAGAAGAGGGCTCAACAGTCACCTCCAGAGGGATTTATGTGGATGATCGGAAGAACAATCAATTAGCCTCATACGATAAGCCGCAGAATCAGTATTTCTATAGCCTGGAAAACGGATGGAAACACTATGCAACACGCGATTATCTGGCGGGCATGTTTATCTGGACGGGATTCGATTACAGGGGCGAACCAACGCCCTTTGGATGGCCGTCAACCGGCTCTTACTTTGGTATGATAGATCAGTGCGGTTTTGCTAAAGATTATGTCTATTATTTGCGGTCGTGGTGGACAGACAAACCCACTATTCATATCATGCCGCATTGGAATTGGCCAGGAAAAGAGGGGCAGTTGATAGATGTATGGGTGTACAGCAATGCTGATGAAGTTGAACTTTTCCTGAACGACAAAAGTCAGGGCAGAAAGCCGATGGAAAAGAACGGGCACCTGGAGTGGAAAGTGAAGTATAGCGCTGGAACATTGAGGGCTCAGGGATATAAAAATGGAAAACCTGCAATCAGCGACCAGGTAAAGACAACCGGTAATCCGTCGCAAGTTCAATTATCGTCTGACGTAAAAAACATAAAAGCAAACAGGGAAGATCTTGCCATGATCACTGTTGATTTGAGAGATAAAAATGGTTTGCATATCCCGACGTCTACGAACGAAATAAGGTTTAGCATTACTGGTCCCGGGAAAATCATCGGGGTGGGCAATGGGGACCCAACATCATTGGAACCCGACAAATACCTGGAGACCATTTCTACTTTGGAGATTTCTGATCTTAAAGAAAAGATTGTTGAAAATATGGATGATCGTCCGGAAGTATCTGACAGTTTTGACGACTCAAACTGGCAACAAGCTTTCAGGGATGACCGAACAGAACAGTTTGCTCAATCAGCCAAAGCACTTGTTTATCGCGGAAGCTTTAATTTAACAGAAGAAGATCTGAAAAGTGCTATTTCTTTCTTTTACAACAGTCTGGGTAAGCAACAATCTTTATTTATAAACGGAAAGGAAATCGCCGCCAACCTACCTGAAAACAAAAAAGGCGACACTTTCAAACTTGATCCGGCTATACTTAAGGTTGGGAAGAATACGCTTGCTATTGTCGCAGTTCCCTTGTTCAAGAAACAAAGTTGGGAATCCATTAATATGAATCCGGGACTAATTCAATTACTTAAACCTGCCGGGCAATGGAAACGTAAATTATTCAGCGGTTTAGCTCAGGTGATAGTGCAGTCTACCGGCGAGCCTGGTGAAATTACGTTAAAAGGTAGTTCGGCTGGATTAAAATCAGGTGAGGTAAAGATTTATGCACAACCGGCAAAACACAGGCCTGTAATAAACTAGCAACGCTCCAAAGAGATTTTTTCGTTCGACTGATCTGATAATATAAACCCCACTATATGAAACCAAACTATAAACTATGTATTCCGATAGTTTTTGCGCTGTCTTTAATCTCTTCGGTCGGTTCCGCGCAGTTACAGGATATGAACCTATTAAATTCGCCGGTAGACATAAGCCGCGATTTTAGAGACTTTACCAATACCTATTATCTCGCCGATAGCCTATCCAAATTTAATCCTGCAACCGCGAGTGGCGAGGTTTTATATAAGCGCCACAACTACATCACCCGTCAGGCGTTCGATAATATGCTCGGAGTTCTGCGGCCAGCAGCTGCCAACGAATTTCCGACAACAGAATATGCTGCATCTCCTTCTCTGCCGTTTTCCATCGAATTTGTATCACCTCGTACTGTACGGATCAAAGCGACCTCAGGATTTCAAGTTAAGCCCGATCAGGAATCGTTGATGCTGGTAAACGGCAAAGCCCCTGTTGATAAGTCCTGGAAATATTCCCGGATTAAAGGCGGCCACCGCTATACGAGCGCATTTGGCTCCGTAACCGTGTCCGAACATCCCTGGCGCGTGGCAATACGTGATGCGAACGGCAAGCTATTAACACAAACCGTTCACAGTCGTGACAATGCTGATTCAACTTTTACCCCGATAGTTCCTTTTTCGTATGTCAGACGGGCCTCTGATTATTCCCGGAGCATGTCGGCCGCCTTTTCCTTGTCGCCTAACGAGAAGATATTTGGCTGCGGAGAATCTTTTACGGGATTTGATAAACGCGGCCAAAAAGTTGTTTTGTGGGCTGATGATGCAAACGGCGTTCAGAACGAAACGATGTATAAACCCATTCCCTTTTTTATGAGCAGCAGGGGATACGGTATGTTTATGCATACATCTACGCCGATCACCTGCGATTTTGGAAAGTACTTCAGCGGCGTCAATTCTATGATGATCGGCGACGATGAACTGGATCTCTTTGTTTTCCTTGGCGAACCTAAAGAGGTATTAAATGAGTACACTAATCTTACCGGTAAATCGCCCATGCCGCCTCTCTGGTCGTTTGGCTTCTGGATGAGCAGGATTACGTACTTCTCCGAGAAGGACGGGCGTGATGTAGCTGCCAAGCTTCGTGAAAACAACATTCCTGCAGATGTGATTCACTACGATACTGGCTGGTTTACAACCGACTGGAGAACAGATTACCAGTTTGCTCCAGACCGCTTTAAGAATCCGGCAAAGCTGCTTAGCGATCTAAAGAAAGAAGGTTTCCATGTTTCTTTATGGCAGCTTCCTTACTTTACACCCAAGAATACTCTCTTTACGGAACTGGTTCAACATAATCTGGTAGTTAAAGATGCGAAAGGTAATCTGCCCTATGAGGACGCGGTTCTGGATTTTTCGAACCCGGCTACCATCAAATGGTATCAGGATAAAATTGCCGGCCTCTTGAAGCTGGGCGTTGGGGCAATTAAGGTGGATTTCGGCGAAGCTGCCCCTGCAAACGGTATCTACCACTCTGGCCGCACGGGTTTTTATGAGCATAATTTGTATCCCTTAAGATATAATAAAGCGGTTGCCGATATCACAAAGCAGGTTAACGGTGAAAATATTATTTGGGCCAGAAGTACTTGGGCGGGCAGCCAGCGTTACCCCTTACATTGGGGAGGCGATGCAGCAAACACCAATACAGCCATGGCTGCAGAATTGCGGGCCGGATTATCTTTCGGCCTTTCGGGATTCGCTTTCTGGAGCCATGATATCGGAGGGTTTGTTCAGAGCACCCCGGAAGACCTGTATGGCCGATGGGCCGCATTTGGCTTTCTTTCCTCACATACCCGAAGCCATGGCGCCCCTCCAAAGGAACCTTGGTTGTATAGCCCAGCTTTTTTAAAGACATTTAGAACGGCGGACGAAATGCGATATAAATTAATGCCTTACATTTACGCTCAGGCAAAAGATTGTTCTGAAAGAGGACTGCCGATGGTTCGTGCGCTCTTTGTTGAATACCCGAACGATCCGGGTTCCTGGCTCATAGACGATCAATATTTGTTTGGGTCGGACATGCTGGTAGCGCCATTGTTAGAGAATGTTCAGGAGCGTGATGTTTATTTGCCGCCGGGTAAGTGGATAAATTATCAAAGCGGTGAGACGTATACTGGCGGCTGGCAGAAAATCAAAGCTGGACCGGTGAAGGCAGTTGTTCTCGTTAGAAGCGGTGCGGTGATTCCGCATATTAAACTCGCTCAGTCTACTATGAAAATGGATTGGTCGAATATCGATTTAGTGTCTTATGCAGCGAACGGCGAAACCGCTCTGGGGCTTATATGTCTGCCCTCTGATAATGTTCTTCAGAAAATTTCGGTGGATGGCAATACATTGCAGGCTGATCCGTATCAAGGAAGAGTGAAATGGCAGATCAAGTCTTATAAATAATATTGAAAAGAACAAACAGGTGGCAATTTGTTTTCATCATTCAGACACTCAACCAACAATATCAATTATAAAATGAAAAAATCACTTATTACCGGTTTAATAGCAGGAGTTTTTTTAGTTGGGAAGCCCGCAATAGCCCAGCAGCAGACCGATCCTGCAACGGAATCAAAAATTGCCGGTCTTCTGAAGCAGATGACCCTCGATGAAAAAATAGCAATGATCCACGGAAATTCATCGTTTACGTCAGCGGGTGTTTCCAGACTTGGTATCCCTGAACTTACAATGTCTGATGGTCCGCATGGAGTTCGGCCGGAACATGGCCGGGATTGGTCGCTGGACAATAAAGGGAACGATTCCTCCACCTATCTACCGGTAGGCATAACGCTGGCTTCTACATGGAATCCGCAACTAGGTTATGCATTCGGTTCGGTATTGGGTAGCGAAGCTAAATTTAGGGGAAAAGATATCATCCTTGGGCCTGGCATTAATATCCTTCGCACTCCTTTAAACGGCCGAAACTTTGAGTATATGAGCGAAGATCCTTACCTGGTCTCAAAAATGGTGGTGGGATATATTAAAGGTGTTCAGGATCAGGGGATATCTGCTTGCGTGAAGCACTTTATTGCAAATAACCAGGAAGTCAAAAGAGATGGTATAAACGTCGAAATGAGCGAGCGTGCTTTGCGCGAAATTTATCTGCCGGGTTTCAAAGCAGCTATTGTAGAGGGCGGTGCCAATACGGTGATGGGTGCGTATAATAAGTTCAGAGGTGAGTATTGTACATATAACGACTATTTAGTTAACAAGATATTAAAGGGAGAGTGGGGTTTTACGGGATTGATGATGAGTGACTGGGGGGCTATTCATACTACCAAAGCCGCTCTTCTTGGTGGAGCCGATTTAGAAATGGGCTCTGACATCGGGACGCCTCCTCTTAAGTTCAACGATTTCTACTTCGCCCAGCCTGCTTTAAAAATGGTGAAAAGCGGAGAAGTTGCAGAATCTGTAATAGACGATAAAGTTCGCAGAATTCTTAGAGTAATGTTTAAAACAAACATGATCAATGCAAATCGTACTGCAGGGGCGCATGCTACATCCGAACACGCTTTGGTGGCTAAAAAAGTTGCTCAGGAGGGAATCATATTGCTAAAAAACAGAGGAAATATCCTGCCGATGCAAAAAAATACAGTAAGGTCGATTGCAGTAATAGGTGCAAACGCCAACCGTGATAATGCAATGGGCGGGGGAAGCTCTCAGGTGCGACCTCGATATGAGATCACTCCCTTGGAGGGCCTTCAGTCTTGCGTTGTAAACAATACTGCAATTCGTTTTTCGCAGGGGTATGCCATTGCACGAGACGCTAAGGCCGATCCAAAAATGATAGCAGAAGCTGTAGAAAATGCCAAAACAGCTGAATATGCAATTGTTTTTGGTGGCTGGACTCACGGATACGACTACAATAAATGGAGCGATAATGCATATGATGCCGAGGGCGCTGATAAGCCCAATATGACTATGCCGTTCGGTCAGGATGAGTTGATAACTGCAGTTCTGGATGCAAATCCAAATACAATAGTGGTCTTGTTCGGCGGTGGTGCCCTGGATATCACCAAATGGGAGGGAAAAGCGAAAGCGATTTTACAGGTCGGTTACCCCGGGATGGAAGGTGGTAATGCAATCGCTGAAATCCTCTTCGGTGATATAAACCCTTCCGGGAAGTTGACGTTTTCGTGGCCAAAAACACTTGCCGATGCGCCTGCACATAAAATAGGCGAATATCCCGGCGATGGAACTACGGTGAGATACAAAGATGATATTTTTGTTGGCTACCGTTACTTCGATAAATATAAAGTAAAGCCACAATTCAGCTTTGGACACGGCTTATCCTATACCGACTTTAAATATGGGAAATTGTCGGCTTCTTCGGCAAACGGACTGGTAACCGCTAGTTTTACCGTTACAAATTCTGGGTCCAGAGCGGGGGCGGAAGTTGTTCAGTTGTATGTAAAAGATAGCAAATCGTCCTTGGTTCGCCCCGAGAAAGAGTTGAAGGCATTTGAAAAGGTGGTTTTAAATCCAGGTGAAACTAAGACGCTGAAATTTACCCTAAACGCCGAAGCCTTTAGCTTCTTTGATGATAAAGAGATGAAATGGGTGCAGGAACCCGGACAATTTCAGATTTTTGCCGGAAGCTCGTCTTCAGATATCCGAACGAAAAAGAGAATAAAGCTTTAACAAGCTGGCAAAAAAAAATCCCGAAGCATGCTTCGGGATTTTTTTATTTCTAAAATCGAAATTACTGAGCAACGCTATCAGTAGCAACAGTGTCAGTAGCTAAGCTATCAACAGTTGTAGTAACAGCAGTATCAAGAACTGCAGCAGTATCAGCAAGAGCTGAATCACCAGCATTTTCTTCTGATTTGTTTGAGTTACAAGCAGCTACTGATAAAGAGATAGCTAGAGCTAAAAAACCGAATTTGAATGAATTTTTCATTTTTGAGGTTAAAGTTTATGATTAAACAAATATTTCATTCATTAATACAGGCAACGGAGAAAAGTAACCCGCCAATCTCGCGAATTTTTAATTTTTTTTTTAGTTATCATTGGGTTACCAAATTAATATTGGGGTATTAACTAGTGAGCAGAGAGATAAAAAGTTCAGTACCAGAAGATAGCGAAGTTATATTAGGTATTCTTAACGATTCGAAAAAAACGCTTGAAGGGATCTATAAAGCTTATTTTCCGATGGTGTTGCAGTTGGTGGTTACAAATAACGGTTCTGAAGATGATGCTAAAGACATCTTTCAGGAATCGGTAATAGTTCTTTATGATAAAGTAAAAGCGGGCAACTTTGAGCTCAACAGCAAACTGAAAACATTTTTGTATTCTGTATGCAGGAGGCTATGGTTGAAGCGTTTAAATATAAAAAGTCGAAGCTCGGGGAATATTGCTGATTTCGAAGGTATTGAGGCTGTTGAACAGGATCTGGAATATCACGAAGAAAAAGACAGGCAATTTAAACAAATGGACGAGGCTCTGGGTCATTTAGGGGAGCCCTGCCGGACGATAATCGAAGAGTTTTACATAAACAACAAATCTATGCAGGAGATTTGTGAAGCATTTGGGTATACCAATGCTGACAATGCAAAGAATCAAAAGTATAAATGCCTGCAGCGCCTCAAAAAGTTGTTTTTTCAGGTTTAATAAAAAAAAGAAATGGAATTGACCGAACGCATTGAAGCTTATTTAAATGGAGAGATGTCTGGAGCAGAGCTTGAGGCTTTTGAATCGTTACGTGCTACAAATCCAGCTTTAGACCAACAAATAGTAGCTCATCAGGCCTTTATTACTACTTTAACCAACTACGGTAAAAAGAAAAAACTGATGTCTGACATGAACGCAATTCATGAAACTTTGGATGTTCAGTCAATTAAAGCCGATGTTATTCCTGCCTCCACACTCGTACGAATGTTGTGGAATAAATACCGTGTCAATGCTGCTGTTGCAGCGTCTGTAGCTATATTAGCAGTGTTCACTTCATTACTGTTAACAGGATATTTCTCGCACAACGCTACCAAATCTGATATGAACCTGTTACGCCGTCAAGTGAGCCGCGAGCTTGGGGAAGTAAAGAAGGACCAAAAAGAGATTCTGCGTAACATGGAAGCTCCAGTTAATCCGGGAATATTTGGCGGGACAGGTTTTGCATTAACTGCCAACGGGTACGTGGTTACTAATAGCCACGTGATCAAAGGGGCCGATTCCATTTACATCCAGAACGGTAAAGGCGACTCATATAAAGTAAATGTTGTGTATGACGATCCTGCTTTTGATCTTGCGATCTTAAAAATAAATGACGCCGATTTTGAAACTTTCGGCTCAATACCCTATTCAATCAGAAAGGCGCAGTCAGATGTTTCAGAGAACGTATTTACCGTTGGATTTCCCAAAGATGACCATGTTTTGGGTAAAGGCTATTTGAGTTCGGCAAGCGGTTATAAAGGTGATACAACCGAGTATCAGGTGGATATAACGGTAAATAACGGAAATAGCGGCGGTCCTTTACTTGATAACAGAGGTAATGTTATCGGTGTTATAAAAGGGAAGCAATCTCTTGCCGACGGTACCGGATTTGCTGTAAAATCAAAATACATTCTGGCAGCCGTTGATTCTCTTCAAAATACTTCAGATGCACAGATCGTTCTCAATAAGAAGAACCAATTAGCTGGCCTAAGTTCAGCTGATCAGTATAAGAAGTTGAAGAACTATGTTTTTATGGTTAAAGTATATTGATTAATATTTATTTCATAATTTCAGAAACCTTTTAGCTCTTGCTCGAAGGTTTTTTTTTGCTTAAAATAACCGGTTCTTAACATGAAAGGTTGTGTAGCCATTTTTCTTTTTTATTTCTTGTGCACTGATATATCGGCCCAGACCGGAGCCCTTAGCGGGATGGTACGAGATGGCGAGGAGAATAGGGGCCTTTCTTCAGCTAACGTGTTTTTAAGTAACGCAACAAATGGAACACAAACCAACAGTCAGGGGCATTTTTTGCTTCGCAAGATTAAGCCAGGGCAGTATGATCTGGTGGTGAGTCATGTTGGTTATGATACCTGGGTAAAACGGATTACAATCAACCAGGATACACAACGTTTTGAAATTAAACTTCATCCGAACAACATAAAGCTAAGAGAAGTGGTCATAGGCCACGATCCAAACTGGGCCCGGAATTATGCTAATTTTAAACGGATTTTTATAGGCTCTGGTGAGAACTCCGGCAAATGTATAGTTTCAAATCCTAAAATATTATCCCTGTTTTTCGACTCCCGGCTTAAGCGGCTTGAAGCCTCAAGCGACGAGTTTTTAATTATCGAGAATGAATACCTGGGCTATCGTCTGAAATATTTGTTAAAAGAGTTCGAATGGCTTCAGCAAAGCGGATTGACTTATTATGCCGGACAGGTGTTGTTTGAGAATCTTAACGGAACGGCCAGACAACTGAAACGATGGAAAGAAAATAGAAGACAGGCGTATTTTGGATCTAACCTGCATTTCTTTCGCCTGCTACGGTCCGGTAATTTGCACGAAAATGGCTATCTGGTTCGGAGTCTTCAAAGAATTAAGGTCGCGGACAGACCCAGTGATGCTTATATCCTTGAGAAGATCAGAACGTTTCATCGTAACGCATCAAACCCAAACGACTCTCTTGCCTATTGGAGAAAGTTGTACCGGAGCCCAAAAGCTATTAGCCTGATAGGCCGCGAAAAACTTGAATCGGGAGATATTGCAAAGCCAACAAACCTGCCAAACTTGCATGCCCTTGATTATCAAACAGACTTACACTTAATTTATGAACCCAAGAAAGTGTATAATCCTTACAGCAGGATACGTGAACATCCGACTACAATTATAGCATTTCAAAAGAGGCCGGTATTGTTTGACTTAAACGGTGTTGTTGCCAATCCTAGGAGTGTGATATATGAGGGCGCCTGGAATCAGGGAATTGTCGAGTTACTTCCTCAGGATTATGAGCCAGAGTAAAAGCTATCGGTCTAATTCACCCAAAACAATATCCACAGAGCCAATGATGGCTATCAGATCCGCAATCAGTACCCCTTTCGAGATTTCTGAAATAACTGAAAGATTATGGAAGCTTGGTGCTCTGGCTTTAACACGTTTTGGTATCTCACTCTTGCCATCAGTAATAAAATAATATCCTAGTTCGCCACGCGGGCTCTCGGCCCGAAAGTAAAAGTCTTGCGCTTTAGGGATGATTTTCTTTGGAAGTTTAGCTCTCGGATCGAAGTCAGTAGTTCTTTTAAGATCCTTTTGTAATCTTTCCAGGCATTGCTCGATGATAAGCACAGACTGCTCTATCTCATCGATCCGTACTTTAAAACGGTCCCAGCAATCTCCTGTAGTCCCCATCTCTCCTTTTCCCACCGGAACTTCGAATTCTAACTCGGGATAAGCGGAATATCCGTCCACCCGCCTTAGATCCCATTTCAGGCCCGATCCTCGTAGCATTGGCCCCGAACAGCCGTAATTTATGGCAACGTCTAAGGGTAAAATTCCAACGTTCGCCGTCCGTGAGATAAAAATTTGGTTTTCGGTTAGCAGGCCATTCAATTCCACCATCTTAGGTTTAAAATAGTCTACAAATTCCTTGCACCGTTCTTCAAAGCCAACAGGCAGGTCAAAAAACAAGCCGCCAACCCAAATATAATTATATAACAGCCTTGAACCCGACGCCCACTCTAACATATTCATGATGTGTTCCCTGTCCCGGAAGCACCATAAGAAGGGGGTGAAGGCGCCAATATCAATGCCGTATGTTCCCAGGGCAACCAGATGCGAGCCAATTCGGTTCAATTCACATACCAGCACCCGTATATATTCAATGCGCTGTGGGATATCCTGATCAATGCCGAGCATTTTCTCAACCCCCATTACCCAGGCATGCGAATTATTCATAGAAGCCAGATAATCCATCCGGTCTGCAAACGGTATAGTTTGCTGATAGGTAAGATTCTCTGCGTGCTTTTCGAAGCATCGATGCAAATAGCCCATATGAGGGATTACTTCCCTCACAATTTCCCCATCGGTAATAACCTCAAGTCGCAACACCCCATGTGTGGAGGGATGCTGAGGACCAATGTTGATAATCATCTCATGGGCTTCAGCCTCAGCGATCAGCTTTTCATAACGAGTTGCGTATTTTTGCTCCATATAATTCCCCTTATAGCTTGGGGGGTTACACTTTGATTCCTCTGTAATACTCCTGTGCTTTATAGTCTTTTCTAAGCGGATAGCCTTCCCAGTCGTCGGGTAGCAGAATCCGTCGTAAATCGGGATGGCCTTCGAAATGAATACCAATCAGATCATATGCTTCGCGTTCATGCCATTCCGCAGTTCGCCAAACCTGGCTAACAGTAGGGACGGAGGGAAGTGATTCTCTGGTTCTATCGTGATATTTAATAACTTTTAACGTAAGCTGCTTTTTGTAAGGAATGGAAGCAAGGTGATACACTACACCGAACATGTTCTCCTCAATACCGTAATCAACACCCGAGAGACATTCTAACAAATCGAAATACGTTTCGGGGTTGTCTCTGAGTTCAAGGCAAACTTTAGAAATTTTGTCTGGCTGAATAATTAAAGCCGCCTGCATGCCCGACGTCTCTTCGTTTATTATAGTATCCGGACCAAACTTTGCAATCAGCAATTGTTTTATTTCGTCGAAACTCATGTTAGGGAGCTAAGCGCACAATTTTCCAGTTCTTTTTATCAGAACGTTTATAAACAATACGATCATGAAGCCGTCCGGGCCGACCCTGCCAAAATTCAACAATTTGTGGCTTTAGAATATATCCCCCCCAATAGGCTGGTTTGGGCACTTCTTTGTCTTGAAATTTCTCGGTCAGATCCTGCCAGGCTTTTTCCACAGTATCTCTGCTTGCGATCTCCTGACTTTGTTGTGATGCAATAGCGCCTAGCTGACTTTCTTTAGGTCTAGAGTGGAAATATTTTTCCGACTCCTCTTTGCTTACTTTTTCAAGGGTTCCTTCAATTCGAACCTGCCTCTCTAACTCGGCCCAGAAAAAAACAACACAGGCGGCCGGGTTCTTGGAGATCTCTTTTCCTTTTCTGCTTAAGTAATTGGTATAAAATGTGAATCCTGTTTTATCGAATCCTTTCAGTAACATTATTCTCGCCGAAGGTTTGCCATCATGTGTTGATGTTGCCAGTGTCATGGCGTTTGGTTCGTAAATCCCTCCGTCAAGAGCTTCTGAAAACCATTTTGCAAATTGACTGATAGGATCTGCGGCTACATCTTTTTCCGACAAAGACGCCGAGCGATATTCCTGTCTCAGGTTTTCTATTGTTTCTTTTTTAATTGCCATAATGAATTGCAAACTTACTAATTCGTAACAGAATATTCGGGATATCAATCAGTAAAACAAGATGTTTGAATTATTGGCAATTAGCTATCTTTTTAAAACAATATTTCTTGAAAAAACATATATTAGTTTAACCATGTTGATATATTATGCTAAATGAAATACCAGCCAGAACCGGGAGCCTGTTGATCTCCGAACCGTTTATGTTAGACCCTAATTTCAAAAGATCGGTTGTGCTATTGTCCGAGCATAATGATGAGGGAACTGTGGGGTATGTATTAAATCAAAAAAGTGATTTTGTATTGAAGGACTTGATTCCTGACTTTGAAGATTCGTATAATCCGGTATATATTGGGGGCCCGGTGGGTAACGATACGCTGCATTTTATCCATCGCTGTTACGACAGGATGAACAGTGGAGCTGAAATAGCGAATGGTATTTATTGGGGAGGAAACTTTGAAACGTTAAAGCTCCTCGTTAACGGAAATCAGATCCAGGAAAATGAAATAATGTTTTTTGTGGGTTATTCCGGCTGGGACGTAGGGCAGCTGGATAAAGAACTGGAACAAAATTCGTGGCTGGTGACTAATACCTACAACCCCGATTTATTATTTGCAGACGAAGAGGAAAATCTCTGGAAAGATATCGTGATAGGGCTGGGGCCTAAATATGCCCATATAGTGAACTTTCCTGAAAATCCTTTGTGGAATTAATTAGTCACGCTGGCCAGCTAAAAGATATAGCACAGCCATTCTAATTGCAACCCCATTTTCTACCTGGTCGAGAATGATAGATTGTTTACTATCGGCCACATCACTCGTAATTTCAACCCCCCGGTTTATAGGCCCTGGATGCATAACAGTGATTTCTTTGTCAAGAGAGTCAAGGATCTGCTTATTTAAGCCATAGAGCATAGAATATTCTCTTAATGAAGGGAAATATTTGATGTCCTGACGTTCCAGTTGTATGCGAAGCATATTGGCCACATCGCACCAGTTCAACGCTTTAAGAAGGTCAAATTCTACTCTCACGCCAAGCGACTTTATATATTTCGGAATTAGGGTTGTAGGACCGCAAACCATAACTTCTGCACCTAACTTTTGGAGGCAGAGAATGTTAGACAAGGCCACCCTTGAGTGGAGAATATCGCCAATTATGGCCACTTTTTTGCCGCTTACATCGCCATATTTCTCTCTGATCGAGAATGCATCTAACAAAGCCTGAGTTGGATGCTCATGAGCTCCATCGCCAGCATTAACAATTTGAGCATTAACTTTCTTGCTCAGGAAAACTCCGGCTCCAGGATAGGGGTGTCTCATCACTACCATGTCCACTTTCATTGCCAGAATGTTGTTCACTGTGTCAATCAGAGTTTCACCCTTGCTTACAGAAGATGACGACGCAGCAAAGTTCACAGTGTCGGCCGATAGGCGCTTTTGAGCCAGTTCAAACGAAAGCCTGGTTCTGGTAGAGTTCTCAAAGAAGATATTCGCTATGGTGATATCCCGTAAGGAAGGCACCTTTTTTATGGGTCTGTTTAATACGTCTTTAAAAGTATCAGCGGTTTCAAAAATCAGTTGAATATCATTCTCACTTAAATCTTTTATTCCTAAAAGATGCCTGGTACTCAATTTCTGATTGTTTTCTGCCATCGTCTTATTCTGCTGCTTCTGATAATAAAATAACTTTATCTTCCTGATCTGCTTCCTTCCATGTAACCAGTACCTTTTGCGAATTGATAGAGTCTACCTGTATTCCTATATAATCAGGCTCTATAGGTAAGTGCCTTGAAAATCGTCTGTCTACTAACACCAGAAGCTCAACTTTTTCCGGGCGCCCAAAAGCAAGCATGGCGTCCATTGCCGAACGGATGGTTCTGCCGGTCCATAAAACATCATCGATCAGAATGACTTTTTTGCCTTCAATAATGAAGTCGATCTTAGTGCTGTTAGGTACTAGCGGGCCTTCCCGGCGACGGAAATCATCCCTGAAGAAAGTGATATCCAGGTCTCCGTTCAGTATATCAGCCTGTGGAAGAATATTTCTGAGTTCTGATGCAATTCTGTTCGAAAGGAAAATACCCCGGGGCTGAATACCCAGAATTACAGAGTTAGAAAAGTCGTTGTGATTTTCAATTAACTGATGGCAGAGGCGTTGAATGGTTATCTGAAACTTCTGTCCGTCAAGCAGGGTTAAGTTTTGCATCAGTTATGATTTGGGCAAAGTTAAAAAATAAATTATATCGAGCAGATAAAAATGTGATTTAGGTGAGGGGCGTCATCGGATGAATATAATACATCAGGCATTTTTCATCCTACGACTAATAATGTGAACTTTCGTATAGTTAGGGATGAATATAGTTTGGTTGGCTGATTCATTCTAAACTAACAAGCAACAAAAAAGCCCTGCTAAATTTTTAGCAGGGCTCATATTACGAGGTATGAATTATTATTCAGCTCCTTCTTCAGTTTTCTTCGCAGCAGATTTTTTAGCCGCTTTGTTTTCAGCGCCTTCCATCTGCTCTTTTAGTTGAGCTAATACGTCCAGATCGCCTAAAGTAGATTTTTCAACTGAATCTTTAACTTTCTTCACCGCGCTTGTAGTTGCTTTAACATCTTTTTGTTTCTGCGCTCTTTCTTCGTTACGGGCTTCGTTTTTAGCTTCTTCCCAGATACGAGAGTGAGATACTACAATGCGTTTTGATTCTTTGTTAAACTCGATGATTTTGAAATCCGCAGTTTCTTCAGCTTTAAGAACTTTGCCGTCTTCTTTAACAGTATGTTTGCTTGGAGCGAATCCTTCAACACCATACGGTAAAGCTACAATAGCACCTTTCTCGGTAACTTTTAAAACTGTTCCTTCGTGAATTGAATCTAAAGTGAAGATAGTTTCAAAAGTTTCCCAAGGGTTTTCCTCAAGTTGCTTATGTCCTAAACTCAATTTGCGGTTCTCTTCGTCTAATTCAAGAACTACCACGTCTAATTCTTCACCAATTTTAGTGAACTCGTTAGGGTGATTTACTTTTTTAGACCATGAAAGGTCAGAAATGTGAATCAATCCGTCAATTCCTTCTTCGATTTCTACAAATACACCAAAATTGGTCATGTTTTTAACAACAGCTTTATGCTGGCTTCCAACAGTGTATTTAGCAGCGATATCTTTCCAAGGATCTGGCGTTAATTGTTTAATACCAAGGCTCATTTTGCGCTCGTCGCGATCTAAAGTTAAAACCTGCGCTTCAACTTCATCACCAACTTTCAGGAATTCCTGAGGATTACGCAAGTTTTGAGACCATGACATTTCTGATACGTGAATTAATCCTTCAACACCAGGGGTGATTTCAAGGAATGCACCGTAATCAGCAACCGTTACAATCTTACCTTTAACTTTAGAACCCACAGCAATGTTGGTATCTAAAGACTCCCAAGGATGAGAAGTAAGTTGTTTTAAACCAAGGGCGATACGTTTTTTCTCATCATCAAAATCAAGTACAACCACATTGATCTTTTGATCAAGAGTTAATACTTCTTTTGGATGCTCGATACGACCCCATGAAATATCTGTAATATGCAGTAATCCGTCTACGCCGCCAAGGTCGATAAACACACCGAAATCCGTGATGTTTTTAACGGTACCTTCAAGAACCTGACCTTTTTCAAGTTTGGCAACAATTTCTGTTTTTTGGTTCTCAAGATCATCCTCGATAAGAACTTTGTGAGATACAACCACGTTTTTAAACTCGTGATTGATTTTCACCACCTTAAATTCCATGGTTTTGCCTACGTAGATATCGTAGTCGCGGATAGGCTTGATATCAATCTGAGAGCCGGGCAAGAAAGCCTCAACACCCATAATGTCAACGATAAGACCACCTTTTGTACGGCTTTTTACATAACCGTTAATGATGATATCGTTTTCAAGAGCCTCATTGATAAGCTCCCAAGACTTCTGAGTTTTTGCACGTTTACGTGAAAGAACCAATTGTCCGTTAAGATCTTCCTGAGATTCAACAAATACGTCCACTTTATCACCAACTTTAAGATCCGGAGTATCACGGAACTCAGATAATGATACCATACCATCAGACTTAAATCCGACGTTTAATACCACATCTTTGCTGTTAATGTTAACAACAGTACCGCTGATAATTTCACCTTTGTTGATCTGGTTGAAAGTACCTGCATACATTTGTTCAAGCTTTGCACGCTCTTCCTGGCTGTAATTGCCAAATCCTTTGTCGTCAGCATCCCAATCGAAATCTCCGGTTGGTGTAACTAACGTTTTAGACTTAATTTCTTCAATTGACAATGAATCAGCTTCTGACTCAATGTTTTCTTTCTCAGTAACCCTTGTGGTTTCTTCAAGTTCTGCTGATTTAGCAATCAGCTCTTTTTCTGCTTCTTGTTTTTTGGCCATTAATTAATTTGTCTCCTTTTCCTGATTTTGAATCAGGACAGCAAAGGTAGGTAAATACATTTTTATCCTAAAAATTTTTTTTCGATTAATTCATTTCTATGTCGCTGTATTGCAGTCTGATAGTTTTTCTCGAAACCCGACAGCGTTCTAAATGTTATGGAGAGATAGAAATCAACCTATTGAACATGGAAACACCAGATAGTAATAACCGCAAAATTAAAAGTGCAGAGGATGAGCTCAGAGAAAAAAATGCCGATGCTCAGGAAAGAAGAAAACCTGCTGATGACGGATTTAAAACCGGAAAGAAAACACACGGACTAACCTGGGAAGCACCAATGGATGAACAGGCATTTGACGAAGGTGGTTTGAGCAGGAATCCGGCAGACGAAGAAGCTGATTAGATACCTTCTTCAATCAGCTTAACAGCATTTTCTATTCCGTTCTCAGAGGCCAGTTTCTCTGCCATTACACGGCAATTTTCTTTTAAGCCCTGATTATTTATTAATTGGGAGATTTTTTCTTTAAAGATATTTGGAGTCAGTCTCGACACCGGCACCGGTTTTACTCCGAGCCCTTTTTTGTAAGCAAGGTCGCCCCAAAAGTATTGGTCGCCTACCGGATAAAGAACCGGGCAGACAAACATGGGTTTCCCGGCTTTCAAGCACTCCGCAGTAGTGCCAATTCCGCCGTGATGAACAACGGCTTTCACCCTCGGAAAAAGTGCCTCAAACGGCACAGAGGAAATTATCTTAACATTAGGTGAAGGCTCCATATGCGGGACATCCCAGTCGCTCCAGCACGCCGCTATTAAGAATCGCTCCTTAATTTCAGAGGCTGTTTGCATAATCATGCCGGCAATTTCTCTCTTAAGTGGCATACTGCCGAAAGTGATCAAAATCGGAGGCTCGCCGGCGTCAAGGTATTCTGAAATTTCGGCTGGCAGAACCGCGCCCCCTTCAGGAAACCAGAAACCGGTAAGCTGATGTGCCTTTGACCAATCTTTTGGCCGTTCAAGAAAGTGCTCGCTAATTCCGTAAATAGAAGGTATGTTGTATTTGATTTTGGGCTTATGTTCCTGTAGGCCGTTTTGCTGGCAAAAGTGATTGATGGGTTTTCTCAAAACGCGGTATCTCAAATTTACCCACTTATAGCTCCATCTGTTCATAAATCCGGGAAGCCAGAAGCCGCTTAATATGGGATTTAAAAAGGCGGCCGTTTCCTCCATCGCCGGTACAACGGCAACGCGTACGGCTTTGGTATTCAGCTGTCCGGTAAAAACATCAGCCAGGGTTTTTGGCCTGTATATAAAAAGGTCGCTGTTTTGAGCTAACTGATAACATTCATTTAATGAGTTTTCAATAAGGGGGTAGATCAACTTATCAAGGTTTCGCTGTATAGCAAACAGGTTGGCTTTAAGGATCTTCTTACCCTCTTCCGAATTTAAAATCTCTTCGTAGTCAACGTTAATAGGGTGAAAATCGATCCCATAACTTTCTACCAGGGCTTTGAAGTTTCGGGCAGTGGAAAGAGTAACGTCATGACCGCGGGCAGCAAGGGCTTTTCCGAGTATGGCGTATGGCTGTACATCGCCTCTTGTTCCTATGGTAGAGATTGCAATTTTCATAACTGGAATGCAGTGCTTGAACTTTGAAGCAAAAAGAATACCGTTAAGGATATCTTTTCCTGCATTAAGTACAATAACTGTCGACTCCTGATAAAGTTTGTGCAAACTACCCGCAGCGTGTTAAGAGCAGATAAACTTTACATTATGGTTACCTGTTCCTCAAAAGGGGAGTAATGTTTTCGAGCGCCAGAGCGAGCTGTTGTTCTTCGGTGAGATCGGTGTTATCCAGGATGATAGCGTCTTCAGCGCGTGTCAGCGGACTTTCCTTTCGGGTAGTGTCCTGATAATCGCGATGCGCCAAATTGTCGAATACTTCTTCAAGGGTAATGTTTTCGCCCTTATCAACAAGTTCTTTAAATCTACGCTCGGCTCTTATTTTAGGGTCTGCAGTCATGAAAATCTTTACCTGCGCGTCGGGAAATACCGTTGTTCCAATGTCTCTTCCATCCATAACTATATTTTTCGATCGTCCCATACGCTGCTGCTGCTTCACCATTTCTTTTCGTACCGCTTTGATTGCACTTACTTCGCTCACCATTTCTGAAACAGCCATGTTTCTTATTTCATCAGAAACTTCTTCGTCGTTTAAGGTGATATGCGTTTTGTAATCTTTAGAATGGAAGTTTAAATGAATGTCTTTGAGGGCCTCGCTCACCAGCTCTTCCTTACTGATGTCGATCTTGTTACGCTGCAGATATAAGGTAACCGCGCGATACATAGACCCACTGTCAATATATATGAAGTGTAGTTTTTTTGCCAGCGCCTTCGCCAATGTGCTTTTTCCGCACGACGAATAGCCATCAATGGCCACTACTATATTGTTATTCATTGGAACAAAGATATTATTTGCGCCGAATTTTAAACAAAGCAAGTATATTTTGTTTATTTGGGATATGGAGATCTCAATTCATAATCTGCTTCCAAATATTACTTTTAAGACATCGAGAAGCGGTGGAAAAGGCGGACAAAATGTAAATAAAGTTTCAAGCAAAGCAGAGCTTAATTTTGATTTTGAGGCTTCAGAACTATTTACTACTGAGCAAAAAACACTTCTAAGACAGAAGCTTGCTGGTAAGATGACATCGGAAGGATTAATTCAGGTGATTTCTGAGGAAGAAAGGAGTCAGTACCTGAATAAGGAACGAACTCTTCAAAAGCTTTTGTTGCTGCTGAAAAATGCACTGCACGTTCAAATGCCACGGAAGGCAACTAAGCCGAAGAAATCGGCGGTAGCACAGCGTTTAAAAAACAAGCAGCAGCAGGCTTTAAAGAAGCTTAACCGAAGTAAGAAAGGCTTTGAGTTCTAGCAGATCAAAAACGATAATAAATTGCTGCAGATCCATATTGGTGCGAAGTTTTCTGCATTTTCACGTCCCTTGATTTAAAAATTACCGAAAAATTTAGCGTCCAGCGATTGGCAGCGTAATTTATCCCGAATTCATGTGAGTATTGAAACCTTTTGGGATCGAAAGTAACGGGCCCCTTATCATCGGCGAATAGGCCTCCCTGAACCGTTGCGTCATATCCGATAAAATTCAGCATCGGCCGCGTAAAAAAGAAGAATTCCTTTTCAGGGATGGAATCACCAGCCGAATTCGAAATCCGGCTATTGGCGCTTACCGAGTTAAAGAATTTATTAATGCGTCCTGTGCGGTAGAGAATTCCCGCTCCCACACCTGTAAAAGTGCTGCCGATATTTACGTAGGAGTTTAAGCTGAGATCGTTATTTCCGTTTCGCACAAGCAGGGCGGAGTGTTTTAGAGCTGCATTTATGCCCAAATCATTGTTTACCTGATATTCCCAACCTTTAATAGGATAAAACCCAATAGCTTGGTGCAGACCTTTCTGAACCTCTTCGCCTAAAGCGTCGGGACCGATCGTTCCGGCATTTAGTGAGAGTTCAAAAACATGTTCGTTCGGCAGGAACAGATTTAATTTTCCTCCTGCATATAAGTAAGCAGCAAAAGGTCTGTCTACCTTGCTGATGTCATCTATTTTGCCCGTGTAAGGATTAAACATATACTGTCCGGCTTCTGCTTCCCAGATCAGTTTCGCAAAACGGGTGGATATCCGCTCCTGATTGACAGCATGCCTGAAAGTGATGAAGAGGCCGTTCGTATAATATTGGTCTTGTCCGTAGGCTAGAAAAGAATCATTATCTGCCCGAAATCCAAATTCGTTTCTAAAGTTCTGGGAAAGTACCAGAAAAGGAAAAAGAAGAAGGCACGCCAATGCGGAGGTCCTGCATTTCATTTTTGAGTACCGGCGTTTATTGTCAGAAAGAATATCCGAATGATATATAAGGATAGTACGGTATAAAATATCCTTTTCCAAAGACAGGGGAGACGCCGCCTCTAAACATAAAACCACCATCCAGCGGCTGTTTTCTGTAACCAAATGTCATTGTGCCAAAAACGGTTGAGCCCGACTCACTTTCATCGTCATCTCCAAATGCGTCGAGAGCAGCGCTGGCATATGTAGCCCCTAGGCCGACTTCAAAATATTTTTCGCTTTTGCCCAACAGATAATTTAATTGCAGCGGCAGGGTAAATAAAGATGCTTCTGAGACCTGAGTATAGCTGATTCCCACCTTCATTCCTAAGCCATCCGGCTTTGTAGAAAATCGTGTGTCGTAATTGACCGAATAAAGTCCTCCTGATCCTAGAATTTCAAAAAAGACGGCCTGTGGTCGTTTATTTAAAGAATCCGTTTTAGTGATTTGTTGCGCCCGCGTTGCTGTACCTATGGATGCGAGGAGGCAAAGTAAATAGATGAATTTTTTCATACGTTTATTATAAACCTTGAAGTTAAAAAAAAGAGACAGAATCGAATCAAATCCTGTCTCTTTTTTTGCGGCTTATATTTTAGTTTAAAATGCTTGCTGGCCCTTTAACCGTTAAATCAATTGGATCTTTTACCTTTTCGTTGGTAAGGGCGAGATCGATTACTTCTTTCATTTCCTTAACATAGTAAAAGGTAAGATCTTTGATATAATCTTCTTTTATTTCAAGGATATCCTTCTCGTTCGATTTGGATAAGATGATCTCTTTAATATTAGCTCTTTTTGCAGCAAGTATTTTTTCCTTGATTCCGCCGACAGGCAAAACTTTACCACGAAGCGTGATCTCGCCAGTCATTGCAAGGTGCTGCTTTACCCTGCGCTGAGTGAACGCCGAAGTCAGTGCTGTCAGCATCGTTATACCGGCAGAGGGCCCATCTTTAGGTGTAGCGCCGGCAGGCACATGGACATGTACATCCCATGATTCGAACAAACGATGGTCAATATTAAATTTGGCGGCATGTGCCCGAAGGTATGCCATCGCTATTTCTGCTGACTCTTTCATTACATCGCCGAGATTTCCGGTAATGGATAGTTTTCCTTTTCCGGGACTTAAGCTCGCTTCAATAAATAAAATATCGCCGCCAACCTGTGTCCAGGCCAGGCCGGTAACCACACCAGCTACTTCGTTGCCTTCATATAGATCTTTATCGAACATCGGTGCGCCAAGGATTCTTTCTATGTCGACTTTATTAAGTGCAGAGGTATATTCCTCTTCCATTGCAATCTTAGTGGCAACTCCACGTACTACCGATCCGATCCTTTTTTCCAGGCCACGTACTCCTGATTCGCGGGTATAATCCTCAATGATCTTTTCGAGAACTGAAGCTTTTAAGGCCACATCTTTTTTCTTTAAGCCGTGCTGTTCAAGTTGCTTAGGTAAGAGGTGCTGTTTGGCAATTTCTATCTTCTCCTCAATGGTGTAGCCGTTGACCTCAATTATTTCCATTCTGTCTAGCAAGGCAGGCTGGATATTGCTTAAGGAATTCGCCGTGGCTATAAACATCACGTTTGATAAATCGAAGTCAAGCTCTACATAATGATCGTAAAACGCGTTATTTTGTTCGGGGTCGAGCACCTCTAACAAGGCCGAAGAGGGATCGCCTCTAAAATCATTTCCAACTTTATCTATTTCATCCAGTACAAAAACCGCATTGGCCGCGCCCGCTTTTTTTAGTGACTGAATGATTCTTCCTGGCATTGCGCCGATATAAGTTTTCCGGTGGCCGCGAATTTCGGCCTCGTCGCGGATACCACCAAGGGCCATTCTCACGTATTTACGTCCCAGTGCTTTGGCAATCGATTTTCCCAGAGACGTTTTTCCAACCCCCGGAGGGCCTGCAAGGCATAGAATAGGTGCCTTCATATTGTTTTTTAGCTTCAAAACAGCCAGGTACTCAATAATACGGCGTTTTACTTTATCAAGGCCAAAGTGGTCTTTATCAAGGATGCGTTCGGCCCGTTTCAGGTCGAAGTTATCTTTAGTGAATTCGTTCCATGGCAGGTCTAAAAGAAGTTCAAGGTAATTCACTTGAACAGAATAATCGGCTGCAGCCGGATTCATCCGCGCAAGCTTGTCGAGTTCTTTTGAAAAATGACTGGCAATCTCTGCAGACCATTTTTTCTTCAATGCCCTTTGACGTAAATTATCCAGCTCAAGGTCCGGAGAGTTGCCGCCTAGCTCTTCCTGAATAGTTTTTAACTGCTGATTTAGAAAATAATCACGTTGTTGTTTGTCTAAATCAGTACGTACTTTAGATTGAATTTGATTCCGTAGCTCAAGCATTTGAAGCTCCATAGTAAGATGCTCGAGGACCATTTTTGCTCGTTCGTACAGGTTAGCTACCTCTAACATCTGCTGTTTTGCCGCAACGTCGGCATTCATGTTAGATGAAATAAAGTTTATCAGGAAAGAGGTGCTTTCAATGTTTTTAATAGCGATACCAGCCTCGCTCGGAATATTCGGCGAAAGCTGAATAATCTGCATAGCCAGCTCTTTAACCGAAGCAACAATGGCTTTAAATTCCTTATCGGCCTTTGGTTTTATCTCTTCGAACTTGTTGATGCTTGCTTTTATGTACGGTTCGCTTTGTACGGCCTCTCCTAAACGGAAACGTTGCTTCCCCTGGATAATGACTGTTGTGCTGCCATCAGGCATTTGCAGCATTTTGATAATAAGTGCTACCGTTCCTACATCGTTTAGCTGCTCAAATGTTGGATCTTCAATGCCAACATCCCGCTGAGAAACAACCCCAATGGTACGGTCGCCTTTATAAGCATCTTTTATAAGTTTGATGGATTTGTCTCTGCCAACAGTAATAGGGATGACCACCCCGGGAAACAGCACCGTATTGCGCAATGGCAATATAGAAAGTACTTCCGGAGTTTGTTCATTGTTCATTTCCTCTTCGTCTTCCTGAGACATCAGGGGAAAAAACTCGGTATCTTCGTTAATTATGGGTAGTGTTTGATGAAAATCAAATTCGCTCATGCATTTCCTTTCTCAACGTCAAATTGACAGTTGAATTTTTTTTTGCTGTGTGTTTATTTATGAATGCATATGATTGCAATGCCTATGCCAAGTCAAGATTTATTTTGTCCACATCTCATAATCTTGCCTAAAATGGCTTCATTGCCATTCAGGATAGTTTTTGAAGGCCAATAATGCTGTTAAAAAGTCAGCAATTCAATCGATTCTTTTTTAAACAAAGAAACAAAATAATTAACCTTGTGTATTATTACATTCTTTAAATCGTTATACATTATATTATTGTACAAGGTTTGCGGATAAAGAATAATAATATAATTTATGCGTTTCAGCAACAGGTTAACTCACAAAGTTCAAATGAAAGTAATCACATCACTTTTCTCTTTCCTACTATTATTCACAGGCTTTTCTTGGGCGCAACAGTCAGAATCCAATAATGCCTATGTGCGCTTAGGTAATAAAGCGCTTTTAGACGGCGATTTCAAAAACGCGGTTGTTCATCTCGAAAAATCACTTCCCGCCGAAGCCAGCAATGCGGACGTACTTTATATGCTGGGGTATTCATATTATCACTCGGGCGACTATCAAAAGGCGATAAGTACTTTTGGGAAAGTTATTTCCCTGCAGCCCAATAATGTTTCCTCTTATTATTATCGTGGCAAAGCCCGTAACTTTCTGGGAGCACAAATGAACACTTCACTTACTCCTGCAGAACGGGAAAAGATCTTACTTGCGAGTATCAAAGATTACACAAAAGCTATCGAGTTAAATAGCGAGGATAAGAAGCTTTATCAAAACAGAGCAATCGCTTACCGTGATTATGCCATTCTTAAGGGCCAGAAGAATCCGAAAACCTATGATAAAGCCGCTGCTGTCAGTTCGTACAAATCGTGTATCAACGACCTTCAGCGGGTGCTTGATTCCAATCCGGGAAGAAAGGATATTATGGATGAGATGAAGAAAGCTAAAGTTTATATGGCAAACCTCGAATAAGATTGCGAAGTACTCAACAAAAAAAAGCGACTTTTGGTCGCTTTTTTTATGCACGAAAGTCAGTTACCTGCTGCTATTATATCGCTTTGAAAATGGGATTCTTGCCCCAAAGGCCTGCACCCAATAGTAGTTTTGCATTGCAATCCCGATTTCCCTAAAGGCAGGATTCATAATGTTTTTACAGTGGCTTGGACTTTTCAACCATGCTTCCATCACTTCTCTAATAGTGCGCTGATTGTAAGCTATATTTTCACCGATGGTGAAGGTTTGAAATCCGGCAGGCGTATATCCTGCGGCTGTAATACGATCTTTTATCCGGTCGCCGTTTTTACTCACATGGCTGAAGTACCTGTTTCTTGACATGTCTTGCGCGTGGCCCAGTGCCGCTAATTGCAGTCTGTCGTTCCAACTTAAAGGTTCAGCAGGCGGCATATATACGTCTCCGCATTTGCAGCCTTCCTCTCTGGCTTTATTAATGCGTTTTAAAAATTCTTTTTGAAAATCTACCACTTCCATAAATGAACTGGCTACTGCCGGTTTAGCGGCAGGCACTGTTTTTTTAACAGTGTTTTGTTTTTCAATAGCACATGAGGCAAATACTAAAAATGCAACTGAGCCCCAAACTAATTTTTTCATAATACCCTTTCACAGATGAACGAATAATTAAATCTTTTATTGGGTTTTTAGTTTTTAAATCTTGCGAAAATGGAATAGCTGTTAGTGCCCATTATGCGAACGGTCTGGCGCTTTTTAATGCTGTAGAGAGAGTCAGGGTAGTAATCCAACTGTTCTTCTGAAGAGTAAAGCATATTTTGTGAAGCATTCAAAATAGTGATGTGTTTAATCGTCCCTCTGTAAGATTCGATAGATATTTTTCTGGTTTTCAGTTGCTTGTCCTTCGAAATATATTCTTTGATATTTCCTGTGTTGATAACTTGGTAACTATTTTTCCAGGCGGGTTTGTTAATGTCTGATGCAGAGAAAAGCTCAAGCTCTGCTTCCCAATTATCAAGCATTATGCTTCGTGCTTCTGATTGCCCGTTTTGAAGAACTGTTTTGCTTATTACAGGATTTTGCTTTTGTAGTTTTTTTACCTCTTTTGAGAAGTACCCTTTAATATCGAAGTATTGTTTTGAAGTCTCTTTGTTTTCGTTGCCGCAGGAGGCAAGAAAAACAAAGAGAATCAATGCCGGATAATATTTCATACTAAACCAGGATATCGCCTGTCATGCTTTCAGGCACCGGCACTCCAAGGATTTTAAGAACAGTCGGAGCAATATCGCCAAGCTTTCCGTTTCCAATTTTAGAGTAATCGTTATCAATTAAAATACAGGGAACCAGATTTGTGGTGTGCGCTGTATTCGGAGAGCCATCTTCGTTCACCATAAAATCTGCATTGCCATGATCGGCAATAACAATGAACGAATAGCCCTGCTCCGATCCGCATTCAACAACGGTCTGAAGACAGCTGTCTACCGTTTCAACTGCCTTTACAACAGCAGAGAACACTCCGGTATGACCAACCATGTCGGGATTGGCGAAATTAAGACATACAAAATCAGGTTTGTTAGTTCGAAAATCTTCACAAATGGCATCTCTGATTCCTTTCGCGCTCATTTCGGGCTGCAGATCGTAAGTCGCCACTTTAGGCGAAGGAATGAGAAGTCGTCTTTCACCCTTAAATTCTTTCTCCCGTCCTCCCGAAAAGAAAAACGTTACGTGAGGGTATTTCTCAGTTTCAGCTATTCTAACCTGTGTTTTTCCATGTTTTTCAAGCACTTCGCCGATAGTTTCAGTAAGGTCATCTTTGGTAAACACTACTTTAACATCTTTAAACGTATCATCGTAGGTGGTCATGGTGATATACTTCACACTCAAAGGCGTCATCTGATACTCAGGGAAGGGCTTCTGAGTTAGAGCGAGGCTTATTTCGCGCCCGCGATCTGTTCTGAAATTAAAGCAGATAACTACGTCGCCTGGTTCGATTACAGCAACCGGCTGGCCAGATGAATCTACTTTTACAATCGGTTTCATAAACTCATCGGTAACACCTTCGTTATACGAATCGCGAATGCTCGAAATAGCATCGCTGGTTTTTGTCCCGGTGGCGTTCACCATTACATCGTAAGCCTGCTTTACCCGTTCCCATCTGTTATCCCGGTCCATGGCGTAATATCTGCCGATCAGTGAAGCTAATTTAGCCGGCGAATCATTCAGATAAGATTCGAGCTTAGTAATGTATTCTATACCCGAATTAGGATCGGTATCCCTGCCATCTAAAAAGCCATGTATGAAAACTTTATCGAGATCATAACTTTTAGCAGCTTCGCATAAGCCGATCAGATGACGGGTATGAGAGTGAACACCCCCATCCGAAACCAGACCTATAAAATGCACTTGTTTGTTTTCTTTTTTGGCATATTCAAAGGCTTCCTTTAATGCCGGATTGGACGCAAGTTCCCCATCTTCTACCGCTTTGTGAATACGGCCCAGCTCCTGATATACCACCCGGCCCGCGCCTAAATTCATATGGCCAACTTCCGAGTTTCCCATCTGGCCTTCCGGGAGACCTACAGCCATGCCCGAAGCTTCCAGAGTCGAATTGGGATATTTTGCAATCAGACTATCAAAAAAAGGAGTGTTTGCAGCAACAATGGCGTTTGATTGATCCGGATTACCGTATCCCCAGCCATCAAGTATTATTAAGGCTAATTTTTTATTTTCCACGGGTGCAAACTTACATAAAATTTGATTTTGATCTACGTGATGACGAATGCCTGAACATTTATTTGTTTTGGCCATTTAGAATGGCTTAGCAATACCGTTGTAAACAAATCCACATATATCGGTGTATTTCTTATTTTTGCGCTTATATGGAAGTCGATATAGAGGTACTGCACAAATTTATTGACAATGCACTTCAAGAAGATGTTGGTGATGGAGATCATACATCGCTTTCAACTATCCCGGAAGGGAAGCAGGGGAGTGCCAAACTGTTAATTAAGGAAGATGGGGTAATTGCCGGTGTCGCCGTTGCTCTGGAGATCTTCAAAAAGGTGGATAAGGCGCTTAAAGTAGACGTATTCATAAAAGACGGTGCCGACGTCAAATATGGCGACATAATTTTACACGTAACCGGAAGTGCTTATTCGATTTTAGTAGCGGAAAGACTCGTTTTAAATACCATGCAGCGGATGAGCGGTATTGCAACAACCACCAGGCGTATCGCCAATCTGCTCAAAGATACGAACACTAAAGTGCTTGATACACGTAAGACCACGCCAAATATGCGTTTCCTGGAGAAGCTTGCCGTCAAGATCGGAGGCGGGGTTAACCATCGCTTCGGCCTATATGATATGATCTTGATTAAGGATAATCATGTGGATTATGCAGGAGGAATAAGTCAGGCACTAAATGCAGCGAAGCAATATTTAATAGAGAATAATAAAAAGATTCCGGTCGAAATTGAAGTACGCAACCTAACCGAACTTGAGGAAGTGATGGAGTGCGGCCAGGTAGACAGAATTTTGCTGGACAATTTTGATTTTGAGACATTAACAGCTGCGGTTAAATTGGTGGATGGAAGATTTATTACCGAGGCTTCGGGTGGTATAACGCAGGACAATGTATTACAATATGCCCAGTGCGGCGTTGATTACGTTTCTTTAGGCGCTTTGACTCATTCTGTTAAAAGCCTGGACATGAGTCTGAAAGCATTTAAAAACTAAATAAGCATCAGTTTTGCACGAATTTGGCTCTGCTTTTTTTTAATATTGCAACCTGAATGATTTCAATTTATTCTCTATCTGCACTAGTTGCAGCTTATTTGTTTGGCTCAATTCCCACAGCTGTCTGGATAGGGCAGGCCTTCTATGGTATTGACGTACGCGAATACGGCAGTGGAAATGCTGGAGCAACAAATACTTTTCGGGTACTCGGAAAAAAAGCGGGAATAGCCGTAATGGTCCTTGATATTTTGAAGGGATGGACCGCTACCAATCTGGCCTATCTTATCGGGCTTTCAGTAACCGGACCCCAACATTCTGTTCAGTTTGCGAACTATCAACTGGCCTTGGGTATAATTGCTGTAATGGGACACTTGTTTCCGGTCTTTGCAGGATTTAGAGGAGGAAAGGGTATTGCAACTCTGTTTGGGATGATCCTGGCAGTTCATATAGAAGCTGCTATGGTTTGCGTAGTTGTTTTCTTAATAGTACTCCTTGTTTCAAAATATGTCTCCCTCAGTTCTATCTCTGCGGGATTTTCCTTTCCGCTGAGCGTAATATTCCTATTTCATTCCCCCATTCGTCCGATTGTTGTTTATGGTATGTGTATCTGTGTTTTGATACTTGTGACCCACCAAAAGAACATCGAACGCCTGCTAAAAGGCAAAGAAGCTAAAGTTAATTTCTTTAGAAAAAAACAGCTGGACTGATCTTTGCGTTATCTGTTAAAACACAGACATGAATATGAGAAGTTTAAGAATACTTAGCACCATTTTGTTGGTAACAATAATGGCTGCATGCTCAACGGTTCCTTTAACCGGAAGACGCCAATTAAGCCTCGCAAACTCTGATGCTATACAACAGGAAGCAGCTCAGGCCTACAGGCAATTTCTAAATGATCCGAAAGTAACGGTAGTTCGAAGCGGTTCTGATTTGCAGCGTGTACGTAACGTGGGTGGACGAATAGCCCGGGCCGTAGAGACATACCTTAATCAGAACGGATACGCCGGTAAATATAATTTGCAATGGGAATTTAATCTCATTCAAAGTAAAGACATTAATGCCTGGGCAATGCCAGGCGGAAAAGTTGCAGTATATACAGGCTTGATTCCTGTTGCACAAACAGACGCTGGCCTGGCCACTGTAATGGGCCACGAGATTGCTCACGCTATCGCCCGCCATGCCGAGGAAAGATATTCTCAAATGATGGGTGCGCAGGCAATTGGGGGTATTGTAGGTGCTGCTACGGGCGGATCACAAGCTATCGGTCAATTATATGGTTTGGGTGGTCAGTTAGCATTACTTAAATACGGTCGCTCTCAGGAGACTGAAGCAGACAGATTAGGCCTTGTATTTATGGCTATGGCCGGGTATAACCCTGATAATGCATTAACATTCTGGCAACGGATGGCTTCTGCCAAAGAAGGAAATGGTACGCCTCCCGAGTTTTTGAGTACACACCCCAGCGATCAAACCCGGATCTCGCAAATACAAAAGAATTTGCCAGAGGCGAGAAGATACTATAAGCCTTAACTTAAAGCGGAAAGAGCTTGTCTCAATATCGTTTAATAAACGGATGAGACAAACTCTTTTCTTTATATCGACTGCAAAGAGTAATTAGTATGCTTTATCTTCTCCCCGGAAGATATTAATAATGGTCAGGAATATAATGCGAATATCCAGCATGGCCGACCAATTCTCCATATACCATATATCGTGCTCAACGCGCTGTTCCATTAACCATTGTTCGTTGGTTTCGCCTCTAAACCCGTTAACCTGAGCCCATCCGCTTATACCTGGTTTAACTAAATGCCGAACCATGTATTTATCGATGATTGCTCTGTATTGACCGGTATGACTCAACATGTGGGGTCTAGGACCTATCAAGCTCATATCTCCGAAAAGAACATTGAAAAACTGAGGAAATTCGTCCAGGCTCGTCCTCCGCATAAATTTTCCAATAGGGGTTATTCTGTCGTCGTTACGCGTGGCCTGGTTTATATCGCTGTCGTCGTTAATCCGCATGCTCCTGAATTTGTAACAGTAAAAAGGCTTATTATCTCTGCCACTTCTAAGTTGCTTGAAGAGTATAGGTCCGGGACTTTGAAGTTTTATGATTAGAGCGAGAATCAGATATAACCAGCTGAAAATAAATAAGATAACCAGGGAGCTGATAACTATGTCGAGAAACCTCTTTTTTACCCGATTCTCCATGTCTTCCAGAGGTTCGTTTCTGAGGCATAATACGGGGAAGCCTCCCATGTGATCAATCCGGAAGTACGCCTGATTTGTAGAAAAATCAGGCACGAATTTTAAACGCAAACATTGTTTTTCTCCTTCCTGCATGAGCTGGGGGATGTCTTCGAGGCGGTCGGGAGCGATGGAAACAAATATTTCTTTTATACCAGCAGTTGCTGCTTTTTTAAGCTGCTGTCTGGCCGCGGGAATGAGTTTTCCCTCTTTATCTACATAAAAGCCCTCTTTTCCTAAAAAACCAACGAATTTCATATTTGATTGCTGCTCGAGAAATGCCGCAAGCTTTAATCCTCCAGAATTCATTCCCAGCACGGCGACAGCTTTTCTTATATCCAGATGACGAATGAGCAAATTTTGCAAGGCTGTACCGGTAAAGCGGCTTAAGATAAATCCAAAGCCCATAAACCCATAAAAAATAACAATGAAGTGTCTGGGAAAATCAATTTGATACGTAAAAAAGAGGTAAGCCAAGAAAAGGAAGGTATGCAAGGCAATACTGCGCCATGTAGCTCTGTAAATAAATTCCAATTTTGGGATTGTATGGTCGCGGTAAAGGCCAAATACACCTGATGATATTAGCCACAAGAGGTTACAGGTGGAGATGTTCTCCCGATACAGGGCCAGATCCATATGCCCACCTATTTTATTCGATAATTGAAAACCGAAAAAAAATAAAAAGTTAATCAGTACCAGATCACTGATCAATAAGATAAATTTCAAAAAATACAGATAGCGCGTTTGCATGCATTAACTCCAATATTCTTAAAAGCTCAGGGGGAAAGCATTGATAGTAAAAGAAATGCGTTTTCATCGAGAGCCATCAGAGTTATTAAAGCTAGTCATAAATTTTATTATGCGACAGATAATATTTAAAAAAATCTATCGTTGAGCTTCACTCCCGGTTACTTTATGGACTCTGATAATACTCGTCTGATAGCTTCAGCTTTCAGCAGGCATTCATCGTATTCTTTTTGTGGGTCTGAGGCGAAGGTAATAGCACTCCCGACATGGAAAGACAAATATCCCTCAGCAGCATTATAGAGCAACGTTCTGATTACTACATTAAAATCGAAGTCGCCATCTGGAGAAAAATAGCCTATTGCGCCAGAAAAAACGCCTCGTTTAGAGCGTTCATACTTTTCAATTAATTCCATTGCCGAAATCTTCGGTGCTCCAGTCATAGAACCCATTGGGAAGACCGCTCTTATGATCTCAGCGTTGGAAAGCCCAGGCTTTGCCTGACAGATTACAGTTGATATCATCTGGTGTACCTGCTCAAATGTATAGATCCCGAAAAGCTCTTCTACTTCTACCGTTCCAGGTATGGCGCATTTCGTTAAGTCGTTGCGAACCAGATCCACAATCATCACATTTTCAGATTGTTCTTTCTCGTTGTTCCTTAAGCTTTCTTTTAAGTATTGGTCTTCTTTGAAGTCAGCGCTCCTTTTAATAGTGCCCTTTATTGGCTGGGAAATGATTTTATTTCTTCGCTTGCTTAGAAATCGCTCCGGTGTGGCGCTGATGATATACCGGTGATTATACTTGAAAAAAGTAGCAAAAGGTGTAGGAGAGATAGTGTTTAGTGATTTAAAGGCTTCCAGCGGATTGAGAACGCAATTGTCAGCATAGAACTCCTGACAAAAGTTTGCCTCATAAATATCGCCCCGGTGGATGTGATCTTTGAGGGCCCGTACTGCAGCTTGATATTCGTCGGGCGTAAATCGCGTTTTTACAGTCCCCTGGAATGAAAACCTCTCGGTTGTTAAGGAAGTGCAGTTGATTTCTGTGATAACTGAGGCTGGTGATTCTGAGGTAATTTTAACTTGTCCAGCCTTTATGGTAATCAGATGTTTGGGCTTAAAGAAATAAAGGTCGGGGAAATTTAAGTGATCCGGATTGGCCGAGCTTAAAGATTCTGTCTCATTTTTCAGATCGTAAGCCAGAAAGCCTATTATCCATTGCGGGGAGTTTTCGATGAAACCGGCAAGTTCTTCAAACGCCGACCCTGCATTCGACTCAAGTCCTTCGCTTGCACCTGCAGCGATCAACACATCGAACGAAGAGTAAGGATCAGTATAACTATTAGAATCAAAATAACAGGCTGTCTCAAAAGAGGCAGCCCATTGTAATGCTTTTTGTCGAAAGAGGTCTACATCATCCGGAATATGAGTTTCCATGCCGGAATAATGGCTGATTAATTTAGGATCAGAGTTTGAACCCGGTCAGGACCTACAGAGAGATATCTTACCGGAACTCCAACTTCACTTTCTAAATATTTTACATATGCCATCAACTTAGCCGGAATCTCCGGAATAGTCTTAATACCAGTAAGATCTTCATTCCAGCCGTCAATTTCCTTAAATACAGGCTTAGGTTCAATAGAGCAAATGTCGTACGGCATATAATCGATTGTTTCTCCATTATATTCGTAGTGGGTACAAGCATAGATCTTATCAAAACCGCTTAACACGTCTGCTTTAGTCATCACCAGCTCGGTAACACCGTTAAGCATGATCGCATATTTTAATGCAGGCAGATCAATCCAGCCGCAACGACGGGGCCGACCGGTTGTTGCGCCAAACTCATGCCCAACTTTACGAAGTTCTTCGCCGGTTTCGTCGTGAAGTTCTGTAGGGAAGGGTCCTCCGCCTACACGGGTGCAATACGCTTTAAAAATCCCGATAACCGAACCGATTTTTGCCGGAGCCACACCTAGTCCGGTACATGCGCCGGCTGCTGTTGTATTTGATGAGGTAACAAAAGGATATGAACCAAAGTCCACGTCGAGCATTGCGCCTTGTGCGCCTTCTGCAAGTACCGACTTGCCTTCACGCAGGTACTGATTTACGAAATGTTCACTGTCTACCTGAGGAATACTCTTTAAATATTCAATAGCTTCGAAGAAGGCTGATTCTTTCTCTGAAAAATTAGGAACCTCTCCATAATGAGAGAGGATAGACTTGTGTTTATTCACCAGTTTATCATATTTCTCTTTAAAATCAGGGAGCATGGTATCGCCAACTCTTAAGCCATTGCGGCCGGTTTTGTCCATGTATGTTGGGCCGATCCCTTTAAGTGTCGAACCAATTTTTCCTTCGCCCATTTTGCTTTCAGACGCAGCATCAAGCAATTGATGAGTTGGAAGAATAAGATGAGCTTTACGGGCGATTACCAATTTTTTCGCAGCAACCGGATCGAAACCACTCTTTTTTAGATTATCAAGTTCGCGTTTAAGAATGATCGGGTCGATTACCACACCATTACCTATAAGGTTCATGGTTTTTTCATTGAAAATCCCCGACGGGATAGTATTTAGTACGTATTTCTGATTGTCAAACTCCAGTGTATGTCCCGCATTGGGGCCACCCTGGAAGCGTGCAATTAAATCGTATTTCGGACTTAGAACATCTACAATTTTTCCTTTTCCTTCATCGCCCCATTGGAGGCCTAAGAGTACGTCAACAGCCATTTATTGTTTTTTGGATATTAATTTTTTGAATGAGATTCACAGTAACCTTCCTTTAATTTGGCGCAGTTACCGTAAAGATTGAGAGAGTGGTGCTTAATGTCAAACTTTAACAAGTCACCCATCATGCTTTGAATCTGGCCGATTCTTGGGTCGCAGAACTCTACCACTTTGCCGCAGTCAATGCAGATAATATGATCGTGCTGTTTATAACCGTATGATTTTTCGAACTGCGCCATATTCTTGCCAAACTGGTGCTTCGTTACCAAATCGCACGAAACCAATAGTTCAAGAGTATTATAGACTGTAGCACGGCTAACGCGATACTTCTTGTTTTTCATATGGATATAGAGCGATTCTACATCAAAATGATCATTGCGCGAATATATTTCTTCCAGTATAGCAAAACGCTCGGGCGTTTTTCTTAAGCTTTTATTTTCGAGGTAGGCCTCAAAAATTTTTTTTACAAGTGCTATGGTTTCTTCTACGGGCATAGTTTGCTTAACAGCGCTCAAATTTATCCAAAAAAATAAGAAATCCTCAAAGAATTATGAAGCGAGGTCTACATTTTGCTGTTCGGAATCAAAACGGGTAACAGAAGTTACACCCTTTACTTGTTTAAGCTTCTTGATAAGATTATCCAGGTGTTGCGTATCGTTAACATATACCATAATAGATCCTTCAAAGATACCCTCATTGCTATCCACAGTTATCGAGCGCATGTTTACTTTGAAATCATATGAAATGACTGTGGTGAGTTTGTTGATTAAACCCACATCATCAATTCCGGTAATCCTCAATCCGGTTAAGAAGGCTAGTTCTTTCTGCGAGGTCCATTTTGCTTTCACAATCCTGTAGCCGTAATTGGCCATTAATTTGGCTGCATTAGGGCAGGTTGTCCGGTGGATTTTGATGCCGTCGTTAATGGTGATAAATCCAAATACATCATCTCCGGGTATTGGGTTACAGCAAGTAGACAGCTTATAATCTATTTTTTGCATGTCCTCGCCGATCAATAAAGTATTACTATCCTTAGATTTTACTTTGTTAATAATACCCTCGATCTGGTGTGCCTCAATCTTTTCTGGCGACCGTTGCTCAATTACCTTTTCTGACGTCTGGAATTGCTTCAGATCCTTCAAGTCTATCGCCCCGGTAGCCACATTATAGAAAAGGTCTAAAGGAGATGCAAACTTGAAGAAATAGGTTATTTTGTTGATATTGTCTGTATTGTAGGTAATCTTAAGAGATTTTAACTTTCGTTCAAGAATCTCTTTACCTTCCTCGGCCACCCTGCGTTTTTCTTCTTTTAGTGAAGATTTGATTTTGGATTTAGCTTTCGCGGTAACAACAATATTCAGCCAATCTTCCTTCGGACTCTGCTTACTGGAAGTAATTATCTCTACTTGGTCGCCGTTTTGAAGCTTGTATGAAAGAGGAACCAGCTTGTGATTCACTTTGGCTCCGATACATTTTGCGCCGATATCGGTATGGATTTCAAAAGCGAAATCCAAGGCAGTGGCTTCGGTAGGAAGTTGTTTTAAGGCGCCTTTCGGTGTGAAAATAAAGATCTCATCCGAAAAAAGATTCATTTTAAAATCGTCCAAAAAATCAAGCGCATTAGACTCCGGATTGCTCAAGAGTTCGCGTACTTTCTGTATCCATTGGTCCAAACCGCTGTCAGACGAGGATTCTTTATACTTCCAATGAGCGGCAAAACCTTTCTCCGCAATTTCATTCATCCGCAAAGTTCTGATCTGTACCTCAACCCATTGACCTTTAGGGCCCATTACTGTTGTATGCAAAGATTCATAACCGTTGGCACGGGGAGATGAAATCCAGTCGCGAAGCCGGTCCGGGTTGGGGCGGTATAAATCGGTTACTATCGAGTAGGCCTTCCAACAATCTGCTTTTTCAGTTTCAGGTTTGCTGTCCAGGATGATTCTGATCGCAAAAAGGTCATAGACTTCTTCAAATGGTACACCCTTTTTACGCATTTTACTCCAGATCGAGTGGATGGACTTAGGTCGGCCATATACTTCAGCCTGTAAACCTTGCTCTTCGAGAATCTCCTTTATTGGCTCGACAAAAGCTTTTACATATTGCTCACGTTCAGCCTTTTTTTCGTTGAGTTTTTTTGCGATGAATTTGTAGGTTTCCGATTCCATGTATTTCATGGAAAGATCTTCCAGCTCAGATTTCATCGCATATAAGCCCAGACGATGTGCGAGGGGAGCGTAGAGATAAATCGTTTCTGAAGAGATTTTCAGCTGCTTATCTCTCGGCATAAAGTCCATAGTTCGCATATTATGCAAACGGTCGGCTAATTTTATCAGGATAACCCTCACATCATCGGCCAGAGTAAGAAGCATCTTTCGGAAGTTCTCGGCCTGTAAGGAACTGTTCGTGTCGAAAACGCCGGATATTTTTGTTAACCCATCTATTATTTTGGCCACTTTTTTCCCGAATTCCCGTTCGATATCCTCCAGGGTAATGGCGGTGTCTTCCACCACATCATGCAACAAGGCGCATACAATTGAGGTAGTGCCTAAGCCAATTTCTTCAGCAGCTATTTGGGCCACGGCAATGGGATGATAGATATACGGCTCGCCTGATTTTCGGCGCATATCTTTATGGCTGTCCAGGGCCATATCAAAAGCTTGTCTTATTAAGCGTTTGTCGCCCCGTTGTAAGGTCGATTTACAGGCCTTAAGCAAGGCACGGTACCTTTTAAGTATTTCCGCTTTCTCCGCTTCCAGATCTATTACTAGTTCGTTCATATTTAAATCTGAAACATTCTGTCAATTTTTATCTCGCTTATACTTATTGGGTTACAATTTCGTATATTAGGTATTAATTATAAACGAAATTAGAAGTAATTTTGTGTATACCCTAAAGTATGAAAATTTTTAGTCTTACCTTATTTTTCTGCGTTTTATTCGCCTCTGCAATTGCGCAGCACGTGAATCCGGGCATGGTAACAGGTAAGAATGATACGTTAAAAGTATATGCGACGCGCGATGTTGATGGGACCTGGATTCCATGGATTCCATTAGCTGATCTGAATATCAAAGGCCAGCGTTTGTTTAGAACGCCTGAAGCAAGGTATCAGTACGACCGATTAAAATATAATGTTCTTAAAGTTCTTCCTTACGCTATGTTTGCCCGTAAGAGATATTCAAAGCTTAACCAGGATCTGGCGCTCACGACCAGTAAAAAAGATCAGCGAAAACTAGTGAGAGCTTGTGATAAGGAAATTAAAGACATGTTTAATCGCGAGATCAAGAACATGACGATCTATCAGGGCGAAATCCTGATCAAATTAATTGACCGGGAAACCGGAAAGAGTACGTATGATCTGGTGAGAGAGCTCCGCGGAGGTGTGGTGGCCTTTGCTTATCAGTCAATAGCCAGAGTTGCCGGCCACAATCTTAAGCATCAGTATAACCCGCAAGAAGAGCGGGATATTGAAGCGATCATTCAGGCGGCAGGATATAACAATCCTGTGTACTATAATTAACCCTTAGATTCACTTTTTTTACTCAGTATTTATTGATGAAAATAGATATTCTGGCTTTTGCTGCTCATCCTGATGATGCCGAATTAAGCTGTTCCGGAACATTACTCAAACACAAAGCTTTAGGAAATACAACTGGTATCATAGATTTAACACGCGGCGAATTGGGCACAAGAGGTACTGCCGAAACCCGCGACACAGAAGCTAAAGATGCTGCCGCGATCCTGGGATTGGACGTACGTGAGAATCTGGCTATGAGGGATGGGTTCTTTGTAAATGATGAATTCCATCAGCTTCAGATAATAACGAAAATAAGACAATACCAACCTGATATTATACTGATTAACGCCATTCATGATCGCCACCCTGATCATGGCCGCGCGGGGGCTTTGCTAAACGACGCAGCTTTTTTATCTGGTTTGCCCAAAATAAAAACCGAAATAAACGGCGAACAGCAAGTTGCCTGGAGGCCTAAACTGGTATTGCAATTTATACAAGACGCGTATATCAAACCCGATATACTCATAGATATCAGCGATTTCTGGGACTCGAAAATGGCTTCTATAAAGGCCTTCAAAACGCAGTTCTATAATCCCGAGGTTAAAGAAGAACACGAAACCTATATTTCAAGTCCTGATTTTGTGCGGGTTATAGAAGCGAGAGCCCGCGAGTTCGGTAAGTTTATAGGCGCCACTTTCGCGGAAGGGTTTACCTGTAAAAAGCTGCTGGGCGTTGACGATCTGTTTAAGCTGAAATAGACTAAAGGTGCGGTAAGATCCGCTCCATTACTTCCATGCCTTTGTCAACGTCTGCAGGTTTCATGACAAGTGCTGGCCTGAACCGTATGGAGGCAGTTCCGCAACCAATAAACATTACGTTGTTTTCAAAACCCTTGGTGATGAATTTATCGCGCATAGTTTTGTCCGGAAAATCAAAAGCAGTCAGCATGCCATACCCCCGTACATTAGAAATTTTAGTGTATTTTTCGGAAAGTACTCTCAAGCATTTTTGTAAATAGCGACCTGTTTCCGCTGCGTTTTCAACCAGTTTGTCTTCGCTTATAATCTGTAAAATCTTTGAAGCCCGAACCATATCTGTAAGGTTACCGCCCCATGTTGAATTTAATCTGGAGGGCACTCTAAAAACATTGCTTTCGATCTCGTCAACTTTGTTGCCAACAAGAATTCCGCAAACCTGCATTTTTTTTCCAAAGGCGATAATATCCGGACGGGCGTTTTCGCCAAAATGCTCATGGCACCAGAATTTTCCCGACAGGCCCACACCAACCTGAACTTCATCGTAAATCAGGAAGCATTCATTCTCATCGGCCAGAGTTCTTACTTGTTCTAAAAATTCTTTTCGCACATGATTTTCTCCTCCTTCAGCCTGTACCGGTTCTATGATAATTGCGCATATATCGTCTTTATTATCGGCAAAAGCCTGTTTTATCTGTTGCAGGGATTCGGATTCACGCAGTAGTAAATTTTCGAAATTTTCGGCTGTAAGGGGAAACTGGATGGCCGGGGTTGTAATGCGCGGCCAGTCGAATTTTGCATACCACTTCGTTTTATCGGGATTAGTATTGGTTAAACTCATCGTGTAGCCAGTGCGGCCATGGAAGGCGTGTTCGAAATGAATAACCTTAAAGCCGCGCTCTTCCTGATAACCTTTCTGAAAGCTTTTCTGAACTTTCCAGTCCATCGCCGTTTTTAATGCATTTTCGATGGCCAGGGCTCCGCCTGCGATAAAAAATGCATGCGGAAGGTACTCAGGGATAGCGGTTTTTGAGAAGGTGTCTACAAATTCTGCATACTGCTGAGTGTAAATGTCTGAATTGGAGGGATTACTGATTGCAGCCAGAAGAAGATTTCTCTTGAATTCTTCATCTTCAATCATTTTAGGATGATTATATCCTAGCGGGACAGAGGCAAAGCAGGTGAAAAAATCAAGCATGTTCCGGTTGTATTTCGAGTCGTACATATACACACCTTTACTTTTTTCCATATCAAAAGTAAGGTCGTAGCCATCGGCCAGAATGTGTTTACTTAATACGTCGTGTACGTTTTGCGGAGAAACAGTAAGTTTATACATACCAGATGCTTTTCACAAATTTACTGAATAAAGAACACAACCCGGGTTAAGGGATGTGCAAATCACTTAAAATTTATCTTTCATCCCGAGTAAGCCGAACAGCCCACCAGTGTGAATCGCTAATATTTTGCTTCCCGGTAAAAAAAGGTCTTTTCTTGCTATGTCAAAAAGGGCAAACATCATTTTCCCTGTGTAAACCGGATCGATAAGGATACCTGTGTGAGATGCGAAATCGGCGATGAAATTAATCAATGCTGGAGTGGTTTTGGCATATCCTCCAAAGTGATAATCTGAATGAAAGGAAAAGTCGGATGGAGCGAGAAGAAGTCTGTCGATTTCATCTTTCAGAAAATCTCCTTTCAGCACAGTGATAGCATGTAAGCAAGAAGATGAATGTTGTTGTCTCAGACCGTTGATAATGCCTGCCGCAGTTGCTCCGGTCCCGCATGCACAAAAGATATGATCGTAATCCTGATCCAGTTCTTCCACCAGTTCGGCGCAACCTTTTGCTGCTTCTTCGCTATATCCTCCTTCATTAATGAAAAGTGCATCCGGATCATCCTGAAAGTAGAGATTAAATAGTCTTTGTTTGTCGCGATAACGTTCGCGGTCTGCAAAGATGAGTTTCATTCCGAACAATCGACAAAGCGCGAGGGAGTCGGTATTGATAGGCTCTCCGCGCACTATTCCGGTGCTTTTTAAACCCGATTTTGCTGCGGCGCAGGCAGTTGCGATCAGATGATTTGACCAAACGCCACCAAAGGTTACGAGGTGATTTTTATTTGCAAGGTTCGCTTTTTGCAGCAGATATTTGAGTTTTCGCCATTTATTACCAGAGATGAAAGGATGTATAAGGTCATCTCTTTTCAAATAAACCCGGATGTTTTTTTCAGAAAAAAGAGGATGGTGTATTTCTTCTTCCGGACTATTGTAAGGTAGGCTTATCATGAGGTAGAGTACAAGCTCCGCAGAAGCGGAGCCTGGAAATTAGCTGGCTACTTTCCAAAGCCAAGGCCGAGACCTGCATTGAAAGAATTGTATTCTGACGCAGAGTACGATGCATAAAATCGTATTACTGCAAGATTTAATTGAAATCCGATGTCGCTTCTAAAGCTGCTGAAGTTTTTCTTGTCGAGGCTAACAGGATCTTTTGCTGTTGTATAAACTGGGGCTACCCCGGTAGAAAGCGTCGGATTAATGACGCGGTAAGTTCCCAATAATCCACCTGTAGTTTTTGAAGTGTTATATCCCAAAGCAATAAAAGGAGTGAAAACCAAAAGTTTTTTGGATAAAATGGTTTGTACGTTAACACCCGAAATTTTCGCTTCGATTCGTTGGTTATCATCCAGACCACTTTTGTCGTCAACTTGTTTTTCGTATGAGAACTGAGTGTAACCTAAGGCTACAGCCAAATCAAACGGTAATAATTTTCCGGCGGTCTTACCTGCAATCAGAGGCAGTAACTCTACCTTCACACCCCCGCCTATCATATTTATTGTGCCTGTATTTCCGAGCTTAATATTCGGAACAGCCCTCAAAGAAACGTCAATGCCTTTAATTAATCCAACTGTAGCCTGTATTTGCGGAGACGGGATCAAGGGAAGGTTTGTTCCCTTGGGAAGAGTTACCCGGTCTACTTCGTCGCCACTGTTATTATTTACAATTAGTTCCGTTGGAACAACGCCTTTACCAGCAGCCACCGTTGGAGATAGGGTTTTGTTCGGATCTGCAAGCTCGAGTCGGTTTGATAATCCCAATGCAGATACATCAAAAGTTTTATCCTTGCCTGGAACCAAAGCACCAGTCACTCCAATCCTAATATCAAACCGTCCCAGGTTTTTTGAATGTGCGGTATTTGCCCATCCAGAGTTCAATCCGATTCCAAGACCTTTAAAAATGGGGCTTAAATATGCATTTGCGAGCTTTGTTGCGTCCGGACCTAGCTGGGCTAGCTCTGCGACGCCGTCTTGAGCAAATGCGGCAGGCGAGAAAATCACACTGCTAAATAGCAAGGTGATTTTAATAAATCTGTTTTTTTTCAATGTGATTTGAATTAGTGTTTGAAATATATTTCCCGAATCAAAAATGGGAAAAAATTTAACAACACCTTCAAATTCTTAACAAACTTCCTCATACGATGGACGGTGACTGATAATTATACAATTTAAAGAAGAATTTGTTTCTATGACTTGAATTGAATTGCAAAGTTTAATTTTGCATCCATGTCTGAAGAACTTGAGTTACCTGAGCAGGAAGAACAGGATCTGTTTGAACATCTGCGGGTGGTAGTGGATAAAGGCCAATCGTTGTTAAGGATCGATAAATTTTTGATGAATCGAGTTGAGAATGCGTCGAGAAATCGTATTCAGAGTGCCATTGAAACCGGAAGTGTGTTGGTGAATGACAAACAGGTTAAAGCAAGTTACAAAGTAAAACCTGCAGATATTATTTCGGTTGTTTTGCCGCATCCTCCGAGGGATACCGAGGTTTACCCCGAGGACATACCTTTAAGTATAGTCTACGAGGACGATGATGTATTGGTTGTGAACAAGCCAGCGGGTATGGTGGTTCACCCCGGCTATAACAATTACCATGGCACGCTGGTAAACGGGCTGGTTTTCCATTTTCAGCAACTGCCTCAGCTTCCCGGAAATGATGGACGGCCTGGTTTGGTTCACCGTATTGATAAAGACACCTCGGGCTTGTTATTAATCAGTAAGAACGAGTTTTCGATGTCCTATCTGGCAAAGCAATTTTTCGATCACTCCATAACCCGGAAATATCTCGCACTGGTTTGGGGTGATTTAGCTGAAGATGGCACCGTGTCCGGCTACATTGGCAGGAGCCTCCGCGACCGGAAGATCATGGACATTTATGATAATGAAGACAAGGGAAAATGGTCTGTTACTCACTATAAAATTTTAGAGCGCCTTAATTATGTAACTTTGATCGAATGTCAGCTGGAAACAGGAAGAACACATCAGATACGGGCACACATGCAGCATATCGGGCACCCCTTGTTTAGCGATGCTTCTTATGGGGGTGACAAAATTTTAAAAGGGACCGTTTTTAGTAAGTACCGCCAATTTGTGGATAATTGCTTTGAGATAATGCCGCGACAGGCTTTACACGCTCAGTCTTTAGGCTTCGAGCATCCGGTCTCGAAGAAGCGAATATATTTCGAATCAGATTTACCTGCTGATTTTCAGGCGGTACTAGAAAAATGGCGAAATTATGTCTCAAATACTAAATCAGAATAGCGTTTCTCAGGTTTTTATTGGAATATTTTAGGAGTTATGAATTTCATTAATTATAACGGAGAGATTCTTCCCGCCGCACAGCCCGTTCTTACCATTGCCAACAGAGGCTTCAGATATGGAGACGGGTTGTTTGAATCGATGCGTTATATGAACGGTAAGCTGCAATATGCAGAACTCCATGCACAGCGTTTACAGCGCGGAATGGCAACGCTTAAACTTGAAGGTTTCAAAAAGATATCGGCTGATTTTCTGCGTAAAAAAGTCGATGAATTAGTGCGTCGAAATTCATGCGGTCAAAATGCACGTGTGAGATTAACCGTCTTTCGGGATTCCGATGGCTTATATAGTCCTACCGGCAATCAATTTGCCTATACACTGGAGTTGAGCAGTTCGGACGAAAGCTCATATATCCATGCAGCCAAGGGTTTAATAGTAGATGTTTATGACGAGGTTACCAAGCCGGTAAATACTTTGGCGAATCTTAAAACCTGCAATTCTCTGGTGTATGTAATGGCCGGGATTTATCGTAAGCAAAAGTCTCTTGACGAGGTTTTTATCTTAAATAGCAATGGTTTCTTATGCGAAGCTATGAGTGCGAATGTGTTTGTGGTTTTTAAAAAGAAGATCTATACGCCGGCATTAAGCGAGGGCTGTATTGCCGGTGTAATGCGAAGTGTAACCATGCAGTTGGCCAAAGACAATAAAATGGAAGTGATTGAAGCGCAGATAAATCCGGATATTTTAAATGAAGCCGAAGAAGTCTTTTTAACGAACGCTACTCGCGGTATCCAATGGGTGATGGGATTTAATAATAAACGTTATTTTAATGAAGTGGCTAAAGATTTACAAGAAAAACTGAATTCTTCAATCGCCTAGGTTAATTACGAAAACCTCTTAGAAATTCTTCTACCGGCATCCTCTTTTTTCCTTCCATCTGAATATCCCTCACACAAATAAAGCCATCTAAACACGCAAAGCGAAGGTAGCTTTTATCGTCGCTTAAAAAGCCTCCAGGCTGAATACCAGGTTCTTTATCCATAATTTCGGCCGAATAAATCTTTAGGGTTTTCTCTTTAAATACAGTATAGGCTGTAGGGTAGGGGCTTAAGCCCCGGATATGATTATACACCTTCTCGACGGGTTGATTCCACCTAATCAGACAGTCTTCTTTGAATATTTTTGGTGCATGAGGTAGTTCTGTTTCACCAGGCAAAATTTCGGGCTGAACCACCGGAGTATAATCCCCAGATTCGATCGCCTTAACCGTGTCAACGAGCAGTGTTGCGCCGGTCTGCATTAGTTTATCATGGATGTCGCCCGCAGTTTCCTGTTCACTGATAGGCACAGACTTAGAAAATAAGATATTCCCTGTATCAATTTCATGTTGCAACAGGAAGGTGGTAACACCTGTTTCCTTTTCTCCGTTTATAACAGCCCAATTAATTGGCGCCGCACCGCGGTATTTCGGTAACAGCGAGGCATGAAGGTTTATAGTTCCCTTTGGAGGCATATCCCACACCGTTTCCGGAAGCATACGAAAAGCCACAACAACTTGTAGATCTGCTTTTAAAGACCTGAGCTTATCGTGAAAATCAGGGTCTTTGAGCTTTAACGGCTGTAGTACCTCCAATCCTTTTGAGAGGGCAAATTGCTTAACAGCCGATTCGTGAATCTTTTGACCGCGACCGGCTGGTTTGTCCGGCGCAGTAACAACTCCAACTATATTGCAGCCGGCATTAAGAAGAGCTTCTAATGAAGCTACGGCAAACTCGGGAGTACCCATGAATATGATTCGCATAATTTATTGGTAGAGTAAATATTTCTTTCGCATCAACTTAAACTGAGACAATCCCGGTTCCCATGACCTACGGATCTCGTCTTCGCTTTTGCCGGATATAATCTGCTTTTTTAAATTTTCAGTACCAGCCAGGCGATCAAAGTTATTCATCCTTTTGTTTAAGGTATGATCAAAAAATTTATCTTTCTCAGGATATGCCTTATACATTTCAATGAGCCATTGCAGGTTTAGTCTTCCTGTTTTTATAAAGTTGCTGGTGTCGTAATTTCTTAAGTCCAATCCATAGCATTTTTCATTCTGGTGCAATGGCGTTTCACTCATGCCGGGTATAGCTACCGGCGTAAAGCTAAATTTGTATTTATCCTCCAGCTTAGGATTGCCTAAAATCTGAAAGGGCATCTGCGTTCCTCGCCCAACACTAATCACCGTTCCTTCAAACAGGCATAGGGATGGATATAATAAAATTGATTGCTGTGTGTTGAGATTCGGAGATGGCTTTACTGGAAGCGTATATGGCTTAGTATGAGTATAGTTTTGGAGTTTGATAATATTGAGTTTGCACTGAATTTTATTGTTGAGCCAGCCTTCGCCGTTTATCATCCGGGCATATTCGCCGATCGTCATCCCGTGAGTAATAGGAATAGGATGCATTCCGATAAACGATTTGTATTTTTCTTCGCGAATTGGCCCATCAATATATGCGTTTGGATTTGGCCTGTCGAGAATCATCAACTCGACGTTATTTTCAGCACAGGCTTCCATGATGAGGTGAAGAGTTGATATATAGGTGTAAAATCTTGCCCCAACATCTTGAATGTCGAATATCATTATATCAACGCCTTTTAAATCGGCAGGTGTTGGTTTGGTATGACTGCCGTAAAGAGAAATAATTGGTATACCGGTTCTTGTATCAACGTCGTTTTGAACTTTAGCGCCGTCACTCGCCTGCCCCCTAAATCCATGTTCGGGGCCGAATGCTTTTATTATGTTAACGCCAAGTGATCTGAGAGTATCAACCAGATGTTTTGGTCCGATAATAGAGGTTGGATTTGCGACTATTCCTACCCGTTTCCCTTTTAGCATAGGTACATATACGGCAGTCTGTTCCGCCCCGGTAATTAATTCAATCCTGGTACTTTCACGACTAACCTGTTGCTGGCCGGCGTTTGTTGTAGTTGTCGTTGGTGGCGATCCGCGTTTTCCCGAACTGCATGCCGAAACAAACAGAACGGCCAGTAAGAATGTCAATAGATATGGTCTCATTTGCATAAAAATTAAGTTCACCAGGCAAGCGATGGAAATTTTTGCATCTTTGCTAAAGTACAAAAAAACAGTTATAGCTTGAATCTAACGGCTTTTATTGCGCACAGAATTACCTTTCAATCTAAACGCTCTTTCTCTAAATTGAGTGTGCGGATAGCTATTCTGGGTATCATGCTGAGTCTCAGTGTTATGATTCTGGCGGTGGCTGTTGTTAAGGGATTTAAAACTGAAATCCGGGAAAAGATAAGAGGTTTTTCGGGAGATATCATCTTAATTAAATATGATTTAAACTCTTCATACGAAAATTCACCCTTCTCGCTTGGAGCCGACACCTTAAAGAAACTCCAGAGTCTGCCGGATATTCAATATGCTTATCCTTACGCCATTAAGCCGGGAATCATTAACACAGACAATGAAATAGAAGGTGTTGTTTTAAAAGGTGTTGATAAATCTTTTAACTGGGATTTTTTCAAAAAGATCCTTGTTGAAGGAAAGGTAATTGATTTTACTGACAGCCTCGCAGCGCGAAAGCAGATACTGATATCACAGCATATAGCTAACCGGCTGAAGCTAAAAGTTGGCGATGACTTCCTGATGTATTTCGTGCAGGAAAATCTTAGAAAGCGGCCTTTCAAGATCGTTGGGATATATAATTTAGGGGTAGAGGAAGTAGATAAAACCTACGTAATCGGCGATCTGTCGATCATAAAACGCCTTAATAATTGGAAGGACAGTCAGGTAGGCGGGTATGAAATCCGGGTTAAGGATTTCGATAAGCTGGAGTCTGCTAACAGCCATGTGTCGGATAATATCGGATTTCGATTAAGGGCGTTTTCGATAACAGAGTGGTACCAAACTATTTTTCAATGGTTATCATTGCTTGATATTAACACTCAGGTTATATTGATATTAATGATGGCAGTGGCTGTAATTAACATGATATCTGCGCTTCTTATTATCATCCTCGAGCGAACCAGTATGATCGGGATATTAAAGGCGCTGGGCAGTTCGAACTGGAGTATCCAAAAAATATTTTTAAGCAATGCGGCCTACCTTATCGGTTTTGGTTTGTTGCTGGGCAACGTGTTAGGAATAGGTCTGGGTTTGTTGCAGACTTACACACATTTTTTCAAGTTAGATCAGGTTTCGTACTACATGTCATTCGTGCCTGTACAGCTAGAATTGGCAGATATTATCTTTTTAAATGCAGGCACACTGGTGGTATGCCTGCTCGTTCTGATCATTCCCTCGATGCTCGTTACCCGGATAAGCCCGGTAAAAGCCATCACCTTTAAATAATTAAGGTTTCGGTTTGATCGACAGTTCTGCTGTTTGAGCTTCAGTTGTTTCCATCATTGGATGCGGGTTAACACTGTGCAGCGATACTACATACCATGATTTATTCAACCTGACGGTTACGCTGTCAACAGTCTTTCGATCTTCGCCTACTGTTCCGAGATATAAAAAAGACTCCGCTTTCGAATTTTCTGAAGTTGACACCTGCACTCTTACGGCCGCCATTCCGGCATCTAAACAATCTAAATGATTCGCGCAGCGGCGATCGCTGATATTTTTCACCGTGATAAGTACTTGCGAATCATCGCTTTTTAGTGCGATGTGCTCATTCACATTTGCGGTAAACGGGATATTAAATTCATTTTCTTTATCGATTTTAAGCGATTCTTTTTCACAGGATAGCAACAAAAAACTAACGCCAGCAGACGCTAGCAATAAACGGGTAAATGATTTCATTAAAGTAGTTGATAGAATTGTGTGTTTAGCGATTAAAATTAAATTTAAGATTCATTCCTGCCGCACCAAACCGTAAATCATGACTTCCAAGACCGGATACGGGATATTTAATAAAAGGTTCGAATGAAATCTTCGTTTTCTCGTTTAGAGGGCGCTCATATCCCACCGACAGATTAATTATTCTGGCGAAGTCGAAGCTCTGAAATTGGCCCGAACTCTGGCCATGAGGCTGGTCTGGCGGGTTAGTACTGGATGCATAGTTATAGTTATAGGTGTATGATTCATTGATAAAAAAGTTTGAACTAATTCCTGTGATAAGGTAAATGCTGTTTTTCTTCTCCAAAAATAAGTATTTTAAATTAAACGGAATATCCAAACCCAAAAGCTTAGCATCATAGGTGTTAATTGCTATGCCCGATGAATTAAGAGCGGGTGATTCGAAACTCATCTGTTCTGATAGCTGCGCTGTTCTGGCAAAATTTAGCTTGGCTTGCTGAGGAATAGAGGTGTTGAATTTCAGCGAGTTTTGCCCTAACGAAACCCCGGTCGAGAAACTTATTTTTTTTCCGAGTTTAATTTCAGAAGAAATTCCGATTCGGGTATTGACACTTGTTTCACTGCCTTCAGCATATGTAAAGTAGCTTCCTGCAAAAACGGCAAGTTTCGGCCCTGTTTTCGAATTTGATTTATCATTAGATATTAAACCGTCTAGTTGTGTTGTTAATGTCGCTTTCTCCGGGAGCATCGCAAGAACTTCAGGTTCCTTAACCGCCAGATCTGAGGATGGCTCGACCTTAATATCTGATGCTCTTTCATCGTCTGAACCGGTGGTGTTATCCCAGGTGTGTTTCGAGAGAGCCATGATCGTTAGATCTTGTTGAGACTGGGTTTCAATAAATTCAACCGATCCGGCCGAGCTTTCATCAATATTGGACAATAAGGGCTTTGTTAGCACAGGTTGCTTCGCTGATTCGTCATGCCCTGAGCTCTTATTTACGACGATTCTAACAGAACTGTTTCGGTCGGGCGCAACGGGAGTTGGGCTGTTGACGACAGGGGGGACGTTATTTTTTCCAGGTGCCGTTATTTTGGCAGATGAGTTTGCAGTGAGCTTTTCTTTTTTCGCTGGCGGCCCTGTTAATGAAGCGAAGTACCATCCCCCGGCCAGTAGCAATACGGCGGCAGCCGAACTTATCCACCATCCAGCATAGCGTTTCTTTTTAGGTTGAGGCAAGCGTTTTCGCAACTCGATCCAGCCTGCATCAGCAGAGTCGTCTTCGAAGTCGTCGAATACTTTGTTGATGTGATTTATGAGTTTTTTATCGAATGGCTCGCTCATAGTCTCGTTTCTGTTGTTGAAGAATGTAAGCGCGAAGCTTATCTTTTGCACGGCTTAAATAAACCCTTGAGGAACTAACCGGGATGTTTAGCATATCCGCGATCTCATCGTGATTGAAGCCGTCCAGCTCATACATGTTAAACACCGTTCTGTGAATTTCCGGAAGCTTATCTAATAACCTCAATATATCTTTTGCCGAGAGATTCTCCAATGCTTCGGCGGCTTTACCATGATTCACCACCAGATCTATATCCTCCTGGTTTTGATGTTTTAGATTTTTTCTGTGGCAATCTATCGCTGTATTAACTATAATTCTGCGCAGCCAGGCTCTGAAAGGCTGGTTTTCGTTAAAAAACTTAATGCCGTTGAAAGCCTTTATAAACGAATCGTTTACTACTTCCATCGCATCATCGCGGTTAGAAAGATATCGCATTCCAACGCCCATAGCATACCCATAGAACTGCTTATACAACAGTTCTTGCGATTTCAGATCTCCAGATTTACATCCTCTTATTAAATCAAGGTCCGATATGCCGATTGACTTTTGCATCAATATATGTTAGGTGCAGTTATAAGGCATTGACGATAGAGCCTGACTACAACCGGAATCATTTCCTCGTAATATACAGTACGCACAGTAAAACAATAGTGATACAGCTGATTGATTTTTATTGAAATTTAATTAAAACGACTCAGGTTCGGGTTTTGGCTTCATTCCAGAAAACATCCATTTCTGCCAGTGTCATATCTTTCAGGCTTTTATTGGATTCTGCCGCTTTGTTTTCCAGGTATTGAAATCTTTTGATGAATTTTTTGTTGGTCTTTTCAAGGGCGTCTTCGGGATTGATATTAATAAAGCGGGCATAATTAATCAGAGAGAACAGCAAGTCTCCGAACTCACTTTCGGCCCTGTCCTTGTCGATAATAGAATCGTCTGCAACGTTAAATTCCTGCCTGAACTCATTCATCTCTTCCTCAACTTTTTCCCATACCTGAGTTTTCTCCTCCCAGTCAAAGCCCACGCCGCGCGCTTTTTCCTGGATCCTTGAAGCTTTGATCAGTGCCGGCAAAGAGGATGGAACCCCTTCCAGGACAGATTTTGTACCCTCTTTTAATTTTAGCTGCTCCCAGTTTCGTTTTACCTCTTCTTCGCTACTGACGGTTACATCACCATATATATGAGGGTGACGATGCACGAGTTTCTCACAAATGCTGTTCAATACATCAGTAATATCAAAATCGCCGGTCTCTGATCCAATACGGGCGTAAAAAACCAAATGGAGCATAATGTCCCCAAGCTCTTTTTTTATCTCCTGTTTATCTCCCTCCAAAATGGCATCAGATAGCTCGTAGGTTTCTTCAATAGTCAGATGTCGTAAGGTTTCTAGCGTTTGCTTTTTATCCCAGGGGCATTGCTCCCTCAGGGTATCCATTATGTTGAGTAATCTTTCAAAAGCAGTTGCCGGTGTGTTTGCTTTTGGGGGCGCGATGTTTGAAGACATAATTTTATATTACCCCTCAGGGTGTGCTTTACCGCGGTGACAGGTTTTACAGCTTACTTCCATTACAGCCTGGTTGTATTGTGTCTTCTTTTCGCCAAAGTTTTTGATGTTAAGTTTGTTGGTCATTTTCATCATGGAGCGTGCAATCACTTTCTCTTCCTTCGCGTCGCTGGCGAAATCCATCTTTTTTGTCTCTTCATTTCTCACATGACAAAAATTGCATTTTACGCCTAAAGAAACGCTGTAATGGTCCATCACTTTCTTGAGCTCATCGCTGCTTATGTTTTTAGGCAGAACCCTTAGATTTGTGTACTGAGGGTCTTTTTTTTCATCCTGAACCGGCATTGTAGCAGATGTGCCTATGATGATACATGAAATGAGTGTTAAAATTAAAAAAGTGCGTAGTTTCATTTATTTGTTCGTTAGTGCTCTAAAATAAAAATAATTAGCAAATGTTGACTAATGTTTTACAGCGCGGAGCATTTCTCGTTTCCCCGGAGCACCAGGGGCTTTTTCGATTGAAAAGTTAAGGCCTTTCATTATGCGCTTTAAGTTGCCGGTAATAGCATAAGTTACAAAGACACCATCTGGTTTTAGATAGTTACAGCAATGGCTCAGAGCTTCATGCGTCCACATTTCGGGCTGATGAATAGCCGCAAAGGCATCGAAATATAAAACGTCGAATAGTTTCGGATTATTGAATCGGAGAAGATTATCATGGGCTATTTCTAGTTCGATGAAGTTGTTTATCCTAACAGTGTTGTTGAGGCTACGTTCATAATTTTCGAGAAAGGACTGGTATAAGTGCTGTTCTACATAGGCTTCGTGTCCGGTTTCTTGTATCATTTGAATAGGAAGAGGAAAAGCTTCAATGCCCGTATAGTGTAGCAGCAACTGGTGCTGAACGCAGTAATTGGCGCTTAACAGAAAGTTTAAACCAGTCCCAAAGCCTACTTCGAGAATAGATACTGAACTTGTCTCGTTGTTGTCGAGATAGTACTGCAGTCCCGATTTAAGGAAAACATGTTGGCTTTCCTGCAATGCACCATGTTTCGAATGGTAGTTCTCTCCAACTAAAGGATTATAAATGGTTTTTGAGCCATCTCCGGTGGTTACAAGCTGTAAATTTTGTGTCGACATATTCTGGCCGCAATTTAATTCTATTTAACGGTATGCAGGTTGTAATCTAAAATCAATAATTCCAGTATTTTTGCAGCATGTATCAATTACTGAAGCCAATCTTATTCAAGTTCGATCCGGAGAATATCCACTATTTCGTCACCGGGACTTTAAAAACCATTAATCGTATCTGGGGTGTGTCCCGGGCATTAAAGAAAGCTTTTACCGTTTCTGACCCGCGGCTGGAGCGTGAAGTGTTTGGCTTGAAATTTAAAAATCCGGTAGGCCTGGCGGCGGGATTCGATAAAAATGCTTCATCAATTGCAGAGCTTTCGAATTTTGGATTTGGGTTTATCGAAATTGGGACAGTAACGCCTCTGCCTCAACCCGGGAACGAGAAACCCCGCATGTTTCGTTTGCCTGATGATAATGCTCTTATAAACCGCATGGGCTTTAATAATGAGGGTGTTGGGGTTGCTGCGCTTCGCTTAAAGCATTTAAAGCGGGATGGAATATTGATAGGCGGCAATATTGGAAAGAATAAAGTGACGCCGAACGAGGATGCTGTCAGCGATTATATTAAATGTTTCGATGCGCTGTTTGACGTAGTGGATTATTTCGTGGTAAATGTTAGTTCGCCAAATACGCCCGGCCTTAGAGAGCTTCAGGAGAAGGAACCTTTGAAGAAAATATTAAATACACTTCAACAGAGGAATAATAAAAATAATTTGTCTAAACCCATTCTTTTGAAAATTGCGCCTGATTTGACGGATGCGCAGTTGGATGATATAATTGAAATAGTAAAAGAAACGGGGATTGCTGGTGTTATTGCCACCAATACAACTATCAGTAGGGAAGGACTTACTTCTGATGAGAATCTGAGGAAGGAAACAGGTGGTTTGAGTGGAAGGCCCTTAGGTAAGCGCTCCACCGAAGTAATACGCTATTTGTCAGAAAAGTCCGGAAAGGCTTTTCCAATAATTGGTGTTGGAGGGATTCATTCGGCACAGGATGCCATCGAGAAGCTTAATGCAGGAGCAGCTTTGATCCAAATTTACACCGGTTTTATTTATGAGGGGCCAGGTTTAATTAAAGAAATTAATAAAGCGATTCTTAGAGAATCTAAATAGGCAAAAAAAAAATCCAGAAATGATTCTGGATTTTTTTGTTCTTAACAAGTCAAAAATTACTTTGCCTGTGCTTCAATCTGAGCTAAAACTGCGTTGTTTTTCGCAAGCTGGCTTGTAGCAGATTCTCTGGAGCGGCTACCTGTTTCAAGGTTGCGTCCTAATTTTAGAAACTGAACTTCCAGACGCGAAACCGTTTTATTTCTTCTGTCTTTTCTTTTTAAACGTGTAACTGCCATGATTTTCTTTTTAAAACATTTCCTCGGGAGGTCGGAAGCGGATTCGAACCGCTGTAGAAGGTTTTGCAGACCTCTGCCTAGCCACTCGGCCATCCGACCTTTTTGTAAAGGATTGCAAAAATAGTAATTTATTATTGCCGGCCCAATATTATTTAGTGTTTCTTTTTAGTTCGGAGCAAATAATTGCAGTGCTTACCGCAACATTCAACGATTCGGCCTCGCCAAACCGCGGGATTGTAATTGCTGTATTAATCCGTTTTTGCACTTTTTCCGAAATTCCATTCCCTTCATTTCCCAGAATAATATAGCCTTCTTTGCCAAACCGGGTTTCGTAGACAGAATCGCCATCCAGCAAGGCTCCATACACCGGCATGTTCGGTTCGGAGAAATACGCTCCTAAGTCTTCGTAGTACACATTAATCCGCGAAAGCGAACCCATTGTTGCCTGAACCACTTTGGGGTTATATGCATCAACAGTATCAAAAGAACATATTATGTCTTTAAACCCAAACCAGTCGGCGGTGCGGATGATGGTTCCTAAATTTCCTGGGTCCTGTATTCCGTCAAGAACGAGAGTAAACCGCCCTTTAAAACTTTCTGGTCTGGTGATGGTTCTTTCAGGAATATGAATAAGCGCCAAAGCATCTTGCGGAGTGGAAAGAGTGCTGATTTTTTTTAATTCGGCAGCAGTAATTTCATGCAACTTTATTTTATGTGATAAATTGCACAACTTTGGCGTTGCATCCGGTGTATGAAAGATGGTATTTATACAATAGGAAGATTGTGTAAATTCGACGATTGATTTGCTGCCTTCTGCAATGAAAAGATGATGTTCTTTTCGGTGTTTTTTTTGGTGTAATGCATTTACAAAACTGATTTGAGATTTTGAAAGCATATTCTGTTGTAAGTAATTTTTGTGTTGCAAGTATACTGTTTTTGGCGTTGTTTTTAGGTAGCTGTTCTACCACTAAGTACCTTGCAGATAATCAGCAAATTGTTAGAGGGGTGACTATCGAGGGGGTGGATAAAGAGTTTTCAGAACGGGCACATCTTTATGTACACCGCGATATTATGCCAAATTCGAGAGTAAACCTGGCGTTATACAACCTCTTTAATACTAAAAACGGGAAATACCGGACTGACCGGATCAAGCCGATTGGTGAGCCGCCAAATTTGCTCGACAGCGCTCTTGTCGAAATTTCAAGAAGAGAGATTGAAAAGTTTCTGTTCGACAAAGGCTTTTTTAAAGCCGAGGTTAAACATGATGTTGTTATCAAAGATAAAAAGGCTTACATCACCTTTACGGCTCAGCCAGGCCAGTCGTTTAAGATTAATAAGTTTTCATATTCGATCCCGGATTCGGCAGTTAGAAACCTGTACGTTCAGAACCGTCCGTCGTTTACAACTATAACAGAGGGTACCCGATATGATGGCGACTCGTTAAGACATGAAAGTACCCAGATCTTTAACTTACTTCAGAATAACGGGTACTACGATTACAAAGCGCAGTATGTAAAATTTGCTGTAGATACTCATTTGTACGCAGGCGCTGCAGATATTTTAATGACACTTGATAATCCTGTAAATCAGCCAGGTCATAAAGTTTATCGTTTAAATAACACTTCTATGCGCATTAGAAGCAGTAATGATAAAATGTCTGGAACTCCTGACTCTACTGTGATCGATTCGCAATTTATCTTCAGCGATTATTCGCACCGCTTTGATGCGCCGGATATTTACAGATACAATTATCTGAAAAAGGGAGAAAAGTATAGCATCGACAAAAAAAATCTAACCTACGACAGGTTGTTTGACTTGAATGTGTTCAAAACCCTTAAAATAGATTATGTCAAAACCAGTGACAGCGTAAGTCTGGACGCCTCAATTGATGCCACTCCAATGAAAAGACTTAGCAACAGGGTTGAAGGTGAATATACTTTTAACTCTGGAAGCAGTGGATTCAACGTGGCAAATACTTATACCAACCGAAATGTTTTTGGAGGCGCAGAGCAGCTTGATTTCCGCGTGCGTTACGGTTTGCTTTTTAATTCAGATATAAAAGGAAATCTGATAGAGCGAATTTTTAACCGAGATATTCAATTCGGAATAAATTTAACTTTTCCAAGGTTGTTGGTGCCGTTTAACACATCAAGATTAGGTAAAAATGGGGTGCCTCACACTACTATATCCAGCAGTCTGCAGATCTTTGACCAATTGAATGCTTTTCAAAGTCGCTTATTTATCAATTCATTGACCTATAATTGGATTGAAACGCGCAGTAAACTTCATTCGTTCACGCCAATTAACATCGAATATCGTAAGGGTATATTGTCTGAGGACTTCCAACAGTCGCTCAAAGAACAGGGAAGTATCCTCTATATCAGAACAAATAACCGCCAGTACTTTAATCTGGGGAGCTTATATGCGTTTACATTGAACGCTTCCAAGCTTCTAACCTATAATAATTTTGTTTATTTCAGAACATCGAATGACATTGCAGGAAATACTTTAAGTCTGATAGCCAAAGCCTTCAAAGATGATGGCACATTTTTAGGCTTACGGTACTTGCAATACGCGAAAAGCGAAGCTGACGTGAGAGCCTATAGAACACTTGGGGGGGAGCGACAGTTTGTGGCCAGGATAAATCCTGGCGTTGTTTATGCTTACGGCAACTCTGACGGGGAAGAACTTCCGTTTGAAAAGAACTTTTATGCTGGCGGATCTACCGGAATAAGAGCCTGGCAAGCCAGGACCCTAGGACCCGGGAATTACAATAGAGAGGTATTAGGAAACGATACTTTGCGAAGAAATCTAACCAACCTCGATCAGTTCGGCGAATTGAAGCTGGAGGGGAATCTGGAATATAGATTTAAGATACTCAACAATTTTTTCGGTTCTAAGTTAAAGGGAGCAACTTTTACCGATTTCGGAAACGTTTGGCGGATACGTAAGTTTGAAAGTAATCTGAACGGCGAATTCCTCTTAAAAGAGTTTTTCAATCAGATTGCTATTGGTACCGGTTTCGGATTACGTTTTGATGTGGAGTATTTTATATTCAGGTTTGATGTCGGCGTTAAGGTGAAGGATCCGCAGTTCAGAGGCTCAGATCAGTGGGTGATCAAAAAGTTTTTTGACAAAGAATTTAAAGCGGAATATAAACGAACCCACTCTCCGGATAATTACCGCTTTTTGCAGTATAACTTTGGTATAGGAATGCCTTTTTAAAAGGCCGATCTAAGTCCGTCGATTATTGTTTCAAAGAAAGTTGGTATTCCTAGGCCTTTGCTGGAATTAAAGAAGAAAATAATTACCAGCAGTATAATCCCAAAAATGATGAACTTCCTAAACATGGCTGCTATGGCGACAATTATAAGCGGGATCAGCAACAGAAGCACCCAATTTATTTTCAAAGGATTAAGGTCTTCGCCTTTTTTTATCACGTAGTAAAGCTTCGAATGCGTTCCGGTTTCGTTCTGATGTTTGATGTAGACAAAAGACGATTTTTCAATTTGTTGCGGAGCCACGGCAATTCCATCATTGAATTTTAGCTCCTGCCTGAAGCCGTTAAGCGTAAACAGAAAGGTTCCGTTGACCGTTTCAATCGGCTTATCCAAAGAGTCGGCGGCAATTATTGCCAGTTTACTGTTTTTAAGCAGGTGCTCTTTCACCAAGAAGTTATTAATCATAACCGTTTGGGCCTGTAGTTTGCCTAGGAAAATTACGAAGAAAAGAATAGTAACGAATAACCGGTTCATGGACGAATCACTTTATCCGTGAAAGATAAAATTTAAAAATGAAGGAGGAAAATACCAGTATAAAACTACTCGGATTTAGGCGTGCAAACCATCCATTCTAAGATTCCTGGACGCATCTCTTTAAATATGGCTAGCTTATCTTTTAAACTTGCTTGCTCGGTTTCTTTAAAGTAATAGGTTTTGGCCTTCTCAATATCATCAATGCTTTTAATAACCTGGATATCGTGAGTTTCTTTAAATAAGTGGTTTAGGTAGTCTGAAATCTCTATGTCAACAAAGTCATGAACTTCGATAATAATATCGCAACGGTTTAGATTTTTAAGGTTGCTTGAATTGAAAAGGTGCTTCTCAAAACCTTCGCAATCGCATACAATAAGTCCCCGGCGGGTAAAATTAAAGCTTGCCAGCTCTTTAGCCGTACAAAAGTTGCGAATTGAAATGCTGCTGTCTCTGTTATTGAGCTTGGCCATGTCTAAGCATAAGCGTCTTGCAGCCGGGTCTATATCATAAGCGTAGATTTTTGCTTTCGGAAACATTAGGCTCAGGCCAACTGCATAATATCCTTCGGCACAGCCTACGTCAATAATTTCCGAATAATCCCGGGTGCTAAATGTTTCAATTGTTGGGTGCAATTCCTGTTCGTAACTTCCTATAAGTTTTGGATAAATAGCGCTGCAAAGTGCATCCATAGATGGATATTTCATAGCTTTAAAGGGACCGTTTAAAACAGTGAGCTTCTCGAAAAGATGCAAATGTGTTTTACTTACGTCGTCCGGATGCTTACGACTGAAATAGGCAAATACGCCAACTTTCAAAGCGGGCTTCAATACGGGCCATAATAGGTCGTTGTTAACTACGGAGGATACTACTTTTTTTGCCAGATGCTTCATTACATAGTGAAAATTTCATCACGAATATATCATTCGTGATGACTCTTACGCAAATGGAAGGAATAGGTTATGCCGAGATTCAATCGTATAAATTCATGGAGGAAGGAAACTGGTTTAAATGGGAAGTATATTAAACAAAAAAACCGCCCAAGAAGGCGGTTTTAAGATAGGTAGATGTAGGATATTTTAGAACGAGTAGCCTACAGAGAATGATAGAACTCTATTGGTAAGTTGTCCATCTCCGCCATCGCCACTTGGGAGTAAATCCGTCAATCCGAGACCATAACCAGCGCCGATATTGAATCCATTATTTAGTTGGATGCCTCCAAGGAAATTGACTCCAAAATCTAAAGCTTTAAAATCATCTTCGTCATCGTTTCCGAATTTAAGGTCCTGCTTTATAGTCTCTCTGTCGTTACCTTCATCGTCAAAGGTTATCTTTCTTTCACCTGAGATTCCATAAGCAGCATAAGGTCCTGCCCCAAGGAAAAGACTTGTTCCGGTAGCTCCCAAAGGAATTTTACCTACTAAATTTACCGGAACTTCAAGCCACATCGTGTTGTCTTTGACTTCTGTGTCGCCGCTATCGAAAAACTCAGCACCTTTACCTTGTAGCGATAAGCCCGGCTGAACCGAGAACATTCCGCCCAAAGGCAAGTCTAGATATCCGGTTACATGAAAATTCGTAGCGTGATCTGTTTCCGGATTTTCAGCATCGTCTGCACCATAGCTGTACTTAGCAAGGTTAACCCCAACTTTTAAGCCCCATTTTGTGCTACCGACAGAACCGGAGGTCGTACTTGTTTGTGCATTTGCAACGGTTCCTGCAATCAGAAAGCCGGCTGCTAGTAAAATTATTTTTTTCATTTTTTATCTAAGTTATTGTGGTAACCACTGTTCAATCACCAGACCAGAAATCGGGGATAATGGATTTTTACTAGAACACAAGTTGTTATGGTAGAGAAATGACTCTATTCTGTTTACAACGGGTTTTGTAGTGATTTGATTTCTGGTCGATCTGTAGATAAAACCCTACAATCTGTTAGAGACTGGATGCAGAGAAGGTGTCGCCCTGATTAATATCGCCGGTTTCATACCCCTTCTTAAACCAACGCATGCGCTGAGCAGAAGTGCCATGAGTAAATGCGTCGGGTACTACATGTCCCTGCGATCGTTTCTGCAGTCTGTCGTCTCCAATAGCATTAGCCGCATTTAAGGCCTCTTCGATATCGCCTTCTTCGAGTATGTTTTTAGTCCGTTGTGCATGGTGAGCCCAAACCCCGGCTAAGAAATCGGCCTGTAGTTCAAGTTTAACCGATAGGCGATTGTATTCTTCCTGATTTACCTGGCCACGGGCCCGATGAAGTTTATCAGATGTTCCAAGAAGATTTTGAATATGATGCCCCACTTCGTGCGCAACAACGTAGGCCATTGCAAAATCGCCCGGGGCGCCAAAGCGGTTTTGTAGCTCGTCGTAGAAAGAGAGGTCGATGTATACCTTTTGATCTCCGGGACAATAAAATGGCCCGGTAGCAGAGCTCGCACTCCCGCAGGCGGATTGCACACCACCGCTAAACAATACTAGTGTTGGTTCTTTATAGCGACTCCCTGCTTCCGAAAATACTTTGTTCCAAACATCTTCTGTTTCGGCAAGCACTACCGCTACGAAATGGCCTTTCTCATCCTGTTTTACATCCGTATTGAGAGGAGCTTCTTGTTGTGCGCCGCCACCCTCGCCCATCGAGCCCAGCAGTTCGAGCGGGTTTTGACCGGTTAAGAGTGAAAAGATAATCGCAACCACCGCTGTCAGTCCCCCGCCAATTGCGAGGCCACCACCACCGCTTCTTCGATCTTCAATATTGCCGCTCTGGCGTCTTCCTAACCATTTCATAAATCCGAATGTTTTCTTAGCAACACCAAAAAAAGTTGCTTTGTTTGACAGTACAGAAGCCTGGGATCGCAGTATTACGTAACCTAAAATATTCTGTGAAGTATAACAGGGAAATTTATTCAATTTATTACTTTACAGCAAATTTCAAGAATTGGGGAATCAAGATATTATTACTTTAGTAGTTGCCAGTGATAATCAATATGCTATTTTGCTGGGCGCATTACTAAAATCAATAGAGGAGAACCATAAAACCGGTGAGAAGATTGATGTTTATGTTTTGGATGACAAGATATCGGCTTCGAATAAATCAAGGATTTCGTCGACCGTAAATCCCGAGAGGATAACCTTAAACTGGAAGACCATCTCCTCAGTCATTCCCCCGCATCTAACTATTCCGGTAGATAATACTGCCTTTCCTTTTACCGCTTACTATCGAATTTTTGCATCACATGCTATTCCGGCTGATAGGGAGAGGGTTATCTATCTGGATGTGGACATGATCGTTTTAGCAGACATTTCTAAGCTGTGGAAAACAGACATTGGCGATTGTCTTTTCGCGGCTGTACAAGATTGGCAGCTAACGGTAAGCTGTTCTTGGGGAGGAATACCCAATTATAAAGAATTAGGGATTCCTGCTGATACAAAGTATTTTAATTCAGGCTTATTGATAATGAATGCAAAGAAATGGCGAGATGAGGATATTACCACTAAAGTGATTAAGTTCATGCATGAAAATGTCAAGTTTATAAATTACGCCGACCAGTATGGTCTTAACGGGGCTTTATATGATAGATGGTTTCAATTGGATTCTAATTGGAACTGCTTCGCGCAATTTGAAAATGAGGCACCTTATATTATCCACTTTTTAGACGTTAAGCCAATATTTAAATCGTATAGATCAAGACCTGAGTTTAAAGAAGAATTTTATAAATATTTGAGATTAACTCCCTGGAAAGACCATAAACCTGTCACTAATTACAACAGATTATTTAAAAAGATTTATACCAAAGTGAAGAAGAAGTCGCTTCAGCTCTTTTCATTCAAATAATATCATGTACAACTTCAAGGATGTGACCTTACTTATCACTCATTATAACAGGAGTAGTTCTTTAGAAAGGCTATTAAAAAAGTTTGATGAGCTCGACTGCCATTTCGGAAATATCATTGTATCCGATGATTCCAGTCAGGAAGAACATTTGAATGCATTAAAGAGACTACAAGAAAATTATGGGTGTCGGCTAATTACCACACCTGTCAATAAAGGGTTGGGTAATAATATAAATAAGGGTCAAGACGCTGTAACAAGCCCTTACACGCTTTACGTTCAGGAAGATTTTGTCCCGCAGCAACTCTTTCCCGAAAAACTTGATAAGGGCTTACGTTTTATGAACGACCGGAAAACTATCGATATGGTTCGTTTTTATGCCTATTTTAAATATCCCTTTTTAAAACCAGTAGGCGATGGGTTTTCTGAAATGATATTCAGTGCCTGGCCCTGGTATTTTGGATATAAAAAATTCTATTATTACAGTGATCATCCGCATCTTCGGCGCAGTACATTTTTTGAAAAATTTGGCAGGTATGCAGAAAATGAAAAAGTAGAGCGTACAGAGTATAAAATGATGTTCTCTTTTCTTAAGAAAAAAGGAAAAGCATTGTTTTACGAGGATTATCAGGCTTTATTCGATCAGAAGAACTCTTCGGAAGAGCCGAGTACTGTAAAACGGAATTTTTGGAGAGAAAATAACACTTTCCTCATATCGAGCATTCGTCACTTGTACCGGTACCTTCGATTTAACTTTGATTTACATTTTTAATCGATACAAAATGTCAATTGTTAAACTCCCGGGGTGGTTAAACCAGCATTTATACAGGGAAAAACGTTTTAGTGATCTTACGGAAGAAGAGCTAGATGAGCTTAAAGGAAGGTTAAATAAAATAAGAAATGATAATCCTGATATTTCCGTGGTAATTCCAGCCTGGAATGAGGGCGATGGTATTTATAGAACCTTGTCATCGCTGGCATCGAATATTACTAATCTAAAAGTTGAATTAATCGTCGTAAACAATAATTCCACAGATCACACTCAGGCTGTACTCGACCGTTTGGGTGTGAAAAGTTTTTTTCAACCTGTTCAGGGTATAACCTTTGCGCGTCAGATGGGCCTCATGAATGCGCGTGGTAAGTATCATTTAAGTGCAGACTCGGATACATTTTATCCGCCTCGATGGATTGAGTTGATGACCAAGCCGATGATTGCAGAACCGGACGTTGTTGGAGTGTATGGTAGGTATGGCTTTATTCCGCCTGAGGGGCGAACCAGGCTTAATTTATGGTTTTATGAAAAAGTTACAGGTGTTTTAATTCGAATTAGAAGATATAACCGTGAGTATATTAATGTGCTCGGATTTACAATGGGCTTTGTTACCGAAATAGGAAAAGCAACAGGAGGGTTTGAAGTTACCGATGTAAGAAAATTTGATAATGCCCTTGGAAGCGAATATTTTGTGGAAGAGTCGGAAGATGGTAGAATGGCAGTAAATTTAAAAAAGAAGGGCTCTTTAAAACTGGTCACTCATCGCGATGCCAGAGTTTTTACATCATCTCGCAGGTTGACCTCAGAAGGTGGAGTTCTAACTTCTTTTATTAGACGCTTAAAGTTGCACTTTAAACAAATGAACGAATATTTAATAGGGTCGTAATTGATATGCTTAAAAAACTATTAAGAAAGATATTCGGTCTGTATGTGCGTTTGCGCTTTAGCAACGTGTCGCCAGAGTTACGCTATTTTTACCGGGATACATATTATTGTAAGATTGCACAAATAAAGTATTTCATTAAAGATTATCTCACAAAGCCGAAGTATAAAACTGTTTCTTTTAATGGCGAATTTGCGCCAGAACTTCAGTTTGCACTTCCGCACGCTTACTGGCATTTCAAAAATGGTACACTTCGATCCACAAATTCATCGAAATTTACTAAGGAGTTGTATTTTTTTTCTCCTGAACATAAAGAATGTTACGAAGAGAGGAGCAATGCAGGCAACTATAACTTTGAAATACCCAGAGTACTATACAGTCATGATTACGACATGAGTAAATGGGCGGCAGTACCTCTTAAGGAACACTATAAGAACGAGGTTTATATTTACGAAAGGCCTCTTTTTATTATTGCTAATCGGTACAACATGGAATGGGATGGACCTCCCATCAGCTATTTTAGTGTCGACCTTCTTGACGTTTTAGTAAATCAATTGAAGCCTTTTTACACTATTGTTTACAACAGGCCCAGACCTCAAAATATCACAACCGATGAAAGTGATATTTATGACATGAACGAATATGAGTGGTTGCGCGAAAAGCACCCTGAAGTAATATTGATGGAGGATCTTTTTACAGAAAACAAAGGCAAAGCCGATAATTTCAATCATCTGCAACTGATGGTATATGCAAATTCCGAGAGATTTATCTCCATTCATGGCGGTACAGCCACGCTTGCAAGTTACTTCGGTGGTGTGAATATTATTTTGTCTAAACAGGGGCCCGAACATCATTTTAATTGTTATCAGAAACTTTATCCCAAGCTTGGAGGCGCAACAATAGCTCACGCCATGAATGATGATGAGGTGAAGTTTTTTGTTGCGCAATATTTCCTTGACGAGCAAATACCTGTAAACCTTTGATGGAACAAAAAAATAACCGTTCGTATTGGCTAAAGTCTGGGATAATAAACGTTGCTCAAAATCTCACTACACAAATTTTGAGTATCGCTACTTTTTGGTTCATGGCCCGTTTGTTCACCAAAGAAGACAATGGTTCATGGGTTATCTATATGCAAGCCGTAGTTATTTTTGAATTGCTGAGAAATGGTCTCACACAAAGTGCCGTAATCAAATTTCTAGCTGGCTCTGAAAAAGAGGATCATTCCAAAATTGTGACTGCAAGTTTTGCCATCAGTACAATTCTCACTGTCATCCTCGTACTCCTTAATATCATATTCGTAAATTATTTTACAGACGCACTGAACGCACCACAACTACAACCCGTGTTTTACCTCTTTAATATAGTGTTTGTTTTATCGGGGATATTAACTATTCTTTGTGCGATTGAGCAAGCCAACCTTCAGTATAAAAGCGCTTTTGCAGCAAATTTTATTCGGACCTTTTCAGTGTTTATTTATTGCGTCTATTGTTATTTTTTCAATCATACCATTAGTTTGCTTGAATTGGCTTATGTGCAGATTATTAGTATGACCATATCTTTAATATGGGCATGGCGTATCGTTAAAAAATTCTTCCAGTTTACTTACATTTTCAGTTGGTACTGGGTTAGAAAGATTTTTAACTATGGAAAGTATGCGCTAGGAACGTCAGTAAGTTCACAATTATCCGGCACGATAGATCAATGGATGCTTGCGGGAATGCTTACACCTGCGGCCTCAGCTTCATTTAGTACAGCAGTTCGAATTACCAACCTGATAAATATACCGACGGATGCTGTAGTTGTAATCGTATTTCCTCAAAGTGCAAAAAGGATGCATACAGAAGGGAAGGACGCAATTAAATACCTGTATGAAAAGTCGGTGGGCACAATTTTGGCTATCTTAATTCCGGCAGTACTATTTGTGTATTTGTTTGATAGTTTCATCGTAAACCTTATTGCTGGAGGTAAGTACGCAGATGCTGTCCCGATTTTAAACGTCACCCTTCTCTATTGCTTACTTATTCCTTTCGGACGACAGTTCGGTACTATCCTCGATTCTATAGGAAAAACAAATCTCACATTTTATATTGTACTAGTAACAGCAGCTACCAATTTAATCTTGAATTACTTTTTTATCAAAGAATATGGAGTTATCGGAGCCGCTTATGCTACAGGCCTCTCAAATGTTATCGGGTTTGCAATTGCTCAGGTGATTCTACGCAAAGAATTGAAGGTTAATATGCTAAATACGTTCATTTATGCATATATGTTCTATCCAGAGTTTATCAACAAATATATTTTAAAGAAAAGCTAGAAATGACCGCGGTATATTTTAAGGGTCGGTTAGGTAACCAGATGTTTCAGTATGTGTTTTACAGATATTTGAAAGAGAAGAATAGCGATAAATTAATATTTTTTTCCAACCCGCATCATGCTTACCTAAGTAAATATTTCGAACTCGAAAATTATCAGGCTGTTACCTTTGAGTCTAAAATATATTCCGTGTTAGTGCGGTTCATTCCTCGATTACTTCGTTTTAAAGACGTTTATGTTCAGAATTTTGTTAGACCAAGAAATTATGAGGCCAGAAATTCTGTCGTTTATAACGGCTATTTTCAGACGGACTGGTATTATAATCAATTGCAAAACAAGCCACACTTTAAAATTAAACCGAAGTATACTTCAAAGTTTCAAACTCTTTACAGCGAGATTTTTAGGAAAGAAAAGACTATAGCCGTGCATATTCGAAGAACAGATTATTTAAAGTACGGTAAACGCGATATTTCCTTACCTATTGAATATTTCAAAAGGCGTTTATCAGAAATTGATGATTTGGATAGCTATCGGGTGTTTTTTGTCAGTGATGATGTTCCTTTTGTAAAATCAGTGTTTTCCGAGAAATCGAATTTTATCTTTTCAGATAACGATGAGATAACCGATTTTCAAATTCTACAAAATGCTGATATAGCAATTATTTCGAATAGTAGCTTTGGGTGGTGGGCGGCTTTTTTAGGGAAGGAAGCTAAGATAGTATATGCTCCTAAAAATTGGATGGGGTTCGGAATCGGTGCGGAGCATCCTAAAGGTGTGATGACCAAAAAGTTTATTTGGGAGGATGTTCCCTTTAACAACCAGTCGGTCTAGGTCTTCACTACAAAAGTTCTTTATATACATCAAGAGTCCGTTTTAACGAATTATCAAGCGGAAAGTCTTTTAATCGTACCGCTCCGTCCGCTGTGAGAGTATTTTGTAAGGAGGGCTCGGTAATGATTCTTTCTATTTTCCCCGTTAATTCATCTACGCTATTCGCATCGAAATAAATGGCTGCATAACTTGCTATTTCCTTAAAACACTCGGTATCACTTAATATCATTGGACAGCCTGCCCTAAATGCCTCGAGTATCGGGAGGCCGAAACCTTCATGAAGTGAAGGATATATAAAACATGTAGCGTTTTGATATAGAAAATTTAGCTCCGAATCGCTCACATTTTTATGACTTACCTTGTCATCTAGCTTTATTAATTTGAGGTATTCTAGCTCTGCCACTTTGAGGGAACCCCCACCTGTTAGTATTACCTGAATGTCGGGATGTTGAGCTGAAACTCTTTTAAACGCGTTAAGAAACAAGTAAAAATTTTTATAACCGCTTCGGTCGCCTACAAACAGCAGGTATTTTTCGGGAAGGTTATCTATGGGATTGGTAACAAAAGGACTTTTCAGGTCCATGCCGTGATAAATGACCTGTATTTTAGATTCATCCACTTCTGAATATTTAAGAAGGTCGCTTTTTGTAGTTTCCGAGATCGCAATAATCCTGTCAGCGCGTTCAATGTTTAATCTTTTCAGCTTAGTGAGAGAATCCTCGGCCCAAAAGTATTCAGGAAGACGCTCATATGTCATATCATGAATAGTAATAACCAAAGGCTTTTTTAACCTATCGAAGAAATAAGTGTCATAGTAAGTCGGGTGAAAAATATCAAAGTTATTTCTTCTAAGTAGCTCCCGGCAATATAGTTGGTTCAGTTTATAAACGTAGTTGGGGTTTTTTAAAATTTTGCGAATGAGTTCGTTAGATATTTTACTTTTTACATAATGATTGTTCGAATACAAAACTCCCAATAAGTAATCAAAATCCGGTAATTCTTCTATAGCTTGTATTAGGTTAGCGAAGTACCTGCTGATGCCACCATAGAGTTGCGTGCTGAATTTTTGATGATCGTAAAAGATCTTGATCATTGTTTATGTTTAGTGTTTGGTATACGATGATGATTTAAAATAGTTGTTTGGGATGAATTTTAGCTGGCGGTTTCGAGGTTAGCTCGTAGGATTTCAGAAAATTCCTCCACTCGTTTTATCCAGGTATTTTCCTCTGCAATTTTTAGTCGTTTATTTATCTTCTCTTCCGAATTTGTCGTTAATTCTTCACTAATGGCGGCCGAAAATGATTTGTTATCATCGCAAAAGCGTACAGTTCCTTTGGTGAATTCTTCAAGATCGGGATTGAAGTTTGTTGCTATAACAGGCTTCCCGGCACCCAGATATTCAAATAATTTAAGCGGGAAAATTGTAGCGCTAACTGCGTCTTTTTTGAATGGGATCAAGGTAATATCAAATCCTTTTAGTACACCGGGAAGCTGATCGTATGGCAATTGTCCGGTGGTAAAAATATTCGGGGTGTTAAAAAACCATTCGGGCACGAACTCTGCGCTTATTGGCCCTGCAAATACAAAGCTTTTATGCGGATTATTTGTAGTAATGTCTTTTATGAGGTCGAAATCCATCCGTCTCTCTATATGTCCGAAAAATCCGATTACGGGCTTCTTTAGTCCTTCAATGCTCTTGTGTATAGCCAAATCTTGGTCCATGGCTTTATTGCTATGGCTAATATCTGCAGCGTTTGGTACGAAAAAAGTATTGGGATTAACCTGTTTTTTTTCCTCGTAAAGCTGTTTACTGGTACAAATTACGACGTCGCTATTTTTTAGTAGCTTAGGTTCCGAAGTTAAACCATGTCTCTTATCAAATGGTAAAATAAGTGGATCAACGCAATGGTAAACCGTTAGCTCGGGCGAAATATATCTGCTGACTTCCGGGTAATGAAAGTTAAATGAGTTGATATAAATATACTTATCAATTTTTTCTTTAATGAGAATGTTTCGGATTCGTCTAGCGATATTTATTTCGTTGATTTTTAGCAGTTGTCGGTATATTAACCCTTCGGGAAAGAAATTGATGGAAAGGAGAGGAGGAGTTATTACAACCTTTAACCCCGGAAGTTCTGTCGAAAGAAGACCATCCGACTTTAGTGAAAAGTGTTTCCTGCGACGGATGAATTCCTGAGTTCCTTTTTGTTTAAAGTAATCTTTCCACGTAAAAGGATTTTCAATGTAAAAGACCTTATTAGTTTTCGCCAGATTTTTGGCGATGATATAGCTGGCCGATTCGTAGGGGTTGTCAAATTTGGCCGTTCCCAGAATGAAAATAAACTGATTGGATAAACTCATTAATCGGATTTTTCCCAAATCTTAGTTTCGAAGTTGTATTTCTTTAAAATTCTTGCCGGGTTCCCAGCCGCAACCACATATTCAGGTATATCTTTCGTTACAATACTTCCGGCGCCGATCACAGAATGTTTGCCGATTTTCACACCTGCAGTGATCACACTGTTGGCGCCAACCCACACATCATCACAGATAGTGATTTTTTGTGTAAAAACAGCCTGCTCAGCCGGAGGCTTGCTTACATCCTGATAGCCGTGGTTTAATCCTGAAATTACAATATTTTGGGCCAACATAACATTGTTGCCGATACTCACAGGGCCAATTACGACATTTCCCAAGCCGATTATGGTTTTCTCTCCAATCAGAACATCTCCTACACCATTGTTTACGGTGGAAAAATCTTCGATTGTGGAATAAGCACCTAGTTCGAAATGGTTAAAAGGTAATACATCAATTCGGGTGCGCCGGCATATTTTAGATCCTTTGCCTTTTTTATGCTTAAAAGGATTTAACAAGAGTTTTACCCAAAGCCGCGGTCGATACTCGTTGGTAGGAATCAGGCACCAATGTGCAATCTTTTTTAAAGAAGGGTTTGCTTTGATTTTTTCTACCAGTGCCATTATAATTTATTGTAAGGAAGCAACGCCAGTTTCCTGTTTCGCTTTATCCAGATTCAAGGTAATATTTATCATAGAGATAAAGAAATAGAAATAAATGTTAATTGGGAATTGAACTAACGACTCTTGCGGATAACTACCTACGTTTAGTGCAAAAATGATGAGTGTCATGGCCAAACAGTATGACTTAAGCTCGGGATCCCGTATTCGAAAATAATTCTTTATCCCCTGCCGAATCACCACGAAGAAGAGTGTGCAGAGTAAAAGTAGTCCTACCCACCCAAGTTCGACGGCCACGCGCAAGTAAGTACTATCTGGTGGTAATTGAGCTAGAAAAGAGTGGGGTGCAAATTTAACCCCCCAGGCGCCTGTGGCTCCCAGGCCGCCGCCAAATGGGTGAGTTTGAATATAGGGCTGAATAAACTTCTGGTTTTGCTTTCGGACATTAAAGGAGGCATCTTCAGAAGGTTTGAACGCCGACTGGAACCGGTAAAGGGTTGGATTTGATGTGGGGACATACACTATACCGGCAAATATTATTCCCCCAATTATACCCAACGCCAGCACCTTTCTGTTGAGGTTTAACACCACATAAAATACCATCGCTGCCGGGAGTAATACATACGCGGCTCTCGTTGCAGAGTAAAGCATTGTAGTGGTAAAAAAGCAACCTAACAGAAAGTAAATTACTTTCTGTTTTAAAGGTTTCGGGCTTGTGACCATACAGATACAAAATATGGTGCCAATAGCCATGTTGTATGAGAATGATACGGGGTCGGAGAAAATGGAGAACTTTCTCCATTCTCCGTTGATAAACAAAAGCGATTGAACCAGGGGATCGTTAAAGTTGGCTTCTTCAAAGGCGAAAAAACCAAAGTGCTGCTGCTTAAAGGCATTTAGGGCGCCAATGAAAGTTAACACCATCCAGGTTTTCAAAATAACCCTGACAAACGAAATGGTCTTTATATGATAGGAAAATATGAAATACATTAAGGTAACTACCGCAACCGAACGCACTGTATATAGCCAGGCCATCCTGGACTCGGCCGTTGGGTTAGCTACCTGTAAGAGATTGTAAGCCTCCCAAATCAAAATAATGATAGCTATTGGTGTTTTTAAAAGGTCCCAGTTTGGATGAAATTTCTGCTTTAAAAAGAAGCCAAATATCAATAGGGCCTGAATGCCATCCATAATGGTCCCGAGAGGAAAATTTACTCCCATTCTTATCACCCACATAATAAAATAGGAAGATATGAGAATCACAAGTATTCCGAATTTGGGAAAGGCGACAATGCAAAAAACTGTTGGAATAGCAATTAGTATTACCAACATGAGGATTACATATTTGATACCTAAAAGTGATAATGTAGCCGCGAGTATTAATGAAAGAGCTATAATTGCAAAAAGGGAAGCAACATACCAAAAATTAGGAGGAAACCTTTTGTTGGTGCCTCCTTCGAAGAACTTTTTGGCCGGCATGCTCGTGTTGAGGCTTTTTATCTCCGGTAATATCCGCATTACAAAAAAATAAGTTTTATGGCGAAAGCAAATATTCCGACGAAGGCAAAAAGAATAGAGAGCGATTGCAGAAAGGCATTGTCTTTCTCCTCTTGCTGTTGCTGCTTAACTTCGTGCTCGGTCGGGTTTATCTTCATTTTACTTTAAACTATGCTCTAAAGCGATTATTATGTTCGATAGTGCCTGGTGCTCACGGAGCGGATATTCGCTTTTCGAACCTTAGTGAGTGAAATTATCTGGTAAAAAACAAACTTAGGTATACCAATCAATGCTTTGTAAATGCGTCTGTCTGCTTTTGAAAATAGAAGCGCCTTAAAAAAACAAATAGTAAATACTGCGAGTGCTAACATCCATATTAAGCTTATAAAGGGATTTACATAAAGGTTAGCCAACATCAGTAAAACTGAAAGAATCAGAAATAAAAACAGGGGGGGGCGTAATAATATAAGTCCGAAAAGAAACTGATTCCAACTAAAATTGTTGACGCCCTTCCATAATAGTAAAAAGCCAAGTTTGAAATATTTAAACCATGTGTTAAGCCAGCGTGAGCGTTGATCTACCAGTTGTTGAGGTTGAGATGTCTTTTCATCGTATAAAATTGCAGATGGAGCGAATGCAATTCGTTTGTCTCTTTGTACAATCCTTGCTTGCAGTATTTTATCAAATCCGGCACCGCTTATCTGCTCGTTTTGCAGGCACTCTTTATATAATGAGGTTGCAAATGCCATTCCCGATCCTGAGAGAGTAGAAGATGAGCCTGATTCAAAAAGAACTTTGCAATCAAAGTGATGATAATAAAGGTCTCTCGCAGCGTCGAGACAAGCATAGGTCGTGTCCAGATTTTTTGCCTCTCGCAATCCTTGAACTGCATCAAATCCCTGATTCAGGCATTTGGTTATTTCGTTGAGGTATTCGGGATGAACAACATTGTCGCTGTCAATGATCGTGATGTAGTCATGCTGGCGTTTAAATCGATCTATCGCGTAAAAATGAGATCGAGTATTTCCTTTAAGTACATGTTCCGGTTTTAATAGTATCACTCGCTCATCATCAAAGGTTAATGTTGATGTGTCGCAGTTATCTGCTACAACATAAACCAAAAACTTATCGTAGTTGAGTTTTAATACAGAGGCAACAGCCTGAGGTAGGGTGTCTGTGTATTGGTAAGCGGTAATAATCACCGCATAGTCAGGCTCTGTTTCTGAAACGCCCGACAAGCCTTTAGGTCTTACGAAATAATGTACTAATGATAAAATGAATGGGAGAAGCAAATTGTATCCGATCACAACTTGAATGAATATCCATAACACAAAAAGCAACACAAGCATATTATGCCTTTTTTAAAGACGGCTTTTTAACCGGTGGAGCGGGGAACTTATTGAATATCCAGCCAATAAACTTTTCATTCAAGATTTTAAGATAAGACAATTGTGCCTTTTTCGCGTCGCTGATATAACCTTTATATTCAAAAACTCCGATAACCTTGTCGGCCAGTAAAATCCATTCTTTACTTGTTTCGGTGTCGACAAGTGCGGGTGTTTCAATCAATATAAGGTCGTACACTGATTTTAAACTCTCGAACCTGTTTCGTGCACTTGTTTCATCCGAAATTTCAAACAGAGATTTATTTCCCCCAGTATTTCCCAAAACGGTAATTCCGATTTTTGCTTCTGGTGCAGAGTTTACTTCGCCGTGAAGAAGAAAGTCCTCAATATAGTTTAAACCGGTAGATTTCAACGACTTTGTCAATCCTGGCTGGACAAAGTTTCCGTCAATAAGTAATACCTTTTTGTTTGTAAGTGCATAGGCATAGGCCAGATTTAAGGCTAAAAATGTTTTACCTTCCTGCGCCGAAAAACTGGTTACCGCCAATAATTTAGCTCCATGAAGTTCTTGGTTTAACTCAAGCCTGATCGCCCTTAGCTGATCTTTGAAGCCTTTGTATTGTGGTCGGTCTATCCTGTCTTCCCACAGTTCCTGAATGTTTAAGCTGGTGTGGTTTAGTGTATCCAACTGCCCGATGACGGGAAGTTCAGTAGTATTAGCCAGTTGCCTGGCTGAGAGAACCGAATCATCGAAATAAAATAATACGAATAAGATTAATACACAGAATACAAAACTAATAACTCCACTGAGTATAATAAGCAACATTTTTTTAGACGGCTGAAGGGCTCCGAGTGGTGCTTCGTGTACTTGTTTTGGCTTTGCTACAAAGCTGGTTTGCATGCTCGTATTATTGTATCTGTCTAAAATATCAAGGTACTCCTGGCTTGCTATCTCAATATCTCGTTCGTAATTCTGAATACTAGCCTCAAATGGAACCAATCGCCTGAATTGTGCAAAGAGCTTAGTATGTAGCCGTTCCAAACTATTAACCCCCGCTCTGTTTAAATCGAGTTCCGTTTGAAGACCAATTTTACGGCCTATCAAATCTTGCTTCGGCACCATAGGGTTGAAAATGTTCTCATCTACCCCACGAAGTATTTTGTCTGTTGTTAACGATTGCACTGAATCATGCATCCGCTTATACACCGGATCCCAGTCGCTATCTATATATTTGTCGTATAATAATCTTGCTTTTTCTTTATCGGTAATAATCTGCGCGTTTAGGATAGCAGATTGTGCTTCGAAATATTTTCTGTCGCGTGCATTGAACCGATTTTCAATAGACTTAATGGCGGCAGAGCCTGCAATGATCTCCTTTTGTAATTCTGCCTGACGGTTTTCTACTTCGATCATCTGCCCAAAAATAATCCTGGCCTGCTCAGGAAGATTTAAAACATTATTTTGGATCTTATAATATTTTAAAATTACCATCTTATTGTTCAGATCCTTTTGTTTGTTTTCAAGAAGCTTTGAAAGATAATTAACCTTACGCTGTCCGGTACTTCGTACGAGCCCGTTATAGTAATTTATAAATTCAGAGCAGAGAGTGTTTACAACATAGGCAGAGAGTTCTGCGGTGGGGGCTGTATATACCACATTGATGTAATCACTTTGTTGAACACGGGCAATGGAGAGGTTGCTTTTAATGCTGTTTACATCATATTTCATTGAAACAAGTGCATCTTCCAATGCGATTTCATCTTGGTTAGCGCGCGCCAGAGGCTGCATTGATTTATATTTAGCACTCGCAGTATTAATTAGCCGGGTCTTTTGATCCTTCGTAAGATTTTGAAGTCTGGCACTTAAAGGCTTAAAGGATGGATTCAGAAGATCATGGATAATTAAGCGATAGGAGACCAAGCTGATGATCTGGGTTATCTGCATTCGCTGAATGAGGTTGCTGAACTTTTGTTCTATCTCCGATTGTTGTAATGGCGGGGTATCACTCAGGTCTATTTCTCCGGTCTTGTCGATAATTCCTGCTGATATTTGCGTTTGTGCTATATAAGAATCAGGGAGACTTTTAACCAAAAAATATGTAATAACTACCGTGATGATGGGTATTAATACTAAAACGACAACGTTTTTATATAAGAATTTAAAAAAAGCTGTTATCTCCATTAATTAGGTACCTCTTCTAGCTTAATTCCTAACAACTCTTCGAGTGCGAATCTTGCTTGTAATACTGCCGCTTCCGCATCTATTTTCGCCTGATTGTTTGTAGTTAATGCTGATGATGCTGATACGTAATCCGAAAGCGTAAGTTCGCCCCTTTCGTATTTTAGTTTGGTTTGCGTATACATGTCCCTTGCGTCCAGACTCGCCTGGGAGTTGAGTTTAAGTACTTTTTGTGCCTGCAAATATGCAACATACCGCGTTTTTACTGTTGCGGCAAGTGATGCCAGGTATTCTTCACTATCATGTTTAGTTATTTTTAGCTCCTCCTTCGCCCGTCGTATATTCGATGGTGTTTGTAAGATAGATCCAAAATTTAATGCCAGGCCAACTTGATAGCCGCTAAAGAAAGTAGGATTGGTTAAATTTAGAGTAGTGGTTGGTGAATAGACATATGAGAGACTTAAAGGACTAAACCAGGAGAATTTTGCACCCGTAACAGCAGACGACGCAGCAAGTTCCCTGCTCTTTAAAGCTTTCACTCTGGGATAGTTTTCTTTGGCCACCGCAACCAATTTTTCCATATAGACATACGAAATGTCTTCCATTATAGAAGATTGATGTTCTTGGGCATTGGAGATTTTAGAAAAAACAGAAAGTAGAATACTTAAAATCGCTAACCTTTTAATCATTGAATCTCACACTGTATACCAAACCACTCAAAAATATTTAACTGTATTGTCATTGAATCGAAGAACTTGTTAACATGTTAACACTATGGTTCGAATTTTTTAGAAACCCCTTTCTAATTAAACCGTATATAAACCAGTATTATGCCAAAGATAAGCTAGTCATTATAACTTACTCTAAACCTTTATATTGTTAAACTCCCTAATGGTTTCAAAATTTTATGTAGAATTTGTTTCCCGGGAAGGGAAACTGAATTCACTTGCTAAAGAAATGACAGAAGATGCAGAAATCTTTGATTACGAAATATAGCTTAAAAAGCGTAATTCTTACCCATACCCTAAGTGAAGGAGCTGTAGCACTATATTTGTTAATTATAGTCGGGCTGAATATTGATGAGTTTTAAGCGCCCTAAATTTGAGGATTTCCATGCAGAAAAAAATTAATGCTCTTATTTTTTTATTGCTTTTTTGTATTACGGGGGCATTTGGCCAGTTTCCGTATAAAGAAACTTTTAAGAAATCTACTGCACCAAATATAGTTTTCGGGGGTACCCCTACCGCATATCTAACATCGGGGTTGATGGACCCGGCTACAGGTATAAAAGATCCCGAGGGGGAAGGGTATTTGCGGCTGACCAGAAATCTAAGGGACCAAAAAGGATATATTCATAGCTCCACGAGTTTTTTGTCGCATTATGGATTGAAAATAGACTTTGAATATTTTACATACGGCGGTGCACAGCTCTTCGGCGGGTCAGCAGACGGAATTACGTTTTTCTTGTACGATGCGGCGGTTAAGGATACCGATTTTAAAATTGGAGGTTTCGGGGGGTCTCTTGGCTATGCACAGTATCAAACTGTTCAAGACCCATTGCCCATTGATGGAGTTACCGGTGGTTACCTGGGTATAGGCTTAGATGAGTACGGTAATTTTGCTAATCCTACCGAACTACGCTCTGATGGTCCAGGTTTTAAAAAGGGTTCAGTAACCATTCGCGGAAGAGGGCAGGGAAGTGGCGCAACCTTACCAAATTCTAGCGTGAAAAATTACCGGTATATTACTCACAAGCAAACTCAAGATCTAGGATTCGGTTTGACATCGGGGAGCCGAAATCCGACTTCAGAAAACCCCGATTATAGGAAGGCCATAATCCATTTAGAGCCGGCTGATGCACCTATTACCGGATATTACATAACTGTAAAAATTGTTAAAGGTGGTAGTGTGCCTACCACTTACACACTAATAGATAGACATCACTACCCAGATGTGGCACCCGCCACACTAAAATACGGCATTGCCTCATCTACAGGTTTCGAAACTAATTATCACGAAATCCGGAATCTTAGGATTAATGCCTTCGACCCGATACCGCCAGTAGCAAACAATGATTTAACGGTTACAACCGCCAAAAATACCGCGGTAAACATTCCTGTACTTCACAATGATACAGATCAAAACGGAAATATTGATCCGGCTACAGTCGTTATTATAGGCCAAACCCCGGGAGCGGTGATCACCAAAGATGCTGTTACAGGTGTCGTGACTTATACGCCGCCGGTAGGTTTTTTAGGCAAGGATACGTTTTTCTATACCGTTAAAGACGACGAAAGCGAGGTTTCAAATATTGCCAGGGTAGAAGTAACAGTGGTTAGTATAAAGCCCTCAGGCATGCCCGACGCAGCCGAGACAACCCTGAACCAAGCTGTTACAATAGACGTAAATAGTAATGACCCGTCCAAAATCGATGTTATAGTGATCGGGAGCACTCTCACGAGCCGGGGTGGAAGTATATTAATAAATCCCAATAACACCATTAAGTATACCCCTCCCAATGGGTTCTATGGTAGTGATACGTTTACATATAAACTTAGGAACGGAGATGGCCTCGAATCTGACCCCATAACGGTATCCGTCTTAATTCGCCGGCCGCCAATTGCTAATGATGATGAGGCAATCACATTGATAGATGAAGCGGTTGTTGTAGACGTAGTAGCTAACGACACAGATGTAGATGGGGTTGTAAATAATGCATCAATAGATATCAAGGCACAGCCCAGTAATGGTGTTGTTACTACGGATGTAAGCGGTAATATTATTTATACCCCTAAACCAGGGTTTATAGGGGTCGATTTCGTAACCTATACCGTCAAAGACAATGACGGTGCAGAATCTCTACCCGCCCAGGTGAAAATTACTGTGAACTCCGTGCCTAAAATCGGATTGGCAAAGGCGCTGACTAGTGTCAGAAATTCAATCAACGGATCTTTTATTGTAAGGTTTATGTTCACATTGGGGAATTATGGGAAGGAGCCGCTCGAAAAAGTTAGTCTTAAAGATGACCTTGCAAAAGCGTTTGCCGGTGCTGAAACTAAAATCGTGGGGATCAATGCCACCGGCACCCTTAAAGCAAATGCCAATTTTAACGGAGTGGGCGACATCGAATTGTTAAATGAGTCAAGCACACTGCCCGTAGCTGCAGTTGAAAAAGTGGAGCTAATTATAAGCTTAACTTTGGTATCTAGCGAAGGAATGTATCAAAATAGCGCTATTGCAGAAGCTTCTTCCGGATTGAACGGGATGAAAACCTTAGATGCATCGGTGGCTGGTGATATTCCGGATCCGTTTGAGCCGGGAAATGTCACTCCCTCCGGACCGACCTTTGTTGAATTAGTCAAAGGTCCCCTCTATATCCCCGAAGGTTTCTCTCCCAACGGCGACGGAATCAACGATGTTTTCATCATTAGTAACAGTCAGGGTAAAAAGATAAATCTCGATGTATATAACCGTTGGGGCAACCGGGTATACAAATCAACGGACTATCAAAATAATTGGGATGGAAGGTGCACAGAAGGAATTTCGCTGGGACAGGATTTACCGGTTGGGACCTATTACTATATAGCAATCATTGATGACAAGGATAAGTACATGGGATATATCACAATTAACCGGTAGCATGAAGAGGATTTTAGTACTTAATCTGCTTATTTTTTGTATAGGATATAAGCCTTTTCATGCTTCTGCTCAGCAGGATGCAATGTATACACAGTACATGTTCAATACACTTGCTCTAAATCCCGCTTACGCGGGAAGCCGGAACGTCATTTCGGCTACTGGCGTCATCCGTAATCAGTGGGTTGGGGTTCCGGGGGCTCCCAACACGCAGACCTTTACGATGGATGCACCCTTCAATTCCAAGAAAATAGGCCTCGGTTTTCAATTGTTCAATGATGAGCTTGGGAAAACCCAAAATACAGGTGCGGTTATTAGCTATGCCTATCGCATACGAATGGAAAAGGCAAGTTTATCGTTCGGGCTGCAGGGCAGCATGAGCCATTTTAAAACAGATTATAATTCAGTCGAACTGGATCCTTCGGGCATGTCTGCGGATCCTGCATTTATAAGCAACGACAATAAGGCGCTGTATAACTTTGGCGCAGGGATTTATTATAATACCGACCGGTTTTATGCCGGTTTGTCGTCACCCCAATTAATGAATAACGTTTTGCCCGGTTCGCAGACTGGCGGAAACCGGCAGAGTTTCCACCTTTTTATAATGACCGGCTATGTTATCGATCTGAACAATTCATTCAAATTGAAACCCTCAGTGCTTTTTAAAGGTGTGCAAGGAGCCCCTCTTGAGGCCGATTTAAATGCCAGTATTTGGATAAAAGACCGGGTTTCTATTGGAGGGCAGTATCGAACCAATGCCGACGTTTCAGGACTACTGGAGATCCAGGCAACACCACAAGTTCGATTGGGGTATGCTTACGACCATAGCACAACTGCTTTGAGTAACTACAATACAGGTAGTCACGAATTAATGCTGAGGTTTGAGTTTGGGTTTCAACGAAACAAGGTGATAACACCAAGGTATTTTTAAGGACCGATGAATTTAAAGAGAATTTCCCCAATAATAGTTTGCGTACTATTCGCACTGGTCTGCCAGAATAGTTATGGCCAGAGCAGCGCCAAATTAAAGACACAACTTAAAATAGCCGAACAGCAATATAAGCGATTACATTTTTTATCGGCTATTCAGCATCTCAAGCCTATTTTGGAGGCTGACTCAACGCTCGTAAATGCGCAGGAAATGATGGCAAACAGCTATCGCAATCTCCGTAATTATGATGAGTCGTTATATTGGTTTGCCAAACTGGTTGAACAACCGAATATGAAGTTTGAATGGGCTCTCTATTATGCAGAGGCGCTCGCAAGCAAAGAAAAATACGAGGAATCTGAGAAATGGTATCGCAAATATTTGAGTCTGGTGCCCAAAGATAAACGAGCCTCATCCTTTATTAAGGCCGGTGCAGCATCTTTTCAGGGTAATTCAGATTGGGTGGTCTATCAAACTAACCTGAACACGGCGGCTTCAGAGTATTCTCCGGCATGGTATAAAAAAGGTTTGCTATTTGTCAGTAATCGTCGATCGGGAGAAATTGTAAAAAACGTTTTTGGCTGGGATAATACTCCCTACAGTAATCTTTACGTATTTAATGATCTCACAAAGATTGAGAAAGTAAAAATTGATTCCACTAGTAGTAGTATTGGCTATTTGTCTGCCTATAAATCAAACGACGATGATACTGATCCAACCAGTAACGACAGCAGAGTACTTGGTCTCTACGATCCTCGTATCTATAATGCAAGTCAACGGCTAACGAGCGCTAACGCTTATCCTGTAAAGGGCAAAATTAACACCAGGTTTCATGAAGGACCGTGTGTAGTATCTCCGGACGGAACATTATTCTTTACCCGAAATAATTACACGCACGTGAAGCCAGGAACGAGCAGCGACGGAACCGTAAAACTAAAATTATTTACCGCAAGTGGTGCTAATTGGGATAATTTGGAGGAGCTGCCCTTTAACAGCGATGAGTACTCGGTGGGCCATCCAGCTATAAGCAGCGACGGAAACATTTTAATTTTCGTTTCTGATATGCCGGGCGGCTTTGGGGGCAAAGATCTGTATTATAGTGTAAGAGTAGCCGGTGGAAAGCAGTGGACCAGGCCGGTTAATATGGGTAAGAGAATAAATACGGAAGGGAACGAAATGTTTCCCTTTTGGGGAAAGGATGGAGCTTTGTTCTTTTCATCTACCGGATATGCCGGCCTCGGCGGCCTCGATGTTTTTGAAGTGGTGCTTAAAGATTTGAGGCCTATGGGGATACCACATAATCTAGGTGCTCCTATTAATTCATCTGCAGACGATTTTGGTTTGATCAGATCAGAAGATGGAAAAAATGGATATTTTAGCTCTAATCGTTCCGGGAACGATGATATTTATGCGTATACCCGTCAAAGTTATTCTATCAGGCTGGCTGGCCAGATTTTAGATAAGCAGACTAAAATTGCCTGGCCGGGAAGTCAAATCTATCTGCGCACCTCTGACGGAATTGATACCTTAAAAGTAAATCGATCGGGTGAATTTACAACCGAACTTGATAAAGAAACCGACTATGAGATCATCGGTTACAATCCCGATTATGTAACTCAAAGGCAGTTTTTCAGCACCACAGGAATGCGTACAGACACCACTATCGTTGTAAACTTTTCGCTTAATAAGGCAGAAGTTTCACAACGTTGGGTAACAAAGAACTGCGATTCTCTAAAACGTGTATTAAACATATCGAACATTTACTACGATCTGGATAAAGCCCACGTACGCGAGCAGTCTAAGCCTGTTTTAGATAAGATTGTTCAACTAATGAAACAGCATCCCGAAATCTCAATAATCACAGCAAGTCATTGTGATAGTCGTGCTTCTGCCGGTTACAACAAGGCCCTCTCACTAAGAAGGGGTGAGGCAACAAAATCGTATCTGGTATCAAGAGGAGTGCGGCCGGGGAGAGTCAAAATAGAGTATTATGGTAAAAGTCGTCTGGTAAACCGTTGTTTCGATGGCGTAAACTGCTCGGAAGAAGACCAGCAACTAAACAGACGTACCGAATTTGATGTGGTGATAAATGGCGTAAACCTTAGCCAGATGGATTGTGTTAATTAGCCAGCACAAGATTAACGGGAATTCTGGATTAATGGCGTAGAATTTAAACCTTCTCCTTTTGCAATAATGCCGGGAAAGTCTTCAAAATAATTTTAATATCAAGCCAAAACGAGTGGTGCATGGCGTAAAAATTATCCAGCTTTTTGCGTTCATATTCAGACATGTCGCTTTTTCCCCGTTTACTTATCTGCCAAAGGCCCGTTAGACCTGCAGGCCCCAGAAATCTTTGAGTCCATTCATTAGATGTTAACATCTCAGCCTCATACAAAGGGAGAGGGCGGTTACCTACCAACGACATATCGCCTCTGAAAACGTTGTATAATTGAGGCAGCTCGTCTATGCTTGTATTTCTGAAAAACTGCCCCAGTCTGGTTATTCTCGGATCATCCTTCACCTTGAAAAATGCTGACTTGCCTGTTTCGTCGGCATATTGATTTAATGTGCTTAGGTGCTCAACTTCCTTGTCGGCCCCTTCACGCATAGTGCGGAATTTATAAAAGTTGAAAATCTTATATCCTGTGCCTACACGCTTGCTTTTATAAAGAACCGGACCTTTCGACTCCAGTCGGATAGCCAATGCAACCAGGAGTAATACAGGAGACAGAATAATCAAGGCCGTTCCGGATGATACGATGTCAAAAACTCGTTTTGAGACGGGAGTTTTGTACGTAACATCGATAATTTGTGAAAGAAATGAAAGTTTTGGTTTTATCAGCTTAAATTTTACTAAAAAGCTTAAGCGTTCTGATAAATCTTGTAAGGGGAAAGGATAAGTGTAAAAATCGTGTACTTTAAGATCCATTGCTATTGATTTCCACTTTTTATTAGAGAAAGCAGAGATCACCACAACAATGACGCCCAGCAGTAGTGGGTTTTGTTTAATTTGCCTTACAACCCCTATCCACTGATCTTTATTATCAGCTTCGATTAGAATAACGTCGGGCAGCGATAGCAGTGATTGCTCGTTCAGGTATTGCTCAATAGTGTTTAATGAGAGATTTCTCTTATCAAGTTCAAATTTTGCTGATAACTCCGGCAAAACGAGTTCTCTCAGTTCAGAACCAGCATAGGCGATCTTAACGTTCAAACCAGTTTGTTGCGATAAATTTAATTCCGGAGTTAGAACCATATTACGAAACAATTAAAGTATTAATTATAGATTTTAGTTGGTCCGGATTAAATGGCTTCTGTATAAAACTTTCAACCTTAATTGCCATTTCAGTTACTTTATTCTCTAAATCATCGGCTCCGGAAAGCAAAATCACCGGGGTGTCGCGGTAGTATCCGCTGACTTTTAAGTTCCTGATAAATGAGCTTCCATCAAAATAAGGCATGTGTAAGTCAGATATAATCAGATCAGGATCGTTGCCTTCCTCAAGCCAGTTAAACGCATCTACACCACTGTTTTTAATAATCAGGTCATAATCTTTCGACAAAACAAAATTTAAAAGCTTTAGTATACTTAACTCATCATCAACAATGAGAATCTGTTTTTTCATGTACGAAATGAACCCTTTTTTGTCGTTTACTATACCGCGTTTACGCCCTGCAACACAAAATGTTTCATCAAAACCTTATTCGGGGAATTTGATATTTTTAATTAGTTACAGAATGATCCCGATCCCGACGAATGCCGGTTATCGAGAGCAAAACTCATCTATAATGTTCCGCGACTTAAAGGTACTTGTTATTTGGTTAAGAGCTTAATCTCTTTACAAAAACTTGTCGTCCTACTAAGTAACCGGCAATCTCCCTTCTCATTATTAGTGTAAAAATAATTAGTTTTAGTTGATAATCAATAGTTTATGCTGTTGTTTTTATATTTTTTTTATTTTTTAATAACAAATTTTCGTTTAAGTTGTACTGTATCTGAAATATTAGCTAAACAGTTAAATTTTCACACTATGAAAAGATACACTAACACATTTTTCTCTGCTTTAGTAGCTACAGCAGCGTTGTTTTTCTCTGCCAGTGCCAATGCTCAAACCGAACCGGCCGGCGATTCTCATGATACCAGGCTTGGTTTAGGTCTTAGTCTGGGAATTCCTACAGAGGACGCATACAAAATTGCCATAGGTGGCGATTTGCGTTTGCAAAAAGATTTTTACAGTAACGTTTCTGGACTTTTATCGCTGGGTTATACCAGTTTTTCAATAAAAGATGAGGCCGGAGGCGGCAGCGCGGATTACATTCCTTTAAAAGTCGGAATAAAAGTATTTCCGATCGAACGGTTCTACATTTCCGGAGAAGTAGGAGCCGCATTTGGGGCCGCGAAATCTGAAGGAACAGGCTTTGTTTACGCTCCGGGAATTGGAATAGGCTTTAACAGGGGCATCGATTTGGGACTACGGTACGAAGGCGTGTCCGGCCTGAATTATGAAGGATTTCCAGACAGTAAGTTAAAACTTGGCCAGGTGGCTCTAAGAATAGCTTATGGATTTAATCTAAGCCGATAGGTAAAAATTTCATTGCAAAAAGCGGACTTGTTTAATTTCAAGTCCGTTTTTTCTTTTAATAAGCCCTCATGATCGCCCAAAATCAAATTATTTTAAATTTTTGACCATTAAATTACGCTACAACTAATAATTAACTTCCAAAAAAGGCAGATTTGATTATTTTTGCGACGCAACTTCAATTAATATGTCTGAAACAGCTTCTATAACACTGGATAATAAAAAGTATGATTTGTCGGTAGTTACCGGTACCGAAAATGAAAAAGCACTAGATATTTCGAAACTTCGGGATCTAACCGGCTACATCACCTTAGATAGTGGTTACAAAAATACAGGCTGTACTAAAAGTGCAATTACTTTCCTCGACGGTGAAAAAGGTATCCTTAAATATCGTGGTTATCCGATTGAGCAGCTTGCAGAAAAATCATCTTTCATTGAGGTTGCCTATCTGTTAATTTACGGTGAGCTGCCAACGCAGACTCAATTGAATGAATTTGAGGAATTGCTGAAGGAACATTCTGATGTGCCCGAGCAGTTAAAGACAATTTTGTTGGCTTTCCCGCCTGAAGGTCATCCAATGGGTAAATTGTGTTCAGTGATCGCCTCGTTGTCTGCTTTCTATCCGGAAAGTTTAAAGCCAAATGCTTCCGAAAGCGAACAGAATTTAACTCTTGTAAAATTGCTTGCTAAATTACCCAGCATAGTAGCTTACATCCAAAGACACACACTTAGTCACTCTTATGTTGCGAGCGATAATAACTTAGATTACGTTACCAACTTTATGAATATGGCTTTTGGCGGACACGCCGGAAGTACAAAAGTTGATCCGGTGGTAATCGATGCAATGAACAAATTGTTGATCTTACATGCCGATCACGAGCAAAATTGCTCAACTTCAACCGTTCGTATTGTAGGATCTTCTGATTGCAATCTTTATGCTTCAGTAGCAGCAGGTGTTGCAGCGCTTTGGGGCCCTCTTCACGGAGGAGCAAATCAAGCAGTGATCGAAATGCTTGAGAAGATCAAAAACGATGGAGGCGACACAGCAAAATGGGTTGCGAAGGCAAAAGATAAAAATGATCCTTTCCGTCTAATGGGATTTGGACATAGAGTTTATAAAAACTTTGACCCGCGTGCAAAGATCATAAAGAAAGCTTGTGATGATATTTTAAACAAGTTAGGCATCAAAGATCCGGTACTGGAAATTGCAAAACACCTGGAAGAAGCAGCCTTGAACGATCCTTACTTTGCGGAACGTAAATTATATCCTAACGTAGATTTTTATTCCGGAATTATATATAGAGCTTTAGGCTTTCCAACCGAGATGTTTACAGTATTATTTGCCTTAGGCCGTTTGCCGGGATGGATTGCACAGTGGAAGGAGATGCGCGAAAACAAAGAACCCATCGGACGCCCAAGACAAGTCTACGTTGGTGAGGTTGACCGTACTTTTGTTGATATTAAAAACCGATAGAAAGACGATACAATAGAAATCTTAAAGAGGTTATCTACCATGTTTGCTGAGCAGATATGGTAGATAACCTCTTTCTTTTTGGCGCTTTGTTTAAGAATTGATCCGGTCAATGGCTTTTTCCAGTTCCTTTGTATGCTTGTATTTAAATAAGAAAGGAAATGCTACCGCAATAGCAAGAGCGTATAAGGCAAAGGCTGTCCAGATTCCGTTCCAGTCTTTGCTTTGATCGGCATAAGTGAAATATTTATCTATGACGATACCGCTTGTAAAACTACCAAAAAGGGCACCGAAGCCGTTCACCATCATCATAAATAAGCCTTGAGCACTTCCCCTGATTTTAGGATCCGTCTGTGTTTCTACAAACAGAGAACCAGAGATATTGAAGAAATCGAAGGCCATTCCATAGATCACACAAGAGAGAATGATCATCCATAATCTTCCTTCAGGGTCTGCATAGGCGAAAAGTCCGAAGCGCAAAACCCAGGCAAGCATACTGAATAACATCACGTACTTTATCCCAAATTTTCTTAAGAAAAATGGAATGGCCAGAATGAAGAGTGTTTCAGAGATCTGAGAGATCGACATGATGATGGCTGGATATCTCACAGCTATCGAGTCTTTATATTCGGCTACTTTACTAAAATCGTGAAGGAAAGTGTCGCCGTAAGCATTTGTAAGTTGTAATGCAGCTCCCAGAAGCATCGAAAAGAGAAAAAATACAGTAAACCTGCTTTGTTTGAATAAAATAAAGGCATTTAAGCCGAGTGAATCTATCGTAGATTTGTTGCCTGCCTTGTTAAACAACGGCGGACATTTAGGTAGGGTAAACGAATAAATTCCGAGGGCAAGAGAAACCAGCGATGCGATGTAAAACTGGTTAACAGAAGTCTCATTATGGGTTAAACTAACCAGCCATAATGCTGCAATAAAGCCAATTGTTCCCCAGATTCTGATAGGAGGGTAGTCTTTTACAACATCCTTTCCATGGTTTTTTAATGCGGAATATGCCACAGTGATTGAAAGGGATAATGTGGGCATATAAAAAATCATATTTAGTAGAATGACCCAGAAAAAGGTTGAGGGGTTGTCTACAAGCGGCAATGAAAACAGAACAAAAGCCCCCATGATGTGCATTGCTCCGTATAGTTTCTCAGCATTTATAAATCTGTCTGATATAATCCCAGTAATAGCTGGCATAAATATCGACGCAATACCTATAGTCGAAAAGATAGCGCCAAACTCGGCGCCAGACCATTGTTTGTTTTGAAACCAGTACGCTCCTATGGTAATAAGCCACGATCCCCAAATAAAGAATTGGAGGAAATTCATTATTATCAGGCGGGTTTTTACGCTCATAGATCTGTTTTAAGATAAATCGTACTTATAAAGCTAATGCTAATTAGATACAATTAGGTAACTTTTGACCAATGTTAGCTATCAGGAAGATTTTCTTTTTGACAGTTCATCCCTGATCTTGGCAGCTTTTTCATAAGCTTCCTCAGTCAAAGCCTGTTGAAGTTTCTCTTTTAATTCTTCGTCGCTAAGTGAAGAGTAATTTGTTGCTGCAGTTGCTACTTTTTCTTCAGTTGGGGCATCAATATTTTCAAGGAAAACAAAGTCATTACCCTCAATCATAATTCCGGCAGTCGACAAAATAAATTCATAGGTATTAATCGGGCATTCAAATCGTACAGCAAGAGCTATGGCATCAGAAGTCCGTGCATCAATTTCGATCGATTTTTTACCGTCGTTACAAACCAGCTTCGCAAAGAAAATCCCATCAACAAGATTATAGATAATTACTTCTTCAACCGTGATGTTATAAGCGAGTGCAAAAGATTTAAACAGGTCGTGAGTGAGCGGACGGCTGGGTGTCATTTTCTCAATCTCTATAGCAATGGCCTGTGCTTCAAATCCGCCAATAATAATAGGTAACCTTCGTCGGCCGTTTACTTCGCCTAATACCAAAGCATAAGCGCCAGACTGAGTTTGACTATAAGATAAACCTACTATATCTAATTTAATTTTCTTCATGTTATAAAAGGCCAAACGCCGGCTTAAAAATTTAACCCTTAAAGGCTTTAATTGCTTGTGTTAATTTGGGGACTACTTCTAGCGCATCGCCAACTATTCCGTAATCGGCAACCTTGAAAATAGGGGCATCCGGATCTTTATTTATCGCTACAATGGTTTTGGAAGAGCTCACACCTGCTAGGTGCTGTATAGCTCCGGAAATACCAATAGCTAAATACAGGTTAGGGCTTATCACAATTCCGGTCTGACCAACGTGTTCCTCATGCGGCCGCCATCCAGCGTCTGATACTGGTTTGGAACATGCCGTTGCTGCCCCTAATGCCGCAGCAAGATCTTCCAGAATCGCCCAGTTTTCAGGCCCTTTAAGTCCACGGCCACCAGACACTACTATCTCCGCCTCAGGCAGCGAAACTTTATCAGTTGAACGAATAACTTCCTTCACAGATACTTTTGAATCGGGAGTGTTGTTTGCCTCAAAGCTCTCAATGATTGTCGAGGTGGGTGAGTCAACTATTCTATATGAGTTCGGATTAAGAGATATGATTTTTTTTGCTGACAGTAATTCTACCCACGCAAAAGCCTTTCCTGAAAATGCAAGTTTTTTGACGATGAATTTTCCGCCTTCTGTTTTCGGTAAATCAATCGCGCCTGCAACTATTCCTGCATTTAGTTTAACTGAAACAGCAGGCGCAAGCCCCTTTCCGCTAAATGAGTTAGAAAGAATGATAATATCGGCATTTTCTCTATTAGCGGCATCGGCGATTGCCGAGGCGTAAGCAGAACTGGAAAACGTATTTAAGGCAGCATACCTTGCAGCCAGAACTTTGTCTGCCCCATAAGCGCCTAATTTGCCCAACGCCTCATCAGAAATCTCACCGACGCAAATTGCAACCAACTGTGTATTTCCGTTGCGCGCTATTTCTTTTGCGTATGAAACCACTTCAAAAGCTGATTTCTTAAATTGACCCTCAACGTGTTCTGCATATACTAAAACCGCCATGTTTGTTCTTGTTTTAAATTATCAGCTTAAATTACTTTAGCTTGAGTGTGCAATAATTCAACCAGTTTTTCGGTTTCTTCAGCTCCCAGAATTTTCACTGATCCCCTTGGTTCAGGAGTGGTATACTCAACAATGTTCGACAATTTGCCGGCCTCCGTGGCTTCAATAGCTTCAAGGGGTTTAGATCTCGCCGACATAATACCTCTCATATTAGGGATTTTCGGTTCTGCCACACCTTCAGAACAGCTTACTATCGCCGGCAAAGACACATTCAGGACTTCTTTTCCTCCCTCAATTTCTCTTTCGACAACAATTTCGTTGCCGATCAAATCTAATTTCTTAACAATCGATACCGATGGTATCTGAAGCATTTCGCCTAGCATGCCTGCAACCAGAGCGTTATTGTAATCTATTGATTCCCGTCCCGTAAGGATAAGATCAAAGTTTTTATCCTTAACATATTGAGCAATTTGTGATGCCACAAAGTATGCATCATGCGGCTCGGCGTTGATTCTTACAGCATCGTCGGCACCAATGGCCAGCGCTTTACGGATAGTTGGTTCCGCAGCAACATCACCGACATGTATTACTGTTACAGTGCCATTCCCACCCTCGGTCAATTCGATCGCCTTTGATAATGCAATCTCATCGTAAGGATTAAGGATAAATTGCACCCCCGAAGTGTTGAATTGTGTATTATTGTTGGTAAAAGTTACTTTTGTGGTGGTATCTGGTACGTTACTTATACAAACCAATAATTTCATATTGTCTTTTTTGCAAATTTAGTTTAAAAAAGCTTCTTTTTAAAATGCAGAGCACCCGATTACAAAAGCTGTTAGAGTTTAATGCCAATGAGCCCAATGATCCTTTCTTAAAGTATGCACTGGCTACAGAGTATATAGCCATAAACGATTTTAACTCTGCTTTGATTTATTTTGAAGATTTAATTCTCAATCACAGGGATTATGTAGGCACCTATTATCATTTAGGAAAGCTATATGAGAAGCTCGGAAGGAAGGATGAAGCTATAAAAACCTATCAACAGGGAATGCAGGTTGCTCGTGCCGCAAGAGATAACCACGCGTTCTCGGAGCTGCAGTCTGTTTACAATTCTGCAATGGGACTAGATTACGAAGACGACTAACATTGAACGCAAAGCAATTTCTTTTCATCCGGGATGCCGTAGTATTTACTTTCACGGCCTTTGGCGGGCCTCAGGCTCACATGGCTATCATGTTAAAAGATTTTGTAAACAGAAGGCATTATATTAATGAAAATGAACTTCTCGAACTTAATGCCTTAACCCAGATCCTGCCGGGCCCCTCGTCTACACAAACACTGGTCGGTGTAGCCTATAAAGTTGGCGGATTGTGGCTTTCGGTCGTTACATTCCTGATCTGGGTGTTGCCATCGGCTGCTATTCTTTGTTTCGCTGCTATTATGTTTTCGTTTTTAGGGGATAAAGAAAAATTTGTCCAGATTATGCGCTATGTTCAGCCTATCGCAGTCGGAATAGTTGCTTATGCAGCCTATAGACTAGGGAAGACGGTTTTAAAAACAAATATTTCGGTTTGGCTGGCTGTAACTGCGGTAATTGTGACATTGATCCTCAGGAATGCTTACGTTTTTCCTATTCTTATTCTCGTTGGCGGAATTATCTCGTCAGCCTTAGAGACCTCGCAGGAAGAAAATCAGTTACGGGTAAAGTTATTTTCGAATATCAATACTCAGAAGGTAATGTACTACATTGGAATTTTGCTGCTCTTCGCAACCCTGGGTGCAATCATCAATCAAACCTCGCCTTTTAGTTTGCCTATCAGGATGTTCGAAAACTTCTATCGTAACGGGATCATAATTTTTGGAGGAGGGCAGGTGCTTATTCCTTTAATGTTCACAGAGTTTGTTGAAATGAAACGATACCTCACTGGCGATGAATTTTTAGCCGGTTTTGCATTTCAGCAGGCCCTTCCCGGGCCAACCTTCTCATTTACCTCATTTGTCGGAGCAATGACAATGAAACACGCCGGAGGATCGATTGGAGGTCAGATACTGGGCAGTGTAGTGGCTACTTTAGGTATTAATCTTCCGGGATTTATTCTGGTGCTGTTTTTCGTTCCTTTCTGGAACGATTTGAAGAAGATATCGAGGATAAAAAACTCCCTTTCGGGGATAAATGCGGTGGCGGTAGGGTTTTTGATCGCCGGTTTTGTGTTTATGCTCGAACCACTCAGTTTGAGCTGGCTGACTGCCGCATTGGTACTTACAACTTTCCTGCTTTTAACCTTTACCCGCATAAGAACCCCTTTTATTATTCTGGCAGGAGTTCTTATGGGATGGTTTATCTGATTAAAAAGGAGGCTCTTCGTCGATATCATCCATTCTCGACGGACGGATAATGAAGTTACTTGGCTTTTCAAAATCTTCTGAAGGGGCCATAGCGCCAAAAGGATTCCCTTTTTGTGCAGACGGAACAGAAAAGTCATCTTCAAGATCGGCGAATTTCACAAACTTACCCACGAATCTTAATGGAACTGTTCCTGTTTCACCGTTTCTGTGCTTAGCAATAATTACCTCACCGATACCAATGGTAGAGCGGCCTTCTTCGTCTTCGGTAAGTCCATAATATTCCGGCCGGTACAGAAACAGCACCATGTCTGCATCCTGTTCAATAGATCCGGACTCACGAAGATCGGAGAGCATTGGCCTTTTGCTTGCACCCGGTCTGCTTTCTACCGCACGACTTAACTGTGATAATGCCAATACGGGAACATTTAATTCTTTAGCTACCGATTTTAGTGCCCGGGAAATACTACCAATTTCCTGCTCCCGGTTTCCGCCACCCTTGCCTTCGCCTTTACCGTGCATCAACTGGAGGTAATCGACAATGATCATCTGGATATCGTATTGCGCTTTTAGCCTTCTGCATTTCGCTCTGAATTCAAAGATATTCAGGGCCGGGGTATCATCTATGAAAAGCGGAGCTTCGGTTAATGTTCCTATTTTTGAGTGCAATTGCTGCCATTCCCACTCGGCAAGGTTTCCCTTTCTGATCTTTTCCTGCTCAATTTCGGTTTCCCCGGATATCAAACGATTCACCAGCTGTACCGACGACATCTCCAGCGAGAACACTACAACCGGTTTTTTAAACTGAACAGCAGCATTGCGGGCGCAACTTAAAACGAAAGCTGTTTTACCCATCGCCGGACGGGCTGCTATAATTACAAGGTCGGAAGGTTGCCAGCCAGACGTCATCCTGTCAAGCCCGGTGAAACCAGATGGTACACCCGTCAGGCCGTCTACCTTGTCGCGAAGTTTTTCAAGTGTTTCTATCGACTCGCGAACAATATCATCCATTTTTCTGGAGTCGCGGCGAAGATTATTTTGGGCAATATCAAACAGGTTTTTCTCAGCATGGTCAAGCAAATCGAAGATATCAGTGGTGTCTTCATATGCGTTATTAATAATTTCGGTTGAGATCCTGATAAGCTCTCTCTGAATATATTTTTGAGAGATGATTCGGGCATGATATTCGATGTTCGCGGCCGAAGCCACACGATTGGTTAATTCGGTAATGTAGTAAGCCCCGCCAATTAGTTCAAGATCGCCTTGCTGACGTAGTTGAGATGTAACTGTTAATATATCGACGGGTGACGACTTTTGAAACAACATATGAATTGCTTCAAATATCTTTTGATGGCTTTCTTTGTAAAATACCTCAGGTTTTAAAATGTCTATAACCGCGGAGAGAGCATCCTTTTCGAGCATAAGTGCTCCAAGCACTGCTTCTTCAAGGTCTACCGCCTGTGGTGGAAGCTTACCAAGGCCACTTACCAGGTTATTTAAGCGGGTTCGGCGTTCTGCAGTTGGTGCGGATTTCTTCCCAGGGTTATAATCGTTTTGGTTGTCTGAACTCATCAATACAAAAATATACATAAACCGCCGTACCCGGGTATTTACTTTGTCAACACTGAAAAATTTACGCTTATTTATCTTGTTAACAAGTAGCTGTTTCTGTTCACAAAGTGATGTTGATAAATTGTGGATTAATGTAAATATCCCTCGGTGGTTAGCTTGAAGGCTGTGTTAAAAACTTTTTCTGTTGTTAATAATGAAGACGGCTGAAATATTTGTAACCGCGTTTTAAAGCAAATATCAGTAATTTGCGGGCTAAATATTTAATGATGGACACGAAGTCTTCAAGGCCAAAAAAAGAATCAAACCAAATGATATTTGGGATACGGGCGGTGATAGAGGCGTTGCAAAGCGGAAAGGATATTGATGCGATCTATGTACAACGTGGTTTGACCGGAGGCATTTTTCATGAATTAAAAGCGCTGCTGCGCGATAAGATCATAAACTTTCAAATGGTTCCGCCCGAGAAGCTGAACAGGATAACCACTAAAAACCATCAGGGGGTAATAGCATTTATCTCTCCGGTAACCTATCAACGAATTGAAGATATTATTCCCTCTATTTTTGAAAAGGGAGAAACACCCTTGATTCTGATTTTAGATGGTGTTACTGATGTGAGAAATTTTGGAGCAATTGCGAGAACAGCTGAGTGTGCCGGGGTTCATGCCATTGTGGTTCCCGTGAAAGGTTCCGCTCAGATAAATCCTGATGCCATTAAAACTTCAGCCGGTGCTTTGTTCAAAATACCGGTGTGTCGCGAAGAAAACTTGTTAAAAACAACCCGATTTTTGCAAGAGTCGGGACTGTTTGTAGTCGCCTGCACCGAAAAAACCAATGAGTATTTATATGCTCCTGATTATACAATGCCAACAGCCATAGTATTAGGTTCTGAAGAAGACGGAATCTCGAACGAAATTATCCGTGCCGCAGATTACCTGGCTAAAATCCCCATGTTCGGAGAAATCCATTCCTTGAATGTTTCGGTTTCGGCTGGAGTGATCCTTTATGAGGCCGTTCGGCAAAGAATTGAAGGAATAAAGATTGAATGAGGCGTCCTCATTCAATCTCTTAATTAAATAAATTCGTTTCCGAATTTAGATTTCACATCGGCAACTATTTGCTTTACACTTTGTTCTTTGTCTTTATGGCAAATCATTAACGTGTTATTTGCTTCTACCACGATATAATCATCTAAACCCTGTAAAATCACCAGTTTGCCTTTCGGGACATTTACCATACAATTTGAGGAATCATACATAATAACCCGGTCGGGTGGAATCACCGCGTTTCCTAAATAGTCTTTATCTGCCAATTCGTAAACAGATGCCCAGGTTCCCAGATCAGACCAGCCAAAATCAGTGGGTAAGATGTAAACATTGTCAGCTTTTTCCATTATCCCATAGTCAATAGAAATATTGGTGCATTGATAATAGGCATTCTGAATGAAGGAATGCTCGTTATCAGTATTAAATGATTTGGCACCGTCTTTAAACGTATCGTTCATTTCTGGCAGATATTGTTCAAAGGCCTGGATAATTGATTTCGCCGACCAAACAAAAATTCCCGCATTCCACAGAAATTCACCGCTTTGAACAAAGGTTTTTGCAAGCTCAAGATTTGGCTTTTCGGTAAAGGTTTTTACTTTATGAAAGTCGTTGTCAAGCGTTTCTTCGGTAAATTGAATGTAGCCGTATCCCGTATCTGGCCGCGATGGCTTAATTCCGAGAGTTATAAGGCAGTTATTTCTTGAAGCCGCTTCTAAAGAGTTTTGTATGTCGGCAATAAAGCGCTCGGGATTTAGAATAAGATGATCAGACGGAGCAACCACGATTGACGCTTCGGGATTCAGCATATTGATTTTGTGCGAGGCATAAGCAACACATGGAGCAGTATTTCTCATTACAGGCTCGCCTAAGATCTGGCTCTCGTCTATTTCCGGAAGCTGTTCTTTTACCAGAGCAACGTAATTCTCGTTCGTTACAATGTATATATTCTCTGCCGGCACTATTTTTAAAAACCGTTCGTACGTGGTCTGGATTAGTGTTTTTCCCGTTCCTAAAATATCTATGAACTGTTTTGGATGGGCTGAGCGGCTTATTGGCCAAAAGCGGCTACCGATACCCCCAGCCATAATTACTGCGTAGTAGTTCTTCATTATGTTATATAATTCCTTCTCTTAATAAGTCGTGTAAATGTATAATTCCTTTGTAAACTCCTTTGTCTGCGACTATTAATTGTGTGATATTGTTACCACGCATAAGTTCCAAGGCATTTAAAGCAAGTTCGGTGCTGGCAATTTGCCTCGGCGAAGTTCCCATGATGTCTTTAGCAGTAAGGCGGTCGAATGTGTTATACTTTTCCATCATTCTTCTGATGTCGCCGTCCGTTATGATTCCTTCAATTTTATTGTCATTCACAACCGTTACAGCGCCTAAACGGTTTTTGGTGATTTCAACAATTACCTCCTTAATTGGAGAGTCGGGGTTAACCTCTGGTTTGTTGTTGTTAATATACAGATCTTTAACCTTCAAATATAAACGTTTGCCCAGCGAGCCGCCCGGATGATATCTGGCAAAATCCTGACTGGTAAACTCTCTGCATTCGAGGAGGCATACCGCCAGAACATCGCCCATGGCTAGTTGTGCGGTTGTGCTGGTAGTAGGCGCGAGGTTATGCGGACATGCTTCTTTATCGACCGTTGTATCCAGAACAAAATCAGCCTGTTGGGCAAGGTAAGAACTGAGATCGCCCACCATTCCGATTAAGAGGGTTCCGGCCTGCTTTAAGAAAGGAACCAGAACTTTAATCTCGGACGTGTTCCCACTTTTTGAAATACAAATTACCAAATCATCTTTTTGAATAATGCCCAGGTCGCCATGGATAGCATCGGCAGCATGCATAAAAATCGAAGGCGTTCCGGTAGAGTTAAATGTAGCTACAATTTTTTGGGCAATAAGCGCACTTTTTCCTACACCAGTGATGACAACACGTCCATTTGTGTCGATAATATGTTTTATTATCACTCCAAAGTCATTATTTAACCGTGGAATTAGTCCCGAGATGCCCTCAACCTCTGTTTGAAGTGTTCTTCTTGCTATATTTAAAATTTCGGAGTTGGTCTTCAAACAGAAGTTTTTTAATTTAAAATACTATTTCACCGCAAAAATATGTTATTTTGATGTTTAAAATTAGCCTTTCTAATTTTTATTCCGGGAGGATATGGAGATAAAGAAATCATTGTTTGATAATTTACAGAATTTTTTTGGGTTTGATAACTTCAAAGGTGAGCAGGAGGCTATAATCACCAATATACTTCAACGGAAGGATACATTTGTAATAATGCCGACCGGCGGTGGAAAATCAATTTGTTATCAGTTACCCGCCCTGATGACCGAGGGAACAGCCATCGTCATCTCACCCCTGATTGCCTTAATGAAAAATCAGGTAGATCAGCTCAGGGCATTCGGTGGTACAGAAAGTATCGCACACTTCTTGAACTCTTCATTAAATAAAGCCGAAATAACTAAAGTCAAGCAAGATGTTTTAAGTGGCGAGACCAAGCTGCTGTACGTTGCTCCTGAGTCGCTTGCAAAAGCTGAAAACATAGATTTTTTAAACTTAATTACAATATCATTCGTCGCAGTGGACGAAGCCCATTGTATCTCGGAATGGGGACATGATTTCAGACCCGAGTATCGTAAAATAAGGCAGGTTATAAGTTCTTTAGGCGAGAATATCCCTATCATCGCTCTAACGGCAACCGCTACGCCAAAAGTTCAGCAGGATATTATCAAAAACCTGCAGATGACTGACTCCACACTGTTCAAATCTTCTTTCAATCGCCCCAATCTTTACTATGAAGTAAGGCCAAAGCGAAACGTGATGAAGGAGATTGTGAGGTTTATTAAGGGAAACATGGGTAAATCGGGCATTATCTATTGTTTAAGCCGCAAAAAGGTAGAAGAGGTAGCCGAAGCTTTGAATCTGAATGGCATAAAAGCCTTACCTTATCATGCGGGATTAGATCCCAAAACCCGTGCTGAAACTCAGGATAAATTCCTGATGGAGGATGTGGAAGTAATTGTGGCTACTATCGCCTTCGGGATGGGAATTGATAAACCCGACGTTCGTTATGTTATCCATCACGACATTCCGAAATCAATGGAAGGTTATTACCAAGAGACCGGCAGAGCAGGCCGGGATGGGGGCGAAGGCCTTTGTGTGGCTTTTTATGCCGAAAAAGATATTGACAAGTTAGCCAAGTTTATGAAGGATAAGCCTGTTTCCGAGCGCGAAATAGGCACACAAATATTAAAGGAAGTTATCGATTACGCTGAATCTTCGGTGTGCAGAAGAAAACAAATTCTTCACTACTTCGGAGAGAACTTTAACGAGGCTGGCTGTAACAGCATGTGCGATTGCTGCCGGGCTCCAAAAACTCATTTTGATGCTTCCGACAACTTAAAGAAAACCCTTAAAGCTATTCGGGATCTTGGAGAAAAGTTTGATGACCATCACATCATAAATATCATGATGGGCGTTGAAACATCTCAAATAACGGCGTACGATCATCATACGCTTCCATATTTTGGAAGCGGAAAAGAAGAGGGGCTTATTTACTGGAAGTCATTACTGCGCCAGGCGCTTTTAAATAACTACCTATCAAAGGATATTGACAACTACGGCCTCCTGCATTTAACCAAGTCGGGCCGTTCTTTTATTGAAAATCCTCACACTCTGCGATTTATTCTCAATCGGGTAATGGAAACCGGGGAAGATGATCAGGACGAAGGTTCACAGCAAGGGGCAGGTGCAGTAGATACTGTTTTACTTCAAATGCTTAAAGATCTACGTAAAAAGATTGCCAAGCAAAAGAATGTGCCTCCTTTTGTAGTATTTCAGGATCCTTCACTTGAGGAAATGTGCACGCATTATCCGTCAACAATAGAGGAATTAAAGCAGATCCATGGCGTTGGCGCAGGTAAAGCGATGAAATTCGGTGCCTCTTTTATTGAATTGATAGGGAAGTATGTAGAGGAGAATGATATTGACAGGCCTGTTGACCTGGTAATTAAAAGTGCTGCTAATAAGTCTGCTTTAAAAGTATCAATCATTCAGAATATTGACAGGCAGCTTGCGCTGGATGATATAGCGTCTTCGAAAGGGATTACCTACGAAGAAATTTTGAAGGAAGTGGAAACCATCGTGAATTCTGGTACAAAGCTCAATCTTAATTATTATATCGACGAGATGATTGATGAGGATCGTCAGGATGAAGTTTTTGATTACTTTAGAAGTGCTGAAGTTGACTCTATTGATGAAGCTCTGAGAGAACTGGGCAGCGATGATTACACCCGTGAAGAACTTCAGCTGATGCGTATCAAATTTTTATCTGAATTAGGAAACTAATGATTAATCTTCTCCCAAGCTTAAAATTTTCTGACTCTGGCAATTTCTTTTTAATGTCTGGCCCTTGTGCAATAGAGGGTGAGGAAATGGCATTGCGAATTGCCGAAAAAATTGTGCAGATAACAGACAAACACCGGATTCCATACATATTTAAAGGATCATATCGTAAAGCTAACCGGTCCAGGATTGATTCTTTTACCGGCATTGGTGATGAAAAAGCGCTGAAAATTCTTTCCAGAATTGGCAGAGAGTTTGGAATTCCTACGGTAACTGATATACATGCCGCGGAAGAAGCTGAAATGTCAGCTGCGTACGTAGATGTGCTTCAGATCCCGGCCTTTTTATGCCGACAGACCGATTTGCTTATCGCTGCTGCAAATACCGGAAAGGTAATTAATATAAAAAAGGGCCAGTTTCTTTCTTCCGGATCGATGAAGTTTGCTGTGGATAAGGTAAAAGACAGCGGCAATGAAAAGGTGATTTTAACGGATAGAGGAAATACATTTGGATATCAGGATCTGATCGTGGATTTTCGCGGCATCCCGGAAATGAAGTCCTTTGGTGTTCCGGTGGTGATGGACTGCACACATTCTCTACAGCAGCCGAATCAGACTTCGGGCGTAACCGGCGGAAAGCCCGAGTTGATAGAGACCATTGCCAAGGCGGCAATAGCGGTAGGGGCTGATGGTTTGTTTATTGAAACCCATCCTGAACCCGAAAATGCAAAGTCAGATGGCGCGAATATGCTTCATCTGACTTTGCTGGAAAATTTGCTTGTAAAACTTGTGAGAATCCGACAGGCGGTTACTTAGTTGCCTGCAACCTTCATGTTATTCTCTTTTAAATCGTTTTGTTTAGAAGCCTGAATTTGTTCTGACAAGGGGTGCCCTTCTATTACAAAGTATTTAGGGTTTGTACTTTCTTTAATACTTTCCTGCCTGTTAAACTGACCTTTAAAACGGGCATATCTAGACTTATGCGCTTTAAAATTGTAATATGGATGCGGCCGGTTAAGTACAACTTTGTAAGCGCTAAACAGATCAAAATCTTTAAGTTTTTCGGGTAATGTGAAAGAATGCACCCATTTTCCTTGCTCCAGAATAATAAATTTCTTTTCAGGTACATCGTAATAAACCTCAATATCAGGGAGGTAATAATAAGCGGCCAGGTTGTACCCCGTCGGTCCCCATAAAGGTTGAGTACTGATAGCGGGCTTCAAAGTTTCTTGAGCTGCTACGCCAAAAGCTATTGCAAAGCAAAAGCATGCGGAGAGGATAATTTTTTTCATAAGTAGGTAGAGTTAGATGTTTCAATATTTCAATTCATGTGCCAATTCGCTGTATTCATTAAACGAGAAATAGTATATTTGGCTCCTCACAATAAATGAAGACGGAACAGAAAACACTTAGCCAGGAGGTTTTTGAGAAATATGAACTGGTTGTAGGTTTAGAGATACATGCCCAGCTTTCAACCGCTACCAAGATTTTTTCATCAGACTCGGCAGCTTTCGGCGCTGCCCCGAATCATCATATCAGCCTGGTTTCGCTGGGCTTACCGGGTTCTTTGCCCAAGCTAAATAAGAAGGTAGTTACTTTTGCTATTAAAATGGGACTGGCAACGAATTGTACCATAAATCGGGTCAATCGTTTCGACAGAAAAAACTATTTCTATGCAGACCTTCCCAAGGGATATCAGATTACCCAGGATGAAATGCCTATCTGCCAGAGAGGCTATGTCGCGATAACGTTAAAAGATGGCTCGGAAAGGAAAATCCGTTTAAATCGTATTCACATGGAAGAGGATGCCGGTAAGAGTATCCACGACAGAGACCAGCGCAGCTCGCTTATCGACTTAAACCGGGCGGGCGTTCCTTTAATCGAAATAGTTTCTGAACCTGATATCCGATCTGCGGAGGAAGCGGCAGCTTACTTATCAGAAGTGAGAAAGCTGGTGAGATACCTTGATATTTGTGATGGGAATATGGAGGAAGGCAGCTTACGTTGTGATGCTAATATTTCGGTTCGGTTAAAGGGCGATACAGAATATGGCTCGAGGTGTGAAGTGAAAAATCTGAACTCTATTCGAAATCTTCAACGGGCTGTAAATTACGAGTTTAAAAGGCAAGTGCAACTTATCGAAGAAGGGATAAAAATTGAACAAAATACCCTCAATTTTGATGCAGCCACAGGTGTAACATCGGTTCTGCGTTCTAAAGAGATGGCGTACGATTATCGCTATTTTCCAGAGCCGGATTTGCCGCCGCTAACGCTTAGCGAAGAGCTGATTCAGCAAATAAAAGATGAGCTTCCGGAACTGCCTGAGCAACGGGTTAAGAGATACAGAGAATCATTTGCTTTGTCTGAATACGATGCACAGTTATTAACTTCAGATAAAGCGGTTTCGGATTATTTCCAGGAAGTGGTGAACCATACATCAAATTATAAAGCGGCAGCTAACTTCATTAACGGCCCGGTTCAATCATACTTAAATGAAAATCCCGCAGAGAATATCAAAATGAAGCTTCCGGCGGAGTCTGTAGCGCTGATAATATCGTTAGTAGATGATGGAAAGATTAATAATACCGCAGTTACGCAACAACTGTTTCCGGCATTAGTTAAAAATCCGGGTGTTGATGTGCTGGATATGGTGCAGGAGTTAAATCTTTTGATCGATACCGATAGCGACGGGCTGTTGAAATATATCGATCAGGCGGTTTCTATGTATCCGGATAAGGTTACTGAATATCATAAAGGCAAAAAAGGCGTTTTAGGATTGTTTATGGGCGAGGTTATGAAATTATCGAAAGGTAAAATCGACCCCAAGACAGCCAATAAACTGATAGTTGAGAAATTAGATTTATTAAAGTGAAAAAGATAATTGGAGTTGTAACGTTGCTTATCGCAATTTTGTCGGGTTGTAAGAACAATGACGAATTTACTATTACCGGTAAGTTTGACAATGCTGCCGGGTTAAAAAAGGTACAACTCTATAAAGGAAACGAAGTAATAGATTCTGCTATTCTGAATGAAAGCGGCGAGTTTAAGTTAAAAGCAATATCTCCTGATTTTGATTTCTTTACCATCAGTGCAGCAGAAAAAGCCTATTCTATCATCGCCAGGAATGGTGATGATATCGAATTTAAAGCTGATTATGCCAATGAAGTAGGAGAGTTCCACGTAAGTGGATCTGAAAATGCGGATAAGTTGAAAGAGTTCAATGCGATCAGTACAAAGTACAGCAAGATATTCAGAAGTTTCCAGCAAGAATTTGAAGAAAAAGTAGGCCGCGATCCATCCATAAAAGACTCGTTGGAGCAGGTAATATTCCCCAAATTTAACGAGAACGTGGATGCTTTCTCAAGAGAGACCATCGCTTTTGCCGAAAAAAATAAAGATAATCTTGCCGGCTTTTACGCCATTGGCTCCCTTAATCAGGATAAATACGAAACGGTCCTTTTGAAGTATGCCCAGGATATCAAAAATAAATTTCCAGGTTCTCCGGCTGTTCAAAGCTTTATTAGCCGGATGGATAAATTAAGGGCGCTTTCTGTTGGGCATGTGGCTCCTGATTTTGAAATGCCTTCGGTTGAAGGGAAAAATGTAAAATTGTCCGATTTCAGAGGTCAATACGTGCTGGTAGATTTCTGGGCTTCGTGGTGCGGCCCTTGTCGTGAAGAGAATCCGAACCTGGTAAAGCAATACCATGCATTTAAGGATAAGGGATTTACCATTTTTGGAGTTTCTTTGGATAGAGACAGAACCGAATGGCTTGATGCAATTAAAGCTGATAAGTTAGCCTGGGCTCACGTTTCAGAACTAAAGCATTGGGATAGTAATGTGGTAAAGCAATATAATATTGAAGGCATTCCTACTTCCTATTTGTTGGATAAAGAGGGTAAAATAATTGCTAAAAATCTCCGGGGACCAGACCTGGAGGCCTTTTTAACGAAAACCTTGCGATAAGCTAATTATATTGTTAACAGAATATGCTTTGTTAACAATTATTTAATACACGCTTAACTATTTCCTGCTTTTAACGTTATACTTTAGTGGTAAATAAAAGCCATGAGTTCAGCAAAGCAAAAAATTCTTATTGTAGATGATGAACCGGATATCCGGGAACTTATTGAGTATAATCTCAAAAAGGAAGGGTATCAGGTTTTTACCGCATCAAACGGTCAGGAAGGTGTTTCGGAAGCTAAACGCTCACATCCTGATTTAATCATACTGGATATCATGATGCCTAAAATGGACGGCATTGAAGCCTGCCGCATTCTTCGGACTATGAATGAATTCAAGAATACCTTTATGGTTTTTCTTACTGCTCGTAGTGAAGAGTATTCAGAAATTGCCGGGTTTAATGTAGGTGCTGATGATTATATCGCTAAGCCAATCAAGCCGAGAGCTCTTGTTAGTAGAATAAACGCAATTCTTAGACGGAACAGCCAGCCAGAAGAGCCGATAGAAAACAAACTGGAGATCGCAGATTTAACCATCGATCGTGAGACGTATCTGGTTTACCGCAACGGCGAAAAGATAGTTCTTGCAAAAAAGGAATTTGAGTTGTTATATCTGCTTGCTTCAAAACCGGGGAAAGTATATACCCGCGAGGTTATTCTGAAGAGCATTTGGGAAGATTCTGTGGTTGTTACCAATCGAACCATCGACGTACACATCAGAAAGGTTCGCGAGAAGCTTGGAGAAGATTATATCAGCACTGTAAAAGGAGTGGGGTATAAATTTGACGGGTTAGGCCAGGGAAACTAACAAACCAGAAGGTTTTTCAGTACTTTTGTGCGTGAAATTTCCAAAGTTTAAAGACACTATACTGTTTGAAAATAATGATTTGGTGGTCGTCAACAAGCCACCATTTATCAGTTCTCTCGATGAGAGGGAAGGAGGCGGGATGAGCATGCTGCGATTGGCAAAGGAATATACTCCCGATGCACAAGTTTGCCACCGTCTGGATAAAGAAACCTCCGGCTGTTTGATTATAGCTAAAAACCCTGAAGCTTATCGCTTAATATCAATGCAGTTTGAGCGGCGCAAAGTAAAGAAGGTGTACCATGCTATAGTAAATGGAACACATCAGTTTAATCAACTTGATGTTAACTTGCCTATCCTGAATCTGGGTAATAAAAATGTGGCTATCAGCCGACAGGAGGGTAAGGCCGCGGAAACGATATTCAATTCTATTAAATACTACAAGCATTATACCCTTATCGAATGTCAGCCAATAACAGGGCGGATGCATCAAATCAGAATACACCTTGCCTCTCAACGGGCAGCTATTGCCGGTGATGATATGTATGGGGGGCAGGCGGTTCTGTTATCAAATATAAAAAGAGGATATCGTTTAGGTAAAGATCAGGAAGAGCTGCCTATTATGAAACGCTTTGCTTTGCACGCAAAGGAAGTAACCTTTATGATCAACGATGAAGATACTATCACCGTATCGGCTCCATATCCAAAAGATTTCGCAACGCTGATTAAATTGCTGGATAAGTTCGATGTGTAAGTGGATCGAAAGATCATAAACTTAATCAAAGTGGCATTAAGGTTGTTAATCATATCAAAACAGCCGTTATGCAAACTAATAATTTAAATCCAAGCCATGCAGGAACTTTTTCAAAAGTCCAATCCTCTGTGTATGATGTTGCTCAGGTTATGGGTGGATTATACGGAGACGGAATTATAGGTCTTAAGTCTGCTTTTTCTAAAGAATGGGTCCAGAAATTACACGACGAAGTTCTTGATCTTTATGAGGATGCATTGAAGCGTCCGGGCGGTGCTGTTGGCCGTGGTCCCAAAAGACATTATGTTGAAATACATCCCGAAGATATATCCGGCTTTGTTGATTTGGCTACTCATCCATGGGTGATATTTGTTTGTGAAGCGGTTCTTGGCCCAGATTATAAAATCGTTGAAATAGGATTTGATGTTCCTAATCCCGGTTCCCAAAATCAGCCCTGGCATCGTGATTTCCCGGCGCCTGACGATACTACGGTTGGCAGGCGTTTAAACTCTTTGGCTTTTAATCTTACCACCGTGGACGTGTATGAAGACATGGGGCCTTTTGAGATAGCACCCGGTACTCAATGGGATTTGCCTGAGGGTTTTCAGCACGAGATGTTCCCTCCTAAAAACTTATATCCGCGCTATGAGCAGAGGGCCCAGCAGAAGATGCCGAAGATGGGGGATATTTCTGCCCGGTCTGCTCTGACCATCCATCGCGGTACTGCTAATCTTTCCGACAAATCGCGGCCAGCCCTGGTTCTAGGCGTGGATGCTCCCGGTGCAAATAATGCCGAACGGCACGATTTACAACTTACCAGGAGATTTTTTAATACACTTCCCGACTCTTTGCGACAGCATTTGACCTATCGCCTTGTTGACGAGTTGGAGCCAATTGTTCAGGCTCATAGTATCGAAGGCCTGATGATGGGAGAAGCCTAAACTCCTGATTCTTACCCTCCCTGGTTCCTGATCCAATTGGGGGGCTATATTAATTTGGGTTAAAAGCATTGTCTTACGCATTAAAAAAATAAGCTATGCTGCAATATTTAAGTGCCTTTGTAATAAAAATGTAACCTGAAATGCATTTTTTAAGTAACAAGGAACTTAATGATATCAACCAAATTAATAAAATGAAGAAAATTTTTACCTTATTAGCTTTTTTTGGAATCGCTACCGGGTCGTATGCCCAGCTAAGTGATCAGGAGTATTCTTATGTAACAATGGATCTGCAAGGAATACTAAATCTTACAATGACTAATGATCCTACCGTTAATTTCTCTTTCAAATCGATTCCGGATTATCAACAAGGTATTGTGAAGTATAACACTACCAGACTTGATGTTGATGCTACCGTAGCATGGGATCTGTTCGCTTATGCAAGCACTGATAACTGGGTTCAGGTAGACGCTTATTCTACAACTGGTACAGCTACTTTACCTGCTGAGATTTTAGAGGTTCAGTCTGTGAGAGCAAACACCAGCGCAGGTGGCAATAACTTTAACTCATTTGTTAGCTTAAAGGGATTGACTAACTCTGGTGTAGCAGCAGGTGTACCAACGGCAGCAACTCAGTTCCTTGCCGGTCGTATCGGTACAGCAGCGGCACAGTCGTATGCACCCGGATCAGCTCTTGCTAATCCTACTACTAACCAGTTCAGAATTCACTACAGGTTAAAGCCAGGTATTCCTGCTACTTTCCCTAATTCAACTGTTGCGTTAGGTGTACCGGGTTTTGCACAAGCTGGTTATTATTATCTGGAAGTTGTCTACGCTCTGGTAGAGGATTTGTAGATATCAAAAATGAGCAAATGATTCCTGTTAATCATTTGCTCATACATTCCATTCATAACTCTCTATAACGCTCAACAACAGAGAACAACTGTGAAAAAAACGGCTCTCATCCTGACATTGTCACTTGTGCTCCTAAACCTGGCTGCATCCGGACAATCGGTAAGCTTCGCATTAAAGACAAGTCCTAATCTCAATTTTGTATTCGACTCTATTGATAAGTACAACAAAGGGATAGTTATACCATCCTTTGTAACTCTTAAAGTAGATGCAGTTGGCACCGAATGGGATCTCTACATGGGAACTACCACTACTGCAAGTGGTTTATTTGATGTCAATACCAGTTATGGTACCTCAGGTAATTCTTCAATTCCGGTTAGTATTCTTCAGGCGAGAGTTTACAATGCTTCCGGCACATCTCAAACAGGAACCTCATTTTTTAACCTTACAGATATTGCAACGCCGGTTTATATGATTGGAAGTGCAGCTAACGACGCTTCGGTTAACTGTGCCAGTTCTGGTACAAACGTAGCCGGATCATACACTACACAACCGCAATGCTATTCATTTAAAGTAGACTTAAAAGCTACTCCTGGTTTAACCTATAAAGCTGGCTCATATTCATTGAGAATAGATTTTGTATTGATACAAGATTTGTAACATGAGAAACTCTATCCTCAATAAAATTCTTAGACAAGTTTTCTTACAGGTAAGCCTGATCGGGTTTGCTTTGTCTCTCTCAAATGCGCAACAAGCTAGTAGAAAAAGAGGAGTTGAGGTAGAATTCGTCAACAAAAGAACCGAGCACAGCAGTCATGACATATCATCTAATGTGCTCAGAATAAGAAATAATTCAGCTACCGCGATAGCTTTCGATTTGCACTTAACCTCGCCCGACGGATGGTCGAATGTGAGCAGACGATCCACCAAATATGTAATTTCACCTAACGATTCTCTTTTTATTCCGGTTAATCTCGCTCCGAAAAAAATTAATACCGGAAATATTAGTCACATTATCAATGCATCCTTAGTTGCCGAGAATCAGATGCAGTTCGCATCAGCAATCTGGTACATGAATATAAAAAAGGAGTCTAAGTGGGCTGCTTCTTTAACCTATAACAAGATATTTTTCCTGGATGAGAGTGACACTGCTCATTTTTCGATCCGGCTTCAGAACATGGGCAACGCTCCCGAAGAAATAAAAGTAAATTTTAACGCCGATAAAAGGTTAAAGGTGCTTGATAATATTAACAATCACACTCAGATCTTTTTCTATAATGTTAAGTTGCCGGTTAATACCGACACATTAATTTATTTCAAGGTTGAGAAGCAAAAACCTGTTCAGCAAGCTTTTAGAGAAGATTTTGAGGCCGTGCAGTTAGCTAAAAATGATTATTACCCATTGCGTATATCTGTTCAGAACCAACCTGGCGACAAATCGCTAGCCAGAACCTGGCGGGGAACTGTTGATTTTATTAAAGCTGGGACTGAAGCCAGGCTGCATGAGTATCATTCTCTTTCACTACCCCTGACGATCGAAGCCAATGTCGATAATTTCCTGGATAACTCTACAATGCTGAATTTGGGTTTGTATGGTAATGCAAATCTTGAAAAGAATCGTAGTCTTACCTACAGGTATCAGACTTTCTTTATCAATAACTTTTATACATATACACCTTATCTGGGTAATTCGCACTATGTGGGATATTTTACACCGCGTACCAACGTGGAAATAGGGGATGTAAACGGTAATTCCAACTTAGGTTTCACTCCTACCGGCCGCGGTATTAAAGGAACATACCAGTTAACAGAAAAACACAACGTGGGTGCTTTTTATTTAAGAGGACCGGGTTTTTTTAATCAGTATAATAAGTCGGACTACGGACTGAGTTACGAATTTAGAAAAGGTGCCACCCATGTCGAAAACTTTATTCAGTTTAATGAGAATTCGCTGCTCAACACAAAAGGAACTCAATATAGCAATAAGGTTCGATTCATGGTTTCGCGCAACCAAAGCGTTATTATTAATAGTGCTCTGTCTAACGAAGTTTATAACGACGGAACGACTCCATTGAAAAGAAACGGTTTTGCATACGCAGTAAATTACAACGGCACGTTCAATAAATTGAGCTTAAACCTATCAAACTCATTTGGGAGCGAGTATAATATTGGCTACCGCGGAATAAAAAGTGTTGGAGCTGATGTGTTATACAGGCTGGGAAGGTCGAGTGCATTAAGTGCCGGTGCATTTATCTTCGATCAAAAGCCGCAATATTTTTCCTCGACAGGACTATTGCTGAATTCGCGGGAAAGCACAACCGAGCGTTATGAGTTGAAATACAATATCAATAAAGCAGAATACAATGTGGCGCTACGGGCGCAGCACATGTATACCGAAATTTTTAATCTCAGATCCGAATCAAATGGCCTGGGTTTCGATTTCAGACCAAAAGCCACTAACGATATGCGGTTCTTTGTTTCCGTAGCCGGTGCATATAACAAGTTGCTGGATTATGATATCGATCCTTATTTTACCACACAGGTTCGGTCGAGTTTCAGATATAAAGGCTTAACAACTAACTTAAGATATTACTACGGGCCCTATCAAACCTACGAGCAATTGCTGTTTGCCACTTCAAAGATTAATAACCAATCAATTTTTGTTAATACCAATATGAGGTTCTGGTTAATAAAGCGAGCCCTTACCCTGGAGCCCAGCATGATTTATAGCTACGAAACTTTGTATCGGAGAAACAGGATTAGCTTGCGTCCGGAGTTATATTATGTACCTAAACGTGGGCTGGAGGTTAAGTTCTATGGACAGTATATGAACAATAATCAACGGAACAACCCTTTTCTTAATCAAAATAATTTCACCAACAACTTTAATGATATAAACAGGCCAATTGTAATGTCGAACCTGTTTTTTGGTGTAGGTATAAAAAAGAGGATCGGAGTACCGGTTTCGGCCAGGAAGTATCATAAGCTGTCTGTGGCTGTTTTCAAAGATCTGAATGGTAATGGCAAGCAGGACAGAGATGAGCAGGGATTAAAAAATGTTCTGGTAAATATTAAGCCGCTTGTTAAGGATACGGCGCTCACAAATTATTCGGGCTTAAGAGACAACGGAGAACATTTTATTACAAACGAACAGGGGAAAGTAACTTATAATAATTTGCCTAAAGGAAGTTACATCGTTAAAATAGTTCCGCTATCAGAGAGCGACGGTTTTTTTGCCGGGAGCGAACAAGTAGTTAAAATTGATGGTAACCAAGATCTGATGATGCCGTTAAACCAGGGCGTACAGTTAACTGGTGTTTTGGTTGCAGAGAGAGATCCTACTGCTGCTGATTTTGATAAGAAAGTTGATTTGAGTAAGATCAGAGTATCAGCTTTAGATTCATTAGGTAAAACTTTTACAGCGCTGACAGATAAAGACGGACGCTTTAGTATACGCTTGCCTGCCGGAGTATACCAGGTAAGTATTAACGAAAATGCTTTGCCTGATAATTTTGAACTTGAACAAAAGCTTACAACTATTGAAATGATAACCGTTTCGGATATCTACAACTTAACTTTCTTCATCAAAGAGAGGAAGAGAAAAATTAACATTAAAAGGTTCGACTCGAACGGTAACGTAATTGAAAATAATTAATACACTAACAATCTATATGACAACTAAATTTTTAAGCTCTTTCGCAGTAATTCTATTATTAAGTTTTGGTTTAAAAGCTCAGAATATTTCTGTAGCACCCAGCAGATTTTACTATAAAGTTAATCCGGGGAGCCTCAAGTCTCAAAATTTAAAAGTTACTAATAATTCGAAATCAAAAGAGTCTTTTGTAATCACGTTCGGCGATTTTTCTGCTCCGGGAAGCGCAGGTAAATCAGTATTGATGAAAGCCGGGGAAAGTCCGAATTCATTGGTGAAATATATTAGTGCCAGCCCTTCTTTTTTCGAATTGGAGCCGGGGAAAAGTCAGGATGTTCAAGTAACCTTAGAGATGCCGAACCTTCCGGAATCGAATAAAGTAAAATGGGGGACATTGATGTTGAAACTCGATAGAAACCGTGCAAACGCCAGCAATTTAGGGAGTAATGACGTTGGTATGGGTATTCTTGAAACTTTTCAGTTTGTAGTTCATATTTTTCAAACACCCCCAAACGTTACCTTTAAACAAGCCGAAATAGTAAGTTTAAAACAAGTTCAAGGCGACAAAGCCGGCGACAGGTCGATTTCACTCCTTACTAAAAACACCGGCGATGCAATATTAGATTGCGCTGCATATATTGAGTACGTGAATCTGGGAACGGGGAAGAAAGAGCGGTTAAAGCCTTCTGCCTTTACCGTATTACCTGGCGGATCCAGGGAGATGACTTTCACCTTGCCAGCCAGCTTGGAAAAAGGGAAATATCAATTGACCGGTGTTGTAGATTTTGGAAGCAAAGATGAGGTGCAAGCGGCCGAGCTTGAGTTGAATATAAATTAGCAAACCTATCATAAAAGAGAACCGCCCGGAGAAATTCGAGGCGGTTTTTTGTTTTTTAAGCCCGGTATAGTCATCGGATGAAGTACACATATTCATCCGATGACTAACAAGCCTAGGTATACCCTAAAATCTTTAAAACCTGTTTGCTATTTTGTTCTTCTCCAAACACTTCAAAGTTGAACGTCTCATCCCGGTTACGGCGAATAATTACATGTTTGGGCGAGGGCAGCAGGCAGTGATGTATCCCGCCATAGCCGCTTAAAACTTCCTGGTAAGCTCCTGTATGGAAAAATCCTACGTACTGAACTTTACGGGTTTTAGGCATAAACACGTTGTTCATGTGTGCTTCCTGACTGTAATAATCCTGCCCATCGCAGGTTATCCCGCCAAGGTTAACACGTTCGTATTCAGAATCCCAATTGTTAATGGGTAATAAAATGTATTTCTGGTTTAAAGCCCAGACATCCGGTAAATTGGTAATGAAAGAACCGTCCAGCATCAGCCATTTCTCACGGTCGTTTTGCTGCTTTCTTCCCAGTACTTTGTAGAGAATTCCGGAAGCTTCAGCGCAAGTATATTTACCAAACTCGGTAATAATATCTGGTTCAACCACATCGTGCTCGGCGCAGATCTCTTTTATCCGTTTTACGATCTCATTTACCATGTATTCGTAATCGAAATCAAATACCAGCGAATCTTTAAATGGCATTCCGCCGCCAATATCAAGGGTAGTCAGATCAGGATTGATCTTCTTGAATTTGCAGTAAAGCGTAACGTACTTTTCAAGCTCATTCCAGTAATAAGGAGTATCGGAGATCCCGGAATTGATAAAGAAATGCAGTAATACTACCTTAAAGTTGGCGTTGGTAGCAATCTTGTTATTGTAAAAATCAAGAATGTCTTCCATCCTGATTCCCAGACGGGAAGTATAAAACTGCGAATCAGGCTGCTCTTCAGCAGCTATCCGGATACCGAGATTGCAGGGAATATCTAACTCATCATCGTAAAGATTGAATTCTTCTTTATTGTCTAAAACGGGGATGATGTTCGAGAATCCGTCATGCAGCATATCGATGATATACTGTTTATATTGATAGGTTTTAAAGCCATTACAAATCACGGTAATGTCTTTGCTTAAAACTCCTTTCTTCTCAAGTGCATCGATCATTGGCATGTCGAAGGCCGAAGATGTTTCTAAGTGGATATTGTTTTTAAGCGCCTCTTCAACTACGTGTTTAAAATGCGAGCTTTTGGTACAGTAACAATATTTATAACTGCCGCGATAGTTGTTGTTCACGATCGCTTTTTTAAACAGGAGCTTAGCCTGCTGGATTTTTTTACTGATAAGAGGAACATACGTAAACCGTAATGGAGTGCCGTAGGTTTCTATCATTTCCATCAGATTAAGGTCGTGGAAATATAACTCATCATCAATAACTTCAAAGCCTTCTTGTGGAAAGCCAACGCTGAGGTCTATAAATTCTTCGTAACTCTGCATTAATTAAATTTTGGCAAAAATGAGATTTTTTTAATGAAATATAAGCTTATTCTTTTTATTTGAATTTTTTGTTACAGAATAGTGCTTTTGTTGTAATAGGGCTAAGATTAGCTTTATAAAGACGATGGTTCCAGGATATATAAACTATCGATTCTCCAGGTAAATTTCAGCAATCATACAACGGGCGCTTCCGCCGCCGCCGCTTTCGATAGTATACAGGGGAGAAGAAACAATTTTGCAGTAGCGATCAATAATATGCTGCTGAGTTGCTGAGAGAGAAAGATGCGCCTGCCGAGACATCACAAGAAGACTCTGCCCTTTGCTGTTTGTTAAGTGAAGCATATTTCCGGCAAACTTCCGCATCTGTTCGTATGAAATATCTATAATCTCTTTACCCGAGGCCAGAAGCAGGTTGCTTATTCGTTCGCGTTCGTCAGCGTTAGTTATTGACTCGAGGCAGATAACGGCAAAAAGATCGCCTATGCACATCATTACGTTGGTGTGATAAATTGCCTGGCCACTCTTGTCAAAGGCGTGGAAAACCACTGGTTTATATCCGCTCAGGTCGCAAAAAATAGTTAAAGCTTTCTTATCTGTTCTCGGCGAGATGCAGGCGTAGGCTAATTTATTCTGACGGTCAAGAACCATACTTCCGGTACCTTCAAGGTACTTTCCTTCCGATTCGAGAAAGGTTAAATCTATTTCGCTTTCAATTCTAAATCTGTTCCTGAGCTCTTCCAGTATTTCGGGCCTTCTTTCATTTCTCCGGTTACTGGCTTCCATTGGATAGATAAATACTTTGCCATCACTATGCGTAGATATCCAATTGTTAGGAAAGATTGAATCTGGTGTATGCGGATCTGGCTTGTCGTCTATAACAATAACATTTACATCATTATCTCTAAGCACTTTTACAAACTGATCAAATTCTTTGAGAGCCTGGTCATGCAAGTTTAATTCTTGGGTTTTAACATCTTGAAAAGCATTGCTTTTAGCAGTTTGCTGATTAAAAGCAAAGTTTACGGGCCTTACCATAAACACTGTAAAGGTAGTATGCATGATTGTTATGTTAAAGGTTCCCGAAGTAGCGGCATGCTCATGCAATGAAAACCTCCTCGGGCTCGCGACAGTTCTGCCGAGGGCATCAATATCAAGGTGTTTTCCATTGCCTCCGCAGATAGCTCACCGCTTTCCAGTTTCTCTATCAAATCTGCTGCCAGTATTACATCAAAGCCATTGTCTTTAAAAGCCTCAACGGTTTTGTCGTTTCGGTCGTAACCTATTACCACGCCTTCTTTTAATGCCAGTAAATTACATGAGTCGGTCCACTGTTCGCGTACATCAAATGGAAACATATTGTTACCTGAATAGATAAAGCGAACCGGAAGAGTACATCCTAAATCATTTTTACTGATATCTTCAAGCAGCGCTTCGATACAGTTGAATGTTTTCGGTTCAGTAATCTTACCTCTTTCAAACTGAACAATCTCAGGTTTTTCTTTATTTCGCTTCTCAGATAAATAATCGACAGCCTCCGAACCTTTATTAAATTGTTGAGACGATATGGAACCCAGCACCACCCATGTGCTTTTATCCACCTGGGTAAACACCGTATCAATGTGCATGAAATCCCGCTTTGGTGGAATCTTTACTACCGTCACTTTGTCGACCACGTCATTCGTAAATAAAAGCTTAATCGATTCGCTGGCGCCGCTTGCCGAAGTTCTTTCGCTTACCCCAATCAGTACGTGCTTTGGACTTACAACCATTACATCGCCGCCTTCGATAGTTGTTCTTTCGCCATGTTCCTCGCCCGGACGCATAAAGTATTTTATCGTATCGGGTATTTCAAGGATGTTGTTTCTATAATTCTCAAATATTTGATGTGTGAAAAAAATATACCGCGCGAGCAAGGTTTCCCTCGATCTGGCTGTTTTGGCCGGTTTATTAAGTAAAATATGGCTGTTAATTGCAATTCCTATATCGCGTGTGAAGATTAAATTCGGGATAGGAGGGAAGATCATATCTCCATCCAGATGAGAACCCGATACAAATGTTCTGGCCAGATCAACTGGTGATGTCTTCAGCAATTCTTGCTGCAGATGATAGCTGCAGCCTTCGATGGCACAAACTGCGGCGGTAAGGCTTTCTTTTATGTTTTTTTGCTCAAGTATCTGCGCTAGAAGCTCTTCAAACTCAATAACTTTTGAAGATGAATGGAATCCGGATTTACCGGGCTTAAAATACTGTCGTTTATTTTCCGGCGCGTCAATTTCGTTAAGTTTGCCTTTTATGTTCTCACTATCAAGGAAGTACATAAGGAGTTTTACGTATAAGTCGTATTCCTTTCGCCTTACCGTGTCCAGGTGAACAATGTCTTCAAAAAGCCAATCCTGTGCTTTTGTGGGGGCTACTCTTCCAATGCCGCTATCCGGGCTATGAATAACCAGTGAGCGCAGCGTCCCAATTTCCGAACCTACCTGTATCTTCAAATTCCTTTTTTCCATAGAACAGTGGTGTACTAAATTTAAGTAAATTCTCTGAATAATATCTTTCAGCGGTTACTGTTTAATGATTAATTTTGGCCGATGGATTTTATAATTGAAGGAACCCTAAACGCTGTAAAAGCACTCTATAATACCGACTTAAAAGAAACAGAAATAGGCCTGCAGGAAACACGAAAAGAGTTTGAAGGAGATGTAACCGTTGTTACTTTTCCGCTTACCAGGATGTCGAAAAAATCTCCGGAGCAAACCGGCGCTGAAATCGGGCAATACCTGGTTGATAATATAGAGCATGTTTCCAATTTCAATGTGATTAAAGGGTTTCTTAATTTATCTCTCAGCGATTCATATCTTAATCATTTATATAAAGAAAAAATCTCACAGGAAGGTTTCGGACTTTTCCCATCAAACGGGAAAAAAGTGATGGTGGAGTATTCGTCGCCTAATACCAATAAACCTCTGCATCTCGGACATGTTCGTAACAACTTATTAGGCTATTCTGTAGCCGAGATCTTATCGGCCAATGGATACGACGTAATAAAAGCGAATCTGGTGAATGACAGAGGAATCCACATTTGTAAATCCATGCTGGCATGGAAAAAATTCGGTGCCGGAGAAACGCCTCAGAGTACCGGGTTAAAGGGAGATCATTTGGTTGGGAAGTATTACGTCATTTTCGATAAGGAATATAAAAAGCAGATTGATGAGTTAAAGACTGCTGGTCAGAGCGAAGAAGAGGCCAAAAAGAATGCGCCATTAATCAAAGAGGCGCAGCAAATGCTGCAGCAATGGGAGGCCGGAAACGAAGAAGTGATCAATCTCTGGAAGACCATGAATACCTGGGTTTATGCGGGCTTTGAAGAAACATATCAAAAACTTGGCGTCGAGTTTAAAAAATATTACTACGAATCGGATACCTATCTACTGGGCAAGGATATCATCGAAGAGGGGCTAGAAAAAGGAGTGTTTTTTAAAAAAGAAGACAATTCTGTCTGGATTGATTTAACCGCCGAAGGCCTGGATGAGAAATTGGTGCTTCGAGGTGACGGAACCTCGGTTTATATAACCCAGGATTTGGGGACAGCTCAACTGAAATACAATGATTTTGGCGTAGACGAATCGTTGTACGTTGTTGGTAACGAGCAGGATTATCACTTCAAAGTATTGTTTCTGATTCTTAATAAGTTAGGGAAATCGTGGGCCAGTGGTTTGTATCATCTGTCGTACGGAATGGTTGACCTTCCGTCCGGAAAGATGAAATCCCGCGAAGGAACAGTAGTTGATGCCGATGATCTTATCGACGAAATGGTAGAAACTGCCAAAAGCCGAACCGAAGAGTTAGGAAAGGTGGAAGGGTTTTCTGATGATGAGAAGAAAGAACTTTACAGAATGATTGGCCTGGGCGCGCTCAAGTATTTTCTGTTAAAAGTGGAGCCGAAAAAGCGACTACTTTTTGATCCTAATGAATCTATCGACTTTCAGGGTCATACAGGGCCGTTTATTCAATATACACATGCCCGCATACGTTCGATTATATCCAAAGCGGGTGTTGAGAATCGTGATTTTACGGTTGATGCCTTTACCGCGACAGAGCGTGAATTGATTCTCGCTTTAAATAAATATCCTGAGGCATTATCGGCGGCGGCGAAGGAATACAGTCCGGCGCAAATAGCGAATTACATATACGAACTGGCTAAGCTCTATAATAAATTTTATCACGAAGAACCTATTTTGAAACTGGAAGATGATCAGTTAAAAAACTTCAGAATATCGCTGTCGGTTACAACCGGCTCTGTCATAAAAAAAGGGATGAAGCTTTTGGGAATCGATGTTCCGGAAAGGATGTAGAGAATGTATTCTGGACTGGCGAACTTCCTGTAAACGGGTCTAGCTATTATTCTGAATAAACTCTTTGATTATTTTGGGGACCGATTGGTCGAGGTCCAGAATCTCATCAAGGTATTCTTTAGTATTTGGTTTGGTGAAGTCGTCAAGATGGGCTAGATCGGGGTTTCCAATCGGTTTAAATGCCAAAGGGAAATCTTCGAAATACCGACCTTCAATTGGGCCATCAAATACCTTAATAAGGGAGTGTTGTGCCGGGTGCTTTTTTTCGGCTTCGAATTCCGTCTTCACATTTTCTTTTTCGCCCTCCTGTAAAACCAACACGTTGTTTTGTGCCAGTACCACAATGCCGGAAATTTGGCTCTTTATTCTGAATTCTTTATTCAAATTTAAGTAATACTCAACATCGGCGGGACTTAAGTCTTTCATAGCACTGCTGACATAAAGTATTGCCCAAAGATTGTTCCTTTTCTGCATTGTTAAGCTCGGTTTACTTTAATATAACTAAATAAGAGGTTATCGTCGATAAAGTTTGGGGTTGTTCTGATTGTTATAATAGAAAACGATTATTACTTACTCACGAAACCGACTTGCAATAACAGCCTGATTACCTGATCCGGTGTAATCATAAAACCCAATACCTGTTTTTATCCCTTTGTGACCATCTTGTATCATGGTTGTTAGTAGTGGACAGGGACTGTATTTGGGATTATTCAATCCTTCTTCCATCACCTTTAAAATAGCAAGGCAAATATCCAGTCCAATATAATCCGCCAGTTGAAGAGGCCCCATTGGGTGCGCCATACCGAGTTTCATAACGGTATCAATTTCTTCAACGCCGGCAACTCGTTCGTATAACGCGTAAACGGCCTCGTTAATCATCGGCATTAATATCCGATTAGCTACAAAGCCTGGCGCATCATTTACCACAACAGGCGTTTTATCCAGCGTAATTGCGGTTTTCATCACCATTTGTGTTGTCGCATCTGAGGTTGCTTTTCCTCTTATTACTTCTACTAACTTCATTAAGGGCACCGGATTCATAAAATGCATTCCAATTACCTTATCGGGGCGCTTCGTGGCCGAGGCCAGCAAAGTAATGGATATTGAAGATGTATTTGATGCCAGAACAGTGCTGCCGGAGCAAATGGCATCCAGCTTTTTGAATAAATCCAGCTTAATCTGAGGATTCTCGGTGGCTGCTTCGATCACCAATTCCGCTTCGGCTACCGCAGCCTGTAAATCGGTGAAGGTGTTAATTCGGGATAGAATTGCTGTTTTTTCCGCCTCGGTAATAGTGCCTTTTTTTAACTGCCGGTTGAGGTTTTTCCGGATCATTTCAAGTCCTTTTTCAAGAGCTTCCTCAGAAATATCCACCAGCGATACTTGATTGGCGAACTGTGCAAAGGTATGCGCAATTCCATTTCCCATAGTGCCTGATCCAATTACGGTAACTTTCATAAGCTTAAACGTAGTAAGTGAGACACTTCATTTCTGATAATGTTCAGGTAAGGTCTATTTCCTTTCCTAAAATAGTAATCTTTTCGGCAGATAAGCCTTCTACAAAAGGGATATTTCCCAATCTGGAGACTTTGCTGTGGTCAAATATGGCCTGTTCGGAATAGCTGTCGCTCCCTCCGTTGAAAATTATCCCTTTAACAGGGATGTTTTTACTGTTTAATAGTTCCAAACTTAGCAGAGTGTGATTAATACTACCCAGATAATGCTTAACCACTAAGATAACTTCCGCTTCAAATAGCTTGATTAGATCGACAACATAATGCTTGTTATTTAGGGGAACCATTAAGCCTCCCGCCCCTTCAATAATCAGGCGGTTGGAGGTGTCAGGTACTGAGATCGACTGCAGATCAATTTCAATTCCGTCAAGTGCGGCAGATTTATGTGGTGAGAAAGGCTGATTTAGCCTGTACGTTTCCTGATGAAATACAGATTTGTGATTTGCAACCAGGTGCCGGACTTTCTGAGTATCTGAGTTTATTAAGTCTCCGGATTGAACAGGCTTCCAATAATCAGCTTTTAACTTTTCTACAAGCACCGCCGATACAACCGTTTTACCCACATCAGTACCAATTCCGGTTATAAATAAGGGTTTCATAGAGTTTCTTTTATAGCTTTTATAAGGTCTGTAATTTCTTTGTCGCTGTTAAATGTGTGCAGGCAAATGCGAAGCCGTTCTTTTCCTGAAGGCACTGTCGGGTGTAAAATAGCTCTAAGGTCAAACCCTTTCGTTTGCAGGTTAGCAGCCATTTTTTTTGCTCTGTCGTTTCCCTGGATGACCAGGCTTTGAATGGGAGATCTGCTTTTTATAAACGATGGAATTTCTGCAGAATGTTCTGTGAACAGATTTATTTTCTGATGAATCGACGACAGATCGCTTTCCAACAGATGTTTGTAGGCCATGCTCACACTAAGATGAGTATAAAACGATGCGGCTGTACTGAAGATAAAGGAACGTGCAAAGTTGACAAGATACTTTCGAAGTTCAACACTGCCAATTACTGCTGCACCATGACAGCCCAGCGCTTTTCCAAAAGTTATGGTGCGTGCAAATACCTTTTCAGACAGATCGTAATGCTCTACAAGACCCCTGCCGTTTTTACCAAAAATTCCGGTTGCATGGGCTTCATCTATAATAAGGGCTGCTGAGTATTTTTCCGTAAGTCTTATGATATCGCGCAAAGGCGCTTCGTCTCCGTCCATTGAATAGATACTTTCAACACCGACGAAAATGTTGCCTTTTGCAAGTTTTAGCTTATCCTCCAGGCTGTTTAAATCATTGTGTTTAAAGGTGTACCGGTTGGCGTGACTAAGTCGGGCACCATCAATGATCGAGGCGTGAATAAGTTCGTCCAGAATAACGGTGTCTCCGCGTTGGGGCAGAGAAGAGAATAAACCGAGATTGGCGTCGTAACCTGAATTGAAGATTAAAGCTGCTTCGGCATGATGAAAGAGGGCTATTTCTGATTCAAGCCTTTCTGTAAAATCATCATTCCCTGAGATTAACCGGGATCCGGTGGCACCGGTTTGATAGGAGGGGTGTTGTTTTAGGTGATCCTCTATTAATGATTTAAGATGTTGCGACCTTGCAAAACCCAGATAGTCATTTGAGCAGAAATCAATAAGATTTTTAGAAGAAGTAAGCCTTCGCAGCGACGAATTTCCGGCCCTTTCGCTGAGTTTTTTCTCTATAAACCTGGTTACGCTTTCCAAAATCTTCTTTAAAGCCCTAAATTAAAAAAGCGACCTGAATAAGCCGCTTTTTATTATTTAAAAACATAGAACCTTTTATTTTTTGTCTCCAGAATGATGCCTCTTTTCGCCTTTATGAGCTTTGAATTTCGCATCGCGCTGAGCTTTCAACTGAGCATAAGTGGCACGTTGCTGTTCGTTCAGGACACTCATTAGCCGGCTTTCGTTCGCCTCAAACTGTGTTTTCATCTGCGACCTGTCAACACCCTCTTGTTTGGCGCCTCTAAACTTGCTCATCGCCTGAGCCCGTTCGAGATTGATCTGATAAATTTGAGTTTTTTGATTTTCAGTTAACGCCAGCTTTTGAGCCATGGCATCAGTCATCTTTTGTGCCCTTTCCTCGGGTGATTTTTGTACTCTTGGAGATTTGTCTTGTGAAAAACCTGTTGCGCTTAGTCCGAAGAAAAAGATGGCGCCTAAAATTAATTTTTTCATATCTACTGTGTTTTTATAGATAGAAGAGATTTGGCGACAAAGGTTTAAAACCCTGAATGTTAAAAAATGTTAAGGCAAAAAAGCGGCGTATATTGTCGCCGCTTTTTATTTTGCTTTACTTGTTGGCCTGCTGCCCTTGTTGCACTGCCCTGCTCAGAGGTCAATCAAGTGAAACGTAATGGTGGTGAGATCTGATTAATTACTTCCGGTTTTTAATTGTGCAATCGACTTCTGCATCTGCGCCATCATAGAAGTAAGACTTTCCATAGTTGGCTCGGGAGCAGGGTCCGGAAAAACAGTGGAGATGTATGCTTTGGATTTCCAGATTTCAAGCACATCTTCAGTAGGTACGGTATATGGATCATAAACCGGATTATCCGAAATCAATTTAAGTGTCTTATTCTCCTTGAACTTATTTCCGGCTCTTTTATAAACTACCCCATCGTCTTTTGTGATGAAGATATAAGTGTCTCCAACTTTCAGGTCATTCCAGTTTTCGAGGTACTCTCCAATTACAATTGTTCCAGAAGGCAAGGGAAGCATCGAGTCTCCTTTTATTTCGAAGGCTCTGAAGGTACCCTGTTTCAAAAATGGTAAGTGAAATTTTGGAAGTTCACTGATAAATTGCGGATCCGCATAGCCATTTAGATAACCCGCGCTCGCCTTAACCGGAACCAGTTCGATGTTTTCTCTGTCCTCACTATCCACCGAAATACTTAGAACACGCAGGTTGGCCGGATCGCTTTTTGGCTTTGGTTTCCACTTGTCGTTAATCTGCTCATTAATCAATTCGTCGATGCTCAGTTCATAGAATGTTGCGAATTTTTTTAGCAAATCATATCTGGGGTCGGCCCGGTCTTCTTCATATGCGCCAACTAGCGATCTTTTAATTTCCATTAAATCAGCGAATTGTTGCTGTGTAAGCCCTTTTTTCTTTCTGAGGTAGCGCAGATTGTCAGAGATGTTAGCCATTTTAAAAAATATTTTGTTTTGCTAATATTATTAGTAACTTTATGCTCATAAAATTAGCAAAATATTTTTAATACTAAAGAAAAAGATATGAAAAGATATGTGTTTATTGTTACCGACCGCAATCGCACGTCACTACATGTGGGCATGAGTGCTGATTTATTAAAGACTGTGAGTTTTTACCGGCAAATGCCAAACTTGTTTTTTGACTCGGCGCAGCAATTAACACGATTGATATATTTTGAAGAGATGCGTACCGAAGAAGCCGCGGTTCAGCGGTTCAGTCTGATCAGCAAATTTACCAGAGCGCAGAAGGAAAAGCTGATTAGGGCGGTAAACCCGGATTGGTTGGATCTAAGCATTGGCCTGGACTTTGAGAAGATATTAATACATCCGGTTATTCGCGTAGACAGAAGAATCAGCGTGATGTAGGCTGGGGAGATTTATCATCGGCCTATAAGAGGGGCTGAGTGCTAACAATCAAGCCTGATAAAGACGCGAGGCAGGGCGGTAATTTGATATATAATAAAAAAGAGGCAAATCAATTAGATTTGCCTCTTTTTTATACCTGCTACTTTTACCAGCCCGGCGAAAAGTTTAATCCAAACACTAAACCATTTATATCCTTCCGTTGAAATGGTATCGCGGCGTAAGGCTCTATTATGAAATATCCGAAAACGTTTACGCGAAGCGACAAGCCTGCACTCATAGCTACGATGCTTTCTTTGGGGTCGTTTATCGAAACTGTCTGTTCTACTGGTTGTCCATTTCCATCCCTTCCAATGATGGTTTGACTAATAACCGAAGGGCTTCCAAAAAGGATTTTTGTGTCCTGGCTATAAGAAACTCCCATATCAAAAAAGGCATTCAAGTCTGACAAAAGGAACTTCGATTCTATGGCAGTAAGTCTTTTTGGTCCGGTAAATGGCAGTCGCAACTCAAAATTAGCCACGGCAATACTTGTACCTGTAAGATTGTTTATGTTAAATTCTCCGGGCTGTTGCACCCTCTTGTAAAAAGAGTTCGCCTCGTATCCGCGGATCAGATAGGGGTAACCTAAGAACAAAGGATAAAATCTATCTGCATCTTGTCCAATTCTAGAGTTATTTAAGAATCTCACTGCTCCGGTTATTGGATTGAACCGTTTATATTTTCTTAAATCAACTGTTATAGTGCTAAAGTTTATGTCGCCCAATATCCGGTCAATACCAACCCTATATCTGAACCCGTCTAATGGTGCCGTAATTCCCATCAGCGCATTGTCGCCAACAAAAGCAGCATTTAGAGTATAGGCTGTAAAGGGCGTGAAACCAAGGGCCGCTAAACTGTCTTTTGAAATCTTAGTACGGTCAGCATCGGCTCCTCCATTGTAATAATATGTAGAATATCTGTCTAACCGGTAACTATATCGCGCAGCCGATGTTCCGGATTCGAAGCGATGGATTCTGGAAAATGGATAAGAAATGAACAGTTGAACCTGATCTTCAAAAGTTCGTAAAATATCCTGATTAATGACCGTGCCAACTACGCTGTTTCCGCTATAAAGATAATCTTGTGTGGCATATCCTGATATATATGGAATGTGCGACAAGGAAGCCCCTATATTCAAACGGCGTTTTTGGTTAATGAAAGCAACCTGCGCTCCAAAGTCCTGAATCTCGCCATTTACATTCGCAGCAGCGAAAATTTGGTTCGTGCCTAAAATATCACTAAAAATCCCCTGTACCCCGCCTGCCAGGCCAGAGCCAAAACGACCGCCAACAGATGCGCCGACGCCACTGCTAGACAGGTAGTCCAGCTTAAACTGAGGTCTGTAAGGAACTGGTGTAATAGATTCAGGTGCGATTGTTTCAAATCGTTCGAAGTTATTAAGGTTGGCATTCACCAAATCTACCCCAGTACTTTTGGGTGGAGGAAGGATTGCGGCAGTAAAATCTAAGGCAGTAGGGGAAACTTCTACTGGCTTAAAGTCCGACACTTTAGCATTATGTATAGTGTATTTCTGCGAACGATAGTAAGAGTAAACAACGTCGTCGTTATACGATAAGCTTAAGGCTGGCGAGTATTCGGTGATACCGCTGATGCCGGTGAAGTAATCCGTTAACTGTTCCACCTTTCCGTTAGCCAGGGTATAGCGGTACATGTTTCTATACCCGTCTCTGTTAGAAAGGAAATATATTTGCTGGCTGTTGCCTGAAAACTGGGGATTCATGTTGTTTGCACCTTCAAACACCGGAAGATTCCTGATCTGGCGGGTAGCCAAATCCATAATTGCAAGAGTGTGTGTTATATCTACTCCTTTATGCGATGAGGCGTCAAGGGTTGTTCTATCACTGGTGAACACCAGAGAGCGGCCATCAGGCGAAAAACTTGGAGCGTAGTCTGAATACTTATCGTTGGTTAACTGTGTCAGTTTTTTTGTGCGAAGGTTATAAATAAACAGATCGCTGTAACCGTTTTTTAAACCAGTAAAGGCTATGTCGTCACCATTGGGAGAAAAACTTAAGTTGCTAAATTCGCCAACCTCTCCCATGCCTTCAACTTCAAGGTTTTTGCCACTGTTAACATCAATAACAAATAACTTTGTTCTGCCAGCACTGAAAGCGCTGAACGCGAAGCGCTTACTGTCAGGCGACCATGCGCCTGCCGATTCTATAAAGCTGAATTCATCAATATGCGTATTAGACGATCGGCTGGTGAGCTTTCGTATAATGGCCCCCGTTTGTGCGTCGGCCAGGTAGAGGTCTATACTGAGTAATTCCTTTTCAGACAAAAATGCGATGTATTTGCCATCAGGCGATACTGCAGGTGCAACGTTCATCTCACCGGCGTTTTTCGAGTTAATTACATTTTTACCAATTGGTACCTGAGCAGTGTCTTTTAACAGAGGTTTATAGGTGTTTTCAATGCTTGTTCTCCATAAGTTAGACAAGGTTCTTTCGTCGTAACCGAATGTTCGTCGAATAGCCATCTCATAACCGTATTTAGCTGTAGCTTTAAATAGAGGAACAATAATGGTATCTCCGTAAGTAGATCCAATGTAGGTCCAGAATGCCTGGCCATAGCGGTAAGGGAAGTAGCGGTTGTTGGTTGTTAAATCCCGTAAGGTGGGAATATCTCTGTTCAGATAAGCATCGCGCATCCACATGGCAGTAAATGCATCCACTTTTCCGATAGATAGATATTCCGCCATTCCTTCAACCATCCACAGCGGCAGGTTTCCTATATTTTCAAGATTTGTCGAATCTCCTTCTATTAAAGAATGATATTGGAAGGCGTGAACCAGCTCATGGCCTAATACGTGTCGGGTTTGATGATTTAATGGCATCAAAGGCATTACTACCCGGTTTTTCAATCCCTCCGTTACCCCTCCGGTTCCAACTCCAACACCACCGGAAATGGCTGTGGTAGATTGAAAATCAGGGTGATTCTCATATAAAATGACAGGGTTTTTTCGCGTAAAAGTGTCTCTGAATACCTGCTGATGCAGATCATACCAAACCTCAGACTCTTGTAAAAAGCGACGGGTAATGCTATCATTTTTCAGGTAGTCGTACAATTCGAAATGCTTCGATTGGTTTACTTTGAAGTCGAGGTTCTTATACCTGACCAGATTTTGCCCGAAATATTGAGCCTGGGTTGGCAAAATGCCTAGAAGGGTTATTAGAAGGAGGGAAAAGCTTGTCTTAAGTACTTTTCCCTTTATAGAGTCAAGGTTGGTCATAAAAAGCCATTTTATCTAAAATACGTTTATTTTAAGAGTTGCGCTACGGTTAAATATATAATCTGTTAAAACCGTTAATTGTTTTGCTGCTCTGCCCTTCGTTGTCTTCTCGCTTCCTGCCGTTTCTCCCGGTTAGTTTTTGGCTCTGTGCTTATCTCTGTCTGGGGCTGTGGCGCTGGTGTAACCGGTTTATTATCTGATGGTTTTGGAACTGTTTGTTGTGAAGCGGTGTCTTTAGGTTCGTCAATTTGAAGATCCGCCGGGATAAATAAAGAATCCGTCATTGTCGTATCAACTGTTAAGGTATCTGCCGGGATAATAACCGTCTGGCAATTATACTCCCGGGTAATATCGACAGTTGGTTTTGGAAAGGGGCCGTAGGTGTATCCCGTTGAGGGGTCTCGATAAACTTTTTCCATAAATCGCCCGAAAATAGGCAGCGCAGTATGCGAACCTTCTCCGGTTCCCGATGTACGGAAATGCACGCTCCGTTCATCGCATCCTACCCATACACCGGTAACGAGATCTTTAGTGATACCCATATACCAACCATCTACGTAATCTGATGATGTTCCGGTTTTACCCCCGATCTGATTTCCTTTTTTCCAAAGATCCCACTCCCATAGAGATTGTGAGGTTCCTCCCGGCTCTTCCATTCCACCCCGGAACATATAAAGCATCAACCAGGCTATTTCTTCGCTTAATACTTTCTTCTGTTTGGTTTTAAACTCCTCGATAACGCGGCCGTCATTATCAGCTATTTTATAGACTAAAATAGGCTCGGTACGCTTACCATTATTCAGGAAGGTGCTATAAGCCTTAACCATTTCGTAAACCGACACATCATTAGATCCAAGGCTTACAGACGGCACAGATTCCAGATCGCTTTCGATGCCGCATTCATGTGCATATTTAACCACATTATCCCAACCTACCTGTTCGGTAATCTGTGCGGTAACCGAGTTAACCGAACGGCCCATTGCATGTCTGAGTGTCATCTCCCGCCCACTGAAGGAATAGTCAGCATTTTTCGGCTCCCAATATTTCTTTTCGTTGTTTTCGTCGTAGGCAATGCGAACGGGTTTGTCGGTGAACTTATCGCATGGACTCATGCCGCTTTCAAGGGCAGCAAGGTAGGCGAAAGGTTTAAAGGTTGATCCGGCCTGGCGCTTCGCCTGGTTCACATGGTCAAAGTTAAAGTGGTCGAAATCTACGCCTCCCACCCAAACTTTTATGTGGCCGTTAAAAGGGTCCATGGTCATGATTCCTGTATTCAAAATCTTCGCATAGTACTTTATAGAATCTATGGTCGAAAAACTAACCTCTTTATCGCCGTTCCAGCTAAATACCTTCATCTTTTTAGGTTTATTGAGGTAATAGTCGATCGAGTCCTGGTTGTTGTTATATTTCTTTTTCAGGAAGTCGTAAAGGGGAAGTCTCTGAGCAGCCTTTTGAGGGAAATCTTTGATCTCATTCCCGTTTGAGTCTCTCCATGGATTTTCGTTGCCCCAGGCGTTATTAAGCCGTTGCTGGAGTATTTTCATTTGCTCGCGCATGGCTTCTTCCGCGTATTTTTGTAGTTTGGAATCAATGGTGGTATAGATCTTCAGCCCAGACTCGTATAAGTTATATCCATTTGATTCACACCAGTCTTCCAAATATCTGGCTACAGCCGACCGCAAATACGAGTCGCCACGGTTGTCTTCAATTATTTCGCCTATGGTGATGCCGAGCGGCTTTCTACTGTAATTCTGATATTGCTGAGGTGAGATATAGTTGTATTTCTGCATCTGCGACAAAACTACATTTCTGCGTTCAAGGGTTTTGTCAGGGTTTACTTCGGGGTTATATGTTGTGGTTGCTTTCAGCATTCCTACCAGCATGGCCGAATGATGAATATCAAGGCCCTCGGGCTCTTTATTAAAATATTTTTTTGCCGCTGTTTTGAGCCCATAGGTGTTATTACCGAACGTTACGGTATTTAGATACATGGTAAGTATCTCATTTTTTGAATACTGATGTTCAAGTTTTAGTGCTGTAGTCCACTCTTTTAATTTATAGACAATGGTTCTTGCAACCGGGATATACTTAATAAAACCCTGCTGCTTATTGTTGCGGGTGCGGTAAAGGTTTTTCGCCAGTTGCTGCGTTATTGTACTTCCTCCACGTTTATCGCCGGAAACTGTTGAAGCAGCACTCGAAAATATAGATCGAATATCGATACCATGATGATTATAAAAACGAATGTCTTCTGTGGCGATCAGTGCGTTAATTGTTCCTTTCGTGATTTGTTTGAAATCAATGGGGGTACGATTTTCTTTGTAATACCTTCCAATAAGTTTGCCATCTGCTGTGTAAAGCTCAGACGCGATTCTCATATTGGGAGTTTGAATATCCCGGTAGGTGGGTGAATAGCCAAAAAGCCAAAGGAAATTGATCTCTATGGCGCAAAAGGTTAAAACAACAAAATAGAATAAGATGACGAAGTATCTTAGGGGTTTATTCCTTATTTCCTTGAACATATGTAGTGATAGGACTTAGCTTTAATCAATAACAGGGTGTAGTAAATCCAAAGATTAACAATGTAAACCCTTAAATGATTGTTGTGTGTTAGTTTTTAAATAGCAAATTTGATTAATAAAGTCTGAACTTAATCAATCAGTTTAAAATTATCCGCATCTTTTAAAAACGGAAATAGGCGTCTGGCTTTTACCACTTCTTCTATAGAAATTGAAAAAGTATATAAATCTTCGTCATTGGGCTTATAATAAACTGTTTTTCCATTCGGGTCAATACACATAGAATCGCCGGAATGGTAAATTTCGTTTCCATCATGGCCTACACGGTTTACGCCAACCACATACGAAAGATTTTCGACCGCGCGTGCCGGAATTAAAGTTCGCCAATGAAGCGACCGTTTCTCCGGCCAGTTTGCGACAATCAAAAGCAGATCGTACTCGGGGTTTTTATTTCGAAGCCACACCGGAAAACGGAGGTCGTAGCAAATTACGGGACAGATTTTCCAGCCGTTCAGTTCGACGATTAATTTGTCTTTTCCAGGTGTGTAATAATCGTCTTCTTTGCCCATGGCAAAAAGATGTCTTTTATCGTATTTTTCAAAGGAGCCATCCGGGCGCATCCAGATTAAGCGGTTATAATACTTGTCTTTTTCTTTAATAATCAAACTGCCGGTTACTACGCAATCGAAGCGCTCTGCCTGCTGCAGCATCCATTTCATTGTTTTTCCATTTGATTCTTCCGCCAGCGCAGCAGTGTTCATTGAGAAACCGGTGTTAAACATTTCCGGGAGAATGATCAGATCCGTCTTTTCCCGTATGCCCGATAGTCGCAAGCTTAAGTTTTGGAGATTTTTATCAATATTTTCCCAGAAGAGGTAAGCCTGGAAGGTGGTTATTTTTAATACGCTCATTAATTACTTATCTTAATGAATATTAATTAAACATTAGTTAATCTTTCAACGGCATTTTCTAAAGTTTCTTGCTTTTTAGCGAAGCAAAATCTTATTACCCCATAATCTGTTGATTTGGAGTAAAATGCCGATGTTGGTATTGATGCCACCCCGAACTCTGTAGTTAGCCGTTTGGTGAAATCGGTGTCTTTTTCGTCGGTTATATTCTTAATTCCCACACATTGGAAGTAAGATCCTTCACAAGGTAATAGTTGAAATCGTGTTTGCTGCAATAATTGTCTGAAAAAATTTCTTTTTTCGGTAAAAAAGTTATTCAACGCCGCGAAATAGTCTTTTTGCAATAACATATCCGCAATAGCATATTGAACTGGTGCATTTACACTAAATACCAGGTATTGATGCACTTTCCTGAATTCGGACATTAACGCTTTAGGCGCCAGGCAATATCCCACTTTCCATCCGGTATTATGAAATAGTTTGCCGAATGACGCGATTATGAAGCTTCGTTCGCGTAATTCTGAGTATTTAGCAAGGCTAAGATGTTTGTTTTCATCGTAGACCATGTGCTCGTAGACCTCATCGCTTAGAATAAAGATGTCGGTTCCCCGGGTAAGCTTAATCAACTGATTGATATCTTCTTGTTTCAACACGGTCCCTGTAGGGTTTTGAGGCGAATTTAATATGATCATCCGGGTGCGGTTGCTGATTAGTTTTTTAACCATGTTCCAGTCGATCTTATAATCTGGAGGAGACAGTTCGAAAGCTTTTACCAAGCCACCAAGCAATTTAACCGAGGGGGCATACGAATCGTAGGCCGGTTCAAAGATGATCACCTCATCACCCGGGTGTATGGTTGCAGCCAGGGCGGTAAAAATTGCCTGAGTTCCTCCAGCGGTAATGGTTACTTCGGTTTCAGGGTGATACTGTGCATTGTATAACTCAAATATCTTTCCGGATATCCTTTCATTCAGAATCGTTACACCTGCCATCGGTGCATATTGATTCTTCCCTTCAAGCATGTATTTATTAGTAAGTTCGATCAGTTCTTTTGGTCCTTCGAAATCTGGAAAACCCTGTGATAAATTTATAGCCTGATAGTCTGCCGCCAACTTTGACATAACACTGAAAATTGTAGTGCCAACATGCGGTAGTTTTGAATTGAAGTGGATCATGGCCGGCAAATTAACAAATAGCTGTTTTTCTAAACAAATTAAATGAAACAGAAGGGCTCAAGCTATGGAAGAATATCACTGAAATACTTAAATAACCATCGCAGATAGATGAACAAAAATATCGAAAGCTTAAAAGCAACCAGGAAATTCCTTCTTAAGGTCATTGAAGATTTATCACCTGAGCAATTAAATAAAATACCTGCAGGGTTCAACAACAATATCATCTGGAACATTGCGCATTTGGTAGCCAGCCAGCAGGGGGTGTGTTACAAGCGGGCGGGACTGGAATTGTTGGTTGACGGAGATTTTTTTAATCAATATAAACCAGACAGCAAGCCGGCTGAATACGTCAGTCAGACTGAAATTGAACATATTAAGATCATTTTAATTACCACTATCGATCAGTTCGAAAAAGATTATGGGCAGGAAGGGTTTAAAAACTACCCTTCGTGGATAACCCGCTATGGTGTGGAGCTGAATAGTATAGACGATGCCCTGACTTTTTTACCTTTTCATGAAGGCCTGCACGTTGGCTATATTATGGCCCTTAAGAGGGTTGTTTAAATATGGCAATGTAAAAAGGGCTGAACGTGGTTCAGCCCTAAATCTACCTATGAAAAACATGTCCTTTTGGGAAGGACATGTTTTTATACTTTTATAAGATCAAGAAGTTTCATAAACTTCTGATTTTATCTTTCCAATCCCGCTTATTTAATAGCACGGAGGTCGAGCTCGATATTCACTGTTTCTGAAATGAACTTATCTCCCAGTGTTTTGTCGTTTCCATAGTTCATTTGCCATTGCCTGCGGTCTATGTCAAAGTTTGCTTCTGCCTTTAAAGTATTTCCATCCAGGTCAACCCGCGCCGGGAAAGTGATGTTCTTTGTAACATCTTTCAGTGTAAAGTTACCGCTGATGTTGAAGTTAGCTCCTTTGGTTAAAGACGTGTCGCTGCCGCTTGTCTGATAAGGCGTAACTTTTGTGATTACAAATTGGGCAGTACTAAACTTGTCGGCATCAAAAAAGTCGCCGCTTAATAAATGCGGTTTTAATTTATCCTGAAACATCGCCTCCTTTTGTTCCAGGTCCATCGACTTAATGTTGATTACAAATTCGCCACCCGATATCTCATTATTGTTAACACTTACAGTTCCCGAGCTTAACTTAAATTTTCCGGGATGATTTTTTCCGACACCATTACCTGTAAATCTGATGCTGGAGTTTGCAGTATCAACAGAAAAGGGCTGTCCTTCGGATTCTTGCTCTTTCTGGGCGGTGGTTATTTGAGTTTTGTCTCCCTTGGGAGCATTATTGCAGGCGATAAACAAGGCTGACGCACAGGCGAGCACAATCAAAAGTCTTTTTTTCATAAGCTTTATTATTTTTCAGATTAACGGAATAGATTTTGAACAAATTCAAACGGACTTAGTTTTCGACCAATCCTGGAGTGTCAAGCTTATCCCGAAAAGTATGTTTTTAGGAGGCGGGTAACGTTTTGGTGTTAAGCCTCGTTTAATTGTATCTTAGACAAGATGTTAAACTAACCTATAGCCTTATTGTATGTTCTCAAATGTTGATCTTCTTACAAAGATTTTAGACACTATTGAAGAAGGGGTACTCGTTTCTAACGCAGAGGGATTATCGTAGGCCATAACCGGAAAGCAACCGAAATATTAGGTTTGAGTCCGGATTACCCGCTCGGAAAAAAGCTTGTCCATCCCAACTGGCGCCAGATCAATGCCAAGGGCGAGCCTTTAGGCGTTGAAGATCTGCCCAGTTCGATCACCAGATCTACCGGTAAAATTCAAAAGGATTTTATTGTGGGCCTGGAGGCGTCTGAAAAGAACATAAAATGGCTAAGTGTAAACACCCAAACGCTACATCATGATAATGTTGATTATGTGTTTTCAACCTTCATAGATATTACCGAAAAGCATAATCTGCAGGAGGAGGTTTCCCGGGCGAAAGAACGTTTGAAATATGCGTTGAAGGGAAGTGAGATTGGAGTATGGGAATACAATACCGAAGCCAGGGAGTTGTACTTTTCTAACGAATGGCGTAAAATAATAGGGTACGTGCCTTCAGAAGTGGATAATCCATACGAACAATGGGAGCAGCTTATTCATCCGGAGGATAAAGATTTCGTTCTTAAGAACGTGAATGATTGCCTCGCCAATTTGTCGCCAGGTTTTAAAATAGAATATCGTATAGATACACAAAAAGGAGATTATAAATGGGTGGGAGCTATCGGCAAGATCACAGCACGGGCCGAGGATGGTACGCCAAAACGCTTTTCAGGCACTATAAAAGACGTTACCGATCAGAAAAAGAGCGAGGAAGCGATTTTAGCGAGCGAACAAAAGTTTAAAAATGCGTTTCATTATTCGGCTGTAGGCATGGGGATAACCGATGTAGAGGGCCGTTGGATTGACGTCAACCCTGCTTTTTGTGAAATGCTGGGTTACAGTAAAACTGAACTGTCAAAACTTACTTTTCGTGAGATTACGCATCCTGAGGATCTTCCGGAGTGCAATCTTTATGTAGATAAGCTTAAAAAAAGCGAAATAGATACATTTAAGTTCGAAAAGCGCTATTTACACAAAAATGGAGGTATAGTGTGGGGACTACTAACAGCAGCGGTAATGTGGCGCGAAAATAATGTACCTAAAAGCTTTATTGCCCAGGTAGTTAATATCAGTAACACAAAGGCTTTAATAAGTCAGCTTGAAGCAAACAATTTGCAGCTGAATTTAACCACGATCGATCTCGAAAATAAGATTGAGCAACTGGAAGAGTTTAACCGCATTGTGGCCCACAACTTAAGAGGTCCGGTTGGAAACATTTTGCAGCTTACTGATATGATCAGTGAAGATGAAAGTCTTTCAGAACTGTATATGCCAATGTTGAAAGAGGCTACCGTGGGCTTAGACAGTACACTAAAAGAACTAATCAAGATCCTGGAAATTAAACTAAATGCTGATATTGCCTATCAGAAGTGTTCATTTGAAGAGATTATTTCCAACGTTCAGAAAATGTTAAATATCCAGATCCAAAACGAAAAAGTTTCTTTTAAAATGAACCTTGAAGTACCCGGGATTGATTATCCGACGGTGTATCTGGAAAGTATTTTGTATAATCTCATTACAAATGCTATTAAATACAGGAGAAAGAATGTTAAATCGCAGGTAGTTATTCACACCTATATAAAAGGTGGTAAAATAGCGCTTGAGGTTTCTGACAACGGTTTAGGGATAGATCTGCAGCGCTATGGCCACCAGATTTTTAAGCTGAATAAGGTGTTTCATAAAGGTTTTGACAGCAAGGGTATGGGGCTTTTTATCTTAAAAAATCAGATAGAGACTTTAGGAGGTACTATTAGCGTTACCAGCCAACCGAATCGCGGATCAACATTTGAAGTGATTTTTTAGGGATGGCAAACTCCAGTACGATAGCTATTATCGACGATGATAAAATATTTCATGCATTAACACGCCGGGTTATTGAAAATGCCGGAACTGACCAGATTCTTGAATTTTATGATGGCCAGGAGGCTTTTTCGTATATTTTAGAAAACCAGCACAACCCCGGGCAGCTACCGGATCTGATTTTTCTAGATATCCAAATGCCTTTCATGGACGGCTGGCAATTTTTAGAACAGTATGTTACAATAAAAATCGCCAAAGCCATAATAATCTATATCGTCAGCTCGTCCATCAGTTCTCTGGATCAGGAAAAATCACATCACTTTCCGGTTATTAAAGACTTTATTATCAAGCCCTTTACCCGGGAAAGGATTTTAGAAGTTTTGAGTGAATTTAAAGCTGAATAATGTCTATTGCGAATCGTATATCACCACTTTTTCAAATAGTGAACGGAACTCGTCAAGGAAGGCTTTGTGTATAGAATGTACCTGATAAATGTCGTGTCCGGCCAGATCATCAAATACAATAAGTAATGAAAATGTGTAAGTGGTATCAACAACAGGCCGCTCGATGGGTGCAGGAGTGCCGATATACACTGATTTAATCGTTTCAATGCCTTTTAACGATTCTAGTCCTGCTCTGAAATTATTTTTTTTCTCTTCTGAAGTATCGGCCTTGAGCCAAAACAATACGTGGTGTGTAAGCATGTGTATTTTACTGGTGCCGGCAAATATAAGAATTGAACTTAAAAACAGCAGGACTATTGAAACTCAAATATCAGACATTGGCGGCCGGGCGTTTGTATGGATATATAAAAAGCCGCGAAGTTTTTTGACTTCGCGGCTTTCTCCACTATTCGGAGATTACTTTAATTAAAGTTCCAGCTGGTAATCTGTCTTTCAAAGTCATCCCGTTTAAAATCGCAAACTCTTCAAGCCGGGCTGCAGGCGCGCCGAAAGTTCTTAATGCTTGTTCTAATGTAGTTGCCGAGCTAACTGTTTTAATTCGAACGCGTTCTGGCTTTTTATTAAGTTTGGCGGCGTCAGTTAATTGCTTAAAGCTTTGCATGGTATTGCTAAAGTATTGGCTGTAAGCATTAAAATTAGCGGCATTGCTTACACCCAGCATCAAGTAAATTGCATCGCCATATTGGATTAAATATGATAGTGTCCTTAAGGTACCTTGTTCCTGGCGCTGATCAGCCACCATCGCTATGGCTCTCAATCCGTTTACTGTTGTTTCCCTTGACTCTACAACGGTTAATTGGTTCTGCTGTAGCACCGCATTAGCCGCTTCCTGCAAGGATTTTCCGGGAGCCATTGTCAGCATCATCATAGCCTTTCCGTCACGTGGAGCCATTTGGAAAGTTTGGGGTGAGTTTTGGTGGGCCCAACCTGACGGGATCTGGAACTGAAATTTTAATACCGGGTGGTAAAAAGCGCTGTTTTCTACAAATCCCTGTTTAGGGTCTTCACCGTAAATCATCCCGTTAATTCTTTGCAGATAGCTGTTTCGGTTTACCTGTGGATTGTTAAGACTCAATTTTTGCTGCCATTCTGCCGCAAGTTTGGTAACGGTTGCATTTCTGCTTCCGGGATTTGGGTGAGAAGACAAGAAATCCGGTAACTCTTCCGCACCGCTTCTTGCTGAACTTCTTTCAAGGGTGGTGAAAAAATCGGCCATTTGCTGGGCATCATAACCAATTTTAGAGGAGTATTCTACTCCCAATTGATCTGATTGACGCTCATCGTCGCGGCCAAATTTCAAAAATAGTAAGCCAAGTCCCTGTGATGCTTGCTGAGCGAACTGTCCGAATTCGGGCGAGATCACCATTCCGGCAATTAATCCAATTTGGCCCAGCATGGCATTTCGTTGTTGTATAACCGAGTGTCTGGCAGTGATATGTCCGATTTCGTGCCCCAGCACGCCTGCAAATTGTGCCTCATCATTAAAATGCGCCATAATACCCCGCGTAAAGTATACATAGCCGCCAGGCACTGCAAAAGCATTTATTACTTCAGAATCTACAATTCTGAAATGATAATCTAAACTGGGTCTGTGCGATACAGCTGCCATGGCTTTTCCCTTTTGGTTGATGAAATCCTGCAATGCTTTATCTTCATATAAACCATACTGGGCTATAATTTGCGGGTCGGCCTCTTTTCCCATCGCTATTTCCTGTTCTTCAGACATTAATACCACCTGCTTCTTTCCGGTAACCGGGTTGACAGCGCAGGTATTCATCATAAACATAGTAGCTATTAAAGAGGGGATTAAAATATATCTTTTCATGATGTCTGGTGTAAAGGATGTGTTATGGTTATTATCTTATAGTTAATTATATGCAGTCAATATTCATACCAAAACGTTTCTTCTCAAGAAAGTGATTAAAAGCCCACCCTTTAACCCCTGATATCTATAGTACTGACCGCTTCGGGCTACAAGGCACCTGCATTTACCGGTCAGTTTTTACACAATTTTTTTCCAGCAATGTTGGTTATTAATTTAAACACTTCCGAGCTTGGAATGTATTAACCCTGTGATTAATTTAGGCACACACACTTCACACATAATGATCAAAGCTTACATTTCAATAGTCAGCATCCTTTTTTTAAGCAGCTGTTCGTCACTTTATATGCCCAATGTTCCTAACACGCCTATGCTTAGCACCCAGGGAGAACTGCATGCAAGCGGCCACATCTCGTTAAAAGGAAACGCAAGTTTAAATACCGCTTATGCGGTATCAAATAATTTTGCGGTTTTGCTAAACGGTTCCTTTATTAACAGAGAACAACGAAGAAAAGATTTTAGACAGAATCTTTTAGAGGTTGGTGGCGGGTATTTCAGCACTTTTGGTCCAGACAATAAACGCATTTTGGAAATTTATGGAGGCATAGGTAAGGGTAAGAGCGAACGTATTTTTAACAATGAGGATCCGGCAGGCGAGATGATTTACGACCGGCAAGAGATGAAATTTTCGAAAGGATTTATTCAGGTGAATTATAGTTCCAAAAAGGAAAAGAGTTTACGACTATTTGGCAAAAGTTTTCCCTTAAACTATGGTACCGCCATTAGGGGCAGTTACCTGAATATGAAGGAATTTAAACTGAATAATGTAAATCAGCCTCGTGAAGATAATATTTTTATAGAGCCTGTATTTTTTACCCGCATGCATTTAAGCGATGCCGTTCAGCTACAATACACTACAGGAAGTAATTTCGGATTGAAAAACCGGAAATACCTTACTGCGGGTAGTTCAGTTTTTAGTCTTGGTATTGTTATCAATGCAGGCAGGCTGGCTCCCTGATCATTTGATGTCCTGTTTGTGATCGTTGGTTTCGTAAACAGACACACACCCGTTTATATTGATAATCTCAGACGCTTTAAAGGCCTCGTCTGATGTCTGAACCTTTACGCACACAATGGAACCTCCCCCCGAAATACTCTCGTCGAGCGCCGCATCGTCGTTCTGCTTGCTGGATGAAAGATCGATCACATCCTGACTGAACCCTTCTTTGATAAGGTCGCTTATGGCATTTTCGGCTTCAAGGCTGTCGTCGAATACCCCGCATATTGTCTGGATATATTCTGGTGGTTTTGGTTTTTTGCCAAATAGTTTATCAAGGTCAAAGTGCAGATGGTTATAAAAGGCTTCCTCATCATTCAAAACATCATTGCCTGTAAGGCCTGAACCTTCTGCAAGCAGATCTTCTCCTGCATAAGCAAGCCGTACCATATTCTCTACACCTGGATTTACATGGCCTTTTTCATAGTCGGGCAAGGCATTTATCAAGTCGTGATTCAGCGCCGGGATATATAGATAATTGTCGTCGTCGTGTGGTTCTGCCGTACCTATCGGAGCCAGAATTCTCCTCAGATTTTCTTCCGTATCTTCGCTGTGGATTTCAATAACCAGATATCTGATCTTCTTTGATTGGACATCATACAAGAGTTCTACGACCCGGCCAATTTTGTGTTTGTTGCCGTCAAGCACCAGGAAATTTCTTAAATCATATTCCGCATCAATTTCAGAAATATCATGCGACCCCAGTTCATCCAGACGGGTATGTTTGTATAGAGCGTCAGACATCATGTTCAGATAGATTGTAAATATTAAACAGAGAGAAGAGCGTATTGTTGTGAAGGAGGTAAATTCTTTTGTTGCCGACTTTAAAGTCGATAAAAATGAAAAAAGCCTCCAAACGGGGAGAATGGAGACTTTTTTACTAACCAATTATAAACCGCAACAAAGATACGTCAATTATCAAGCTCGCAAAGTGCTGTACAGAAATTTAACAAAATTTTAACATTTGGCATTCAGGTAAGGCATAAACGAAAAAACCCTTGCTTTTTGGGCAAGGGTTAAAGGTTGTATTTGGTTAGTTTGGAATCTAAAGATACATAGAATTATGAATCTTGCAAATTTCTGTTAAAATTATTTAGCTAATTTGTGTTTTTCATAAAATCGCGACCACATAAATGTGCGATAAGAAATTTTAAATTCTAAAAAATACCCTCTCATAATTTCTTATCTTTCACCTGATGTCTGTGTTTATTGCCTCATTAAATTCGGGAAGTAATGGTAATTGTTATTATGTTGCAAATCAGCATGATGCAATTCTTGTGGATGCCGGGATATCTTGCCGGGAAACCGAAAGGCGGATGGATCGTCTGGGTTTATCGATGACGAAGGTGCGGGCGATTTTTGTTTCACACGAACACCATGATCACATTCGCGGTATTCCGGTTCTTGCGAAAAAGTATCAGATTCCCGTTTACATCACCACAAAAACATTGGATCATGGTAGTTTAACTCTCGATTCTCATCTTGTCAGAACGTTTAAGGCATATCAAAATATTAACATTGGCGATCTTGCGATTGCAGCTTTCCCAAAGTTCCATGATGCAGCAGAACCCCATAGCTTTATTATTAACTGCAAGGATATAAAAGTGGGTGTGTTTACTGATATTGGCGGGCCCTGTGATCACGTCATTCGCCATTTTAAACAATGTAATGCCGCTTTCTTAGAAGCTAATTACGATGATGAGATGCTGGAGAAAGGAAGCTATCCCTATCATTTAAAAAAGCGTATCCGCGGCGGTAAGGGTCATTTGTCTAACAAGCAGGCACTCGAGATATTTATCACTCACAAGCCAGCTTTTATGAGTCATTTATTATTATCGCATCTTTCGAAGGATAATAATTGCCCGGATCTGGTAAAAAATCTTTTTAGTAGCCATGCTGCAGATACCGAGGTAATAGTCGCCTCTCGTTATCAGGAATCGGCAGTTTATCAGATTGGATCTGGTTCTGCAATGCCAATAGCCCCGCATCGCCCCGCCGCAACGTTAACCTCTCAATATTCATTGTTTTAAACTACTCCTTAAATGAAAGTTGTAATTGCAGAAAAGCCCTCTGTGGCTCGTGAACTGGCAAAAGTATTTGGGGCTACCGCTAAGAAGGACGGTTATATCGAGGGGAAAAACTATTCCTTTACATGGGCATTCGGGCACCTTCTGCAGTTGGCTCCTCCGCAGGACTATGGTTTCTATGGCTGGCGGGCCCAGCATCTTCCAATGCTTCCACCTAAGTTCAAACTGGCAGTTCGCAAAATTAAGACTAAGGATGGTATTGTAGAAGATCCTGCTGTTCGGAAGCAGCTGGATACGATTAAGAGATTATTCGACGAAGCAACTGAGATTATAGTTGCTACCGATGCGGGAAGGGAAGGGGAGCTCATTTTCAGATATATATATTATTATTTGAAGTGCAAAAAGCCTTTTAGAAGGCTTTGGATATCTTCGCAAACGGATGAAGCGATAAAAGACGGCTTCAGAAATCTAAAACCCGGAACTGATTACGATACCCTGTTTTATTCGGCTCACTGCCGCTCGGAGTCTGACTGGCTGGTGGGCATGAATGCTACTCAGGCTTTAAGTATTTCGGCGGGAAACCGTGCCGTGCTTTCGCTGGGGAGAGTTCAAACTCCAACGCTTGCCATGATCTGCGCCCGGTATCTTGAAACAAAGAATTTTGTCCCCCAAACTTTTTACCAGGTGAGTATACAGCTCGCTAAGAATGGACAGTTATTTAAGGCGATTTCAGTAGATAATTTTAAAGATAAGGCTAAAGCTCAGTCCGTTTTTGACCAGGTGCAGGATGTTGCTTCCGGATTTCCAAACGGCGGGATGGTTGTAAATGTTGAAGCTAAAACCAAGAAAGAGCCACCTCCCTTGTTGCACGATCTAAGCAGCTTGCAGCAGGAAGCAAATAAGAGGAAGGGTTATACTGCCGATCAAACGCTGACTATCCTTCAAAATTTATATGAAAGTAAACTGATTTCTTATCCCCGTACGGGAAGCCGCTATATTGGTGACGATGTGTTTGCCGGAGTTCCTCAGCTTATAGAAAAGCTTAAAACCCATCCCGATTTCGGTAAGCAGGCAGAGTTTCTAGGAACCGTGCCGCTTAACAAGCGGAGTGTTAATGCAAAAAAAGTAACTGACCACCATGCTATTTTGCCTACAGGAGAAACGCCCGGATATCTGGCTGAAGACCGGCAGGCGGTTTACGATATGGTAATTGGCCGAATGTTAGAAGCTTTTCATAAAGAATGTATCAAGGATCTCACCAAGATAAGTATAGAATCGGGTGCTAAGTTTGTAGCCAACGGGACGGTGATTCGCTCGGCGGGCTGGCGCTCGGTGTATAACGAAACCGACGAAGAGAAGAAAGATGAGGATAACGCGACGCTTCCGAAGGTTGAAACCGGCGACCTGCTTCCGATTGAGGAAAAATCATTGCTCGAAAAACAAACTAAACCTAAACCGTTGTATAATGAAGCTACTTTATTAAAAGCTTTGGAGACCGCAGGTAAAGAAATTGAAGACGAGGAATTGCGTTACGCTATGAAGGACGGTGGATTAGGTACGCCCGCCACCAGGGCATCGATCATTGAAACACTTATAAAACGCGAATATATTACCCGGGAAAAGAAAAATCTGGTGCCTTCTCCAAAAGGCCTGGCTGTTTACGATGTAGTGAAAGATAAAAAAATTGCCCAGGCAGAACTAACCGGATCCTGGGAGAAGCGATTGGAAGAAATTCGATCCGGTGCATCGGTAAATGAATTCAAAGAAGAAATAAAAACCTATACCCGCACCATTACAGCGGAGCTATTAGAAGCCGGCAAAAGCTTGGCCAGTGTTCAATCTGCCTGATCAATAAAGCCATTTTAATAACAATGACTGGCTCATTCTGAAAGTTGTCATTTCTGGGGCTTCTTAGCTCAAAGGCAGGTCGTCCTTCTTGAGCCTGTATCAAAAATTATTGCCATAATTCTAATTCTGCTCGCTGTCGATCAGCGCAATGGCTAGTATGTGACGACTTTTAAGTAGCCTGTAAGTATAAGTCCTGAAAACCATCTTGTACCAGAGATGTTAAAACTCTAACCTATAAATTAAAAACATCTATTATGGCAACAAGAGGAGCAAAGACTGAGCGGAGGGAAGTGAACTCTTCTCAGGAATACGAAGTAAAATATCTTGCAGAAAAACTTGGCGTAAGCAGCCAGGCTATAGGTGGCGCTAAACGTGCTACCGGTTCAAACGACCGCAAGGTGATAGAAAAGTACATAAAAGATAAGAACAAATAATGCCAGCGGATCTCAAATCGGTAAGATCCTAACCTAAGTAAAGTTTCCGGCTATTGTGTTCCGTCCCTGCCAGGACGGGCTTTGACTCCCATTAGCATTGCCGGCAGGGCAATCACTTGCCGATTTGAGACTCTTCTTTTTTATCATATGGCTCTAGACAAATACAAACAGAAACGCCGGTTCGACATCACTCCTGAACCCATCGGAGGAAAAAACAAAGCCTCGAAGCTGCGTTTTGTGGTGCAGTTGCATCATGCCTCACACGTGCATTACGACTTTCGCCTCGAAATGGAAGGAATGCTTAAAAGCTGGGCGGTGCCTAAAGGGCCTTCGACGGATCCTGATGTAAAGCGCCTCGCCATGATGGTGGAAGATCATCCATTTGACTACCGGACTTTCGAAGGGATAATTCCCAAGGGCCAGTATGGCGGGGGTACGGTAATCGTGTGGGACGAGGGCACTTTTGAGCCATCAGAGTTTGAAGGGAAGAGTAAAAAAGAGCAGGAAAAACATTTGTTACATGGTTTGCACAGCGGAAAGTTCAAGTTTATTCTGCATGGAGAAAAATTAAGAGGTGAATTTGCCCTAGCGAAGGCGTTTGGCAGAGGCGAGAATAGTTGGCTTTTAATGAAAATTGACGATGAGTACGCATCTAAAAATGATATTACAAAAAAAAATAAATCAGTGCTTTCTGGGTTCACCATAGATAAAGTGGCAAAAACAAGTGAGAATGTCTGGAACAGCAATCGTTCCGAAAATGTTCAGGCAGGCGCCCTTGCCGGTAATCCTGATACAGATTTGAAAGTCCTTTTAAACGAGGCTAAAAAGGCTAAATTCCCCGAAGGGATCAAACCTATGCTGGCCACATTGGTGGATAAGCCCTTCGACGATCCGGATTGGGTTTATGAGATAAAGTGGGACGGATACCGTGCGCTGGCGTTCATCAATAACGGCGAAGTACAGCTTAACTCGCGCAATAACAAATCATTTAATGAGAAATTTTATCCTATATATCAGGCTTTAAGCAAATGGAAGATCAATGCAGTACTCGACGGCGAAATTGTAGTGCTGAATAATAATGGAATGGCTGATTTTGCGGCGCTTCAAAACTGGCGAAGTGAGGCAGACGGCGAACTGGTGTTTTATGTATTTGACGTTCTCTGGTTGGATAATAAGGATCTGACCGTCTTGCCGCTACAGAGCCGAAGAGAAATCCTGAACCAAATTATCCCGGAGGGAAATGAGAAAATACTTCTGAGTAAACTGTTTGAAGCCAGTGGTACGGAGTTCTTTGCAGCCGCAGATAAAATGGGACTGGAAGGTATTATCGCTAAAAAGCTGACCAGCCTGTACGCGCCCGATATCAGGTCAAAAGAATGGCTCAAAATAAAAACAGAGAAACGGCAGGAGGCAATTATATGCGGCTATACCAATAATGAAAATGGCCGGAAAAAGTTCAGCGCTTTGCTGATGGGCGTTTATGAAAATAATGCCTTGAAATATATCGGGCCAGTGGGAACCGGCTTTAGTGATAAATTGCAAACGGAGATTATTGAACGGTTAAAGCCATTCATAACGGAAGAATGCCCCTTTAGCGTAGTGCCCGAGTTTAACAAACCTTCGAGATTTCGACCTAACCCGCCCAAAGCTACAGCCACCTGGGTAAAGCCCAAACTGGTAGGGGAGGTTAGCTACCGCGAAATGACCCAGGACGGAGTGATGAGGCACCCTTCATTTAAGGGTTTACGCGAGGATAAGAACGCAGACGAGGTGGTTAGAGAGACTCCGGTTCATACGGCCGAGGTAATCGCAGAAGATCATGATTTTGTGAAGCAAAAGGTGATCACTCCTTTGAAAGGAAAGACCCGGAAAACTCTCCTTAACCCAAAAGATGAGACACAGGTGCGGAAGATAAACGGCCACGATCTCAAATTTTCAAATCTCAGCAAAATATACTGGCCTGAAGATAAGGTTACCAAACGTGATCTCCTGAATTACTATTATCAAATCGCGCCTTTCATCGTTCCTTATCTCAAAGACAGGCCCCAGTCGCTTAACCGTTTTCCTAACGGGATACATGGTCAGAGCTTTTATCAGAAAAATGTGCATGGCAAGGTTCCCGACTGGATAGCAACCTACCCTTATGAAAGTAACCGGGAAGGGCACGATAAAGAATTTATGCTCTGTACCGACGAAGCAAGTTTATTATACATGGCATCGCTGGGCTGCATCGAAATGAACCCCTGGCTCAGCACGGTACATAATCCCGATAACCCGGATTGGTGCATTATTGATCTGGATCCCGATAAAAATACTTTTGAACAGGTTATCGAAGCCGCACAGGTTGTAAAAGGTGTTCTCGATGAAATAGGGGTCGAGTCGTATTGTAAAACTTCCGGTTCTACCGGATTGCATATTTATATCCCGCTAGGTGCAAAATATTCTTATGACCAGTCGCAGATGTTCGCAAGGATGCTGGTTACCATTGTTCATAAGCAGATTCCGGGATATACCAGTATAGAGCGCTTAACTGCTAAGCGCGGAGGGAAAATGTATCTCGACTTTTTACAAAATCGTCCGCAGGCTACCATTGCCGGTCCTTATTCATTACGCCCTAAGCCCGGAGCGACCGTTTCAATGCCATTGTTATGGGATGAGGTTAAGCCTGGTTTGAGTATGCGCGACTTTACAATTTTTAATGCCGTTGATCGCTTGCGCGACATAGGTGATTTGTTTAAAGGCGTGATGGGTAAAGGTATCGACCTGGAAAAAACTGTTTTAAAGGCAAAGAGTGTCTTTGGAGGATAGCTCATGTTGCATCCGGTCATCCGAAGTTAGTCGAAAGCTGCCACTGTTTCCAATAATTTCGACAGATCGAAAGGTTTTTCAAGTATCGCATCACAGCCGTACGATCCCAGTGAATATAGAATTTGCGGATATCCGGAAATTATGATAACCGGTAAATCTTGGGTTTTGGGGTTGGTTTTTATCTGATGACAAAGTTCGCCACCGTTTATATGCGGAAGAATATAATCCATCAACACCAAATCTGGCTTGTGTTCTTCGATCAATTTGAAAATATCGCTGGCGTCCCCGGTTGCTATTACTGCATAATCGCTTAGCGCTTCCTGGATTACATTTCTTACAGCTTCATCATCTTCTACGAGTAAAATACGGTTCATTTTCCCTTAGAATAAAATAGAAGAATTGTTCAACATAAAATTTAAATTAAAAATTAATTGTTGAAGCAATAACGTGGAAGCTATCGATTGGTTTACCTGTCCGAAGAATTTTACAATCCCCCGATGCTGGCATAAAAAAAGGGAGCTATAAACTCCCTTTTCTTATTAACGGTCGAATTAAAACCGCGTTCCAATGGTAATAAAAATTCCATTTCTCGTCGATTTAAAAGAAGCGCTTGGGCTTGTTCCGTTGGTTACGAAGTATGGGCTGGTTTGAGAATTCATAGTGCTGCTTTGATAGGCTAGATCAATATTGATGTTCCCTGTTCTGTAGCCCGCTCCTAATGAATAAGTATGAATGTCCATGTCTTGGTCGGAATTTTCAAATGCAGACTGATTAAAAGCATAGCCGCCACGTAGCATAATTGGTGAAGCTGCCTTTATTTCTGCTCCAACGCGATAGTTAACAGCATTTGTATAATTGTTAACGATGTACCTGTTATCTTCTACAAATTCATTCGGATTGTCGTAGCCCTTGGTCTGTAGTTCCATTGAGCTGTAGTCTACAAATTCGATGTCTCCGGTTATGAATCCCAGTTTACTTTGAAAGAACGCGGCGCCAAGCGAAAATTTCGCCGGGCTTTTGAGTCCGTAGGTAAATTCGTCAAAGCTGATGTTGGGAGATCTCACAGTTTTATCCTGATACAAAGGGTTGTCTGATAGCCTGTTTTCGCTGCTTTCGCTGTAGTTCCTATCAATGGTATACCAGTTTGGTGATTGATAATTGGCACCTAGGCGAACATATTGGTTTGGCCGGTAAATCGCACCGAGCTTCAGGTTAAGGCCGTATCCTTCAGATCTGTACTGCTGATAGTAATTCGCTTCATAATTATCAGAAGTATTATCAGAATATGATATGGTTCCCGTTTCTCTAAATGAATTATCGGAGGTGTAATCAAGAGATAAGAATCCGAGACTTGTGCCGATGTAGAATTTATTTCCAATATTTACCCCTGCAGCAAGGTTCAACTCGGATTGTGAGCCGTTACGGATCAATATCTCATCTTGTGAACGGTTGGTTGAATTAGTGGTTGAAACGTAATTCGATCCGTCCAGATTAATTAGATTTGCCTCATAAGCGGCGTCTTCCAAGCTTCCTTCGTCCAGGGCGCCAGTATAATCGTTCGCTAAATCAGCGTAAAAGTCCGCGATAGAATTTTCCTCGTTTGGTCCCGCAAAGCGTATTTTATTTCCAAAATCATTGGTTTTATTATAGCCAATTCCAAAGTTTAAGCTGATGACACCCGATCTTAAGTCTTGACCTTTTAGCTTATTTAATGGAAGTACAAATACTGCTCCTGCGTTATTGATGTCGAAACGACCACGATTTGCGCTCGTATTTTGGTTGAAATAAGTGCCAGTAGATGAGTAGTTCATTATTTCTGTAGTTAGTGATAACTCAGAACGGGTGAATAGTCCAATTCCAGCCGGGTTTCCGCCGATAGAACTGATATCTCCTCCAACAGCTGTCTGTGCATTTCCTAGCGCCTTTAGCCGGGCTGACGAGCCATACTGATATTGTGAAAACCTTAAAGCGTCCACTGCGTCTTGCGCGTATGTATCCTGGTTAATTGCTATACCTGCAATCAACAAAAAAGAAAATATGTATCTCATGTTAGTTTCCCCCTCTCGATGGACGACTTGATCCTCCGCTACTGCTTCCGCCACCACTACTACTACTACCACTACTGCTTCCCCTGCTATTACCAGAACTGCTTGGTGGAGGGCTATAGGTTTCGCGGGTAGATGGAGGTGGAGTATACCGTTCCCGTGTGGTCTCGGTACGGGCAGGGCGTTCAGTTCGCGTTGACGGAGCTGGTCTGTCAGCGCTGGTTGTTGCTTGTCTGTCTCTGCCTGAATTAGAAGGCGTAGATGGACGAGGTCTGCCATTTCTGCCTTCAGTGTTTGTGTTATTATTATCGCCGCTTACCCGGTCGCCACCACGTGTAGACGAGCCTCTTGGCTGTCCGCCGGTAACAACAGTGCCCCGGCCATAAGAAGGCGAGGGTCTGTATGAATCGTTTCCTCCTCTGTTAGGGTGTCGGGCTCCGTTTGGACGAGTGCTGTAATATCCATCGTTGTAATATCCGCCACCGTATCCATATCCCGGATAGCTGTTATAATAAGAGTATGGCCCCCAATAGCCATTATTAAATCCTCCTCCGTAATATCCGTATCCATAACTATTCCATCTTGAATATCTTCCGGCACCTATCCAGATAGAAACACCTGGTCTGTAGAAGAATGGGTCATAGAAGAATGGGTCGTACGAATAGGTATACCACGGATTATAGCCGTAAGAATAATACCTGTCATAATATGGCCTGTAAGGCGAGTTATAATAGAACCGGTTTATCCTTGAACTATAGTCATGATAGTAATCATCATAATATTGGTCGTTGGACGTGCTTTCATCACGGTACAGCTCTTCATCTGTACGGTAGTTTTTCTCTCTTTCCGGCTGAGCCTGAGCTACAACGGGAACAATTTCCTTAGCTTTCGCTTCGGTATAATATACATCATCACCCGTATCGGCCTGCCTGGCAAGCTGAGTGGTGGAGCAAGAACTCAGCAGCAAAGCTGAGACTGCAAAGACCGGTAGTAGAAATTTTTTCATTGCGTTGTGTGTTAGTTTATAAAAGTGTGTGAGTGTTCTATAATCTAATTATTATTATAACGACGAAAACAATTGAAAATTGGTTGCATCATTAACTAAAATACCTCGACTACTTTTATAACTTTGCCGCCTTGGTATTTGTGTTTTAAAGTTACAGAAAAATATTATAAAAGCCACTATGAGTAAGGGTATTACAAGCAGAAAAGACGATTATTCTCAATGGTATAATGAACTTGTTACAAAAGCTGACCTGGCAGAACATTCTGCAGTAAGGGGATGTATGGTCATTAAGCCTTACGGTTATTCTATATGGGAAAAAATGCAAGCTGCTTTGGATAAGATGTTTAAGGATACAGGCCACTCAAACGCCTATTTTCCGCTTTTTATCCCTAAGTCTTTTTTTTCAAAGGAAGCCTCCCATGTGGAGGGTTTTGCGACAGAATGTGCAGTTGTAACTCATTACCGGTTGAAAAATGATGGTAACGGGAATATTATTGTCGATGAAGACGCCAAATTGGAAGAGGAACTGATCGTTCGTCCTACATCGGAAACAATTATTTGGAATACCTACAAGGGTTGGATTCAATCGTATCGCGATTTACCCATTTTGGTTAATCAGTGGGCTAATGTGGTGAGGTGGGAAATGCGGACACGACTGTTTTTGCGCACCGCCGAGTTTCTATGGCAAGAAGGGCATACCGCCCACGCTACACAACAGGAAGCCGTTGAGGAGGCTGAAAGAATGCTCGAGGTCTATGCAGATTTTGCCGAGAACTGGATGGCTGTACCTGTTGTGAAAGGAATTAAAACACCAAACGAACGTTTTGCCGGTGCTCTGGAAACCTATTGCATTGAAGCCTTGATGCAAGATGGTAAAGCATTGCAGGCTGGAACTTCGCATTTTCTGGGGCAGAATTTCGCGAAAGCATTCGATGTTAAGTTTACCAGTAAAGAAGGTAAGCTGGATTACGTTTGGGCAACTTCCTGGGGTGTTTCAACCAGGCTGATGGGAGCGTTGATAATGGCCCACTCTGATGATTCGGGTTTGGTTTTACCCCCTATGCTGGCGCCTATACAGGTTGTTATTGTACCTATTTACAAAGGCGACGAAGAATTTAAAGCAATCTCTGAAGTTGCCGATAATCTGAGCAGGGAACTCAAGGCTAAAAATATTTCTGTAAAGTATGACGATAGGGATACCCACCGCCCCGGATTTAAATTCGCCGAGTATGAGCTAAAAGGGGTTCCGGTACGGATTGCTTTGGGCGGGCGCGATCTTGAAAATGGTACTGCAGAAATCGCCCGGCGAGACACTAAAGAGAAGGAAACCGTAAGCAGGGATGGGCTTGCCGACAGGATAGAAAATTTGCTTGCCGACATCCAAAAGAATATTTACCAGAAAGCGTTTAAGTTTCGTGAAGAAAATACCACCGAAGTAAATTCTTACGAAGAGTTTAAACAGGTGTTAGACAGCCAGGCCGGTTTTGTGTCGGCGCATTGGGATGGTACTCCCGAAACTGAACAAAAAATAAAGGAAGAAACGAAGGCGACGATACGCTGTATTCCGTTGAATAATAAACAGGAAGCAGGGGTTTGTATCTACAGTGGAAAAGCATCTACTCAAAGAGTGTTGTTTGCAAGGGCATATTAAGAAAGAATGGAAAGTAATAAAGCAAAAATTATCAGAGATCTGAGATGGATAGGAATAGCCGAAGGAGTTAGTTTTCTTGTGCTATTGCTTATAGCCATGCCAATGAAATATATTTATGGAAACGCCATGCCGGTTAAGGTAGTAGGCTGGGCGCACGGGGCACTGTTTGTAATATATGTGCTGGCGGTTTTGCGGGCAACCCTGGCATTGAGCTGGAATTATAAACGCACAGGCTTATTTTTGGCAGCGTCATTTCTGCCTCTGGGGCCGTTTTTCTTTGATGGAAACTTAAGCCGGGAGCAGGAGCAATATTAAACAGAAGCTGGTTTAGCGCCAGCTTCTTACTCAGTTTCTACTTTCTTAAATTCTGAAGTTGTAAAGAATTCCACTTCGGGAAAATCTCTTTTGGCGAGATTAATCGCCCAGTCGTTATCTGCCAGAAATACCGGATTTGAATCTTTATCATAAGCAATATTTGATGCCCGGCGATAAATAATATCCTGCAAAATCTTTTTATCGCTGCAAGTTATCCAGCTCGATTTTCTGAAAGTGAGAGGACGGAAGGCGCATTTAGCCCCATACTCATTTTCCAGTCGGAAACTTATTACCTCAAATTGAAGTTCTCCCACGGTTCCTATTATTTTCCGGTTTCCGGGTTGCTGAACAAAGAGCTGAGCTACACCTTCTTCGGTTAACTGCTGGATGCCCTTTTCCAATTGTTTGGTTTTCATCGGATCACGGTTCTCTACCTCTTTAAAGATCTCGGGCGAGAACCTTGGAATGCCTTTAAACTGTAGTTTTTCGCCTTCAGTAAGAGTGTCGCCAATCTTGAAGTTCCCGCTGTCGTATAATCCTACCACATCGCCGGGCCAGGCTTCTTCAACCAGGCTTTTCTCATTTGCCATAAAATCCATCGGATTGGAAAATTTCAATTTTTTCTCAAGGCGGGTATGGTAAAAGAATTTATTTCGTTCGAATTTACCTGAACAGATTCTTAAAAAAGCTATCCGATCCCGGTGATTGGGATCGAGGTTGGCATGTATCTTAAACACAAATCCTGTAAAGTTCTTTTCAGTTGCCTCCACAACGCGGGTCTCAGCCTCGCGGGTTGAGGGGCTTGGAGCAATATTGATGAAAGTGTCCAGCAATTCCCGGATACCGAAATTGTTAATCGCACTCCCGAAAAATACCGGCGCAAGTAAGCCTTCAAGATACATTTCGGTATCTAGAGGACCGTAAATCCCTTCGATCAATTCCAGGTCGCCTGATAATTTATCCAGTTCTTTCTCTTTAAGATATTGTTTAAGAAGGTCATCCTGAAGATTTTTAACCTGTATTACAGGCTCGGTTACTTTAGCTTTATCCGGCTCGAAAAGGTTAAGCTGATTAGCATAGATGTTGTAAACTCCTTTAAACGTATACCCTTGTCCTATTGGCCAGGATTGCGGACAGACGCTGATTTTCAATGAATTTTCCAGTTCATCCAGCAGATCGAAAGAATCTTTTCCCTCGCGGTCCATCTTATTGATAAAGATAATAACCGGGGTGTTCCGCATGCGGCAAACCTCCATAAGTTTCTGCGTTTGCTCTTCCACCCCTTTTACGCTGTCTACTACCAAAATTACACTATCCACGGCCGAGAGGGTTCTGTAAGTATCTTCGGCAAAATCTTTGTGGCCCGGCGTATCGAGAATGTTAATGCGCTTGCCCTTATATTCAAATCCCATTACCGAGGTTGCCACAGAAATTCCTCTTTGCTTCTCAATTTCCATGAAATCGGATGTGGTATTCTGGTTGGCTTTGTTTCGTTTTACCGCGCCTGCCGTATTGATGGCGCCACCGAAAAGCAAAAACTTTTCAGTAAGCGTTGTTTTACCGGCATCGGGGTGGCTGATAATGGCGAAGGTTTTTCTTTTGTCTATTTCGGGATTACTCATAAAAATTTGGATGTGTACAAAGCAACGGGAAATTGCCTTTAGAAGAATAATAGCTGGATAAGCAGAACAGTCTTCATCGAACAGCAAATGTACTGTTTTTTAGGATTACAGGGAAGAATTGCCAAACTAAATATGGATTTCGGTAACAGGTTCGGCGTTTCCAGTCGAATAGCCAGCTCAAAAAAACAGATCAGGAGTTCACTGGTTCTTTAAAAAAAGGCCAGCAGCATGGAACAGGTAAGAATTATCTCAGGAGACTCTCCTGAGAACGTCAGGGAACAGATTAGGCGGGATTTTACTGAAAATCCTGAAGTGTTCGATTACAGCGCTGTTATAGAACAAGATGGGCGTTCTATAACGCTTGATGTTGACATCGACCTGGGGGGAGGCTTTGAAGGGGGATATGCACTTACCCGCTTCACTTCGGGTTTGAAAAGTTTTGATGACCTCCATTTTTCAATTCATCATCAGGGCTTACTGGATGGGATCGGAAAGCTTTTCGGAATCCAGGATGTGGATCTGGGTTACCCGGAATTCGACCGTAAAATCGTAATAAAAACCAATCATCCGGATCGCTTGAAAGAGATTTTCTCTGATACGCAGGTACGGGGAACGATACGGTCACTTCCTGAGTTCACGTTTCACATTGGCCATCATCATTCGGCGAATACGCATGTAGAATCAGCTTTTCTAGAGCTTAGAATAGATGAGGCTATTACTGAGCCGGATAGACTGTATGAAATCTACAAAGCATTTAGTGTTGTTTTAGACAAGTTAGAGTTTGAGGCAGGTTCTATCATGAAACATTTGTAAATTCCGCTTTAATACTATTATTCTTTTTATGGTAAACAAACAGGCTTTTATAGAAGCAATCCATGCAGGTTACACTTTTAAAGGTGAGAGCCTGAAAATAGGTCGTGCCGTATTAAATGGCGAAATTGTTGAAGGAGCGGATGTTTTTTTGCCGTTAAAGACGCTAAACCGCCACGGACTGATTGCCGGTGCAACAGGTACCGGGAAGACCAAAACATTGCAGGTTTTAGCCGAAGGATTAAGTGATGCCAGTGTACCCGTGTTAATGCTTGATATCAAGGGCGACTTAAGCGGAATAGCAATGCCCGGCTCCAGCAATCCTAAAATTGAAGAAAGAGCCCGGCTTTTAGGAGTTACCTGGCAGCCAGGTCAGTTTCCGGTAGAATTGCTGACCATAAGTGAAGAAGAGGGAGTAAGGCTTAGAGCCACGGTAACCGAGTTTGGTCCGGTGCTGCTTAGTAAAATACTCGGATTGAATGATACACAGGGCGGCGTGCTTGCTATGATCTTTAAATATTGTGATGATAATAAACTGCCTTTGCTCGATCTTAAGGATTTTATCAAAGTGCTTCAGTTCGCGGCAGAAGACGGGAAAGAAGAGCTGGAACGGTCATACGGCAGAATCTCTACTACCACTACGGGTACCATTCTGCGAAAAGTTATTGAACTGCAGCAGCAGGGCGCCGACTTGTTCTTCGGCGAAAAAAGCTTTGAAGTAGAAGATTTGATGCGTATAGACGGCGAGGGAAGAGGGTTGATCAATGTACTTCGGGTAAGTGATTTACAAGACCGGCCTAAGTTGTTTTCTACCTTTATGCTTCAGCTTTTAGCCGAATTATATGCGAGCAGCCCCGAAGAGGGCGACCTTGACAAACCTAAGCTGGTAATGTTTGTTGATGAGGCGCATCTCATCTTTCAGGAAGCCAGCGAGGCGCTCTTGCAACAAATTGAAACGGTTATTAAACTTATCCGGTCGAAGGGGATTGGGATATTTTTCATCACTCAGAATCCTATGGACGTTCCGGCGAGTGTTCTGGGTCAGTTGGGTATGAAAATCCAGCATGCGCTGAGAGCGTTTACAGCAGTAGACCGTAAAGTGATCAAACAGACAGCAGAAAATTATCCTGACACTGAATTTTACCAGACCGATGAACTCATTACACAACTTGGGATAGGTGAGGCTCTTGTTACGCTGCTTAATGAAAAGGGAATACCTACCCCTTTAGCCCATGTAATGCTTGCCGCGCCGCGAAGCCGGATGGATATTCTGACCCAACCCGAAGTTGAATCAATTGTAGATAAGAGTAAGCTTGCAGCAAAATATAATCTGCAAACCGACTCCGAAAGCGCTTATGAAATATTGAATGCCAAACTCGAAGAAGCCGCAGTAAAATCTGCAGAAATAAAAGAAGAAACTAAAGTTTCAAAAGAAAAGGAAGGGAGTTTTTTTGACAATCCTATTGTAAGAAGTGCCGGTAGAACGGCCGCAACCATCATTACCAGGAGTTTACTTGGGGCATTAGGTTTGGGTGGCCGGAGTCGAAAAAAGTCGATTTGGTAAAAGATTTTTTATGAAATATTAAGCGTATCGAATATTTGAGATAAAAAAATGGGGAAAAATTTCTCAGTCTGAGTATTTTTTTCCAATTTTACATATCGTCCGCAATCAAGCCTTTCAAGGCCTGGTTATGAATAGCATACTGATGAGTGAAAAAGCTGGTTTAAACTTGTTAACCATGAAAGTAGCTTTTATTTTTTTCTTTTGCCTGGCAGTGCTCGCCGATGTTTACGGGGTCTTTAGCGGAAATCTGAGTAACGCTACCTATTCTGCTGCAGAGGCATCTCTGGATCAGTCTCTCGCCTATATTGTGGTTACCGCAAGTATCTTAGGGATTATTAAACTTAAGAAGAATCCGCAATAGCGGCTTTTATTCGAGCTTTCCCGCCGCCCAGAGAATTCCTTTAGAAAGCATATTCAGAAACACCGGATCTGCGAACGTGGCATCAGAATGTCCATAAGTGGTACCAAAAACTTTCGCTTTGCCGTATCTGTTGGTCCAGATAACAGGATGTGTTTTTCCATCGCGTTCGCTGATAGATGTAGCCAGTACCCGGGTATTCGGCCAGGTTTTTTCGATGATGTAGAGCTCGTCTTTCGGAGTGATCCAGTTGTTAGGGATATCTTTTACTATCGGGTGCTTTGCGTCAACCTTCGTTACAGGGTAATTACTCTGATGGTCGTGGCGGCGACTCGTTACGCCTAAAAACTCACGCCAGTTGTCGATTTCTGCAGTTCTGTAGCTGTGCATTGCACAATGGATCACTACCGCAGGAACCCCTGCATGGTGTACTTGTGTTATTTTTTTTATGTATTCAGGCGATTTGGTGTCAGCAAAACATTCGTTATGAACTACCACATCGTAACCTTCTGCCCATTCAGGATTATCGTAAAGGCTAATCATGGCCTGAGTGCCGCTTCCGCCTTCGTTTACAACGGTCCATTCTGCGGTTGTTAATTTCGCCAAACCGTCTTGCAAGGCTTGAGATTGTAGAGGATAATTATGGCAGCAGCCACCTGTAATCAACAATACCCGTAATGGTTTCCGGAGTTTTGATTGCTGAGTTGTAACATTGCAATTTGCCAGTACCAGGCATAAAATCAATCCTGCTAAAAGTCTCATATGGTCTAGTTTTAGGTTAATGCCCTAAATTAAATAATAATTTGAATCTGATGTATGATTTATATTTATCTGAAACCAGAAAGGCCGGATCAGTGTCCGGCCTTTCTGGTTCTAATTATCGAATATTAATTCATAACAGGAAGATAAGAGTACTTTTTTCCGAATTCCATCATTTGTTGGTAAAACGAAGACGGGTATGTAACTTTTATATCGGTAATTTCATTTCCATTCATAACGGGTATCAGCTTCGGCTGAATAAAACCTTTGTATGGTTTTACGTTTAGCTTAGCGTAACGAGCTAGTACTTCTTTTAATAGCTCCTGGTCAACTTTTACGCCGTAGTTTTCTACCAGACTCTTTCCGGCTTCAAAATCGCCCTCCGATTTAATACGCTGAATCTCGCGCAGCAATTGCCCGAAAAGAATACGCAGTTTATTGTAGTCGTTAATCCTGGTGTAGGTTTTGCCGTTTTGCTTAACAAATTCGATGACGTTATCAGTCTTGCCTTTTTCATATACCCAAAGCGCATTCAACTGACGGTTGCGCATGTGCGCTTCTTCAAGGTTATTCCCGGGTTTTAATCTGGTAAGCTGGGTTATTAAACCGTTCATGATGTAGCTGTCGTACTCAGCTTTTCCCACTTCAAGCGATGGCATTACACCGATTTCGATCAGTTTTGGGTCCATGATGTAATAAAGAGCTACTAAATCTGCACGTGCTTCTTCGAGGGTTGATGCGTAATTTTTTAGTGTTTTATCAGTAGTAGCCACACCCGGATTAATCTGACCCGATGCATGTCCGATACATTCGTGCATGTCTGTATGAAGGTCAGACGCCAGAGTTCCATACTGGCGAATGCGGGCCTTAACAGCTGGATCGAACGCAAATTCATCCAGCACTCCGCTATTTGCACTGCTTACATTATAAGCATGAACAATGTTACTTAGTGAAACTGATTTTGAACCGTGGTCGCGGCGAATCCAATCTGCATTTGGAAGGTTTATCCCTATGGGAGTGGCCGGGGCGGCATCTCCTGATTCCATGATGACTGTGATCGCCTTTGCTGTGATTCCCTTCACAGTTTTCTTTTTATGTTCGGGCATTAAAGGTGAGTTGTCTTCAAACCACTGCGCCTGATCGGCAATAGCCTTGATCCGTTTAGTAGCTTCCATATCTTTAAGTGAGACGACACTCTCAAAGCTTCCCTTTTTTCCGATGGCGTCTTTATATACTTCGATGAATCCGTTTACAACATCCAGGCGTGATGCAGTATCATTAACCCAGGCGATGCTGTATTCGTCGAAATCCCTTAAATCACCCGAACGGTAATATTTCACAAGTTTTTGCAGCGCATCTTTTTGTTTTGCGTTTTCTGCTACCGGAACAGCTTTTTCCAGCCAATAGACAATCCGTTCGATTGCCGGACTGTACATTCCACCAACCTTCCAGGTTTTTTCAACAACCTTCCCGTTTTGTTTAAGCACTTTGGTGTTTAAACCCCAAGATGGAGCGTTACCCTCTGTGTTAAACTTGGCATAGTAGTCTTCCACTTCTTTTTGAGTCACTCCCTCGTAAAAGTTGTTGGAAGAGGCTACCACATTGTCGATGTTGGGAGAAGTATCTGTCATCTTTGGCTGAAACTTCGGGTCAAAAATGATCGGTCTGATCCGGGTAAGAAAGGCGGTAATGGATTCTGATTTGTTCACCGGAAATCCTTTAAGATTCGAGTTCAGCACCAGCCTTGTAAAATAAGCGTAAGAATGCTCGGGGATAAACTTTTCGTTCCCGTAATGATGGTGATTACCGTTGCTGAACCAAAAACGTCCGGCATAGGTCAAGAATTTCTGCCAGTCGGCAGATTTACGGTCTCCTTTATAGGTGCTGTAGATATTTTCGATCGTTTTACGGATCAGTAAATTATACTTTCCGCTTTGATCATATATAATATCTCTCCCCGAAAGGGCAGCTTCGGAAAGATAATACGCCAGTTTTTTCTGCTGAAGCGTTAATTCATCAAATCCGGGCACCTGATAGCGTAGTATTTGCAGGTCGGCAAATGATTCTGCCGTTACTTTAAAATTCTTTTCTGCAGGTGTGGTTTGTGCAGTGACAGTTAACTGGCCAGTACTCAGGCATCCTATGCCGAGGGCCGTAGCTAAAACATATCTATATCTCATATCTAAATTATACAAACGCAATAAGGTAATCAAAAATTACAAAATCAGAAAACCCCGAAATTCATTATTTTGCTTTGCAAAGCAACACAAGCCCTTGTAATTTGTTGTTGAGCAGAATCATGAAACTTCCCGAATCTTTTTATCAAAACGACGATGTAATATCTCTTTCTCAGAAGCTTTTAGGAAAACATCTGTTTACCCGGATTGACGGAGAGCTTAGCGGAGGGATTATTGTTGAAACTGAAGCATATCGCGGACCGGAAGATGTCGGATCGCACGCATACAACCATCGCCGCACCAGTCGCAATGATATTATGTATTCAAAAGGCGGCGTGGTATATATGTATATCTGCTATGGGATACACGACATGCTCAATATTGTAACGGGCCAGGAAGGCGAATCTCATGCCATACTGATCAGAGCGATAGAACCTACTGATGGTGTGGATGTTATGAGAAAACGCAGAGGTTTTGATAACGACGATAAGCGTTTATGTAAAGGTCCGGGTGCGCTGGCAAAAGCTCTTGGATTAAGGAAAATCCACAACGGAACCTCTTTGCAGGGTGATATGATATGGATTGAAGACCACGGATATGAATTGACCAAAGAAGATGTAATAGCCTGTCCCAGGATTGGATTAAATATAGAAGAACCGTATAAGAGTATGCCCTGGCGGTTTTATATTGCGGGCAATAAGTTTATCAGCAGGCCTTAGTGGGCGAATGTCCGGTGCATCGTAATACAACAAAAACCATAAGGGGGTGATAAGTGTTCATCAAAGAAAAATATCATCATGGAAAATACCCACCGCTCAGGACTGGATAAACTAAGAAGCTTTATTGATAATGGCGATATTGCTGTTTTATGCACGCTTAAAGCAGATCATATACATTGCCGGCCGATGGCTACTTCAGATCTGGATGAGCAGGGAAACCTATGGTTCTTTACCAATGAATACTCGTCAAAGGTTGAAGAAGTTGAGCAGAATGATAATATTACACTTTGTTATACCGATCACGACAATAGTAAATACATCTCCATCAACGGAACCGCTTCTATTGTAAACGATCGTTCGAAGATGGAAGAACTTTTTAATTCATCGGTGAAGATGTTTTTTCCCGAAGGATTAAAAGATCCCAAATTAGCGTTACTGAAAGTGCAGCCCCATCATGCGGAATATTGGGACAGCCACTCTAGTTCTATGGTCCATTTCATGGGAATTCTTGGTTCAGCTTTAACCAACGAACGTTCACTTGGGGGCGAGCATGGTGAGATAGATCTATAAATTTTCTTCAGTCAGACAGCGGCAATATCTTCCTTATAATCTTTCGATAATATCCGCTTATGCATTTGCTATCCCGGATGAGTGTCGAAAGGTTTTATACTTTTGCAGGATAAATACTATAACATGAAATTTGGAACCAAAGCAATTCATGCAGGTCAGGAGCCAGATCCAACTACCGGTGCGGTGATGACCCCCATATATCAAACCTCTACTTACTGGCAGAAATCTCCCGGAGAGCACAAAGGCTTTGAGTATTCGCGTGGTACCAATCCCACCAGGAAAGCGCTGGAAGATTGTTTAGCTGCTCTTGAAAACGCCAGATATGGCCTGGCATTTTCAAGCGGTATGGGCGCTACTGATGCCGTGATGAAACTGCTGCAGCCCGGTGATGAAGTGATTACAGGCAGCGATTTATATGGCGGCTCTTTCAGGATGTTTAGTAAGATATTTTCTAATTACGGGATAAAATTTCACTACATCAATTTCGCGAACGCGGGCGATATCACTCCCTTAATTAACGATAAAACCAAGCTCATTTGGATTGAAACGCCTACGAACCCGACTATGCAAATAGTGGATATTGAGGCGGTTGCTGCTATTGCTAAAGCTCATAATGTACTGCTTGCTGTAGATAATACCTTTGCTTCTCCCTATCTTCAAAATCCGATAGACCTGGGAGCGGATATTGTAATGCACTCGGCTACCAAATATTTGGGCGGACACTCGGATGTGGTGATGGGAGCTCTGATGTTAAGTGATGAAGCGCTTTATAAAAGGCTCTGGTTTATTTATAACGCCTGTGGTGCAACTCCCGGTCCGATGGATAGTTTCCTGGTGTTAAGAGGGATTAAAACCCTGCATTTACGAATGAAGGCCCATTGCGAAAATGGGAGGGAGATAGCGCGCTTTTTAAAGACATTACCGGCCGTCGATAAGATTCACTGGCCCGGCTTCGAGGATCACCCGAACCATGCCATAGCCAAAAGACAAATGCGCGATTTTGGCGGAATGATTTCCTTTACATTAAAAGGCGCCGATCTGAAGCGAACGTTCGAAGTGGCCTCCAGGTTTAAGGTGTTTACCCTGGCCGAGTCGTTAGGCGGAGTGGAGTCGCTGGTGAACCATCCAGTAAGCATGACACATGCCTCTATCCCCAAAGAAGCAAGAGATGCAGTTGGAGTGACAGATAATTTACTCAGATTAAGCGTGGGAGTAGAAGATATTGAAGATTTACTGGAGGATTTGAAACAGGCGCTTTCTTAATATTTGGACTTGCCTGTATGATAGAAAACCTTAAGGCTTTTTTAGACGCAAAAGTCGAGCAGTATAATTGTCCCGACTTTATATCCAGAGATCCCATTGTAATTCCTCACCAGTTTAAACTTAAACAGGACATAGAAATTATGGGTTTCTTTGCCGCGATTTTAGCATGGGGGCAGCGAAAAACCATCATCAATAAATGTAATGAATTGTCTGATAGGATGGATAATCAGCCTTTTGAGTTTATAAAAGACCACAAAGAGACTGATCTAAAAGCGTTGCTGGGATTTAAACACCGCACTTTTAACGATACCGACCTTCTTTATTTCGTCCACTTCTTTCAACATCATTATCTTAATTATAATTCGCTCGAAGATGCTTTTATTCCTTCGCCAAAGAGCAGCATTTACCGGGAAGAATACCTGGAAGAATCCGCGCATACGGGAGACTCCGAGCTTTCTTCCCCGGTTTGTTACGCCGGAGAATTGAACTCCCGGACTCAGGAATTGGATACAGAAATCAGTCTGAATTATTTTAGAACGTACTTCTTTAGTCTGCCCGATTTTCCGCCCCGTACCATTAAACATGTAAGCTCACCCGCTCAGAAATCCACCTGTAAACGCTTAAACATGTTTCTTCGATGGATGGTACGCAAAGACAACAAGGGGGTGGATTTTGGTATCTGGAATAAAATCAAACCTTCTAAACTGATTTGCCCCTGCGATGTGCATGTAGACCGGGTAGCCCGAAAGCTAAATCTTATAACACGCAGGCAGACAGACTGGCTGACTGCTGTGGAACTCACCCGCCACCTCAGTGAACTTGATCCTTCAGACCCTGTAAAATATGATTTTGCACTTTTCGGCCTGGGTATAGAAGAGCAATTCTAAACGGGCCTCACTAAACAATTATTGATAAGTGGTGTTAACTTATAAATTAGAAATTGTATGAAAAACACACTTATATTCCTCTTAGTATTTAAAATTTCTTTTGGGGCATTAGCACAAAGCGATTCCACGCAACTAGCTGTAAGCGATCCGGTTAGGGCAGCTGGGAACGAATCGCCTTATACTACCCGCTTTGCTGTTGATGCTCCGATCATTGCGGGCGCACTCGGTCTTACTTTTTTAGGATTTAAAGGGATCCAAAATAAAGATCCGCTTACCCTGGAGAAAGCTAATGCTTTGACGAAAGAGGATGTTAACGGTTTTGACCGCTTTAGCGCAGGCTGGTTCTCCAATAAAGCAGATGATAATAGTTACCTTCCATTTTATGCTTCCTTCGCTTATCCAGTTATAGGTTTGCTAAACAAAAGAACCAGTAAAAAGGCAGGGCAGGTGATGGGTCTATACCTCGAAACAATGGCCATCACAGGTGCATTATTTACCTTATCAGCAGGTTATATCGACAGACCGAGGCCTTTGGTATACGGCCGGGAGGCTACCGGTGGTGCTGCCGATGGTAAACGCATGAGCAAGAACTCACAGCGTTCCTTCTACGCCGGACATACAGCGGCAACGGCAGCAGCGAGTTTCTTCGCCGCAAAAGTGTTCGCCGACTTTAATCCTGATTCAAAGCTAAAGCCCTACATCTGGGGAGCCGCAGCTCTAACAGCCGGTAGTGTTGGTTACATGCGTTTAAAAGCCGGTCAACATTTCTTAAGCGATAATATTCTTGGATTCGGTATTGGTATGGCAACCGGGATTTTAGTGCCTCACTTCCATAAAAAGAAGAACGCGGTAGACGGCCTAAGCGTTCAGCCTTTAATGGGTAATGGTTTTAGCGGTATGGCGATGACGTATCGATTGAAATAAGAATTACGAAATATTTAAACGAAGGAAGGAGGCAGATGCCTCCTTCCTTTTTTTGCTCTATTATTGAAGTCTATTAAAGTTGTAATGATGGGAAGAGCTTAAGTTTTCATGATTTCCTTTCGTCCGCTCTCCGCCGCGGAGGCACCCTGCTTTTATTCAAGGAGTTTATTGTTTTTTTTATCGGTTTTCATGAGCTCTCCGCCAGCTGGCGGATCGGTTTTCTTGATAAAAAAGTTGGCAAAAAATCAAGCCATCCCGAAGGTGCCTTTTGGGCGCAGGGCCCGCGCACATTTCACCAGCAGCGCTCAGGCTGCGTCTGCTTTCCCTGGCGCACTCGCTTTAGCCTAAGAAACCAGCCCATGCCTTTTCCTGCCTACAAGTCCTGCTGCTGGCGAAATTTTCCGGCACTTACGGGACGGCAGGTCTTCGTAGTTTGAGTTTGGTAAAGTTGAGAGGTTGCTGGATGCTTATATGTTTGGCGCTTAATATGAACAGTTGCACGGAAATCGCAGACCCATAAGAAAGTAACAGTTCAATCCTTCTTAAGTAGCCGAAGTGCGAGCGTGGGGATGAAAAGAAATGCGGCTGAGCTTATTTCTTTTCATGATTTTTTGGTACTTTTTTATCAAGAAAAAAGGACTAGGCCACCGCCCGGCTATGAGGGCGAACGCAGAAAATCTTAACGAGACCTTTAATCAAGGCTCACACTTCGCGAATCGGACAAAACCTCTTTTACGGCGAAGGAACGTGAATAATCTCAAGTGACTCCAGTAAATTGCAATTCCCTGCCAGAACGCATCTCGTTATCACCTCTCTACAATCTCCAAAATATTCCCAGGCTCTTTCTTCCCACCCTCATTAGAAATAAAAAGCTGCCCCTCGGGGCTGAAACTAATTCCTTCGGGCTGCGCGAATTCTTTATCCTTCAGCTTTTTTAGGTTCTTTATCACACCATCGCTGCCCATTATTAATAACTTGGGTTTGGCGCCCTCCATGATATACAGGTCGCCGGTTTTAGGGTGCACTGCAATAGCAGCGGGTTGCATTACATCAGTCGGTTTCTTTGCTTTAATGTCCTCAAAAACACTGTTCTTCAGGTCTATTTTATACACTGGCTGATCGGAAAATACTTTATTGTTCAGGCTAAAGCTGTAAATCCCCTTGTAATCGTCAGATTCCGATTCACTACCTTTTATGGCAATCAGCAAGCGGTTGTTTTTGCTGTCGAAGCACAAACCTTCGGTGTCGTGTTTCCTGTTTAGAGTAGTTCTGTGTTCAATGGTTTTTGGAGAGGAGCCGTTGTAATTCTTAATCTCGAAGATCCGGCCGTCAGCACGCAAGATGTAGGCGTCTTTTCCCGCAATTGCCAGTCCCTCATAATCGCCGGGCCCGGCAAAAGGGATTTCTTTTTCGATCTTATTTTCGTGTGTATTATAAATGAAAATCTTGCCTGCTTCATCCTGGATGCAGGCGAAACGCTCTTTTTCAAGATACGTTAATGCAGATATCTCTTTAAGTTGAGCTGGGACATCCCATTTGTGTAAAACATTCAGTTCCACGTCTTCATTTCCGGCTTTAAGCTCATGGCGGTCTGACTTTGAATTCGCCACAAGTTTCGGAACCTCAACAACATCAGTGCGGATAGTAAATGCAATAACAATTGAAAGTACTATAAATGCAGAAATTAATAATGCAGTTCGCATAGTTTTAGATTTAAAATTGTGATCAATTTATTTGATTAATCTTCGCAGTATCCCTCGCTCACAGTCCAATTATATTCCTTATCGGCTTAAAAATCATGCCACCAGAATCCGTTTCGCGAGATTTTTGAAATTTTATTTGGATGGCCACAGCCGACCCCCAGAAAATCGGTTCTCGAATTCCTGTGCAATAAATCCTACCTTTGTGCCCTGTGATAAATAACACCAACCCCGACACCATTGTAGCTCTTGCCACCCCCTCCGGAATCGGCGCAATCGCTGTTATCCGGCTTTCGGGCCCCCATGCTATTGGGATAACTAACCGCGTATTCAAAAGCAGGGATCTCGAGAAGCAAGCTTCGCATACTATTCATTTTGGTACTATCCGTGAAGGGGAGACGATTTTGGATGAAGTGCTCGTGTCGCTGTTTATTGCACCACATTCTTACACCAGAGAAAATGTGGTTGAGATCTCCACCCACGGATCTCCTTATATTATTGAGAGCATCATAAAGCTGATGATAAAAGAGGGTGCCAGAGCTGCTAAACCGGGCGAATTTACCTTGAGAGCGTTCTTAAACGGAGGACTTGATCTTTCTCAGGCAGAGGCTGTGGCCGATTTAATTGCGTCCAACTCTTCCGCTTCTCATCAGGTAGCTATGCAGCAAATGCGCGGTGGATTTTCCAGCGAATTAAAAGCCTTGCGGGAACAACTTATCAACTTTGCCTCGCTTATTGAGCTCGAACTCGATTTCTCGGAAGAGGATGTTGAGTTCGCAAACCGCGATCAATTAAAACAACTCATTCTTCAGATCACCAGAGTATTAACCCGGCTTATCCGTTCCTTCGAGCAAGGTAACGTTATGAAGAACGGTGTCCCAGTCGTCATTGCCGGAAAGCCAAACGTTGGAAAATCAACCCTCCTGAACGCACTCCTTAACGAAGAGCGCGCCATAGTATCCGACATTGCCGGAACCACCCGGGATACTATTGAAGACGAGATGACCATCGGCGGGATTCTCTTTCGCTTTATAGATACCGCCGGACTACGAAAAACGGAAGATATTATTGAGGCTAAAGGTGTGGAACGCACGCACGAAAAGATGCGACAGGCCAAGCTCATCATCTACCTGGTGGATCCATTGCAAAGTACCGACACAATCAAACAGCAGACGGAAGAAGTCGGCCAGTTACATATTCCTCATGTAACCGTAGTAAATAAAAGTGATCTGTTAAGCCCGCAACAGCAGCAGGAGTTAGCGACATTAAACCCAAGCTTTATCTCGGCCAAAAACAAGGAAGGCATCGATGAACTTAAGGACGAGATCTTACGAAAAGTGAACCTGCACAAAATCAGTACAGACGATGTTTTGGTAAGTAATGTGCGACATGTTGAGGCTTTACAAAAAACCCGGGACGCATTGGAACGGGTACTTTATGGTATCGATAACCCGGTAACATCCGACTTTCTATCGATGGACATCAAACAGGCCCTGCATTATCTTGGCGAGATAACCGGGACGGTGACCACCGATGATCTTTTAGAAAACATCTTCTCCAAATTCTGTATCGGAAAGTAACTATGAGCAATAACGATATCATGAAGAAACTGCGCGTAGCGCTTAAATTTACCGACGACGATATTATCAAAGTGCTTGCCCTCGTCGACTTCCGCATTACCAAAACCGAGCTCGGCGCCATATTCCGCAAAGAAGAGCATCCTAATTATAAGCCCTGCGGCGATCAGATTCTGAGGAATTTTCTAAACGGGTTGATTATTTATAAAAGAGGGGTGAAAGAGTAGGGGTTTCGTTCCGGATTTGGAAAGGCAAAGTTTGTCTTCGTGGATACTGTAGTCCCGTTTTACGCTTATACGGCACGAGGCATTAGGCTCCGGGGCCGGTATCCGCTTCAACCGGGTTTAGACACCCGCGTTCGATCGGTAAGCTTCAGCATTCTCTCCAATTCGTGTCGAAACATACGAGTAATTTCGTGAGGATACCAACACCGCATAATTGTTCCCCGAAATGAGGGATTTTTATAGACGTGAGAAAATTCCTATACTTATCTATGTTTAAAAGAGCTTTTTTGTGGGTTATTTCTACCTTTTTTTGTTTGACCGGTTACGGGCAGGACCTACGTACTATTGACTTAGTGGGGCGCTGGAGATGCTCGGAACCTAACTTTAAATCAGACCTTGTTTTTATCAACGAAAATCAGGCGTATTGGGCTTCTATGAACGGTTTAATAACCAATCGTTTGCAGTATAGCCTGTTATCAAAGAAAGGTAGAAGCAGTATTCGGTATACATTCGATCTACACAGCGAGAAAAAGCGCTACAGAAAAGCAGGTATTCAGCTGTTGAATGATAGCACTCTCTTGTATAAGAGTGAATCGGATATACCCCGCAATGCAGATACAACTAAAAAAAGACTACTCGTATTTAAAAAAATAAGTTATCGGGCTTCGGATTTTCATAAGCCCTCTTATGGTGATCTGATAGGGGACTGGAAACATTACTTTAAAGGAGGTATGCAGGAGGGCGGTCTTACGTTTAAAGACAGTGTCAGTGCAGTTTTAACCAATTCGATGAAAACTGAAAACTTTAGCTACAAAGTTGATTTTTCAAGGCAGCCGATAACAGTAGATTTTTATAACTCCGAGACTACACTACCCGCTTTTATTGGTTTTATGGATGACGTGAATATGCGCCTTGAACTGTTTCCAAATCAGGATAGAGGGGATAGGTTCAAAGTTTTCGGACGAAATTTCTGGATGAAGAAAGTTAGTGCTGGGAGCCGTTAAGAAGGGCACAACCCGAACAGTTAGGCGCAGGGCGAGACGGAAAGTGAGAGTCTGCGTGTGAGATATATCCGCAGTACAAAGCCCTGTTAGCAGTTGAAATACAGGTCTTAAGAATCAGAAACCATCTCACCCCCGTTTTCTTTCCGTAAAAACCACTCCTTCAGCTCCACCAACCTGTCATACGCAGGGGTTTTCACTCCATGTGTTCTGATTTGAATTAACTGAGTTTCTATAAACTTCGGAACGTCTACAATCTTGATAGCCGGATGTGTGCTTATTTCGGCCGGTAGTTCTCTGCTCTTAAAAAAGTCTTCTAATTCTTGAATGGACATATTGCAAAGGTAAAATAAAAGCACTGTATTACCTCTGCTTACCTGGAGTCGGCAGCGATGGAGTAGAAAAAGCATTGCTTTACCAGCCCAATGCATGCCCACTTAATACAGATTTAGTTTATCCCAAAATAAATCCATTATTTTGGAGCCATGAAACGCATATTATTCTCACTGATATTAATTTGCCCCATCTCTTTTCTCTTTTAGGAAAAACAAGGAGGTTCCCACCATCAAAATCAAAGTTAAGGCACCTTTAAAAATAACCTTCCATCTATATAAAACCAATTATTGAAATGACACCTAAATTTCTAAGCAAGTTATCTTTCGCGGTGGTACTTCTGTCACTATCTCATCTTTCAATGGCTCAGAGAGCGGCCAGGTATGATGCGGTTTATTCGGGAATACCCTGGTATGATGATAAAGGAAATGTAGTTAGCGCCCATGGTGCAAATATTATCAGGGATAATGGCAGATATTACCTTTTTGGAGAAGCGCATACAGATACGAGTAATGCGTTCGTAGGCTTCAATTGTTATTCGTCTGCAGATCTTTATAACTGGAAATTTGAAAGTATTGCATTGCCGGTTCAGCCATCCGGAAAATTAGGCCCTGATAGGGTAGGAGAGCGCCCCAAAGTGATGAAATGCCCGCAAACCGGCGAATATGTAATGTATATGCATGTAGATACACTTGGTTATGTAGACCAATTTGTTGGTTATGCAACTTCGAAGTCCGTAACCGGCCCTTACACGTTTAAAGGACCCTTGCTGTTTAATGGTAAGTCTATCCGGAAATGGGACATGGGTGCCTTTCAGGATACGGATGGTTCTGGATATGTGTTGATACATGGCGGCGATATTTACAAACTCAGTGATGACTATAAAAGTGCCAGTGAGCTCGTAAATAAACACATGACTTCCGGATTCGAATCGCCTGCGATGTTTAAGAAAGACGGCGTCTATTATTTTCTGGGTTCAAACCTCACCAGTTGGGAAAAAAATGATAACAATTATTATACAGCCACATCGCTGAAAGGCCCCTGGACAGCCCGTGGGTTCTTCGCACCCGAAGGCACGCTTACCTGGAACTCGCAAACCTCTTTTGTATTGCCTATCGAGGGATCAAAAGACACAACTTATATGTTTATGGGCGACCGTTGGTCGTATCCAAAACAAGCGTCTGCCGCAACTTACGTGTGGCAACCCTTCGCCATTTCCGGCTTATCGCTTTCAATTCAAAACTACCAGGTGTCCTGGAATATTAATACTTCAACGGGAGAGGCATCTGGAAGACCAATCAGGGGAAAAGCTATAGAAAATACGGATAAAAAATTCATCCGGTATAGTGGAGAATGGCAGCATTCTGCCGGGCGCGATAGCTTATCACTTAGTAGTTCGGATAGTAAGGATGCATCCTTTTCGGTAAAATTCAAAGGCACCCGAATTGGTTTATACTGTTTTTCGGGATTGAAAAATGGATATGCCCGAATTATTCTCCGTGATAAAAAAGGGAGTGTTTTATTTACTTCGATTGTCGACACTTACTCTAAATATCCGGTGTCAGGACTCAAATTTCTTAGTCCGGTTTTACCGAAGGGGAAATATACGATGACGGTGTCTGTAATGCGAGAACGGCCCAATTGGTCCGACAAAAGAAAAAACAACTACGGTAGTACGGGATATACAGTAGCCCTGGATAAGGTCGTCATAGAAAAATAGCTTCCGGCGGTTTAATCCTATCCCTGAACAGCAATCTATTTAACCTCAAGCTCGAAGGTGGGTACTACAGAATCCAGTTGCTTCCAGTTAGCCATTATGGTAATCCCTGTTTCATCCTGCCTGAATTTGATCTTCGGACCTTTCAATATCCTGCAAGAGAGAATATTCTGATCGGTGGGCGGCAACTTTAGTTCAGCGGTTCCATCCGGCATGTTAACTAAGTGGATATAGATTTTATTTCCTTTATGGGTAGCGCCATATACTCCGTCAAGGGGTTGAAAAGGGCCGGGCCGTGTGCCATAAATACTTTCTCCATTTTTGTTCAGCCAGGCGCCTATTTCTCTTAAGCGCTCCACATGCGTCTCTGGTATCACTCCATCCTGGTCAGGACCAACATTTAATAAAATATTCCCTCCTCGGTCTACCGTATTAACCAGCATCGTAATTGCCTCCTTAAGGGACATTAATTTCTGCGTTTTGTTATATCCCCAGCTTGTTCTGTTCAGGTTTAAACATTTTTCCCAGGGAATCGGAATAATGGGGCCTTTTACTTCCGCATCTCCCTCGGCGGTCTGGAAGTCGCCGTACATACCCGACCGCGGATTGATCACCACATCAGGATTGTAGCTTCGTACCATTTTATTGAGTTTCAGAGGTTCCCAAAACCAAGCTGCAGCAGCGTCTCCGTCTTTATGAGCCAGCCATGCACCATCGTACCATAATATGTCTATTTTTCCATAGTTCTTCATTAATTCCTCCACTTGCCCATAGCACTGCTTTTTCATCAGGCCGGCATTGTCCGGAAGCCCCCTGGGATCAAAATATCCAGGAAAGCGCCAGTCCATCGGCGAATAGTAGATACCTACCTTTAAACCGGCTTTTCGGCAAGCCGCAGTGTATTCGGCTACGAAATCCTTACGAGCTGCAGTCTCCATACTATTGAAATCGTTCCAGCTAGCCGGACTATCCCACAGAGCGAACCCGTCGTGGTGCCGGGCAACCATCACCATGTACTTCATCCCGGCATCTTTGGCAATGGAGGCCCATCGTTTCCCGCTGAAGGACCTGGGTTTGAATTCGTCAGCAAGTTTGGCATATTCTTCGGCAGGGATCTTCTGATTAAACATTGTCCATTCTCCCGTCGCCGGAATTGTATATAATCCCCAGTGAATAAACATCCCGAACTTTTGATCGAGCCACCATTCCATTTTTTCTGGCGGAAGGTTCGAGCCCGGGCCTGTTAGGCCTTTTCCTGCCCCTTTTAGGCCCGGATAGCTGGCCTTTTCCATAGATTTTTTTTCATCGGCACCCATTTCCTGGCTTCTGCCGGTTAAGGCCAGGCAAACAAAAATAAAGAGGAGAAAGGTGGTTCGTAAGATCAGTTTTTGAAGACTCATTGGTTATCTGGTTATGGTACAGCCTCTCCCGGTAAGTGGATAAGCTCATTCGCACTCTAAAATAATGAAGTTTTTGGTTGCTTTATCAATGGCAACCGGCTAAAAAGACACCCCGGCTCAAGTTTTATACTCTGCCGGGAATGATTTTAGAATAAATATACCGGAAAAACAGATCAATGAGTAGCGCAGCTATGGCATAAGCCAGAGAGATAGGACGCCTGATGGATCAACCTGCGTTAGCTGGTTACACGAAGATATCAATGTAAACCACTTCGTCGGAGAGGGGCATTATTCCATGCTTTTGCAAAGAGTTAAAGTATAGGCTGTCTCCTGCTTTCAATATATACTCTGTCTCAGCTACCTGCATCTTCATCGATCCTTCTACAACAAAAACAAATTCCTCCCCTTCATGCGAGAGTTGATGGGGCACCACCTCGTTCTTTCGCGCAACGAACAAAAATGGCTGCATTTTCTTTTCGTGAAAAGCTGATGCATACGGAAAGATGGAATAGCCTTTTTCTGTGGGCACCATTTTTTCTTCAGCCTCTTTCCTCGTGGTTACGATGGCTTTGGTCCAGGCATTTTGCTCAAATATGTTGGAGAGGCTGGTGCCCAGGGCCTGCGCAATTTTTACAAGTGTGGCAACAGAAGGGATTGTTTTATTATTCTCGATCTTAGATATCATGCTTTTAGAAAGGCCGCAGCTATCGGCCACTTCCTGCATGGTCCTCTTTTGATTAATCCTTAAAATTTTTATTCTGTCGCCAACTTTCGACGGGTCTTCCAATCCTTCGCCCGTGTTTTGTATTTGAGTTTTTTCCAAGTTTAATTTAAATTATTACAGATTTTCAAGAAACTAGCTGAAGGATTGAATGCCCGCAGAATAGTTTACCTACCAATCTAATTTCACCAAAGCTACAGCCTGACGGCTTAATTCCAATGGAATTACGGTTTTTCCTCCTTTAATTTTGATCTTTCTTTTGCTGATGCGTTTCAGTTTCCCTGCTTTTTCAAGCTCGGTGATTTGCTCTTTAGTAGGGTTTTGCGGCGAGCCCATCTTTTTCCACACTTCATATGAATTACTGTTTTCCTGATCGATCATATAAATGCTTAAGGATCCGCTTGTTGCCGGAATGTTATCAAGATTGATCTTTACAGGTTCTGCCGGGCCCGGTCTGTCTTCATCATGGTAATTCCAAACCATCACCGCTGCTGACTTCCGGTCTTTACTGGCAAGTGCGCCGATATCGGTTTGTTTACCGCGTATACTCGAATCAAGAACCGTTTGTAAGGGATACATGCGATTGCTTTCTGCAGCCAGTCTTTTACCGGTCATCATCCCGAACATTCTGAATACATTTAACACGGGTTTGTCTACGCCGTTAGTCGCTAAATCCCGGAATCCATAGAACCAGGGCTGGTCTTCAAATTCGAACGACCAGGAAACTGCACCGAGAAAGTTTGCATTATACTTGTCAGAGAGCAAATACTTTCGCGCGAAACTTGCCGCTGTATAACTTGAATAGGCAGTCCCGTTTCGATAGGCATTTTCCGGATTTGTAGCCATTCCGCAGGCCGCACAGCCTTCCGGATCTGATTCTCCGATAATAATGGGCAGGTTTTTAGTTTCGGGATAAGATGTGGACATTTTAAACCCTGTAGCGATATCCCGCATTTGCGGCGACATGTTCATTCTTACCACACCGTTGTATAATCTTGGCGAACCTTTGGCGTGGAAAAGTATTGCATCGAGCGGAGAGCCAATTTTGCCGGTAGCGTAATTTGTGCCGGATATACAATGTTTAATAAAGTTATTTACCCAATCCTGTGCACCTCTTCCTGATGTTCCCGCGATATTCGGCCCGCCAATTTTAGCTGTTGGCAAAGCCCTTTTTACCCCATCAGCCGCGTAATCATAAAGTTTGAAAAACTCTTCCTGACTGGCTTTCCAGTAATGGCCGTTTGGTTCGTTCCATACCTCCCAATACCAGCTTTCTACTTCTTTCTGCCCATAACGTTCTACCGAGTGCTTTACCCATTGATAAACCAGCTCGCGCCACTTATTATAGTCTTTCGGAGGATAGGCCCAGCCGGTAATAATATCCGTGTAAGGGTCGCCCGGCTTCCAGTAGTGCCTGTATGGTTCGGGATGGGTGGACAAGGCCTGCGGCATAAAACCTATCTGTGCCAATGGCTTCATCCCGCGTTGAATATAAGTATCAAAAATACTATCGATAATTCGCCAGTTGTAGATTGGATTGCCATTAGCATCTTCTGTATATGCATTGGTTGAGCCCCATTTCAAAGCGGCTTTCCCGTCGCCGGTTACTAATAAACTATGCGTGCGTACGTATACCGGTACCGGACTTAGTTCAGCTATTTCCGAAAGAAGTTTTTTTCCGTCTTTCATATAAGTATAGTTCGGCTCATCGTAACCAAACCACGCCCATACCGGTGTCATAGGAGCAATCTCTCTTTTTAAGTCGACGGTTACTGTTGCGCCTGGCTGATTGTTAGCCTGAGCGATCGCATGGCTGGAAATCAAAAAGAATAAAAGCGCATGCGCTAGGCTGGATAGTTTAAACATATTGGTTATAGTCATGATGTTTTAGTGCTTTGTCAGAAATGATTCACTCTGCCACCTGCTTGTTATTGTGTTTACCTAAATTCAACACTGTTGAACAAAAGTAGCAAGTTTTTTTACTTTGACAAATAAAGTCATGAGAAAGTATTAGAAGTAAATCCACCACATAGCGTTTGCAACAAGTCAAGTTTTGAACTTTCAGCCCATTATCAGCTAACGATCAGAGTTTTAGTTTCGGAAGTGCCTTTGTTCCAAACTCGCTTATAAACACTTCCTGCTCTCTGTTTACATTATTTCGATCACGGCGTCATTATCGCCCGCATTTAAAATGCAGGCAGTTTCATGGCTGGTCATATCAGGCCGCCGGTACTGTTCTCCGGAATATATCCTTCGGCAATTGGCCAGTGTTTTTTACCAATGCTTTTCATAGATGATTATATTTTAATTAATCCGCTTAACTGAAGTATATAAACTACTGCAAATGCAGTAAAGGTGAGCCCTGCTATCGCTGTAGAAATTAGCGAGAATGCAGTGGGCTTTAAGCCTACCGGGAGCTTTTTGTAATTAAGATATAGTATAAACCCTGCAACTACAGGTATGTGGCAGGCCTCTATAACACCTGCTATTTTCAATAAAATTACCGGTTCGCCTGTAAGCAGGTAAACGATAACGGGTATTATGCCGAGCACCGTTATCACTATGGTTTTCTGTAACTTCTTTTGTTGAAGCCAGGTGCTGTTTGCATGCGAAGTGTTCTTGAAAAGAATTCTTACGCCGTCGCTGAACATCCTTCCAAAGCCGTCCTGATCGGAGAGAATGGTACTGAAGAAAGTTATAAAAACCGCCAAAATCATGAACCAGAAACCAAGTTCGCCCCATATCCCTCCAAGCAGGCGGCCCAATGTTTCTGCTACTTTATTTTCTTCGGGAAGCAAGCCCTGTGGCTTTAAAAGTTCCGTTCCCAGAATTAAAAAAGCGAATGCAATGACGAGGGCTCCAACAACGGCCAGCGTGTTTGCAATAGTCATCTGTTTGATCCAGCCCTTTAGGTACTGAGTTTGTTCGGGCGAGAGTGTATTGAAATTCAGGGGTTCTTCGTTTTTCAGGTTTGCTGCTCCGTATCCTCTTGCTGCTATCCAATACGAAAACCACATCATTCCTGCCGCCCCCGCAAGCATGAATCCCAGCCACGACAAAAGCTCATCTACCTTCAATCCAGATGGAATTTGGGGAACAAAGCCACTTGCAATTGCGCCCGCATCCGGACCGGTACTGATAGAAGCCGTGAGTACTGCAAGCGAGATAATAATTGCAAATACAGTTGTAGCCTTTTCAATTAATTTGTACCGATCCATGGAAATGATACTGGTAGTAATTAAAACGATCAGTATTACATAAAATATGGGGGGAATGTCTAAAAGTGTTATCAGGGCGGTGGAGGCTCCTCCTGCGAGGCCGGCAACCGTAGCCACGGCAACAGCCAGTTGCGGTATAATCAGGAACCACAGCAGAGCTCTGCTTTTTGAAGAAATAGATTCCAGCCCTTTGAAGAAGGTGGCACCCGAACAAACTGTATATCGTCCGATTTCCCGGTTAATGAACCATTTCATCACTACTGCTATCACAAGAGCCCAAACCAGCGTATATCCGTATTGAGATGCAATGCGGGGCGTAAAGAGAAGTTCACCGGAGCCTGCGGCAGACAGCATCCAGATGAATGCCGGGCCCAGCCATTTGAGCCTTTCTCTTCCACGTGGAGCTTTTATGATCTTGTCCTGTTCCATCGTTTCCGAAGCTTGCCATTTTAACTCATGGTATTTTTTATTGTTCAGAATTTTGTGAAATATGAATTATAGAACAGGAACGCCTCTGTTTTTTCATCTGCGAAGGAAGGTGGTCTATGGTGAAAGCTTTTAGACAGAACTCAGAAATCTGGAAAACCGTCGCAGCTATAGAGGTTGTACTCAAGTGAGGGATTTTTCAGGATTTGTGCTTCTTCTGTTTCCGCTTGCAGATGATTATGAACATAGGGGGCATTTTGGTTTTGTAAAAAACCAGAAAGGCCTTAAAACAGTGTTTTAAGGCCTTTCTCACATTGATAAACAACGTTTTCGTCGGGGTGGCAGGACGACAATCCTACTCTGTAAATCGTTTATTATTAATCTGTTACGATAAAGAACAATCTTAAGGTTGTCGAATAGGTATTCTGTTCCTGTAAGTGATCAGACATTTTCTAATGACATTCAAATATACTAAAAAGCACAAAATGTACCAAAATAGACTCGTCTTTTATTAATTGAGAAATCCCCGGATTTCATTAATTTCCAGACCAGTGTATTCCGAAAATTCAAAAATCGATACAAACTGGTGCTTAGTCTTTTTATACTTTTTTTTAATGGTCTGCAAAAGCCTGCAACCTGAACGTTCACTTCTTCCTGTTATTAGCATGACGTCCTTTGGGTAAATACAAATTCTTTCAGTTTTCATAGCAATAATATTGTAGGTGCAAGATCAAAAAAAGTGAAATTTTTCAATGGCCATTTTTAAAAATCCCCATTGGTAAATTTCTAGAGTTATCACTTTTGTAATATAAACTTATTTATCATGCCTACTGAAATATTGACTACAGATGATCTTCGGGAATTCCGTGTCCAATTATTGGAAGATTTTGAGAGACTTTTAAAAACGTATAATGAAACACCTAGAAAGAAATGGTTAAAGTCTTTCGAAGTGATGACTATGTTGAATATTACCAAGAATACGTTAAATACGTATCGAACCAACGGTATTTTATATGCGAAGAAGGTCGGTGGTGTATATTATTACGCTTATCAACAGATTCATGAGTTGCTGCAAAATCCAGCGAAATAAGCTGTAAAAGATTTTGTCAGTTGAAGAAGTATTTATACCACTTAGTTCCAAATACTTTTATTAATTGCAGGGCAGCTTAAAACCTATGATCTTCCTTCGCTTTGCGCCAATTCTTCCTTAGAACAGGGTTGGCAAAAGTTGTTTCGCCGTTTGAGGGTTCCCCAAAGTAATGGCAAAATCGCTCGGAATAATCCGGATTACTAAATTGGGACCAGGTGCTAAATGCCTTTCTTGTGTAGGGCTTCTTCAAATTGAAAGGTATTTCTTCGCCGGTATGAATACAGTACCCAACTTTTTCAGCAAGTGGGTTATTAGACCATTCACGCCGCTCCCTTTCTTCGGCAGGCGAATTTTTTCCCCATTTATATCCAACAGCAGATGGGGCGTTAGATTTATAGACGTCATCAAGAAGGTTTACATTCTCTTCCGATTTCTTGTAGTCGTTCTTGAATCCGAGCAATGCTTTTTCAAAAACAGGAACTCGTTGATATTTTAACTCGGAGTTTTTAATAACCTTTTCGAAATACAGGTATGAGTCCCGTTCTACACTGTTTCCAGAGCTTACTAAATCACCAATATCGCCCAGGAAGCCTTTTACATCCATAACAACCCCAACTTCAATATTATGATCGTGCGAGTATTGCAGTAAATTTAAAGAGGTGATTATTGCACGGTCTTCGCTGGCGTAATACTTAGCGTGCAATTTCGGTTCGTACCTGATTTCGATATTAGGGAAGGTCCTGAGAAAATCGAAATCCTCTTTTCTTAAACTCTTATGTGTACCTTCCTCATTTTTGTCGAACATCACCACAATCTTTAGATCGGGCTTATCCTTTTTGTCTTTCAATTCAACTTTCAGCTTCTCATGTAAATGAAAGTAAGGACAAATTAGGTATAAGTAGTTATCTGCATCCTCAATAAGGTGCTCCAGAGCAGTATTTAGTTCTGAGCCTTTTAAAAATGTAATTGCCAACTATGCGGATATAATTTCATCAATTTCCTTCATCAACCTGTCGGTTTCTGTTAGCGTCACAATGATCTTTTGATAGTGTAAAATGTCTTCGAAATCAAGTTCTCTTCCTTTCCTGTCCTTCAACCACTTTTGAGCAGGCTGGTAGCCTCCAATGTAAAATTCCCAGGCGAGTTGAGGTACATTATCGAAATACTGACTCCCGTTGATCCAAACTTTGGAACCCTCGTATTTCAGTTTTTCCACCTTGTTATTGCCATCAACTCGGTATTTGGTGATGTATTTTTCTATCAAAGGGGAACGCGCCTTTCGCGTCTATTGATACTAAAGTTGGGTGGTGATATCTTCAATAAGGACAACGAGACATTTCCTCAGGAGGAAAGAAAGTTGGAAAATGAGTTCTCTATTAATCTGCCTGCACAGTACTACTTGAAAGGTAAAACCCGAAACAGCTGGATTAACACTATCAATCCATTTAGGGGATCATTGATACTCGGTACTCCCGGCTCAGGGAAATCATATTTTGCAATCCGGCATATCATCACCCAGCATATTAAGAAGGGCTTTAGCATGTTTATCTATGATTTTAAATACGATGATTTAACCAAAATCGCTTACAACACCCTCCTGACTTGCGAAGACCAAAAGCACCTACAACGGAAATTCTATGTAATCAATTTTGAAGATTTAACCAGGACGCATCGGTGCAACCCTCTGAATCCTCAGAGCATGACTGATATTACCGATGCAACTGAAGCCTCGAGAACAATAATGTTGGGGTTGAACCGCGAATGGATCAAAAAGCAAGGAGACTTTTTCGTTGAATCACCTATCAATTTTGTAACAGCGATAATTTGGTATTTGAGAAAATACAAGGGCGGAATTTTTTGCACCTTACCACATGTTATTGAATTAATGCAGGTTGAATATAAGTACCTGTTTGCTGTGCTTAACCAGGAACCAGAAATTGAAGTTTTACTCAATCCCTTTATTTCAGCCTGGAAAAACGAAGCATATGATCAATTAGAAGGTCAGGTAGCAAGTGCAAAAATTAGCATGGCAAGACTTTCATCGCCAGCTTTGTATTTCGTATTATCAGGTAACGACTTCACACTTGATTTAAATAATCCCGATGAGGCAAAAGTTATTTGTATGGCAACAATCCGCAGAAGCAGCAGGTATATGGGGCCGTACTGAGTTTGTATATTTCAAGAATGATTAAACTAGTAAATCAGAAAAACAAGCAAAAATGCAGCTTGATATTTGATGAATTCCCGACGATCTATTTCAACCATATCGACAGCCTGATAGCGACTGCCCGATCAAATAAGGTAGCAACAACTCTGGCGGTTCAGGACTACAGTCAGCTAAAAAAGATTATGGAAGAGAGCAGGCAGAAGTAATTCTTAACATCGTAGGTAATGTTATAGCGGGACAAGTGACCGGAGATACTGCCAAGCAGCTGGCAGAGAGGTTCGGAAAGATAGTGCAGCAAAGGCAGAGTGTTTCTGTTAAAGTTAAGCCGCAAGCAGGAAGACCTGGCTCGGAGAATCGCTGCAAAGATTATTAAACTTCAACTTTCGACAGCCGGATGGCTCAATGTTAAAACAGCAAATTTCTCGAAAGTTCAGAAAGAAATCTTCCTGCTTGTTATCAGCGCCTTTTTTGGCGCCATAAGCTTATATCTCATCTTCCATTCAATTTAATTATTAATCATTTAAATCAATAGCTATGAAAAAGCAACTATCGGCGGAAACGCGAAGGAAACGGAAATTTTTAATGGTGTTGCCACTACTGGTATTCCCCTTTATGACGATGGCCTTCTGGGCATTAGGTGGTGGAAAAGGAATGCCTGACAAAGACCTGGCGAAGCAATCAAAAGAAGGATTTAATACGGATCTTCCAGATGCAAAGTTCAACCAGGAGGAGAAGAATGACAAATTCAGCATCTACCAGACTTCAGCAAGAGTGTCGGCAAATAATGATGAAGAATCAGGTTTTAAAGGACTTGCATTTCCTCAGGACGCAGATGTGGTTGATCCCAACGAACAGAAGATCAACGAAAAGCTGGCACAAATCACAACAGAGTTGAACCGAACGACACCGCCTTCGGGAGATTCTTACTCAACCGCTCGTATCGCTGCCTATCAACAATCTTCTAATATGGGTGCAGACGTAAACCGTCTTGAAAACTTAATGAATAGCTTACAGGGCGGGAATGAGGATGATAAGGAAATGGCCCAACTAAACTCAATACTTGAAAAGGTACTCGAAATTCAAAATCCATCAAGGATAAGAGAAAAACAAAAACAGAAATTGACTGACAGATCAACCGCGACTTTTTCTGTTCATGTAGCAAACGGCCAGGAGGAGAAACAAAGTCTGTATGCTCTGGGCCGAAATATTAATTCCCGGTACGCGGAAAGCACCGGAAATGCCATTGAAGCAACCATCCATCAGGATCAGGAAATTGTTGCCGGTTCCGTAATAAAACTGCGCTTACTTGACAGCATTTTCGTTAGAGGCACGCTAATTCCGAGAAATGAATTTGTTTATGGGATTGCTTCTATTGATGATGAGCGTTTGAAAATTGATATCCCCACTCTCCGCTATAAAAATTCCATTCTTCCTGTCTCTCTTTCTGCCTTTGATCTTGACGGTCTGGAAGGGTTATACATTCCGGGAGCAATAACCCGTGACGCCTCAAAAAAGGGAGTTGAGGATGCAGTGCAAAGTCTGCAAATTATGACAATGGATCCGTCTGTGTCTGCCCAGGTAGCTGGTGCAGGAGTACAGGCTGCAAAGGGCTTGTTCAGTCGCAAAGTAAAGCAGGTAAGAGTAAAGTTGAAGGCTGGATATCAGCTGCTCCTCAGAGATAATAGTCAACGAAACTAATTCATCAGCCATGAAATCATTTGAATCAATAATAATCCTGACATTGATCTGCATAGCGAATCTAGTCAGCGGTCAGGATACTATTTATGTCAGCCACAACAAAACAACAGCAATAGAATTTCCTGCGAGGATTGCCAATCCGGTAAATGCTGGTCGTCATCTAATTGCAGCGGTAACAGGAGATAATGTGCTTACAGTTAAAGCCTCGCAAGGCTTTTTCCCCTCCCAGATTCGTATAACAACAGAAGACGGAGGAGATTATCATTTTCCCGTTGCCTTTTCTTATGGCCGGGCTGGTCGCTTTTATCGTTTGGCTAACAGCCAGGAAACTGTAGCAGTAGATGCCCGACGGAAAACGCCAAAAGAAGAAGTCAGCTCAAAACTAGCATCAGGTAGAGTCCGAAATGTAGTAACCAGCGACAAAAAGGGCAGAGTAAAAGCTGAACTCGGACAGATATCAGTGTCAGGAAATACTCTCTTTTATAAGTTGAAAATCGAAAATAACTCCAGTATTAACTATGATCTCGATTTCGTCCGCTTCTATGTCCGGGATCTCAAAACCACGAAAAGGACAGTTACTCAGGAGCGGGAAATCCATCCAACGCAAGCCATTGGAGCATCGCAAAATACTATCACAGCCGGTGGCTCGGGACTTTATATATTTACCTTCGACAAGTTTCCACTTGCAAAAGGCCAGGCGTTATTCACGGAGATTTACGAAAAGAACGGAGCCCGGAACTTGTACTTAAAAGTGACAGCAGAGAAAATGTAAAGGCGCAATTACTAAAGGAATAGAAGATGGAATTCGATCATGAAAACGCTGACAATCTGCGCGACTATTTTGAAAGTGAGTACTCGGAGGGGAAAAAGTGGTTCGCATACGCCCCCGACTCAGTCATTAAAGGAAAGTGGGATGTAAACTGCTTTTCCAGCCATCTGGATGCCCAGCAGTATGCTCATGATAATACCTCTGCCTGGGAAATAATAGAAACCGGGTATGTGTCAGACGCTCTCTATCAATTGAAAAAAATGTTAGATATCAAACCCAGGCAAAATGAGGATAAAGACATTCAACACTTGAAATCAATAAGATCTATGAATACGCAAAATCTAGACTTCCTTCAATCCAGCTTAAAGTATTTTGGATTTGGAGACAAACTTAACGAGGAACTGAAGAAAAATATTGAGCAACAAAAAGGAGAATTTCAGATCAACTTGCAAATTCCTCATTTCAATAATAAGATGGACTACACTCTCCATTTCAAAAAATCTGATTCTACAGAAATGTATTTCTTCAACCGAATGGATGCTAAACTGCAGAACGGAAAACCGGAGGAAGAAAAAAGTCAATCCTTCTATGTGAATAAAGGGAACGGAATTACAGCAAAGGAGGCCTTCAACCTCTTGGAAGGTCGATCCGTTTTCAAAGACCTCATGATCAAAGAGGGGCAAAAGTACAGTGCATGGCTAAAATTGGATTTTGAGAATGCGGATGATAAAGGCAATCACAAATTAAAACAGTTTAATGATCATTACGGATACGATCTGGAAAAGACTTTAGGCAATTTTCCTATCAAGGAACTTGCTGATCCGGAACAAAAAAAACAGCTCCTCCAGTCCCTCGAAAAAGGCAATGTGCAGCAGGTGACGATGAAACAGGGTGAAAAGGATTTGAAGTTTTTCATCGAAGCCGTTCCGCAATTCAAGAACATAAACGTTTACGATCAGAAGATGCATGCTGTAAGAAGGCAGAACGTTCAGATTTTCGGAAAGTCTGAATCAACCGGAGAAAAGGCTTCTCAGAAGCAAGCCCAAAAGAAGGATGCCGACCCGGAGCAGCCGAAGCAAAAGCAATCGCGTAAGCGAAAACTGTCTCTGTCATAATCCAGGAGCCCGAAAGGGCTTCTTTAGTTTTCATGCATTTTTTAATAAAGGCACAATTCTATATCTTAGTTATTCCATAGACCTACTTATATGAAAGATGCACTAACCTACTTACTGCCAATCCTTTTAATCGTATCCTGCTCATCTGAAAAACTAGATCGGGAGAAAGCTCTGAAACTTCTACAAGAAAACCACCAATCTCAGCCCGCTACCTACAAAATATTTGTTTCAGACCCTGCCTACGCTAAAAGAATGCTCGACGCCGGATTGGAGAGCGATGGTCTTTTAACTGTCCAACGAACACAAGATTTTAGCGATTCGGGAAAACCGTTGATCTCCTTCACAGAAAAAGGAGAGGCGTACATGGTTTCGCAAACGGAAGAGGATAAAAAAGACAATATACAAAGGGTCAAAATAGCTGATCAGGCTATTGAAGAAGTTACTGGTATCCAGATGTTAGATGGTGATAAAAAGGCTGTTGTTGAATATACAACCTCCTATAGGAATGTTACTCCGTTTGCTAAGCTGTCAAAAAGGAAGTTTGATGAGAAGGAGAACCATAAGGCGGATTTTTTATTGTATGATGATGGGTGGAGAGTGGAGCAGTGAACTCGGAACGCTAAAAAAAACGGGTTTGGAGTTGTAAAATAAAAGGAGAGAGAATCAAACCCTAACACGTGAGCTTGCAGTATGTGAATCGTGCAATGCTGAGTTGATTCCTAGACACAGTAAAAGTAAAGTGTTCTCCAAAATAACTGCTGGCCACCTTCACTATATGTAAATCCGCCTTTCTCACCACCTTAAGCAAAGATACCGACGCCACGCGAAGCGTAAAGGCTATACAAGCGGATTCATCGGTCATCGTTGCTTTTTGGCCATCCGGCCTTGACGCTTCGCATGGCTACCGCTCTTTGGTGCCTACCCAGTGAGAATGGGTTGGATTGTTCGATAACACACCGTGTTAGAAACGAACGTTGTGAGCTCAAACAAGGGAACAAGTTGGTTTTGTTGGTGAACTTTCGCATCTTGGCTATCTAAACTCAAATTCATGAATAATTACAACAAACTGAAAGATCTACTTGCGTCTATTGAAGCCGATGCTGACAAATTTTATAATAGCGGTAACAGCGCTGCGGGAACGCGGGTGCGCAAAGGATTGCAGGATATTAAAACTCTCGCTTCTGATATGAGAAAAGAAGTAACCGAGATTGAGAACAAAGAGAAATAAGTGAGAGGAGCTCGAGGGCTTCTTCTTTCATAACCTAAACCTCGACTCAATGGCTCGGCCAATGGCGTGAACCAAGTCTGAGGACAATCCAGTACCGTTTCCTTCTATCAACCAACCTTTTCCGTTTCTGAGCAACGTCAATGAGGCCCCTTCAAAAACAATCGGTATCTCGACTGTGCCTTTAGTAATGAGTCGCTCATTTTCTATCTGAAACCAGTAGTCCTTACCTTCTAACGTTAATCTCAGCGGCATTCCCATTATCGCAAAAATACAAAAGTTCCATCTTCAATCCTGTCGGTCTAGTCATTCACGATCATCATTCTTAATCATCAGCACAAAGTTAGGTCTGCATCCGGACACAGGTACGCTGCGCCAAAGTAGTATTAAAAAAATGGGTATCCGCCTGTGGCGGAGCCTCCACATTATTTGAATCTCCACTTTGCCCTTAGTCCTTATTCAGTCCTGCTTGAGCGCCATGATTAATTCATTCACTACTAAATCAGCTAATTATGGAAAAGCTACAAAATCAGATTTCATTGTTCCAGATATCAGAAATTGAAGTTATTTACAGACCAAAGTTCAAAGCGTCAGAAAGACCAAGAATATGCTGCTCCAAAGACATCTATGAGATTTTGTACCAGAATTGGGATATGAATAAGATGGAATTACAGGAACAGTTCAAAGTCATCCTGTTAAACCGCGGAAACAAAGTTTTAGGAATATTTGAAGTTTCAACAGGAGGAATGGCAGGAACAATAGCTGACCCTAAATTAATTTTCGGAACTGCTTTGAAAGGATGTGCCAGTTCCATTATTCTCGCTCATAATCATCCATCAGGAAATTTAAAACCTAGTCAGGCTGATATAAACCTTACCAGAAAAATTAAAAATGGAGGAAAATTGTTAGATATAGCTGTTTTAGATCATCTAATAGTGACAGTTGAAGGGTTTTACTCATTTGCAGATGAAGGGCTGGTGTGAAGCCCTTTTTTATTCATTAATCTTCCGACTACAATGAAAGGTGGAACTTTTTGAAGATTATGTATACTAAACTTTAAAACCTTCGATCACCAAGTCTAAGTAAAAAAGTCAGGGTGAAATTCCCATCTAATTGCATTTGGACCTCAACCCTACTTTTTACCAACAAGCAATGGGACCCAACAGTTGAAGACTTAGTGGTGACGATGAAAGAATTAAAGTCGAATTACCCACTGACATGGCAATATGTCACTGAATACGAAGATGTATTTAAATCGAGGGAAAGTGGTAAAGCTGGAAGAATGAAGAATTGGTGGGCGAAGGAAGGTCCGAATCTCTTCGATTTGCAGACCAGTATATTCCGAAAACTCGAAGATCGACACAAACTTGACCAAGATGTCGCTGTGCACCATGAACGAGGAACGGGTGACAGAGATAAACTGTTCCAGCGTTTCCTACAGCCAGGATTTCTTCACTTTTAGAAATTCCTGACAACTCAGAGACCAATTCCATAAACGAGAGCCCGTCTTCACCTTTTTCTGCTAATAATCTGGCAACATCAAGATGAGAGCTCTTAAGAATCTTGGTCGGTGCATCCTTCTCGCCTACGTCAGAAAATAAAAACAGCATCAACAGGCCGCGCCCTTTTGAATACACGTTGATGCGATAAGCGGAAAAGTCATTGTGATCAGCTCCCGCAAATCCGGCGTCTACATGCCAGCCTGTATCACCAGAATCCACTTCAGAAGGGAAACGAACAGAAATGCACCCATACTCATGCAGGGTATCCATTTTTCTTTCCCGACTAATTGATCGAAGGCGCTGTGAAGTATAGTGTTATTAGCAGCCTTTATAAATGGCTCCTGCGTATACATCCCCAGCCATACGACCGGCTGTGTCTATCGTTTGGATTTGCTGGAATATCTTTCCATAATATGCTTCTTGCTTCGGCTGCGATATCAGAAGAGAATGCATTATCAATGCGGACAAAACCGTCAGTAATAAAAGAATGTATTTGTTGGGAATTTAAAATATCATACATAATGTATCAATATAAATTTTAGACAATAAAGTATTAGTGCCCTATTGGACATTAGTTTTAGTGACTTGAAAATTTATACTATAACATTACGGTCATTCTCATAGAGCAAAGATACATATTCCCATAAAAAGCGTTCATAAGGTTTTTTTAATTTAATGCTGTGCTTACAAAGTGAATACTTTAAAAATTACATATTTTAGTCTCTGCTTTGCGGATCTCGGCCCGTCTAAGACGCCAAAAGTTTGGAATGTCCGAGTAAGGCGTTTCAATCAAGTCGTACAGCGGTAAGGGTAAATAAAAAGCGATGAAACCCCTTCTAGTTTTAGATTATGAGTACTTGTAAAAACAACCAGGTATAATGTACAGTTCATTGTGAAATTCTCAGAAAATCTAATAATGAGACACGATGGGATATTACTTATATATACGCAAATCGCTCCTTTAGACTATAATTAAAATCATTACCCTAGTAACTCTTGATAATAAATGTTTCCGAAATGTTATCGAACAGAAAAGTAATACTGAAAAATCTTACTGTAAACGACGCTAAGTTTTTTCATGGTCTTTACACACATCCTGCACTGGCAATAAACTTTGATGAAAGTCCTTTTTTACCAAATGAAACGCCAATAGAATTTACAGAACGAATTATATCGATCTGCGAATATATTTTTACAATAAGACCGACGGACAATCCAACCTTAATCATTGGCGACTGCGCGTTACACCACTGGGATAAACTGAACAAGGAAATTGAAATAGGAGGCTCCCTGCTACCTGAATATTGGGGAAAGGGTTATATGCAGGCTGCATTTGACTTATTGGTGGAAGTTTCAAAACAGGAATTAGGTGTAACAGCACTAATGGGACAAACCAAAACACAAAATGTTAAAGCAGTAAAATTTGCTGAAAAGATGGGTTTTGTTAGATGCAAAACTGATGCGAGGGACACATTGATGCGAAAGGTCCTTGTCTAATATAGTCCCAAAAAACGATTAGTTTTCTCTTGAAATATCAGCGAGTACATTCACCAAAAGTGAAATTTATGCCTCTAAACGCCAAACTTGAATATTCCAAGCGGTATAAATTTTGCAAAACACCGAGGAGGACTTCTTTCAGCAGAAAATCATAGTAAGCTCAACCAATAAGCAAGAGAGTTTGCGTAACTCGTAACAGAACTTATGGGTCAAAATATTATTCAAGGATTAGTTCATGCTTCGGAGGCTTTTGAGAACTGGGAAAAAGGTGAAAGCAGGGGTAGCGATGAAGGCGTCGCTGGGAGCACATGCTGTTGCAAGACAATTGGGTGATCCGGTAACGTGAGCTGTAGCTCGCGCAGCAGGACAAGCCGTTGCAACTGCTTATATGATCGAACAATCTTTGGGTAGTCCATTTAAGCCCTAAAGGCGTTTAAATCCGCAAACCGGGATTCATCATCATTAAAAGCAACAAAGAAATTTGCAATCGGGTGTAAGAGCCCCACTTGTCTCGAACCGTTAAAAATAATAAGCTGAATTCGGATCTGAACTTAAATAAATCGGGATTAGACGTTTAGTGTTTGTACCGAACCAAATATAAATGGGATATTTAAACATGCGGGCAAGGATAGGGGCATATTTCAATCTGCGGAACAATAAATGGTGAGCCTATAAGCACACCGGGTGAAATACAGCGGTGAATGGAGGTTTATGTAAATATTACATGCTTAAAACGCGTTGAAGCGAACAGGTCGATATCTGGAAGTTTCAATTGCTTATGATAAGGATGGCAGAGATGTCGCAGCTAATCCGAAGTTTGTAGCAACATTAGATGCATATCCGGTAGAAAAAAAATATAGACAGGCTTTACCCTGTCAAAACCAAAAGTGATAATAATTATATTTCAATGCTAAAGTCTGAAGAGAGTGTCTAGAAAATTATTGAAAAAGTAGTCGGCTTTTTACTAGGTAATAATAAATTTGTTGGAGAAAATATACCATAAAAATGGCCTTCGAAAATCATTTAGCCACTCATGATATATATCAACCGCATCCTGCGTTAAGATCATACATAAGGTATTACTGGTCTTTGGGGCTTAACCTTCCTACTAACTCAATGTTAAGCCTCCAACTGATGGCAGATAGGTTTCCTCGTCTTATCATTCAATGTTTAGATGGTAAAAATGCACTCCACGGCTATCACAATCAAGGTATTTTTCCTGCAAGCTTAAAAGGGGTTACATCCAAGCCCGCCTTGCTGCAGATGGAGCCAAAGTACTCCCATATAGCTGTTTCTTTTTTTCCGCATGCTGTTAAGGCATTTTTTGGTGTTGATGCCCAAGAGACTACTGATGCAGTGTTGGATATGAATCACTTTTGTCCAAATGAAGGTATCGAGCAATTAATAAGCGCAACTTCTCATCAAATGCGGATTAAGATCTTGGACGCCTTTTTTTTGAAGCGATTAGATTTTATTAAAAAATTAGACAAGAGGGTAATAGATTTCCTCCAACTAAGCTCAGTAACAAGCTATGCGAAGCTATTGGCTAAGTACAAAATAAGTGAGCGGCAGTTTGAACGCATTTTTTTGCAAACTGTTGGTTTTACGCCCTCATTTTATAAAAGAGTCTTACGTTTTGAAAGAACTCTTTATACTATTCAACAGGGACAATTTGAATCCCTTACTGACTTGGCCTATGAATTAGGCTACTCCGATCAATCCCATTTTAATCGCGAGTTTAAAAAATTTACTACCCTTACCCCTAAAAAGCTTTTATCCAAAACCAATTTATTAGAAGATAGCGGATCTATTTTGAGCGAATAATCATGTCGGATTTGTTCTATTTTCATTAGAATCCATCAGTTTATTTTGCAGAGTATCTACGATTTGTAATTAGATCACGGCTTAAAACTGAATTGATAAATATGGCACAAATTGCTCCCTTTAAGATCCAAGTTCCGGAATTAACTCTCGAAGACTTGAACAATCGCTTAAAAAACACTCGATGGACAGATTCACCCGAGGATGCCGAATGGCATTACGGCACTAATTCTGCTTACTTAAAGGAACTTCTGGAATACTGGCAAACAAAATACAGCTGGCGAAAACATGAGGAAGAACTAAATAAGCTTCCTCAATTTACTGCAGATATTGAAGGTATTACCGTTCATTTTATCCATATAAAAGGCAAAGGGCACAACTCAAAGCCTTTGCTCTTGAGCCACGGCTGGCCGGACTCATTTTACCGTTTTGTGAAAGTGCTTTCTTTGCTTACCGAAGGCGAGCAAACTTTTGATGTTGTTGTACCCTCTATACCGGGATTTGGGTTTTCAAGCCGGGAAGCGGTAGATTGTGATAGAACTGCTCGGCTTTTTAATGGATTGATGACAGACGTTTTAGGTTATCAAAATTATTATGCTGCAGGCGGTGATATAGGAACGCTTATTACGAAATCATTAGCTGTAGAATTTCCGGGAACTGTAAAAGCAATTCATTTAACTGATGTAGGTTATCCTAGCGGAAGCGAAGATTGGAGCACTATGTCGCCCGCCGAACAACAATTCGGGCAACTGATACAACAATGGGTTTTTACCGAAGGGGCCTATATTATGATTCAATCTACGAAGCCGCAAACATTGGGATACGGATTAAACGATTCACCTGTGGGCTTGGCTTCTTGGATACTGGAGAAATTAAACTCTTGGAGCGATAGTGACGGCAACATAGAAAACAGCTTTACAAAAGATGAAATTCTCACCAATATCATGATTTATTGGGTTACTCAAACTGTCAACACCTCGATTAGAACTTATGCCGAAAATGCAAAAGCGATGTATACAGGAGGATTAAAATCATCACAAAGAGTTGATGTGCCTACCGGAGTTTCGTTATTTCCCAAGGAAGCACAGTTTCCTAAAGAATGGGCAGACCGGCAAGCAAATATCGTAAGCTTCAAAAAGTTGGAACAAGGCGGACATTTTGCCGCTATTGAGGTGCCGGAAGTTTATAGCGCTGAATTGAAGGAATTTTTTCATAAGCATTAAGGTTAATAAAAAAAGCCTTTCATCATTGTGTCTCACAGTAAAACAAAATCCTTCAGCTACAGGGTTCTGGATGTATTTACCGAAACTCCGTTTACCGGCAATCAATTAGCTGTAATACAAGTAACTGGCGAGCTGGAAAAACAACTGTACGAAAAAATATCAAGTGAATTCGGGTATTCTGAGTCTTCTTTTGCCTATTACTCAGTAGAAGACAGAGCCTTAAAAATCCGGTCTTTTACATCAACAGGATTTGAAATTCATGGAGGAGGCCATAACTTGCTGGGGGTTGTTTCAGATTTCTTAGAGAAAGGGGAAGACATTTTCGCCGGGCAAGCGGGCGAGCCATATGTAATTATGAAAGATACCCCGACCTATCTTGAACTTAACAATTCTTCAGGTACTCATGTAATCGGGATGAAACAAAGGCCGGCAAGTTTTGGAGATGTCGTTCCCGTTGAAAAGGTAGCCGAAGGACTTTCATTAAATATGGCTGATTTTTCGAGTGAGTTGCCGCCCGTTGTTGCAGCTACTGAAGTTTCGCATTTAATGGTTCCGGTGAAAAGCACGGAGGTATTAGATAAAATTCAATCGAATAAAAAAAGACTTTCCGACCTAAGTATCAGATATGGTTTTGAAGGAGTTTATTGTTTCAGTCTCACCGGAAGTAATACACACCTCGTTGAAACACGTTTTTTTAATCCGCTAATCGGCATAGACGAAGATCCTGCTACCGGAAGTGCAGCTGGGCCTCTTGCGGGACTCTTGTATAAGACCGGGCGAATAAAAGCCGGTACCTCTTATCAACTGTTGCAGGGGAGTATAATGAAGCGACCTTCAATTATCAAATTTCAGATAGCAGATGACGGAATAGTGATAAGCGGTTCTTCTGTGGTGACAATGGAAGGTAAGATATTTATCTGAATTTTGAAAATGCAACGACGATGAAAATAAATGGTTTATTCCCTACTAATCTGCGGATTACTCTGTCTGCCCTTGTTTTTTGGTTGTTAAAATCCTTGCAAAACATCCGGCAATAATATACGATTCAATATGGAAACTTCCGGAAATCCGATAATAAAACACAAATACACAAGTGACCCTACCGCAGTTGATCATGATGATAAAGTTTATTTGTACACGGGGCATGACGAAGCGCCACCGGGAACAGAAGATTATGTAATGAATAAATGGCTGTGCTTTTCATCCTCCGACCTTATATACTGGGAAGAACATCAAGGCTTATTAAAGGCTACAGACTTTGTATGGGCTGAGGGTGGTGCATTTGCGTCAAAAGTTATTAAAAGGCACGGCAAATTTTTTTGGTATGTTGCTGTCAATCATCAGACTATTAAAGGTTCTGCAATCGGCGTAGCCGAATCATCGGAGCCAGCAGCAAAATTTAAAGATGCTATTGGTGCCGCTCTGATAAACAGGGAATTAATAATACTACAAACTTAATATGAAACGAATAATTCTTGACCTTACTGTTTCACTCGACGGATATATAGAAGGAAAAAACAGAGAAACAGACTGGATCATTTTTGATGATGAAATAGGGAGAGATCTGTGTAATTTTGCCGGCGAAATTGATGCTATATTATACGGAAGGGTTAGTTACGAGCTTTACGGGAATTACCTTCCGTCGGAAGGAGCCGGTACTTTCGAGAAAGAGTTTTATTCCAGGATAAACAAGTTGCAAAAGTTTGTTTTTTCAACCAAACGACAAATTACGGATGTTAATTCGATAGTTATTGCTGAAAGTATTGTTAAGCGGGTTAACGAAATTAAAGCACGTGCAAATAAAGATATTTGGTTATTCGGCGGTTCAGGGCTAATTACCACACTTCTTAATCTTGATTTAATAGACGAAATTAGAATAGGAATAAATCCGATAATTCTAGGTGAGGGAACGCCGTTGTTCAAAGAAATAAAAAGCAGAAAAAAGCTGAAACTTCTCCAAATAAAGGAATATCAATCAGGTGTTATTGGCCTTTATTATGAAACGATCCGAGATTCACCATAACGGTATAATTCTAAATTTATTATTCATGCAAGAGTTTACAATTCAAATTTCTGAAGGCGACATCGGTTATCTCAAACAAAGGCTTGCTAATGCTCGATGGTTCAATTCAAGTTACGATGACAGTGACGAAGGAGGTGTGACCATTAATTATTTAAAAAAAAATGGCCAACGACATTGAAGAACGACACTAAACGCACAAGTATAATAAAATTAAAAAACCGATTTAATAATCCGAATGTCTCCGCACGTTGAAGGAGGAACAGAAATAGTTATGAGAAAAATTATTCAAATTACACACACATCTTTAGACGGTTATACTGCCTGGAAAAATGGAGAGTTGGACCGGTTCGAGAATGCCGGTGAGCACCTTAGTTTTGTTAATAAGTTATTACTTAGTGCTGATAGTATTTTATTTGGCAGAATAACTTACGAGATGTTCGAGAGCTATTGGCCTGCTATCGAAAATAACCCGCTCTCTTCAGAGTTTGAGAAGTGCTATTCCCATTGGTATAACAAAGCGACAAAGCTTGTGCTTTCAAACACGCTAAATGAATTGAAAGGAAATAATACAATCTTAGTTAAGAGTGATATTGTCTCAACGATTGAGGAAAATAAAAATAAAACAGGTAAAAACATACTGTTATTTGGAAGTCCTTCCGTTGGTCAATTATTATTGCAATCAAATCTAATAGACGAGTATTGGATCTTTGTCAACCCTGTTATTTTTGGAACGGGAATTCCAATGTTTGCGCCAAGTAATGATTTGAAAAGGTTAAAGTTAATTGGGGCCAAAACAATTTCTAACGGAGAAGTAGCCTTACACTACGAAGTGAAAAGATAACTTTTGTAATTGGAGAAATTAATCTCTAAAAAAATTCGATGGCTGAAATCGCACCTCTATGATAGTGATAAAAAACGTTACCGGTAGATTGTAAGCTTCCCTGTAGACTTCCTTGAAAGTGGGCCATTTAAAAGGTGACTCCGACAAACCTGATAAGCAACGCTCTAAAGTTTACTCATCAGGGGGAAGTTGTTTTAAAGTAGTTTTGAGCAGTTCGATTAATAACAAGTTAGAACTTACTTTTGACATACATGACACTGGAATTGGAATTCCTGAAGAAAAGTCATTTTCGCAAGTGGATAACACGACAGCCCGTAAATACGGCGGTACCGCCTTGGGTTTAGTGATCAGTGAGCGACTGGCAGAACTGATGGGAGGAACTGTCTGGGTAAATAGTTAGGTAGGAAAGGGTACAATATTTAGCTTCAATATAAATACACAGGCAAGGGAGAGTGCAAAAAACGAATATGGCTATTTCACTGCTACAGACGATAAAGGGAAAAAGATACTCCTTATAGTTCAGAACATGAGCCATTTGAATGTTCTAAAATCACAATTAGAGAATTGGGGAGTATCTTTTGCTTCAGCATCGTCTGGACATCAGGCATTTGAACTGCTTGCAAAAGAAACCGACCTGAACTTTGTGTTTGTAGATATTAATCTGCCCGAAGTGAATGGCATTGAAGTAGCTCGTAAAATAAGAGACAAATATCCGAATTTACTTATTGTTTTATTGAGTATTGTAGGAGATGAGAACAAAGTAAAGTATCCGGGCCTTTTCAATTCGGTATTAACAAAACCGGTAAAGTACGATCAGTTCTTAAGGTTGGTACAAGAACAACTAAAAGGAATTACCAATGGTATCGAAATAGATCAAAAGAGGAAATCGCTATTACCTGCCAATTTCGGTAAAATTTTTCCGTTAAATATCCTCCTTGCTCGAAGATAATCTTATTAATCAAAAGCTAGCAATAGGGATTTTAACTAAACTGGGTTACAATCCAGAAGTAGCGAATAATGGAGTAGAAGTATTGAATATGTTAAAAGCAAAGATGTTTGATGTGATCTTAATGGATGTACAGATGCCTGAAATGGATGTGTTGGAAGCAACCAGGCTCATTAGAAAAAACCACATCTACCAGCCTATAATAATCGCTATGACGGCGAATGCCTTGACTGAAGACCGGGAAGAGTGTATTAATGCGGGGATGGACATGCTATATATCTAAACCCGTAAACTTTGAAGAATTAACTGAGATTCTTAAGAATGCTTTTGATAAAAACATAAGTAAACCACTTGACAGAAATTAATAGAAAGGCATTAAATAGTAAATAAGGTAAAATTCCTCAAATCTTCCCAGAGTAATTGCCTTGCCTTTTAAGCATTAATCTTGGGTCTATCTAAAGAGAGATTCAAAAGGAGTTGCAGGAGTTAAAAGAGTTCTACCGGAACCAACTGCTAAATGATACAGTCCCATTTTGGTTTCCGAGATCTTTCGATAAGGAGTACGGGGGATACCTGCTGATGCGGGATGCCGACGGCTCACTACTAGATGATGACAAAGCTGTCTGGATACAAGGGCGAGCTGCATGGTTATTGGCCACCTTGTACAATACAGTAGAAGCGAAACAAGAGTGGCTTGAAGGCTCTAAGATTGGAGTTGATTTTCTTGAGAAGTATTGCTTTGATACAGATGGGCAGATGTTTTTCCATGTCACCCGTGATGGTAAACCTATCCGTAAGCGCAGATATTTTTATTCAGAAACGTTTGCGGTGATTGGCATGGCTGCCTATGCAAAAGCAAGTGGCGATAAGCGGGTTGCAGAACGGGCAAGAGAGCTCTTTGGAAAATGTATCGAGTATGCAACTACTCCCGGCTTACTGACTCCGAAGTTTACAAATATCCGTCCAGCAAAAGCAATAGGAGTTCCGATGATTATGATTAATACCGCTCAGCAACTCCGGGAAACTGTTGGTGATCCTCGATGCGATGAGTGGATAATGAAATGGATTTTAGAAATTGAAAGGGATTTTGTGAAGGACGATATACAGTGCGTAATGGAACAGGTGGCTCCGAATGGAAGTATTATAGATCACTTTGATGGAAGAATGCTTACACCTGGTCATGCAATAGAAGCTTCTTGGTTTATTTTAAATGAGGCCAAGTACCGCAATAATGATCCGCATTTAGTTGAACTAGGATGTAAGATCATTGATTACATGTGGGAACGAGGCTGGGACAAAGAATATGGCGGTATCTATTATTTTAGAGATGTCTATAACAAACCGGTTCAGGAATACTATCACGATATGAAGTTTTGGTGGCCGCATAATGAATTTATTATTGCCACATTACTAGCCTATACTCTTACAAAAGATAATAAGTATGCAGAATGGCATAAAATGGTTCATGATTATTCGTATAACCATTTTTATGATAAAACCAACGGAGAGTGGTTTGGTTATCTGCACCGTGATGGTACTATTTCCCAAACTGCAAAGGGTAATTTGTTTAAGGGACCTTTTCATTTACCTAGACAGGAATGGTATTGCTGGAAAACTTTAGATGAATTTAATGCGACGCTTGTATAACTCGAAAGGGTGTTCCTCGTTAGTCTGTAGCATTCAATTTCTTAAGAATAGGGAATCAACCGGCAGCCCTGCTATTTGTAAATATATTTTGATATAATTTTTTGTGCGGTTATATTTGTTATGTTAAACGCTAAAATACGCAAGCTGCTTTCCGCGGATCTTATGTAAGGCGAATAGCCAGAGTTGTAATTGACGAAGAGAATGTTCACGCTTTAAATCAGTGATAATCCTGGGCCTTTTGTTGAACCAGAAACTGGATCATTAACGATCATGCTTTATCAAAAGGAGCGGCATATGCCCGCTTATGAAATTATTCATTAGTTACGGTTTGGCTATAGGATGAAAATCGCCTTTTTTATATGGGAACGTGCATACAGATGGGGCCAGAGTTGATTGTTGCTGTCAGGTTAGATTCAACATAAACAAAGCCTTTGGTGTAACTAAAGGATCTGCTATAGGTACTCAACGTAAATCCGTGATACAATTGATGATGAGTAAAGTAAATAAATTATTATGAGAAAAATGAAAAAAAGGAACCTTGTTACACTGTTATTACTTACTATAATAGGTTTAGCTGCACATGCGCGTCCAATTGGTAAAACAGTATACTTTTACGGCGCTATAAAAAATGACCTACACCAGCTTTTGAAGCAGGAAGGTTATATGGTAAAACTATATAAAACTCCGGAGGCTGCAGTAAAGGCTGCTTCATCAGGGGCGAGTGTATTTATCATTGCGAAAGATTATCCGAAAATGGATCCGGTTAACCGGATTACTGAGAACCTGCTAAATGTCGCTAAAAGGAAAAAGCTAAAACTTTACATTGAATATCCTTCTTCATTTCCAGGGTTAACTATTCCGTCAGGCCCTATTGAAACACGTTATGAACGTGGTGTGATTACCCGTGATGTGTTTGGAGGGAAATTGGGACGGATGAGCATTTTGGGCATCCATAATTGTCATATACTACCAGTTGAAGCGAGTAACCCATTAGTTGTATTAGCCCGAGTAGTAGGAGTCGACAGGGCAGAATACGGACTTGACAGCACAAAGACATATCCTTTGCTTTTTGAGAAAGGAGATGCACTAGTAAGCATGACAGGCCTCAGTAATTTTCAAACCGGCCGATATGGACCAAACGAATCGATTAAGGAAGTTTGGACTTATATTTTATCTCGCATAGCAAATAAATCAGTTCAACTAAAAAACTGGCCTCAAGATGTAAGGCCTATGTACAGCAAGACTGAATCGTTACCTGAAAAAGCGAGATTGAATAGTATTAAAAAAGGTATTGAATGGTTTTATAATGGTAAATTTCTTCTTCATCCAAGCTGGGAAGCAGACTGGCTAAAGTATGGAAGCCTTTCCACTCCTGTTGGTCCCCCAATTAGCCAGGAAAAGTTCAGCGGTGATGGAAGCCTCGGGATATTAGAGGGGCATACATCTAAAATTAATTATAACGGTACTCACGAATATCGTTACTGGATGCGTGCAGATGTACAGGGCGAATCTGCTATGGCCCTGGCAGCAGCAGGAAGTCTGTTAAAAAATAGACACTATAATGAGGTCTCAGCCAATCTGATTAATTATCTATTCAAAACCTCAAACATGAGGGCCGGACCTAAAAATGATCCCCAGAGTCCTGCCTACGGTTTGATTGGATGGGCAACAACTAATTCCGGATCTTTTTACGGAGATGATAACGCCCGGGCAATACTGGGAATAATTGGAGCAGCCTCTTACCTGAATTCCGGGAAGTGGGATAAGGAGTTGGCGGAGGCTATTATGGGTAATTTCAGAACAACCGGAAAACAGGGTTTCAGGGGCGAACGCTTGGAGCAACCGGATATTATTAAAAATGGATGGGAATATTATCATAACAGGGACCTGGTATATCTTTTGCCACATTTTGAGTCCTGGATGTGGGCATGTTACCTGTGGTTATATGATAAAACCAAACACGAACCTTTACTTGCCAGAACCAAAGAAGCGATTAAGATTACGATGAATGCATACCCGGAAAAATGGTTGTGGGGAAGCAGTATGCAAATGCAGCGCGCACGGATGATTCTTCCTTTAGCATGGTTGGTGAGGGTAGAAGATACAGAGGAGCATCGTCAGTGGTTGGATAAAATGATAACTGAGACCTTGAAGTACCAGGATGAAAGTGGTGCAATCCGCGAAGAAATTGGTGCAGGAAAAGGCTTTTTTAAAGAGCTGAAGTCTAATTCAGATTATGGTACAGATGAAGGGTCACTGATCTTTAGGAATGATGAGAAAATATCCTGCATGTTGTATACCTGTAATTTTGCGCTTTTCGGTCTAAATGAGGCAGCAGAGGCTACCGGGAATAAAAAGTATAAAGAAGCTACTGATAAGCTATCAGATTTTATGACCAGAATACAGATTCAGAGTGCCAAACACAAAGACCTGGATGGTGCCTGGTTCAGAGCCTTTGACTACGGTAAATGGGATTATTGGGCATCTAACTCTGATGCCGGATGGGGCGCATGGAGTACACTTACAGGATGGACTCAGAGCTGGATTGTTACCTCTCAGGTTCAGATCGAGCAGAAAAAAAGCTTTTGGGAAGTAACTAAGGGTTCTGCTATAGCTACCCCTGGTAAATCTGTCATCCGGTCGATGATGAGTAAAGCAGATTAACCGCATATTAAATATTAGGTGGGCAAGAAAAACTTGAAGTCGACTAACCATAGAGAAAATGTGACTAATAAAACTATTGCCCGGGTCTGGTTGAATTGATCTTTTAATTAACTGTCTTGCTAGGGCATTACACGCTCCAGGCAGAGCATGAAATATATTACCAGATGTATCAGAGTTATTAGTATCAGTTTACAAGGAAACTTGACTTACTTTTTAATGAATTAACCGCAAAGATGCAGTATTAAACAGCAGTTTAAAATGAGAAATTTAATTACAGTTTTACTTTTATTTCTATCAGTAGTGGGTTTTGCCCAAAACCGGAAAGCGTATAATGAGATCGATAAAAAAATTGATAAGCTTTTATCTGAAATGACTATTCAGGAGAAAGTTGGACAGATGACCCAAATTGCTGTTGAAATCCTCCTGAAAAAGCCAGGATCATTAACAGAACCAGATGAGCTTGACCCGGAAAAATTAGCACAATGTATAAAGAAATATAAAGTAGGTTCGATACTTAATATTGGAATTACGGCTCAAACGCGTGAAAACTGGCATAAGTGGATTGAAACTATCCAGGATATGGCTTTGAAGGAACGGGTAAAGATTCCTGTTTTGTACGGCATTGACGCTATTCATGGTAATAATTATACTGCTAATTCTGTATTGTTTCCTCAGCAAATTGCTCAAGCAGCTTCTTTCAATAGAGCATTAGTGAAAAAGGCTGCTGAAATTACAGCGTACGAAACTCGCGCTTCATTTATTCCATGGACATTTAGTCCTGTACTCGATTTAGGCAGAAAGCCAATCTGGTCACGTGTTTACGAAACTTTTGGCGAAGATCCTTACCTGGTTTCAGAATTAGGAAAAGCTATGGTAACAGGTTACCAGGGTAGTTCTTCTTCGATAGATAAATATCATGTAGCGGCTTGCTTGAAGCATTATATGGGATACAGCATGTCGCTTACCGGACTTGACCGCACGCCTGCCTGGATACCCGAAAGAGAGCTTCGGGAATATTTTCTTCCATCTTTCGCTGCCGCAATAGCTATCGGTGCAAAAACTGTAATGGTAAACAGTGGGGAAATTAATGGTGTACCCGTGCATACCAATAAATATATTCTTACAGATGTATTAAAAAAGGAATTGAAATTTAAAGGTTTTGCTCTTACCGACTGGATGGATATTCAATTTCTTGTTGATCGACATCATGTAGCCAAGGATTATAAGGAGGCTACTATGATGGCAATTAATGCAGGTATTGACATGAGTATGGTACCTGTTGATTATACTTTTTGTGATGACCTTGTAGCCTTGGTTAATGAGGGGAAAGTTTCAATGAGTCGTATTGATGATGCCGTAAGACGAATTCTGAGAGTGAAATTTGATGTAGGATTATTCGACAATCCTGTTGGTAAAGCAAGTGATTATAAAGAATTTAACGGTGTTGCTCATAATAAAACAAATTACGAAATCACTTCTGAATGTATCACTTTGCTGAAGAATACCAATAACCTGTTACCTCTCAAGACCGATAAGAAAATTTTGGTAACTGGTCCTGCTGCTAATTCTATGGTTGCTTTAAACGGGGGATGGTCAAGGAGATGGCAGGGTACTAACAGTGATGAAACAGAAAAAGATAAAAATACCATTTATGAGGCTATTCAAAATGTTTTTGGAAGTAAGAATGTGGATTTTGCTCAGGGTGCAAAGTTTAATGCACCATCCGATTTAAACACCGCATTATCCAAGTCAGAAAAGGCAGATGTTGTTGTGCTTTGTTTAGGTGAAGACAGCTATGCTGAAACACCTGGTAATATCCAGGATCTGACGCTTCCTGCTGCACAACTTGAGCTGGCCCGTGCTTTGAAAGCTTCAGGTAAACCCATTGTTCTGGTACTTACAGAAGGGCGTCCAAGAATAATTTCAGCTATAGAGCCACTTTGCTCTGCAGTTATACATGCTTATTTGCCTGGTAATGAGGGAGGGAATGTAGTGGCAAATGTGCTTGCGGGTAAAGTAAATCCTAGTGGAAAGCTCCCTTATACTTATCCCCGGTATCCTAATTATTTGTTCAATTATTACAGAAAGTATACGGAAGAAGTGGATAACAGCTATAACCCACAATGGGAGTTCGGTTACGGCCTTAGCTATACAACATTTAAGTACAGCAATCTCAAATTAAGCAGTAAGGTGTTAACAGAAGGCCAACCAATTACTGTATCGGTTGATATTACCAATACGGGCAATCAAATGGGAAAAGAATCTGTACTGTTATTTGTAAGTGATTTGGTTGCGTCTATCACACCAGAAGCGAAAAGACTTCGGGCCTTTGAAAAGATCAGTCTTGAACCTGGTAAAACACAAACTGTGACGTTTAAAATCACTGGAGAACAGCTGTCCTTTGTAGATGCTACTTTAAAACGTGTTACAGAACCAGGAGAATTTGTTGTAACAGTTGGCGATCAAAAAGCTACGTTCAACTATCGATAGATAATAGAGAGAAGTAATAACATAATTATTATCAGGTCGGGATGGCATGGCAGCCAGGACTAAATTTGTGAAAAAGCCTTGTAAAATGTTGAATACCCGCTCTTCTATTAAGCATGGGAAGTGAAGCTATAAATATCTATGCGATTCAAAAGGTAGCTTATTGCTATGACGGGTGCCTGTCATAGCAATAAGTAGTCATCCTAATCAAGTATAAATACTTCTCTATATAATTACCTGAACATAGACATACTACTTTTTAACTAAACAAGATTCGGCTCCGTTATTTCGTTTGGTAAAATTTTAATGATAAATGGAAATTTTCTTTTAAAAATTTGATTTAAGGTATTTTGCGTGTATATTTGATTTTATAACCGCTAAAAAACGCATTTGTCTAATAATTATGCTAAGTAAATTTCTAACCATTTGTTTTTCATTACTGATAGTAATTACTACAGCCTCAGGATTTTCGAAGAGAAAGCAGATAGCATTCTGCGGCAGTACTGCGAATGACCTTTATATCCTTTTAAAGTGCGAAGGCTATAAAGTTAAGCAGTATCCATCCCCTTCTGCAGCTATTAATGCCGCAGCTTCTGGTTCAGCAGTGTTTATTATATCCGAATCTTACCCGGAAGTAAGTACTAAGAATGATGTGACAGAAGCGATGCTTAGCACTGCAAACAAAAAGGATCTGAAGCTTTATATAGAATATCCATCATCTTTTCCGGGATTAAAGGTAAATACATCACCTCTTGAAACCAGATTTGAGCGGGGTGTTGTTACCAGTTCAGAGCTGGGCGGAGTTTTAAAGCCGATGAGTTTACTGGGAATTCATAATTGCCATATCTTACCGGTGAATGTAAGTAACCCATTAGTTGTACTGGCCAGAGTTGTAGGATTCGATAAAGCGGAATATGGCTTGGCAAATACTACCACATATCCGTTATTATTTGAGAGTGGCAATGCCATGATTTCGATGACCAAGCTAAGCAATTTTGCTACAGCTCGGTATGGGCCCAACGAATCTATAAAACAATTATGGACCTATATTTTGTCTCAAGTGACAGATAATAAGGCTTTGAAAATTAAGCATTGGCCGCGTCATGTGTCTCCCATGTATGGTAAGAATCAAAAATTGCCTAAGGGAGCAAGAATTAATAGTGTTAAAAAAGGAGTGGAGTGGTTTGATAACGCTAAGCTTTTTATCCATCCCAACTGGAAAGACCTGTGGTTGAAAAATCAGGCAAATAAGGGTGCTCAGGGCCCGCCAATCGATTACAATAAACCGAGCGGAGATGGCGCTTTGGGAATAATAGAAGGGCATACTTCCTTAATTAATTATAATGGCAGGCAGCAATATAATTACTGGATGAGAGCCGATGTACAGGGGGAAGTGAGTATGGCCCTGGCGGCAGCCGGAAGTGCCTTTAAAGATGAAAAGTATAATGAAAAAGCGATTAACCTGATAAATTATTTGTTCGATACATCGAATATGCGCGCTGGTGCTAAAAACGATCCTAATAGCCCTGCATATGGACTAATTGGTTGGGCAACTACGAATCCGGGCACGTTTTATGGTGATGATAATGCCAGAGCAATTTTAGGTATAATAGGTGCCTCTGCCTACCTTAAGTCAAATCAGTGGGATAGAGAGCTTACTGAAGCTATTATGGCTAACTTCCGAACAACAGGAAAACAAGGGTTCAGGAGTGAGCGTTTGGAGGAGCATGATATAGTTAAGAATGGATTGAAGTTTTATGAAAACAGGGATTTGTTTTATCCCTCTCCTCATTTTGAGTCCTGGATGTGGGCATTGTACCTATGGTTGTACAACAAAACAGGCTATGAGCCGCTTCTTACCAAAACAAAAACGGCTATCAAAATGACAATGGATGCTTATCCAAACAAATGGTTGTGGGGAAGCAGTTTGCAAACCCAGCGGGCGCGCATGGTTCTGCCACTGGCCTGGTTAGTACGTATACAAGATACCGAAGAGCATCGTCGCTGGCTGGATATAGTTGCAACAGATTTGCTGAAAGCGCAGGTAGAGAGTGGCGGTATAAGGGAAGAAATTGGCGAAGGAAAGGGTCACTTCAAAGAGTTAAAATCCAACAGCGATTACGGTACAGACGAAAGCTCGTTAATCTTTGAAAATGGCGATCCGGTAGCAGAGATGTTATATACATGTAATTTTGCTATATTCAGCTTAAACGAAGCAGCTCATGCTACAGGTAATCAAAAATACAAGACAGCAGTAGATAAGTTATCAGATTTTCTGACCCGTATCCAGGTAAATAGTAAAAAGCATAAGGATTTGGATGGCTCCTGGTTCAGAGCCTTTGAGTATGACCGCTGGGATTACTGGGCCTCCAATGCTGATGTAGGCTGGGGAGCATGGTGTACCCTTAGCGGTTGGATCCAGAGCTGGATAGTAACGACCCAGCTTCAAGTTGAAAAGAAAGAGAGTTACTGGGAACTTACAAAAGGTTCAAGTGATTCAATAAAACAAACTGTGGACGTTATGGCTAAAAAGAAATAAAAGTTCTCTATAGTATTATAGTATTAATTAATGATATCAGGCTACTGCTGCAGTATTTATTTAAGATTCTGTAATAAACCAGAGCAGTGTTTTAGAAGAAATCTATTCCAATTATTTTGAAATATATCCTTATTAGTCTTTTGTGCTGCTGTACAGCTGTGTATTCACAAACACAATCTGTTAATCTGGGTGTAATACCCGCTCCAAATATTATTGCATTAAAAGATGGCGATTTTACTATTGGAGCAAAAACAGTTATAAGTTACTCTGATAGTAAATCTAAAGGGAAGGCTATTATGTTAAGGGATTACTTCGAAAAAAACTATGGAATGAAATTACCGGTACTACAGAAGTCCGGTAAGTCCAAGCAAACTATTGATTTTATTTCGAAGGTTCAAAAGGAATCTGATAAAGAAGGGTATAATATGATTATAACACCTTCAAATCTTGTTATATCAGGAGATGATGCAGGATTATTCTATGGATTGCAAACGCTGATGCAGATTGTCACGCTTAATGGTAAAAAGATACCGTGTGCAGAAATTTCTGATAAGCCTCGCTACGCTTACCGAGGCATAATGCAGGATGTAGGGTATCATATTTATCCGGTATCATTTATAAAAAGTCAGATCGAGATGCTGGCTAAATATAAAATGAATGTCTACCACTGGCACCTGACTGAGGATCATGGATGGCGTATTGAGATTAAAAAATATCCTAAACTTACTTCTGTAGGAGCGTATAGAGACAGCAGTCCGATCAGCAATTATACCGACTCATTAAAAGGGTCGGACCACCTGCCTTACGGAGGCTTCTATACACAGGAAGAGATTAAAGAAGTTGTAGCATTTGCTGCGGAGAGACACGTAACAGTTATTCCTGAGATTGAACTGCCCGGACATTCGGTAGCAGCACTTGTGGCATACCCTGAGCTTGCTTGCGGTGATACCCCCGGTCCATTTAAAACAGCAGAACAATGGGGGATTTACAAAGATGTTTATTGTGCAGGCAAGGAAAGCACTTTTAAATTTTTGGAAGATGTATTTACTGAAGTATTGGCTTTATTCCCCTCTCCGTATATTCATATTGGAGGAGATGAGTGCCCGAAAGATCGCTGGAAGGCTTGTAAGTTCTGTCAGAAACGCATTAAAGAAAATCAATTAAAGGATGAACTTGAATTACAAAGTTATTTTGTACAGCGCATAGGAAAATTTATCAATTCCAATGGAAGGAAAATTATTGGTTGGGATGAAATACTGGAAGGGGGACTTGCACCTAATGCAACAGTAATGAGCTGGCGGGGAGTGGAAGGGGGAATAGAAGCAGCTAAACAAAATCATGATGTAATAATGGCTCCTCACACAAATGTATATCTTGATTATCTTCAGGGTGAAAAAGAGCTTGAACCATATGCTATCGGAGGGTTTAATACTTTGTCCAGAATATATGCTTATGATCCCACTCCCCAGTCCTTATCCGAAGAACAAAAAAAATATATTGTTGGCGTGGAAGCACCTATATGGACAGAGTATATGGATACTCATCGCAAGGTAGAGTATATGTTATATCCCCGTCTATTTGCTTTATCAGAGATTGCATGGACAGAACCGTATAAAAAAGATTCTGTAAGCTTTTTTGAGCAAAGGTTGCCAAAACACTTAGCTCTGCTGGACGAGACAGATAAAATTTATAGGGTTCCAGAAGCCATTGGGATTTATAATAGTAAATTATTTGGCTCTGAATTTAAAATCGGTCTGAAACCTTCCGTAGAAGGTGCAAAAATATATTATAATTTTGATGGACAAGATGCCAGGGAGACCGATTTCCTCTACGAGAGGCCTATTCATATTATACTTCGAAAAGGTGAAAAAAGACAATTAAAGACTGTTGTCATTACCCCTTCGGGAAAGCGAAGCGTTAATACTTCCACAATTTTTATCAATCCTAATTAATTTCTCCGTTTTACCTATTCCCATGAGTACCAAGCATCTGTTGAAAGTAATCTTTATAATTTTATACCTGACACCTGTATTAACTGCAGATGCTCAGACAAATTACAAAGCGGGTTACGCCAAAGCAAGCATTGAGCCTACTCTACACCCTTTCTCTTTGGCGCTTGCTGGATATGGAGCTCCCCCGGAGGGCCGTTTCACTCTTAGGTGGAGCAAGAAAGAGAGCTTAAATAAGTGCACTTCTTTTACAGGTACTGAGGATAACTTATTTTCAATTAGCAATGGGGAGCTATTGGTTGCCAACCCTGGAAAAATGTTGTGGAGAAGTGTTGGGAAATCAGAAAACATTAAACTTCTAACTGGGGATAAGAAAAGGCTATTTGCAGTTGACGGGACAGGTCAGGTCCTTCATTCGGGGTTTAAAAAACGTTTAAACTGGAAAAAGATTGGCTCAGTAGATAACGCTGAAGCAATAACTATTCTTGATAATATTATCTACGCCGCAAATAAAGAAGGAACTGTTACTTATGCGGCAGTGAAGGGTGAAAACCTGAACTGGCAAAGATTATCAAAGCTTTCCGGAATTCAAAGCTTGACAGGGTATAGAGGGTGTTTATATGCACTTACGGTTAACAATGATTTGCTGAAATACGATTTAAAGAATAAAAATAGCACATGGTTAAAGATCGCTAGGTATAACGGAGTATCATATGACGTAGATCTTAGGTTTATTGCAATTGCTAAAGATGTTTTATATGGACTTGATGATAACAATACTATTTATGAAGCCAGGCACCAAACTACTGGAGATCTGTCTGTTACCGCACTTTCAATAAATTCTGCCCAACAAACGGTTGTACTTGTGGGAGCAGATTTATGTGGTTTCGACTATGATTTTATTTCTTCAGTTAAACATGAGATTTTCCGAAAGTATCATGTACCTCCCTCTGCAATATTAATCAATGCATCTCATACCCATTTTGCTCCCGTTACCCAACGCTGGACTACCTGGGGCGAACACAACCAGCGACCTGATAGTACGTATTTATATTCGATTGTCAAGCCTGCTATGGTTGATGCTATAGAACGTGCAATCCGTAATATGACTCCATCAGAGTTGTATTTCGGACGAGGTAAAACCTCTATTGGAGCTAACCGTACATTTACGAGAGAGCCTATCCCTTATGATGATGATGTGGATGTGGTTAATGTTGTAAGGAAAAGGGATGGTAAAAAGACAGTATTGTTTTTAGCCGGATGCCACCCTGTATTTAAAAATGAAGGCATAGAGGGATTTACAATTAGTCCTAATTATCCGGGAATAACAAGATCATCCCTTAAAAAAGATGCAGGAATTTCGGGCTCCTTATTTATTCAGGGGTGTGGCGGAGATATCAATCCTGTAAGTACGAACCATATCAATACCGGCAAGAACCTTGCCTCAGATGTAAGAGAAGTATTAAACAAACCAATGCAAAAGCTAGCAGGGAAAATTACTTTTAATCTTGACTCTATGAATTTTCCTGTGAAAAGATGGAGCAGAGAAGAAATTATTAATTTCAAGCAACAGAACAGCAACAAGTCAGGTGAGGTTTTTGCGGAGACAAATATGCGTTGGGCCGATCTTATGCTTTCTTTGGATATACAAAATAGAATGCCTGTGACTATGCCCGTATATATTCAGACCATTAACATTGGTAGCTGGAAGCTTGTTGGTTTATCACGCGAGGTAGTTACTGAATATAGTATTGGAATTAAAAAATTATGGCCTGATAAAATAGTCAGTGTTGCCGGATACTGTAATGATGTATCAAGTTATTTACCTACTGAAATGCATATCAAGACAGGTGTGTATGAAGGAGTAGAATCATTTTTTTGGTACGCACAACCTGCTTTGTTCCCTGAATCTGTCTATCAAAAAATACTGGATAAAATAAGTAAGCAAGATTAGTAACTATGGGAGCTACACAAGAAGCCACCTTAATTAAAACAGGTAAATTAGTATTAAACCCATTAATAATTATCGGGGTGCTGTTTTTTATATTCGGTTTTATTACCTGGCTAAGTTCTGTATTAATACCTTATCTTCAGATAGCATGCCAACTGAACAATTTTCAATCTTATCTGGTTGCTTTTGCTTTTTATATTTCTTATTTTTTTATGGGAGTACCTTCAGCTTGGTTACTTAAAATAACCGGATTTAAGAAAGGTTTATCATTAGGTTTGCTATTTGTAGCAGCAGGCTCCCTTTTATTCATCCCTGCGGCAATGAACCGGTTATATATTGTATTTCTATTAGGTTTATTTGTACAGGGAGCAGGAGTAACAGTATTACAAACTGCGTCAAATCCATATGTTACTATCCTAGGCCCTAAAGAAAGCGCTGCAAGACGGATAAGTTTCATGGGAATATGTAATGGGATTGCAGGAGCTATTGCTCCTGTTGTTCTTGGAGCTGTTATTTTAAATGATGCTGATGCTTTAAAAAGCAAATTAAGCTTATTAAGTCCGCTACGAAGAATTGATGAATTAGATGATCTGGCTAATAAGGTAATTTTGCCCTATCTGATTATTACAATTTTACTGGTAATTCTTGCTTTGGTAGTTTACTTCTCGGCTCTTCCCGAAATTGATGAAGAGACTGAAGAAGAATTGGAAGCAGGAGAAAAAGCTGTAAAGTCCTCAATTTTTCAGTTTCCTTATCTTTTACTTGGTGTAATCGTTTTGTTTTTATATACAGGGGTAGAGGTGATAGCGGGTAACAGTATTATCGGCTATGGCTCCTATCAGGGTATACCACTTGCAGTTTCAAAGTTCTTCACCTCATTTACACTTATAAGCATGCTTGTAGGATATATAATAGGAATAGTTTGCATACCAAAATATTTCAGCCAGGAAACAGCCCTTAAGAGCTCTGCTCTAATAGGAATTGTATTTGCAATACTCGCTATTGTAACCAACGGTTTAACCTCTGTGATATTTGTAGCAATGCTTGGTTTGGCAAACTCGTTAATGTGGCCTTCTATCTGGCCTCTTGCGATAGCAGGATTAGGTAAATTTACTAAAATAGGGTCTTCTCTTTTAGTGATGGCTATTTCAGGCGCTGCTTTATTACCTCTTTTATATGGTTATATCGCTGATAAGGCTAATCCTCAACAAGCATATTGGATGGTCATTCCATGTTATCTCGCTATAGGATATTACGCTATTGAGGGCCATAAGGTTGGTAAAAGAAGTAGCTAATTCATGTTTTTCACACTTAATACTATTCGGATGAAGTTTTTCTTATTAAGCATCGTTTTTTTTCTGGCAGTAAAAGCCTCAGTTGCACAACAATATACCTTGGCTTCGCCAGATGGAAAGCTAAAATTATCAGTTACTATTAGCAAAAAGGATATACAATGGAGTGTTAACTTACATAATGAAGAAGTCATCTTCCCCAGTACAATATCCCTTACAGTTAACTCGCGTGAATTAAATACCGCTGTAGTAAGATCAAAGCGGCAACAGGTAAATGCACCTATACCGGCAGAGGTTGCCCGAAAGTCGAAAATTGTTGATAATAATTATAGTGAGATTACTTTGGAATTGAAGAATAATAACGGACTGGTTTTTCGTGTATACAATGACGGTTTGGCTTATCGTTTTAAAACAAGTTTTGTAAAGGATATTTTGGTTAACCAAGAAAGTCTCCAAATTAACTTTCCCCAAGCCACACGTGTGTTGTTTCCTGAAGAACAAAGCACCCTGTCGGATAATGAACGGCCATATCTGGAAAATGCCCTTTCTGCTTTCACATCCAAGCAATTTTGCTCCTTACCGATGTTGGCTACTACTAAAAATAATATACGTGTTCTGATAACAGATGCCGACGTGTTAGATTATCCTAATATGTTTTTAGAAGCAACGGGAACAAACTCGCTTAAAGCAAAGTTTCCGCCTGTAGTGCTTGAAGCTGTTCAAAGCGGTGATAGAATGGAAAATATCGTTAAAGAAGCGGATTATATTGCAAAAACTGCTGGAACCCGCAACTTGCCCTGGAGAGTATTTACAATTACGAATGACGACAGGAAATTAGCAGAAAGCGATATGGTTTATAAACTATCAACCCCCTCTGTTATAAAGGAGACGAGCTGGATTAAGCCAGGCCAAGTATCATGGGATTGGTGGAATGCTAATAATATTTATGGCGTTGATTTCCCTGCGGGAATTAATACCAAAACCTATAAATATTATATTGATTTTGCTTCCAAGTATAGCCTCGAGTATATTATTCTGGATGAGGGCTGGTCCGCTTCGACTACCAATTTGATGGAATCTACCGAAGCCATTAATATTCCGGAACTGGTGGATTACGGAAAAACCAAAAATGTAGGAATTATTTTATGGTCGTTGTGGAAACCTTTGGATAATGATATGAATAAACTATTAGATCGCTTTGCTGCCTGGGGAGTAAAAGGTATAAAAGTGGATTTCATGCAGCGAAGTGACCAAGGTATGGTAAATTACTATGAAAGACTGGCTAAAGCTTGTGCAGAACGAAAGCTGCTTGTAAATTTTCACGGTTCTTTTAAACCGGGAGGGATGCATCGGAAATATCCGAATATAATGAGCCATGAAGGAGTAAAAGGGTTGGAACAGAATAAATGGACACACTCCATTACCCCTGAACATAATGTAACAATCCCTTTTACCAGAATGGTAGCTGGCCCTATGGACTATACTCCAGGAGCAATGAATAATGCTAACAAACATAGTTTTCGGGATATATTTGAGACCCCGATGAGCATGGGAACACGGTGCCATCAGTTGGCTATGTATGTGGTTTATGAAAGCCTGTTACAAATGCTGGCAGACAGCCCAACCAACTATTACAAAGAGGATGAGTCTGCCGATTTTATATCAAGAATACCAGTTACCTGGGATGAAACACATGTAATTTCAGCTAAAGTTTCGGATTACATTCTTACCGCCCGGCGTAAAGGGGATAACTGGTATATAGGCGGTATGACAGACTGGGACCCTAGAGACTTCACTGTTGACTTTTCTTTTTTACCTGGAGGTAATTTTGAGGCAGAAATTGTGCAGGACGGAGTAAATGCACACCGCAATGGGAATGATTATAAGAAAGTAAATTTAAATATTACCAACCAAAGCAAACTAAGTATAAAAATGGCTCCGGGAGGCGGATGGGTGGCTATAATAAAAAGAAAGTAACTCTTGAACAAAACAATCTGGCGAAAGTATATCTAATAAAATAAATGAAAAGACTATTTTTTATCATTGCCTTTGCAATAACTGTTTCTATTAGTTTCTCACAAACACATCTTAACAACCCTGTATTAAATGCAAATTTTCCAGATCCAACGATTATCCGGGTAGGCGATAAGTACTTTGCGTATGCTACTAATGGAGGAATAAACGGGAAGAACTATAATATACCGGTTGCCTCTTCCACGGATCTTCAAAACTGGAATATTGAGGGTGATGCCCTGCCTCAAAAGCCTAGCTGGGCGACGAAAGATTTTTGGGCTCCTCATGTTTTATTTGATAAGAAAATAGATAAATACGTTTTATTCTATTCAGGGGAACAAGGGGAGAACACAGGTAAATGTATTGGTGTTGCTTTTTCTGACAAGCCGGAAGGTCCCTTTATTGATAAAGGCTCTCCCCTAATCTCAGGTGAAGGATTTATCAATATCGATCCATTCGCGTTCGTTGACCCCGAATCAGGCAGGAAGTTGCTTTATTGGGGATCTGGCCATCAGCCAATCAAGGTACAGGAATTGAATGAGGATTGGCGCGCTTTTAAAGCAGGGTCTAAGCCGCAGCCTTTGATCAATACAGACGAGGAAAAAAAGTACGATCGTTTGGTAGAAGGTGCGTGGGTAGACTATCATAAGGGTAAATACTATCTCTATTATTCAGGAGATAATTGTTGCGGAGAGAATGCAAATTATGCTGTATTGGTAGCGAGAGCAAAAAAGGCCACAGGACCTTTTAGAAGACTGGGAGAGCATAATGGAAGTGGAAACAGCGTAATCCTTGAAAAGAATGATAGCTGGCTTGCTCTGGGGCATAACTCAATTTTTAGAGATAAGCAAGGAAAAGTTTATATAGCTTACCATGCCATTCCTTTAGATAAACAAACCAATAAAGCAAAAAATTCAGACCGGGTAATGTTAATTCGACCTATTAAATATAAAGACGGGTGGCCAGTTGTCATAGACAATTGACGATGGCATGCCACAAGGACAGAATATTATGCCGGTTTCCATACCGGCAAACAGCAGCGCGGAAATATATCGTCCAGCCTCTTCACTTAAAGATATAGAAGAAGGCAATAAGGCTATTTCCACCATTAAAGAAATAGAATATCTGCATAATGTTAAAGGAAGCCTTGTTTTAAAGTGCCTTCAGGCGATTATGTGTTTAAATTTTAAAAATGAATAAATGAGAAAACAAGCTTTATTAGTAATTACAATTTTATGTTTAGCTGTATCTGTGCAAGGAGCAGTTAGATTACCATCTTTTTTTTCTAGCCATATGGTTTTACAGCAAAACTCGGAAGTAAGTATTTGGGGATGGGCTGGAGCATCTCAATTTATCCAGATTATTCCTTCGTGGTCAAAAGATACGGTTAAAGTGCGGACAGATGGATATGCAAATTGGAGAGCGACATTAAAGACTCCCGGAGCTGGAGGTCCGTATACAATTACGTTTATCGCTCCTGATAACAGGATTGTACTGCAAGATGTTTTGATAGGGGAAGTATGGTTATGTTCGGGACAATCTAACATGGTTTGGAATTCACTAAATAATCATCAGGAAATGCTGGATGAATTACCTACTATCAATAACAATAAGATAAGGATTTTACATATTCCAAATGTCAGTTCGTTAAATCCGCAAGACGATTTAGTCGCTTCATGGAAAACTGCAAATCCAGAGACTGTCAAAGGATTTAGTTCCATTGCATATTTTATTGCCAAAAAATTGCAGAAAGAATTGAATGTACCTATAGGAGTAATCAATTCGAGTTGGGGAGGTACGCCTGCGGAAGTATGGACACCGGAAGAGGTGATTAACAGTAATTCGCTTCTAAAGTCTTATGCAGACCTGCAGAAACCAGATATAAGTCGTCCGCATACACCTGGAAGTTTATGGAACTCTATGGTTTACCCGTTAGTAGGTTATCGAATAGCGGGTGCATATTGGTATCAAGGCGAATCAAATGTGCCTACATGGCAAGGTTACAGCCAGCTTTTTTCGGCGATGATACAATCATGGCGAAAAGCATGGGGTTACGATTTTCCTTTCTATTATGTTCAGATAGCGCCTCACGATTACAAAACAGGAACAAGGAATCTTTCGGCCCTTTTAAGGGAGCAACAAACTAAAGTGCTATTGTTATCCAAAACAGGCATGGCAGTTATTTCAGATTTGGTGCCCGACATCAAAAATATACACCCGGAAAAAAAGGTAGAGGTAGCAAACAGGTTGGCAGATTTAGCATTAGTAGAAACCTACGGAAAGCATAAAACAGACTATAGGAGCCCTGTTTACGATAGGTCAGAGATTAAAGGGCGTAAAATAATCCTTCATTTTAAATATCTGGAAAAAGGACTTTCTGTAAAAGGAAAAGAAATAACGGAAATACAGATAGCAGGCAGCGACGGTAATTTCTACAATGCAAAAGGATCAATAAAAGGTAATACGTTAGAGGTGTCTTCTAAAAACGTGAAAAAGCCAGAAGCAGTGCGATTTGGATTCACAGATATCGCTATGCCTAATTTATTTAACAGTAATGGATTGCCAGTAACACCTTTCCGTACAGACAATTGGAGTAATTAATCTAAAGTTTAACACATATCAATACGAACCATGAAATTAAAAATAATTTTATCATGATCCATTGTGGTCTTATCCTTATTTACAGTAAAATCTTGTGCTCAGAATCTCAGCCTATAGATTTTGAGACAAACAACTTATTGGTAGTGAGGGTTGGAGATGGAAATTCTAATTTGAGTGATAAAGCGGCTTCGGTGTTTATGGATGAATAGACAACAACTGCGTTGTTGGTGCAATCTGTCCCTCTTCCGTTTCTGGCAAGAGAGCTCATGCGGCTTTCGTTTTATCGGGCAATAATCAGTCTTAAGGTTACAGTTCCCAATCGGCTAATGGCTAATTTGTAACATTAATGGAGTATGATGCCACTCCAGGTATCGATGCAGCTACATTGAAAGCTGCCAATACTCCAAAGGTAATCGCCTTGGTGTCAAAAAAAGGAATTGATACCCGTACTGCCGGAACAATAGATATTAGAGATGCTCGTATAACAGCAGTTCGGTTGGACCTGATTCGGCTTTGTTAATCCTTGATGTGTCATAGAACCACTTAACGCGGCTATTTTTTTTAGATCATCAACAAAATGGTTCGACATTAATACGGCTTTGGGTACTAAACGGAAAATTGTCCGAATTTCGAAAGGGTTACTCATGAAAGAGCAGTCCTTTCCGTTTGACTGTCAGTATGTTATCGTAGAAGGTGGGGTCTATAAAAGCAGTTATAAATGAGCCGTCACCCCATAGCAGACTATCTTTGACCACTCCCCGAAGCAATGTATGCTTCTGAGTTATGTTTCCTTTTTCATAGATTTCAGATAGGTTCCTTAAGTTTGGCAGTATACGTGGAAAAAACGGAGTAAACTGACCCACTATTCCGAAGTAAACTGACCACCCGATTCCGGAGCAAACTGCCCCCCAGAAGATAGAAAGTTCGTGCTGACTTTACAACAATACCCTGGGCGCTTCAGGCGTATCACCCAACAGCAAAACCAGGGGACTGCCTACCGGTACCAGGGTGAATGTCCTGGGGAGTAGTACGTTGCTGCTGAGTAATAGTTTTTATGACGATAAAGGCAGAGTTTCCAAACCAAGGCTGAGAACCACCTGGGCAGAACCGATGTTATTACCAACACGTACAACTTTGCATGGGAGCTGATGGCCAGTACGCGCAGCCATACGGCAAACAGTGTCACTACCACGATCGTAAACGGCTACACGTATGGCCATTTAGGAAGAAGATGACCACCACTTCCAATATCTATAGCCAGGGAGCGGTTATCTTAAGCAGCTTGGATTATAATGAATCGGGCAGCTTAAAACAAAGGCCCTGCATAACAGCCTGCAGAATACACAATATTCCTATTGTAAGTCCCCCCAAAACTCCGACAATTTAAAAGATTAGTAAAATGAAGAAGTCAAACTTTAAAGAGAGCCAGATCAGCGGAGTTTTGAAAGAACACGCTGCTGGTAAGAAAGCGGCGGATATCTGCCGTGAACTTGGAGTAAGCCAGAACACGTTTTATTTGTGGAAGCGAAAATATGAGGACATGGATTCAGCGATGCTTCGCAAGTTCAAGGATATGGAGTGGGAGAATGCTAAACTGAAGCAGATGTATGCAGAGCTAAGTCTTGATCATCGGATATTGAAAGATGTAATCGAAAAAAAGCTCTAAGGCCCTGTCAGAAACGAGATCTGCTGGAGAGTATTAGAGATGAGGAAAAGATCAGTATTGTCAGGGCCTGCAGACTGGTTGACTTAGATCGTTCAGGGTATTATTATCAGCCCCGGAGAGATGACACCGAAGTGGAGGGCGGCTTCATTATTATGCCACTAAACTGCCCACACGTGGTTGTCCCGAGTACACAAAACGGATCCGCAGAGAGGGTATAATGTGGAACCACAAGCGAATTGAGCGGGTATACGTCACGCTGGGTATGAACAGGCGGAGAAGAAAGATTAAGCGGCGTCTTCCCAACCCGCAAAAGCTCCCTTTGTTACAACTCCTTGCACCCAACAAACCTGGAGCGCTGACTTTATGGAAGACAGGCTCGAAAATGGTCGGAAGGTACGCATACTCAACGTCATAGATGACTATAACCGGGAAGCGCTGATGTGTCATGCAGCCTTCAGCTTTCCCTCACAGAAGGTGGTGCAATTACTCGAACGTCTGATAGACTGGTACGGTAGGCCGGACAGCATTCGCACCGATAATGGCACGGAATTCATTGCAAAAGCATTTGAGGGCTTTTGCAATGATTCCTCCATTCAGCACTTCCGGATACAAAAGGGCAAACCGACGCAGAACGGTTATTGTGAGCGTTTCAATAACGCCTTCCGAAAAGATGTCCTGGATGCCTATATCTTCGAAAATCTGGAACAGGTGCAGAATATTGCAGATGAATGGAGAGATGATTACAACAACAGTCATCCACACTCCAGTCTGGGCGACTGCTCGCCCATAGAATTCAAACAAAAAAGGAGTGCGTAATTGTTTAGTTTAGCATTGTCGGAAAAGTGGGGTACCTACATTCAACTATAAAGTTTAGTTTTCTCAGTGTTGAAGAATTCAACCCTATCTCATATGACTTATCTTTAGATACTATCAATACTAGTAGCATTTATAGATCAACTGGAACTCAATTTCAATCTTTTAGTCTTCTGGTTGAAAGCAGGAAAACAAATTTTTTTACTATAAAAATTTGTTTTACGATGTATTGCGTTTATTATTGCATAAAAAACGCTTAAAAATGCAAACTTGCGTACTTGCGTAAGTAAATGATGGATCAAAGCTTGAACCCGGTTTAATTAAGTGAGTTGGTAATTGTATAGATACAGCGTATATGGAATGATGGAAAAATAACGAGAGGAATCTGCAACATCGAACCGCTCGGGTGAACGCAGTTTATCGAGGTCATCTGCAATGTTGATATTTTTTATGGAAAAGTCACTCAGTTTAGCTTCCAGAGCATTTATTTTAGCTTCGCAGTCTAATTTTATCTCCTTGTATTCAATTTCGTCTAAATCCCCTTTTAATAAAAGCTCCATTGCGTTTTTTTGCCTTTTGGTAAGAGCATCTATTTTGTCAAGAACTTCTCTTCTTCCATCACCTTTAGAGGCAAAGTCTGAATTATATAGATCAAGAATAACTTCTTTGCAAACTTCATCAACACCAGGCTTTGGCGCATATCGTTTTATTTCATTAAAGAATACATGATTTACTTCTTCAGCTTTATATCGCATTGACGATGAAATTAGCGATAATAGGAGACTATAATGAGGATTTTCGACCACATCAAGCGACAAATGAAGCTATACTACATTCCATCAAAAAATATAATATAAAGATTGAATTTGAATGGCTTTCAACTGACATTATTGAAAGTGATTTTGACCAGATTATTCGAACCTATAACGGATTTTGGATAGCGCCAGGAAGTCCTTACAGAAGCATGAAAGGGGCTTTGAAAATCATTCATCATGCGAGAGAGAAAAATATACCGACAATTGGGACTTGCGGCGGATTTCAACATATGGTAATTGAATTTGCAAGGAATGTATTAGGAATTACAGAGGCTGAACACGCTGAATATGACCCGTATTCTTCTAAACTTGTTGTAAATCCTTTAGGTTGTTCATTAGCAGGACAAACTCTTGAAATTGAGCTTACCGACAAATCATCAAAAACATTTCAAATTTTTGAAACAGATAAAATAAGAGAAAAATACTATTGCAACTTTGGACTAAACCCTAAATATCAAAATCAACTTGCCGATAAAGGGTTTAAAATTGTTGGCACTGACAATCTCAAAGAAGCAAGAATTTTGGAGTTAGAAAATCATTTGTTTTTTATTGCGACATTGTTTGTGCCACAGGACAATTCAACAGAAGAAAATCCACATAAATTAGTAACAGCATTTTTAAAAATCATTGCGAAAGAAAAAGGCACAAACATCTAATGTCAGGTTTGCATGATGCCCGAGGGACGTGGTTCTTTTTCTATTATACATTTGATTACTTCAGTACTATACCAGGAAGCAGTTGTTCTCAAAACGATCTTTTCCCGGTATCTCTGGAGCAAGCTTTAACAGAAGATAACGAAGGTCGTGTTGTGATTTGTTTGTTAGCTGCATTTACGTAAAGCAGTTTGATCTTACCATCAAGCAAACTACATAAGGCCGTCCTGTTTATCATGTTTCAGATTTTTAAAGCTGTTTATTTAATCAAGCCTAACTTCCATTTTGTCAATCGCCGTATTTACTAAAGGTATAAGGGAGGTAAGCTAGTGAATTCGCAAAGGGAATGAGGATCAATCGGATTGCCATTTGAGCAATGGAGCCAGCTTTTTTTAGCTATGACTGAAGAACAGGGGGCGTACGTAAACAGACTGATGGGCATATGGAGTGACTTTCGCTCAATTTTTTTTAATATTTCTTCTAACAGAATACCCTCAAGCGAAGTGTATATATAGAAAACTGCATTGTCGGGATAATCTAAATTGCGAGCGTCTACATTTATAAAAGTGACAGTGTCAATCCCTAGCTGCGAAGCGCAACGTTTCGCATACTCACGGTAGGTTGGCTCGTATTCAATGGCGAAGCATCTTGTTCCTGTCAAAAGGGTGAAAAGTATAACGGGTTGACCCAAACCGGAGCCAAGGTCAACAAACTTTTTTATCTGTCTATTCTGAACGATAGATACAAGTTCCAATATAATCCTAGCGGGTGTTTTCTGATATTGCACCATGCCCTCTTTCAATGAGAGCCTGGCTTCTGGGGGATCGTCTGTACAAATCAATCCGTTGATGAATTCGTCCAGAACATCATACCCGATCTTATTTGTGTTTTGGTTTAGGGTTCGTATACAATCATAGATAACCTGATTGAGATCAATGTCTTTTTTACGCAAAGCCGTTCGTAAAAATTCAAAACACATCCGGTCAACTAATTCGAGATTTGCTTTGAGCGCTTCAGCTCTCTAGTAAAGAGCGGTTAGTTCTTCCAATAGTCTTTTCTCGGCTTCAGTGAATCAAGTCGGCCAAAATATGAAAATCAATAAAATCTAGCGTTACGGAACGAGATTGGAAATTGAATGGCCGCTGAATGGATCCGTCGGATTCGATAGTAAAGAGGTCGGTTGCGATTTCCCTTAGAGTAACTTCGACATAGTTCATTCTTGTTATTGACAGGAGGTTACGATCATGATTGCAATAGAAATTTTGTCACTGCTGTGCTTCATATTATTATGTTTAAATGATGTAAAATTCGGGCGGGGGCACGAGACTTTAGGAAGTATATTGCGACAATATAAGGGCTAAATGCGACAGCGCGCCAATCGCTTATAACTGTAGGTTAAATATCGATCCTGGGGAACAAATCCTCATGCAATTTCTCTCTGTAGTTAACTGAACTCTTCCCAAATGGGCTACGCGAGATATTGGTGCATGTATAGAAAGCAACTAGTCTGACTGATGTGAAGGGGGCTAGAGCATCTGGAGCCAGCTTTATGGATTACTCATTTTCAGCTGTATTGCCAAAAAAACAGTCCTTACAGTCGCCTTGCCATGTCTGAACTGCTAAAGTTCTCAAGGACCTTCTGTGATGATTTCCAAAACCTTTTGCTATAAACTTGTTTGATAATCTGAAGAAATCTCGTGAATTATGAAAACGAACAATCCAATAATTCGGCACGTTTTTACCTCTGACCCAACCTTAATTGAACATGATGGGGTGGTTTATTTATACACCGGGCATGACGAGTGTCCGGTGGAAAGAGAGGAGTATATTATGACGAATTGGCTGTGCTTTTCATCGAGGGATTTGGTAAACTGGGTCGAGCATCCAAGTCCGTTAGCTGCCAAAGACTACACATGGGCCTCCGGGGACGCCTTTGCCTCAAAGATCATATACTACAATAATCTGTTCTATTTTTTCACCGCGGTTTCTCATAAGACTATTCCCGGGAAGGCTATTGGAATTGCTGTCTCGGAAAGACCCACGGGGCCTTTCTTCGATGCAAAGGGTGCGGCACTTATCACCGGAGATATGCTTCCCGTAGAAGCGGGTGAGAAAGCGAATCTTGATCCTAGCGTGATAATCGACGATGATGGAAGGGCTTTCATATTCTGGGGAAATGGCCGTTGCCTTTATTCGCAACTTAGTGAAGACCTTCTGGAATTAAAGGGAGAAATAAAGCAGATATCACTCCCCGAATTCAACGAAGGTTCACACGTCTATAAACGTAACGGAAATTATTACCTGATGTATGGATATGGGACTCCTGAACGTGTGGCATATGCAATGAGCGAAAGTATTTATGGTCCATGGAAATTCATGGGTCTGGTAAATGAATTAGCGGGTAACTGCGAAACGAATAGGCCAGCAACCCTTGATATAAGTGAAAAATCTTACTTTTTCTATCATAACGGGGGATTGAAAGATGGCGGGAGTCATAGACGGTCTGTTTGTATGGATTACTTACACTACAACAACGACGGCACGATCAAGAAAGTTATGATGACGTCTGAAGGCATTGAGCCGGTGAGTATCTAATCTGAGGTGTCGTTACAGAGACTGCGGCAAGGAAACTGTTTTTTAAACACTTAATCGATAAGAAGCAAGGAATCATGCCATGTTTTAGACTATGAATATGACCATTGAATCGAATTATTGTTCAAATCCTGACTTAAATACTTCCCTAACGTCTTTCCGAAATTTTTTAAACGAACTAAGAGTCTAATGGCCCGGCTCAAAGCAATCTCGTTCACTGCTTGTTTGTGCTCCAATCTTCTAATGGCTTCATGCCATAGAAAGGAAAGGATGCAGATTCAGTTCTGCCGACTGATTATTGGCTGGTTTATGTGAAGTGTGACTTTTCTCATTACGTATCTTGGTCAGCCATGCTTTTGACTATAGGTAATATCAACCTGCATATCTCAGTAGCCAATTGTAATATACACTGCGACTTCCTAGAAGCTGTAGTTTTCTCTACTTGTATCACGAGAACTCACTGTGAAGGTGGAAGAGTGAAACGCTTTTGAATATGTTTATGGCGTTTAATATAAGTTGTTTTGTCAAATAGCACGCTGTCTCGGGACTTAATTTCATCTTGGGGGGTAACTTTTGCTGCCATTTCTCCAGCTTTTTGATAGAAATACATTTGTGCCCGCATACTGATATTTATACTAAATAATAGCATAACGAATGGATTTATGCTAGTAAATGAATAGCCTACATTTTAAAAGGCTAATTCGCCATCAATAGTTAAAAAAAAAAGATTTGCGAAACCCAAAAGTTGCATATATATTTGCAACCACAGAGTTGCGCAAGATGATTGAAAGTCAAACGAAACGAGATATTTTTCAAGCCATTGCAGACCCGACAAGGCGAGCTATTATTGCTTTGGTAGCGTTGCAAGCAATGACCCCGAATGCTATTGCTGAAAACTTCAACATTACACGACAAGCTGTGTCGAAACATTTGCGCGTTCTTGCCGAATGCCAGCTTGTAAAACAGAAGTTTCAGGGCCGAGAGATTTATTACTCACTTGAATTAGAAAAGATGAAAGAAATTGATCAATGGCTTAGCCAATACAGAAAAATGTGGGAAGTGAGATTTAATCAACTAGACAATGTTTTAGCAACAATAAAAAAGCAAAAAAAATGAATAGAGAGTTAGCATTTGATTGGAGAGTTAACAAGGAAACCCGAACAGAGTACTACACGAGAGAGTTTGCAGCTAAAGCATCTTTAGTATGGGATGCCTTTACAAAAGCTGATTTAATCGATCGATGGTATGCACCAAGACCGGTAGTGTCGAATACAAAAGAAATGGATTTTACCGTTGGAGGTCGCAGATTGTATGCCATAAGCATCCCCGGGGGAAAAGAATTCTGGTCTGTTGAAAAATACACTGCCATAACTCTCAAAACGGATATCCAATACAAGTCTGCTTTTTCCGATAAAGATGGAAATGTAAGTTCCGACTCTTTTGGTTCAGAAAGTCACTTAGTTTTTACGGATACTAATGGTATTACTACTCTCAAAAAGACGGTTCAATATACATCTCTAGAAGCTTTTGAAAGGATGATTGGAGGAAATCACCAGGATGGTATGGCTGAGTGCTTCAATAATTTGGACGAACTACTTATTGATTTAAACAAATGAAGTGATGAATCAAGATCTTCAATTTGACTTTCATGTGGACAAGCTTAGCAAAACCATAACCATAGGTCGCGAGTTTGCAGCTGAACTTGAATTGGTTTGGGACGCATTTACGAAGCCTGAGTTGATCGACCAATGGGAAGCTACGCCTCCTCTTGTTTCAAAAACAAAGTATATGGATTTTGTAGTTGGGGGGCAAAGGTTTTATGCGATGGGTTGCCCTGATGAAGGGGAAAACTGGATAATTCAAAAATACACATCGATTACACCAAAGAGCAGTTTTAAGTTCCACAATTACTTCGCAGATAAAGATGAAAACCCGCAATTACCAGGATCTGAGTGGAACTACCATTTCAGTGAACAAAACGGGGTAACTAAACTCAGTATTACCATCGTTAACGAATCTTTGGAACGTATGGAAACCATGATCAGAAATGGATTCCAGAATAGATTTGCGTTGATTTTAAGTTTATTAGAGAAACATTTAAAAAATAAATATAAATAACATGAGAAAAATAATTGTTACGACAAACATTACACTAGATGGAGTAATGCAGGGAATGGGAGGCCCCAATGAAGATGCATCAGGCGGATTTGAATTTGGTGGCTGGAGTGTTCCACACGCAGACGAAGTTAGTGGTAAGGCAGTAAAAAGATATATGGATGCAAATGCAGAATATCTTTTAGGCAGAAAGACATTTGAGATTTTTTATTCTGTTTGGCCACAACGAGCGGATATGTGGCCACAAATTACTGAGGGTACGAAATATGTCTTTTCCAACACCCTAGAAAAGTCAGATTGGAAAAATACGGTTTTTCTTAATAAATTAGAAGACCTCAAGAAGCTCAAGAATTCGAACGGCGTTGATATTCATGTTTGGGGCAGTAGTGAACTTATTCAGCTTCTTCTGGAAAATGATTTAGTGGATGAACTCCATCTTCGAATTCACCCTGTCATTCTTGGTGAAGGAAAAAAATTATTTAAAGAGGGCAGAATTGCTACAGAACTTGCCTTGACTGAAAGTGAAATTACAGAAAAGGGCGTAATACTCGCCTATTACAATCGGACTGGCGAAGTAAGGACAGGAACGTATGGTGCTTAAGCAATTTTAATAGTTCTGCATAATCCACATGAGAATTAGGAATTATGCGGAACTATTTTCCATTCTTCCAGAGGAAGAAAGAATAATAGTGGATGTGTTGAGGGAAATAATCATCGAGACTCTTCCCAGCTATTGCAAAGAGAAAATATCTTACAATGTTCCGTTCTTTTATGGTAAAAAGGGAATATGTATTATATGGCCTTCAACTGTTCCAAGAGGAGGAATTAAACAGGGAGTTTTGCTTGGGTTTTGGTATGGGAGTAAGCTCCAAGATGCGGCTAATTATCTCACTCGTGGAACTAATAAGAGGATTTATTACAGAGTTTATCTATCACCAACTGAAATAAATATCAATGACGTTTCCCGTTTACTAAAAGAAGCTGCGGATTTGGATCAGAAATGGTAGCTGAAATACATCCGCGATGGGATTGTAATCTGGCTGCAAAGTGATAAAAATGTACGTATGTAGTTTATATTAAATTGCCGGAAAAGGTGATTCAGAAGCTGGTAATTTAAGAAACACTTTAATAGGGATAGACTTTTTAACCTTACGGTGTGGAAACAAGCAAGACAGAGTTTAAAATCATTAATACAACTAAGGCGGACTTTGCAGACTGTATTTGGCTGTTTGAGCGGGCTATGGATTTGCAAGGGAGAGAGGGCTACACGGTTTGGGACGATATTGACAAAGATGTACTGGAGAAGGACATTAAGAATGGGTTGCAATACAAAATTGTGTGTGGTAATGCCATTCACTGCGTTTTCAGCATTCAATTTAATGACCCTTTGATCTGGCGAGAAAGAGATGAAGGTAACGCTATTTATCTGCACAGAATTGTTGTCAATCAAGATTTCAAGGGACACAGACTGTTTGACAAGGTCCTTGCTTGGGCCAAGCAATTTGCCAAGACAAAAGGGATGAAATATGTCCGAATGGATACTTGGGCAGAAAACAAAAGAATCATTGACTACTATAAATCATTCGGATTTAAGTTTATTGAATATTATAAGACAACTAATGATTTTGAACTTCCAATTCAGAATCGAAATTTAAGTGTGGCTTTACTTGAATTAGCTATCGCTGGCGACTAACGCGGCCCACCGGTACCATTAGGTGCTTTAGGTGCGAGTCGACTGCAAACTCGAAGGTCTGAATTTATATCGAGGCGAGGTGGTTGTTGTTCTGTTATCCTTTTTAATTAATTTGGTTCTGGGCGACAAGAAAATGCTAATACGGGCGGGGAGTAAGCTATAAGCATGGAGGTGAGCATAATAGCAAAAAAAATGATAGTTAGAAAAGCTACAATCAATGATAATGAACAAATATTTTCGCTGTACAAAAAATTGGCAATTGTTCCGGACGGCATTATCCGCAACCCAAGCGAAATCACTGAACAATATGTTTCCAATTTTTTAGAAGAATCTATTGATAACGGTTTAATTTTAGTTGCTGTAAATGAATATCAAATTGTAGGAGAAATACACGCAGCTACGCCCAAAATCTACGCGTTTCAACATCTACTAACTGACCTAACAATTGTTATTGATCCCTCAAAACAAGGTCAAGGCTTGGGAAAGATTATCTTTAAAGAGTTTTTGTATGTGGTTGAAACAAGTTTTCCTCACATTTTAAGGGTAGAACTTTATACAAGAGAGCATAATGAGAGAAATGTGAAGTTTTACGAAAGCCTTGGATTTATTAACGAAGGAAGGCAGGAACGTAAGATATATTTGTCAAAGAATTGTTTTCATACACCAATTCACATGGTGTGGTTTAATCCAAATTACGATATGGGTTACGACCAAAAATAAAGGCCTACAGGCGACGGCCGTTTTGCAAATGCGAGTTTGTGCTTCCATGACTTTTGGGTTGTACTTTCCTTTCTGTCAGATCTTTTAGTACTTTGTGGGCCGATGCTGTCTGCAAAGTTTTTCTTCAGTTTAGCATTCCTAGGGTCTCATTTTTTCGAGCTTTCGAACATCTCCAAAAAATCAGATTCGTCCTAGCGGATTCACAAGTAACGTGTCTGGCTGATTCCAGTGGTGGCAAATATTTGTGAATTTTTAACAGCGACGTGCTTAATCAGTATTGCGCTGATCTGATTCGGTAACTTTTGTTGCTTCATCCTTAAAGGCACTTAGATAGACACAAAATGAAGAAATATAAAAAGAGAGGCTGACCCAGTTAGGAAAGCCTCTCTTTAGTGACTATAGATGGAGTCACGTTGGGGTTTTAAGTGAAGTAGTCACGACTTAATCTGACAGTTACAATAAAATTAGTAACTTAAAATCAGATTAAGCAATGACAACACAAGAGAAAATCATCA